>JAPWUV010000010.1 GCA_028275345.1 bacterium
TCTCTTGCAGATGCGGGATCTTCTCGCACGACACGCCCAGCCGTTCGGCTACTTCGTGAGCACGGCCCAAGGTATCCGCCGTGAGCAGGATGATCTTGAGTTTTTCCCGGAGCGTGTCGATCCGCTCAGACACCCCCTCGAGCAACTCTCCGTCGAGCGTCAAGGTGCCGTTCACGTCCAGGACCAGGTAGGAAAGGGCGAGCGTCCGGAAACCGGGGATCTCTGCGACGATCATGATTATCCCTCACGCCACGCGTTTCGCCCGAGCTCGTCGATGCGCTTCCCCACGAATTCCAGCGCCTCGTCGACGCTCCCTATACTTTCCGGAATCAAGAAAGGCCGGCCAACCCACAGGGTCACCTTCCGGCGCTGAAGCCTTCGGTCCCAGCGGGGTAGCACGGCGAAGGAACCATCGATCCTGCACGGGACGATGGGCACTCCCGCCCTCATCAAGAGCTTCACCACGGTACGTTTGGGAGGAAGCCTCCGCCCATCCCAGGTACGCTCGCCTTCCGGGAAGATTGCCACGGGGGCGCCGTTCCGGAGCCGGCGAACCGCGTGGGCCACCGCCACCGGGTCCGGGCGGTGCCGGTGCACAGGGATGGATCGGAACAAGCGCATCACGAAACCCCGGAAGGCTCCCTCGAACTCCGTGTTCTTCGCCAGGAAGCCGATCTTGACCGGCAAGGCAGCCAAAGCGAAGAAGGAATCCAGATAACCTTCGTGGTTCAGGACCAGCAAGAAAGCCCCATCTTTTGGCAGGTTCTCCACACCCCTTACCTCCAGGCCGAACCCCCATCGGAGCAGCGGACGGACCGCAGCGCGAATCAGCGAGTAGAGGGCCTCGTATGCCCTGGAGTCCTGCGGAAGGGCCAAAGTCGCTCCCCCCGCAGCCAAGAGGTTAGACCGTTTCACCGGCCTTTCCCGGTCGCGGAAGCGCACCCAGGGCTGGGTCTCCACCACCTCGCGCCCCCGGCGGGCCCAATAGTCGACGATGGCCTTCCGGCAGATCAATTCCCAGAAGAGAGGGGACTGGGAGGGGAACTCAAGGTAGCAGGCAGTCTCACCCGCCCTTCGGAACACGAAGTGACGTGCGTCCGTGGTGACGCAGCGAAGTTCAGCCAGCGGAAAGGCTTCGAGATCATCCCCCTTTTGGACCGCGAAGCGGCGATCGGTCAGGTAGATGCGACAGCTGCCGTCCGGCACAAGCTCCTCGACGAGGGTGCGTTCGTTCAGGAAGCCAGCGAATGGCCGGGTCTGGCTCGTCCGCCAAAGTCTTCCCTCCTCGCTGGCTGCGAGCAAGCGTTCATCTTCTTCGAGCCAGGGAAGCCTTCCCCCTGCGGGCGCGGAAGCCAGCCGATCCTCCACTTGGTGGAACCACTCCCAGGCCGGTCGGACCTCTTCGACCACACGAATCTGATGCCCCTCGCGGCTGAAGCGTGCGCCACATTCGCCACAAACAGCTCCCTCCCGAGTCTCCCTGAGAGCGTGAAACGAACCGCAACGGACACAGACAAAGAGCAGGTCACCGATCATTTGTCCTCGCTTCCGATCTTGAATACAGGGCGATGGCCAACAAGATGAGGATCGCGCCCAGACCCTCTCCCGCGCTGAACCTCTCTCCGAGGAGGGCAAATCCGAACAGGGCCCCGAACACAGGCTCCGCCAGTAGGATCACCGCCGAAGCCGTTGGGGTGAGATCCTTCAACCCTCGAGCCCAGAGAACCAGCGGGATAGCCGAACAAAAGACCATCGTGTAGGCAAGCACAGTCGAGGCGAGCAAGGGCTCCCGGACGCTCCACCGGCCGAAGACCGCCGTGACCGGCAAGAGGAGCAAGCCGGTCGCCAAAAGAACACTACCCGTCAGGGGGACGATTTTCACGCCCGGCTGGTGCAGGAGCCGTTTGGTCATGACAAAATATCCTGCCCAGAGAAGGCCAGCGGCGATCACCAGCGCGTCGCCAAACAGGGAACCGCCCGAAAGGGCACTCCTGCGGAATCCCGTCGCGAGGCCTGCCACCCCAACCGCCGCGAGGAAGAGGGACAGGATCTTCCCCCTTCCGAAGTTCTCCCCGAGAAAGAGCCAGGAGAGTAGGGCTACCCCGGCGAACCCGAGGTTCACATAGAAAGCGGCTTTGCTCGCTGTCGTTTGCAACATCCCGATGTTTTGGGCCGCGAAAGCCGCCCCATTGAGCACGCCCAGGAGCCAGATCCTCTGATTCCCCACGTACCAGCTCAAGTCGTCGCGGGACACCAGCAGCGTCAGGAGAATCCCTGCGCCAAGCGTCCGCCAGAAGGCGAAGCCGACGGGGTCCATGTACCGCAGCCCCACCTTGACTGCGACAAAAGAAGATCCCCAGAGGAGGCTGCTAATCGCGGTGAGTAGGATCGCCTTTTCCCGGGCCGTGTGCCGCATTCTTCCCGATCTCGGCGTGACTGTAGGGAGTTGTCTGCTGGGCCGACAAACGCTGGGAGCAACCTGCGCTCATCTCAGGTGGCGCTGAGGGAGTCCAGGTCGAGGCGCATCCCGTCGGAAGCCGCCACCACCCGCAGGCCAGTGCGTTGGCTTAGCTCCTCCGCTACCACCCAAGGTTTGGCGCGGACCATCGTCATGCCGAAGTGGGTGAGCACCGCCAGCTTCGGTCGGATGTGCCGGATCAGCCGCTCGGCATCCACAACGTTGAGGTGCAAGATCTCCTCGGGGGTGGTGTCGCCCCGATCGTAGCGCACGGTATGGATTACAAGCACATCAGCTCCGGCATAGGCCTCCAGCAAGGCGTCGAAAAAACGCGTGTCGACGATCAGGGCCACTTTCGGCGTGCCGGGAGCCTCAAGGACAAGCCCGTAGGTCTCCGCGCCGTGTACGTGGCGTAGAGGCGTGCGCACCTTGAGGTCGCCTACGGAGTAGTCCCCGCCCTCTTCGAGGACCTGAATCTGCTGCACGAACTGACGGGAGTACCGAAGGACCACGGGGTCATCTTCCAAAGCCTCACGTGGGGCGAAGAGCTGGCCGCGCCGCTTGAAGCCGCCTTCGGTCATGGCCTCGATCATCACATTGACATCGTTCGCGTGGTCGAGGTGTCGGTGCGTAAGGAGGATTGCGGCAAGCTGACTCGCGTCCAGCGCAGGCCGGCTGCTCAACGCTCTCACCAGCGTGCCCGGCCCGGGGTCAATTAGGAGGTGCGTCCGCCCGATTCTCGCCCAAAGGCCCCCCGAAGCCCGGAGCTGCTTCAACATCACAAACCGGGCCCCCGCGGTGCCGAGGAACTTCAACCAGGATTGCCCTGCACTTGCCATCGGGAATCATCTCCGCATTCGAACCAATCCAAGTTGAGTTCATGAGCTCTCGTCCCATCCCAGCCTGCGGAGCAAAGCTTCGAGTAATTTAGCCGAAATCAGCAACAAAGCAAGGTATTCGACCTCCGGAGCGGCAAACGCAGCCGCGAAGGTCGTAAGCGGGGGGCGCAGCCCGTGGCCGCGAGCAGGCGAAAGGAACGGTCCGGACTCGGGGGTGGATCGGAAGCCAGGCGCCCGGTTCCGGCGGCCATCCGATGACGTCAGAGCCAATCGTACCCGGGGTGTCAGGCAGGGTTGCGCTGCATTTTCTACTTGCGAGGGACCGACCCGGTGAGTAAATTTCGCTCGCAATCCGGCGGGACGCCAGCTTAGCTCAGTTGGTAGAGCGGCTCACTCGTAATGAGCAGGTCGTCGGTTCGAGTCCGACAGCTGGCTCGATGGTGCGGACTTCGGCGGAGCCGAGTCCGTTTGTTGTTTCCGCACACAGGGGTGATGAGCGATGCGCTCGCTCCGCGCGCGGGGCGGATCAGTTCTCCTTGCCGTTTGCGTGGCAACTTCCGTACAGGCCGCGAGCTCCCGCGGCACCGTCGGATTCCAGTTCCTCCGCAGTACGTGGACTCCCCGGCCTGCCGCGATGGCTGGAGCTTTCGTAGCGGTCCCGGGGGATCTGGCTGGGGCCAGCTGCAATCCCGCAGCCGCCGCAGAGGCTCCTGACAACACGCTTCAAGCCAGCTTCATGAACCACGTCCTTGACTTCGCCTCGGGCTGCCTTGCCTACAGCCACGACCTGGGGAGTTTGGCGCGCGGGCAATTCACCGTCGCGGCCATGAGCTACGGCCGATTCAACGAAACGGATCTCTCCGGGCTCCCTACGGGTCGCACGTTCGGCGCGGGAACCATCGTCGTTTCCGAGACCGTCGCTCGGCGAGTGCTGGCGGGACTCCTGACCGGAGTGAACCTCAAGTACGTGCACAGCTACATCGATACCTACAGCAGCCAGGCGGTGGTTCTGGACGCGGGGGTGGTCTTTCACACGCCGATTCAGGATCTCGATGTCGGAGCGGCAGTGCAGAATGTGGGCAAGGTGTTGTCACCGTTCGTCCACATCAAGGACCGACTGCCGCTCTGTTATCGCCTCGGCTGGTCGAAACGGCTGGCTCACCTCCCGCTCCTGTACTCCGTGGAAGCGTTCAAGTATGTGGATGACGAGTTCCACCTGGCCATCGGCGGCGAGTTCACCGTGACACCGCAGGTCTTCCTCCGGTGGGGGTATAGTACCCTGTCGCGGCAGATGAAAGTGGGAACAGAGGCCGACCAGCTCGCGGGAATCTCCCTCGGCGTGGGCTTCCGCTGGCGCAAGTACCACTTCGACTATTCCTTCTCCTCCTTGGGGCAGATCGGCTCTGTGAATCGCTTCGGACTGACTGCCGGCCTTTGAGCTCCAACTCGCAAGTCCAGGATTCGAAGCGTGGCCTGCCGCGGCGAAAAAGGGTCCGGGGCCCACGGATCCGGGCGAGAAAGGAGGGAGGTGGCTCGTTCGTTCTCGAGTCACCCGCGCGGGAGAGGCAGATGATGCGTAGAACGGGAAAGCGGATTCCTGCGCTTAACCTCGCTCGAGCGGAGGTTCACACCGGCGACCCCGATCTTGCGTGGTGGGATTCGCAGAGCTCCGTGCAGTGAGGATCATCCGGGAGTTGGACGTAGCCGAACTCTCGAAGCGGAGAGGTCGTCGCCTGCATCTGTAAGAAGGACAATCTGGGTTGCGCGATGTCGCGGGGTGAGGTGAAAGGCTTGCGCCTTTCGGGGCGCAGGCCTTTTCTTTTCGTACCCTACTCGGACGAAGTCGAACCAGCAAACGGAGGGAAGCTGCAGCGATGAGATCCCAGAGCCCATGGCGCGATCAGGTGATTGGGGTGGACATGCAAGTGCCGCTCCTTGCGGGTGGATACCGACTTTACGTCAATCTCGACAATGCCTCCTCCACTCCTGTGCTCAAGCCCGTCCTGGAAACCGTCGTCCGTTTCCTCCCCTGGTATGCCAGTATCCATCGGGGAACGGGGTTCAAGTCCAAACTCTCCACCTGGGCCTACGAGGAGGCCAGAGCCCGGGTGCTCGAGTTTGTGGGCGCTGATCCCAAGGAATACGTAGCCAGCTTTGTGCGAAACACCACCGAGGCCGTGAACAAGCTGGCCTGGCGCTTGGGCCAGGATCAGCGCAAAGCACTTGCCGTCACCACCCTCATGGAACACCACTCCAATGATCTCCCTTGGCGTCGACATTTTCGGCTGCTGCGTCTTCCTCTGGATTCCTCCGGCTTCCCCGAATTCGACCGCCTCGAGGACCTGCTTTCCGAGCATTCGGGACAGGTCCGACTGGTGGCGGTGACCGGTGCATCGAACGTCACGGGCTTGGTCACACCGATTCACGAGCTCGCGCGCATAGCGCACCGGCACGGCGCCCACATCTTCGTCGATGCCGCCCAGCTGGCGCCTCACAAGCCGATTCGCGTGCAGGGTGACGGGCGGGAGGACAGTCACATCGACTTTCTGGCCTTCTCGGCCCACAAGATGTACGCGCCCTTTGGCTCCGGAGCTCTCGTAGCCCGCCGTGACCTACTCCGGGAGATCGAGCCCTTCGAGATCGGGGGTGGAACCGTCCTCAGGGTTTCGACTGATTCGGTGATTTATGCCGACCCTCCGTGGAGCGAAGAAGCGGGCTCTCCCAACGTGGTTGGCGCCATCGCTCTGGCAGCCGCTATTCACTGGTTCCAGACGACAGGGATGTCCGCCGTGGAAGCCTACGAGCACGAACTGGCACGCGCCACCTGGGAAATCCTCCGCAGCATCCCGGAAGTTGATCTTTACGGTCCTGCCGAATTTGACGCTGGCCCAGATCGGCTGGGGGTATTCAGTTTCAACCTGAGAGGCTGGCACCACGCAAAGCTGGCGGCGGTACTGGCCTACGAATTCGGGATTGGAGTCCGCAACGGATGCTTCTGCGCCCAGCCCTACGTCAAAGCCCTGCTGGGTGTGAACCGGAGCTTGGAAGAAAAGCTCATGGAGCGTTCACGCGAGGGAACGACGATCCCCACACCGGGAGCCGTGCGCGTCAGTCTGGGATTCTACAATTCGCTCGATGAAGTCCAATATCTCGGACAGGCCTTGAGCCGGTTGGCCACAGGCGAGTTTGAGCCCCGCCCGTACCGTCTCACCGCGGAGGGCGAGTACATCCCGGAGGACGGAGATCACGACTTCGCCGGCTCATTCCGGAGACTCGTCGCGGACTGGGGATTCCCGACGGGGGGCATGGGCGGAGTGTAGCGGGCCCCACCACGAGACAAGGCACCCGGCACCGTTCCGCATCACGACGGGAGTCCCCCTCGGGGCTGTGCCGAGTCCCGGTGCGCGGTCGAGAACATCGAAGCGGGGGAAGGCCTTGTTTTGTTCTGACCACCTGTCTAAATTCAAAGGAAGCCGGATATTTCCAGTCCCATAAGGTCGAGCAGATTGCGACTCGAAGCGGAGGTTTTTTCGAATGCGGCGTGTATATCTGGATCACAATGCCACCACTCCCGTTCGGGAGGAAGTATTGGCCGCCATGCTTCCCTACTTTTCCGAGCGATTCGGGAATGCCTCCAGTGTGCACAGCTTCGGGCGGGAAGCCCGTCGCGCGCTCGAGGAAGCCCGGGAAACGATCGCCAGGGCCATCGGCGCTGAACCTTCGGAAGTCCTTTTCACCGGTAGCGGCACGGAAGCCGACAATACCGCCATCAAGGGCGTGGCTTTGGCTCAACGGGAGAAGGGCCGGCATATCATCACCTCAAAGGTGGAGCACAAGGCAGTCCTGGAGACCTGCAAGTTCCTCGAGAAGCAGGGGTTCCGGGTGACGTACTTGCCGGTGGACAGGACGGGCATGGTCAGCCCGGAGAGCGTGGAAGAAGCGATCGAGGAGGACACGATTCTCGTCTCCGTCATGCACGCCAACAATGAAGTGGGGACCGTCAACCCCATCGCTCGGATCGGTGCCATTTGCCGCGAGCGCGGGATCCTCTTCCACACCGATGCGGTCCAGAGCTTCTGCAAGTTGCCGATCCAAGTTCGGGAAATGAACATCGACCTGGCCAGCTTCTCCGCGCATAAGATCTACGGCCCAAAGGGGGTGGGGGCGCTTTTTGTGCGCCGCGGGGTCCGCTTCCTTCCGCTCCTGCACGGAGGAGAACATGAGCGGAATCGGCGGGCCGGCACGGAGAATGTGCCGGGCATCGTGGGCTTCGCCAAAGCCGTGGAGCTCGCTCTCGCCGAGCGGGAAGAGGAGTGCCAGCGTTTGACCCGTCTGCGAGATCGCCTGTGGGAGGGAATCCGGAGGCGGATTGAGCGCGTCCACCTCAACGGTCACCCCACGGAGCGCTTGCCCGGGACTCTGAACGTCTCCTTTGAGGGGGTGGAAGGCGAGTCGATCCTGCTGAGCCTCGACCTCAAAGGGGTGGCGGCTTCGAGCGGATCGGCGTGCACGTCCGGCTCCCTGTCGCCCTCCCACGTGCTGGCGGCCATGGGCATTCCTCCGGAACTGGCGCAGTCGGCGGTGCGTTTCTCCCTGGGCCGTTCCAACACGGAAGAAGATATCGACTACACTGTAGAGATCCTTCCCGAGATCGTGGCCCGATTGCGCCAGATGTCCGCATTGGAGGTGTAACGATCAGCGGCCTCGGTCGGGGCGAGGCGGCAAGCCTTCCCTACCGGAGCGCCGACCGAGGCGATGAGGGGCTTCGGCCTTCTGGGAAAGGCGGAGGCAGAGTCGAGGTGAGCGGTGCAATCCATTTCGAGTACAGTGAGAAGGTGCGCGATCATTTTCTGAACCCGCGCAACGTCGGCGCGATCGAAGACGCGGACGGCGTTGGCAGGGTCGGTAACCCGGTCTGCGGCGATGTGATGCACCTCTACCTCAAGATCGAAGGCGATCGAATCGTGGACGCGAGATTCAAGACGTTCGGCTGCGGCGCCGCCATTGCCACCAGCAGCATGGTCACCGAGATGGTCAAGGGGCAATCGATCCGCGAGGCCCTGAAAGTCTCCAACAAGGCCGTGGCCGAGGCTCTCGGTGGTTTGCCGCCGCAGAAAATGCACTGCTCCAATCTCGCTGCGGACGCTCTTCGCGCAGCCATCGCGGACTACCTCCAGCGCGTCGGTAAAACGCTGGAGGAGGTCGCGGGCAACGACTCCGGCGAGGCACAGGTAGGTGATGTTCCAAACGGACCGTGAAAAGCCGCTTGTGGCGGTCGCCATGAGTGGCGGAGTGGACAGCTCCGTCACGGCGGCACTGCTCCTGGAACGCGGCTACCGCGTCGTAGGCCTCACGATGAAGCTGTGGGATTACGAGCGTGTGGGGGGCAATGTGCGCGGTGAGTCCACGTGCTGTTCCCTCGAGGATATTGAGGATGCCAGGGCTGTGGCCGACCAACTCGGATTCCCTCACTACGTGGTGGACGTCCGTGCCGAGTTCGAGTCCCACGTGGTGCGCAACTTCGAACAGGAGTACCTTCGGGGCCGGACCCCCAATCCGTGCATCCTGTGCAACGCACAAATCAAGTGGCGGGCGCTTTTGAGGAAGGCCTTGGCCCTCGGAGCAAGCTACTTTGCCACCGGACATTATGCTCGTGTGATCTACGACGCCGATCGGCAACGCTATCTTCTCCTCCGAGCACGTGACGCTTCGAAAGACCAGTCGTACGCGCTCTGGGCCCTGCGGCAGGAACAGCTCCGGTACACCATCCTCCCCCTCGGGGAACTCAATAAGGCGCGGGTGCGGCAAGTGGCTGCCCGGTTGGGTTTGCCGACGGCGACCAAATCCGAAAGCCAGGAGATTTGCTTCATTCCGGACAACGACTATCGGCGCTACCTGCGAGAGCGCTTCGGCCCGCAAGTCGCCAGACCTGGGGAAATCGTCGACATTGCCGGCCGAGTGCTGGGGCGACACTCCGGCTACGTCAATTTCACGGTGGGTCAGCGCCGAGGGCTTGGGATCGCCATGGGGAAACCCGCCTACGTGGTAGACATCCGGCCCGAAGAAAACCGCATCGTCGTCGGGGAACGGGAGGCTCTTCTCGCCTCTGGACTCATCGCGGAAAGCACGAACTGGATCGCGATCCCGGCGCTCGAGGAGCCCATGCGCGTTTGGGTCAAGACTCGCTATCGGGACCGCGGGGCCTGGGCGAAGATCCGTCCCCGAGAAGACGGCGACTCGGTCGTGGTGGAGTTCGAGGAACCGCAGGCGGCCATCACCCCGGGACAGTCGGTGGTGTTCTACGACGGCGAAGTCGTGGTAGGCGGAGGGATCATCGCGACCCGCCTCCAGTCCTGAACGGGGAGTCCCGAGAGGCGGCCTGCCGCGTGCGGTCGGACCCTTCGACGCTGGCTTTGCCAGCGAACGATAGCCGCGCAGCCAGGTGCAGAGATGCCCGAGACGAAGGTCACGGTACCGAAACTGGTGGACATGAAGCGTCAGGGACAGAAGATCGCCGCCCTGACTGCCTACGATGCCCTCTTCGCCCAGCTTCTGGATGAGGCGGGCGTCGACCTCCTACTGGTGGGCGACTCGTTGGGAATGGTTATCCAAGGACACGACAACACCCTCCCCGTGACGCTCGACGAGGTTCTCTATCACACCAAGGCGGTCCGCCGCGGCATCAAACGAGCGCTCTTGGTGGCGGATATGCCCTTCCTGAGCTACCAAATCAGTCCCGAAGAGGCTTTGCGCAACGCAGGGCGCCTGCTGAAAGAGGGCGGCGCGGAGGCGGTGAAACTGGAGGGCGGCAAGATCCTGTGCGAGACTGTGCGCAGGCTGGTACAAAGCGGAATCCCGGTAATGGGGCACCTGGGCCTCACCCCCCAGTCGATCCACAAGTTCGGCGGCTACGGCGTCCGCGGTAAATCGAGGGAGGAAAGCCACGAGCTTCTGGAAGATGCCATCGCCCTGGAAGAGGCGGGAGCATTCGCCATCGTACTCGAGAAAATCCCTTCCGCCGTGGCTCGGGAGATTACGCAGAAGCTCAACGTACCGACCATTGGAATTGGAGCCGGCCCCCATTGCGACGGCCAGATCCTGGTGACCCACGATGCGCTTGGCCTCTTCGAGCGTTTCCGCCCGAAGTTCGTCCGACGGTACGCCGAACTGGCCACCCTCATCCGGGACAGTTGCCGGCGGTACGTGGAGGACGTGAGGCAGGGCAATTTCCCGTCGGAGGAAGAAAGCTACTGAGCCGGGTCGAGGGTGCGGAAGCGGGCCGATCTCCGTAACTGCGGAGCCTCCGCACCCGAAGTCAACAGGCGCGCAGCAGGAGGTCCGCGACGAAAAGGGAAGATGAGCGGGAGCAACGACCCTCATGCCAGTGCGAGTGATCGAAAGCCTTCGAGAGATGCAATCGGAAGCGGAGAGCCTCCGACTCGCGGGGAAACGCATCGGGTTTGTGCCCACAATGGGCTACCTGCACGAGGGGCACTTGAGCCTGGTCCGGATCGCGCGCCAGCACGCCGATGTGGTCGTGGTGAGCATTTTCGTCAATCCCACCCAGTTCGGCCCCAATGAGGATTATGCCCGCTACCCTCGCGACTTGCCCCGCGATCTCCAGCTGCTGGAGCAGGAAGGCGTGGACATCGTCTTCCATCCCAGGGTGGAGGAGATGTACCCGCAGCCGTACTACACGTACGTCGAGGTGCAGAAGCTGACCGAACCCCTGTGCGGGGCCTCGCGTCCTGGGCACTTCCGCGGGGTCACCACGGTAGTAGCTAAACTGTTCAATCTCGTCAAGCCGCACCTGGCCGTCTTCGGTCAGAAGGATGCGCAACAGGCTCGCGTCATCCAGCAGATGGTCCGCGACCTGAACTTTGATGTGGAGATCGTGGTAGCGCCAATCGTTCGGGAGCCGGATGGTCTTGCCATGAGCTCCCGGAACACGTACCTGAATCCCCAGGAGCGCCAGGACGCGCTGGTTCTCTACCGCTCCTTGTGCCGGGCCAAGCAGCTCATCGAGCTTGGAGAGCGCAATCCGCAAGCTCTCCGTCAGGAAATGGAGCAGATCCTGACCTCGGTGCCGAGCAGCCGCATCGATTACGTGGCCATCGTCAACCCGGACACACTAGAAGAAGTGAGCCGCCTGGAGGGCAAGGTGATGATCGCCCTCGCCGTGTGGATTGGGAACGCTCGTCTGATCGACAACATGGTGCTGGACGTGCCGGCCGCCGAAATTCGAGGTTGACTTTCAGCGGGGAAATCATTTTATTAGCTGAGCGAATTCACTGCGGCGATCGTGGATGGAGGTGGAACGATGAAGCGGGTTCTTGGCTTGATTCTCGTCGCGGCTTTGGTTTTCCCGGGCCTGGGGATGGCCCAACTCAAGAACCAGCCGCAAGCCACCGTTAGGCAGCAGCTGAGTCAGCCGGCATCCGCGTGGAACCTCATCGGCCTTCTCCGTCTGGATCCTTCTCGATTCCAGATGCGGCAAAGCTACACCCTCGCCGTGGGATCGTACGCCGGTCACACCTATTCTCAGGGCTTGTACCTCAATACGATGATGTACCAATTCTCCCCGAAGCTGGTGGCCCAGCTCCAGCTCGGACTCTTGCACCAGCCTTTTGGGAACATGGGTTCGCCTTTCGTGGGTAGCCGGGCCTTCGTGTCACGGGCGGAAGTGCTGTACCGCCCATTCAAGAACACCACCCTCCATTTCCAGTACAATGCCCTGCCCTATGCAGTGAGAGACCCGTATGGGATGTATCCCTACTCCTGGGGGCCGGTCTTCGACGAACGGGAATGAGAAACTGCCGTCTCCAGGGGGGCGAGCGAGCCATCGATGGCAGGGCTTCGTGGAACGGAGCGAAGAGACAAGGCGTGCGGTCCCGCCTCGCACGCTTTTCTTGTAGGTGAGCCAGAGAGAAGCGAAGAGCCACCAAGGGCAAGGTGATCTACCGGGAAACTGTGGGAGGGAGAAATGGCGCCGGTTCGCCGGAGTGTGAGGGGAAAGCGCGCGCTTACGCGGGTGAGGCCGCGTCCTTCCGCGGGAAAGAAGGGGATCCGTAGCAACCTCCTCACGGGGGTCATTTGGGTACTCGCCGCGGTGAACATCGTGCTCATCGCCTCCCTCCTGTCCCGCTTCTTCTCCCACGGAAAGCCGCCTTCCGCCTCGCTTCAAGCGGAGGACAGCCTCAAGGTCGAGGTGCTGAACGGCTGCGGTAAGCCAGGCCTCGCCAAGGAGGTCACCGACTACCTGCGGAACAAGGGGTTCGACGTCGTCAATTTCGGCAACTACCAGGACTTCAACGTGCGCAAGACCCTGGTCATCGACCGCCGGTCCATGGACCTGCAGAACGCCCAGAAGGTGGCTTCTGCACTGGGGGTGGAGAACACCGAAGTGCTCGCGGAATTGAACGAGTCCAAAGCTCTGGATGTGACTGTCATTCTCGGCAAGGACTACGCGAAACTCAAACCCTACCGGAACTGACCGCCATCCAGGGCGCACCAAAGCGCTGAGGGTCCTCGGGTGATCACGAAGAGCAGTGCGGCGCGGTCCGACATCGGCCAGCGTAGAGCCTTCAGGCGCCCATTCCCCATCCCGCGGCACTTCGAAACCGGGCGGCTGGGATGAGCGGCTGGATGGCGCTGTATAATCTGCTGGGGGTGCCGCTGCTGTACGTGGGCTTCCACGTACTTGGCCTGTTCCATCGGAAAGTCAGGCGCGGGATCATCGGGAGGAAAGGCCTCTTCTCCCGCATTGAGTCCTTCGCCTCCACCCTCGGAGACGAACCGCGACTGTGGATCCATGTCTCCAGCCTCGGGGAATTCGAGCAGGCCAAGCCCATTGCGGCCCTGGCCAAGGAACGCTGGCCCGAAGTGAAAGTGATCGTCACCTTCTTCTCCCCGTCGGGATATGAGCATGCGGGGGAGGTGAAGTACATCGACTTCATCTCCTACCTGCCGTTTGACTCTCCGCGGAACGCGCGGCGCTTCATCTCGCTCATCCGGCCAAGCGCGGGGATCGTGATCCGCCACGACATTTGGCCCAATCACGTGGTTGCGCTCCGGCGGCGGGGAATCCCCGCCCTCCTCGTGGATGCGTCGGTGAACCCGAGCCACAATCAACGCGGTGCATGGCAGCGCATTGTCGACCGAATCCTCTTGCAACCATTCACCACCATCTGCGCGGTGTCCGAAGAACAGGCCCAAATCCTGCGCAAGCTCGTTCCCAATGTTCCCGTACAAGTCTCGGGCGACACCCGTTACGACCAGGTGGTGCGGAGGGCGCGCGAGCTGGAACGCATCCGTGATCTGTCCACTCACCCGTCGTTCAAGAACGTGGATCTGATTGTGCTGGGAAGCACCTGGCCCTCCGACGAAGACGTGGTCTTCCCCGCCGTGGTCCACTGCGTGGACAGACTGGGCGCCCGGGCCATCGTTTGTCCGCACGAACCGAGCGAAGGCCACCTACTGGAGATCTTCGACTACTTCGAGCGCCACAACTTGCGCTGCCTTGCTCTTTCCCGCTGGCGGGAATCCCCGGTGGATCCGTGGGACATCCTGGTGGTGGACTCTGTGGGACTCTTGGCCAATCTGTACGCGCTCGGACAGGTCGCCTACGTCGGCGGGAGTTTCGGCCCTGGCGTCCATTCCGTGCTGGAGCCGGCCGCTCACGCCAAACCAGTCGTCATCGGACCCCGCTATCATAACTCACCCGATGCACGCCTTCTGGTGAAGCGCGGCGCCGCCACGGTGGTCCACAATGCGCAAGAAGCTCAGGAAGCCTTCTTCCGCCTCGTGACCGAGCCCCAGCTCCGGGAAAAGATGGCCAGGGCAGCGCTGGAGGTCGTGCAGTCCCACACCGGCGCCTCCGAGAAGATCCTCGACGTGCTTGCGCGGTTCATTGCGGAGTGAGTGAGAGATGCCGCGGAAACCCGTACGCCCGATGTATTGGCTTGGCGATGCTCTCTTGATCCTCGATCAGACCCGGCTCCCGACGTCCATCGTATACCGCGAGCTCCGCACGGTACAGGGAGTGGCTGAAGCCATACGGACGTTGCGGGTGCGGGGCGCCCCCGCCATCGGCATTGCGGCTGCATACGGCGTGGTCCTCGGGCTCCGGCGCTCCGCAAGCCAGACCCGCTCATCCCTGATCCAGGCCGTGGAGGAGGCCGCAGCCGAACTCTCCTCCACGCGACCCACGGCCAGAAATCTCTTCTGGGCGCTGGAGCGCATGCGGGCCACAGCGGCCAAGCACGCCGATGAAGGCAAGGTCTCGCTCCTCCGGGCGCTGGAAACCGAGGCAAACCGAATTTGGGAGGAGGAGAGCCTTGCCTGCCGGCGAATGGCGGAGCATGGAGCCGCCCTCTTGCCCGAGGAATGCACCGTGATCACCCATTGCAATGCGGGGGCCTTGGCCACGGCCGAGCTCGGGACTGCTGTGGGAGTGATCTACGCCGCTATTCAAGCCGGCAAGAGAGTGAGAGTCTTCGTCGATGAAACGCGCCCCCTCTTGCAAGGGGCACGTCTGACCGCCTGGGAGTTGACACGAGCGGGCGTGGAGGTGACGCTCATTTGCGACAATGCCGCCGCGTTCGTGATGGCCCGACAGCGGGTGGATGCCGTGCTCGTCGGCGCCGATCGCATCGCCCGCAATGGAGACGTGGCCAATAAGATCGGCACCTACAACCTCGCCCTCCTCGCGAGGGAACACGGTGTGCCCTTTTACGTCGTAGCTCCCACCTCCACTTTCGATCTTGCGGTGACTCGGGGCGAGGAGATCCCTATTGAAGAGCGTGACCCCCGCGAGGTGACGCAGCCTTTTGGCTTCCCTATCGCCCCTCCGGCGGTGCGCGCCTACAACCCCGCTTTCGACGTGACTCCAGCATCCCTCATTCGGGCCATTGTCACCGAACGCGGCGTCATCTACCCGCCGTTCGAGGAGAACATCCCTCGCATGATGCCGGCTGCGGCCTCGCCCGAAGGCCCAAGCCGTCAGGGCTGAGCCTGCCAAGGGAAATCCACCGCTACCCCAGTTTTCGACGAGCGATAAACGGCCAGCACCACCTCGAGGGCTCTCCTCGCCTCCTCCCCGGTGACCAACGGATTGCGATCCTGTGTGATCGCCAGGTAGATGTCCTCAAACTGCCGCCGGAAAGGCTCGACATCGATGGCCATGGCTTCGCGAGATCCGGAAAGGCGAGCTTCCACCAGCGGAGGCTTCTTCGGATAGTCCTGCACCTCCCAGAGCACCAGTCCGTCGCCTTCAAAACGGGCGCTCCCCTTCCGGCCGTGAAGTTCCAGTCGAGCTGGGAATCCGGGCCACGTGGCCGTGGATGCCTCGAGCACGCCAAGTGCCCCGCATGCGAACTCCAGCACCGCCACGGCGTGATCCTCAACCGGGATCTCGTGGGCGACGGTCCGCGTCTGCCCGACGAGTCGCTTCACAGGCCCCAACCACCACAGCAACAAGTCGATGAAATGGATCGCCTGATTGATCAGCACCCCGCCCCCTTCAATATCCGGAGTGCCCCGCCAGGCGTCCTGGTCGTAGTACGACTGCGGCCGGTACCACTTGACGTAGGCATCGGCCTGGAACACCTCGCCCAGAGCGCCTTCGCGCAGAGCCTGATGGACAAAGCGTGCGCCATCCGTGAAACGGTACTGGCTGATCACCGCCAGACGCACGCCCGCCTCCCGGCAAGAGCGGATGAGCTCGTCCGCCCCCTCCAGGCTCGCATCGACCGGCTTCTCCACCACCACATGCTTCCCATGCTGCGCCGCGAGTACCCCGAGCTGATGGTGCAAAGCCGGAGGCGCAGTGATGTCCACAACGTCGATGTCCCCTCTTCGCAGAATCGCCTCCACCTCCGGCACGAATTCCGTGCCGTGCCGACTGGCGAAGGCTTCCCCCTTGGCGCGATCCCTCCTCCAGACGGCCTTGAGCTCAAACCCGGGTAGTTGAGCCAGAGCCTGGGCATGTTTCTCCGCCACGCTCCCGGCACCGAGGATCGCTATCCCCAGAGACCTTTCCCGCATGCGTCTCCTCCTCTGACTCCTTCCCGTCGCTCCATGGGACGCTTTCAAAGATAGGGAGTCGATGCATGCCCCACAATTGGAATCCTCGACGGGCAACCTTTTGAACGCAGGAGACGAAGACGGGAACCATCAAGGCGGGAGTTTCGGCCGCCCAACGTTCTTCACCGACCATCGGCTAATGGGAGCGACCCTGTGTGAAGGTCGCGCTTCCGTCTCTCTCGTCGTCGCGGTGGCGCGAGTAGCGAGACCTAGGCTCGGGACGAGAACGGACCGAGGGGTCGAGGCCTGAGAAACCCCTCTTTGCCCTCAGGCGCTCGGGTCATCCTGCGAGGTCATCTCCAGGAGGATGGCGGGGGCCGCTTGGAGCATTCGGACCACATCGGGTGGAACTGTGAGCAACCTCTGGGCATCCAGAACCAGCCGGACCTGTGAGCCGGGAAGGGCCAGGCTCTTGGCTTGCACCCTGCCTTGCGTCTTTAGAAGGTACGTCAAGTACCCACGGCCATCGTTCAGCGTGAAGACGCTCAGGATGATTTCGTCCCCACCATTCGGACCGGCCGGCTGACCCTCCGACCCGTTGTTGGATCTCACGAAAAGATATCCCCCGTTCCTTGCCTCAAGGGATCCCGCCCGGCGGAATCGGAGGCGCGAGACAGCAAATCGGCAGCCCATCAATCCCAACCCCGCCCTCAGAGCCTCCTCGGCGATCGGTTGAGAGAGGCGCTCCAACAGAAGATCGTAGAAGATGAGCAACCGCACGAGCACGCGGGAACACCGCGGGCATCGGAGCACATGTGCGCGGACGGCAGCCGCCTCTTGCCTTCCCAGCTGTTGCAGCACGTAGGATTCGAGCACCTTCGCCCTTGGACACAGATCCTGAATCCGGCTTCGAACTGGCATAGCGACCCGCACGTTGGGAACCCGACTCGCTTCACCCATCCTGGCGCATCTCTTATCTACGCGCAAACGAGCCTCAGCCCGGAAAAGAATCTCCTCCGAAGCAAGATTCGGTTGGGCTTCTCCGTGCGATCTGCGGGAAGGGAAACCGGAAGGCGATAAAGAGGGGATGGGAACACGGCGGGGTTAGTCGGGAGCGCCCATCATCCCGGCGCCGCTCAGATCAAGTGTCGCAGGCGCTGAGCGAGTTCCTGGCGTCCCAGCTTCGCCAGGTATTCGAAGATGGAGCGGTGCCGGTTGCGGTATTCCAGATAGTCCAGATCGGGCAGGTAATGCTTCAGCTGGCGGTAATAGCTCAGCCGCTGGTGCGGATCGAGTTCATCCTGGATCACGTCCCGTAAGGCGCAGCGGTAGGCTTCCGCCACCTTCGGCGGGAGCTTCTGACGCCAGACGTAGCGTTTCAATTTCTCCCACAAGAGAGCGTCGACGGCGGCCACAGCCTCGCCGATCTCGCGATTCTGGACGTGCTCGAAGGGACCTCCCGTCCGCGCCTCCTCGCGCATGTGGGCATGAAGAAGGCGGGCGTGAACCTCGCGCATTACCCAGGCGGCCATGTCCACGGGAATGCAATTCTGATACTCGGGTGACTCCCCTACGATTTCCAACATCTTTCGTAGAGAGATCGGCACAGGGTCGTTAGCCGAGTGGACGGAGAGGAAGCGAGCGCGGAGTTCGGCCGCTGGGATGAGCGGCAGGTCGCGCCGTAATCCCCCGCTCCTCGGAGCGGCGTGGACGGTCTCCAGGTCCCCCGCAAGCGCGTCCAGCTCAAGGTTCAGCTCCGCCACCGCATCGCGTCGCCAACACAGCCAGTCTTTGCCGGCTTCACGGAAGATGTGCAGGTCCTTCGAGGTGCGGACGGCCACCCGGATGTTTCGCAACAGCCTGGCGCCTTCCGGATCGCGCTCCCGAAAAATCCGGGATAGCTCCTGCTTGGTTTTCTTCACCACCAGGCGCCGGACGTCCGCAAGAATCTCCAGCGGCCGCTCGGGATCGTAGCCTTTCAGATCCTCCCCGAAATAGGCGCGCAGGATCACAAACCGGCCCTGTCTGTCTCGACGGAAGAGAGGAGCGACGCAGTCCAAGGCGATGTTTTCCAGCTCCGAGAGCTGGTCCGGTTCGCCGCCTCCGATCCGCCGCCCGAGGATCTGGAGGTAACGCAGGTAGCTGAGCGAGATCTCCTGGAAGAGATTCACAAGCTGGATCAGCTCGCGCTCGGAAAAGCTTCCGCTGACCACCTTCCGCAGCAGCTCGTAGATCTCCTCTCCCTTCAGACCGAAGTTCCCCATCCCTCACGCCCCGGTCGATCGGCCTGCGCCGCTACACCGTCGCCTCCGGTCACAGATGCTGAACTCCCCCCCCTTCGGGGCTGGAAAAGGCCGCGCTCGCTCACCCCCGTACGAGCCGCCCCTTCGTGCCCCTCCCCGCGAGAACGGAAAAGTCTCCGCCACCCTTCCCCGCAGCGCTTCTCCGTTCCCTGGAATCAGGAAGCTCTGCGCCTATGACCGGTCCGTTCGTTCCCGTGAGGACGGCTTTCCGTTCCGACGGCGAGTACCCCTTCCGTGCGCGATCCCGCTAGTTCCCATTCCGCCCTTGCTGGGCCCTCGGTCAGACTGCCGAGTCTGGTAGCCTCACTGCTTCCCGATGGGAAGGCCGTATTTCTTGGCTTTTCGGTAAATGGTTGCCCTGCCGATTCCCAGCCTGCGCGCCGTCTCAGAGATGTTCCCCTCGCACTCGAGTAGAGCCTGCCGCAGGGCTTGCTCTTCCAGCTTTTCGATCCAACTGGAGAGGGTCTGGTCCGACTCGTAGATCCGCTTCTCGCCGAGCGCTCGCACCGAGGCAGGTAGCTCCTTGGGCGTGATTTCGTGCGTCGTAGCAAGCACGACCGCTCGCTCGATGGCGTTCTCGAGCTCCCGAACGTTCCCCGGCCAATTGTAGGCCATCATCAGTTCCAGGGCATCTGGGCTGATGCTATCCACCTGCTTGCCCTCTTGCTCAGAGTACTTCTTCAGGAAATGCGCGGCCAGGAGGGGGATGTCCTCCTTCCGCTCGCGAAGCGGCGGCAGGTGGATGGGGAACACGGAGATGCGGTAATAGAGATCCTCGCGGAATTCCCCCTTCTTCATGGCCTCTTCCAGATTCCGATTGGTGGCGGAGATGATCCGCACATCCACCCGAACCAGCTCATTGCCCCCCACGCGCTCGAACTCCCGCTCCTGCAAGACCCGGAGGATCTTCGCCTGCGTCGAGGGACTCATGAGACCGATCTCATCCAAGAAGATCGTGCCGCCATTGGCCTGCTCGAACTTCCCGATGCGACGCTGCGTGGCTCCCGTGAAGGCCCCTTTCTCGTGCCCAAAAAGCTCACTCTCCAGGAGCGACTCCGGAAGCGCCGAGCAGTTCACCGCGACGAAAGGCCGATTCTTGCGGCGGCCATTGTAGTGGATGGCCCGAGCCACGAGCTCCTTGCCGGTACCACTTTCCCCCGTGATCAACACGGTTACATTGCTATCCAGCACGCGGGCGATGGCCTTCTTCACTTCCTGGATAGCGCCGCTCTGCCCGATGATGTTGTCAAACTGGTACCGACCCCGGAGCTCGGAGCGAAGCTCTTCCACCTCGCGCTTGAGGCTTCCGGCCAGAAGGGCATTCTTCACCGTCACCAGCAGGCGCTCCGAACCGAAGGGCTTGGTGAGGAAGTCGTAGGCCCCCAGCTTCATCGACTGGACCGCCCTCTCGATGGTCCCGTGCGCCGACATCATCACGACCTGGATGCCGGGGTCTTCCTCCTTGATGCGCCGCAGGGTCTCGATGCCATCGATGCCCGGCATCTGGATGTCCAGCAAAACCAGGTCCACCTTGTTCTCGCGGATCTGCCTGAGACAGGACTCCCCGCTGAGGGCGGTCAAGACCTCGTAGCACTTTTCCTTCTGCAAGGTGATCTCGATCATCTTGCAGATGTTCTTGTCGTCGTCCACCACGAGGATCGTGTACATCGGACCCGTCATCTTGCCGCCCCTTCTCGAAGCTGCTTTTCCCTTGGTCCACCCGGGAGGTTGTGCCAAAAAGATACAACTCCGTTCCTTCAATCGCAACGCTCAGTTGTAATTTCGGCAACTACACGGGAATCCCAAGGGGTCAACGCGGCGATCACCTTCCCCAATCCGGCTCCCAGGAAGAGCAGGAGAACCGCCGTTTCTCAGCTGAGCACTCGCTTGAGCAGTGGGTACAGAAGCGCCACCCGCACCCGCGCGGCAACATACTTCCCCGGCCGAAAGACGCGCAGGACGGCGAGATAGCTACGGATCGTTGGGAAGATATCCTGGAAGTCCGTCGGCCGGATCTCCAGGTTGATCACGCCGCGGAAACGACTCGAGCGCAAGTCCCTCAGAATCGCTTCGATCGGCATGGCGCCGCCCTTGCCAAAGGGGAAATGATCGTCTTCCTTGCCGCGGCAGTCCGACAGATGTACGCAGCCTATCTCACCATCGAGCTGGCTTAGCGCCTGCAGTGGATCCACACCCGCGAGCAAGTAGTGTGGCCCGTCGTAGCACATCCCCGCTACCTGATCCCCCAGCGTCCCCTGAGCCTGACGGAAGAACTCGAGGTACCGGCCCATCGCCAGGCTGGGGATGTTTTCGATGTAAATGGGCAATTCCAGGCGACGCAGGTTCTCCAGGAGGAACTGCACCGCCTCCGGGTCAAGCTGGCCATCCGCCCCTGGCTCCGGCGGATGACAGATGGCGTAGATCAAATGCAGCTCTTTCCTATGCCGATTAATCCGGGAGGTCAGCGCCTCGATCTCCCCGGCTGCCGACCGAGTGGAGAAGTCCCAGCCGTCCTCGCACACAATGGGCAGGTGGAAACCGCACTCCAGTCCGCCCACCTTCGCGCGCACGCCCTCCAGATCGTCGAAGACAGAGCGCGTGACCTCCACGAACTCCAGCCCGAGGAGTCGAACCAGCCCCAAGATGATAGCCGGCTCGATCTCCCGGTACCTCTCGATGGTGAGCCCTACCCGCGTCTTTCGCGCGCTACGCGTCATCGCCCGAACCTTCACCGAGTGCTCTTTCCCCCGTTAAAGCTGTCACAATTTTCGTGCCTCGCTACCGCGCTAACCCCGTTCAAGGCTTCAGGGTTAGGTAGACCCAATTGCCAAGCACGAGGCCGACAACGATCCAGACCAGGCGGCGTGGCAGGCGCTCCTCCTTTCGGCTCCCTCCTCGCATCCCCTTTCGCACAAGAACAACCGCCATCGGCGATACCAGTAATGCCCCGATCAGGACGCACACCAGAGGATTGGCCGCCGCGGCCTCTCGCCACTGTCCCCGCGAGAGATAGTAAAGGGCATGCACGCCTCCGCAGAATGGACACGGTAGCCCTGTCAGCTCGCGGAAGGGACAAAGCCAAGCTCGCGTCAGCTCCCGAACGTCCACCACACGCGCCAGCAGCACCGCGGCTGCCGTAAGGGCGCTGTAGGTGAAGGGGACGTCCAGGTTCCTCCCGGCCAGATCTGCTCTCATTCTCAAGGCTTCGGCTGCAGCATCGATCCTCGGCCTACAGGGACAGCAGAGCCGACCATGCGAGGTACAGCGCTACCAAGCCCGCCATGATGCATGAGAGAAGCGGGACCAGGACCGCCAACGCCGCCCTGGACCCCGAAATCTGGTGAACCTCTCGCAACCCCACGATGGTCAAGAAAAGCGACCAGATGCCCGCCACGATCCCTCCGCAGAACGGCACGGCGTAGAACAGATCTGGCGCCGCGGCGTAGCAGACCACACCGAAGGTTCCCGAAAAGCCCTTCCCCCCTCCTGATAACAGGAGGATCATCACATGGTACACACCCGCCAGAAAGAAGAGCTGCAAGCTCACTGCCAAGGGGAGCAAGGCCACCAGCACGGGAATAACCCGGCTCGCGGGGGCATCGAGGTTGGAGAGAAGCGATTGCAAAGTCGGGTTCCTCTCCAGAAGAGCCACCTGCCACATCATGTTGATCAGACTGCCGACCAGGCCCGTGATGAGCCCGAACAGGAATGGGCCCCACAATGCGCCGGGTACTTCGAGATTAGCGAAGAATCTCCCCGGGAAGGTCAGGACGGCCTTCCACGTCTGCCAGTATGCCCTCAGGGCTCCCAGCTCTTCCCTCCGTTCCCAAGGGCTGCCTTTCGGTAGCAGGGTCTCACGCAGGTCATCGGCCGCGGGCAGCGACGCCCCGCAGAAAGGACAGATGCCACCTTCCGTCATCACCTCCCGCCCGCAACTCGGACACGTGCTCCCCATTACTCCTCCACGCAATCGCGGGTGGTCTCCGAGCTCGCTTCGGCCGGTCAATTTACCTTGAGCCGAGGGAAAAAACAAGCGGCATCCGGCGCCCGAACCGATTGCGAGCGCCGAGCCCGGCTCGGAGGGTGAGCCCCTCTTGGCGGCCCCGTGGCTACCGCACGCGCTCGTCGACCCAAAGTCGACGCAGTTCCTCCACCTGCCGTTCCAGCTCTTCGATCCGTCGGTACGCCCGGGCCAATTCCTCCGCAATGGGATCGGGAATCTTATCGTGCTCCAGGGGTTCCGGCTCCTTGCCGGCGATCTTCTTGATGCGCCCGGGCACTCCCACGACCACGGAGTGGGGTGGCACCGACTTCAGCACGACCGCATTCGCCCCGATCCGGCTGTGACTGCCGATACGAATATTTCCGAGAATCTTGGCCCCGGCTCCTACCACCACGTGGTCCTCCAGAGTGGGGTGCCGCTTGCCTTTGCTGAAACTGGTGCCGCCCAGCGTCACCCCTTGATACAAGACGCATTCGTCTCCCACCTCGGCCGTCTCGCCAATCACCACCCCTGCGCCATGGTCGATGAAGACGCCACGCCCGATCTTCGCCCCGGGGTGAATCTCGATCCCGGTGAGCCATCGGGTGAGATGGGAGACCAAGCGCGGCAATACCGGTACCCGAAGCCTCCAGAGAAAATGAGCGATGCGATGCATCCAGATGGCGTGAATGCCCGGATAGGCCAGAATCACTTCCAGGACATTCCGCGCCGCAGGATCGTATTTGAACGCTGAGCGAATCTCATCCACCAGGATCATCTTCCGGACCTCCCTGCTCAGAGTACGCGAATAGTTCCGTGGAGAGGTAGCGTTCCCCGCTGTCGGGCAAGACCGCTACGACCCTTTTTCCCGCAAATTCCGGCCTCGACGCCACCTCCAAAGCAGCCCAAAGGACGGCGCCGGAGCTTATCCCCACCAGGATACCCTCCTCCCGCGCAAGGCGCCGTGCCGTGGCGAAGGCATCCTCATCTCTCACTCGCACGACCTCGTCAATCCACTCCCTTTCGAGAACGGGTGGGACGAATCCGGCCCCGATGCCCTGGATTGCATGCGGGCCGGGCTGCCCTCCCGAAAGAACCGGCGAACGCTCCGGCTCCACGGCGAACACCTTCAGCCTCGGCAACCTCGGCTTCAAGAAGCGAGAAACGCCGGTCACCGTGCCACCCGTGCCAACCCCGGCCACAAAAGCGTCCAGCTTTCCCCCGGTGTCCTCCCAGATCTCCGGGCCTGTTGTCTTCTCATGGATGGCCGGATTGGCGGGGTTGGCGAACTGGTCCAGGATCACGGAGCCGGGGATCTCGGCCTGGAGTTCCTTCGCTTTCTGGATGGCCCCTCGCATGCCTTGCTCGGCCGGAGTGAGGACGATCTCCGCGCCGAACGCCCGCATCAGTTTCCGCCTTTCCACGGACATGTGCTCGGGCATGGTTGCAATGAAACGGAGCCCGAGAGCGGCCGCAACGAACGCCAGCCCAATGCCCGTATTCCCGGAGGTGGGCTCAATCAAGGTCCCGCCAGGTCGCAGGACGCCCTTCGCGAGGGCGTCTCGCACCATGGAGACCGCAATCCGATCCTTGACCGAAGCCATCGGATTGAAGGATTCCAGCTTCACCAGAACCTCAGCTCCCCCTTCGGGAGCCATTCTGCGCAGACGCACAAGCGGGGTACGGCCGATGGTATCTTCGATTCCCGAGAAGATCCTGCCCATTGGCACCTCCGAAAGTCCGCCCGTCGGAACCCAAAACAAAAAGCCCACCTGCCTTCGGCGGGTGGGCTGTACACGGGGAGGATCGCGATCCTTAGCTACACTGCGACAGCCCACCAGCCCGCCGGGCCGAAGCACAACACAGACAAGCGCAGGCCCAAAGTAGGTTCCATGCCATGATCTGGGAGCAACAACCCATCGTACGCATCCTCTCTCCCATTCGCCTAACCTACTTTCCTCGTCCCGCGCACAAAATATACGAGTCTTGGCCCACCAGCGCAAGCCGCACGATGCTCCGCGCAGGAGAAGACCCTTTCCGCTTCGTGCGCCGAAAGCTCAGACTGAATGCCACCGCGCAACAAGGGGCCTCCACCTACGCTAGCCCGGAGAGATCTCCCCGATTGCTCGTCCGTATGCAACAAGAACTCTCGCGCACCTTATTCCACCGAACAAGCGTTCCCGGATCCAGGGGTAGGCCGTACGGACTTTCCCCCTCGGGAGAGGACCGGAGACCGCTTTGCGGCACACGCGGGACGCGCCGTTTTCCCCTGGTCTCCGGTCCCTGTTCCTCGAGGGGGTGGCTGGGGCCAGTCACAACGACGATCCATTCACCCCCGCAACACAGCCACTCAAACGCTTGGGCCAACGCGCCCTCGACGGCGCCGGATCACCGTACGAGGACCATCTTCCCTGCTTTCTCCTGGTTTCCGGCCCGCAGTTTGTAGACGTAGACGCCGCTTGCCAGTCCCGAGCCGTTGAAAGGCACCTCGTGGTAACCCGCTTCCATTCGTCCGGAGATCAGTATGCGCACGCAATGACCCCGGAGGTCGTGGACAGCCAACAGGACCTGCTCAGGACGCTCCAGGCGGAAGCGGATCTTCGTGCTCGGATTGAAGGGGTTCGGGTAATTCTGGTACAGGGCGAACTCCTGGGGAGCCGTCGGGTTCTGCTCGACGCCAGTCACCCAGACTTCCCATTCCGCCTTCTTGCTGGGGAACCAATTGAGGTCGCCAGCGGGGAATCCACCCATCGCCCCTGTATAGGCAGCGGTGGAGGTGGAGTAGCTGCAGTCCAGCGTGTCGGCGAAATACTGCCACGGCCGCCGGTCGTAGTCGTGTAGCTCTCGGACCCACTTGGGCGTCGGGGTGTTCTTAGTTTTGTTGCCTCCGTTGGGATCCCGGTACCACTCGGCCATGTTCACCATCGGGCGCGGCCGATTGGCCAGCTCGATCAACTCCTTTATGAAGGCTGTGGCCGAATCGGCGCCCAGACGTCGGCAGATGTGGTGCGTGAGGGCTGGACCTTCGCCGAGGACACCCTCAGCCGCATGCCGATCGTAGAACGCCTGCACCTCCGGGCTCACGCTGTAGTAGTTCCCCTTCACGACCCAGTGGGTGGTGTCGTTGGGCACAGAAAGGACCCAGGCCATCCTGCCTAGCCCATTGCGAGGATCCCACTCGCCCGGCTCTTCAAACTCCGATTGCCGCGTACGATCCGTGTCAGCGCCGGCGATGAAATGGTCCACGAATAGGTTGTTCGTGATTCGGCATTCGCGCCCCAGCCAGCCCAGAACCAGCGTCCCGTGGAAACCCAGCGAGTTGACAACGGTGTTGTGGTCGAAGATGAAGTAATTCAGGGCCGCCGAACTCGAACGATGCCGGACCACCCGGTCGTGGAAGTTCACGAAGGTGTTGTTGATGAAGATCGCCGAATCACAGGACGTGCCCCGGAAGTCGATCGGTTTTCCCGCCCCGAGGTTCGAGAGCCCGAGGTCGCCCATGTTCGCGAAGATACAGTTGGTGATCTTCACAACCCGGGTGGCCTGCTCCAGACGAATGTGTTCCCCCCGCGATTGCGTCAGGATGCAGCCGTCCAGGACAAGGTCGAAGCCAGCCGCGCGGGACCGGATCAGGCGAGGCGGATTGTTCGCGATTTGCCCCTCCATGGATTCGATGAAGCCGACCATGATGATGTCCTTCAAGTAGACGTCCTCGCCCATCTCGATGAAATGCTGCGGGAACGTCCCTGTGGCTGGATCCGCAATGAGATAGATCACGGGCTTCTGCCCCGGTCCCTCCTCCGCTTTGATCCGCAAAACCCAGCCGCTGTTGGTCAGGATCGCATTCCAGAGATAGTAGCCGTTCCGCCTCAGCACGTACACCCGTCCCGGCGGCCGACTGGCGTCCTCCTCGATCTGCTTATTGAGGAAGGTCGTCCCGTCCGTCGGGGGGATGACCAGCTCATCCTGCGCGAGCAGGCACGCTGGGTAGAGCAAGGCCATCCCTGCCAGTACCTGCCATAGCCGCCACGTTCGCATAGGCTACCTCCCTACAGGCTTTGTTCACACCGAACTTCTTCTCCGAACACGGTACCACCCCCCTGTTCAAGTCCCCGGGGAACATGATCATGGCTTAAAATGTGAACCGAAGTCCGGCGTCGGCGGAAAAGCCGTAGATCTCATCCGTGCTCAGGAGGTCCCAATGTTCAACTCGGTTCAGGATCGAGGTCCCTTCGTGGGTATTCGTGATGTTGTTGAGATTGATCACGAGAGCGACGTTCTGCGTGATCTGCTGCTTGAGAGCTACATCCCAGCGGGTGTAGGCGTTTTGAACCACGTCGCTGCGACCGTCGGAAGAGAACGTCCGGTTGAATCGTCCTTGGTGGAAAACCGACACCCGTACGGAGAACCCTCCGAGATCGTACCCGACGGCGAAGTTGCCGAAGAATTCGGGCTGGCCCTCCAGCTTCTGCCTTCTTTCCTCATGTACGTAGCGCGTCTTCTTGACGGGGAAGGGCAAAGGCGGAACGATGACCTCGTAGCTCTCCACGCGCACGGTAGGGATGTACGTGTAGGAACGCACGATCGAGAAGTTGTAGTTGAGGACCAGATTGCTGAGTAACCCCGGCAGGAAGCGCAGGTTTGTCTGATGCTCCAACTCAATCCCTTTGACCACCGTCGGCTTTGTCGAATTGTACGGGTAGTACAGGACGAACTCGTTCATCCCGAAGGGATTGCGCAGCTTGATGCCGAGGCTGTCCAGCGCCCTTTGTCCCACGAATGGCAAGCCGTCGATGTAGTGGAACATGCCCTGAATATCCTTGTAGAAGAGGGACACCGAAAGAAGCCCAATCTTGTTGCCGTACAGGGAGGTATTGACCTCGAAATTCCAGGCCTTGGCCGCCTTGAGACCCGTATTGCCCACATGGAGGTTATTGCCGGGGAAAAAGGTGCTCCGGGCCTTCGTCACCACGCTCGCCAGGCGGTAGTTGAAGTCCGGACGGGCGATGGCCTTGTACGCGGCAAAACGGAGACTGGCGAAGGACAAGGGGCGGACCGTCAGGTGGAAATTGGGAAGCCACATGGTTTCCCGATGTGTGGCCGTCGTGTCGCGGATCATGCCTGTGGGTACAGGAAACCCGCTCAACGTCCCCTTCGAGTAGCGCGACAAGTAATCATTGTCCTCGTGTTCCATCCTGACGCCGGCAATGAAGACGAGCCTCTGACCGGCCCGCAGCGTGTGCATGATGTACAAGGAGGAGATGCGCTCCGTGATGTCATAGTGTAAGGCGTCTGGCTCCAGATTCCGCTCGTACTCTGGGTTTCTACCCTGCGGGTCCTGGTAGCCGTTCCGATTGAGGTCCCACCACTGGCGGATGGCGTCGCGATTGAAAAGGGGATAGAGGCTGTACTTGCCGAACACGTCGCGCCGCACTGGAACCCTGTCGAGGAAATTCGTCATGAGGATCCGGTCGCCGGCCCTCTCCAAATTAGCAAACCGGGTCCCCGCGAAATCCTTCGGAACGATCTGGCCGTCGGGCCTCTTGACATACTGAGCGAAAGCCTCGTTGTAGTATGGGGAGAACAGCTCGGAGCGCGACCGCTCCCTGGCCCGATCCCGGTACTTTCCACCAAGCTTCCATTCCCCCGAGATCACGTTGCCCAGGCTATACTGTCGTGCCAGATTCAAGAAGACGGTGCGCTCCGTCTCGTTGTTCTTCTCGCCGCGGTAGTAGGCCGTGTACAAGTACGCCATCCGGAAATTGTTCAGGGCATAGGGGATGATGAGCTCCGGGGGACCGTGCAGAATCGAATCCGGAACGGGACGCATGTGGGAAAGGGGATTGCCCTGCGCGTCCGTAACGGACGGTTCGGTGAAGTCGATCTCATAGTCGAACGGGAAACGGGATCGGGAGTTCGCGTAGGCTGCGCCCCAATTGGCGTTGAAACCGAAGAGGTAATTGTCCCCGGTGATCGAACCCGTGTAGGTGACGATCTCCTGTTCCCGGTCCCGGGCGGAGTAGTACATCTCCTCCCCAGTGGTGGGATAGTTCCGCTGGTACTCGACGAATTTCCGCTCGGTCTGATTCCAGATGTTATTGAGCCGGATGGTCCCGCCGTCCGGGGTATCGAGATCGAACAGCACGCTCATCCCCCGGCGGTGCCTCAGCTCGTCCGTGTAGTTGAGCGTGAAATTGGTGATCTGATAATCTTTGCCGCTGGCTATGGCGCGAAGCTCGTAATCGAGGCTGACGTTCTCCTTGCTGCGGTCTCTCCTCTCCATATTCGCCGAAACTTGGGCTCCGAGGATCCCCCGGAAAAAGCGTTGCCCATATCGCAAGACCCAGTCGTACTGATCGAAGGTGCGCTTCAGGTGATTGTAGGAGCCCTTTCCGTCCACACGGAACAAAAGCTCTGCGGGCGCTTTCTTGGTGACGAAGTTGACGCTCCCCGCGATGGCATCCGCGTCCTTGTCCGGAGTCAGCGCTTTGTAGAGTTCGATCCCGGCCAGAGAGCCCTGCGAGATTGTGCTGAGGTCAAGTCCGCGCGCGTCGGCATCGGTCGCTGCCATCCGCACGCCGTCGATCATCACCGCCGAGTACTTGTCGCTCAGGCCTCGAAGGACAATCTTGTTCGCCTCGCCGCCTGATCTTCGGATGGAAACCCCGGGCAGCCGCCCTAGCGCCTCTGCGGCATTTGCGTCGGGAAGCTCCTGGATCCTCTCCTCGGAAACTACATTCACAATCGTATTGGCCGTGATTTGTCGGTTGATGGCCGCAGCTTGCCCCACAGCCTGAACCGTGACGATCACAGGCTTGCCCTGAAGCACATCCGGGGCGAGCCGGACGTCAACCCGCAGCACCTGAGCATCCTGGACCCTCACCGGGATATCCTTGGCCTTGTAGCCGATGAACGACACCCGAAGGCTGTAGCTCCCTTCTGGGACCTTCGTGATGAGGTATTCGCCCTCGAGATTGGTCGAGCTACCGAATCCTGTGCCCACCAGGAACACGTTGGCCCCAACCAGGGGCTCAGCCGTGACTGAGTCCCTCACCGTGCCGCGGATGCTCCCCTGTGCCAGGCACAACAGGGGCATGAACCACATCACCGCGAAAGCGCAGGCCTTCACGCAGGATCCCTCCATCCTCATGGCTTCCCCGGACCTTTGTCAAGTCCTTCGATCACTTCCGACAAGTCGCGAACGCTCACAGGCTTGAGCAGGTACCCGCGGGGCCGGTACCGCAGCGCTTCATCTCGATACTGCGGATAGGCAGTCACAAAGACCACTTCGAAGTCGAACTCCACCAGGTCGAAAAGCTGGAACCCGGAGCCGCCAGGCATCTGGATGTCCAAGAAGACGACGTCAGGGCGTGTGCGGCGGATCACCTCAGCGGCTTCTCGTACGCTTCCCGCCTCGCCCACGACCTTAATGTTGGGGAAGTTTCCAAGCAACATGCGCAGCTCCGAGCGTATCAACCATTCGTCGTCGACGATCACCGCGCTGTAACGTTGCCTCTTCACGCGCCACTCCGATGGTTCCGCTAGGAATCTGGCCCCCTACAGCCCTCCGTGCAAGGGAAAGGGTTTGAGCGGCAATAGAATTATCTAAGCGGCAAGCACTCACCCTCAAACGTCAATCAGACCGGGCTTCCGCCGGCACAAGTTGGTGGCCGAGCTGCTGCCCGCCCGAAGGAACGGCAAGCCCCCGCGCAAGGCAAGCCGGACAAATCGCATCGCTCGAAGAGGGTGGGAAAAGCTCCGATCCGTCTTGCGCTCTCTGCTTCGTCTTCCGCCGCGCCGCTCCCTCCGCCCCGCATGAGCTCGGCGAGCTCGCCCCCCCGTCCTCCCCCGCGAGCCTACTGGTGCCACGACAACATCGAATAGGCGAGGCCGGCTCCCCCGTCACCGCACCGGTCAGGGGCCTCTCTCAGAACCGGAGGCGCAGGCTGATCCGGCTCAAATCATCGAAAATGGCCACGTCCGAATAACTGTAGGACAATTCCGCGGCCGCCCCCAAGGCCTTCCCTGTCACGCTGAAGCCAGCAGAGAAACCGCACAGGTCGTGGTTGGTAACGTAGCCGAGGTTGAGAGCGAGCAGATTCATGAAGTTGTAGCGCAATCCGAAGTGAACTCTCTCGGAATAGTCGTTGGGATGCGTGAATTCGAAGGAGGCTAACAGGACGTCCTTACGGTCCCAAGCTTTCTTGAGGAAATCTGCGAGGTCCGCTGCACACCCCACCGCGAACGTGAGCGGCAGGTGGGTTGTGATCTCTTCGTACTTCACCGAAGACGAAAAATTCCGTATCGACATCCCAAAGCGAAAACTGCGAATCGGCGTGTAGTACTTCACGCCCATGTCGAAGGCAAGCTTAGTCATTTCGTTCGTTTTCGTACCGGACGCGAGGACACTTTGTCCCAGGGACTGGTAGGCCGCTTTCACCTGTGCCCCCATTGTGAACACGTCCGTAATCGAGCGGGAAAAGCCCAAGCCGAGGGCGTAGGCGCCCACGTTGCTCAGGGGCCCTGTCTCACGGTAGCCGAGCACGTCGGTGCCGATTTCGCTTGCCGGGACCAGCCTGGTGCCGATGATGTCCCCATAGTCCACCGATACGAAGCTCACCCCCACTGCGCCGACGTTGCCCAAGCTCCACGACGCCCCGGCCGCGAAGTAATTGATGTCCGCTATCCATTTGGTGAACCCGACGAAGACTTCAGCCTTGCCCTCCACCTCCGACAGCCCTGCCGGATTGTAAAACAGGGCTTCCACCCCCTTGCCCACAGCCGTGTACGCATCACCCAGAGAGACAGCGTTCGGCACCACGCCCACTTTGAGGAAGTTCATCGTGGACTGAGCTGTCTTCTTAAGCCCTACGCCAGGCACATCAATCTGCGCCGCAGCCTCCCTCGCGGCAAAACCGCTGATCGCAAGCAGTGCGAGGACAACGAGAGATCGTCTCATCACTTTACCTCCCGTCGCTTGCCGACGTTATCGCACAACCAGGAGCTTTTGATAGCTGATTTCTCCTTGCGGCGTCTGGAACACGATGATGTACACGCCGCTGGAGATGGCTTGCTGGTTATCCGTCAGCATGTCCCAAGTGAGCGAACCCGTGCGGGTAGCCGGCTTGTGGTGGATTGTCTTCACTAGGTCGCCGCTTTCCGTGAAGATCTTGATGGTCACCTCCGGCGGCAGGTTGAAGAACATCACCCCGCGGTCGTCGTCCCACCCGTAGTCGTAAACCAGCGGGTCCTTGATGTTGTAGGGGTTCGGGCAGATCCGAATCTTACTGAGCTCCGACTGAGACGGCCTCGGAGGATGGACCGGGACCGTGGTCGGCGCGAAGAGCCGGCCGCTCCAAACCTTCTTCCCTCGCTCCCCAGGGGAGGCATTCAGGTCCGTGGAAGCGATCTTCCGCCCGGCCTGCACGTAGTAGTAATACGAAGCCCCGAAGAGGACGTTGGTATCCTTCCAGGTGTGCACGCTTGCCTTCTCCGACCCAGGAACCCGATGCACCTGCTGGAAGAATACGGTGTCCTGACGTCCCACCCGCCGCATGATCCTGTATCCATCGAAATCGGGCAAGGCTTCCGCCTCCGGGTCGGACCACTTGATCTCCACTCCGTCCCCGTAGCCGGTCACCTCAAAGGTCGGAGGAGGCGGGGCCCCGGGCACCTGCCAGTTCCGAAGGAAATTCCACTTGATCCTCGAGGCAGACTTGTGAACGGAGTCGATCACCGTACTGATCCACCGGTCTTTGATGAGGTCGATCGGCCGCGCATCCGGTGGAAAAGCGAAGCGCTCAGGGAAAAAGCCCTTCTGCGGATGCGGAAGACCCGGCGGGTCCTGAAGTGTACCTTTGAGCCACTTCTCGCCGATCTCCTTCTCCTTTTCCGGCCCCAGGCTGCAGAAACCGCTCGCCCAGACGAAGTGGAGCGATTCTCCGTCCTTGAAATTGTACGGTCCGAAGGACATCACACTCCGGTTCCAGATGGCGGAAAGGCTAAAACCCCAGCCGAGGTTGCTGAAGTTCGGATTGTTCTGCTCGTCGTTGTTCGCGCGATGGAACGTTCCGGGGTAGACACCATCCATTGCCGGGCTGAAAGCCGGAGCATACTGACCGGAGAGTACGTCGTAGATTAGCTCGCGTCCCGAGGCGTCTGACCCGCCCCACAGGGCTTCGATCCCAGCCGCCGGCTCCGAGTAGACGGTTGTGACGCGGGGCTGGAGCGGGTCGTCCACATCGTCCCTGGGAGAAGTGAAAGGAGCACCGGAGGCATGCAGGATGGTGACGAACAGCATGTCGCTATGCTGAAGACGTCCGTCTTGGGATGCCACCGGACCCCCCATCTGGTCCCCGGCGCGGTTCGGATCGTCCGCATGGTACATGTAGAAGATGCGAAGGCTGTCGCCCGGCCGGGCACCGTAGTAGTGGTGCCAAGCCATGTTCGCATCCACCTGATCCTGTGTCGGGATCGGGGGATTCTGGCCCTTGGCCTTCCGCCAATAGTAATGGCCCAAGTGGATTGCGACCCAGAAATCGGTGAGTGTTTTGCCACTTCGGTTCGTGAGCACCGCGTCGACAACAATGTAGTTGTCGTGGTAGGTCTGGCTCCAGGCGAATATCTTCCGCTGGATTTCGACCCCGAGCGCATTCTTCGTCGTGACGTAGGCCACCTGATCGCAGGTGCCGATCATCTTCGTCGGGTCCACCGTGGCCCAGTTTTCATACGTCACCGGCTGGAAGTCCACCGTCACCCCCGGATATCCCCACCGGAGGTAGTTCTTCAAGGGATCGATGACGCTCCAGGTGGGGTATACGTCCACGGGCCTGATCACCGTTTTCGCCAGTAGCTTGCCGTTCGGGTCTGTCCAGTTCGTAGTCGCCATGAGGATGGACGATCCGGTCACGCAAGGTCCGTCCTCCATGCTGGGTCCCTGACAGTTGTAGTCGGCGGGGAACCAGGCGCCGTAGTAATTGAATCCCCCAACGCCACCGTCTTCGAGGATCCCTGCCCAGAGCCGATTGACTTTCATGATCCCCGTTGCTCCGGCCCAAGCGTCATGCCCTGCGGCGCAGAAACTGGCCAGGAGCAGATACGCCATCACCTTTCCCTGTTTCGCCATCCGGAAAGTGGAGGTTCTCATGCTCTCCGCCTCCTTCGGTTTCAAACTCTTCGTCCCTCAGGCCCTTGCATTCCACTCGCTACGCACCCAACGGGACGTTTTCAGAAATTGATCTCGATCCCGAACCAGACATCTCTCGGATATCCGTACAGGAAGAGATCGGCCAGATCTGGGTCGTTGATGTACCGCTTGTCCTTGGAGCGGAGGTCGCCAACCTTATCGTTGCCCGGCTGGAAGAGCCCGGGGTTCTGCTGACGCAACTTGTCGTACTCCGGCGAGCTGTACATTGGCAGGTGCAGAGAGTTGAGGTAATTCTGCCGATCCTGAGCGTTCCGGAAACACCAGCCCTCGCTCATGAGGTTGACTTTGAGGTTGAATACGTTCTTCACATCCAGGTAGAGACTGGCGTAGACCCCCGCGATCCGGATTCCCTTGGATACTTTCATATCCACCATGTAGTAATCTGGCCAGCGCAGGTTGTTCTGCAAATGGCGGATTCCCGCCGGGTTGTGCGTGAAAGCCGCCCCACGGCGCCACTGGAAGGTCGTGGTCAGCAACCAGTTGGCAAGCCAACGCTGGCCGAGAAACTGCGGACCCCAGTTGGCCGGCGTGTGGAAGGAGATGTTCGCATTCAGACGGGGTAGGAGCTGCGGCGTGTTCTCCTCTCCTGCGTAATAGGCCGTCGCTTCCTTGTTCCGAGCCTCGTCCTGGTAAGCGGTCCGGCGGCCGGCGTATCCGTTCTTGTCGATCACGTACCAGAAGTTCACCCACCCCGTCAGGAAATCGCCGTAACGCTTCGTGATCCGCAGCTCGAACCCTTGGTCATTTTCCCAGCGATTATTGAGGTAGCTCGTGTACGAAACCGAACCGTCGATGCTCACGTAATTGACCGGCGACGGCTCGCCCGTGACGTCTTTGTAGTAGGTGCTCAGCTCGATCAGGTACTGGTCGAGGAGGTTGTAGGCCACGCCCAGCTCGTAGGCGATGGTCCTCGGGGGCTCAAGATTCGGATTCCCGAGTTCATACATCCCCTGCTTGAAGAAACGCATCTTGTACATGAACAGCTGCGGGTAGGCGACGGGCGAGCGGAAGTGGCCGTAGTTGAAGAAGAACTTCGAACGCTCGGTCACCGGGAAGGAAATGCCCAATCGCGGGCTGACGGCGTAGTAGTTCTTGGTCTTCTTCAGTAGCTGTCCACCCGTCTCCGAATTGATCCGGTTCCAACGGGTCCACACCACGTTCTTCGTCTCCAGGTCGTGCCGCAGTTGCTGCAGGTTATTGGCCTCGCTCCCCTTCGTGAAGGCCGCCTTGTTGTACGGATCCCCTGTCGGCCACAGCCCTCCACCGGTGCTGTAGTAATCAAAGCGCAAGCCCAAACGAGCCTCCATGCCCTGGATAGAGATCTGATCCTGAACGTACAACCCCAGCCACCAGGGCCTGCGCCGGTCTTTCATCTCGTAGATGGTGTCGTGGCCCTCCCACCAGCGCCAGTTCCAGTTGTTGATGTCATGATACCGGAACTCCACACCCGACTTGAGGAAGTGGTACCGGTTCAGCTGGCTGCTCAGATCCCATTTCAGGCTCACAGCCTTGGTGATAGAGTTCTCGTGGAATTCGCCAGTCTTCGAAGAGAAGCGTCGGCTGAGTCCGTACGGCGCCTCGTACTCATTGTGAGCGAAAAACTTCGACGGATCGCTCGGATCGTAGCGGACTGTGTCCGGCTTGAAAACGATGCCATACGGCATCTCATCGACCCAGACAGGGCCAAAGTGAATGATCGGCGTATGGTTCCGGGTCTCTTTCGGATGGTAGTAATCTTTCTGGCGGTAGTAGGACAAAGTGAGGTCCCAGAAGGTGGTGGGGCTTACCACGTAATTCATGGTGGCACCCGCCAAGTAGACCCGCTGGTACTTGGGCTGCCAAAACGTGGGATGCCACCAGTATTGAGCGACCCCGGCGCCGCCCGCGTTGTAATACAGACCCAGGTTGTTGATCGGCATCGTGTCACCGCCCCGCTCGATGTCCAAGATGGCTCCGTCCGAGGGGAAAGCGGCCTGGGTCCCGTCGACCTTCCGATAGGTCCCGTTCAGCCTGAGAGTTATCCGACTCGAGAGATTGGACCTCAGCGTCGCCATCGTGGTCGACGTATACTCTCCCTTTCGCATCACGGGCTGGACGTAGGTGAAGAAATTGGTCTTATTGGCAACGTAGAAAGTGGCATTCCCGAGGTAGCGCCCGATCAGTGGAACCGGTCCACCGAAGCCCACGTCCACGTCCCAGTCCGGATCGGAGCCCTCGGGTTCGTGGGCGTGCTGGATGATGGCTTTCTTTTTCTTTCCCCACTCCGGATCATTCACCGTGTACTGCGGGTACAGCCGTTCGAGAGCTGCAAAATCGGGGATGGCCATGTGCATCCAGGCCGACCAGAGGTACAAGTCCATCGGGGTCACTTGCTGGGCGGGAGGCTTGTTCTTGTTGTAGTTCTCGGCCAACTTGTTCCACCCCTGGAAGGTCTCGTGCTGCTGCCGGAGGTAATCCGCCTCCTTCGTGTCTCCCCCGGTCACCTGGAGCCACCCCTGATCCGTTCCCACAAAGGCAATCAGGGGATCCATGTACGGCCGCAATCCCCAGTTGGTGGGATCATAAAGCGACTTACCGAACCGCTTCATGTGGGCCTTGTTTTTCGAAAGGTTGACGGTGCCGTGGTAGCGATCCCGGCTCCCAGCCTTGGTCACCACATTCAGGATGCCCGAGCGGAAGTTCCCGTACTCCGCGCTGAATCCCCCGGCTTGCAGCGAGATTTGCTCGATTGCACTGACCGGGATGGTGGTCTCCGCTTTGCCCAAACGCGGATTGACGAAAGCCATCCCATCCACCAAGGTCCCGGTTTGGTCCGGGGATCCGCCTCGAATCGTGAGATACCGCTCGTCTGTGACCCCGGCTTGGGTCCCCATGAATTGCGACACCGTGCGCACGCCCGCCGTCTGCAGGATGTCCGCGGCTTCCACCACCAATTGGGTGTTGGAGATTTCCCGGTGGAGCACGTCTCTCTCCGCGACGACGACTACCTCTTGCCCCTCGATGACCTGTTCCTGGAGGACGAAATCCAGATGGGTCACCTGCTCGATATTCACCTCCACTTGCCGCTTCACGACCGTTGCGTATCCGATCATCGAGGCGCGGAGCTCGTACACGCCCGGCGGCACATTCACGATGGCATAGTAGCCCTCGAGATCCGTGGCCGCGCCATACGGAGTCCCGACGACCACCACGTTCACCGCAGGCAGGGGATTGCCACTCTGATCCACCACCCTGCCTACGATCTTACCCCGGGGCTGACCCATCCCCACGGCGCTGCCCACCAGCAGAAGCAACCCGGCGACTGCTAACTTCCAGGCAACACCTCTTAGACCGCTCATTTCAGACCTCCGTGCTCGAAGCCTCAACCTTCATCGCCCACACTCCTGTCCCCCTTGGCGCGCTCCTCAGCATCGGTCCAGCGCACATATCGCCTTAGTATTTACTATTATGTAGCGAGTCTCCCATCCCACCGCAATAAGAAAATGGCGAGCGGCAAAATAACTATGTGAGCGGCCATATCCCGAAGGACTCGAGTCTCAACCACTAGGGTAGAATGGCGCAGGAAAACGGAAAGCTGGCCCCCCGCAACCGCTGCAAGCCTTGTCACTCACAGCAATCCGACGATGGAGTAGGTCTTCGCGCACTCGCCCTGGACCGCCCAGGGCGCAGCCTGACTTGGTCCCCCAACGCCCCCCACTGTGCGGCCTGCAATGGGTCACCTGCCGTGAAGCCTCACACTGATCTTGCTCCTCCATCCGGCAAAAAAACACCCGGCCGGCTCCTCGCCGGCCGGGTGCTCACCGTCAGGTCAGCTGATCAGGCGAGGGCGGTCACTTCATCAGGATCATCTTCTTCATCGCGGTAAAGTTGCCGGCCGTGATCCGGCAGTAGTAGATGCCGCTTGGCAAGTCCGACGCATTCCAGGAAACCGTGAACTCCCCCGGACCCTGCTTGGTGTTCACCAGCTCGCTCACCTCGCGGCCCGTCACATCGTACACCTTGAGCACCACCTGGACGTTCGCCGGGAGGCGATAGCGGATGGTGGTCGAAGCATTGAACGGATTCGGGTAGTTCTGGAGTAGCGCGAACTCGCTCGGCACGTCTGTCCCTGACCCGGCCACGGCAAGCGGGACCTTCAGCGTGCCCCCTTCGTAGGACACCCTTCCGTTGGGACCCAGCGTGAAGGGGATGGTGTTGTCGAATTCCCCCGCCACCAAATGGAGCACGCCGTTGATCGTGGTGGGCTGGGAGAGCACAACACCCGCCGGATTGTTGATCGTCAGATCATTGACCACGGAAGGCATGCGGGTGCTGGTCACCTGGCGAACCGAGCCGTTGAAAACGTAGTTTGCCGCCGAACTCAGCGAGACCATGGACGCCGGCAACGAACCCAGGAAACCAGCCACACCGTCGGCGTGAGCGGTGGCCAGAGTGGCGCCGTCCCTGAGCACGAAGATGTCATTCCCCGCCAGCACGCTGGTCCCAACGTCGAGCGTCGTTCCCGAGCTCACCTCAATCGGCAGCTTCTGGATATTGTTGCCCTCGCCGAGGGTCAACTTCTGCACGCCGGGCTTGGCGAAAACGAACTTGGCATTGCCTGGCGTGGGGTTGGAGTTTTGGGTCGTGGCATTCGACATGGAGAAATCCCCTTCGTAGAGGTACCACGTCGTCGTGCCACTCCCGTTGCCCTGCGAGCCGCGGGAGATGGAGAAGTTCCCTCCGGTCACCCGGATGTTCCCGTAGTGATGGACGATGAAGGTGGTCAACGCGTTGCTCGTGCCTTGCACCGCGAAGCCGCCTCCCTCCACGATCACATCTCCGCGAATGGTGACTACAGAGGTATCTCCCGCAGCAGCCGTGGTCAGATACCAACGGCCCAGCCCCGTATTGACCACACGGATGTCCCCGCCAATCGTCACGCCGTCCCAGCCCATGTCCCGATTCTTGCTCAGGTTCGGCGTGTTGAACACGACGTGGTAGAAATTCTGATTCGTATTGGCCGGGACGTTCTCGACGGTGCCAGTCATCAAGAGCGTGGAGCCCTCCGCCCAGGTGGCTGTTGGGATGCTGCCACCGTCGCGGGCATGCTCATATGTGCTCCCCGCCGCGAAAGTCAGCGAGCCAGTCGTCACCTCCACCACGCCGGACTCCTCGACGCGCAGGTAGCCTCGGATCTCGAGCGGCAGGTCCACCCGAACCGTATCCGTGCCCCGCACCGTGATCCTCTCCGAGCCCGTCGGAGCCGTAGGCATAGCCAACCAGCGGTCGCCCACCAGGCCTTCCCAGGTGGAGGCTGCACTCCAGTTCCCTGTCGCCACGGAGCGGTACTGGCTCGCGACAAGCGGCACCTTAAGCGTCCCACCCTCGTAGGAAATCCGAGCACTTGGCCCGAGAGCGAAGGGAATGGTGTTGTCAAACTCACCCGCCACGAGACGCAGCACGCCGTTGATCGTCGTGCCCTGCGAGAGCTCCACGCCCGCGGGATTCGCAATGGTCAGGTCATTCACCACCGTGGGCATCGCCGGGCTTGTCACTTGGCGCTCCGTCCCGTTGAAGGTGAAGTTCGCGCCGGTGCTCAGGGTGACCACATTGCTCGGCAGGCTCCCCAGAAAGCCGGCCACTCCCTGAGGATGGGCCAGCGCCAGCGTCGCCCCCTCATTCAGCACGAACATCCCTTGTCCCGCCAGAACGCTCTTGCCTACGTCCAGCGTGGTCCCGCTACTCACCTCAATGGGCAAATTCAGGATGTTGCATCCCTCGCCGAGCGTCAAGTGCTGCACCCCCGGCTTGGCGAACACGAACTTCGCGTTGCCCACCGTGGGATTGGAGTTCTGGGTGGTCGCGTTCTGCATGGAGAAGTCGCCCTGGTACAGGTACCAGATGGTCTTCCCGGACCCGTTCCCCTGCGAGCCGCGAGCGATGGAGAAGTTCCCACCCGTCACGACCACATTGCCGTAGTGATGCACCAGGAACACCGTCTGGGCATTGCTGGTCCCCTGCACCGAGAACTGACCCCCCTCGACGATCACATCGCCAAGCACGGTGATGATCGAGGTATCCCCGGCCGCAGCGCTGCTCATCTGCCAGCCGTACTGGCCCGTGTTCACCACCCGGATGTTCCCGCCAATGGTGACGCCATCCCATCCCATGTCTCGATTCTTGGCGAGATTCGGGGTGTCGAAGATGACGTGGTGGAAATTCTGATTGCGGTTGGCCGGGGCGTCGTTCACGGTCCCCGTCAGGAGCAGCGTGGAGCCCTCCGCCCAGGTGGCCGTCGGGATGCTCCCCGCGTCGCGCGCGTGCTCGTACACGCTGCTATCCGCAAAGGTCAGGCTCCCACTGGTCACCTCGATCACGCCGCCTCCCTGGACCTTCACGTACCCATACACCTCGACCGGAACGTCCACCCGGACGGTATCTGAACCGCCCACCGTGATTTTCTCCTTGCCGGTGGGCGGCACAAGCGCCCCGATCCAGCGATCGAAGAGGAAAGCCTCCCACGTGGACGCCGAACTCCAATTGCCGCTCCGCACGGCGCGATATTCCGCCGCCACAAGCGGCACCTTCAGCGTTCCGCCCACTACAACGATACTCCCACTGGGGCCGAGCCGGAAGGGAACGGTGTTATCAAACTCACCCGACACGAGCCGCAGAACGCCATTGACGGTCGTCTCCTGAGAAAGGGCAACCCCAGCTGGGTTGTCGATGGTGAGGTCGTTTACCACCGCGGGCATCCGCGTACTCGTCACCTGGGCTTCCGTCCCGTTGAACGTGTAGTTCGCCGCAGAACTTAGCGTGACCGCCGCCTCCGGAACCGTCCCCAGGAAGCCCGCTACCCCACCGGGATGGGCCGTCGCCAGTGTCGCACCATCCTGCAGCACAAAGATGCCGTTCCCGGCCAGCACGCTTGTGCCCACATCGAGCGTCGTCCCCGCCCGGACCTCAATCGGCAGATTCTGGATAGTGTTCCCCTCCCCGAGGACCAGCCTCTGCACACCGGGCTTCATGAACACGAACTTGGCATTGCCAGGAGTCGGGTTGGAATTCTGGGTGATCGCATTGGACATCAGGAAATCGCCCTGGTGCAGGTACCAAGTGGTCGTCCCCGTACCGCCTTGCGATCCCCGAGCAATGGAGAAGTTCCCGCCCGTCACCACCACATTGCCGTAGTGGTGCACAATGAAGGTGGTGGCTCCGGTGCTCGTGCCCTGCACCGAGAACTGGCCGCCCTCCACAATCACGTCGCCAAGCACGGTGATCACGGCCGTATCGTTAGCGGCCACCGAGCTCATCTGCCAGCGGTAGGAACCTGTGTTAACCACGCGGATGCTGCCCCCGATTGTGATCCCCTTCCAGCCCATGTCGCGGTTGCGGCCGAGCCGTGGCGTATTGAAGACCACATTGTAGAAGTTTTGATTCCGGTTGGCTGGCGCATCCTGCACCGTACCGGACAGGATGAAAGTGGAACCCTCAGCCCAGATCCCCGTGGGGACGCTCCCTGCATCGCGGGCGTGCTCGTACACAGAACCCGTCGCGAAGAACAACGTGTCGGGCGTCGTCAGGACCCCTTTGTTCCAGACGGTGCCCTCGACCGCGCCGGTATCCACCGCGACGTACCCGAGGCTGTCGATCCGCATCAGCGATCCCGCAGTCACCGCAAGCTGCTGCGCCCAGACCGTGTCGCCGAAGGTCACGCCTTGCGGATTCGCGATGGTCAAGACACCCACCGAATCCGGCAACAAAGTGCCCGGCACTTGTGCCTCGGTACCGTTGAACGTGTAGTGCGCCCGCTTGCTGAGAACCACGGTTCCCGTCGTAGCGATGGCCTCATTCAGTCCTCCCGGCAAGGCCGTCTGCAGCGTCGCCCCGGGGGAGAGCACGAACTTCCCGTCCCCTCCGAGCTTGGAGAGACCCATGTTCAGCGTGACGCCGCTATCCACCTGCACGGGCAATCCGCCACTCCCGAAGGTCACGTTCTCCAGCTGGAGGTTCTGCACACCGCCGACCTTCGCAAAAATGAAGGTGGCGCGCCAGGGGTTCGAATTCTGGGTAGTGGCGTTGGACATCAGGAAATCGCCCTGATGCAGGTACCACTTCGTGTACCCTGTCCCGCTTTGTCCGCCTTGGCTTCCCCGGCTGACCGAGAAGGCCCCGCCGGTGACACGCACATTGCCGTAGTGGTGCACCTCAACCTGCGTGGCGCTCGATGTACCCTGCGTCTCCAGTTGCCCCGCCTTCACGACCACATCGCCCAGGATGGTGATCGTGCCCGAAGTTCCTCCGATCAGACGCCAGCGCATACTACCGGTGCTCAATACGGTGACGTCACCGTGGATGGTCTTGCCGCCCAGGTTCAGATCCAGGTTCGAGCTGAGACCGGGAGTGTTGATCACCAGGTGCCAGTAGTCCTGGCCGCGATTGCCCGGCGCCTGATTTGTGATCCCCGTGAGCAAGCACGTGGACCCCTCGCCCCAGGTGGCCGACGGGATATTGCCGCCGTTGCGCGCATGCTCGTAGGTGCTGCCGGCGAGGAAAGTCAGCGAGCCTCCCGCGCCCACCGCAAGCTCCCCCGTGTCCTGCACCTTCACGTAACCCCTGATCTCCACCGGGACGTCGACGGTCACCACGTGGCTCCCGAGCACGGTGATGTTTTCCGCGCCGGAGGGAGCTGCAGTGGCCGGTACCCATTGCGTCCCATCGAAGGTCTCCCAGGTGGATGCAGCGCTCCAGTTCCCCGTCGCGGCCGAGCGATAGTCCCCCGCCCGTTGGGCTGCGACCTGTGTGGCCAAGCCGAGAAGGACGGCGGCCCACACCCATAACACTCTGGTCTTCATGACAGCCACCTCCGTAAGTTAAGCTCGCACCGATTCACTCACCCCCCGTTGCACCGTCGCCGCTCATTTCTGAAGCAGCATCTTCCCCACATGCACCTGACTTCCGGCCTCCACCCAGTAGAGATACACACCCGAAGGAAGGCCCTTCGCGTCGAACACGACCTCGTGCGTCCCCGCTTCCTTCCGGCCATCGAGGAGAGTCGCCACCTTCTCCCCTCGGAGGTTCCACACCTCCACCCGGACCTGACTGGCCGAAGGCAGACCAAAGCGGATCGTGGTCACAGGGTTGAACGGGTTGGGATGGTTCTGCGATACGAAGAAATCCCTCGGCACATCGGAGCGTCGTGCGCTGATGCCCAACGGTACCTTCAGGGTTCCGCCTTCGAACGATATGGACGCGCCGGGACCCAAGGTGAAGGGAATCGTATTGTCGAACTCGCCCGCGATCAGGCGGAGAACGCCGTTGATCGTCGTGGGCTGGGACAGCGTCACCCCCGCCGGATTGTTGATGATGAGATCGCCCACCACCGTGGGCATCCGGGTGCTCGTGATCTGCGGACTCGTGCCATTGAAACCGAAACTCGCTCCCTCGGCCAGCGTCACGTTCCCCGTAACATTCGCGAAGATCTCGGCCACCCCGCCCGGGAGGGCCGTCAGGAGCGTAGCGCCCGGGTTGAGAACGAAAATCCCGCTTCCCGCCAGACGGCTCATTCCCATGTCCAGAGTGGTCCCGCTCTTCACTTCGATGGGCAGTGCAGTAATCGTGTTCCCCTCGCCCAGCTCCAGACGCTGCGTTCCGGCCTTGGCGAAGACGAATCGGGCCCCGCCAGGCGTTTGGGTGGAGCTTTGCGTCGTGGCATTGGACATCGAGAAATTCCCTTCGTACAGGTACCAGGTCGTCGTTCCGCCCGGCTGCGAGCCCCGGCTGATGGAGAAGTTCCCGCCGGTCACAACGATGTTGCCGTAGTGATGGACCACAAACTTCGTTTGGGCATTGCTCGTCCCTTGAACTGCAAACGCCCCGCTCTCGACAATTACATCGCCTCGAATCGTGACGATCGAGCTGTCCGCGGCCGGCGCCGTAGTGAGATACCAGCGGGCGTAACCCGTATTGACAACACGAATGTTACCGCGGATTGTCACGCCATTGAGGGCCATGTTCTGATTCGAGGACAGGGAAGGGGTATCGAACACGATGTGGTAATAACTCTGGTTTCGGTTCCCCGGTGCGGTGTTCTTTGTGCCGGTCATGAGCAGGGTCGAGCCATCTTCCCAGTTGATCGTGGGGATTCGTCCTCCGTCGCGATCGTGCTGGTAGATCCCGTCGTTGGCAATCGTGATGTTTCCATCCCCTCCGATGGCCCCCTGGTTCACCAATCGTCCCGTGATCGAGACCGGCACATTCACATAGACGGAATCGGTGCTCTGAACGGTGATGGTCTCGGCGCCGGTCGGTGGCGTAGAGGTGGCCACCCACGTGGAGCCGTTGAATCGCTGCCAGATTTGCGGATTGCTCCAATCGCCCGTGGCCCGCGTGCGAAAGTCTCCCACGGCCTGCCCGAAAGCGGCGCTGGCCACGGTCACCGCCGCAAAGATCACGAACCCGTTCACAAAGCGTCTCATGGCATTCCTCCCCGTTTCGATTCGTTGCCCTTCCCCCGCGGGAGAACAGCCTTTCCCCAAGCTCACCGCTGGCTCGCCAACTCGTACGTCACCTGCCCGAGCACAACCAGCCCTTTCTGCACATTCTTGCTGATTGCGCTGGACCAAATATCCTGGTACTTGAACTCCCAATGTTCCAAAGCCAGGTCGAAGCGGAATCCGCTCCTCGCAATTCCCAACCCGAGGGCGTACGCCGTGTAGGTCGCCGGCTCCCCCGGAAGGTGATTACCTTCCGGCTCGAATACCTCCGCCTCGCTGCGCATCCCGCCCCGGAGGGTGAGCCAGGGGGTCACGCCGCACTCAACCCCAACCCGGAAGGGAGAGCTCGACAGCCAGGGCGAACTCTCTATCCCCCTCGCATCCACGTATTTTGCCGACTTGTACGGTCTCACCTCGTATTCGAACGCGAGAACCAGCCTCTCCTTAGGAACCACGGAGAGCGCCACCGTCCCGCGCCACGGCAACCTCAACCGATCTTCCCCGTCCATTGGCATGCCCAAAAGAGCGGACTGGAGCTCTGCGGGTAGGTTTTGGGGCAACGAAATCTGCTCGGTGCGGTAGCTCCGCTTGATCTCGGAAGGGGGTTTCACGGAGAGGCCCAAGCTCACGTGCCGTCCGCTCAGTACGGCCCCGATATTCAGTTCGTACCCGCGGAAATCCGAGCTCCCGGTCCGGGTGAGGCGCCATCCGGCGGAATCGGCCCGGAAGGCGTTGGAAAAGAACGTGAGCCTGCCTCTTCCAACCTGCTGTTCGAAATCGTCGCTGCTGCCCCTGAGCAGCAACCCACTGACGCCGAAGGCAACGGGTTTGTCGTCCCAGGTGCCAGCCAGAGCAAATCCGTACCCCCAGATGGCCCCCTCGCGCGAGCGCGTCGTCTGATACCACTGCACGGGCAGCGGATTGTCATCCGTGGGTCGAGGGGTAGGCAAGGGCCTTTGGGAGAGAATGGAGGGATACAGCACATTGTTGTTCTGGTAGTAGTGGTGCAAATCGGCATGCGCCACAACCCCAGCTCCCGCTGTCAAATTGAGCTGGCCGAGGGTGACCGGCATCGCCATCATCAGGTGAAGGGGCCTTTGCCAGTTGTCCGAGTGCGTCCAATTCGGACCGATGTCATCGTACGGCCGCTGCACGGTGTCCGCGGGAGTGAACCCCGGCAGGTTCGGATTGGGTTCCGGGATCTTCCCTGTGAGCCCTTCAAGAAGCAGGCTCAGGTTCGGGTAATACCTCACCGGGGCGTAGTTCTGTTCCTGTTCAAGCCGTTCCGAGAACCACCAGCCCGCCACCGAGAGTTGCAGACCCCGTATCCTCTCCAACGCAGCCGGCTGGTTGAACATGGAGGCCGCATCCGGCGTGCCACGAAACGCGATGCCACCCATCCCGCGCGCCACAACGGAGTGAAGTTCGGTGTGATTCACTCCTTGGAAGGTGAGAGGTCCCCCGTAGCCCTGCGCCTTCACCTCCTGAGCCACCAAGATCAGAAGCCCGCTGAGGATGATCTTCAGGTGTTTCATGGCAGAGTCATTCCCACGCTGATCCGCTGCACATTGCCCAGGTACGTCCCCATGTCACCGTAGCTCCAGTCGAGCCTCATCCGCAAGCCATCGACGGAGTACTTGATCCCCGCCCCAAGGGTGAGGCCGTCGTAGTCGTAATTGAACTTGTACCCTGCCCGCAGCGCCAGAAGGCCCCGGAATTCGTACTCCACCCCCAGATGCATCTGCTGATCGTAGTCGTTCGGATGGAAGATGTCGAATACCATCCCAAGCCGGTGCTCCTCGTGGTTGGGCAGGAGAAGCGCGTTCGGGCCGAGGAGATCGGCACCCACACCGAATCGGAACAAGAGCGGCACTGGATGAGACTCCTTCGCAAACTTCACGTTGGCGCCGAAGTTCTGCACCGATGATCCGATGTGGATCGTCCGGTAACCGGTGTTGTAGCGAATCCCGAAGTCAAAAAGGAGCCCCCCGGCCCACGTCTTCACCTGCTCGTAGACCCCCTGCCTCACCATTGCCGTCACTTCTCTCTCACTGAACAGGGACTGGTAGGCGTATTTCATCCCGATCCCGACGGAGAACTTGTCCGTCAATTCCCGGGCGTAGGATACCCCCAGCACAGCCCCGAAGGGGCGAAAGGTCCTCCCCGTGAAGCCGGGATGATCCGGGTCATTGATGTAGGGCCGAGCGTTGCTCGTCTCCTCGAACTCGCCGAAATCGACGTACTGCAGCTGGAACCCCAGCGCCCCGACTCCGCGTAGGGGGGTGGCAAGAGCCAGGGCCCCTTGCTGCGCGTCGAAGAGCCAATCCACGTAGGTGGTGAAGAATTCCGTGCCCTCGAGCTTCGAAAGGCCGGCGGGGTTCCAGAACACAGCCTCCGAACCGCAGGCCCACACGGAATAGGCCTCGCCGAGACCCGCCCCCCGTGCAGAGGGGATCACTTTGAGGAACTGCATGGAGGTACTGCCCACCTTCTGCGCCATGGCAGGTAGCGCCACTTGCCAACACAGGAGCGCAAACGGCAGCAGCGCCTTTTTCGCCCATCGACGGATGTTCATTCCCACCGTTCCATCCCCTTCAATGGATCACCACGAATTTGCCACTGGAACGATCGCCGGTGTCGAGGTCTTCGACCACGAAGTAGTACACGCCCGAGGCAATCAGCTGATTGTTGACGCTCAGCTGATACCAGGTATTGCCGAAGGTCTCCCGCTCATGCCGGATGGTCATGACCAGCTGCCCGGTGTACGAGAAGATGCGGATCACGCAACGCTTCGTGAGCCCCATGAACTGGATCCGGTCCCCGATCTCACCGCCCGGATCCGAGCCGGTCAGGCCGCTGGTCACAATCAGGGGGTTGGGCACCACGTACACCTTACCCAGTCTCTGGGCAGGAGGAGCCTGGGTCTCGTGAAGGGTGAGGTTCGTCATGCCGCTCTTCCCGCCGAGCTCGTCCACGGAGACCACGGCGTACGCCACGTTCTCCCCGAGATCGCTGTAGGGGTCCAACACGGAGTACTCGCCGTTCTTGAAATACCTCGGATCCCGGATGCCTACCGAGTCGATCACTGTCCACGGGCCAAGGGGATGAGGAGCCCGCAGGACCAAATAGTGATGCAAAGGAGCGCGGAGGCGCGGGCAGGAGAAGCCTTCGACCTCCGGTCCCCAGACGATACGGTTGGCCGCGCCGTGCGTGTCTTCCACACGGATGGCTGGAGCCGGGAAGGGGATGGGCACCGTGTCGTAGCGTCCCCTGGGAGGAGCCTCTTCTGGCTTGTATTGGAGGGTGTCGTACTTCATGAGCGGGCGTCCGGTGTACATTTGAATGGCCCGGTCCGCCACGTCGCGGATGGACACCACTCCCGGCGTCACGTACCACGGCAGGGGATGATGCTGGAGGTAGTCGCTGCCGATGTAGTCCTTGGTACCCAGGTAGTCATAGTGAAGCCGCTTGTACCAGCTGGGCACGGGGTGGAAGTAGAACCCGGCGTCCACCCCGGCCCGGATGTTTCCTCCCAGGTCCTTGTAGATGCTGTCCGAGGCTACCCCCGGGCCATAACCCACAACTTCCGCCACTGCGAAATGGATCGTCTCCCCTGGGGGCAAGCGATAGGGGTAGAAGCCGTACGCCCGGTTGACCGGCTGCCACCAGGAGAGATTGACCGACCCCTTCGTCCGGCCCTTCCAGTAAGGCCACAGGCTCGCATCGAACTGCTGGCAGAAGATGGTCGAATCCTTCGTCCCTTGCCAGATGGCCGTCTTCCGCTGCAGGGTCGGATCCATCCAGGTGCTGATCTTGGTCTCGGGGAGGTTACCGTTCTCGTAGCGGAGAAGGAAGGGCTGCTTGGCCTTCCCGTTCTCGTCCCACATCCCGGCGCTGTCGGTGGTGGCCAGGAAGACCTGCTTGGTCTGATCGCGTCGGCTCAGATGCTCGTAGTCGTAGTGGAGCACCATAATGCCCACAGCTTGGGGGGAATTCAGCCCGCCCCGATCGCCCGGCTTGGACCACTCCTCGAAGAACACCGGGTCCGGCAGTCCATCCCGCTCGTGATTGTAGCTCAGCCAGCGTCTGAGGTCGAAGCGGGCGAAATGATCGCCCAGCCCTGCAGGGGGCTGCCCCCGGAACGCGCTTTCCGTCCAATTCCCGTGATTTCGTTGATAACCGAACATGGAGGGGGCAAAGGAACAGGCGAAGGTGATGAACAGATCCGAGATGGTGTCGCTGCTCACATTCTTAAACTCGTACTCGTAGATGATGAAGCTGTCGTAGCCCGGGAAGCTCCAGGCCCGGCTGGTGCGGGTCACCCGGATCCCCACGGGGGTGTCCCACTCGGAGATGATGATCTCCTCCGCTTCGTCGGGATTGTACGCGGGATTCAACTCCCCCGTGGCCAGAACGGGATAGTTCTCCTTCCGCTCGATGCGGATGGGAACGCTGTACACACCCACCACCGGCACCGATTCCCCGTTGGGATTGGAGACGGCTCCGCAAAAGGCATACTTCCTCCCGCTGGGACGCGTCCCGGCCAACCAGATGCCGCTCCCGAAGGAGTTGTGCTGGCCCGGGTAGTTCCGCCGATCCAAGATCATGCTCGAATAGGGGGGCCACTCCAGCGAAGGCATCCCCGGCTGGACGGTGCCCCCCGCACTGTAGGCTCGGCCCAGTTCCCCCGTGTTGAACACCGTCTGATGCAGCATCCCCCGCGTGTGGACGCGCCAATCTCGCTGCTGGGCCATCGCCACTCCGCTCAGGCCCAACAGGAGAGCTTGCAGGGTCAAAACCACAGGACTGATCTTCCGCAGCATAGGTCAGGCTCCTCAGAACTCGAACACGATGCCGAACTGGAAGGACCGGGGTTGATTCTCGTAGATCAAGAAGGACTGATCGATGCTGAAGGGGCCCTGCCTGCCCTTGTCCCACCAGTAGCGGACCCCGTTCTGTTTGTCGTCAATCGGGTACCGCTCATAATACTGGAGCGGGAGATTCGGGTTTGTGGCCGTGGGCCTCTGGAAGAGATAGTCGTAGTTCAGGATCTTGTTGTTGAAAAGGTTGTAAACTTCGCAGTAAATGCGGGCTTGCGTGCCCAGAAACCTGCGCAGGCTCTTGGTCACCCGCAAGTCGGTGTTGTACTCGGCCGGAGCCCGTTTTGTGTTGATCAACCGGATGTCGAAGGGGGAGGTATAGGGTCGGCCGCTGCGGATGGTTGAGTAGATGGAGACATTGACATCCGACAAAGGCCTCCTCCCAAGAAGGCGCGGTCCGAACTCCTTGCCCGTGTTGTAGGAGAGGGCAATGACCACATTGTGCGTCCGGTCGAAGTCCAGGATGATATCCCGGGTGGGCACATTGGTGAGATCGGTGGTCACCACGTTGCTGGTGTCCCGGTTGAAGATCGGCGTGGCGGCTGTCGCCGTCGCGCTCTTCCCGGTGGCGTAGCCGTACTGGTAATTGATCGAGCCGGTCAAGGCCCCTCTCCGCTTGCTCAACATGATGCGGAAGCCCCGAATGTCCGCGTAGTCGAGGTTGAAGTAGCTGCTCACCGTGTAGCCGGCCCTCTGGTCCACGAAGTTGGCCTGCTCCACCAGGTGCTTCACATCCTTGTAGTAGCCGCTCACATCCAGAGTGAAGCCATTTCCCAGGGACTGCACCACGCCCACATCATAGCTATTGGTGGTCTCCGGCTCCAGCTTCGGGTTCCCGAGGATGACCGGGTCGTTCAGCCGCTGACCCAGGCGCTGCGAAACGATGTACTGAAAGGCCGGCCGTTGCATGAACGCCCCGTAGTTCAAGTGAAAGACAGTGCCTACGGAGACCGGGAACGAGATGCCGATGCGCGGCTGAAGGCGGGTATACATCGGCGCCTTCTCGGTCTTCCCTTTCGCGGGATGGAAGCGCCCGGTGGAATCCGGATCCCCGAAGGGGGTGTAAAGATCGGTGTAATACTCCTTGCCCGCGTACCAGAGGTCGAATCGCAGTCCCACGTTGGCGATCATCCCCTCGAACTCCATCTTGTCCTGGACGTAGGCCGCAGCCTCGAAGGGATGCGCCTTGTACTGTTCCACCTGACGGGTCGAGCGAATCCCGAGGAAGTTGTTCACATCGATCCGGTAGGTATTCACCTGCACGCCAGCGCTCAAAAGATGAGACTTGGTGATCTGGTCGTTGAGGCTGCCTTCGAAGGAGATCGTTCGCGTCTTCTGATGGAGGAAATTGTCGTACCCAAGCTGGTAGTTCAGCATGTCCGGCGAATTGTTATTGGGGAAAGCGATCGTCCCCACAACCCAGTTCACGTCCACGGACTCCGGTAGGGTATTCGGCACCGGCGTGGAGCCCTGGTAATTGTTGGTGAACAGAGAATTCAGTTTGAGCTCGAGGTAGGCACTGGCGCTGAACATCTTCGTGAACCGCATGCCCAGCTGGGCGTTGACCCGCTTTCTTTGCTGGATGCCCGTAATCCGATCCCAGAGCCAGCGCTGGTAACCACTGACGCTGTTTGAACCGGGGAATACGTTCGTCCGCTGATGCGAAATCCCGCCGCTCAGGCGGAGTGTGGAAGACGTTCCCAGATCACTGACCACGTTCCCCATTGCCTGGTATTCTACGTTCGGCTGCTCCGTGGGGAACACGGGCCATTCCCGGTCGGCCCGCAGAGCTACGAACATCCGCATCCAGTTGTTAATGGGCCCACCTGTGGCGAGCTCCACGAGATGATCGACCTCGTTTCCATATTCGCGGCCGATGTCCCTCCGGCTCTGCAACCACAACGCCTTGGCAACCGCCACCTGGACCAGCGTGTCGCCGCGGAAGTAGCTCGTCAAACCGGAGCCCATCGAGCCGTAGTATGGCTGCCGGAGATCGGAACTGGGATCGCCGCGTAGCCATGTGATGTCCTGCAGGAGAAGCTGCAAGTAGGGATTCGCATTGGGATCGTAGACGCTCGGGCCGAAGTGTTTCCGCCCCGGCGCCCTCGCCCGGAGCTCGACCCGAGTGCGCCAGTTGCGTCGGTCCCCCTCCTTCATGGAGATGTTCACCACGCCGGACTGGGCGTTTCCGTACTGCGCCCCGAAACCGCTGGTGATGACCTCCACCTCCTCCACGGCACTCATGATGGGGAGAAATGCGGCCGAGCGGTCCAGGGGGTTTACAATCCCCAGGCCTTGGAGAATGTAGTACTCTTCTCCGGTCCGCCCACCCCGGAAGTGACCGTCCACCACATCCGCGGTGAGGTTGATGACATCCCCGATATTCCTCACGCCGGGCAACATCTCCACTTCGTCGAACCGGAGGACGGCGCTCGTCGAGGTCTTGTCGCGCTCGACATCGGGCCGGACCGCCTGGATCACTACTTCCCGCATCTCAAGCACTTTCTGCGGAAGCTGGAAGTCCACGCGAGTGGTCTTGCCCGCATTGACGATGACGTTCACGACGGTGACCGTCTCATACCCGATCATCGAGGCGCGGACCTCGTATCGGCCCGGTGGCACGCTCAGGATGAAGTAGTCGCCTTGCTCATCCGCCGCCGCCCCCATGGTGCTCCCGACGATCACCACGTTGGCCCCCGGTAACGGCTCCCCTGTCTGCGCATCGCGGACAGACCCGGCGATCTTCCCGACGTTTTGGGCCTGAGCCGTCAGCCAGGGAAAACCGGCCAACACGGCTACAAGAAGAAACAGCCCGAACCCTCGCCTCTTCCACGCCACGGGCATTTCCCTACCCTCCACAACGGCCGCGAAGGAATTGGAAGTCCGCCGCTTCATTCGGCTGCCTCTTGCCTTGGTAAGCCGGTCCACTGAGAACCTGTTACCACCCCGCGCTTCCCCACTTGGTATCGCGTGCGCGCGCTCTGCAACTGGTCAAATTTAAGCTTAATCCTCCCCTCGACGCAAGCAAGAGGGATTGTGTGAGCGGCAAAATGGGAGTGTGAGCGGCAAATGGGGCCTGCAAACGGCACTTTCTTGCCCCTCGCAGACCCCGAGGGGAAGTCCCCCTGCCTCCCGAGGTCCGGCATGGGCGCGGACCGAGCCCTGGCGCCCGAAGGGCCACAAAGGGATTGACAGGGGGCCCGGCGTTGCTTACCTTCCCGGGGTGGCTAAATACGGGTTTATGCCACGGAGGGTGCGGCCATGGCGGCCAACAGAGCCTCGCCCGTCGGGGCGATCCTACTCACCCTGAGCTTCATGGCCCCCGCACTGGGTCAAGAGCCGAGCCCCCACTTTCGGAACTTCTCCGTCGAGGATGGTCTCTCCCACAGCAAAGTGAACTGCATCTATCAGGATAGCCAGGGATTCCTCTGGTTTGGTACCAACGAGGGCTTGAACCGCTTCGATGCGTACCAGTTCACGGCTTTCCAGTGGGATCGGGACTCTCCCGGGAGCATCTCTGCCAATCTCATCCGCTGCATCTTGGAAGACCGGCGCGGGCGGTTGTGGATCGGCACCGAGGGCGGTGGCCTCAATCTCTACGACCGCGGCACGGAGAGCTTCGTCCACTTCGACGCAGAACCCACCTCACCGATTCCCCTGAGCGGGAACAATGTAAATGCCATCGTCGAGGATCGCCTGGGCCGTCTGTGGTTGGGAACCGAGAAGGGCGTCGACCTGTTCGAACCCGACAGCGGACGGGCCATCCATTACCTGCTCCCCTGTGGAAATGAGGACGGGCAGAACGAGGTCACTGTCCTACTGGAGGATAGTCAGGGCCATTTCTGGGTGGGGACGACACGTTGCGGTTTGGCCCTGTTCGATCGGGAGACCGGACGCTTCACCTTCTTTCGCCACAAGGAAGGCGATCCCTACAGCATCGGCGACGATGCCGTGCACTCGATTCACGAGGACTCAGAAGGTAACCTCTGGATCGGAACGGCCAACGGGGGGCTCAACCTGCTCGATCGCAAGACCTTCCGTTTCCGCAGGTTTCATCCGGCCCCCAACAACCCCGAGAGCACTACCATCCGGGCGATTCTGGACGATGGCCGCGGGAATCTGTGGGTGGGAAATCGCAGTGGACTCTATCGCTTCGATCGCCGCACGGGACGCTTCATCCGCTACGGTCACAATCCGAGCGATCCTTCCAGTCTCGCCCACAACTCGGTGCTCGTCATTTACAAGGACAGGAAGGGAGACCTTTGGATCGGCACCCGCGGGGGTGTGAGCTACCTGAGCTATGATCTGCCTTTTTACCACTACCGCGCGGAGGCCAACAATCGATACTGCCTGAATGACGGTACAGTCTACGCCATCCTGGAGGACCACAATGGGAACCTCTGGTTCGGCACGGAGCACGGTGGTCTCAACTACCTGAACCGCGGGACCGGCCTGTTCACCTATTACACGCGAGATCCGGGCAATCCCAATAGCCTCACAGTCAACAACATCAAAGTCCTTCTGGAGGACCGGCGCGGGAATATCTGGATCGGTACCTACGGCGGGGGCCTCAACGTGCTGGACCCCACGCGCAGGAGGTTCAAGCACTATCTACAGGGAGGCCCGGACAGGCCGGGCCTTTCCGCCAAGCACGTCATGGCCCTTCTGGAAGACCGCGACGGTGACATCTGGGTCGGCACGTACGGCGGAGGGCTCGACTGCATCCGCCGTGGGGGAGATCGGATCGAGCATGTGCTCCCGAACGACACCATCCCGGGCTTCGCGAACGTGCTGGCCCTCTATCAGGATCACCGCGGGCTCATCTGGATAGGCTCGGGGGAAAACCGGATCGCCTGCATTGAGAAGTCCCGACGGACGATCCGGACGTTCTTGCTGGGCGAGGCGGTCGGCAATGTCGATACGAGGTGCATCGTGGAGGACCGCCAAGGGAAGCTCTGGTTCGGAACCGTAGGAGCAGGCCTTTTCAGTTTCGATCCGGAGCGGGGGGAGATCCGAAACTACACGCGCAAAGACGGTCTTCCCAGCAACACCATCTACGGCATTTTGCCTGATGAGCACGGTTCCCTCTGGCTTAGCACCACAAACGGCATTTCCCGCTTCAACCTGCGGACGGGCGAGTTCAAGAACTACGGCCGCGAGGCAGGGCTACAGAGCGATCAATTCAACTACAATGCCTACTGTCGGACCCGCAAAGGGGAGATGCTTTTCGGCGGAATCAACGGGGTGACCATCTTCCATCCGGACAGCATCCGGGAGAATACCTACATTCCCCCGGTGGTCATCACCGATTTCCGGATCTTCAACCGACCGGTCCCCATTGGCGGCCAGGATCCCATTCTCAAGGCCCACATTAGCCAGACAAACACGCTGGTGCTCTCATACCGGCACTCCGTCTTCTCCTTCGAGTTCGCCGCCCTCAACTACGCCAACAGCGAGCAGAATAGATATGCGTACAAGATGGAGGGCTTCGACCAGGATTGGATTCAAGCGGGCAACCGACGGTTCGCGGTGTACACCAACCTCAATCCAGGAACCTACACCTTCCGCGTGAAGGCTGCGAACAACGACGGTCGTTGGAATGAGCAGGGGGTGGCCATCCGTATTCGTATCCTGCCGCCGTTCTGGCAGACTCTCTGGTTCCGCTTGCTGCTCCTGCTGGTGGCAGGAATGGTTGTGTATCACTTCATGGACTACCAGAAGCAGAAGCGAAACGCCCTCAAGGCGATGGCCTTGGCCAACGAGGCGCAGTTGAAATTGCTGCGCTACCAGATGAATCCCCACTTCCTCTTCAACGCCCACAATTCCATCCGCTCGATGATTCACATCGACAAGGACCGGGCCTGGCAGATGATCACCGAGCTGTCCGAGTTTTTCCGCTACACGCTGATGAATTTCAACAAGCTCTACGCATCGCTGGACGAGGAGCTCAAGGCTCTCAACAGCTACTTGCACATCGAGAAGATCCGCTACCGCGACTCGTTGGAGGTCACTTTCGAGGTCGACGATGCTGCCCGCTCGTGCCTCATCCCGGCTTTCACCTTCCAGCCGCTGGTGGAGAACGCCATCCGGTATGGGATGAGGACCGGCCCCCTCCCGCTCCGGGTGGCCGTGGTAGTCCGCTATCGGAAAGGGGTGTTATCCATCGATGTGTCCAACACCGGCCGTCTCCATTCCCCGCGCGAGAGAGAACCGAACAGTGAGCCTGCGCTCCACGGGACTTCCCTCGAAAACATCCGCCAGCGGCTCGAAATCATGTTCAAGAACCGCTACTCCTTCCGGCTTTACGAGCAGGACGGCTGGGTCCATGCGCGGATCCGCATCCGCTACCGTCGTTCCGATGTCGCTCGTCACCTCGCCGAACGCAAGGAACAGGAGGCGGGAGCCTAAGCGGGGAAAGCTGAGAGCAGGAGCTGCCACTCCGTGGGGGGATCCACCGGGGTCCGCACGCTCACCACAGCAGGTGCTTCTTAAGCCGAGTCGCGTAGCGTCGGCTCAGGGTGAGAGGCTTTTCCAAGCCTTGGAGGAAGAGCTGATAATTGTAGTTCTTGCCCTTCTTGATATCGCGGACGTACTCAAAATTCACAATCGCGGAGCGGTGAACGCGCACAAAATGGGACTTCGGCAAGATTTCTTCCCACTGGCTGAGCGTTTTGGGGACAAGCTCAGGTCGTCGATCGCCGTAGACGAGGTAGGAATAGTTCCCCGCGGCAAGGATACACTTGATGTTAGCGATTTTCACGAATCGGGGGGATCCGCTGACGAGCAAGTAAATCACGTCATCGTAGTTGAGGCCGGCTCGAGGGGAGGCCGCTCCCGGCTGGCGCGTGCGGAGGCGCTGGATCGCCTTGGCGAGGCGTTCCGGCGTCACCGGCTTCAAGAGATAGTCCAGCGCGTTGACCTCGAAGGCGCGCAAGGCATATTGATCGTACGCGGTGATGAAGATGACCTTGGCTTGCACGTCGATCTTCTCGAGGAGATCGAAGCCGGTTTCCCCCGGCATCTGGATGTCCAAGAAGATCACGTCCGGGCGCTTCTCCTTGACGAGCTGAACCGCCTGCGCCACGTTCTCCGCCTCGCCCACCACTTCGATCTCCGGAAATTGGCGGAGCATCCGTTGGAGCTCGGCCCGCACCAGCCACTCATCGTCCACAATGATGCTGGCGAAGCGCTCCGGAATTCGTACCATGTCGTCTCTCCGGCTCCACCCCACTCCGCGCGCCTGCTAACGTAGCTGCTTCCCTTCCGTTGGTCATCTCCCCGGCACGCCCGCCCCAGCCCCGACCGATCCACCCCGCAGGCATCAATGGCTCGCTTACGGGATGCCGTACTGCCGCAGCTTCTCGCGCAGGGTCGAGCGGGAAATGTTCAGCAGACGAGCCGCCTTGGACTTATTGCCTCCCGTCTTTTCCAAGACCTTCAGGATGTGACGTTTCTCAGCCGCCTCCAGAGAATCGTCGTTGGGATTGTCGCCGAGGTCCGCGGGTACGGCAACCCGGCTCTCTCGCTGCCGCAACTCCAGGGGCAGGTGCTTCGGTTCGATCATTGAGGAAGTGCAAAGGATCGCCGCCCGTTCCATAACGTTCCGCAGCTCTCGTACATTCCCCGGCCAGCTGTACGACAGTAAGAGCTCCTCGGCCTGTTTGGAGATCCCCTCGATGTTCTTGCCGAATTCCCGGTTCAAGCTCTCCAGGAAGAACTTGGCCAGAGGCAGGATATCCTCCTTCCTCTCCCGCAGGGGCGGGATGTTGATCTCCATCACCTTAAGCCGGTAGTACAGATCCTCGCGGAAGCTCCCCTCCCTCACGCATTCCCACAGGTTGCGGTTCGTGGCGGCGATCACCCGCACGTCGACCCGCACATCGGTCACCCCTCCAACCCGGCGGAACACGTTGGTTTCCAGCACACGGAGGAGTTTCGGCTGGAGGGAAAGCTTCATGCTGCTGACCTCGTCGAGGAAAAGGCTTCCGCCGTCCGCGATCTCGAACAGCCCCTTCTTGGATTTCTTCGCGTCGGTGAAAGCACCGCGTTCGTACCCGAAGAGTTCGCTTTCGAGGAGGTTTTCCGGGATGGCGGCGCAATTGATCTTCACCAAGGGCTTGTCGGCCCGAGAACTCATCGCGTGGATCGCATCGGCCACCAGTTCCTTGCCGGTGCCGCTCTCCCCCTGAATGAGCACGGAGGTTCGGGGGGTGGCAGCCACCATGCGGATGAGCTGGCGCACCTCCCGGATAGCGCGGCTCACACCGAGGAGCCCCGTCTCGGCCCGAGTTAGCCTTTCCGCCTTCAGCCGGGCCACCTCCCGCTTCAGCATGTTGGTCTCCAGGGCCCTCTCGATCGCGTGGAGCAGGACGTCCCGGTCCACCGTCTTGATGAAGTAGTCGCAGGCGCCGAGCTTCATCGCCCGGATCACGGGCTCCACATCCTCATAGGCAGTGATCATGATGACGGGTAGATCCGGATCCTCCTGTCGCAGACGCTCGAGCACCTCCAGTCCGCCCATCCCCGGAAGGCGCACGTCTAGAAGCACCAGGTCCATGATCTCTTGCTGGGCCAAGCGAATCCCCTCCTCGCCGGATTCGGCGGTGCGCACCGAATAGCCACGGCGCACGAGCATGTCGCGCAGGGCCCAGCGTACCGGCTCCTCGTCCTCAATGATGAGGATCGTTCCTCTCATACCTCAAGCTCCCGAGTCGGCACGAGCAGGGTGAAACGAGTCCCAATTCCCACCCGGCTGGTCACCGAGATCTCACCGCCGTGCTCCTCCACGATGCGGTGCACGATCGACAACCCCAGGCCCATGCCCTGAGGTTTCGTGGTGAAGAAGGGATCGAAGATGTTCTCCAGGATTTCTTCGGGGATCCCCTTCCCTGTGTCTTCCACCTCTACGCGGACGAAGAGCCCACGTACGGGCCGGAGTCGCGTCCTGCGTCGGCGGTCGACGGCGTGCAAAGTCGTGTTCACCGCCTCGGCTCGAACTGTCAGCACACCCCCCTCGGGCATGGCATCCAACGCGTTCAGAAACAGATTCATGAACACCTGCTGCATGAGATAGAAGTCCACGTACACATCCGGCAAGGGGTCCGCGTACTGCTCCCGGAACTCCACTCCGCGCGTGCGGAACCGTTTGTCCAGCAGCGCGCGAACCTCCCCCACGATCTCCGGCAACCGCTCGGCACGCTTCACTGGTTGCCGAGGACGGGCATACGAGGAGAAGACGCGGATGAGCTCATCCAGCCGGTTCACCTGCCGGATGATCCGGTCCACGTATTCCCTCTTGGGATCTCCCTCCGGGATCTCCTCCTGCAGCGACTGCGCCATCATTTTGATCCCGCCGAGTGGGTTACGGATCTCGTGGGCAATCCCAGAGGCCAGCACGCCCAGAGAGGCCAGTCGGTCCATCCGCAGGACCTGCGCCTGCATCTCTTTGACATCGGTGATGTCGCGGAACGTCAGAACTGCAGCCACGCGGCGATCGCCCTCCGCCCTGCGGCAAGTAACCGAATAGCCGATGTAAATGCGCCTTCCGTCCGGACGCGTGTACGACACCTCCCGGCTCGCCAGCGAGCCGCCATCCCGAAGGAGCTCAGGTGGCAGGATCTGATCACCGACCTGCGGGAAGACCTCATCGATGGAACGGCCGACCAACTCTTCTTCCCCCCACCCCACGATTTGGCCAGCCACTTCGTTGGCGAAGGTGATGCGCCTCGCGTCATCCACAGTGATGAGCCCGGAGCCAAGGGTGCGGAGGATCGTCTGGGTGAACTCATTCAGCTCTCGGATCTGATCCTCCAGCTTTCGCCAGTCCGTGATGTCGCGGGCCACCCCAACAACGCCGATCACCCCCTCCTCTTCCCGCAGCGGGCTGACATGGACGGAAAGAAGGGCCACCCTCCCATCGAGCCGTCCGATGCGGGCTTCGAAGAGCTCCGGTCGCCCACCAAGACACCGCCGCAGCGCCTCGCGGCAGGCGTTGCGATCCGGAGCGATCACCAGCTCGGCCAGGGGCTTCCCGAGCCAATCTTCCCGTCCGAAACCGGTGACCCTCTCGAAAGAGGCGTTGGCAAACACCAACCTCCCGGACGGATCGAGGGTGAAGATCAGGTCATTGGCACTCTCGATCAAGCTGCGGTAGCGACGCTCCGAGCGAAGGGCCTGAGCCTCCAGCTGACTCACCCGCTCGCCCATCCGCCGGATGGCCAGCAGATTGTCGACGATGATCCGTATCTCCCGGTGGCCGAAGGGCTTCAGCAGGACCGCCGCCGCCCCCATGCCGAGGTACCAAGCCCTGTCCACCGCGGGCTCCGGCTTCGCAGTCAGGACAACCACCACAACGCGATGTTCCCGGATTACGCCCCGCCGGTCGAGCTCCTGGAGAAGCTCCTTGCCCGTCATCCCGGGCATCATCTCATCGAGAATGATGAGGTCCGGCGGGTCCTGAAGGATCATCTGCAGAGCCGGCTCGCCATCGAAGGCCTTTCGGACCTCGTATCCCGCGGCAGTGAGGGTCTTTTCCAGGATGGTCTGTACATCCGGGTCGTCGTCCACCACGAGCACTACGCCCTCTTCCCGCCTCGCCCGAGCGGCCTCCTCCTTCTCCACAGCCCGCGCTACTTCGTCGGGCCAAACCTTTTCGCCGACGGGGAAGGGCAGCGCCCCAGGAACCTCAGCCATTTGTCTCCCCGGCGGTGTCATAGTTCTCCCGCTCTGCGCCTGGCCACCTCAATCCGCTTCCCTCACCGGATCCCTCGAGCATCGTCTCCCCGTAGACCGGGATAGTGAAGTAGAAGCGGCTCCCCGCACCCTCCTCGCTCTCGACCCCGATCTCGCCCCCATGCAATTCCACCAACTGCCTCGACAGGCTCAACCCGATCCCCAATCCCCCGTGTTTGCGCGACATCGAACCATCCAGCTGCACGAATTGCCGGAAGATGACCTCCTGCTTGTCCTTCGGGATCCCGACCCCCGTATCGCGCACGTAGAACTCTACGTAGGCTCCCCGAGGAATGGCCCCCAGTTCTACGAAACCCCGATCGGTGAACTTCACGGCATTGCCGGCGAGGTTCAGCATGACCTGGTAGACTCGCTGAAGGTCGCACAAGATCAGAGGCCACTCCCCGCAGGGGCCAATCCGTAACTCCAGCCCTTTTTCCTGCACCAGCGGCCGGATCGTGCCGGCCACCGGCTCAATGACATCCTTCGGCGTGCAGGGTTCCAATAGCAGCTTCAGCTGATGGGATTGGATCTTGGCCAAGTCGAGGATCTCGTTCACCAGCTCGAGTAGGTGCCTCCCGCAGGAGATGATGTTTTGGAGCACCTCACGTTGCTCGGACGTGAGATCTCCGTAAAAACCATCCCGCAGAAGCTCGGCGTAGCCCATGATCCCGTTGAGGGGGGTTCGGAATTCATGGCTCACGTTGCTGATGAACTGAGACTGGAGGCGCTGGCTCTCCTCCAGCTCGATGGTCTTCCGCTCGAGCTTGTCCACCGTTGCCTGGAGGCGCAGGCGGAGTTCCCGCTCGCGCTCCAGGGCCGCCTTTCGCTCGCTGATCTCCCTCACCTGAACCTGATATCCAGCCGCTCGCCCTCTCCGCAGGATCGGCCAGGCATTGATCTCAATCGGCACACGTGCGCCATCGGGCCGAACAGCCTCCGCCTCGAAACCCTGGAGCCGGAAATTCTTCCGCGTCCGCTGGCGGAGCAAGGCGAGGATGGACTCCCGACGCTCCGGGGAGAGGAAGTTCTCGAAGGAGTCCCCCTCCAGTTCCGCGGCAGGGATCCCGAGGAGTTCTTCGGCTGGCCCGTTGCAGCTGATGAATCGTCCCCGCAGGTCCAGGAAGAAAATCGCGTCCGTCGTGTGCCGGAGCAGCTCGGAATACCGGTGCTGCCAGTCCTCAAGCTGCCTTTCCAGCGAACTCACCTCCAGGATCCGTTGCACGACATGAGGCAAAGCTGCGTAGAAATCGGGGTTCCGGACAATCCACTCCGCAACACCTTCTGCCTTCGCTCGCGAGACCTCCTCGCGAGTTGTGGGCCCAGAGGTCACCACCAGCGGCAGCAAACGGCCGTTGGACCGAATCTCACGGAGCAAGGAAAGGGCGTCGACCTCCGGCGGGGAGTGCTCGGCCAGGATCAGATGGAAGCTGCGCCCGTTGAGCAAATCCAGCGCCTCTTGGGCTCGGAGGCAACTCTGCACGCGGGTGCCCGGGAAATGGCGCTCCAGAGCCTTTGCCGCCAACTTCGCATGCTCTGGGTTGGGGTTCACAAGGAGGACCCGAAGCCACCTCATCCGTGAAGCTCCATTTGCTCCGCGGGAGTACGGTTCGAATCGGCGGGGTTCACCAGCTCCCCAAGGAGTTTCTGGAGCCGGCGGCACCCGTTGTAGATGGCCGACACCGTCAGCTTCTGCCGCTCGGAAAGCTCCCCATCGCCACCGGCCAGGAGACTGCGAGCGAGAGCCTCGAGCGATTGGGCTGTGAGTTGCAGGTCCTCCACGAGCTCTCGCTGCGGCCCTCTCTGGAGGGGAAGATCCGCGGAGATTCCACGTCGATCCATCCGTGCCCGCTGGATCAGGTTCTCCACCACCGCAACCAGCTCGCGGTGGCCAAAGGGCTTCACCAGAAACGCGGAAAGACCCAGGCTGAAGTAATCCTCAATTCGATCATTCTTGTCGGCGCGGCAAGTGAGCATCACGATCGGAGGGCGGCCCGGCCCAAGCTCCTGGTAATGGCGCAGGAATTCCTCGCCGTTCATGTCGGGCAGCATGTAATCCAGCATGACGAGGTCGGGCGAGCGGGTGCGGAGAAACTCCAGCGCCTCCTGTCCCGTCTTGACCACCTCGAAACGGAAACCGGCCCGGGTGAAGACCCGACGCGCGATCAAGCCCATATTGTCATCATCGTCCACGAGGAGGATGTAGCCCTTATCGGCCATCGATTCTCTCCGTGCCACCGAAAGCGGAAACGCCTTCGCCGTCGGCCTCCGAGAGCTTCAGGTTGCCCCTTGGTTCCAGCGGCAAGTACACCCGGAACGTCGTCCCTTTGCCTTCCTCGCTCTTCACGCGGATCCTGCCGCCGTGGAGCTCCACGACGCGAGCCACCAATGCCAGTCCCAAACCCGAACCCTGCGACCCATCCTCCGCCAGATTCACGTTGGAGGCGCGGTAGAACTTCCGGAAGATGTGCGGCAGGTCTTTCTTCGGGATCCCGACCCCCTCGTCACGGACGGTAAGCACAAGTTCCGATCCGTGCCTTTTCACATCCAACCAAACCTGTCGCCCGGAGGGGCTGTACTTGATGGCATTCGTGTAGAGATTGAGCACGAGTTGGGTGAGCAATTGTCGATCGGCTTCGATGGGGGGGAGGTTGTCGCGGTACTCCCAGTGAACGCGGATACCCTTCTGCTCCGCCAAGGTCGCGTGGTTGGCCACCACGGTGGTCACCACTTCGGCCAAATCGACTGTTTCCCATTTGGGCTGAAGTCTACCGCTCTCCAGGCGGGAAATGTCCAGGAACTTGTTCACGAGGTCCGTGAGGCGTACGGCCTCTTCGTGGATGACGGAGGCGAATTCCCGCACGCGCTGGGGATCAGAGTCCGGGCTCATCAAGAGTTCGGAGAATCCGCGGATGGAGGTGAGGGGAGAGCGTAGCTCGTGAGCGACCATCGAGACCAGCTCCGTCTTCAGCCGGTCCACCTCCCGCTCCCGCGTCACGTCGCGGATGATGGTCACCACGCCGATCTTCTCATTGGAGGCCGTCAACACGGGGGCCGCCTTGCACTCGAAGGTTCGGTAGCTCAGTCCTCCGCCGACCCTGTCCACGAGCTCCACCGACGAAGCCCTCGCCTCTCCGGAACGCGCCACCCGCTGGATGAGCCGGAGCAACTGGCGGTTATTCCACAGCTCGGAGAGCGCTTTCCCCCGGACCTCCTCGCTGCGGACGCCCAACCACCTCTCCAGCTCCGCTCCGATCGCCATCACGTTCCCGTGGAGGTCCGTCACGATGACGCCATCGGCGAGATTGCGAAGGATGGCCTCGTTCTTATTCCTCTCCGTGATGATCTTGCTAATGTTCAGCTCATTGAGGCGCTCAAGTTCCGTGGTCATGTAGTTGAAAAGGCGCGCGAGATTGGCAAATTCGCCCGTGGATCGCACCGGGATTCGGTGATGAAATTGCCCCCGGGCGATCTCCCGCGCTCCCTGTTCCAGAGCCTTGAGGGGAAGGACGACACTCCTGGCCACGAAATACGCAGCGGCGGCGGCCATTACCACGGCCGCGAGGTAAAACAGCCAGACGCTCCCGAAGCTCAATCCCCCATGCGCGGCCTGATACAGCACGAGAAGCGTGAGGGGAAGGACCGCACCTCCAATCCCCCATCCGAGAATCCTCCGGAAAACCGAGGAGCCTATCACCTCGCGGGGCATACCCGCCTCCCCTCCGATGAACTGGGCCGGTTCCGCGCCGCGCGAGCGGCCTGCCCCCGGCTAAGAACGCCCACCTGCGGGCTTCAATCGCCGCCCCTGGACACGGCCTTTGCGGCCTCCGCGCCGAGCTCGCCGCGCGCGACCACGCGGTTCCGGCCCCGCTGCTTGGCCTGGTACAGGTAGGTATCCGCTGCGCTGATCAGCGCCTCGGCGCTGGTCCCGTCGTCCGGGTAGGCGGCGACCCCCGCGCTGATGGTGATCCTCCCTCCGGGCTGATTCTCGCGGAACGGAAACTCGTACTCTTCCACCAAGCGCCGGAGTTTCTCCGCCACCACGCAGGCATTTGGCCCGTTGGTCTCCACCAGGATCAGGGCGAACTCCTCCCCGCCATACCGTGCAGCCACATCGACCTTCCGGAGGTTCCTGCGCAGAAGCTCGCCCAACGCCCGCAATACCTCATCCCCAGCCGGATGCCCGTTCCGGTCATTGTACTGCTTGAAGTAATCCAGATCCATCATGACCAAGGACAGATCCAGCTGGTGCCTTTCTGCCCGGTCCACCTCGTTCTGGAGACGCTCTCGGAAGTACCGGTAGTTGTAGAGCCCTGTCAGGCCATCCGTGACCGCCAGCTCCTGCAGTTCCTTCCGGGCCTGCTCGAGCTCGCGGAGCTTTTCCTCAAGCTCGTCGTGCAGCTGTTTCACCCGGAGGAGAGAGCGGACCCTTGCCAGCAGCTCGTACTTGTTGAACGGCTTTGTGAGGAAGTCGTCGGCGCCAGCCTCAATTCCTCGGATGCGATCCGAGGTGTCGTTCAGCGCGGTGATCATCACGATGGGGATGAACTGCGTGGAGGGATCGCCCTTGAGTCGCTCGCAGACCTCGAACCCATTCATGTTGGGCATCATCACGTCCAGGAGGATGAGGTCCGGCCTTTCTTTGCGCACCACTTCCAATGCTTCCAGGCCGTCCAACGCCTCCAGGACCTCGTACCCTGCAGCTTCCAGGTATGCGCGCTGCAGCTGCACGTTCACCGCGACATCATCCACAACGAGGATGCGGAACTTCTTGCCATCCCGGCTCTGCTGATCGGTCATCACTTCCTTGCTCGTACCCGTCCCGCGCCAGCTGTCCTCGTCCTGGGCTACCCCTGGGAGACTTTGATTGCCCGATGCCGGAATCATCCGGCCCTGCCCCATTCATAGCGGACATTCAATTCCCGCGAGGCCCTAGCCTCGTCCAGGCGACCCACGGGGGTGCTCTGAGGCGCCGAGCGCAGACGATCCGGGTCCTCCTCGGCTTCCCTCGCCACCTGGAGCATGGCTTCCGCGAACTCGTCCAGCGTGCGCTTCGATTCCGTCTCTGTGGGCTCGACCATCAGGGCCTCGTGCACAATCAGCGGGAAGTAGATGGTGGGCGCATGGAAGCCAAGGTCCAGGAGCCGCTTCGCCATGTCCAAGGTCTTTACTCCCTTCTGTTTCTGCCGGTCCCCGGACAAGACGAATTCGTGCATGGGCCGCTCAGAATACGGCACGTCGAACGACCCTCGGAGCCGCGAAAGCAGATAGTTGGCATTAAGCACGGCAGTCTCGGCAACCTGCCGCAGACCCTCCGGCCCCAGCATCCGGATGTACGTGTACGCGCGCACCATCACCAGGAAATGGCCCCAGAAGGCAAGGACCCGCCCCACTGATTGGGGCCGGTGCCAGTCGAAATGATACCCGTCTTCCGCCTTGCGCACGATGGGCTTCGGGAGAAACGGCACCAACCTCTCCGAAACCCCCACGGGACCAGCGCCCGGCCCTCCTCCTCCATGGGGTGTGGAAAAGGTCTTGTGGAGGTTGAAGTGAAGCACATCCACGCCGAAATCGCCGGGGCGGACGACTCCGAGAAGGGCATTGAGGTTCGCCCCGTCCATGTAGAACAGGGCACCGACGGAATCGAGAATCCGCCGGATCTCCTCGACCTCCACCTCGAAAATCCCCAGCGTGTTGGGATTGGTGAGCATGAGCGCCGCCGTCTCCTCATTGGCTTTCCGGCGGAGGTCATCCAGGTCCACTCGGCCATGCTCGTTCGAACGGACCTGCACCGCTTCGTAACCCGAGATCGTCACGCTCGCCGGGTTCGTGCCGTGGGCGGAGTCGGGCACTAACACGTACTTTCGCGGCCGACCTCGGTGCTCATGATAGGCTCGGATCATCATCAACCCGGTGAGCTCGCCGTGGGCTCCCGCCGCAGGCTGCAAGCTCACCCCAGCCAGCCCTGCGATCTCACACAGATATGCCCCCAGCTCCGCCATCAGCTGGAGGGCCCCCTGCACCGTTCTCTCCGGCTGGAAAGGATGCAAGCTCTCGAATCCGGGCAGCCTGGCCAGGGCCTCGTTCACCTTGGGGTTGTATTTCATGGTGCAGGACCCGAGAGGGTAGAGACCCTTGTCCACGTGGTAGTTCAGCGCGGAAAGTCGGACGAAGTGCCGCACCGCCTCAGGTTCAGTCACTTCGGGGAGCAGAGGGAGCTCGTCGCGGAGTGCATCTGGCGGAAGGAGCTCTTCCAGCGGCTGGCACGGGACGTCGGGCTCGGGCAGCTTCACACCGCTTTTGCCTCGTCCCGAGATCTCGAAGATCAACGGCTCAGGGCCCGCCACGGATGTCCTCGCCTCTTCTCGACCGATCTTGCCTGCCTCATCGAGGAAATGACGGGATGCCACATCCCCCTCGTCTCGAGCACGCTGGAATCCGCGAAAAATCAAAAGCCAAAATAGCAGAATCCCCCCTGATTGTCAAGGCGTTTTTCCCCGCCCTGCCCTTCGCTAGAACATGCACCTGACCTGCCTCACCCTCTACGGGCTGATGTTGGAGAGGCTCCCGCTACGTCCGGCATTCCCTTGCGCGACGGCGAGAGGACAGGTATATTGTCGCGGACATCAAGGCCATTCCGGTTTAGGGAGGGACATATGCGGCAGCTTCTGGCATTCTCGCTGCTCATCGCTCTCGGAGGGCGAGTAGGCGGCTTCGACAACAGCAGCGACGCAGAAACGTACGTCCTCCGCTTGCTCGGTCAAGACGTCGGGACGGCGCGCTACGAGGCGAACTTCGATGCGGATTCGCTACGGACCCGTTCTCTCGTCTCCTTTCGGTTGCGTCAAGGCGACCAGGTTACAGAGCTCGAGCTCCGTGGCGAGCTCGTGAGCGAGACGGCCAGTTTCCTGCCTCGCCGCTACCATCTCGTCATGCAGGCCAACGGCGAGGAACAGGCGACGATTCGCGTCGCGATGCGTGCGGACTCCGCCGTGGCGTCTGTGCGCGCCGCGGGGCTCGGAGAGCATACCCTGCGCATCCCCCTGGAACGAAACACCTTCCTCCTCGACAACAACTTCTGCCTGGACCACTACCAGCTGCTCCTTTGGCATTTCCACCGCAGCGGCTGCGACTCGAGCAGGTACCCGTTTCTCGTCCCTCAGATCCTGCTCCGCACGCCGCAGGTCTTCCATCTCACGCTGCGAAAAGGCGGCATGGACACCCTCTCCCTCTCCGGGGAACCGAAGGTCTCCTGCCGCAAGATCGAGGCGACTTCCGACGCCGGCCCGTCCATGCAATTCTGGGTCCGCGAGACGGACGGCCTTCTCCTCCGATGGACCGTTCCAGCCCAGTTCGCAGAGGCGCTGCACGACACGTCCCAGCGGTCCCGAGAATCCCTCCGTGAGCTTGACCTCCACCGCGTCCTACAGCGGTTGATTGACCGCCTGTACATCCGCACCTACGCGGATCTCGGCGACTGGAGACGGCTGGAGTATCTGAGACTGCAAGCGAAGCTGGACATCTTAGCTTTCGGGGAACCCACCCGGGATACTCCTTGGCAAGGCTTCCAGGGCGAATGCCGGTTCTCCGAGGGCAGGGCCACTTACGACGGGATCTTCACGATTCGGATGCTCACGGCTCCCCCTGCGGGACGTTGGCCGCGTCCCGAGGAACAGCGGGAACTTGGGCGCTGGCTGAAGGCGGAGCCCATGACCCCGATCGACCAGGAGGAAATCGTCTCGCTCGCCGACTCCCTCCGACGCAGCTGCACGAGCGCGCTGGAGGCGCTGCGGAGCGTCTGCGGCTGGATCCACGCCAACATCCGGTACGAGATCACCGGGAGCGATGCGCTAACCTGTCTGCGGACCCGCCGCGGCGACTGTGGTCCCCAGTCCTATCTCGCCATTGCACTGCTCCGGGCCATGGGCATCCCCGCTCGCATCGCTGGCGGGCTTCTTTACGTGGGCGGGCGCTTCGGCCAGCACAATTGGATCGAAGCCTGGCTGAGTCCGGAAACCGGCTGGATCCCCGCAGATCCGACTACGGGCGAGGTAGACACCTTCAGCGCCGCCCACATCACCCTCTGGCAAGGCTGGGCCGGCGCTCTTCACCCCGAGGCCGGAGATGCTCGCCTCGAAGTGCTGGAATTCCGCAAAGCCTCGGGCAGGGAATAATCGGCTCTACAACGGCCAAGAGACACGACCCGCGCGCCGGCATTCCGAAGCCGCTCCAAGCCAATTCACTTGGGCAAGGGGAACGCGCGGGCAAGGGCCCTCTCGTAGATTACGGGGCGGTGGCGCTTTCGCAGATTCTCGGACAGTTCCCTGGCCAGGCGGAGCTGAGCGTCGGCGCGCGCCCGATCCATCACCTGAGTCCTCGCCTCCTCAAAGGTCTTCAGCCGTTCGGGCTGCTCATCTTCGATGCGGATCACCGACCACTTGTTGCCGACGGGAATCGGACCGGCGATCTCGCCTTTCCGCATCTTGACGGCTTGCGTGCCCAGCTCCCCGAAGGCTCCCTCCGAAAGCCATCCGAGCAGCCCGTCCGAGTCTTTCGTGGAACGACGCTCGTTGAACTCGCGCACCAACTTCACGAAATCCTCGCCGGCCTTGGCTCGCCGCGCCACCTCCTCGGCAACGTCGTAGTTCCCGATCAGAATCTCCCGAACCAGCCTAGCAGCCGGAAGCTTGAACTGGTCTCGGTGGGACTCGAAAAACTGCCGCGCCTGCTCCTCCGCAATGTCGACCTTCTCCCGGACAAGCCGATTCTCGAGCACTGTGGGCAACACCCGCAGCTCGTAGTTTCGCAGCTGTTGCAAGACCTCGGGATCTGTGGCATAACCGAGCTGGTAGGCATGGTGGGAGAGCAACTTGCGCCGAGCGATCCCCTCGATCCAGGAGCGGCGGGTCTTTTCGTCGGTGAAATCCGGTGGCGTCCTGCCACCATTCCGCCGCACGTAGTCGATCACCTCTCCGATGGTCAGACTATCTCCGTCCCAGCGGCAAAGGGCATGTCGGTAATGGTCGAGAGGCACAATCTCGAACTGGTCGCTGCCCTCTGTCACCTGCCCCGACATCATGGCAGCCTTGCGGATCTTCATCAAACCCGAAAGGTAATTCCAGGCGAATTCGTCCTCCTTGTAATGATAGAGGCTCGCCACCTGCTGGATGAAACGTTCCACTTCGGCATCGATTCGCTCACGGTACGGGCTGACGTTGCGCATCTGCGACAGTACCTCGAATCGGATGAGCCGCAAGGGCTGCTCCTCGACCCGATTCTTCTCGACGATTTGATAGATGGCAAAACCGCTTTCCGAACGGATGGGACGACTGAATCGGCCCTTCTCCAGAGCGAATAGCTCCCGGCATAGCTGCGGACTCGCGCTTCCCCACCGAATCCACCGGGGGTTACCTGCGGACTTGCGCTCCCCCGGGTCATCGCTGTACCGCACCACCAGGCTATCGAACGGCTCCCCCCGCCGCAGACGGTCGTAAACTTGCCAGGCAAGAGCCCCTTTGGCCAAGACCTCCTTCGGGCGATCCCTCTCCCCCGTGTAGAAGGAAATCGTCTTCACCTTGACGGCCGTCCCCGAGTACTTGTACCATTGTCTCACGTCGCGCTCCGGAATGAGGCGGTAGAGGATCTTCTCCCGCATCATCTCCTCCATGACCGCCCGATCTCGGACTTCGCGAAAGCGCAGCGCGTAGAGGGAGTCCTGGTCCAACCCGACCCGTTTGGCCTCCAGGTATTTGAGGCGAGCTTCCAGCATCCGCTCCAGATGCGTGCGCCGGCTCTCCATGGGCACCGCCCGGAGGGCCTCCGGGTCTCTTCCGATGCGGTAATGATCGCGGAATTCGCCGAGCGTGATCCGCACGTTTCCGATGCGTGCGACGGTCAGGGGATCCGTCAGCTTTTCGCAGCCCGTCGTGACCAGTCCCACACTTACCAGCACCACGGAGAACCATCGGTGATTCATGCGCGATCCCTCTCCTTCGCCTGCCGATCAGGCAATCCCCATTTCCCTCCGAAATCGGTCCACGACCGTTAGGTCGATGCGCGGGTAGTCGACGCCACCCGCCACTACCCGGGTCAAGAGATCGTGCAGCTCGCTCGCTCTCTTGCTCCTCCGGAGCGACTGCAGCCGTTCCGGGCCTTCGCCTTCGAGGAGCTTGACCGCCAGCGCGTCGAAGAAATTGATGGCGTTCACGCAGGCGACGTAGGCCTTCAGCGGATCGTCGCGCTGCGGGAAGAGATCCGGCTCGTGAACCCCGTTCCAGCTCGCCTCGCGCAGAAGGAGCGAAGACTCCAGGGCATCCCAGAAGTGGACGCTCCCAAAGAGCAGATCATTGTCGATACGCCCTTCCGAATCATTCTCGTGACGCAGGAAAAGCCTCCCGCGCCGCAGGCACTTCCGGACGGCCTCGCTCACCTTGCGCCCGGCGAGGTAGACGTGCGCATCTTCGATATTAACCCCCATCCGGTTCTCGTAGGGTTGCCAGCGTCGAGCCACCTCCTCGGCAAAACGTTGGGTTGGGGTTTCAGGACCTAGCTCCTGGCGCACTTCGGTCACGATCTGGTCGCGGATCGCGCTTTCCACCTCTTCACACATGGCGAGCGCGTCCTCGACCGTCTTGATGACGGCGTGTTCCGGAGCGTCATAGGGCTTGAATTCGATGGCAATCCCTACCCGTCCTTCCACCGACCGCAGGATCCGAACGTAGTGCTGGCGTGTCCATTCCCACTGCACTTCCGGTTCGTAGAGGAGATACCCCTCAAATCCGTCTCGGCCGGCCCAATCCGTCTGAAAGGCGCATCCGTATTTGGCGCAGAGGAGTTGCGCCTCGATCTTCAACCGGGTGGAAAGCTCACGGATCTCTTCCATGTGGGAGGCCGGCCCCCCGAAACGAAAAACCTTGTCGCTGAAAACATCCGCCGCGATCGAGGTGATGCCCATCTTCCGCTCGGTCAGCAGGGCTCTCCACGCCTCCTCGTTGTCAGGACCGAACTCCCGAGGGTAGTGGAAGCTCACCGCCTTCACCCCGATGCGGTACAGGAATTCGACCGCCACCTCTGGGCGGACGGATTCCGGATTCATCTGCCGACCGAACCGGTCGCCCATTGGCGAGATGAAATACCAAATCCCCGCCGAGAAGCGCTTCCCCTCCGTGGCCCGCCAAGCTTCCTCGTAGATCGGGCCCGGCGGCAAGGGTTGTACCGGGATGGACTCCGCTTCCACGATGGGCGTCATCCTGTGCCCCATTCGACCGCGCTGCGTGTTCCCGCTGATGGCGAAATCCGGATCATTCTGCGGATCGCTCCAGCAAGATGGTCTTGATCTCGTAGGGCGAAATGGCCACCGTCAGGGCATCTCCCTCCTGAGGCAGTTTCACCCGCGCGTGCTCCAGGAGATCGGCTTCCCAGCCGGCCACAAACGGAAGTCGCCAGCGTAGACGCAAGCTCGTGTTCCGTCCGGCCAGCTCGTAGGCCCGGAGAACCCAGTGTCGCGAATCCTCCGCCTTCTTCGCCACTGTCAGGATCACGTTCTCCGGAAGATCATCGATGTAGCCGAAAGCCGCGGGAAGTGAACCCCGATGGGCGTCGGTGACATGGACGAGCATTGGGTAGTTCAGCTGGTATCCCTCTCTGGCTACCCCACCTTCCACGAAGCCGCCCCGATGCGGGTAGATGGAGTAGGTGAACTCATGCCAACCTTGATCCGCCAGAGGCGGGACGTAGTCTGGTCCGGCGTCAATCGGATGAGGAGTACGCGGCGACCGCAGGAGCGTGATGCGGAGGCTGTCGCCCCGCACGTCAAACCCGTACTTGCAATCGTTCAGGAGGGCCACACCCCAGCGGCCATCGGACATGTCCACGAACTTGTGTCCGGAGACCTCAAATTTCGCCTTCTCCGCCGCAGTCTTTGGGCGAGTGGGCCGGGCGATCGTGCCGTAAGGGATCTCGAAGACGGCAGCCTCGGTCTGCACGTTCATCGGGAAAAGGGCCTTGAGGAGGATGTGTTCGGCATGCCAGTCCGCGCGGGTCTCCACGTCGAGGCGTGGGGAATGGGCGTAGAGCACGTAGAGCTGATCGAAGCGCGAATCCCGCCACTTCCGGACCACTCGGATGCTGGCGCGCAGCGGTCCGCGATCCACCACCTCGATCTTCTCCACATCCTCCACGAGCCACTTCTCCCCCGTGTATTTGATGTTCCAGGCGTCGTACACGTCCGGCAGATCGCCAAGAGCCTGAAGCACATTGCCTTCGGTTCCGGGGCTGAGAACCTCCTTCCCCGCCGCCTTGTCGTAAATGCGACGCACGTTCCCGTTCTTGGGATTGATCTCGACACGGAGCTTCCGGTTCTCGAGCACGGTGGATGTCACCTGCAGTCCCGTCCGCGCGGAAAGCGGACCGCCCGGACGAACCCAGAATACTTTGTACCCGAGGGCCGGGACATCCTCCGCCAGGAAGAGTAGTTTCTGGCCGACGATCTGGCTCAGGACCGGCTTCCCGCTTGCGTCCGCCACCCGTCCGAGCCGCACCAAACGCGAATCCTCCACGCTCACCACGTCGGTCCGTGTCCAGGAAAGCGGGTTGAATACCAGCACCGGGATCCCTGAGCCCTCCGTATTCGCCTTGGAAGCCAAGGCACCCAAGGCCCGCTCCACAATCGCCTTTCCCGACTTCTCGACGAAATCGTAGTCGCGATGGGCATCTTCGTAAACGGGGGGGATCGCGGAGCCCGGAAGAATATCGTGGAACTGATTCAGCAGGACTCGCCGCCAGCACTCCCACAACTCGTCAGCCGGGTATGGGATTCCGGAGACGACCGCCAGTTTCTCCGCTTCCTCCAGCAGGATCTCGGAGCGGCGGTTGCGCTTCTTGATGGAGGCGTGCGTCGTGTATGTGCCACGATGGTATTGCAGATAGAGCTCGTCTCGGATCACCGGAAGGCTACGGGAGGTGGGATCCTGCTCGATCCGCTCCATGGTCGCTTGGATGGGATCGTGCCGGACGGTGGGATACACGTCGAGGCTTTGCGCATATCGGATCCGGGCCAAATTCTCCCGCGTCGGCCCTCCGCCGTGATTGCCAACTCCATAGAGGACCAGATGATCCCGCAGGCCGGTGATCTTCTGGAATCGCTTGAACTCCTGCGCCATGGCATTGGGATCGGCATCGTGGGTGTAGCCGTAGGGGATCAGGGCGAGGACGCGAGAGCCGTCCGGGGCCTCCCACCAAAAGGCATCGTGCTCCCATGGGGTTGTGTCGTTCCAGCGCAGCTTCTGCGTGATGAAATACTTGAAGCCCGCCTTTCGGTAGAGCTGCGGGAGGGTCCAACAGTAGCCGAAGGTATCAGGATTGTAGCCGACCACGACGTCGGCCCCAAACTTCTGCAGGAAGTAACGCTTCCCGTACAGGATCTGCCGCGCCAGCGCCTCTCCGGAGGGGAGATTGAGGTCCGGCTCAACCCACATTCCGCCCACGATCTCCCAGTGGCCCTGTTGGTAGGCGCGGCGGATCTCTTCGAAGAGCTCCGGGTAGCGCTGCTCCATCCACCAGTAGGCCTGGGCCTGACTTTGCACATAGACGAAGTCGGGATACTCGCGTGCGAAATTCAGCGCCGAGGCGAAGGTGCTGCGGCACACCTCGATCGTCTCCGGATCGTAGCGCCAAAGCCAGGCCATGTCGATGTGGGCATTGCCCGCCAAGTGGATCGTGTTCTGCTTGAGCTCCCGAGCCAGCGGCTCGTACAAGCGCGCCTTCTCTTGCAGCATCCGATCGAACCGGCCCAGATCGCCATCCAGCAGGGCGAGGCTGAGGTCGCGCCAGAACGCAGCATCGGGCGCACGGAACGCGTCCGAGAAGACCTCCGCCCACTTCAGATTCTCCCGCACCTGGGTGAACATGTTCCCCCTGGCCTGCAATTCGGGGCTCAGCCCGGGCTGGGAAAACAGGTCCACCAAGAAAGTCAATGGGTCAATGGAAAAGCTCCGCTCGGCTTTCTTTCCGGCAAGGAGCACCTCAAGGGAAAGCTTCTCGCCCTGCCCGACGACCCGACGCACCAGCCCCTGGTCCAGCTGGAAGGAAATCTCGTTGCGAAGCTGCGCCTTCAATGGCAGGCTTCGCACTTTCTGGCCGCCCACGAGCAAGTCCGCCGTACCCGGCTGGAGCTCCGGCAGGAGCGTGGCCAGTTCCACCGAAAGCTCCAGCCCCGTCTCCAGTCCCCTCCGGGTCAGAGCCGCCCTCGGGACGAAAGCTGCTTTCACCACTGCTACCGGTGCAACCGACTTCCCCGCAGCGAGCTCTGCCGGAGGCTCGGCCACGGAGAACAGCTCCGGGAGGGGCTGACCGGAACGGTCGGCGAAACGAACCGCATATCCAAATCCGCCGCTGCCGTTGAACACCTTGAGCACGAGGTGATTCCATCCTTGTTCGAGGCGGACCTGGACCGTGTCCCGATCAAGCCTCAGCCCGCGATGCACAGGCCGTCGCAGCACCCTTTGCCCATTGAACCACACGGCCACGCCGTCATCGCTTCCCACGAGCAGGAGAGCGTCTGTGGCCACCGGATGGTAGAGGTAGCTGACCGCATAGACCACGCAGGACTGGTACCGGGGCAATGGAACTCGGAGAAGGTTCACGGCTCCCCGCTCGTCCGCCTCAACCACCTGCCAAGGGGAAGCACCCGGAGGAACAGCCTCACCCACGCGAGGCACGAGCGCGGGCTCCTCGGGGAAGTAGCGTGTATCCAACATGGATTCCGGCGTTGCGCCTTCGAATCCCCCCGACACCAGCCAGCTGCGCACGGGCGTCTGCCCCACGCCCGAAGACGGTCCGAGAAGGGCCAACGTCGCAATGAGGGCCAGCACGTTTCGTCTCATCCTCCCACCTCCGGAAGCTTGATCAAGCCGAGGGGTCCACCGGGTCCGACCTCGCCTCGCCGAGGGGGCGTTATCCGCACCCGAATCCGCTTCCAACCCATGGCCGACTCGACCCTTCACACCCCCGCCCATCGCCTTCATTCGAGGTTATTCTCGAAGTGCAACCCGTCGATGAGGCGGAGGGTCAACGCCTCGCATTCCTCGTTGAAGCGCTCCGAGAACTCCCGGTCCGACTCGGCCAGCTCCACCAGAGCGATCCGGTGTTTCCGGCGATTCTGGTCATCGCGGAAGGCTAGACCCAGATAGCTGTAGAAGCGGAAGAAGTCGTGCCGTGGATCGAAGGGATCGCGTCCCTCCGCGACATCGCGCTTGTATTGCTCCATCTGCCTCCGAAGAAGCTCCGAAGCGAGCGGCAAGTTCTTCTCCAGGACCTCCGAACAGTAGTCCCTCACATCGGTGAAAATCGCCTCGTAAATCCGTCGGGGTCGCGTCCCTGCAGGATAGAACGCCAAGAGCTCCATCAGCAGCTCGTAGTAAACTCCGGAGATCTTGTACTTCAAGCGACTGCCCGTTGCCGCCAGAAGCGCTTCGTAGGTGCCCGGTCCTTTCCCCGAATAGGGGGTGCTTCCGCTGCCGGAATGGAAAGACAGCAGGGTTCCGCTGACGCCCAAAGCGATGGCGTGAAGCCGGGCCACCTTCTTCCGCAGCTCGTCACGGTCCCCTTCGTAATCCGCTCGCTTGTGGAATCCGATGTTGGGTGCCACGTAGTCGCAGGGCAACCCCCGCCGCTTCCACTCGAGCAAGTACCAGAGGAAGTCCTTTTCCTCCGTCTCTTCCGGTGTCTCATCCAGGGAAATCTCGAAGCCGAAAGGCCTGCCCAGCAGGTCTGCGATTTCCCGGTAGAGCCTCGCGTTGATCTCGACGCTCTTCTGGTACTTGGTGGCGAGGCGCATGACGTCCTGCCGATCGAATCGGATGCTGAAAGACGCCCCATCGACGGTGGTGAAGGAGAAGGTCTGATCGGCATAGCGGTCCATCAGTGCCGCCCGTTCCGCAGCTGGGAAAGCCTTTTCGAAGAGGGCGGTGAGGTCCGCTTCCGCCAGATGATCGACGCCGGGTCGGAAGAGATCACTGGTATCCGTGGTGAAGAAGTTCACCTTCCCGGTCTGGGCCGCTTCGGCGATGGCCATTCGATTGTAGGCGAGGGACTTCTCCAGCTCCGCCTCGCTGATGTGCGCATCGTGATGAACGCCCGCAATACGCTGCACGGCCCGGGTCGCGGAGCCGATGATGATGAGGTGATCCGCCTCGATCTCCACCACCACACCCTTGTCGGCTGCGGCTTCGGCACACGCCGTCTGATAGTGTCGGATGGAAGTGCCGGTGTGACCCAGTGTGATCTCGTACTGTCCCGGAGGCGCGTCGATCACTGCCTGGGGCGCGGTCTCTCGCCCGAAGGATAGCATTAGGCCCGTGGCCGTGTTCCGCTTGAGACAAGCCCGAAGAATCCCTTCGAGGAAGATCTCTGGAATGCGGACGCCGATCGCCGGATGATGAATCCTCCCGAGGAATCGCGTGTTCGTCATCGCCTGACCTCAATGATTCTGCCCTTGCTGCTCTCCGCCGGGAACGCGCCAGGCCCGCGCCGTCTTGAACTCTCACCCCGCGCTTCCGGAGAATCTCCGAAGCCGTGCTTGCCCCGCAAGCGGCCGAAGTTAGCCAAAAAAGGGCCAACAAGCAATCCCAAACCGCACCCGCCGCCCAATTCCGGCGGAGTCCGAAGCGCGGATCTACCTTGCCCAAGCGGGCAGAACCCCTGGCACGATGTGGAAGGCACGCAGCCCGAGGGTGTACATCAACCCAACTACAACGAGGATCCCCGCCAGGTCGAGGGCAATCCCCGCGCGCAGCATCTCACCCATCCGCACGTAGCCGGAAGCAAAGACGATGGCATTGGGGGGCGTCGCCACCGGCAACATGAAGGCGAGGCTGACCGCCACCGTGCCTACGACCATCAGAAGAAGAGGGTCCTCACCGATGGCCAGCGCGGTGCTGGCGAGAATGGGCATGAAGATCGCCGCAATGGCCGTGTTGGAGGTGAACTCCGTGAGTACGACCAGCAGGGCGGCGGTCAAAACCACCATTACCGGGCCGGGCACATCGCCCAGCTTGGCGAGCTGCTCGCCGATCCAGCGCGCCAGGCCCGTGGTGGCAAAGCCATCGGCGAGTGCAATCCCGCCTCCGAAGAGCAGCAAGATCCCCCACGGAATCCGCACCGCCGTATCCCAGTCCAGCAGGGCCTTGCCCTCGACCCGGATGAGGAACAAGAGCAAAGCGGCGGCCAGAGCCACGGTGGCGTCGTGGACTCGGTCGCCCAAGCCCAAAAGCGTGGCCCATCCGGGGATGGTGAATTGACCCAGATTGATGTCGCCCCTCCAGATCCACCCAAAGGCCATTAGGAGAAACACGATCAGAACCCCGCGTTCCCCGCGACCCATGGGGCCGAGCGAGCGGAGCTGCTGTTCGACCAGCTCCCGGCCGCCCGGGATTTCGCGCAGGCGGACCGGCACAGTCACGTACGCGAGCAGAAACCACGCGAGCGGAACGAAAACCACCACCAGGGGTAGTCCCACCGACAACCACTGCACGAATCCGATTTCTACCGCCCTCGGGAACAGCTTCCGAACCGACGCCGCAAATACGATGTTCGGCGGCGTCCCGATCAGCGTTCCGATTCCGCCGATGCTGGCCGCGTAAGCGATCCCCAGCATCAAAGACGTCTTGAAGGCGGGATCATCCTCGATGGAGCCGGCGCGGGAAAACTCCTCCACATGCCGGATCACGGCCAGGCCGATTGGGAGCATCATCAGAGCTGTGGCCGTATTGGAAATCCACATGGACAGGAAGGCGGTGGCCACCATTAGTCCCAGCAATACCCGGCGGGGGCTGGTACCCACCGTGCGCACAATGCGCAGGGCGATGCGCCGATGAAGACCCCACCTCTCCATCGCCAATGCCACGAAGAAGCCCCCCATGAAGAGAAAGATGTTCGGATCCCCGTACGAAGCTCCCGCCTGTCTGAGGGGCATGACCCCCAAGAGCGGGAACAAGAGAAGGGGTAACAACGAGGTAGCGGGGATCGGAATCGCTTCGGTCACCCACCACCAGACCATCAACAGGGTGGTGGCCAGCGTGGCCTGCGCCGGAAAAGGCAAGGCCTCGGGGCGCCAGGCCAGAAGAACAGCCAGGAACAGAATCGGTCCCCCAAACAGGCTCACAATCCGCTTCCCGGAGCGCACCATCGCCCGTCCCTCCCTCCATCGCACCCGTTCTCAGGCTGGCACGTGTTCTCGTTGCCGGGTACGGAAACAAGCCCCCGCTTTCAATCACTCCCCCGCTCGGACCCCCAGGACCTCCGCGCAGCCGGCCACGGACCTCAGGGCCAACCGGCCCGCTCCTTCACTTGCTTGCGGCATGCTCCACGGGAGCCCGACGCAGCGAACGCGTCGCCTCCACAGCGATCATTAGGGCCACAAGGAACAGCAAGCAACCCACGCCGAACAGGAGGTATTGGCCCCTTTCCAAATTCAGCCCCACCAGGAGACCGAGCGCGGTGAGGGTCACGGCGAACATGAAGATCATCGGCACCAGCGTGACCCCGTAACGGATCCCAAGGCTCCGCAACCACAGAGTCACGGCGAGGAGCGCCAGGGAGGCCAACATCTGATTCGCCGATCCAAAGAGAGGCCAAAGGGCATGTGCGGTGCCGCTCTGCAGAAGTACCCACGCCCCCCCGACGGTGATGGCCGAGCCGACGAAGCGATCCCGAAGGATCCGGTACCTGGAAAGACCGCCGAGCTCGAAGAATTCCTGGAAGGCGAAGCGCGCCAGACGAGTGGCCGTATCCAGCGAAGTGAGCACAAAAGCAGAAACCCCAAGCCCCGCGAAACTGGCCGCGGCCGCCACCGAGATCCCGAGGAGGGGAATGCGGGCCATGAAGCTCCCCACACTCTCAGCGAAGATCGTAGCGAAGGCACCCTGCTGGTAGAGCTCCCCAAATCGGCCTGGCGCAAGGCTCGCCGCTCCCACAATGGAAAGCACCGCCAGCACGCCCTCGATCAGCATCGCCCCGTAACCCACCGTCACGGCGTCGCGCTCCTTGTCCAGTTGCTTCGCGGTCGTGCCAGAAGATACGAGAGAATGGAAGCCGGAGATCGCCCCGCAGGCTACCGTCACAAAAAGGATCGGGAAGAGGGATCCGATTCCCACCTTCCATTGCGTGAACACCGGCATCCCGATGCGAGGAGCGGCGAAGAACGTCCCGAGCAATCCTCCCAGTAGGAGGGCATACAGCAAGTAGGAGTTCAGGTAGTCCCGCGGCTGCAGGAGGATCCAAACCGGGGTAACGGAGGCCAGGAAAACATAGACGAGAAGAATCAAAGTCCACATTTCATACGAGAGCCGCAGAGGAGCCACTTGACCGAGCCAGATCCCAAAGCCAAGTAGGACGACACCGACCATCGTAGCGGGGACCAGCGGCATCTTCGCCTGGTAGAGAGCCAGTCCGAACAGCACTGCCAGCCCCACGAAGAACATCGACGCGGTCGCCACCTCGGGTTGCTGCACAAAAGTCGTGGCGACGATGCGAGTGAAGACAGCCACCACCAGGATTAGCGTGAACCAACAGAACACCAGGAACAGACCTTTGCCCAGCTGACCCACCTGGGTCTCCACAATTTCCCCAATGCTCTTCCCCCGATTCCGGATCGAAGCCACTAGTGACCCGAAATCGTGCACGCCCCCCACGAAAATCGCCCCGAGAACGATCCACAGGTACACGGGCACCCACCCGAAAGCCGACGCGATCACGGGGCCCAAGATCGGCCCCGCGCCTGCGATGCTGGCGAAATGGTGGCCCAATAACACCGGCCTCTTCGCCGGAACGTAGTCCACCCCATCGTACTGGGCGTGGGCCGGTGTGGGCCGATCGTTGGATAGGTCCAGTCTCCGGGCCAACATGCCCCCGTAGAACCGATACGCCAAACCGAAAGCGACCAACGCGACGATGATCAGAACACTCGCTGGCATCCGCCCATCCTCCGCTCTGCGTCGCGTTCTCCCATCCCGTTTCTCAACCCCTAACGCTACCGCCGCGTGCCGAAGTCCACGCGCGGAGCCTGCTGCGCCTCCGCCGGCGCCTCGAAGTACGGCCGGGACCGGAATCCCAGAGCCCCAGCAAACAGGACGGTGGGGAAGCTCCGCAACGTCTGATTGTACTGTCGGACCGCATCATTGTATCGGCGCCGTTCCACCGCGATGCGGTTCTCCGTCCCTGCCAGCTCATCCTGGAGCCGGATGAAGCTCTCGTTGGCGCGGAGCTCCGGGTAACGCTCCACCACAACCAGCAAGCGCCCCAGCGCCTGGCTCAAGGCGTTCTGCGCCTGGAGGTACTGGCTCATGGCCTCGGGATTGTCGATGAGGCCCTCCACGTTTAGTTCAGGCCGCGTTGCGTTGGCCCGCGCCTGAATCACAGCCTCCAGAGTCTGCCGCTCGAAGCTGGCATATCCCTTCACGGTCTCCACGAGATTCGGGATCAAATCCATTCGCCGCTGGAGCACCGTCTGCACCTGAGCCCATTGCGTCTTCACCTGCTCGTCCAGGACCACAAGCCGGTTGTAGGTGTTCTTCACCGACACCAGGAATAGGACGAGGAGAACGAGCAAGCCGACAAGGACGCCCACCAAAACCCGAGCCGATCTACCCATCGTCGCACCTCCCTGGTTCAGCACAGATTCACTGGAGCGCCGGAACTCGGACTACAGCCACCCGCCCGACACGTCTCCAGCCTGCGTGCCTACTCCATTTGGTCCACCCATTCGCTCAAGATGCGGATCTGCCGCACGTACTCCCGGCATAGAGCGTCGAGCTCGGCCGGCCTCAGTTTCAGACGGCCGCTTCGCACAGCGAGAAGACGCTCGAAGACCTCCGCCTGCAAGCCGAAGAGACCGGCCACCTTGCGGAATAACTCCGCACGTTCCCTCGGGGGAACCTCCCCTTTCAGATAGGCAAGTCCTTCGAACACAGTGGCGAATGTCGGCAATGACGCTCGGATCAGCTGCTCCATGCGGGAGCGCTTTCCCGCGCTCAGCAGGTACAGCTCCTGGAGGTGGAGCACCTTGCCCTTCAGCTCTCTCTCACACTGAAGGCGGAGATGATCCTCCGGGATGGCCAGATCGCTGAGGAAATCCTGCCCGTACACCGACTTGTGGAACAGCTTGATGCTCAGGAACTCCAAGGGGAAGGCATCCAGGCTCCTCTCCACGTACTTCCGGCTCACGATCCGGGGCAAGCGGACCCGCCATCTCCGCCACCGCGGGAGGAAGCGAATCAGCGGCTTCAGGCGATCCTCATCTAGCGAATCGACGACGACAAACAAGTTGATGTCGGACCGGCCGGGCGCGTATTCACCCCGTGCTGCGCTCCCGTAGAGGGCGACAAGCAAAAGCCCCTCTCCGAAGACGCCACGAAGATCTTCCACCACCATTTTGGCGATCCGCTCGGGATCTCTCGCTACTTTGGCCATGACCTTCCCCGAAGCGTGAATTGCCGCCCACCCTCCATGAATGCCGACATGCTGCAATTCCCCGCGGCAGCTCCTCTGCCCGAAGGCGGAACCTTCGGCACGGCGCTCTCAGTATCCTCCGCCCGCCCCTCCTCCCCCGCTCGCACCGCCGCCAAAACCGCCGAAGCCGCCACCAAATCCGCCGCCGCCAAAGCCGCCACCGAAACCGCCACCCGAGCCCCAACCCCACCACCACGGACCCAGCGAGCGAAACCGACGCCGCCCCGAGCCAAGGCCGAACCCGATGAAGGAGAGCAGGAGGAGAAGAATCAGGATCTCCGGGAGAGGGAGTCCCCGGGTCCCGGAGGCTCCCGTTTCGCGGGGCGGGGATATTCCGACAACATCCCTCGGCTGAAGCTTCACCCCCTCCGCTTCGGCGATGATCCTCGCGATCTCGAGCACCCCGTTGTACAATGCTTCCCCGTAGCGGTCTTCGCGCAACAGTGGTCGGATCACTTGGCGGAAGATATCACCTGCGCGCGCATCGTTGATAACGGGCTCGAGCCCATATCCGATCTCGATCCAGAACTTCCGCTCCTTCACCGCGTCGAAGAGAAGCACACCGTTATCTTTTCCTTTCTTACCAATCCCCCACGCCTCGAAGAGCCGATTGGCGTACTCGCGATAATCCTCGTCCCCGATCGTCCCGACTGTGACCACGGCGATCTCGGCACCGGTTTTCTGCTCGAGTTCTGTGCAAATCGCCTCAATCTTAGCTTCCCACTCCTCGGGGATCACCTGGGCGAAATCATTCACGTAGCCCACGGGACGGGGGAACTGCTGCGCGGGACACAAGCTGGGGACAAGATTGCTGAGAATCGTAGCAGAGACGGCCGCCAGCCATCTCAGGCCGTGAGCGACCTTCCCCCCTCTTGCTCCAGGCCCCACGTGCGCGGAAGTCATGCCTCTGGTCCAGTCGGTAGCGAGTGCCGGTGGTGATACACCTTCTTCCATTTCCAGCCGAAGAGCCAGGTGCCAAGACGACGGGTCCAACGGCGTTTGGCCATCTGGCGCTTGAGCCAGCTCCGCGGCTTGCGGTACGGCACATCCTGGACTCCGACATCGGGCAGCCGAGCCGCCGTCGAGCGACGGTAGGATTCTTCCTGAAGACGGAGCCTCTCCCTCCGGGCCTGCTCTTCCTGCACCAGTTCGCTGGGGTGCACCAGACCTTTGCGCACCAAAACCCGGAGTAGCGTCTCGAAGGAAATCTCGTACTCGCTCAACAGGCGATCAAGGGACCAGGCCTCTGTCTCGTTTCCGTCTCGCGTCATGGGATCCATGCTGACTCCGTGAAATGGAACCGTGCCCCGCGGATTCGTAGCTCCGTCCCGCGCTGTCCACGCACTCCTCGGTCGATCCGGCTCAACGCAGGGTCTTGGCGAGGAGGATCCCCAATAGGAGCCAGACGGGGATGGAAATCAGTAGCGCCCAGTTCAGGCCTTTCAGAAAACCGAGGGAGCGCATCTGCTCACTCTGGGCCAACGCCTTCTGAATGCGGAAACGCAATTCCTCCGGATTGATCGGCTTGATCAGGTAGTCGTAAGCTCCTTCCTGGATCGCCTGGACTGCCGAATCAACCGTCGGGAAGCCCGTCAGCATCAAGACCGGAACGCGCGGGTTTTCTTCCCGGATCCTCCGCAGCAGTTCCAGCCCGTCCATGTCCGGCATCTTCAGGTCCGTCAAAACGAGATCGAAGTCCCGCCCACGGAACCTCTCCAGCGCCTCCCTGCCGTTGGTTACGGTGTCTGCTTCAAACCCCCACCGCTGCAGGAGCTCCGACAAAAGCCCCAGGATGTCCTCCTCGTCATCCACGACCAGGATTCGTTTCATGGAGACCCTCCCTCCGTCACTGAACCCCCGGGTTTCTTGTCCGGAGAACTGCAGAGATCCGCCACGGGACAGCGCCCGCAGTCCGGATTTCGGGCCTTGCAGGTGTACCGTCCGTGGAAAACCAAGACGTTGGTGGCGCGTGTCCAGCGGTCTTTCGGGATCAGCTCGCTCAGGTCCCGCTCGATCCGCAACGGGTTGTTCGAAGCCGTCAGCCCAAGGCGACGGGACACGCGCTTCACGTGCGTGTCGACGGCAATGGTTTGCTGGCCGGCCGCGTTCCCGAGGACAATGCTCGCCGTCTTGCGACCGACGCCGGGCAACGAAGCCAAGGCGTCCAGCTCTGTTGGAACCTGTCCGCCGAACTCCTCCACCAGTTTCCGGCAACAGGCCTGGATCGCCTTCGCCTTGTTCCGGAAAAAGCCGGTCGGTCGGATGTCCTCCTCCAATTCGCGCAGAGGAACACGAAGGTAGTCTTCCGGGGCACGATACTTCTGGAAAAGGGTCCGGGTCACCTGATTGACCCGTCGGTCAGTGCACTGGGCCGCGAGAATCGTGGCTACAAGCAGTTCGAATGGGTTGGAGAACTCCAGTTCCACTCGAGCGTCGGGATACGCCGCCTCCAGTCGCGCCAAAATGGCCGTAGCTCGATCCTTCTCCGCTTGCGACAAGCTCGGCTTCTCCTGCCTCGGAGCCGGCATGGCCGCTACCTCGCGTCTTTACTCTCCCTCCCTCGGATAGCTCCGGGTACGCCCAGGTCCGGCGCGGAATTCGAAGGCCGGGCCAATTTAGAGCTTTTGCCATTGTTTCGCAAGCGCAAAGGGTGCGCTGGTCCGAGCCCTGGCGATGACCCTTGCATTTGTCCCGACGGACTCCTAAGATGGAATCGGAGATGGCCTGGGACGGAGCGTGCGGAGGAAAACGGTGGACGACCTCGATGTGGACCGGGCGGAGGAGACCAAGTCCTCCGCGATTGGCTTAGGGGCGGAGATCCCGGCGTCCCCTTTTCTCCAGCTGGTGCGGACGCGGAGGAGCGTGCGGAAATTTGCGGATCGCCCGGTGGAGCGGGAGAAACTGATCGCGTGCGTGGAGGCCGCCCGGCATGCTCCTTCGGCGGAGAATGTACAGCCGTGGCGGTTTGTGATCGTGGACGATCCCGAGTTGAAGTCCAAGCTTGCGGAGGAAGCCTTCAGCGGCATCTACCGTCCCACCCGCTGGGCCGCGAAGGCGCCGGTCCTTGTAGTCATCCTCGCCAAGCTCGATCTCCTCGCCAATCGCCTCGGGGCCCAGGTCCAGGGGACTAACTACTACCTGATCGACGTCGGGATCGCGGGCGAGCATTTCGTCCTGCAGGCTCACGAGCTGGGTCTGGGCACCTGCTGGATCGGATGGTTTCACGAGAAGAAAGCGCGGAAGGTGCTGGGCATCCCACGCTCCTACCGGCTAGTGTGCTTCTTGGCTGTGGGGTACCCGGCGCATTCGGGTGCGAAACCAAAAGAGAAGAAATCGCTCGAGGAGATCCTATTCTTCAATCGAGGCCCAGAATAGAGCTGCCGCCCCTCCAGGAGGGTCGACTGCTGCGGCGCCACCGTCGCTTTCTGGCTGACATCCAGTTGGCGGACGGAAGCGAGGTGGTGGCGTACTGTCCGAATACCGGATCGCTCCGAACAGCCGGCGAGCCGGGAAGTGAGGTTCTTCTCTCCTGGAGCACTAGTCCGCGGCGCAAGACGGCTTGGACGTGGGAGCTGGTGCTCTCCAACGGCGTCTGGGTGGGTATCAACACCCTCCTCCCCAACCGGCTGCTCGCTTTGGCAATCGAAGCCCATTGGTTGCCGGAGTTCCGCGGCTGGTCCCTCGATCGCCGGGAGGCTCGCATGGGCGAACACTCCCGCGTCGACCTTCTCCTCCGCAAAGGGGAAAAGCTCTGCTTCCTGGAAATCAAGAACGTGACCATGGTGGAGGAAGAGACCGCCTTTTTCCCAGACGCGGTCACCAGCAGGGGAAGCCGGCACCTCCGCGAACTCGAGGAGCGTGTGAAACAGGGGCACCGGGCGGTCATGTTCTTCCTCATCCAGAGGGAGGATGGGTTGGCTCTACGCCCAGCGGACAGCATTGATCCTGCCTACGGCCGGACCCTCCGTCGGGCGGTGGCTGCAGGTGTCGAAGCCATCGCCTATCGAGCAAAGGTCTCGCCGGAAGCAGTGGAGCTTGTGGAGCGGGTGCCGGTGATCCTTTGAGTCGTCGGGCACAGGTGAGGAGTGGAGTCTTTGCACTTGCCGAGGCTCTCCGTCGGCCGCAGGCAAGGAGGAGAAGCGGGGCGATGGCGAAGAGGAATTGGCTGCGAATCGATTCCGTCTCCCGACACTTCCGAGCGTCTCGGATCGTGCTCCTGGTCGCGCTGTGCCTGCTTTCCGCAGTCTCCTGCAAGGGGCGTGACGATCGCGAGGAGATCCGCAACCGGTACGGTCCCCCGGACGAAAGGGTGGTTCAGGGCACGGATCCGTTCTGGACGGAGACCTGGTACTACTACGACCGCGGGGTGGCGTACGAATTCCACCGCAGCGCTCCCCGGTGCGGGGGCGACCGCGACTACTACCTCTACGCGGAATACATCCTCGGCCCGGGCGGGTCGATTGCGAAACGCAAGGTTGTCCTTCCGCCCGAGCAAGGCTCGGAGACCGTTTTGGGCCCCTAGGCATGAACCGGAGAGACCCCACGGCGTCTGAGACGATCGTTGTCCCGGGACGCAATCCGGTGCTGGAGGTCATCCGGGCAGGATGGCCGGTGCGAGAAGTTCTGACGTCGGTGGCGCGCGCCGACGAGCGCATTCAGCGGGTGATCGAAGCCTGCTCCGCGCGGGGCATCCCCGTCCGTTCGGCTACCGCCGACGAGCTCAGCCGCCTTGCGGGAAAAGCCCACCATCAGGGCATCGTCGCCCTTTGCGGGCCGGCTTCTCACGCGGATCTCGAGGAAGGCTTCCGCCGGGCCGAACGCGCGGGAGAGCCGCCGTTCTTTGCCCTGCTGGATTCCATCGAGGATCCGCGTAACCTCGGGGCGATCCTGCGCTGCGCGGACGCCGCAGGGGTTCACGGGGTGGTCATCCCGAAGCACCGGGCAACGGGCCTCACCCCAGCTGTGGCGAAGGCTTCGGCCGGAGCCTTCGCCCATGTCCCCGTGATCCGGGTTACGAACCTTGTGCGTGCCGCAGTGAAATTGCGAGAGCGAGGCCTCTGGCTGGTGGCGGCCGTGCCCGAAGGCGGTCAGGAACTCTGGCGCAGCCGCCTCACCGGGCCTGTGGCCGTCGTCATCGGCGGGGAAGATAAGGGAATCCGTCGCCTGCTGCTGGAAACCTGCGACTTTTCGGTCCGAATTCCCATGTTCGGCCGAGTTCCCTCCCTCAACGCTTCGGTTGCAGCCGCTCTCCTCTTCTACGAGGTGCGGCGTCAACGGACAATGCAATCGCCCTAGCCGGCTCAGGGGGAAACCCGTGTGCCAAACCTCAGGCGGCCAACGCTCCTTTCAGCACCTCGAGGAGATCCTCCAGTTCCTCCTCCGCGATGGTCCGGAAGTCAAGGTATACCCATCCCTCTTTCACGTAGGGAATGACCGGGGGCTCCGAGAGACGCAGGCGCCGGGCCAGATCTTCCGCCGAACCGCCGGGCTGGCGCAGGCGAATCGCTTTGCTCGGGATCGGCTGGAGGGGCAGAGTTCCGCTTCCCGCTTCGGCGGAGGAGTCCACCACTTCCATCGTGGCCGAGGGGCAGACGCCCCTGAGTCGCTGCGCGAAGCGCTGGGCCCGCGCCTCCGTCTCGCTGACCGGCTCGGTGAGCATGCGAAAGACGGGATGCTCGTGGCGGAGCCAACGTTCGTCGCGGAAAAGCTGCAGGGTGCTTTCCAAAGCCGCCAGGATGAGCTTGTCGCAACGGAGGGCGCGCATGAGGGGATTGCGTCGCATTCGGTCCACGTACTCTCGGCGACCCACGATGATCCCGGACTGCGGCCCACCAATCACCTTGTCGCCGCTGAAGGTGACCACGTGAGCTCCAGCGCGCAGCGAGTCTTGCACCAGGGGTTCATGCGGTAAACCGTAATTCTCGAAGGGAATCAGAATTCCACCCCCAAGATCGTGAATGAGGGGAATGCGGTGCCGATTGGCGATTTCCACCACCTCTCCCAACTCCGGCTCCTCGGTGAACCCAAGCACGCGGTAGTTGGAAGGATGGGCCACGAGGATGGCAGCGGTCCTTTCCGTGATGGCCGCGGCGTAGTCCGAGGCGCGGGTCTTGTTCGTCGTACCCACCTCCACCATGATCGCTCCGCTCCGCTCCATCACCTCCGGCAAGCGAAACGAACCGCCAATCTCGATGAGCTGCCCTCGGGATACGATGACCTCCCGACCCTTCGCCAAGGTATTCAGCGCGAGGAGGACGGCCGCAGCATTGTTGTTGACGACCGCAGCCGCCTCAGCTCCTGTGAGGCGGCGGAGCAAATCCTCCACGGGAGAAAGCCGGTCGCCTCTCTCCCCCTTCTCAAGGTCGATTTCCAAGGTGCAGTAGCCAGCCACGTTCAGAAGGCTGCGGCGAGCCGGACCGGGCAGGGGAGCGCGACCCAGGTTCGTGTGCAGGATGATGCCCGTCGCGTTGATCACGCGCCGGAACCCCGGGCGCAGAGACCCTTCCAGAGCATTTCGAGTCCGCGACAGAATCTCATCGGCCAGAACCTCCCGCGCCAGGAAATCCGACTGGAACTCTCCTTTGAGGATGGCCTCCCGCAACTGATCGAGCTCCCCGCGGATCCTTTCCACCACTTCCCCTCGCGGGAAGCGCTCGAGGAGCGCGGCCGCAAGCGGTCGACTCAGGATGAAGTCCACGCTTGGCAGCTTGCGCAGAAGACCCACTGCGGCATTGCCGCCCATGGCATCTCAACCTCCCCGAAGCTCAACTGCCGTACAGCTCACCGATTGACTGTTCTTCCCGAGCATACTCGTCAACCCGTCGCTGCCGGAGCCTCCGCGGAAAGCTCCGCAAGATAGCGCTCCGCCTCGATCGCCGCCATGGCTCCGGTACCCGCGGCTGTGATCGCCTGTCGATACCGGGGATCCTGCACGTCGCCACAGGCGAAGACGCCGGGCAGGCTCGTCCTTGTGTACCGATCGGTCACGATGTAGCCATTGGCGTCTAGTTCCAGTTGCCCTTCGAAGAGCGAGGTATTCGGCACATGGCCAATGAAGACAAAGACACCGCTCACATCCAGCTGGCTCGTCTGCCCGGTCTTCACATTGCGAAGCCGGAGGCCCTTGACAGCCTCTTCGCCCAGGATCTCCTCCACCACGGTGTCCCAGATGAATTCGACCTTCCGATTTTTGAAGGCTCGTTCCTGCAGGATCTTGCTAGCGCGGAGCTGGTCGCGCCGATGGATGATCGTCACTCTCGACGCGAATCGCGTGAGAAACAGCCCCTCGTCCAACGCGCTATCCCCGCCGCCGATGACGGCCACGTGTTGATCCTGGAAGAAAAAGCCGTCGCAGGTGGCGCAGTAGCTGACGCCCCTTCCGGTGAACTCCTTCTCACCGGGCACGTTGAGCCTCCGCGGCGCACTGCCCGTGGCGATGATGAGACTCTTCGTCTCGTACACGCTGCTCGTCGTCTTGACGACGAACGGCCGTACCTTCAGATCCACGGCCTCGACGATGTCTGGCTCGATGCGCGCACCGAACCTTTCCGCTTGCCGCTGGAACAGACCGTACATCTCCATCCCGCTGATTCCGTCCGGGAAGCCCGGGAAGTTCTCAATCTCATTCGTCAGCGTCACCTGCCCACCCGGCTCATTGCCGGCGATCACCAGTGGGTTGAGGCGCGCCCTCGCGGCGTAGATGGCAGCAGTCAAACCAGCCGGACCAGAACCGATGATGATCACCTCTTCCATTCAGTGACCTCCCTCTCGCTTGACGTCATGCACGCAGGAATTGGGGTTCTCCGGGCAGGCCGACAAGCTCTTTTCGTCGCGGGCTGCGCTCGAATTCGAAAGGCAATATACCAGCCCGCCGCGGCAAAAACAACGGCCGACTCCCGGATGCGGAACGATCAACTCGCTGTGTTTCGATGCGCCGAAGAATCCCCGGGTGACAAGTGGGGTAGCGTTACGGATCCTCTGAGAACCCGCTCGGGGTCGTGGGAAGCTCACCCTCGCGCTAGCTGGATCCCGCCTGCGGGAAATCCCGCTCTCACGGTGAGACTCGCGCCCCCAAAGGCAGCAGCTACCTCAACGCAGGAGAAGCATCTTGCGAACGGAAACCTCTCGGCCGTACACCGCCCGGCAGTAATAGACCCCGGAGGGCATGTCGGTCCCAGCCTCGTCTCTTCCGTCCCAGAGGAGTTCGTGGTAGCCCGGCTCAAGAGTGCGATCCTCCAGGACCCGAACGCGCCGCCCGCGCACATCGAAGATCTCGACACGAACGCGCTCGGCGCGGGGAATCTCCAGCCGCAGCCGGGTGAGCGGATTGAAGGGATTGGGGTAGTTGGGATGCAGGACGAAGCGCTGCGGCAGCGTCACGCTGACCCGGAGCGGCTCGTGCAGCGTCTTCCGGCCGGAAGCATCCACATCCTCGAGCCGGTAGAAATAGACCCTTCCCGGCTCCGCAGAGGGATCGAGGTAGGTGTACAGGCGGTCTTCTCGGACAGGCAGCAACGCCCGATTGAGCAGGCAGTAGTCGGAATCCTCCCCTTCCGCCCGGAGGATGTTGAAACCCAGCACCCCGTTCTGGCGGGCGGTTCTCCAAACGAGACGCACGCCCTCAAACGGCACGGACTCCGCGGCAAAGGATTCCAGCTCCACCGCGCTGAACACGGTGACCTGCCAGCTCACCTTGACCGTATCTTCATCGTCGAAGACGAGGCATTCCACTGCCAAGCTACCCGGATCGTGCCGCTGGCTGACGAACAGGTAAGCGGAGGTCGACGACGTGAGGCTGCGGCTCGAACCGCGATCCACGTACCACCGGAACCGGACTGAATCCCCGTCGAGATCCGTGGCAGAGACCGAGAAGCGGATGGTGTCTGGGTAGGTGACCGCCAGGGTCCTCGTGGTAGGCTTGAAGGACGCAATATCCGGCGGCCGATTCTGGTTCTTCACCCGCACGGTGGTGAACTTGTATGCGACTCCGCCTTCATCGTCGCGAGCGCTGAAACGGATGCGGTAGATACCGGCTGAGGCGCGATCCGGCGTCCAGGAGAAGCGGCCGGTGTTCAGGCTGTCGAAATACGCGCCCCTCGGGAGCCCAGCCACCCCGAGACGCACCGTCCCGCCATCCGGGTCGTAGGCCGACACGACGAACTCGATCCTTTGTTCCTCCCGAATGGCGGTGTCGCTCGGTGCGAGGATCACGGGGTACCGATTGTTCTCCCCGACGGCGCGAAACTCCGTGGGAGAGCCCCGCAGTCCCACGCGGATGGCCCAGGCGGTATTCGGCCCCGGCTGAGGCGCAAGAACCCAACGGGCGGAGGCCACTCCTCTCTGGTCTGTGTCCACCGGTTCGCTCCCGAGGATCTGACTTCTGCCGTCCACGGAGACAAAGGTGACGGCGATCCCCGGGACTCCGTTGCCGTACCGGTCCAGAACGATGGCCTCGATCGGCAGACTCAATTCCTTTCCCGCCTCCCCGCGCTGATTGTTCCCCGAATAGGCGGCCAGGCTTTCAGGCGCCCCCGGCCTGGCGAGCGCCATGAAGAACGCAGGGGAACCTTCCAGCTCGTCGGCCTCCGCTTTGGCCAGCTGGTTCCCCGCCTTCGTGCCCAGTGTCCAGCTCACGCTGGCCAATCCTTGCGAGTCCGTCGGACGGGGTCCGGTGGCCGATAACAGCCCCCCTCCGGACACGACCCGGAAGGACACAGGTACCCCGCTAACCCCATTTCCAAACCGATCCTCCACCCGAACCGCGATGGGCTGGGGAAGCGTAAGCCCCACCGTCCCTTCCTGCTGAGCTCCCGAAATGACCACCAATCGGGCGGCCTGATCGGGGCTCGCCTGAAGGGTGAAGCTGGCTCTGTTGCCGATCCCGGTCACCTCGGCCAGGACCTGATACATGCCCGACTGTCGACCATACCGGAAACGAGCCTCGGCGATCCCCCAAGCATCGGTACTGTCGACAACCGGGTAAGCGACTCCTCCCGTAGGCACGGAATACCGAACCGGCACGCCCCAGACCGGATTGCCGCTGGCGTCGACGACGCGGACCCGCAACGGATGAGGAGCCCACTGGTCCACGACGCCCTGCTGGCCATCACCGGAGATCCGTTGGAGAACCGCTGGGACCCCAGCCACCGCGTTCAACCGGAAGACAATCGGAGAGCCGGTCAATCCCTCCGCGCGGGCCTCAACGAAATCCGTCCCGACCCTGTTGCTGAGGACGTAGTGAGCGGCAGCAATACCTTCGGAATTGGAGCGGACCGGCTGAGGCTCCAGGAACCGGCCGTTCCCCTTGGTCAAGACGAAAGCCACGGGATAGTTGGCAACCGGATTCCCATTGCGATCCTCAATGCGGACGGCCAGACTTTCCGCGAGGATCGTCCCGGCGTTGCGCGTCTGGTCATTGCCGCTGTGGAGGACGATCCGGGCTGCCGAAAGGGCGGTGAAGATCACCTTGGCGGTGCGGCGCACATCGATTTGGTCGCTGACAATCCGCGCCGAGATCGTCTTCACGCCCGCCTCGACGGAGACGATGCTTCCTCGAACCTCGCCGTTCGCATCCGAGGGCGAGGAAGGTTGCTGGATTTGATGACCCCCGCCGGTTGCCTCAAACGTGACCGCCTTGCCCGGGGTGGGGTTCCCAAAGCGATCGACGAGACGGGCAATCACTCCCACAGCCGTCTGACCATCCGCAGGGGCCGACTCCCGCTCAACCCAGACCGAACTGCTGTCGGGATCGGGCCGGTCCGGTCCTGCCCCAGCCATGAACACCACAGGGGATCCCTCCAGCGGGCCGACCCCGCTGCTCGACAACGCCTCGACCCGGTGATTGTTCTGTCCCGCTCTTGTCCCGAGCGTGAACCAGCACTCGGCGTACCCTCCGGAATCGGTGGCCTTCACGACCAAGGCGTCCTGCCCGCCATCCAGAGTGCCGCCCCCCGAGGTGACGCGGAAGGTCACCGGATGGGCGGCGACGCCATTCCCGTAGACGTCCGTCACCCGCACTCGGAGCGGCAGGGAAAGCATCTTTCCCACTGTGCCCGTCTGTCCGTTGCCCGAGACGCAAACCAGCCGCGCCGCGTCGCTCGCCCTCGCCGAAGCCCGGAACACGACGGGCGACCCGTCGAGCTCCTGACCGGAACGGTACGAACGCGCCTCCACCACATGGGCATTCACACCCGTGACGTTCCCGAGCCTCAGCCGAACCTGGCAAATGCCCTCGCGGTTCGTGAACCGCGTCGCCACGGGAAGTCCGCTCTCGTCGAGCGTCCCACCCCCGGCCACTACCCGAAATTCCACCGGATGGCCTTCGATCACATTCCCCGCGGCGTCCGTCACTCGCACCTTGAAGGGCAGGAGCAGCGGGCTATTCACCACCCCGACCTGGCTATCCCCGCTCACGTACACCAGCCGAGCGGGTGGGCCGAGAAGGCCAGAACACACGAAACGCACGGGACTTCCGATGAGCTGCTGCCCGCGGAAGCTTGCCCGCGCCTCGACGACGTTATTGCCTTCGCCAGGTTGCGGACCCATCGTGTACAGGGCAGACGCTCGACCGCTGTCATCGGTGACGACCTGGAGAACCGACGCTCCGTTGAACGTGCCTCCCCCGGCCACCACTACGTACGTAACCGGAACCCCAGCGACCGGATTTCCGAAACGGTCCCTCACCCGAACTACGAATGGCCAAGGCAAGGGCAAACCAGCCGGTGCGCTCTGGCCATCCCCAGATACCTTTGTGAGCTCGTACGGATCCCCCGGAAGCGCGCTCGCCACAAACCGCAGAGGCGACCCTTCCAAATTGGGAGCCACGACCTCAACGACATTGTTGTCGACACCAGCAACCGGGCCGAGGGTGAGGGTAGCCTGGACTTCGCCCCGCGCGTTCGTGGCCAGATCCAGCTCCGTGGCCCCTCCGATGCTCCCGCCCCCGGCCACGACGCGCAAACTCACCAGGTATCCCGAGATGGCATTACCCAGGCGGTCAGTGACCTTGGCTACGAAGGGTTGGCTGAGGTCAGTTCCGGCCCTCCCGACCTGATGATTCCCGCTCACCTCCACCAGCTTGCGCGGCTCGCCAACTACCGAGGACGCGACGAACTCCACCGGGCTACCCTGAATCTCCACCCCACCATGCCAGGAGCGAGCCCGGACTTTGTTGGAGTTCGGTCCAGGGGTGGGCCCCAAGCTGAAAAACACTCGCGCCACCCCGTCGTTGCCGGTCGTCACCTCCGCCGTCGGCCATCCCTGGAAACTCCCTCCCCCTTCCACTACCTCAAAGAGCACAGGATGATCCGGCACCGGATTCCCATAGCGATCCCGCACCCTTACGACAAACGGCTGCGGAAGCGTCGTACCCACCTGGCCCGTTTGTTGGTCGCCACCCTCCTTCGAGAGTTGGCTTGCGACATCCGGCAACGCACTGGCCCGGAACACGTAGGGAGAGCCGCTCAGCGGCGATCCTGCCCATTCGGCCGAGGCCCACACGACTTGATTGAATTCGCCGGCGACCGTGCCCACGGTGAGCCATGCCCTGGCGAAGCCCAGGCTATCTGTATAGACCGTCGCGTGATCCAGTTGCCCCCCACCGGCCTTGACCTCGAAAGCCACCTGAAAGCCGATGGCCGGGTTCCCCATCTCATCCAGGACTCTCACTACCAGGGGCTCGGGAAGGCGAGTGCCCACCGTGGCCCGCTGCGAATCACCGGACACGTAGACCAGGCTCGCCTCTCCGGCGACTGCCATCGCCTCGAAGTAGACTGGCGAGCCCCGGAGGTTCGTGCCTTGATACTGCGCCGAGACCTGCACCTTGTTGAGTATCCACGCACGGGGCCCCAGCGCAAAACGCACGCTGGCCAATCCCTGCTCGTCGGTGGACACCTCGGTGCTCGCGTGGCCATTCACCGTGCCTCCGCCATTGACCACCTCGAAGCGGACAGGATGCCCTTGACATCCATTCCCGTACTGGTCCTGCACCTGAACCACAAGGGGTTCCGGAAGCTCCTCGCCCGCCAGTCCTGACTGGTTCTCGCCGGAGTAGATGACAAGGCGGTACGGAACATCCGGCAAGCCGGTGGCCCTGAAAACGACCGGCGATCCCTGTAGCGGACGACCATCCCAGAACGATTGCGCCCAGACCTCCACGAGCCCGGCTGCTGTGGGGAGCACAAGCTGGACGGCGGCCACCCCCTGGGCATTCGTGCGAACCTGTGCCTCCCGGCCTTCCCCGTTGAGGGTCCCCCCACCCGAACGGATCCAGAACGCGACCGGATGGTCGGGAACCGGGAAACCCGCATTGTCCAGCACCCGTACCTTCAAGGAATCGGGGAGCGGCCGGTTCACGACGCCGCTCTGACCATTCCCGCCCACGTCCAGAAGCGCGGTCGGTGTGGTTTCCCCGGCCTCCGCCACAAATCTGATCACCTGCCCAGGCACGCTCGGGCTTGTCGCACGCACGACCTGGTAGGTCGTGTCCTCCCCAAGCGTCCACAGGCAACGAGCCAGTCCGGAGGCATCGCTTTCCGCAGATTCGGGCGAGACCGACCCATTCCCCACCTCCACGGCGAAGACGACCCGAACCCCCCGTACGGGATTCCCGTAGGCATCCGTCACCCGCACCGTCAGCGATTCCGGGAGAGTCGTACCGAATAGCCCATGCTGTCCGTCCCCCGAGGCGATCTCCAGGACGGCGGCCGGTCCGGGGAAGGCTTCCTCCGAGAACACCAAGCTATCCACGCCGGGGATCTTGGCGACAACTCGAACCGGCCCCGCGGTCGTCCCCAGCGTCAGGCGGCTCCAGGCCACGCCGTTCTCATCCGCAAGATTGGAAGGGGAGGAGGCAGACTGTCCCATTCCCTCCGGCTGGTAGTCGGGGTCGCGGTTCAGAAGAAGTTTGTCCAGCCGGAAACCGGCGTCCCGGAACAGGATGCGCAAGCTGTGAGGCCCGCGCTGCAGATTCAGACCCAATCCGCTGGCCGCAGCCCAACTGTACGAACTGGCCAACGGGAGATCCCAGTCCTGGCCCCCCACCCGAATCGTGTCCCCCCCGTCCACTTGGAAGCCGAGGAGGCTATTGGAGCTTTGGTTCGGGGCGAGATAGCGAATCCACACCTCGTAAGTAGCAGGTACGCCGATGTAAATGGGGAAGTCCAGGTAGCTCCGGCTCTCGCCTTGGTTCACGGCGGCCTTGCCTCGCGAGGCAGCGGGGTCATCGACGAACAGCACCGCCCCTCTGGCTTTGGCCTGCTCTGCCTCGAGGAAATAATGCCCATCGATGGCCAGGCTATCGATCGAGAGCTGGCCGCTCCCGGCCGCGACACGGAAATCGACCATTGTCCCGGGAACAGGTACACCCTGACTACCCATCACACGGACGGCCAGCGGCCGCGGCAATAACGACATCACCGTGTCGGCCTGGCCATCGCCACCCACGAGTTCCAGGGCCGCGGGAACGTTAGTTCGGATCTCGGCCGCAAACTCCGAAATGGCCCCTGCGACACCCGGCGCGACCACGACTCCCGCGTAGTATTGGCTCGCTGCTGGTCTGGTACCCGTCGGCTCATGCACAACAGCGTCGACCACCCCGTTCCTGTACAGCAAGAAATGGGTCCCATCGGCATCCCCCAGAATCTCCACCTCGATGAGCTCCCCGGGCCCGGGGATACTCCCGGAGCGCGTTGGCGCCTCGGCCAACGCTTGAGCGCCCACATGCCCTTGCTCGATCGCAAAGAGCCTCACTGCATCCCCCTGATGAGCAAGGAGGTATCCGTTGGCTCTTGTCGCGGGGCTGTCGAGCATCAAAGCGAGTCCGCCCGCCCTCACACCCTCCTGGTTTACAAGCCCGCCCCATCGGAGTGAGATTCTCACCGGATCTGTCTCTCCAAACCATACGGCGAGCGCGGGCTCAAAACCCCCGTTCCGTAGTTCGCCATTTTGAAGCTCAAAACCTGCGGGGATCGACCAATCCGCATCCAGGGACGGGCCGGAGAAGTCATTGGCATAGATCCATCGGTCGGGCTTGGGCGGAAGCGAGACCGAAACCGAGGGCGACACCTGGGAAACGTTCCCTGAAGCGTCCATGCTGCGGAGGGCGAAGTAGTAGGTTGCGGCAGGCGAGAGGCCGTAGACGACGAATTCCTGCGTCGCCCCTGGCTCGGCCGGCACGACCTCCGAAGCCCCAAAAGCGGGCGTGGCGGAGGTGAAATTCTGCGCGTCAATGGGGACCGACGAATACCGGATGTCATACCCGTACGCGGTTCGATTCACTCCGCCGAAATCAGCGGGAGCCGTCCACCTGAGGCGCGCGGAGAACGGGCTTTCGGCATCGGCTTGGAGATCCGTTACCCTGGCCGGAGGCGTGGAATCCGTAATCTTCTCGACAATCACGGCCCCCACGTTATTGATCCCATCCGCAAGCCCGAAGAGCACCAACCCGGCATAGTAGGTCGACGAAAGGGGGACTACCTTTCGCGTGTCGCGCAGGGTCCCATCATACTCGCCATTGACGTACACATCGAAGCAGTAGCCATTCCGCTCATTCCGGAAAACGACGCGCGTCGTGTCCCCTGCCCCGGGGAGAGTTGCGTGAATGGGCTGCGCCACGCGGTCCAGTGGGGGCCCGTCGAAATCGCCCCCCTGGATTCGGTACAGCTCGAGCCCTTCTTCTCGCTTGAGCACGGCGTACCCATCAGCCGTGGTTGTGTTCGCGTTCAGCCCCATGGCCACTGCGCCGGCCCCGCTCCCGGAATTCGTGCCCTCGACGTAACGTCCCCAAACGATCGACACGACCTGAGCGTTGGGAAGATCGCGGTAGACCACCAGGTGCCGCCAGGTTAAATCGGTCTCCGTATTCTGGAGCTCGCCGGGCGGAATCACGATATACTCCTCACCCGCCGCCCAGCTGGGGGACGGCCACGGGCCGGTGAACTCTTCTACCACCCGGGTGGAACCTCCGCCCTGGGCCCACAGGGAGTTCGCCACCGACAGCAAAGCCATCGCCACCAAGATGCGACGCCACCTGCGCCGATACATCGCTGCCACCTCCGAGAGGGGCTGAGTTGCTCTGAACTATGCGGGCTAGCCCGTTCATTCAGCTCATCGTCGAGGGGGGAGCGTAGCCCTCCCCCGGGCCAATCCGCAAGCTGCGCGGTGCAAAGAGTGCACCACACAGATGCCCGTTCCGTGGCGTGGCACCGAAGCTATAGAGTCTCCTCGGCGGATCCTTTTCGCGGGTTTTCGTTTCAGGCTGATACGATGGCGACGGGCGAACAGCGAAGCCCCACGCTCCTCGCCGTGCAAGCTCCCCCTATGCCCAACCGGTCACCCCCTGGCCCGCTACGCGCAGGCGGTTAATGGCGCGGGAGAGGGCGGCCCTTGCCCGCTCCACGTCGACGTCCGGGCCCCGCTCCCGCAGGCGCTTCAGGGCCCGCTCCCTGGCCGCCATCGCCCGTGCCACGTCGATCTTGCTGGCCTCCTCGGCCGTCTCCGCCAGGATGATCATCCGCGTAGGCAAGACTTCCGCAAATCCCCCGGAGGTGGCAAACCGAATGACCTCCCCCCGACGGCGCACCCGGATTTCCCCGACCCGCAGAGCCGTCATCAGCGGGATGTGTCCCGCCAGCACACCGAAGTAGCCGTCGATGGCGGGGGCGACCACCGATTCCACCTGGTCGGAGAAGACCATCCCCTGAGGGGTCACAATCTCCAGCTGGAAACGCTTTTGCTCGGCCATCCCGTCAGATCCCTATTCGCTCCTCAGCCGCTTGGCCTTCTCGATCGCCTCGTCAATCGTGCCCACCATGTAGAAGGCCTGTTCCGGGAGATCGTCGTACTGGCCCTCAATGATCCCCTTGAAGCCACGGATGGTCTCTTCCAGAGGCACGTACTTGCCGGGCTGACCGGTGAACTCCTCCGCCACATGGAAAGGTTGCGAGAGGAAGCGCTGGATCTTGCGGGCGCGCGCCACGATCAATTTGTCTTCGTCCGAAAGCTCGTCCATGCCCAAGATGGCGATGATGTCCTGGAGATCCTTGTATCGTTGCAGGATCTGCTGCACCGTACGCGCAACGTAGTAGTGTTCTTCCCCCACGATGCGGGGGTCGAGGATCCGCGAGGTCGAATCCAAGGGATCCACGGCCGGGTAAATCCCGAGCTCGGCGATCTGGCGCGAGAGCACCGTCGTGGCGTCCAAATGAGCGAAGGTCGTGGCCGGAGCCGGGTCGGTGATGTCGTCGGCCGGTACGTAGATGGCCTGGACGGAAGTGATGGACCCGCGTTTGGTCGAAGCGATCCTCTCCTGCAGCTGCCCCATTTCCGTGGCCAATGTGGGCTGGTACCCTACGGCGGAGGGCATTCGCCCAAGAAGGGCCGATACTTCGGAGCCAGCCTGGGTGAACCGGAAGATGTTGTCGATGAACAGTAGAACGTCCTTTCCTTCCACGTCCCGGAAGTATTCCGCGATGGTCAAAGCCGACAGGCCAACCCGCATGCGCGCGCCGGGGGGCTCATTCATCTGCCCGAAAACGAGGGCGATACGAGATTGGCGCAGCGCGTTGAAATCCACATCCTTCGGGTCACGGGTGCGAATGAATTCCTTGGCCCGCGGACCGTAATTGATCACCCCGGAGCCGATCATCTCCAGCCAGAGGTCATTCCCCTCGCGCGTCCGTTCCCCAACGCCGCCGAATACGGACACGCCGCCGTGATACTTGGCCACGTTGTTGATCAGCTCCATGATGAGGACCGTTTTGCCAACACCGGCCCCGCCGAAAAGCCCGACCTTGCCCCCCTTCACGTAGGGCTCGACGAGGTCGATGACCTTGATGCCCGTCTCGAACATCTCGTAACTGGTGCTCATCTCCTCGAGGGGCGGCGGCTCCCGATGGATGGGCATTCGCTGCTTGGCCTCGACCGGTCCAAGCTCGTCAATGGGTTCCCCAATCAGGTTCATCAGCCGACCGAGGGTCTCCGGTCCGACGGGCATGCTGATCGGCTCACCCGTGTCGCGCACCTCCATCCCCCGCACCAAGCCGTCCGTGGAGTCCATGGCCACACACCGGGCCGTGTCCTCGCCGAGGTGTTGCGCCACCTCGAGGACGAGACGCGAGCCGTCCTGCCGGATCACCTCCAATGCGTTCAGGATATCGGGCAGGCGGCTGTCCTCAAACCGAACGTCCACAACCGGGCCGATAATCTGCACAATCTTCCCAACGCTCATCGGAAGCTACCCCGTTCGCTTCAGGCTTTCAATGCCTCAGCACCGCTGACGATTTCGATCAGTTCCTTCGTGATGGAAGCCTGGCGCGCCTTGTTGTAATGGAGGATCAGATTCTGGATCATCTCCTCCGCGTTCTCCGTGGCCGCGTCCATGGCCGTCATGCGCGCACCCTGCTCCGCAGCGTACGACTCCAACAGGATGTGCCAGATCCGGATATTGAGATAGCGATCCAGAAGCGGATCGAGGATCGCCTGCGGACTGGGCTCAAAGAGATACTCAACGGGATGCTTTTCGATCTCCGGAAGCGCCGGTTGGATCGGGAGGAGCTGCTCCACGACGATCCTCTGCTGCACCGCCGATTTGAACTCGTTGTACACCACGTACACGTGGTCCAGCTCTTCCGCGAGGAACTTCTCTTTGATCAGACTTGCGATGGCCACCGCATGGGAGAAGGCTAGCTCGTCAAAAAACCCCGCATAGCTACCGATCACAGGGATCGGCTGCTTGGCGAAGTGATCCCGTACCTTCTTCCCCACTGCAATGACCCCAATCACCCGCTCTCCATGGGCGGCGATCTCCTGATGAGCCCGCCGCAGGATGTTGGTATTGAAGCTCCCGCAAAGTCCGCGGTCGCCGGCCACGGCAACAATCCCCACTCGCCGCGGCTCACGCTCCGCCAAGAGGGGGTGAAGGGAACGGTCCACGCGGGCGCAGACGCTCCCCAGAACTTGGATCATCCGATAGGAGTAGGGGCGCGCGGCCCAAAGCCGCTCCTGAGCGCGTCGCAGTTTCGCCGCGGCCACCATCTTCATCGCTTTGGTGATTTGCTGCGTACTGCGTACGCTCGCGATCCGCCGCCGAATGTCGCGAAGGGAAGCCATCGCTTACGATTCCCCAAAGGTCCGAATGAACTCCGCGCACGCTTCATGCATGCGCTTCTCCAGCTCCGGCGAGATCTCTTTCTTTTCCGCGATCTCTCGCAGAATGTCGGGATGCGTTGTCTCCAGGAACCGGTAGTATTCCTTCTCCAGCGGCCTCACCTTCTCCACCGGCACGGAATCCAGATAACCGTGAATCCCGAGGAAAATGTAGGCCACTTGCTTCTCCACTGGGAGGGGTTCGTACTGATCTTGCTTCAGGACTTCCACCATCCGCTGGCCCCGCCGGATCTGCGCCAGGGTGGCTTTGTCCAAATCCGACCCGAACTTGGCGAAGGCCTCCAACTCGCGATACTGAGCCATGTCCAGACGCAAGCGCCCCGCCACCTGCTTCATGGCCTTGATCTGGGCGTTCCCACCGACCCTCGAAACCGAGATGCCAACGTTGATCGCCGGTCTCTGCCCTGCGTAGAAGAGCGAGGGCTCCAGATAGATCTGCCCGTCCGTGATGCTGATGACGTTGGTGGGTATGTAGGCGGAATAGTCGCCCGCCTGGGTCTCAATGATGGGAAGAGCCGTCAGGGACCCGCCGCCGTAGCGATCGGAAAGCTTCGCCGCCCGCTCCAAGAGCCGGGAGTGCAGATAGAAGATGTCCCCCGGATAGGCCTCCCGGCCAGGAGGTCTGCGCAGAAGCAGGGACATCTGTCGGTAGGCCCAGGCGTGCTTGGAAAGGTCATCGTACACGGCAAGTGCGTGCCGGCCCGTATCGCGGAAGTACTCACCCATCGCTGCCCCCGCATACGGGGCGATGAAAAGGAGCGGGGCCGGATCTTCCGCCGTGCAGGCCACCACGATGGTGTGCTCCATGGCCCCGTAATCTTCCAGCGTCTTCACCACCCGCGCGATGGTGGAGCCTTTCTGGCCAATCGCCACGTAGATGCAAACCACATCCTGCCCCTTCTGGTTGATGATCGTATCGATGGCGATGGCCGTCTTGCCCGTCTGGCGGTCCCCGATGATCAGCTCCCGCTGACCTCTGCCGATCGGGATCATGGAGTCGATGGCCTTTAGCCCCGTCTGCAGCGGCTCCTTCACCGGCTGGCGATAAACCACGCCGGGGGCTTTGCGTTCCACCGGGCTGAACTGCTTCGCCTGAATCGGCCCCTTGCCGTCCAGCGGCCGGCCGAGGGGATCGACCACGCGGCCGATCAACTCCTCGCCCACCGGGACTTGTAGGATACGACCGGTCCGGCGCACAATGTCCCCCTCCTTCACCAGCCGGTCCGGTCCGAACAGCACGCATCCGACGTTATCCTCCTCCAAATTGAGGGCCATCCCCATCACGCCGTTGGGGAACTCGACGAGCTCGCTCGCCATGACGCCTTCCAATCCGTACACGCGAGCGATCCCATCGCCCACCTGGATGACCTCGCCGACCTCCTCCATTTCGGCGACTTGCTCGAAGGCCTCAATCTGTTGGCGGATGATCTTGGTAATTTCATCCGGTCTGATCTGCATTCCGCACCTCTAGGTTCGCCTCCACAGGCAGTTGAGCCGAGAGCAGCTCCTGGCGCAGCCGCTCCAGTCGGCGGCGCAGGCTGGCATCGAAGACCTTGCCATCCACGCGAACCACAAGCCCGCCGAGGATCTCCGGATCCACGCGGGAGCGGAGCGCCACCTCACTACCCAAGATTGCGGACATGCGCCTCCGCAACGCCTCTGCCACTTCTTCCTCCAGGGGAACCGCGGTCACCGTTTCCGCCCGCACCCGCCCCAGCTTACGGTCCATGAGGCGCTCGTACTCCCCTCGGATATCGCGTACTAGCGCCTCACGACGCGCATTGGTCAGAACCAGCAGGAAGCGGAGGAACAGCTCCGACATCCACCCCTGGGCTATCTGGCGCAAGATCTCCTGCTTCCGATCCCGAGATACTTCCGGGGAAAGCAGGAGGAAGCGGAGCTTCGGCTCCCGATCGAGCACGGCCAAGAAGAGATCGAATTCTTGGCCCACCTCCTCCATTACCCCCTTCTTCGCCGCCGCTTCGAGGAGAGCGCGAGCATATCGTCTCGCCAGGCCGATCGCCCTCACGACAGCTCCTTCATCTCTTCGATGGCCTCTTCCACCAGGCGCTTATGATCTTCCGCTCCCAACGACTTGCGGATAACCTTGGTGGCCACGGCAAGGGAGAGATCCACGGCCGTCTTCCGGATCTCGTCGATCGCCTTGTCTCGACTCAGCGCGATCTCCCGCCGGGCCTTCTCCAGCATTTGTTCAGCCTCACGGCGGGCATTGGCCAGGATCTCCTGACGCATTGCCTCGGCAGTCTTCCGGCTTTGCTCCAGAATCACCTGAGCCTGCGTCCGAGCCTCCTCCAAGACCTGCTGCTGCTGAGCCAAGAGCTCCTCGGATTGCCTCCGGGCTCTCTCGGCACTCTCCAGGCTCTCCTGAATCCGGCGCTCCCGCTCCTCCAGTGCCCCCAGAATAGGCTTCCAGGCTAGCTTCTTGAGGATGAAAAGCAGGAGCAGGAATGTAAGGACGGTGTAGATGACGAGCCCCGGATTCACGTTTAGAAGCATGGCGCTGACCTCATTCTCAGGCGGCCTTGGCCAGGAACACCAGCAGCACGCACACGATCACGGAGAAGAGAGCCACACCTTCGATCATGGCCGCCGTCAGGATCATCATGCCGCGGATGTCGCCCGCCGCCTCCGGCTGACGCGCCGTGCCATCCATGGCCGCACTAGCCAGACGGCCGATTCCGAAAGCACCTCCAAAGGTTGCCAGTCCCGCCCCCAATCCCGCCGCCAAGTACGCGAATGCCAGCGACCACATGTCGACCTCCTCGTTTGGCTCTTGGTTCCAGTACACCCAATCCCGCTGCAAACAACCGCTCAACCCCTTCGGCTCAGTGTTCCTCGGCCAACGCCAGCCCGATGAACACCGCCGAAAGCATGGTGAAAATGTACGCCTGAATGAAGGCGATGAGAACCGCCAGAAGCTCAATGGCAGCTGCTGCCGGCACCGACACGAAGGCGATCAGCACGCTGCGAAAGATGAAGATCAGACCAAGCAGGGTGAATACCACCAAGTGATCGGCCACCATATTTGCAAAGAGTCGGATCGCCAGAGCGAAGTGCTTGGTGAATAGACCCATGATCTCGGCAATGAAAAGGATCGGTACCACAAAGGCGGGTATGCCAGGCGGCACAAAGTTGCGCAAGTAGCCCAGCGGTCCCTTCCGCAACAACGCCGCCCCCTGCCCGATCAGAAAAGTCATAACGGCTAGCGTCGCCGTCACGCTCAGGTTCGAGGTAGCGGTGGCGCCCATTGGCACCAAGCCTAACAGGTTCATGGTCAAGATGAAGAAGAATACCGTGAAAAGATAGGGGGCAAAACGGTCGGCATCGTGCCCAATGTAGGGCTTCAGCACGTCGTCTCGCAGAAATACGACCACTGCCTCGAAGAAGTTGGCCAGGTACTTCGAGACCGTGCCCGAACGCCGACGCGCCACGGCGAAAAGCGCGATGAGCAACGCCGCCGCAATCCAGACCATGAGCACGTGCTTGGTGATGGAAAGATCGATCCCGAGGACCTTCGGGAGGGGGATGAGCACATGGTCGGTCACTTCTTCAAGGATGAAGCCGGCTCCCCCTTCTTCGCCATGTTCCGCAGCTTCTTCTGCCCACAGTCGGAATCCTTCCCACCCCAGGCCCAGTGCCAACGTCTGCCCTCCTGGTCAGATCTTTCCTTTCTGGAGACCTCGGTGGATCGACCACGCTTCGATGATCTGGAAAGTCAGGTAGCTTATCGACAGGCTCACGAAAAACGTTAGCAGCGGAATGCGCAGATTCAACGTCACCCAGACCAGAATCAGGCTCACCACGACCAACCGGCCGATCATCCCGCCAACCACAACCCCCATGAATACCCGGCGCGATCTCCCGAAGGCCCAGCGATTCATCAAATATCCGGCGAGGATCGTCGCCAGGCTCAATCCGATCCCGAAGAATGCGCTAATGAACTGGGGCCCCGCAAATCCCTCCTCTTCCAGGATCACGATGCCGAACCCCAGTGCCAAGACCAACGCCGAGATCAATAGCCGCGAGATCAAACCCGCAAGCCTTTCGGATTGCTATTTCTTTCGGCCGTACACCGTTCGATAAATGCTGTACATCCCACCCCCCATGCCAAGGAGACTTCCGATGATGGTAAAGAGGGGAAGCACCCCGAGCCTCCGGTCCAGCTTGTACCCCCCGTACAAGCCCAGGACTACCATCAGGGCCAGGCGAAACCCCAGATCCAAATACGGCGCAACCTGCCGAAAGGCTCGGTAGTCCATTTCGCGCGGGACTTTGAGGCTGAGAACGCTCGCCTCAGCGTCGAGGTTCCACTCCCCTGGCCTCGGCTCCGCTCACTCCGGCTTCTTGGCCGCTGCCGAGACCCCCTGCGCAGGCTGGGCCTCCTTCATGCTGCACTGTCCATTGAAAACGGCCCCTTCGTCGATGACCAGCCTCCCCGTCTTCAAATCGCCTGTAAACACGGCCGTCGACTCCAACACCACGCGGCCCGTAGCATCGATCTTCCCGTTCACGCGCCCGCCGATCACCACGTTCTTGGCCGTGATCTCCCCCTCGACTTCCCCGTCCTTGCCGACGATCAGGGTATCTCCGCTCTTCACGTTGCCCTTCACCCGGCCATCGATGCGAACGCTGCTCTGCACCTCGAAATTTCCCTCAAGAACAGACCCTTTGCCGACGATGGAATTCAGTTCGCCAGGCGTCGTCATCGTTCCCTCTTCCCGTTTGGCCATTTCTCCCTCACCTCTGCATGCAGATCCGAAGCACTACACAAACCCATTCCAACCTATCATCTCGACTCCGCCTGCCCACCCTCCGACGGACGCGCGAAGGCCATGAGATAGGACTTCGGGTCGCAAGGCTTGCCGTCGAGCCAGATCTCGAAATGAAGGTGCGGACCAGAGCTCTCCCCCGAGCTCCCCACCAGCGCGATGGGCTCTCCTTTCCGCACCCAGCTTCTTGCCGACTTCAGGAGCCGCCCGTTGTGCCCGTAGTAGCTGAAAAGGCCGCGTCCGTGGTAGATGATGAGGAGATTGCCCAGCTCCGGGGTCCACCCCGCGAAGACAACCAGGCCGGCTCCCGCTGCCCGAACTACGCTCCCCCGCTGCGCGGCAATGTCAATCCCAAAGTGTCCCTTTCCCACCGGGTCGAAATCCGCCGTCAGGATCCCCTCGACCGGGAGCTGCGTGGGTAAACTGGCAGCGAGGAACTGAGCTTCGGAGCTGCGCTCCGTCAGAAGACTCAGCGTAGCCGGGCCCACAATCGCCGTCGCGGCGCTGCTCCCCGGATTGTCGAGGAAGGAGAGCGGCGGAATCCCCTCTCCGGTCCTCGCACCCATTCCGACCTGCGGCAGCTGTCCACCCTCCCGCTCGAGGCCGAGCAGGGCTCGGATCTTCCGGTGGGCCTCCTCCAGCCGTTCAAATTCCGCAGCCACCTTCTCGATGCGCTTCACCTCCCCCCTCAGCGCCTCGTTCTCCTGTCGGAGGCGGGAGTTTTGCCGCCACTGATGTCCCGCCACCACGTACAACGCCGCCCCCAATAGGACGTGAGCACACAGGATAGCCCCAGCGATCTTGAGCAGCCGGATCCGCTGCGGACCCAGGTGCAGGCTGAAGGGAGGCCGATCATCATCCGGTATCAGGAGGATGTGGTAGCCGACTTGCTTCCGTTTTCCGCCGGTCTTTCTCATCACCTTGCCGCGCCGTTCTCGATCAGCTCCAGGATGCGGTCCAGATCCGCATCGGAGTAGTACTCGATCTCAATCTTCCCGCCCCGCTTCCCCGGATGGATTCGGACCTGCGTGGCCAGCAGGCGGCGGAGCCGATTCTCGGCCTCGGCCAGCTCGGGGGAAAGAGGCTTGGGGGTCTGCGTGGTCTTGTCCGGCGCCCGCCGCGTCGCTTGCCGTACAAGCTCCTCCACGCGGCGGACCGAAAGAGCTTCCCTCACCGCCCGCCGCCAAATGGCCAGTTGCAGCCTCTCATCCTCGAGACTAATCAGGGCCCGCGCATGCCCCATCGATACCTCGCCCTTCTCCAGGCTCTCCTGGATGGCGCGGGGCAGCTTGAGGAGCCGGAGAAAATTGGCGATCGTGGCGCGATCCTTCCCGACCTTCTGCGCCACCTCCTCCTGTGTCAAGCCGCATTGCTCGATGAGGCGCTGGTAACCCCGGGCCAGCTCCATCGGGTTGAGATCCTCCCGGTGGATGTTCTCGACGATGGAAAGCTCCAGCATCTCCTCCTCGCTCTCCACATCGAGGACGTAGGCCGGGATCCGCTGGAGCCCCAGGCCCTTCGCCGCGCGCAATCGCCTCTCCCCCGCGATCAGTTGGTATCCCCCGTCCCGCCGCCGCACGGTGATCGGCTGTATCACCCCCTTCTCCGCAATGGACCGCTTCAGCTCCTCCAACCCCTCCGGATCAAAGTGGGTGCGCGGCTGGAAGGGATTGGGCTCGATGAGATCGATCTCGATCTCGGTCAGCTTGTCCAACCGATCGCTGTCCTCAGGCCCGATGTCCGGCAGCAAAGCGGCCAGGCCCTTACCCAAGGCTGTTCGATGCTTGCCGCTGGCCATTGAGGAGGATCTCCTCCGCTAAGCTCATGTAGTTCTCCGCCCCCGCGGATACGGCGTCGTACAAGATGATCGGCTTGCCGAAACTGGGGGCCTCGCTCAACCGGACATTGCGGTGGATCACCGTCTGGAACACCTTGTCCTCGAAGTACCGGCGCACTTCGTCCGCCACTTGCCGGGAGAGATTCAATCGACCATCGTACATGGTGAGCAGGACGCCTTCGATCTCCAGCGCCGGATTCAGGTGACGTTGAACCAGCCGGATGGTGTTCAGCAGTTGACCCAGCCCTTCCAGAGCGTAATACTCGCACTGGATCGGAATCAGGACAGAATCAGCAGCGGTCAGAGCATTCAGCGTCAGTAGCCCGAGGGAAGGGGGACAATCGACCAGTACGAACTGATAATCCTTACGGATGTCCTTCAACGCCTGGCGGAGGATACTTTCTCGGGAAATGGCGCTGACAAGCTCGATCTCAGCTCCCACCAGCCGAATGGTCGAAGGAAGAAGATGTAAGTATTCCAGCTCGGTACGAAGGATCGCCGTGGACGGATCTATCCCCTGCACCAGCACCTCGTAGATGCTGTTCTTCACCTTCTTGGGGTCGAAGCCCAGCCCGCTGGTGGAATTGGCCTGTGGATCGATGTCGACGAGCAGGGTGCGGTGCTCCGCCACCGCGAGGCAAGCGGAAAGATTCACCGCCGTCGTCGTCTTGCCGACGCCGCCCTTCTGATTCGCAATGGCAATTACCCTGCCCATGCCTCCAACCCGCCCTCTACGGATCGTTCCAATTTAACCCCCAACCCCTACAAATGCAAGCTGAAAAGGCCCGCCCCCCATGGCCGTAGGTCGTTGTGTCTACGGCTGATATCCCCATTCCCCACGGACGCGCCGCCGTGCCGGATCATCGGGAGGTCTCCCCTTGCAACGGGAGAGCATTATGTCTACATTACCACCGACGGCCTTCCGGGGCGCGTTCCCGACCGAAGCCCCTTCCTTCAAGCTAGGACGGGCCTTCGCGAGGGGGCCGTACTTCGCGCTTTCGCTCGCGGTCCGGAGGGCAGACCAAGAGGAGGCGGTCCAACAGGCCGCGAGGAGGAAGATCGTGGCAACACAAGAGCAAATCCGGGCGGTGCAGGCTCGGGTACGGGCCGAATTGCTGCGCAAGGCCAATGTGGTGGGCGTCGGCATCGGGTTCAAAGAGAAAGGGGGACAGAGGACCGAAGAGCTTTGCTTGGTGGTGCTCGTGGAGAAGAAGCTCCCTAAGGAAGAGCTGGCGCCGGAGGATCTGGTCCCCGAGGTCATCCAGGGCGTGACCACCGATGTGAAGGAAGTGGGCAAGATCGTGGCCCAGCAAAGCCGTACCGATCGCTGGCGGCCGGCGCCTCCCGGGGTGAGCATCGGCCATTGGGCCATCACCGCCGGCACCTTTGGGGCTGTGGTACGAGATCGGGCCAGCGGCAGCCGCCTCATCCTCTCCAACAACCACGTCCTGGCCAATAGCAACGATGCCTCGCCGGGAGACCCGATCCTCCAGCCTGGGCCCGCCGACGGGGGTCACCACCCGCAGGATCGCCTGGCAGAGCTACTCCGCTTCGTCCGAATCTCTTTCGAGGGCGGAGGCGGCGGGAACGGCGGCGTGTGCCCTACGGCGTTGGCAGTGGTGCGAGTGGCGAACCGGCTTGCCAAGCTGGTGGGATCGAAGTGGCGCCTGCAGGCCGTGATCGCTCAGCAGGCCAATCGGGTCGACGCCGCCGTCGCCCTGCCGATCGCCGACGATGCCATCTCCGACGCAATCCTGGGGCTGGGCGAGGTGCACGGCACAGTTGCCCCCTCCCTCGGGATGCAGGTCACCAAGAGCGGCCGCACCACGGCCGTCTCCACCGGCACCGTCGACGTGATCGACGCGACGGTCCGGGTCAGCTACGGGGCCGCGGGAACCGCCTTGTTCGAAGGGCAGATCGTCACCGGAAACATGTCGGCACCGGGTGACTCAGGCTCCTTGCTCGTTGAGTCATCCAGTCGTCGGGCGGTCGGACTCCTCTTCGCTGGATCCGATCAAAGCACCATCTACAACCCTATCGCGGACGTGTTGAGCGCGCTCGACATCGAGCTGCCCTGACCACCGAACCGCCCTGCCCGTGTGGACCGCTCCTGGGATCCGGAGGTCTGCCTTCCGGCGCGGGAGAGTCACAAACTGGAGCCCGGGCGAGCTTCCCTCGGCATTGCCGTTTCCCGTCGTTCCGAGCCCGCGGGACGGCGCAACAGTCCGGCACCGGGGAAGCTAGCCGGCGCAAACCGGACGTCCCGCTCCTTCGATTCGCAGAAGGAACTCGACGGCGAATTGCGAGGAGACAGGCCGCGTGGGCGGGAACAGGCTACCCGGCGCGGTAGAAGATCATCGGGTAAGTGACCACGACTACCCCCTTCGCAATGGGTGGGAAGCGCCAACGCCTCACGATGCCCAGGATCTCGTTCACGAAGGCGATGTCCCCAAGCGTATTCTCCAGTACGCGCACGTCGGACACAGTGCCGTCGGGCTCGATGGTGATTTCCAGGAGCAGTTTCCCGGCAAGAGTCGGGTTCGTGCGCAAGTACTTATTGTAGACGTACTCGATCCTCCCCCGGTTCGCGAGGATGACGCTTCGCAGCTGCTCCTCGCCGCGCTGACCAATGGCTTCCTGCGAGCCCGAAACCTCCGCGGCCCGGTCCAGCTCCACCAGTCCCTCTTTCTTCAGTTGTACCCCGCCGAAGCTCGAGGCTGCCTCCCCGACCGCCTGATCGACGTCGACCTTCGCCAAATTGTCCAATGAGAACAGGTCGTCGAGTGAGGAGCTGCCCGCGGGCCGGCCCTCAGGCCGACCGACCTGAAGCTCGCCGGACTCGGCGAGCACCTGATCCATGTCCTTCACCAAGCCCTGCCCCACGAGGAAATCGATGACTGAGCTGCTCGAGCCGCTTTCCCCCGACCCTCCGATCAGACCCAGGATCCCCCTCTGGACCACCACGGAGGCACCCCCTTCTCTCGAGCCCGTACTGGAGCCAGCCTCGGACTTTCTCTCGCCCCCCGCGCTTCGCTCAGTGCCGGATGTCGTTCCGCCGGACAACTCGCTCCTCACCTCCGGTTCCCGACGCATGGGGCGAGGGATGAACTTGGCGAAGCGCTGCGGCACCTGCTCCAGTTCGACCATCGGCCGCTCCGGGAACTGGAGGCCCGTCACGTGCTTCACCCACGCGAGGCTCACGACCAGCAGGACGACGAAACTCAGCTTCAGCGCCGGGTCCTCCACAACCGCCCGAAGGAACCGGCGACGCCAGGAGTAGTCCGGTAGAGCCACGAGTTCCGGCGGCGGGGCAACGAAGTCGAATTCCACGCGGAAGCCATCGAGCTCCAGCTTCCCGCTCTTGCCACTCCAGATCGGAAGCCGATACCCGTCGCGGCTCCGATGCAGCAAGCCGTGGCGGATCAGATCCTCGATCCTCAAGGCCGAGTCGCCGACGCGCTCCTCTCCTTTCGCCTCCTTGGGTAGGATGAGGAAATAGCGCCTGCCGTCCGATTCCACCAGATTGCGGCTCTTGGGCGCGCTTGCCGCCAGGACGACGAGGTCATTCCCCGCGTCCCGCCCGTAGGTGAAGCACTTACCCGGCGGAATCAGGTGCTCCCGTACCGTGGCGTCCTGGTAGACTCGGAGTCGTAGAACGTGATCGCTCCGGATGGCCATCTCTCCTGTAATCACTCCTTGCGCGTAACGGCCAGCAGCATGTTGTTGTATCCAACACTGCCACAGGTGTACATGATCTTCCTCAGCACCTCAAAGGGAATGGTCTTGTCTCCCTGGATGACCACGTTCCCCGTGAACTCCAGCCCTCGCGAGATCTGGGCAATGCCCTCCGTCAGCTTGCGCAGGCGGATCAATTCCTCCTGGAGAGGACGCACGATGGCGCCTTTGCCCTCGAGGACCTCGCGGGTGGTGATGATCCGATTGCCATCCAGCAAGATCCAATCCTGCGTGATGGCAATGATGCTGGCGGTTTGCGGTGGCTTCTGGGCGGTGGATTCCGGAAGCCGGAGATCCCGAGCCACCGTCATGATCTCGCCCTCCGCGGAGAAGCTCTTCAGCAGGAAGACAAGAAGGATGGTGAACATGTCGATCATGGAGGTCAGACGCAGGGAGATGGTCCCCCGCAGGCGGCGTCGGGGACGCGGCAGATTCAGTCCCCCATCTGACCCATCCTCTGTCAACCGCAAGTAAGCCATCATTTCACCCCGAAATGGAGATATTGGGGAATCCGTTGTCGCGACAGGTGTCCATGACGTGGATGATCACCTCGTACGGGATGGTGCTTGCGGGGGCGATGATCACATCTTCGCTCTCCGCGTAGCGAGCCTTGACCTGCCGCAGCTGCCTGGCCAGCGCGTCATAGTCAAACCCGCTGGCCGTCCGCGGGAGGCGGGGGAACTCCATCCCGGTACTCTTCAGCTGGAAACCCTCCTCGTCAATCGTCAGCATGTTCAGCACGATGCGCTGGGGTGCCGGCGTCGACTGGCCCTCCCCCCTTCTGGCGAGGCTCGGGAGGGACAGATCCACGATCGCGATCCGAACGAAGACCGCCGTGAGCAGCAAGAACGGGATGACGATCAGGAAGAGATTCAGCACGGGAGTGACGTTGATCTCCGCATCCCGGCGGAGAGCCTCCTTCCGCTCGCGCACCGCACGCAGGTTCATACCACCGACTCCCCTTCCTTGATCGCCACGAGGCCCTGATAGACCCGGGCCACATTCTCGTTAATCTCATCGATGATGGCGCTCGTCTGCTCTTGCAGAACAGAGTACACGATGAGGCAAGGGATGGCCACAAGCAAGCCGAAGGCGGTGGTGTTCATGGCCATCGAAATGCCCGCGGAGAGGAGGGCGGCCTTCTGGCTTGCCTCCGCCTGAGCCACTGCCTGGAAGGACTGGATCAATCCGAAAATCGTCCCGAGCAGACCCAGTAGCGTGGCCACATTGGCGATCATGGAGAGGTAGGGGGTTCGCTTCTCCAGCTTCGGTATCTCCGTCAGTGCTGCCAGTTCCAGCGCGTTCTGAATGTCGCGCGTGGAACCCTCGTAGTTCTCCAGTCCCGCCAGCACGATGCGAGGAAGAGCGGCTTTCGAACGCCGGCAATACTCCATCGCCGTGTTGACATTGCCCTTCCGGACCAGCTCGATGACTTTCGCCACGAAGGTGCCTGCGTCGATGCGGTTCCGCAGGCTGATGTACATGAAGCGTTCCACCGCGATGGCGATGCCCGCCACAAGCGTGAGCAGGATCAGGTACATCACCGAGCCGCCGTGCACGAATGCGTCATGAATGTACTGCAAGGGTTCACCTCCTCTTGCCGATCAGGTCCAACGCCTCGGTCCGCACGTTCACCACAAGATATACTCCTTCCGCACCACTTCCTCCGAACGACGGAGCACACCCGTCGGGTATTCCACCTTCCGGAAGATTTCCCGAAAGAACATCCGATCGATCCGGATCCCCTCCACCTCGGGGTTCTTCCCAGGGATAATGAAAATCGCCTGGGGTTTGTCCACGCGCCCCACCACTTCGATCCGGTCCAGAAAAACCCGGATCACTTCTCGGCTGACCCGAGGGGCAGGCTCCTGAGGGGTAGTTGGCTCCTGCCCCTGGGCCGTGTGGGCCATCAGGCTCCATCCCATCGCCAAAGTGAGTAGGCAAAGACGAGCGAATCTCGCCCTCATCGGATCCCCTCTTTCGGCAGGATTTTCTCATTCTCTCGGCCCGCGAGCGCGCTATCGGCCGGGGAGGCCTCGGAGGTGCTGGGCAAACCAAGCTCCAGGGCCAAACGTTCCATGTGGGCCCGACTCCGACTGATCCAATCATTCACCAGACCAGCTTCTTCGGCGAGACGGAGGTTCCGGCGATGGGCCTCGTACGCCTTCTCCTTGAGAGGCCGAACCTGTTCCGAGAGCCTGCTCAGGTAAACTTCCCGCTGCTCCGGGGTGAGATCCTCGGGTAACGGGCTCTCCCACAGGGAGCGGGCAAATTCCTCAAACGCTTCCCCGATGCGGCAGGTGGAAGCCGAAGTCCACTCCGCCACTCGATACTTAGCCGCTTCCGTATATGCCCGAAGCACCTCGGCGAACTTGGCTTGCTTTTGTCGCAGAGAACGGTCCAATGGCGGCACGAGACCCACAGCTGCGTACTCTTCGAAGCTGATTTCCCCGATCAAGAACTGAGCCTTGGCCGCCACGTACTCATCCACCGGCTGCAGATTCATGCGGAAACGGTTGAAGGACTCGATCGCCTGCTCAAGAAGCCGGCGAGCCGAAGCGAAGTCCCGAGCCTGTCTTCGGATCTCCGCCAGGCGCACCAGGCACTCCAAATACTCATCCGGATCCTGTGAGCCGAAGCGAGCAAGGTACCGTTCGTAGATCTGGGCCGCTTCGTCTGGAACCTGCTCGTTCTCCATGCAGGAGCCCGCGAGGAAGAGGGCATGGCGGGCGAAACGGGACTCCGGGTACTCGGCCGCGAGGCGAAGGTAGCCCTGAGCCGCCTCCTTCCAGTCGCCCAAGCTTTCTCGCAACAGGCTGGAGCGGTACAATCCCTCGTCGGCAAACTGGGACTTCGGGAAGCGAGAACACAGCAGATCGTACTGCTGGATCGCCCAATCTACTCGACCCGCCTTTTCGTATTGGGCCCCCGCCTCGAAGAGGCTCACTGCCGCCAGCTGCTCATCCGGTGAGATCTCGGCCGCCGCGGCGAAGAGACGAGCCGATTCCTCTGCTTGCCCCTTCTCCTTCCGCTCCAGGCCTTGCTTGTATCGGGCCGAGGCCTTCATCCTGGCGGCCAGGGTGCGGAGCTGTTCGCTGTCCGGAAAGGTGGCGACGAGCTGGTCGTACCACCGCTCCGTCCCCTGGTAATCCTCCATACGGTAGCGACATTGGCCGGCCATGGCCAGCGCTTTGGCGCGGACATCGGCCGGGACCTCCCGGGAGAGCACAACCCGGTAGACGTTCTCCGCCCAGCTGTAGTCGCCCAACTCGAAAAGCGTGCCGCCCAGCTTCATCATGACGGAAGGCCACTTGTCCGATGCAGGGAAGGCCCTGCAGAACTCGTGGCAGGCCCGCAGCAACTCGGCCGTGGCTTCGTTCGGTGCGCGAAAGCTGACGGTGGTGTCGCCGAGAAACCCCTCGAGCCGGATAGCGACGCTATCGAAGCTCGGCGACTTGGAGCGCAACTCGTCCCAGCAGAAAACCCTATTGAAGGCGGCCTTCTCGGCGTACTCCTTTTCCGATGCCGAAAGGAAGCAATCCCGGTAGGCCTCAGCCGCCTGACGAACTTGTCCCGATTCGTAGAACACCTCCCCGATCAGGAATCGGACCCGATCGGCTTCAGGGCCTTTGGGATAGAATTGCAGAAAACGCTTGTACACGGCGATGGCTTTCTGGTACTGCTCGGCCTCGCGGCTCTCCCGTGCAGCGACCACGAGGTTATTGCCCAGCGCCAGAAACGTCTTCTCCAGGATGCTATCGGCGTGGGCCTTCCAGTTCGCCGCAAGCCGATTGTACCAAGCCGTCGAGGGATTGAAGGATTCCAGGAGGTCTTCCCTCGCTCGGTCGGCATTCACCAAATCGCCGGCAGCCTCCTGGCAGCGGACCACTTCCACCGCCGCATCGATGGCGCGCGGGTCTTCGGGGAACAGGGCAAGGAAGGTGCGGAAAGATCTGGCCGCCTCTCCAAAGTCGCTGCGCGCAAAATAGATCTTCCCCAGACGCAGAAACACCTCCCCGGCCCACGGTCTTGGAGCGACTTCGGTGAAGAACTGCTTGGCCTTGCTCACGCCGCCGTACTCGGAGAAGCTGATGGCAATGTATTGCATCGCCTCCTGCCGGAGGTCGATCCGGCTACGGCCTGCGAACTGTGGATTGGAGCGTTCGACCGTGTCCAGGTCGTCAATGAGGTAGACGAAGCTGCTGATGGCTTGCGAGTATTCGCCGAGATTGAAATAGGCCCAGGCCAGCTTGTAAATGGCCATGTCGAAATAGGGGCTCTCCCAGTACTTGAGGAGCTGGCTGTAGGCACGAATACTTTCGGCGTATTGCTCGTGATCGAAGTGGTACTCGCCGATGCGGAAATAGGCCTCGGGGACAAAGGGATCTTCCGGGCACTCCGAGACGAGCCTTTCCAGTGAACGGAGATACGCCTCCCCCAGGTCCTGCTTCTGGTAGCATAGAGCCAGGCTGTAAATCACCTTGGCACGAAATGAGATGGTAGGGAAGGTCCGGAGTAGCGTCTCGCCGACATCAATGGCCTTGGAGAGATCGATGCGGGGAGCCTGGGGCTCCTGGCCGGACTTGCGGGCTTCGTATTCCGCCAGCTCCCGCTCGTAGCGGGCTATGGCCACGCTGTAGTCCAGTTCCGCCGCCCGGGCGTACAGCTGCATGACCTGGAACATCAACGTTGGGGCAAACTCGGAATCGGGATACCGGCGCAGGACATCAAGGCAAAGCTGGATGGTGCGTTCCACTGCCCCCCGATCCAGGGTATCGATGCGCAGAGTGTCCACCCTCGCCCCTTCTTGGGCCCAGGCCATGGAAGTGCAGCCCAGAATCAGGGAAAGCCCCACCCAGGAGACGGCCCTGTGGCGCGCCTTCGGCAGAAGCCGGACCCGTCTCGAGATTGTCAGCGAGGAAAGGTTCATCGTCTCAGGACTTGCTCTTCAAGAACAGCGAACGGGCGCGCGCGTACTCCGCGTAGGCCTTCCAATTTGGGGCTCCCTCCAGCCGCTCAAACTGCCACTGGAGCAGTTCTATTTGTCGATTCACCAGGTCGATCTCCGAGCGCTCCTGTTCGATCTCGCGCAACATCCTTGTCCTGCGCTCCCGGATCTGCTTCAGCCGATCTTTCAGGCCACCCACCGCCTCAGCGGAGTTCGTCCCCGGAAGCACCTGCAGCAGCCTCGACTCGAGTACCAGGAGCCTTAGTCGCAGATTCTCCAACGACTTCCGCAGACGGGCGAGGGTCTCGCGATCTTCCTCTCGAATCTGCCCGCGGCCGTCGCCGCAAAGGTCGATGAGTTTGTCGAAGACCCGGATCGCCTCGTCGTAGCGTCGGTCATCCATGAGCGCCTGACCGAGGAGGAAAAGGGCTTCCTCCATGTATCGAGTTTCCGGGAAGCCTGTCACCAGGTCCGTGCAACCACGGATCGTTTCGCGGTAGTTCCGCGCCTTGTAGGCGGCCCACGCGTACCCCAGCAGGGCCTCCTGCCGCTTCGCATGATCCGGATAGACGGCCCAGAATCGGTTCATGGCCCGGTCGTAGTAGCCAAGCTCATAGTAGATATACCCAAGCGTTAGGCGGCCTTCTCCCACAATCGCTCGGCTTTCCTCTCCGGTGATGGGGAGAGCCGAAAGCCGCTCCAGGATCTTCAAGGCATTCTCGAGGTCGTGCTTCCGCAGGCAAGCCAAGGCTGCCGCGTAAAGCGCGTAGCCGTAGTAAGGACTTCGCGGACTGACTTCGGCGAGCGTCCTCAAGGCATTGTCGAAATCCTCCATTTCCAGCAGCGTCAACCCGGCATAGTAGGACCCGCCCTCGAGCAGCTTGCTTCCGGGACTGACACCGCGCTTGAGCTGCTCAAAACGACCGAGCGCCTCCGCGTGCTGGCCCAGCTTGTAGGCCACCCTTTCCAGACCGAACAGTGCCGCACCGGCCGTCGGCCTCTCCGGGAAATGATCCAATGCGTGCCGGAAAGTCCCTTGAGCTGCCTCGTAAAGCTCGAGTTCGAAGAGGGCATTGCCCAGAAGCACCTCTGCCACATCGAGACGACTGTACCGCGGGTGAAACTCGAAGAGCACGATGAGATCGCGCGCGCAGTCCCAGTACTGGCCGCTGGTGTATGAGGTGATCGCGCTATTGAGCAGGTCATCGGCGATTAACTCCAGCTCGTGAAGAACCTCCTCCTGCGCGCCCGCGGGGGCCGAGGCCAAGAGAAGGGAAAAGGCCGCGGCGATTCTCCAATAGCGAGGCGAGGGCATGGTTCCGGTTCCCAGCGTGCGCCGATTTACTCCGGTTGCGGCTTTCTCTCCTGCTCAAGGCGCTTCCGGAGCTCCTCAAGCGCCTTAGCCGCCTCCTCTCGCTTTGCCCGAATCTCCTCCATCCCCTCGAGCGCCCGTCTCTGCTCAAGCTGTCGCTCCTGCTTAACGTAGCGCAACAGGGAGAAGGGGTAGGTCACACCGAGAATCAGTTTCCAATCCGCGTAGTCGCGCACGAAGGGATCGCGACCTCCGGGCGAACGCTCATCCGTAAGCAGCACGTCGACGGCAATGTCGTAAATCAGATTCCACGGGCCAACAAACTTGAAGCCCGGCGTCAGGCGCATGGAGTTTTTCTCGAACGGCACCTCCGGATTATTCAGGAAGATCTCGGCGGTGTATTCGAAGTAGAGCACGCTGCCCTTGACCGGGAACTTGATCCCCGCCCCGACAAGCGCCTGGTCCTTCCGATCCTCAAAGTATCGGTCTCTGACATCGTGATCCATGTAGCCGGCGTTCAAATTGAGCTGGAAGGGGATGAAAGGCGAGTGCTCTCGGAGGTCGAGAGTCAGGAGGCCGAGCATCGCCCAGCCAAGCTTGCCGGAGGAATAGGGCTCATACGGGACCGGGTGTTTAGCCCCGGTCGGGAACGAAGCCAGCGCATGGATCCCAAGCTGAAGCCAGTCCGGGCTGTACGGGTAGCAGAACTTCAGGCCCAGCTCGCTATCCCCCGGCGGACCCCAAATCCCCTCCTGGGTATCCTGATAGGGCGTCACGCTCGCGCTCAGCTCCAGGAGATTCGACAACCCGAAGGTCAAGGCGAGACGGAGCGTGTGGTCTTTGGCCAAAGATTCATTCACCTTCTCCACATAGTGGAGCGTGTAGGCAGACAGGTAGAGATTGCCGGAACCCACCGTCCGCGCGCTCCGCACACGGGACATCCCGCGCCCCCCGTACATGGTCGTCTGCGCGCCACCCCCCTCGACCAAAAACAGCATAGCTACCACCGCCAGAGCCAACCGCGTCCGCATCGTGGACCTCCGTGGGCTGGGCGGGACAAGAGTCCTCCCCCTTCGCTCTCCGGATCGCCGTTTTCAAGGAGGGATACACACCGGGCGGGGAGCCGTCCTGGACTTACAAAAAGGCAATCGCCCGCCTAGCAAAAACGTAATTTACAACCCCCGGACTGAGAAGCAAGGAGAATCCTCCCCCAAACCTTCACCCAGTTACCTACAAGAGGCCATTTCGCCTGCGGAGCACCCACTCGAGTACGAGAGCGAACCCGGCAATGCCCAGCATCCACAAGGATTCCCGCGCATTCCAAGTGAACCTTCGCTCCGCGGTAAGATTAGCCCACCTAGGAGAGCGAAGCCATGCCTCAAGAGAATCAACCACCTGCTGGGCCTCGGCGTAGAGACGCGCGATCCCGCCTGTGGCCCGGGCTATCCCCTCCGCCAGCTCTGCAGACGCCCTAGGGTCGGATAGCTCAGGGGTGTACCCGCGCACTGCAAATTCGCCTTCCGAAGACCCCAGTTCGCGCTCGCCCACGCTCGCAACGGCCCGGAACCGGTATCGTCCCTCTGGCAATGCCGGGATACTTCCTTCGTATACCCCGTCGGCCACGGGTTCGAGCTCCATCCGCAGGTCCGTCTGCCTTCCGTGCACCTCGAGGCTCACACGGGCCTGACGCACGGGATTATGCGCCTCATCCTGCGCGAATGCGCGGAAGCGGATGGGTTCGGTCCCGTCGAACACGCTCCTTGCTGTCTCCACCCGCAGCAGTTCGCTCCCCGAACTCGAGTAGGGCCAGTTGGTCACGTTCCGCACGAAAGATCGGAACAGCTCGACGTCCTTCGCGAAGGCAAGAGGCGTGAGTCCCCACCGCCAGAAACCGGTGATGCTGAACAACGCCACCTCATGCCCGGCCACTTCGGCGACGGAAGCCACAGCGACGGTGTCGCCGGTGGTGGCGCGACCAACCAGAACCACCTTCCCGCCCGATTGAAACGCCCAGCCCCACCACATCACGGGTGGCAACTGTTGCCATGCCTGGCGCGTCTCCGCCTCGAAGTCCGAGAAACGGACCAACGGGTGGAATTCCGCCCCCGTAGCCGGAAAACAATATACCGTCGTCGCCTGTCCTCTGCGGACGAACTCTTGCGATCCTGCCGAAAAAAGCTGCCTCGCCGTCTCCGGGTCAAACTGCGGTCCGGCAAAGATTAGCAAGCGCCGGGACCGATTCGCCGCTTGGCGAAGGCGCTCCCAAGTGCCATTTCTTTGCACCAGCCGGGAAGGAAGATCCAAAAAGATCACGAGATCCGCTTCTCCCGCCATCATGCCACTCGGATCCTCCACTAGCCAGCGCCGCCCCAAGAAACAAGCTACCGCGAGATCGACGGTGGAGTCAACGGCCAACGACCTGCGCAGGAAGCCGAAATCCGGTCCCGGCTCCCTCGCGGCGAGGAGCACTTTCTTCCGCGCGGGTAGGACGCGGACAAACAGCCCAGCGCCATTGTTCTCCACATTTACTTCGCCGGCGGCGGGCGTCACCTCTGCCCGCAAGTGAACGACCCCCGGCTTGGAAACGACGACTTCCAGCGTGCCCCACCACTCGCTTTCCGCTGCCTCGAGGCGCAGAGGTCTCCCGACCAACGTGGCTCCATCCTCCGTGACGCGGATCTCGCCGCCATACGCCATGCCCCCGATCTTCCTCACACCCAGACGCACAGGGAAAGGCTTGCCGGCGTAGGCCACCTCAGGCGCGCTTGCGTCCAGCACGGCCATATCGGGAGCCTGAGCGGTGTCGCCAATGACGGCGATGAAAACTGGGCATGGCGAACGAACTGCCCAACGGAGCGGATCCGGACCGAAGGTGTGCCTGCCGTCCGTCAGGATCAGAATAGCCGCCGGGGATTCCTGCCGGAGGCTGTCCAAGGCGAACCGGAACGGGACGGATAGGTCGGTCCCCTCCTCGGTGGATGGGATGGTGTCTTGCGGTGAAACTCTCCGTACATGCACCCCGAAGGCATGCGTGGAAAGTCGCGCATGCTCGCGGAGGTCGTCGGCGACGCGCCGCCACCACTGGGTCATCACGCTTGTTCGCGGCGCACCCCCGTCCGACACCGCCATACTCCGGGAGGCGTCGAGGAATACCCCCACCAGGGGCCTCACGCGCTGGGTGCGAACCCATTGGATAGCCGGGTCAGCGAAGGCCAGCAACAGGCACAACAGCGCCGCCGTGCGGAGTGAGGCCAGGGCAATTCGCAGGCGCTTTTTTACGGGAGGGTTCGAGCTCCGGTAGTGCCAGGCGACCAAAGCGAAACTCAGCCCCGCCACCAGCAGGAGCACGAAGACTGGAGGTCCAAAGTTGAGCGTTTCCAGGCGCATCCTTCACCAGCCCGGTGGCGGCTTCGTCAGTCCGTCGGTAAGTAGCGGCTATCGAGGTTCAGAGATGGAGCCGGGGCGAGACGCAAATCGGATCGAACGCCGTGCAGGAGGTGGAAAAAGCCTGCGCGTGCGATCATGGCGGCGTTATCGGTACAGAACTCAGGTTTCGGGACGAATACGGGGATGCCTGTCTCCGCGGCGAGCTCCTCGAGCGCCCGCCGAAGCCTTCGGTTCCGTGCAACCCCTCCCACCACCGAGAGAGACCGCACCCCAAACTCCTGACACGCGCGCAAAGCCTTCGCCACCAACACATCCACCACCGCTTTCTGAAAGCTCGCGGCCACATCGGCGAGGCGTTTCTCCCGTTCTTGCGGCGACAGAGCCCGATGGTAGTAGAGGACGGCCGTCTTCAGACCGCTGAAACTGAAGTCGTACGAGTTCTCCATGAGACCACGCGGAAAAGACACCGCGTTCTCCTGTCCGGCCGCTGCGGCTGCCTCGATGGCCGGCCCTCCGGGATAGCCCAGACCGAGGATCCGGGCCACCTTGTCAAAGGCTTCCCCTGCCGCATCGTCCCGAGTCCTGCCGAGCACCTGATAGTCCCCAAGCCTCCGGACAAGGACCAATTGCGTATGCCCCCCGCTGACCACAAGACACACGCCGGGCAGTTCCGGAAACGGCTCCTCCAGGAAGTTGGCGAAGATGTGGCCTTCGATGTGATTGATCCCCACCAGGGGGAGCCGCAAGGCCACCGCCAGCCCTTTGGCCACATTGAGCCCGACAATCAGGCTCCCCACGAGTCCGGGCCCGTACGTGACGGCCACAGCCCCCAGGTCTCGGAAGGAAAGCCCCGCTCGCCGAATCACGTAGCGGATGGTCGGGATCAACGTCCGCATATGCGCCCGACTGGCGAACTCGGGGACGACCCCGCCGTATTCCTCGTGCACAGCCTGGTAGTGCACGGCGTGAGCCAGCAAGCCTTGCTCACTGTACAAGGCCGCCGAGGTCTCATCACAGGAGGTTTCGATTCCCAGAACGATCACGGCCGATCTCCGGGGTTCTCCTGGTCATCGACGGAGGCGTTCCAGCAGGACGCGGATCTCGGTCGGCTCCACCTTCTCAACCTGGATTCCTGGCGGGGCCGAAACCCGCACGACGTACTCGCTCATCGAACCCGGGACGGGCGAGCTGTAATCCACAAAGGGCCGTACGGCTCCCGGATTCAATTCCACAACTCGGCTCATGGCTCCGCGAACCGTTACACTCACTTCCGGAGGCATCGCGACCCCGCGCGTGCCCGGCGGCACATTCTCGACCGTCACCGGAAGTTGCACGAGCGTTCGCTCCATCAGCTTGTCCACCCTGGCGATCACCCGGACTCGACTGGGCACCACGGAGACGCGCGCCGGAGGATCCAAGGGGACGTCCACGAGCACATCCTTCCGAACGTCCTGGTACGTGCGTCGGACCGTGCTCACGCCCCCCATTCGCCTGACGACGGATCTTGGCCCCCGCACAAGGACGCTCTCCGGGCGCGTCTCGACTCCGGCCAGCAAGGTATATCCCGGAGCCGGTCGGATCTCGACCTGCCCTTTCACCGGGAGGCGGTCCTCCGCGACCAGATCGAGCTCGACACGAAGGGTCTCGGGACTCACGACTTCCACCACCCGGATCTGACCGGCCCAACGTCCCAAGGCCACATCTGCCACCTTGGGTCGCCAGGTCTTACCCCGGGTCACACCCGAAAGATCCGCGGCGAGCCAGACATCACGCCCGACCATCAAGCCGATCAGCGCCTTCCCAGAGCCTTCCACACGGACCAGCGCTCGCGGCGGCAGCTCGTCCAGCATCATTCGGTCGGGGGCAAGATTCGTCACCCGGATCGGGATCTCCAGCTCGTACTGGTACGTGCTCTCTGTGACCACGTAGAACCAGAGGAAAAACGCCATCGCCAGGGCGATCAATTTCACGCGCAGATTCCGAATCCCCGCAGCCGGCAAGTGCTGCCACGATCGGGATCGTTTTTCAGCAGACTTTTGCACAGCCGATCCTCGTGCGCCACCCATCTTGCAGCTCGTAATCTGGAGCCCCGCCCACGGCCTCCCCCTCCCCGAAGCAGGCAACGAAAAAGGGTAAAAGGCTCACGCGGAACCCCTTACCCTTTTGCAAAAGCCCAGAACGAGGCTAACGGCAACGCCTCATTTCCCTCGCGAGGTGCGAGGGATGGACTCACCCACCGTGATCTCGCCGTTATCGATACGAAGGTGAAAGCCACACTCGGGATTGGTGCACACCCACGCTTTGTACAGAATGGACGCTCCTTCACGGCCGTAGTCGGAGAGTGGTACCAGAACCCCCAGCGAGCATTTGAGACATTGCGGAAAGGTGCGCTCCATCCCCGCTCCTCCCACGCAACGCTGGTCTTGGCCCCTTGGTCCGTCGCCCCCGAGGATCGAGTGGGAACCGGTCAGAAGGCTTCCCCGTCGCGGATCCCCAACCGGCGCTTGAACTCTTCGTCCGTCTCGTAAAGGATGAACTCACGGAACGGGTAATTGCGGGACATGATGAAGCGGATCGTGGCTCTCCAGCTTTCGGCCTCCGACAAACCCCGGGTCGTGAGAATCAGATCCTGCAGATCTCCGTCCTTGAGCTCGTCCACTGCCCGCTTCCAGACCTCCGCCACCGCTTCGTCCATCATCCCCGAGAGCACGCCGAGCGTCAAGCGCCACTCGATCTCCTCACGGACCTTGTCCAGTTTGTTGCGCCGATTCTTCCCTCCCTCCATGAGGGCACCTTTCTGCGTGCGTACACCTTCGAACCTCGTAGGCCAATTTAACAGCCGACCCGCTCTTTGTCAACAGATATTTCCCGGCGCTCCTCGCCCCTTCCAGGCCTCGGTGGAGGCAGCGACACACTTGTCTTCCCAAAACAAAAAAGGCGGGATCACCCGCCCCTGCCGTTGCAACCTCTCCGCGATGTGCTATTCGCGCACTACCCAGACCTTGATCTTGGCCTCCACCTCCGGGTGAAGCTTGATGGGGACGTCATAGATGCCGAGCGCCTTGAGCGGCTCTTCGAGCATGATCTTGCGGCGATCGATCTCGAATCCCTTTTGTTGCAATAGCTCGGCGATCATCTGCGACGTCACCGCCCCGAACACCCTGTCATCCTCGCCGACGGAGACTGTGGCCGTCACCGACACCCCATTCAACTTCTCCGCCAGCCGCTGCGCAGCCCTTTTCTCGCGATTCGCTCGCAGGCTCTCGCGCTTCTTTTCCTCCTCCAACATCCGAAGATTGGCGGGCGTGGCCGGCATGGCCAGGCCTCGCGGGATGAGATAATTCCGGGCGTAGCCGTCACTCACGTCCAGGATCTTGCCCGGCCCGCCCAGTTTTTCCACCTCCTGCCGGAGAATAACCCGCATGACTCACCTCGCCTATCGTGAAAGTTCCGCGACGAAAGGTAGGAGGGCCAAATGCCGCGCCCGCTTGATGGCCAGTTTCAGTTGCCTCTGGTGCCGGGCGCAGGTCCCCGACGTCCTTCGGGGGATGATTTTCCCTTGCTCCGTGATGAACCGCCGCAATTTCCGCTCATCCTTATAGTCGATGTAGATCTCGCCCTCTTCGCAGAAGCGACAAATCCTCCTTCGTCGTAGCATGCCTCTTCCCTCGTTTCCACCGTACGCTCAAAGCTCAAGCTCTCGGTAACCGAAGTCGAACTCGGTCGGAGCCTGTTCCTCCAGATCCGCTGTTTCCGGAGGAACCATCATCGTCTTGTCGCTCGTCTCCGCCTCGCCGGTGTGCGGCCTCAGCATTCGCTCCAAGAATTGCACCCGGCGTGCTCGGATCTCCAGCGTCCCTCGATTCCCCTCCTCAGGATTCCCCTGGGAGAGAAGCTCGCCATCCAACAAGACCGGGCTACCCGCCCTGAGATTTCGCTGGCAAAGCTCCGCAAGCCTTTGCTGAACGACGACATCCACCTCGCACCGATTCTCGCGAAACTGCCCCGCATTGTCGCGGAACTTGCGCACGCTGTGGATGCGAAACCGCCCTACCAGCCTACCATCTTCCGTCTGCATGATCTCCGGCTCACGGAGCACAGTGCCGGCAATTAGGACCGTGTTGATGTCCGGAAGACGAGTGTTCCCCATTTCCTGCACCGTCCCTCCCACAGGTCCGACTCTTCCCGGGCCGATTACTTCTCCTCGTCAAGCTCGTCGGAGTCGGACGGCTGGTCAAGATCCGGGACCTCTTCCTCAGGAGCGGCCAGAGCCTCTCCCTGTGCCTCCGGGGCCATGCCGTGGCTCTCCTGCACTTCCGAAGCCCCGGCCGCCTCCTTGACTCCTCCCTGCTCTGCCAACTGTCGCTCTTTCTCGAGCGCCGCCTTCGACAGATGGATCGTGAGATACCGCAGGATGTTTTCGTCCAGGCGGTATTCCCTCTCCAGCGCGGCCACGATGGCAGGCGGACCGTCGAAACGCACGTACACATAGTAACCGTACTGGCGTTTGCGAATCTCGTAGGCCAGCCTGCGCTTGCCCCACTTCTCCACCCGCCGAACCTCACCCCCATTGTCGGAGATGAACTTCACGTATCTCCGGATGGTCTCCTCGAGCTCCTCGGCTCGAAGGAGCGAATCAATGACGAACGTTGTCTCGTAAGCTCGAAGCACGTGACTCCTCCTTTTCCGTGACGGTGCCTTTTCTCACCGCTCCCGCCGGCCGGTTCGCGCCTCCGTGCCCGGCCACGAATCCCCGGCGAGATCACGGTCGATTCAGTTCCTCCCCCCTCGTTCCTCCGACGCCACCCGGAAGAGCGGTGCTACCTGTTGAACCGCGCCATTGCCTTCTCGGCTCCCTCGCACGCGAAAGAAGTAATGGCGTCGACTGCCCTTTCCACAACCTCCGGCAGCCGCTCCTCTTCCTCCGGGTTGAATGGGGACAACACGTAGTCGATCAGCCCTCCCTGCGGGAATTGATTCCCGATGCCAATCCGGAGCCTGGGGAAAGCTTGAGTGCCAAGTTCCGCGATGACGGAGGCGAGTCCATTGTGCCCGCCGTCGCTCCCCTTCAGACGGAGGCGCAGCTTGCCGAATGGAAGGGAAACGTCATCGCATACCACGAGCACCTCCTGCGCTTCCAGGCCCTCTTTCGCTACCGCCTCCCGGACGGCAATTCCGCTGCGGTTCATGTAGGTCAAGGGCTTCAGAAGCTTCACCATTGCATCGCCGCACCCGGGAGGTTCGAGCCAGCAGCTTTCCAACGCCGTTCCCCGCCTTACGAAGTCCACCCGCCACCTTTCCGCAGCCCGATCCACAACCCGAAAGCCCAGATTGTGTCGGGTCCGGAGATAGCGTTCGCCGGGATTCCCAAGACCCACGACAAGCCAACGCCTCATGTGGAATCCGCTCCGGACCCACCCCGATCCCAGGGCACGCTAGGCTCAGGATTGCTCCGCCTCGGGGGCAGCTGCTGGGGCCTCAGCGATTTCGCCCTCAGCCTCCGCCGCCACGCGCGGCGCCACCACGTGAGCCACGAGGGTATCGGGCGGCGCAAGGAGGGTGACGTGCTGCTGCTTGACATCCGAGATGTGTAGGGACCGCCCGACGTCCAGATGAGACACGTCCACCTCGATCCGCTCCGGGATGTTGGCGGGGAGGCACTCGATCTCCACTTCGTGGATCTCCTGGAGCAAGGTGCCTCCGTGCTCCTTCACGCCCCGGGGAACACCCACCAGCACCAGAGGGACGGTGAGGGTCAGCTTCTCCCCCGCAGTGAGAGCCAACAGATCCACATGGAGAAGGCGCCCGTGCACCGGGTCCCTCTGAACCTCGCGGAGGACGACCCGCTTGCTACTGCGCCCCAACTTGGCATCAAAAACCGTGTGGCCGCTGGAAAGAGCCGCTTGCAGCTCCTTCTCCTCCACTACAATGGGAGTGGGCTCCTCGTGCGCCCCGTAGAGGATTCCGGGCACTTTCCCCGCCCGCCGGTACGCGTTGAGTTTGCCCTTGGTGCCGAGCTCCCGCCGCTCGAGATTCAGAACCGCATTGTCCATGCTGTCCACCCAATCTTAGCCAACGGATCAATCGAAAAGAATACTTATGCTTTCATTGTTGTGGATCCTCCGGATGGCCTCGGCGAAGAGGTTAGCCACGGTGAGAATCTGCAACTTCGGCACGCGTTTCTCCTCCGGTATCCACACCGTGTCGGTCACGGCCAACTCCTCCAGGTCCTCGCATGCCTGGATCCTCTCCGCCGCTTTGCCGGAAAGGATGGCGTGGGTGCAGGCGGCGTAAATCTTCTTGGCCCCTTTCTTCTTAATCGCCTGGACGGCCTCCACCAGCGTTCCGCCCGTATCCACCAGGTCATCCACGATCAGCACGTTGCGGCCATCCACCTCTCCGATGACATTCACAGCCTTCGCTTGATTGGCTGCCGGCCGCCGCTTGTCCACCACCGCCAGCGGGGCCTCCAGCCGCTTAGCGTAAGCCCGCGCCATTCGGATCCCCCCCACGTCGGGGGCCATCACCACAAGATCGGGAATCTTCTTGCGCCGGAAGTACTCGCAAAAGATGGTGGACGAGTACAGATGATCGAGCGGGATGTCGAAGAAGCCCTGGATCTGGGGAGCGTGCAAGTCCATCGTCAGAACCCGATCCGCCCCAGCCGTGGTGAGCAGGTTCGCCACCAGCTTGGCCGTGATGGATACGCGGGGCTGGTCCTTACGGTCTTGGCGCGCATAGCCGAAATACGGGATGACGGCTGTAATCCGTTCTGCCGAGGCTCGACGCGCAGCATCCACCATGATCAGCAGCTCGATGAGATTGTCCGAGGGCGAATTGGTCGGTTGGACCAAGAAGACATCCGCTCCCCGGACGTTTTCGTTGTACTTCACCCAAAGCTCGCCGTCCTGGAATTTCTTGTGCTCGGTAGCACCCAGCGGGATACCGTACGCCTTCGCGATCTGCTCAGCCAGCGGCCGGTTAGCGTTTCCCGAGAAGATCTTGATATTCGTCCCCATTCTGAGTTGCTCCTGCTGTTCAACCACAAGCTGGAGCCTCTGCCCTTAGTGACACAAAAAATGACGAAAACCCCGCTGGTTTTCGCCACCCTCATCTCCACCACTGGCTGGGGCGGGAGGATTCGAACCTCCGAATGCGGGGACCAAAACCCCGTGCCTTACCGCTTGGCCACGCCCCAGTCTTCAATCGCGCGTGGGCGTTGCCCCTCCTCCCGTCCTGCCTGCCCTGGGGTCGTTCCGCCCTGCTCTCGCTGGACTGCCCGTTCTCCGTCGCGAGGGACGCCACTCAGCCGACGTCGGTGGCCTCGGGTCCTTGGCTTGAACCTCGAACAAATCGGAACTGCACAACCCTTGCTCGAGACCCTACCTTCTCCGCAGCCCTAACGGCTTGCTCCGGTACGGAGAATAGCCCGAAGAGGCACGCCCCGCTCCCCGACATCCGGGCGAATTCCGCACCCCCTTGTTCCAGCAGCCTCATCAGCTCCCCGATCTCCGGGTACGCCCGGAGGACCACGGCCTCAAAGTCATTCTCCAACCACCGCCCCCACTCCGCGAGACGGGGACGCAACCTCAGGAAGCTGCGAAATTTACCACATCCCCTCCTCTTTGTCAAGCCGATTTTGACCTGCGAGTAGGCCCATCGGGTGGACACTTGTACCTCAGGCACTACGAGCACCCCGACCGGATCCTCCCACTGGCAAACAGGTTCCAGTACGTCACCGATGCCGGAGGCCAAAGCAGTTCCCCCCGTCAAGAAGAAAGGGACGTCCGCACCGATGCCCCGCGCGATGGTCCACATCTCGGCCCGGGACAAATGGAGATCCCAGAGCGCATCGAGGGCGAGAAGGGTTGCTGCTGCGTCGCTGCTGCCCCCACCCAATCCCCCGCCCACCGGGACACGCTTCACCAGACGGACCCTCGTTCGCCAGCTACCTCCGGGACGGCGCCTGGCCAATTCTGCGGCCGCTCGCAGCACCAAGTTCGTCTCGTCCGTAGGCAGATCTGCTCCTTCGACCTCCAGCCTCACCGGACCAGGACTCGGCTCCACCTCGAATTCCAGTTCATCCGCCAGATCGATCTCCTGATAGATAGTGCTGATCTCGTGGTAGCCGTCAGCTCGTCGACCACAAATCTTCAGCCCCAAATTGATCTTGGCATGCGCCTCGAGCTTCGCCTTCCGGACACTCACCAATTCCCCTCCGCCTTGCCTCCAGCAGAATCGTTCATTCGACCTCCTGCGCCACCGGGAGCTTTTCGGGAGATACCGCAGCTCGCCGACGGCTCACCCACCGCAGCCCTAAAAGAGCCGGCAGAGCGACGTTCAGTACGTAGAGGCACAGGGCGCCCGAAAGAGCCCCCGCTGGCGCAGCCCCCGCTTTGTGGTAGAGCAAGACCGCCGCCGTCTCCCGGACACCGATGTCCCCAATGGAAAGCGGGATAGCCGCTTTGGCCGCCAGCGTGGCCAAGCCGGCCCAAAGGCCTGGGATCCAGTGAACCGCCGAGAAGCTTCGCACCCCCACCGTAAACTCGAAAGCGAGGAACAGGGTGCAGGCGAGATTGGCCCCGACGAGGCGCAATGCCTGCCAGAAACCCAAGAGACCCGCAGCTTCTTCCAGTCCGCGCAACTGAAGGAATCTCCGTGCCAGCCATCGCCCGAGCTTCCGGAGAGCTCGGGGCGCCAGCAGCGCGCCGACCAACGCCAAGCCCACCACCGGCCACCAGCCCCTAGCCGCCGGCTCCAGGTTCAGCGACAACGCCCCGAGGTAACCCAGAGCCAACACGGTGCCCAACGCGTAGGTCCGGTCCAATAGAACCAATCCAGTTGCGACGGCAACATCCCTCCCCGGCAAGAACCAGGCGCGCCCCAACTCACCCACGCGGGCCGGTGTGGCAATGCCGAGGGAAAGACCTGCAGCGAGGGAGCTCAGAGCCTCCATGGTCGAGGCATCCGGCCAGGCGAATCGCAGGACCATCCTCCATTTCAACATCTGCAGGAGGAAGCTGATAGCCGCTAGTCCGACAAGCGAGAGCAAGCGGAAAGGCTGCCCGCCTCTCACGGCTCTCATAAGCTCCGCCGGGTGGACCCGCACCAGCACGTAGAGGATCAAGGCGCAGGCCAACACGGACCTGACCAGCGCTGTCCGGCGAATAGGTCGGGCGACAATCCGTCGACCGCGCTTGCACCGCCTCAGCCAAAACATCGCGGGGGAATCCCTCCTCTTGCTCTCCTCCCGGCTTCCGATCGAAGGTAGGCAGAGCAGTCTTTAGAAACAAGGGGAGGATGACATGCTCTCCTGCGGGCTCGGATCGGCGCTTTGCCGCGATTCGGTTTGATTTTTGGGGACGGCTTGGTATCTTCGCCCCGGCAAGCATGCGAGGGATCTATCCGGAGGTCAGATGCGCCTGGAGTTGCCGTACGGACGATCGCGCCTGCGGGCGAATCTCAGTAGCAACCTCAATGTGGAGGAGATATCTCCACCGCAGCTTGCCCCCGAAACCGACGCTGCCGAGCTCGTACGGCAAGCTTTGGCCCGACCCCTCGGGAGTCCAGCCCTCCAGGAGATCGTTCATCGTGGGGAGCGCACGACGATCGTCATTCCCGATGCGACCCGCGTGGCTGGTCAGGAGGTGTACCTGCCGATCCTTCTCGATCTCCTCAACGAGTGCGGCGTGTCCGACAGGGACATCACCGTGCTTGTCGCCTGCGGGAGCCATTCTCCGCCAAGTGCGGGGGAATTGCGTCTGCTCGTCGGGAAGGATGTGTATTCGCGCGTCCGCGTCATTGCCCACGACTGTCAGAACCCCGACGACAACGTCCATCTCGGTCACACGGAGCGCGGAACGCCGGTGACGCTCAACAAGGCGGTCGTGAAGGCAGAACGGCTAATCGTGACCGGTGCCGTCTGGTTCCATTACTTCGCTGGTTTCGGAGGTGGGCCGAAGCTGATCAACCCGGGTTGCGCTGCCTTGGAAACCATCCTGGAGAATCACAGCCTTACGCTCGATCCCAATGGCCTCGGACTTCACCCCGCCTGTCGGAGCGGCAATCTCGAGGACAATCCCGTCTACCTGGATCTCCTCGATTCCCTGAAGTTCGTGACGGTGGACTTCGCCCTTCAGACGGTGCTCGATCCGCAGCGCCATCTGGTTGCCTGCTGGTCTGGCGACCTCCTGGCTTGTCATCGCGAAGCCGTGCGCTGGCTGCTCTCCCGCGCCACGGTGAGCATTCCGGCGCGGTTCCCCCTGGTCATTGCCAGCGCCGGGGGCCATCCGCACGACGTCAATCTCGTGCAGGCGCACAAAGGCCTCCTCAATGCCTGCCGCTTCCTCGAGCCCGGCGGCACCTTGATCTTCGCAGCGGAGTGCAGCGGCGGGGCGGGCAGCTGGGGATTGGATCGCTGCCTGCAGTACTCCTCCCCGGAGGAGCTCTACCGGCAGCTGCGCAGGGAATTCATCCTCAACGGGAACACGGCCCTGTCCCTCCTCCTGCACGCCCGGGCCTACCGGGTGATCCTCGTAAGCAACCTGCCGCGGGAGTGGCTCGCGCGGCTGGGTCTTGAGCCGGCAAGCGGACTGGAAGAAGCCCTTCGACTCGCCTTCCAAGGCACACATCCCGAACGAGTAGGTATCTTGCAGGATGCAGCCCATGCAGTTCCGGTGGATTAGGCTTGCCCTCCTCGCCGCCGCCCCCTGCATCGCGGGGTGCGCCGCCCTTCAGCCGGAGCCAAGATTCGCTCGCTCCGAGCCACCCCCCGAGAGGACCGTCCCATCGAGCCCCTCCAAGAGGCTACCCACTTGGCAAACCCGTCTGGCCCTGGAGCTGAGGCGATACCTTGGCTCTCCGTACGTCTGGGGCGGCACTTCCCCCGCAGGCGTGGACTGCTCCGGATTAGTGGTGGCGGTCTACGGAGCAGCCCTCGGTCTGGAGTTGCCACATAGCGTGGCGGAGCTTTACCGGGTCGGGAAACCGGTCGAAAGGCACGAGCTCAAGGTGGGTGACCTCGTGTTCTTCCGGTCACGCCCCGCCTCGCGAGAGCCCGATCACGTGGGCGTGTACGTGGGGAGAGGACTGTTCGTCCATGCCTCCCCCTCGGAAGGGGTCACCGTCTCCGAATTGAGTCGACGCAGCTTTCAGGACGGCTGGGCCGGGGCGAGAAGACTCTCCATCGCCCCCGAAGGTCTCCCTGTCCCGGAGGGCGATCGGTGAGGAACGGACTCCCCCTCGGATCTACAGTGGAGCTCAAGATCGATGACCTCGCCTTCGGCGGACGAGGGATCGCCCGCCTCGATGGCCTTGTGGTCTTCGTGGACGGGGCGATCCCGGGCCAGCGTGTGCGCGCCGTGGTCCAGAAGAGAAAGCGCCAATACGCCGAAGCCGCCGCAACGGAGGTTCTCGAACGCTCGCCCTTCGAAGTCGAGCCTGTCTGCCCACACTTTGGCAGCTGTGGCGGCTGCAAACTGCAGAACATGGCCTACGAGAAGCAGGTCGAGTACAAGGTGCAGCAGATCAGGGACCTCTTGAAGCGCATCGGAGGGCTTGAGTCGCCGCCGGTGGAAGAGCCCCTCCTTTCGCCCGAGCCGTTTTTCTACCGGAACAAGATGGAGTTCTCCTTCTCCGACCGAGGATCTTCTCTTCCGAGCGAACCGAGCCCTTCTCTGTTCCTCGGTCTCCATCGGCGAGGGAGCTTCGACGAGGTCGTCGACCTGCAAACCTGCTACTTGCAAGCTCCCGAAACGCAGGCAGTGCTGCAGATTGTGAGGGAGTTCGCCAGGACCAGCGGCCTTCCCGCCTATTCCAACCGCACGCACGAGGGTTTCTGGCGCTTCCTCGTATTGCGGCGAGGCGTCCGCACGGGCCAATGGATGGTGAACCTCGTCACTACGGAGCCGCGGGTCGAACTCCTATCGGCCCTTGTGCCGCAGCTCCTCCAAGCCCTTCCCGGCCTGCATTCCGTCGTGAACAACATCAACACTGGCAAGGGCGGGGTAGCCTTCGGGGAACGGGAGGAACTGGTGTGGGGGAAAACGACTATCGAGGAGAGGCTGGGGCCCTTTGTCTTCGAGATCTCCGCCAATTCTTTCTTTCAGACGAACACACTCCAGGCGGAGCGGCTCTACCAGAGGGTGCTGGAGTTCGCCGATCTGACGGGCCGCGAAAAGGTGTTCGACCTGTACTGCGGCACCGGGTCCATCTCGCTGTTCGTATCGAGGCAAGCGCGCGAGGTCATCGGAATCGAGTTGGTGGAAGACGCCGTCGCCGACGCCTGGAGGAACGCGGAACGGAACGGCGTGGGGAACTGTCGCTTCGTGGCCGGAGATGTGAGCGTTCTCCTCAGGGATCCTCAGGGCTTCATCCGGGAGCACGGAAAGCCCGACGTGCTCATCCTCGATCCGCCTCGGGATGGAGTACATCCGCGGGCACTGATACGCCTGCCCTCCCTCGGGGCCAAGCGCATCGTCTACGTGTCCTGCAATCCGGCCACCCAGGCACGGGACCTCGCCCACCTGGCCGGCTCCTACCGCGTGGAGCGCGTCTGCCCGGTAGACATGTTCCCCCACACTGCCCACATTGAGTCGGTAGCCCTGCTGGTAACTCGCTAACCCCTTGGGACGAACTCCACCCCGCAATCAGAAAAACACCGTCAGGACGGCGTAGATCAACACGCAGGAAAGGGCCGCCACGGGCACGGTCAGGAGCCAGGAAAGCCCGATGCTCCACAACACATCCAAGTTCAGGGCGTCAATGCCTCGAGCCAATCCCACCCCGATCACCGCACCCACGGCCGTGTGAGTGGTGGAGATGGGCATCCCAAACTTCGAGGCGAGCAGCACCGTCGTCGCCACTGCCATGTCCACGGAGAAACCGCGGGTATTGGTGAGCACGGTGATCTTGCTACCCAGCGTGTTGATCACCTTGTAGCCCCAGGTTGCGATGCCCAGGCTGATCCCGAAGCCCCCCAGGGCAAGAAGAGCCGGCGGCACCTCGACAAACCTTCCGACGCTCCCCTCGCGGAAGATCGTGTAGAACGTGGCCACCGGCCCCACCGCATTGGCCACATCATTGGCCCCATGCGCGAAAGCCACATAACAGGAGGTCAAGACTTGCAAGCGCCGAAAGAGCATCTCCACATCCGCATAGCCACCCCGTCCAGCTCGCACCCGGAGGTAGAAATAGAGCGCCGAGAAAAGGGCCGACAACACACCGGCCACGAAACCCACGAAGATCGCCCTCCCCAGCGTCACCTCGACGCCGGTCCAACCGGACACCTTCTTGCCGAAGGGCGTTTTTGCCAGAAGGGAGGCAACGATGATCCACGCAGCGGCCATCACAAAAAAGGGCGCCAGCCGTTGGCCGCGCCCCACGGGATCGTCCGCGGAAAAGATGGAACGCACGATGATCTTGAAGATGAAGTAGGAAAGCATGGCCCCCATCATGGGGGAGACGATCCAGCTAAGCACCACCTTGCCTACGGTACCCCAGACGACACCCCGCACGCCTCCAAGGAGAAAGCCGAACCCGACCATCGCCCCGACGATGGAGTGGGTGGTACTGACGGGCATCTCCTTCCACGTAGCCAGGAACACCCAAAGGCCTGCCGCCAAGACCGCGGACACGGAGCCCAGCATCAGCGTGCGCGGGTCAGAGAGCGCCTCGCTCTGGACCAGACCCACGGCGATGGTCTTCGTCACGTGACTGCCGACGAAAAAGGCCCCGGAAAACTCCAGAACCGCCGCAATCAGCACCGCCTGCCTCAGAGAGATGGCCTTGGCGCCTACCGCCGTGGCCATCGAATTGGCCACGTCGTTGGCTCCGATATTCCACGCCATGTACAGGCCAGCCGCGATGGCTGTTGCCAGAAGGGCCAGCCGCGAAAACTCCATCGCTTCTCAATCCCTCCGTTGTTTGTTGATGCCCGGGCCCAACCCGAGCTCCCAACCACTTCCCAGGCGCTCCGAGCCGGAGGTGAAGCGCAACCTCCTTGCCCGAGCCAAAGCTCACCGGCTCTGGCGAAATCCAATCTCAGGGAGTCCAGGCGCCTGTCCCCCCTCACCCTTTGGACACCATCATGCGGATGAGATCCCCCAGGTTCTCGGCATGATCAGCGAGCGTATCGATCTGCTCGAAGACCTTCATCAGAAAGATAGTGTTGAGAGGATCAGGCTTGGGTTCGACCTGGAACAACTTCTTGACCAGCTTCTGTTGCATCTTGTCCGTCTCCCACTCGATGATCCCCAGGTTGGCCACCTTTTCCAGAACCTGCTCCACATCCGACTGTCCGAACCCGGAGATGAGGATGGTGCCGATGTCTCGCACTAGGCGTCCGGCGAGGCGGCATGCGTCCACCGACCGCGCCGCAAAGGCCCGCAGATCCTCCTGCAAGGGCTCCGGAACCCGGATCGCCCGGATGGTCAGCACAACAGCCAGGTCTTCGACCGCGTCCGCGATGGCATCCTGCTCCTTAAGGTAGGTCAACAGATCCGCACGATCCACTGGAAGGAAAATGCTCTTGGGCAGGTGATCGCGGATTTCCCCCTTGACGATGTCAGCATCGTGCTCCAGTTTGAAAACCTGCTTGGCCATCTGCTCGAGCTCGTCAAATTCCCCCTGGATGAGCAGATCGATCATCCGCGGCACGAAGTCCACACACTGCTGCACCCGATCCATGTGCTCGCCAATTCGACCGAAGGGCGATTGCCCAAACAGCCGCGTGAATACCGTGCGCATCTCCCTCACCTCGAAGGCCGATTGTAGAAAGCTCCGAAACTGCCCACGCCCGCACTCCCCTATTGAGAGCAAGCGAGGTGTCGTTTCAGCGAACCAGGACAATCTTGCTATGGTATTCCCGCTGCTCGATCCGGAGGCGGACCAGGTACACGCCCGGGCTCACCGGTCGGCCGTCCTGATCCACGGCACGCCACTCAAACCCATGCCGCCCAGCGGGCACGATCTGACCTTCCAAGAGTGAACAGATCAGGCGCCCGCGAACGTCGTAGACCTGAAGGGTAACCCGCGCTGCATCCGGCAGGTCGAACGAGATCCGCGTCCACTGTCGGAATGGATTGGGAAAGCAACCGCGCAGCGCAAACTCTTCCGGGGGCTCCAGCCACGGAGGACTGATCCGGTCCTGGCCCACAATGTAGCTGAAAAAGTCCGAAAAGACACGAGGAAAGCTCACCGCGCCCCGCGCGGAATCCACCGCCGTGAACCAGAATCTCACCTCCGTCCCCCGCGGAAAGGGGCCGATCCGTGCGAGGTACTGATTGGAGGTGTCAGATGGAGTCATCATTACACTTTGCTCAGGCTCCCCTTTCACCCGATAATGCAGATGCAGGCTCCCCGGCACGAATCCGTGCTTGGAAACGGCATAGGTTCGGATTTCGAGTCGCGAATCTCCCAGGATCCTGATGGAGGGCACGTTGCTGAACACGGGGCCGAAGTACAGGGCCGCCTCCACGGCGTCGACGATCCCCCACCCGTACAGCGTATCGGGATGGGAAGCCTGGCTCGCTGTCTGTCGCAGAGCCTCCCGCAGCTGAATTGGGCCTAGCTCCGGGTGGGCAGAAAGCACTAGCGCTGCAACTCCGGCCACCAGGGGGCAGGAGAAAGACGTCCCCTGTGCGAAGAGGTAACCGGAGCTTGTGCCCGGGGCCGCCACGTACACCCCCACGCCCTGGGCTACCACGTCCGGCTTGATGCGACCATCCGCCGTCGGCCCATGGGAGCTGAAACCTGCGATCAGCCCGTCCGGGCGGACCGCGCCTACGGCCACGACGCTGTCCCCGTCGGCCGGAGCGGTGACGATCCGCCAAACCCTGTTGCCCATATTCCCGGCGGAGGCGGCCACGAAAACCCCCTTCTTCACCGCGAGATCCGCAGCCACGGTGACCACGGCCGTGTTCCCATCCATATCCGCCGGCGTGTACCAGTCGCTGTAGCCCAACGAGGTGGATACGATGTCCACCCCGTTCCGCTCCAGCCACTCCAAGCCTGCCACCCAGTAGTCCTCCTCGATCGGCTGCTCGAAGTCGTTCCCCTGCAGATCCGTCACTCGCTCCGTCTTGGCGAGGTAAAAGAACGCTCCAAACGCCGGTCCGATGAGGCTCCCGGGCTGGAAGCCCGCGATTACGGAGAAGGTCTCCGTGCCGTGGGCAGCTTGCCCGGGGTAGTCCTGTCCCGCCTGGTCCGAGGTTACGGGATCATTCCAAATGAAGTCCCACTCGCCGAGGACCATGGCCCTCTGGAGAGCTTGATGGCTCCTCCACTCGTAGCCGGCGTCCAACAGGCCGACGATGATCCCTCCGCCCTGAATGCCCCATGCGTGCAGCTCCGGCACGCGAAGCATGGCCACCTGATTGTACGACAGACCGTAGTCGTACCGCAGCCCCTCGGGTCGAAGGGCAACCCGCGGAGCTTGCCACTCCTCCGTAGGTTCGCTCCGCAGCCAACGACGGACCGGCTGGATCCGCAGGACGAAAGGAAGCCGCTCGATCTCCGCCAGCGCGGACGAATCCGCTGCCACGCTCGCGGCGTTGAGCCAGCGCGAAACGACCACCACCCTGGCCCCCGCTTCTGCGAGGCGCTCCAGATACGGCTCCCAGAGCGGGAGATCCGAACCGTCCACCAGCTCTTCCGGAGGCAAAACCTTGCTTCGCCGCAGCAGAGTCCTCTCCCCCAGCTCCTCCCGAACAGCCTCCACCGAGCGCTTCAGGAGACCCGGGGGGCCTTTGTCTCGAAAAAAGACCCAGTATCGGCCGCTTTCTCCGGGTGCGGACCAGCTGGCCGCAGCCGCCACCAGCCCAATCCCGAGGGTCAGCAGGAAACTTCGCCCCAGCTTCATCTTGTGATCATTCGAATGCGACGGATGTACACGGGCTTCACGGGCCGGCTCTTCTCCTGCATGCGCGGCTGCTGCGTCGTCTCCACTGCGGCGATCTTGTCCAGGACCTCGAGGCCTTCCACCACCTTCCCAAACACGGTGTACTGCCCGTCCAGGAAGGGGAGTCGCTTGAGGCAGATGAAGAATTGTGTCCCCGCGCTGTTGGGATCCCTGCCGCGCGCCATGGACAGGATCCCCCTATCGTGCGGGATGTCGTTGAACTCGGCCGGAATACGATAGCCAGCGCTGCCCGTGCCGTCATTGCTGGGGTCGGCATCCCGGCTCAGGATGTCACCCCCTTGGATGACGAAGTCCTTCTGTACCCGGTGGAACAGGGTACAGTCGTAGAAACCGACATTCGCCAGCCGCTTGAAGTACTGCGTGTGCAGCGGAGCCTTATCCGGGAAAAACTGGACCACAAGATTCCCGAAATCCGTCTCAATCACCGCGAACTCGTTGGGGCGTACCGGTTCGAGGGGCGCGGCATTGGCCTTGGCGATGATCTCCTCAATCTGGTTGCTCGTGAGCGTCTCACAGCGCGTCTCCGCCTTGCCGTTGCCGCCTTCCGATCCCTTTCCGCACCCGGATGCCGTCAGGAACAACGCTATCCCGGCTACGATCGCCCTTTCGATGCGCATGGCTCAACTCCCAGTCTCCAATCCGCCTTCACAGCCTGCTCCCCCATCGCTGGCCGAAGTTAGCCATCGAGCCGTACAAAAGCAAGCCGCTTCTCCCGGTGGATTCCGGGGACAAACCGCAGCAGCCAGGAACAAAAAACCGGGACCCCAAGGGTCCCGGTCCGGCTCCACCCGCTTGAACAGCTGGGGGTCACTTCAGGAAGATCATCTTCTTGCTCAAGCGCAGATTGCCAGCCTCGAGGCGGTAGATGTACGTGCCGGCGCTCACCAGCTCGCCGGCGTCATCGCGCCCGTCCCAGGACACGCGGTGATAACCAGCCGCCATTCGGCCTTGCACCAGCGTCCGGATCGGATGGCCCTGCATTGAGTACACCGTTACGGTGACCTGTTCCGGCCTCGGCAATCCGAAGACGATCTCCGTGCTCGGGTTGAAGGGATTCGGGTAGTTCTGCTCCAGGACGAAGTCCGTGGGCACGCGGCCGCCGGTGCTCCCAGTAACCCCAGATACCAGCACTACGCACTCCTCCGAGTAACGGCTCTCATTTCCGGAGAAGTCGAATGCGGAGACGCGGTAATAGTACGTGGTGCCGGCGACGACATCCGGATCCAGGTACTTCGCCTCGGTCGTAGTGGCGATCGGTCGGGATGCCCTGGGATCGAAGCCGGGCGTCGTGCTCCGGTAGATGGCGAAGTAGCGGAAATCTTCATCCACCGGCTCGGCCCACTTCAGTTCCACGCCCTGCGAGGTCACCGTCGCCACGATGTTGGTCGGCGTGTTGGGCACCAGGTTGTCCACCGAGTAGCCGCTGTCCGGCGCGCTCATGGCGTACACGCCCGGGATATCCGTATGCCCGGATATCCTGAAGACGGACCAATGCATTCCGCCCGTCTTCGTCGAATCGAAGAGGGTAGGAGCCACGGCCGCGTACTGTTCCATGGCCGCCGCGGGCACGTAGCCAGCAAAGATCCACGGCTCCCCATTAATCAGGACGACCGCGCCCTCCTCCGGCTTGATCTGCTCCGGCCGCACCAGCTCGAGCGACTCGTAGACGCGCCCGCCCTTCTGGGTCGTCGCCGTCTTTCCCGCGAGGTCGGGCCGACGCCAGATCATGTAGTACTTAATGGGCATCGGTCCAATGCCATCGCCGCCAAACCGGGTCCAGGTGATCAGCACCTGCTTCCCGTTGTCGTTCGGCACGTCCCGGATCGACAGGATCCTCCCCGCGCCGATGTCGCCGGTAGTGAGGGCGGCATAGCTGGCGCGCAGCAAATTGACGGCGAACTGATAATTGTGGATCCCGTAGCTTCCGTCCTCTTTCACCACCAGGTAGTTGTAGGCGGCCTGCAGTTGGACGGGCGTGTAGCCGGGATTGACCGTCGGACGCACTTCCAGTGCCACCTCCGGCGAACCGATGGGCGGCAATAGCATCGCCACGGCTTCGAGCAAGCCCTTCACCTCATCCTGGGCGCTCTCGATCTGGCCATCACCATCATAGTCCTCCTTGGCCTTGAGATCCGCGAAGGACCGGATCGGCCCATGGCAATGCTGGCAAGCCGTTACATTGTCCACGTCGTCCGCCGGGTTATCGGGCGTACCGCCATCCCAATGCATGGCGAAGGTGTGCTCACCCAGGTGATTCGCCGCCGGGCTGGGTGAAGACGGGGTCGGCGCCATGTGGCAGCCCACACAACCCTCTTCCACCACCTTCAGGTGATTGGAACTGGGGATGTGAAGCCCGAAGGTGACCACGTTGGTACCCGCAAGCACGTCCGCCTGGGGGCCGTGATGGGGACCGAAGCGGGAATGCCAGGCCGTCGCGTAGGTCACAGCATCCTCACGACTCTTGTGGCAGTTCATGCACAGCTTGCCCGCTCCGCCTTCGGAAATCACGTGCCCGTTCTTGAGGACCACATCCGCGACCGTTCGGACTTGGTGAAGGTTCTCCGCACTATGGGGATCATGGCACACCTGGCAGGTCACGCGCGGTTCGCCCAAGGTTTGCCGCAGATATTGCAGGTCCTTGTCCACGGCATGGACGAATCCGTAGGCCGAATGACACTCGGCACACTCGGCACGCGTAGCCGCGAACGCCACACCCACCGCATGAAGGGACTGTTTCCACTGGTAGCTCTTGATGTGGTGCGAAGGAGCATCGTGGCACTTCCCGCAGACGCCTTCGTCCATGGTCACATCAGTCCCCTGGGGATTGCCCCCATGGAGGCTACCCGGGCCATGGCAATTCTCGCACTGAATGTTGGCCAGCTGGGCCAGCTGTGGATAGCGAGCCACCAAGGTATCCCAGTTCCCAGGGACGGTCTGGCTCGGGAAGGTCCAGCCGAGCTGACGAGCTACGTCATCGAAGCCGCCATTGTCGGCGGTGGGGGAAACATCGTAGCCCACCGTATGACAGCTGATGCAACGGCTCTGATAGTGGTCGCTGGCGATGCCGTCAATTCCCAAGGTGAAGATCTCGGCGTGCTTCGTCTCCCGCCACTGAGAGACCTTCCCGGCGTGGCATCCCAGTCCGCACTGAGGGAAATGGGCTGTCGCACCACCCAGGATCCCGATCCCCACGTAACGAGCTGCCACAATACTGACCGTATCCGCCGCCGGACCCGCGTCCGTTGCGATCTCCAACCGGATCAGGAACTCCCCAGTGGTATCCGGGACAAAGGTGGTCGTTGGGGTATCCGTGCTGCTGAGCGTAGCCCTCGAGCCTGCCGGAACGCGCAAGAGAGACCAAGAGTAGGAGGTCACTGTCTTGCCGGTCAGCTCACGTCCCGAAAGGTAGACCAGTTCACCCTTCCCCACGACCCTCAACCCCGTCGAAGGCGGGGTAGTGAGACCCTGTTGGGCAATTTCGCCCGGGCTCATCGCCTCCACCGTGATCGCCGCCGACGGGGCCTGAGCCCATGCCATGCCGCTCAAGCACAGGATCAACCCCACGGTCCAAAGGCCTACTGCACGCGCTGCTTGCCTCATAGACGCCTCCGCAGCTTGGTTGCCGCCTTCAACCCCGTCCTCCTGCCTTCAGACCCCCACGTGCGACAAATCTCTCCCGCGCACCACCTCCTTCCCGTCTCGTCTTGACCTCTCACAACGCCGCTCAAATCTACCAGACGCCACCGAACGTGTCAAGCGGATTTTAGGAAAGCTGTACCAATAACTGAGCCTCGGCGTGCGCGCCCCTTTTCGCAGGTCTCGCGATGGAGACGCAGGATTCCTTCCGATGATTCGAGGAGAAGGAACCATCCCGCCTTTTCCTCACCACGCGTACGCCTCCGGTGCCGGTCCACCCGGGCCGGGCCAGATCTCGTCCAGCTCGTGGAGCACCTCTTTGCACAGCTGAAGCTCAAGCGCCCGCATCGATTGCTCCAGCTGCTCCACGGTCCGGGGACCGATGACCGGCGCGGTGACGCCCGGCCGGTGTAGGAGCCAAGCCAGGGCCACACAAGCCGGTTCCTCCCCCACCTGGCGACATAGCTCCTCGTAACGCAGGACTTTCTCCCTCAGCCTCAGGGAGGACTCGAACCGGCGTTCCCGCGCCCTGCGACCTTCGGGGCTGGCGTGCGACGAGCCGGCAAGCAATCCCGCCGCGAGCGGGCTGTACGCCAGGAAGCCAATCCCAAGTGCTTGGCAGGCGGGTATCACCTCCAGCTCCACCATTCGGTTGGTCAGGTTGTAGAGGCTTTGCTCCGAAATCAATCCCAAGAGGTTCCGCTTTTGTGCCTCACACTGAGCCACGGCGATCTGCCATGCCGCGAAGTTGCTACTCCCCACATAGATGACCTTCCCTTCCCGCACGAGTTGCTCCATCGCCTGCCAGATCTCCTCCCAAGGCACGGACCGGTCGACATGGTGCATCTGATACAAGTCAATGTGATCCGTTTGCAGTCTGCGCAGGCTATCCTCGCATGCCCGCCGAATGTGATAGGCCGAGAGACCCCGGTCGTTCGGACCGTCTCCGACCGGAGTGTAGACCTTGGTTGCCAGTACGATGCGTTCTCGCCGTCCTCCCCCCTGACTCAGCCACTTCCCGATCATCTCCTCCGCGCGCCCCAGACCCGAGCTCCCGCCGTAGGTGTTCGCTGTGTCGATCAGATTCACACCGAGCTCCAAAGCCCGATCAAGGATGCGGAAGGCCTCCTGCTCAGAGACGTAAAGCCCAAAGTTCATGGTCCCCAGGCATAGGCGACTTACCCTCAGGCCGGAACGTCCCAACTGCACGTACCTCATGGCACCACCTCCTTCGGTGACTGGCGGATCTCGGATTGGCTCACCGAACCGGCCGACGGGCACACCTTCCCCCTGCGCAATGAACTGTGCAGTCCGACGATCTCCCTCAAAAACAGGGGGAAGAGGCCACTCTTCGCCGCGCGGCTGGATTGCGGCTTCCGGCCGTGTGGGCAGTGCGAAGTCCACGAAGAGGACGTGGAACCGAGATGCACTACGCACCAGCCCCCGTTTCGGGTTCCGTGCTGGGCCGTGCAACAAGCAATCCCTTGCGAGGACCTATCCTCTTGGTGGGCCTTGCATTTGGGGGAAGGATTCGTTACATTACCGCCGGTTTTCAACGGCGGGGTTCGATCCTCGGCAGGGCCAATTGTTCCCCGCCGTGTGCGACAGAAGGGAGTCGCCCCCAGTGCAAGGGTAAGAAGTCCATGCGCTGGGGGTAATTCGTAGCTTCGGACAGTTGGCATGGGTCAACAGGTGGTCAGTGGAAGGATGACGTAAGGAGGCCTGAAGCGATGGCAAAGGTTCCGAAAGGACGTCTTGGCATCCTGGTCGGGGGTGGGCCGGCCCCCGGGATCAACGGCGTCATCAGCGCCGCCACCATTGAGGCGATCGAGAACGGGCTGGAGGTCATCGGGATCCTGGACGGATACAAGTGGCTGGAACAAGGGGATATCACCCATATTCGTCCTCTGGCCATCGAGGATGTGTCTCGCATTCATTTCGAGGGTGGCTCCATCCTGAGGACCTCGCGCGCCAACCCCACCAAGACTCCCGAGCGGCTCAAGCGGACGGTGGAATCCCTTCACCAGCTGGGGCTCGACTACTTGATCACCATTGGCGGAGACGATACCGCCTACGCGGCCAGCGTCTTGGCCTCGCATCCGGACACGCGGGTGAAGATCGCCCACGTCCCGAAGACGATCGACAACGACCTCCCTCTCCCCGGCAATATCCCCACCTTCGGATATCAGACGGCACGTCACCTCGGCGCGCAATTGGTGCGGAACCTGATGGAGGATAGCCGCACCACCAATCGATGGTACATCGTGGTCTCCATGGGCCGGAAGGCAGGACACTTGGCCCTGGGCATCGGCAAAGCGGCAGGGGCCACCCTCACGGTCATTGCGGAGGAATTCGGCAAGAAGCAGATCACGATCAAGGAAGTCTGCGACGTGATCGAGGGCTCCATCATCAAGCGCAAGGCGCGCGGACGCGACGACGGCCTCTGCGTCATCGCCGAGGGCATTGCGGAACACTTCAGCAAAGAGGAGCTGGCCAAGATCCCCGGGATGGTCCTGGAATACGACGACTTCGGGAACGTCCGTCTGGCGGAGGTGGAGCTGGGCAAGGTGCTGAAGCTCGAACTGGAACGCCGCTTCCGCGAGCGCAATGAGAAGCTCCAGATCGTGGAGATCAGCATTGGATACGAACTGCGCTCGGCCCCTCCCATCCCGTTCGACCAGGAGTACACCCGCGACCTCGGCTACAGCGCCGTGCGCTACCTGCTGAATCTGCCTCCGGGCGACAAGGGAGGAGCCCTCATCTGCGTCGATGCCGGAAAACTCATGCCGATCCGCTTCGAGGACATGATCGATCCGGCGACGGGCAAGACGCGGGTCCGCATGGTGGACGTCACCACCGAGTCCTACCAAGTCGCCAGGAACTACATGATCCGCCTGGAACGCGAGGATTTCGAGGATCCGGAGCAATTGGCCAAGCTCGCTGCCGTGGCCAAGATGACCCCACAGGAGTTCACCCAGCGCTTCGGCTACTTGGTGGGCATCCATTCCTGATGGCAGAGGCGGGACGAGTCGACGCCGAAGGCCCGGCACACCTCGCCGGGCTTTTTCTTTTTCTTTCTTCCGCCGAGCTGCCTCGACGGTCGCCGGGAAGGGGGCTTCTCCGGTAAACGCCCGTCTTCCCCGTAGCAGTGCGGGTACTTTGGCCCATGGGGGTCAATCGTGCGATGTCGGTCCAAGGGGTCCCAAAGCCTCCCGGGCCACCCTCTCCGATCGCGGGGATTCCCTTGGCTTCGCTTCCGGGAATGACCTTGACTTTCAGCGGGGGTTTTGCTAAAATAAGCGGCTTCAAAATTAAGGGGTTGGGCAAACCTGCGAGGACACTATGGCGAAGAGGTATCAGAACTTCATCGCGGGCAAGTGGGTCGACGCGAAGAGCGGCGAGACCTTCGAGGATCGAAACCCGGCCAATTGGGAGGAGGTCATTGGGATCTTCCCGAAGTCCGGCAAAGAGGACGTCGACGAAGCCGTGGCGGCGGCCCGACGCGCCTTCCCAAAGTGGAAGGCCATCCCCGTTCCCGAACGCGGGGAGATCCTCAAGCGCGCCGGAGACCTCCTGGTGGCGCGGAAGGAAGAGATCGCTCGCCTGATGACCCGAGAGATGGGCAAGATCCTGGCGGAAACCCGCGGGGACGTGCAGGAGGGGATCGACACGGCCTACTACGCATTCGGAGAGGGCCGTAGGTTCTTCGGACACACGGTCCCCTCCGAACTTCCGAACAAGTTCAACATGACGATGCGCATGCCCATCGGGGTAGCTGGGATCATTACCCCGTGGAATTTCCCCATGGCCATCCCCTCGTGGAAGATCTTCCCGGCGCTGCTCTGCGGGAATACCCTGGTCTTCAAACCGGCGAGCGACACCCCAGCCACGGCCAATGCCCTGGTGGAGATCCTCCTGGAGGCCGGGGTGATGCCGGAAGCGATCAACCTGGTGCACGGCAGCGGGGCGAGCGTCGGAATGGCAATCGTCCGGCATCCCGACGTTGACCTCATCTCCTTCACGGGTTCCTCCGCGGTCGGAAAAGTCATTAATGCCGAGGCGGGGAAGGATCTCAAGCGGGTGAGCCTGGAACTGGGCGGCAAGAATGCGCAGATCGTGATGGACGATGCCGACCTGGAACTGGCGCTCGAAGGCGTCCTCTGGGGAGCCTTCGGGACGACCGGCCAACGCTGCACGGCGACCAGTCGTCTCATCTTGCATGAGAAGATCCACGACCAGTTCGTGGAAATGTTGGTGGATCGCGCCAGCAAGATTCGCATCGGGAACGGGTTGGACGAGAACGTCCAGATGGGGCCGGTGATCAACCAGGCCCAACGGGAGATCATCCACCAGTACGTCCGCATCGGACAGGAGGAAGGGGCCAAACTGGTTCTGGGCGGTCACCCCTACGAGGAGGGGGAATGCAAGAAAGGGTGGTTCTATGCACCCACCATTTTCGTGGACGTGAAGCCCTCCATGCGCATCGCCCAGGAGGAGATCTTCGGTCCCGTCCTCAGCGTGATCAAGGTGAGCTCCCTCGAGGAGGCCATCGCCGTGCTCAACGGTACTCGCTATGGCCTGTCCTCCTCTATTTACACCCAGGATGTGAACGCAGCCTACCGCGCGATCCGGGATATCGAGGCGGGCATCACGTACATCAACGGTCCGACCATCGGCGCCGAGTGCCACATGCCCTTCGGAGGCGTCAAGGAAACGGGAAATGGACACCGCGAGGGCGGCTGGACCGTGTATGACTTCTTCTCGGAGATCAAGACCGTCTACGTGGACTTTTCCGGACGACTCCAGCGAGCCCAGATCGACAACCGATAGCGGGCGGCAACCCTCTCGCCGACAAGAGGCGCTCCCCGCCATGGTTCAACTGGCAGGTCGGACCGAGAAACGGAGGATTGGATGATTCGGATTTCCCCGAGGGATGTGCATGCGACGCTCCGAAAGCATATGCTGGTTGATGGCTTCGATATCGTGGTGGACCTGGAGAAGAGCAAAGGCGCGTATCTGGTCGATGCCCTAAGCGGCAAACGCTACCTCGATTTCTTCACTTACTTCGCTACACTGCCCCTGGGCCACAATCACCCGGGGCTGCTCATACCGGACTTCCGAAAGAAACTGCTGCGCGCCGCCATCAACAAGCCGTCCAATTCCGACTTCTACACCGTGGAGATGGCGGAGTTCGTGGAGACCTTCTCCCGCTACGCCATCCCGGACTACCTCCCCCATCTTTTCCTGATCGATGGCGGAGCTCTGGCTGTGGAGAACGCCCTCAAGACCGCTTTCGATTGGAAGGTCCGGAAGAACTTCGAGAAAGGCTACACGGAGGAGAAGGGAACCAAAGTCATCCACTTCCGCGAGGCCTTCCACGGGAGGAGCGGCTACACGCTCTCCCTGACCAATACCAGCGATCCGAGGAAGTACATGTACTTCCCGAAATTCGACTGGCCCAGGGTGCTCAATCCCAAGATCACCTTCCCGTTGAATGAAGAGAATCTGGCCAAGGTGAAGGAGGCGGAAGAGATCAGCCTGCGCCAGATCCAGCAGGCGATCGCCAAGGATCCCGATGACATCGCCGCCATCATCATCGAGCCCATCCAGGGCGAAGGCGGAGACAACCACTTCCGTCCCGAATTCCTGCGCGAACTCCGCCGGATCTGCGACGAGCACGAAATCCTCCTCATCTTCGACGAGGTGCAGACGGGCATCGGACTCACGGGCAAGATGTGGGCGCACGAGCATTTCGACGTGAAACCCGACATCCTCGCCTTCGGCAAGAAGACGCAGGTATGCGGCATCCTGGCCGGCCGGCGCATCGATGAGGTCAAGAACAACGTCTTCCAGGAATCCAGCCGCTTGAATTCCACCTGGGGCGGAAATCTGGTGGACATGGTCCGATTCGCCCGCATCCTGGAGATCATCCACGAGGAGAATCTGGTCGAGAACGCCGCGCGCGTGGGAGATTACCTCCTGCATGGGCTGGAGGACATCGCGCGAGAGACGGACGGGCAGATGTCGAACGTCCGCGGCCGAGGGCTCTTCATTGCCTTCGATCTTCCGACGACGGAATTGAGAAACCGATTCCTCAGCAAGGCCTTGGAGAACCGGCTGATCGCCCTCGCCAGCGGCGAACGTTCCGTGCGGTTCCGGCCTCCCCTCAATTTGAAGCAAGAGGAAGCCGATCACGGCCTGGAGATCGTGCGCAAGACAATCCGCTCGATTCTGCCGAAGAAGGCGCCTCAGGTCAAGCTGGGGATCAATCACGCGAAGTACGAGCTCTGAGGCGATGGGCCCGGGAGAAACACCTTCGCCGTGGTCCGAAGAGGAGCTACGGGTCAGGTTATGCCGGAGAGGCAGCCCCCTTCCAAGGAGAAGGGGGTGTTGTACCTGGTGAGCACGCCGATCGGGAATTTGCAGGACATTACGCTCCGCGCCCTCGACGTGCTCCGCCAGGTGGATCTGATAGCCGCGGAGGATACGCGCCGGACGCGCATCCTCCTTCAGCACTACGGGATCGAAAAGCCCGTAGTAAGCTACCACGAGCACAACAAGGAATCGCGGGGGAAAGAGCTGATCGCGCGTCTGCGGGAAGGCCAGCAGATCGCCGTGGTGAGCGATGCCGGTACTCCGGGCATCTCGGACCCCGCGTACGAGCTGGTGTGCGCCTGCATCCAAGCCCGGGTCGAGATTGTACCGATCCCGGGGCCTTCGGCCGTCGTCACGGCCCTCGTTGTGTCGGGGCTCCCCACGGATCGCTTCATATTTGAAGGCTTCCTCCCCGCGAAGAAGGGGAGGACGAAGCGGCTGGAGGCGCTGCGAGAAGAGCCGAGGACGATTGTCCTGTACGAGGCCCCGCATCGAATCGAAAGGACCGTGGCGGATCTACTCCACCACCTCGGCGACCGGCAGGTCGCGCTCGTCCGGGAGCTCACGAAAGTCCACGAGGAGATCTGGAGGGGCTCGCTCAGCCAGCTGCAGGAACACCTCCGGAGTTGGAGGCCGCGGGGTGAGATCGTGCTGGTCATTGAGGGCCTGACCCGCCGATTCCTCCGCGAGAGGGATGCCTCCAGCGAAAGCAAAGAAGAAGAGGACACATGAGGATCCAACTGATTCCAGACCCGGCGAAGAAGGGGTTCACTCGGCTTCTGGAGCCGTTGACGGACCAATTCATTCGCAAGAACCTCAACCCCAATGTCTTCACGACGGGTGGCCTCGTCGTGAACGCCGCAGCCGGTGTCTTGCTGGGGCTCGGCCATCTCCGCGCCGGGGGGGCTCTGTTGCTCCTCGGCGGCGTCTTCGATACCTTTGATGGACGGGTGGCGCGAGGCACGGGCAGAGTGACGCGCTTCGGCGCCCTTTACGACTCTACCCTGGACCGTTATTCGGAGATCTTCATCTTCCTCGGGATGGCCTACCACTTCTTCGGCACGGCAAGGCCTTGGGTAGTGGCGGTCATCCTTCTCGCTCTTGGCGGCTCGCTGATGGTGAGCTACGTCCGCGCCCGGGCCGAGGGGCTGGGTTTCGAATGCAAAGTGGGGATCGTGCAGCGCGCGGAACGCGTCCTGTGCCTAGGGCTCGGGGCGCTCATCCACGAGAAGGCTCTGCTCTTCGCCCTCGTGCTGGTCGCCACGCTGGCGAACGTCACGGCGATCCAGCGCATCCACTACATCTGGGCCCTGGAGAACGGGCGCAAAGGCGAAAAGCTGCCCCAAGAGCAGAACTATAATGGCGACTGATTTGGTCGCCGGGCTCACGTAGGCGAGAAGTCCCCCGCGGACTGGGAGTCGAAGGAGGCGGAACGGACGTGCTCGTGCATATGCTCAAGGCGAAGATCCAGGGCGCCAAAGTCACCGACGCCCAGCTCGAATACGAGGGCAGCCTCACCTTGGACAAGGACTTGATCGAGGCGGCAGGACTCCTCCCCCACGAACGCGTACAGGTGCTGAATCTGAACAACGGAGACCGCTCAGAAACCTACCTCATCGAAGGCGAGAAGGGCTCGGGCGTCGTGTGTCTCAATGGGCCGCTTGCCCGCCGAGGACAGGTGGGAGACCGGATCATCGTCCTCGCCTATTGTCTGCTTCCGGAAGAGGAGGCGCGTCGATGGCAGCCGCGCGTCGTGCTTTTGGATGAGAACAACCGCGTCCGGGCCGTGCGCGGCGAATGAACGGGCACAATCGCTCCCCTTCGGCGTTATTGTGTTAGACCCGGACGGCAATTAGCGGCACGGTGACTCAAAGGGAGTCATTCCATTTCCCGAACCCCACACAAATGGAGGAAACGAAAGTGGTCGAGAGAGGAGCCAAGATCGCGGAGCCCAAAGGCAAGCTGGGGGTCTTGATCCCGGGACTTGGGGCGGTCGGGACCACCTTCATCGCGGGGGTCGAATTGGTGAGGCGGGGACTGGCCAAGCCCTTCGGTTCCCTCACCCAGATGGGAACCATCCGCCTCGGGAAGCGGACCGAGAACCGCGTCCCCAAAATCAAAGACTTCGTCCCCCTGGCGGAGCTCGAGGATCTCGTGTTCGCCGGATGGGACATCTTCGAGGACAATGCCTATGAGTCGGCCAAGAAAGCCGGGGTTCTCTCGGATGCCCACCTGGAGCAGGTGCGGGATTTCCTGGAAAGCATCCGACCGATGCCGGCCGTCTTCGACAAGAACTACGTCAAGCGCCTGGATGGGCCCAATGTGAAGAAGGGCGCGAACAAGTACGAACTGGCCAAGCAGTTGATGGACGACATCGCCCGATTCAAGGCGGAAAGCGGCGCCTCACGCCTGGTGATGATCTGGTGTGGCAGCACGGAGGCTTACCTCACCCCACAGGAGGTTCATCAGGATATTCAGAGCTTCGAGCGAGCGATGAAGGAGAATCATCCCGCCGTCGCCCCGAGCATGATCTACGCCTACGCTGCCATTTCCATGGGCGTGCCGTTCGTCAACGGGGCGCCTAATCTCACCGTCGACATCCCGGCGCTCATCGCGCTGGCCAAGGAGAAACGCGTCCCGATTGCGGGCAAGGACTACAAGACCGGCCAGACCCTGATGAAGACCATCATCGCGCCCGGGCTCAAGGCACGCTTGTTGGGGCTGCACGGATGGTTCAGCACCAACATCCTGGGCAACCGGGATGGAGAAGTGCTGGACGACCCCGAGTCCTTCAAGACCAAAGAGGAGAGCAAGCTGGGCGTGCTGGAGTACATCCTCCAGCCGCAGCTCTACCCGGAACTGTACGGGAACATTTACCACAAGGTACGTATCAATTACTACCCGCCGCGGGGAGACAACAAAGAGGGCTGGGATAACCTCGACATTTTCGGCTGGCTCGGCTACCCAATGCAGATCAAGATCGACTTCCTCTGCCGGGACTCCATTCTGGCCGCACCCATCGTGCTGGACCTGGCCCTGTTCATCGACCTCGCGCAGCGAGCCGGGATGTACGGGATTCAGGAATGGCTGTCTTTCTATTTCAAGTCGCCCATGACCGCTCCGGGGCTTTATCCCGAGCATGATCTGTTCATCCAACTCATGAAGCTGAAGAATACCCTGCGGTACCTCCGGGGCGAAGAGTTGATCACTCATCTGGGGCTCGAGTACTACGATTGAGTGCTACGGGCACAGCTCCTTAGCCGGGCGTCCGGTGCCGATGGCGTCGGACGCCTTTTGGCAAAGCAGGGTTTTGCGGCGTGGCGGATAGCGGGCTCAAAACAGCGATCAGTACGGAGGTGGCCGGCTCTTCTCCGCTGAAGAACGTCCTCAAGATCTCCTTGCCGGCGGTGGCGGACCTCTGCTCTCAGACGCTCATGTGGACGGTGGAGGCGATCCTCGTCGGGCAATTGAGCGCTTCCGCCTTCGCCGGGGTGGCCATGGCCACTCAGATCGTGATCCTGTTCTTCACATTGATCCTGACCTTCGTGGTCGGCAGCTCTTTGATAATCTCGCGACACATCGGCGCCGGCGAGCGCTGGGAAGCCAACCACATCCTCGGCCAGGCCATGATGATCGGGCTCGGGGTAGCCTTCCTTTTCTCGATCATCTGGTACAGTGGGGCCGTCCATCTCTTCCGCTTGATCCGACAGGAGGGCACGCCCGAAGCGCGCATGGCAGGGGTCACATACCTGCGCACCGTTGCCCTTTTCGGTCCCTTCGCGGTCACGAATTTCGTCGCCGTGGGCATCATCCGAGGCGCGGGGGAAACGCACCATAGCATGATGATCAATCTCTTTGTGAACGGACTGAATCTGGTCTTGGCCCCGCTGCTGATCTTCGGCCTGTTCGGTTTTCCTCGGCTGGAGGTGCGAGGTGCTGCGCTGGCCGTGGGCATCGCCCACAGCTGCGGGTTCCTTGTGACCTTGTGGCTCTTGCGCTCTCGGCGAAGCATGCTGTTCCTGTCCTTTCGCGAGCTCACCACGCCGAGGATGGCCAGCCTGAACCGGCTGTTCAACGCGGGCTTCCCAACCACGGTGGAGCAGCTGGCCACCGCAGTGATCCAATTCGTGATGATGGGCTATGCCGCCCGGCTCGGCGTCGCCGCTTTGGCGGCCCACGGGATCCTGCTACGCATCCAGGCCGTCCTCAGCATGGTGTACATGGGCTTCAGCGTCGGGGCGATGACCCTCATGGGGCGCAACCTCGGGGCCTCGGACCGTCAGCTGGCCGAACGAACGGCATACATCGCCAATAGCGTCGTCGCTGTCGTGGTCATGGGCATCGTGGCCAGCCTCGTGCTGTTCAGCAGCGACATTGTCCGTCTCTTCGTCGGCAAGAACCAGCATGTCGTCACGCTCGGAGCGCGAGTGCTCTACATCTTCGCCCTGGTCCAGATCCCCAAGGCCCTCGATAGCGTGATCGTGGGCCACCTGCGTGGGGCCGGAGACCTCCGTTGGCTGATGTGGATTGTCATCGTGACCGGGATCTCCATCGACATGGCGATCAACTACGTCGTGGTTTTCACCCTGGGCCTGGGATTACTCGGCCTCTGGGCCATCCACACGCTCGGCGAGACGGCCCGGCTGATGCTCAACGTCTGGCGCTTTCGCGGCGGCCACTGGAAATTCATCGACATCTGAGCACACCGCTCCGAGGAGCAGCCAAGCTGGAGGAAACCTTGCGCGGCCTGTTCATCACCTTGGAAGGGATCGATTTTTGCGGCAAGAGCACACAGGCCGCTCTCCTGGCCCGACGTTGGAGGGAAACTGGTCGGGAAGTGACCACCCTGCGCGATCCGGGCGGCACCACGATCTCCGAACGCGTCCGCGCCATCCTGCTGGACAGGCGCCTGCAGGAGATGCATCCGGTGACCGAGCTCCTCCTGTACGAGGCAGCACGGGCGCAACTGGTGGCGGAGAGAATTGCGCCCTGCCTCGAGCGGGGAGAGGTGGTGATCTGCGACCGATTCTACGACTCCACCACGGCCTACCAGGGCTACGGCCGAGGCCTTCCCCTGGAGCAGGTGGAGCTCGCCAACCGTCTGGGCAGCCAGGGCCTGCGTCCGGACCTCACGATCGTGATCGACATCACCGTGGAAGAATCCCTGCGCCGGCAACAGACCCTCGGCCAGCTTCCCGATCGCATGGAAGCGCAGGAATCCGACTTCCGCCGGCGCGTGCGCGAGGGGTATCTCGAGATCTCTCGTCGAGAACCCGAACGAATAGTGGTCGTGAACGGGGAAGACCCCCCAGAAGAGGTCCACACCCGGATCTGGCGCGCAGTGGAACAGCGCCTTGCGCATCCCCGTTTGCCTACAGGAATCGCGACGAAATGAGCGTCGGATGGGGGTGAGGATCTTTCGGGAACGAAGCCTTCGTCTGTGGCCGTTCCGTGGAAGCGATCCGTGCAGATTCGCGGGTCGAAACGTCGAACCTTCAGGAGGATGATGGACGTGCGAAAGCGGATCAACGCGGGTTTTCTCGGTCTCGTGGTCCTTCTGGCCGTCACCGTCGGCGGGTGGCTCTCCACAACCATCCGGGAAGGGCACGGCCAAGACATGTACGCCGAGGTGCGCCGAGGCATCGGGCTGTTCGGTAGGATCTACGAGGAGATCGCCCACCGGTACGTCGAGCCCATTGCGGTGGACAAGTTCGTCCAGCGCGGCATCGAGGCGATGCTCGAGTCGTTGGATCCCTACACCGTGCTCGTTGAGAAAGAGGAGAGCGCGGAACTCCAGATCATGACCCAGGGCCGGTACGGCGGCGTCGGCATGCGCATCGGCATGCGGAACGGCTGGCCCACGGTAGTGGAGCCCCCCTTTGAGGGCACCCCGGCCCTCCGCGCAGGAATCCGAGAGGGGGATCAGATCATCGAAGTGGATGGCGTGTCGACGAAGGGGCTCAGCGTCTCCGAGACGGCCGCCCGCCTGCGAGGCCCGAAGGGGACTCCCGTGACCATCAAGATCCAGCGACCCGGCGTGGATGAGCCCCTCGAATTCCAGCTCATCCGGGATGAGATCCACCCCAAGGACGTCACCTACGCCGGGATCGTGCGGGATGGAGTGGGACTCATCAAGCTCAGCCGCTTCTCCCGGAACGCCGGGCAGGAAGTGCGCGAAGCCATCCAACAGCTCCAGGCCCAAGGCGCCCGGGCCCTCATCCTGGACCTCCGCAACAATCCGGGCGGCATGCTGGAGGCTGCTGTGGAGGTAGCCGAGAACTTCGTGCCCAAAGGGGAGCTCATCGTCAGCACCCACGGCCGGGTGAAGGAGGCCGAGCAAGAGTTCCGCTCGCAGACGAACCCCGTCTGGTACGGGAAGCCGCTGGCAATCCTGGTCAATCGCTACAGCGCCTCGGCCTCCGAGATCGTGGCCGGCTGCATCCAGGATCTGGACCTGGGCGTGATCATCGGCTCGCCCACCTACGGGAAGGGGCTGGTGCAGACGGTCGTCCCCCTTGACCGCGATACGGCGGTGAAGATCACCACCGCGAAGTACTACATCCCCAGTGGGCGGCTGATCCAAAAGCCGGGCGTATTCAACCGCGAAAGCGGCGTCTTCTTGCAGGACTCGCTGGCGGCTTCGGACAGCAGTCGCATCTACCACACCCGCAACGGCCGCCTGGTCCGAGGGGGAGGCGGCATCACGCCGGACATCCTCGTGGCCGAAGACTCCCTGAACGCCCTCCAGGCGGCGCTGCTGATGAAATCCATGCTCTTCAACTTCGCAGTGGAATACGCCACCCGACACCCGGAGCTGCCGCGGGACTTCACCGTGGACGACACCATCATCGAAGAGTTCCGCCGCTTCCTCGAGCGGAACAACTTCGACTACAAGGTCGAAGGCGAAGAGTCGCTGGATCAGTTCCGACAGGTGGCGGAAAAGGCCGGCTTCCTCGCCAGTCTGGAGCCGGGCCTGAAGCAGATCGATCAGATCCTGAAGCAGGTGAAGGCCAAGGAGTTCGAGAGCAGCCTCCACTTCATCCGCGAGGAGTTGCAACGGGAAATCGCCGCCAAACTTTGGGGAACCCGCGGTGCGGTGGAAGCCACGTTCGACGACGACCAGGCTCTCCTGCGGGCCGTCGAAATCCTCGGGAACGAACAGACCTACACGAGCATTCTGAGGGGTAGTCCCAAACCGGCGACGGCGAAGCGCTGATCCCTCCCCGCGCTCCTCGCACCGAAATCTCAGCCGCCCGCCGATCCGGGTGGCAGGAAGGTACGTAACAGGTCAAGGCGAAGCACGGAGTACTTGGAGGATCAAGGACACAGGAGGTCAAACGATGGCGGAAAAGAAGTGGGTCTACAAGTTCGGAGGTGGTTCGGCCGAAGGAAATGCCAAGATGAAGAACCTGCTGGGCAGCAAGGGCGCTAACCTCGCCGAGATGGCCCTGCTGGGCATTCCCGTCCCGCCAGGTTTCACCATCACCACGGAGATGTGCGCCGTCTACTACCAGACGGGCGGAGAATTCCCCCCCGAGCTGGAAAAGCAGGTGAAAGAAGCGATGGCCTTCGTCGAGAAGGAAATGGGCGCCAAGTTCGGAGATCCGTCCAATCCACTGCTCGTCTCCGTGCGTTCCGGCGCCGCCATCTCCATGCCCGGCATGATGGATACCGTGCTCAACCTGGGGCTCAATGACCAGACCGTGGTGGGACTAGCCAAGCGTACGGGCAACGAACGCTTCGCTTGGGACTCCTACCGCCGCTTCGTCCAGATGTATGGCGACGTCGTCCTCGGCCTCAAGCCGGAAAAGAAAGACGAGATCGATCCCTTCGAGGCCATCATCGACCGCCTCAAGGAAGAGAAGGGCTACAAGTACGACACCGACATGACGGTCGAGGACCTCAAATACCTGGTCGGCGAATTCAAGAAGCTCATCAAGCAGCGCAAGGGGATCGACTTCCCCCAGGACCCATGGGAACAACTTTGGGGAGCCATTCGCGCCGTCTTCCGTTCGTGGAACAATGAGCGCGCCATCACCTACCGCCGCCTCAACAAGATCCCGGATGACCTCGGCACGGCGGTCAACGTGCAGGCCATGGTCTTCGGCAACATGGGCGACGACTCTGCCACCGGTGTGGCATTCACGCGCGACCCCGCCACCGGCGAGAAGGTCTTCTACGGCGAGTACCTCGTGAACGCCCAGGGCGAAGACGTGGTGGCGGGCATCCGCACTCCCCAGCCCATCAATAAGGAAACCAAGACCGAGCCCGACCAGGTGACCCTCGAGGAGGTGATGCCCGAGGCGTATAAGACCCTGGTGGAGATCCGGGACAAGCTGGAACGCCATTACAAGGAGATGCAGGACATCGAGTTCACCATCCAGAAGGGCCGCCTGTGGATGCTTCAGACGCGAACCGGGAAGCGTACCGCCAAGGCCGCCATCAAGATCGCCGTGGACATGGTGAAGGAGGGGCTCATCGACAAGAAGACGGCCATCATGCGGGTATCGCCGGAGCAGCTCGACCAGCTCCTCCACCCCATGTTCGATCCGAAGGCGAAGAAGCAGGTGATCGCCAAAGGCCTGCCCGCCTCGCCAGGCGCTGCCTCAGGCCGAGTCGTGTTCCATGCCGATGACGCCGAGGAATGGAACCGTCGCGGCGAGAAGGTGATCCTGGTGCGTCTGGAGACCTCGCCCGAAGACGTTGGCGGCATGCACGCAGCCCAAGGCGTGCTCACGGCCCGCGGTGGGATGACCTCCCACGCCGCCGTGGTGGCGCGAGGCATGGGCAAGACCTGCGTGGTCGGTTGCGGCGCCATCGACGTCGACTACACCAAGCGCCAGTTCACCGTGGGCGACCTCGTCGTGAAGGAAGGCGATTGGATCAGCATCGATGGCTCCACCGGCGAGGTCATGCTCGGCCAGGTGCCCACGGTCGAACCGCAGCTCACCGGAGAATTCGCCGAACTGATGAGCTGGGTGGATGAGGTACGACGCCTCGGCGTCCGCACCAACGCCGACACCCCGCGCGACGCCCAGGTCGCCCGGAACTTCGGCGCCGAGGGCATCGGCCTCTGCCGCACCGAGCACATGTTCTTCGAAGGCGATCGGATCAAGGCCATGCGGGAGATGATCCTCGCCGAGGACGAAACCGGCCGCCGAAAGGCTCTCGACAAGCTGCTCCCGTACCAGAAGCAGGACTTCATCGGCATCTTCCGCGTCATGGAAGGCCTGCCCGTCACGATCCGTCTCCTCGACCCGCCGCTCCACGAATTCCTGCCCCAGGAAGAAGACGCCCAGCGGGAAATGGCCGAAGAGATGGGCGTGTCGGTGGAGAAGGTGAAGGCGCGGGTTACGGCCCTACATGAGCTCAACCCGATGCTTGGACACCGGGGCTGCCGTCTCGGGATCGCCTACCCCGAGATCACCGAAATGCAAGCCCGAGCCATCTTCGAGGCCGCCTGCGAACTGGCCAAGGAGGGCGTCAAGGTCGTCCCGGAGGTGATGGTGCCGCTGGTCGGAACCCTCGGCGAGTTCGTCAACCAGAAAGAAATCATCGATCGGGTAGCCAAGGAGACCATGGAGAAGTATGGCGTGAAGGTGAACTACCTGGTCGGCACCATGATCGAGGTCCCGCGCGCCGCCATCACCGCTGACGAAATCGCCAAGGAGGCTCAGTTCTTCTCCTTCGGCACCAACGACCTCACCCAGATGACCTTCGGCTACTCCCGCGACGATGTGGGCAAGTTCCTGCCCATGTACATCGAGAAAGGCATCCTCAAAGAGGATCCCTTCCAGGTCCTTGATCAGGAAGGGGTGGGCCAGCTGGTGAAGATGGGCGTGGAGCGGGGTCGCGCCACCCGTCCCGACCTCAAGATCGGCATCTGCGGCGAGCACGGCGGCGAGCCGAGCTCCGTCGAATTCTGCCACCGCGTCGGGATGAACTACGTGAGCTGCTCCCCGTACCGCGTGCCCATCGCGCGACTGGCCGCAGCTCAGGCAGTGATCAAAGAAGAGCAGGCCAAGTAGGAACGGGACCATCGCTTGCGGAACTCGCGGCGGCGCCCCCCGTGCGGCGGGCGCCGCCCCTTTCTTTCCAAAGGCCCAGACGAGGAGAGGACCAACATACCAGGCCGCGAGGCCAAACTCCAGAGCCATGACCCATCCATCCCCGAAAACGAAGAGCCGCCCGACGGAGCACCCGGACCCTTCCAATGGGGAAGCGCCGAGGATCATCCTCTTCTGCGATTTCGACGGCACCGTCGCTACCAACGATGTAGGCGACCTCTTCTTTCAAACCCTGGCCGGGACTCAGGCCTGGCAAGAAGCAGTGGAGGCCTACCGCGCAGGGCTGATCACCTCCCGCCAGTACCTCGAACGGATGTGCGCCGCCACCCGCTTCGACCCCGACCGCTTCGAAAGCCTGATCGCTGAACAGCGCGTCGATCCCGACTTCCCCGCCTGCGTCGCCTACTGCCGGAGGCAAGGCTATCCGGTCTACATCCTCAGCGACGGACTGGACAGCTACATTCAGCAGGTCCTGGAACGCAACGGGCTCGGCGACCTCCCCGTGTACGCCAATCGCATGATTCAGCTGGACACGACCACCATCGCGCCGGAGCTCCCGTACTGGGGGCACTCCTGCGGCGATTGCGCCAATTGCAAGGGCTACCACATTCGCCGCCTCCGCAGGCCCGGAAGCCTCGCCGTTTTCGTCGGCGACGGGATCAGCGACCGCTGCGCCGTGAAGGAAGCCGACCTCGTTCTGGCCAAGGGAGCGCTCCGCCAATGGTGCCGGGAGCAGGGCTACCCCTTCCGGCCAGTGGATGGCTTCGCCGACGTGCTGCGGGAACTCCGCAGCATGGAGGAACATCTGCGCGTCTCCGCAGAGCTCAGCGCCCGCTGATCCCGATTCCCTCTGCGGAGGCCCGGCCCCTGCCGTCGGCAGCGAAAGCTTGATCTCCTGAGGGAGGTGCAACCATGCTCATCGGCATTGTGGGACTGCCCCTCTCGGGAAAAACGACGCTCTTCAACGCCCTCACCGGAAGCCGCATCCACGTGGACCCGTTTGGCGGCCGACGGGAGACGCACCGCGCCGTAGTGCAAGTCCCCGATCCCCGCCTCCACAAGCTGGCCGAAATCTTCCTCCCCGAGAAGCTCACTCCCGCCACCGTGGAATACGTGGATACGGCCGGCGTACGGGAATCCGACCGTGCCCGCGGCGGGCTGGACGATGAGCTCCTCGGCTACCTCCGCACCGTGGACGAGATCCTCCTCGTGCTGCGCGCCTTCCGCAACCCCAATGTGCCACACCCCCGCGGCGAGATCAACCCCGTGCGCGACGCGGAACAGCTCCTCTCCGACCTCCTCATCTCCGATCTCGCCATCGTGGAGGCTCGCGTGGCACGACTGGAGAAGTCCGTCCCCAAATCCCACAACGAAGCCGAGAGGCTCGAACTCGAGATTTTGCGGCGCTTCCAGCGCACACTCGAAGAGGGGAAACCCTTGCGATCCCTCCCCCTCGAGCCGGAAGAGCGCAAGGCCGTCCGAGGCTATGGTTTCTTGACCCTGAAGCCCACCCTGCTCGTGCTCAACCTCGACGAAAGCGATCTGCCTCGAAGCGAGGACCTCGTCCATCAGCTCGACCGGTTTCGCAGCGATCCAGCCACCTCTACCCTCGCCCTCTGCGCGCAGATCGAAATGGAGATCGCCCAGCTCGATCCCGCGGACCGCCAGACTTTTCTCGAGGACCTCGGCTTGCCCGAGCCAGCGATGTCGCGCCTCATTCGCGCTTCGTACGAACTGCTGGGACTGGTCACCTTCTTCACCTACGAGTCCAGGGAGGTCCGCGCCTGGACCATCCCGCAGGGCACTCCGGCCCGGCGCGCCGCAGGGACCATCCACAGCGATATGGAACGCGGCTTCATCCGCGCGGAGGTCGTCTCGTACGACGACCTCGTCCGCTGCGGCTCCATCGCCAAGTGCCGCGAGTCGGGCGCCTTGCGTCTGGAAGGCAAGGACTATCTGGTCCGCGATGGCGACATCATCACCTTCCGCTTCGCCGCCTGAACCCTCCTTTCGAGCGGACCCCGCTTCCCTGGCCCGCAAGTTGCACCCCCCTTCGGGACCGACAACGGAAGTGCGGCCGAAGCGTCGTCCGTCACCTCGGGGAGAGCTTTCGATGAAAACCCAACTCAGCCGCGCCGGGAAAATCCTGCTCGGCCTCGCGATTAGCGGCGTTTTCCTCTACCTCGCCCTGCGGGAAGTCCGCCTGCGAGACGTCTGGCTCGCCCTGCGTCAAGCCCAATTCGCCTGGTTCCTCCCGGCGCTCCTGGTCATGTTCGCCAGTCACTACCTGCGGGCTTACCGCCACCGCTTCCTCCTTCTGCCCATTCGCCTTTTCCGCACCTGGCCGCTCTTCCGGGCCCTGATGATCGGCTACATGGCGAACACGCTGCTCCCCGCGCACCTCGGGGAGTTCCTCCGCGCCTACGTGGTGGGCCGTGAAGGGAAAATGCCCGCCTCCTCCGCGCTGGCCACCATCGCCGTCGAGCGCATCCTCGACGTCTTCACCCTGCTCCTTCTGATGATCCTCACCCTGCTCGTCTTCCCCTTTCCCGCTTGGGTGCGCACCAGCGGGTATTTGACCCTGGCGACCGCAGGATTGCTCCTCCTCGCGCTCCTCTGGATGAAGCGCAAACGGGCGGCCGCCGCCGAGCTCGTCCGACGCAGCTTTCGTCCGGTATCGCGCAAGTTCGCGGAGAAGTTGGCAGGGCTGGCGGAAAACTTCGTCGAGGGACTCACCCCCCTGCGACGCCCGAGCCACTACGCGCTAGTGGCCGCCACATCCGTCCTCGTCTGGGCGTGCTACGCCGGCGTCATCTACCTGCTCTTCCGCGCCTACGGCCTCGATGCCCGCTACGCCCTCGGCCTGAAGGCGACCGTCGTGACCTTAGTGATCACCACCATCGCCGTGGTCGTGCCCAGCTCACCCGGCTACGTGGGAACCTACCACTGGCTTTGCATGAAGTCCCTGGAGCTCTTCGCAGTTCCCCCCGAGGTCGCCCTCAGCTACGCCCTGGCTCTCCACGCCCTGAACATGCTCCCCGTAGCAGCGTTGGGCCTCGCCCTGGCCTGGCGAGAAGGCTATTCCCTCTCCCGACTGTCCCAGCAACCGGCCGCCGAAACCCCACCGGCCTGAGCGCGTATCTCCGACACCTTCCCTGCGCCCGGGCCTGAGGCGCTTTCATGCCCTGGGGGCCAAGACTACCAGCGCGCGCACCAGCTCCTCCCCGTTGGCTACGTCCCGTATCCGAATGCGGCAGAGGTGCTCCCGCGGCGAGAACTCCCCTCGCTCCAGCTCCAAACGGACCTCATCCCCCAGTCGCGCCGGCCTGCGATACTCGATCCGCCACCGCCTCATCCACCATTCCCCGGGGCCACCCCGATGCACGAGATCGGAGATCCAACGCAGGTACGCGGTATTGTTCACATGGCCGTATCCGTCTAGCTCAGAGTAGCCGACTACGCGGGTGTGGCACGCCTCCGGCTCCCCCATCAGGCTCTCCTCCACCCCCTCCGGCCAGGGGGAAACGCCTTCCTCCGGCTCGAAGGCGAGACGCTCTTCCAGCTCCTTGGCGAGAGGAATCGGGCGAGCTGTCCCCGCATCGATGTAGACCCACTCCGCCCGTCCCCCTCCCAACACCTCCTCCGTGCGCGCGTCGAGGAAGCGATACTCGCGGTGGACCGATACCCGCTTGCGCTTGCTGAGCCAGGTCTCCACCAGAATCTCATCGTCCAGCATCCAGGGCCGGAACAGCTCGGTATCAAATCGCCGCATCACCCAGCCGCTGCGTTGCGACCGATACCACTGCGTCCCGAAACCGTGGTGCTCGGTCACGGCAATGCTCACGTCTTGAGCCACGTTCTGCACGAACCAGGCATGCGCCCAATCGTCCGGACCTACGTAATTCCCCGTCACCTTGAACCACTTCCGGAACCTGCCTTCGCTCATTTCCACCTCCAACCCAGAGGGTCCGAAGTCCCGTGCAAGGTTGGGCCGCTCCCGCTCCACCGCTCGGCACGAAATCTACGGAATGCTCGGCGGTCCTCCAAGACGAAGCTCCGCCAGCCGTCCGGAATATTCTCTACCGACCGGTTGTTCCAGCCCGAGGCAGGGAGAACGCATCGAGGAGCGCTTTTCCGGCCGCCGAGTCCTCGCGTGCCTCGGCACGCCCGGCGATCATGAGCCTCTGTTCAAAAAGGGAGCGAGCTGTTCTGTCGACCAGAACTGGAGGGAACCGATGCGCAAACGGAAGCTTGGCTGGACAGGGGAAGAGATCACGGTGATCGGGCTTGGGGCCTGGGCCCTCGGCGGAGGAGGATGGGCCTACGGCTGGGGACCGCAGGACGATCGCGACTCCCTCGCCACCATCCGCCGGGCCCTCGACCTCGGCATCCAGTGGATCGACACCGCGGCAGTGTATGGCCTCGGCCATTCGGAGGAAATCGTCGGCAGAGCCATTCGCGGCCGACGGCACGAGGTCTTTCTGGCCACAAAATGCGGCTTGGTTTGGGATAGCGGGGGATACATCCACGGCCGGCTCAAGGCTTGGAGCGTTCGTCGGGAACTGGAGGCGAGCCTGCGGCGCCTCGGCACCGACGTCATCGACCTGTACCAGATTCATTGGCCCAACCCGGAGGAAGAGATCGAAGAAGCTTGGGCCGAGCTCGCCAAAGCGGTCGATGAGGGAAAAGTCCGCTACCTCGGCGTTTCCAACTTCGACGTGGCACAGATGGAACGCCTCCGCCGGATCCACCCCATCGCCTCCCTCCAGCCGCCCTACTCCCCACTGAACCGGGGCATCGAGAAAGACATCCTGTCCTACTGCGCAATGCACGACATCGGCGTCATCGCCTACAGCCCGCTGGCCAACGGGCTCCTCACCGGCAAGTTCACGCGGGAGAGGGTCGTCAACCTCCCTTCGGACGACTGGCGACGGCGCGCCCCGGCTTTCCAGGAACCGCAGCTCAGCGTGAACCTAGCCTTTGTCGAGCGACTCCAAGCGATCGCGGCGCGGTACGGACGCCCCGTCTCCCACCTGGCCATCGCCTGGATCCTCCGGCGCCCCGAAGTGACCGCGGCCATCGTGGGAGCCAGAAAGCCCTCCCAGATCGAAGAAACGGCGGGAGCCTCGGATTGGGACTTGCCAGCCGAGGTGCTGGCGGAGGTGGATGAGCTCATCCAGTGGCGAGAGGGACAGCTTCCGGCCCCTCGGTCATGAGAGGGAGCGTCACCACTGGGAGAGCCGCTCGAGGAGGGAACGGTACGGTCCGGTGTGCATCTCGGGACGGAAATAGACCTTCCGCATGTAATCCAGCGCCCCCGCCACCCGCTCGAAAAGCAGGAACAGGCGCCGGAAAAGCTCGCTCCCGGGGATGGAGAGGGAACTGTCGAACTCGTACACGGAGTAGTAGGAACGCTCCCCCTCGCGGGTGTACAGATCCATCACCCCCATGCGCTCCACATAGTCCCGCAGGATTCCGGTCATGAACAGCGTGAAGTCCCCGATGTGCCGACGGATCTCCCGCTCACGGAAGGGATCGAACCGGGGGGCCGCCGGTCGCGCGTGCTCCTCCGCTTCCAAGAGCATGTCCACGACCGTGGTGAGCCGCTGACCGCGCAGATCCCGGATCCGGTAGAGGTTCTCCGTGCGAGCAAACCGCGTGAGAACGCCCGAAACGTAGTCCGCCACCTGCGCATCCGACAGGCCCAGATCGCCGAAGGCCGCACCGGTCCATCGGCGGAAGAAGCGGTACAGCCCCTCGTAGCGCTCGGGAATCTCGGGAAGCATGCCCTTACCTCCACGCAGGACCATCCCGTCGCAGCTTCAGTCGAGTTCCCGAGAGTTTTCTACGACTCCGTCCTCACCTCGGATCCCCACCGCCGAACGATGGGAATCCCTCGCGCCGCGAACCTTGCGCCTTGCCGAAAAGCCGCCGCGAGTTCCATCCCCGCGGACTCGTCTCCGCGCAGTGCGAAGCCTGGGCCGCGGACGGGCGGTCAATCGTAGCGGCCGTACCGGCGCACTAAATCCAGGATGTAGCAGTATCTCTGGAATCCAACCGTATCCGGCACCGAATGGTCCGTGTGGTAGATGTAGGCTCCGTCCTCCATCGCCACGGCGAATTTGGTCCGGATTTCCTCTTCGATCACCGCCGGGTCCGGGTGGGACATCTTCCGGGCATCGATGCCGCCCATGAAAGCCAGCTTGTCGCCGTACAGCCGCTTCAACTCCACCAAATCCATCCCGGCTTTGGATTCCAGAGGTTGAAGACAGTCGAACCCCGCACGGATCAGATCCGGGATCAGGGCCTTCACGCAGCCGCAACTGTGCAGGATCACCTTAAGCCCCCGCGCGTGGAAGAAGTCCACCATCCTCCGGTCCGCCGGGAAGATCAACTCGCGGTAGGCTCGCGGAGAGAAGAGGCTCGCGTTCCGGTAGCCCATGTCGTTGAATAGCCACACACCGTCGAAATCGAAGCCGCGGGCCATCATCTCCTCCGCCCCGGCGATGGTCAGATCGGCGATCGTATCGAAGATCTCCTTGACCCAGGCGGGATCCTCCACCATCGCCATGAGCAGATTCTCACTCCCCACAAACCCCTGCGCCCGATCGTAGCCGGTAGCCATGGTGAATACGCAGAAGTACCCCCGCTCCTTGGCCTGCTTGAACTGAGGCAGCAACGTGTCCCAGTCCACACGGCTATCATTCCACCGCAGCCTCTCGCGCCGCTCCTCCCACTTCGCCCGATCCGTGATCGGGAACTCCAAGTACGCCGGGGTCGAGGTCTGGTGCTTCCAGTCCTTGCGCACCGCCCCATCCGCGTTTCGGACGATCCGGTACTCCTCCGTCTCCTCCAGCACCTCCGTCGGCATCTGAAAGCTGCTGTTGAAGCTGAAGAGACGGAACTCGTACCCGAAGAATTCCGCCACGTCGGCATCCTGCGGCAAACCCTCTCGACGCCAGCGCTCGATGGTCGTCGGCCACGGCTCATCGTGGATCGGCACGCGGTCTGGTTTCCGATGGGATAGTGCCAAGAGCACCCGTTCCCGCGATGTCATCCCGGCCATGTCGTTCCTCGCCAATTGCTCATCCGCGCCTTTCCCGTCTCGGCGAACCCTGTCCCCTAGCCTTGCGACCGCCACAGCGAAACGATCGCGCCCAGTATCCGGTCCTTCTCCCGCAGCATCTCCGCCTTGGACGCGCAATACACCGTCCCGGCCCCCGCCCCCGCATGCCCATCCCCGATGTTCAGCCTACGCATGATCTCCCCCACGTTCTTCCTATGCTCCCGCCCCGCAAGGCTGATCCCCAGCGACATGGACACGCTGAGATCCGTCGTCTTCAGCCCGCCCCGAAACAGGTTCCGGATCTCCACCACGGCTTTAGCTTCCGGATAGATGAGAAACGCCAGCTTCTTGATCACCCGAGGCTGCCGAGGGTAGCTCGTGAAATCCAGCACGATGATCTCCCGATCCGGATCCTCCGGAGCAAAGGCAGCCTGCCGCCGGATGATCTCCAGCATCTCCTCTTCCTGCTGGTGGTACTCCTCGTAGGCGGAGGCGATCTCCGGAGAGGCGGCCACCTCCTCCAGCGGAAAGTCCCGCACCTTCCGGACCAGCCACCTGAGGAAAGCTTCGCGCTGCGGCGGCGCTCCCTCCTGCGCCTTGATCGCCGCATCCACGATCTTGCCCGGGGTAGGCCTCCGCCATTCCTCCACCGAGCTAAAACGGAAGCTGTCCAGAAGGTCGGCCTCCGCCACCGCCTGCTCGTAGAACTCCGGGAAATCGACGCGCTCCCGGTAGTACTCGTACACAACCCGAGCGCAGGAGTCCAGAAGCGCAAAGCGGCCGGGGAGGGAACCCGGCTCGATCCCCCGGTACTTCAGCTCCTCGAGATTGCCCTCGTGGTGATCAAACCACAAACCGCACTCCAGGGGGTACGGCAGATCGCAAACGATATCCTCCGCCGTGATGGTGAGCCGCGATTCCGCGATCGTGCGCGGCCCGGCGAACAGGAATCGATCCACCCCCTCGGCGCGACTCACCAGCGCGGCGCTCACCACGCCATCGAAGTCGTTGTGGGTGACGATCTTGCGCTGCGGAACCCTTTCCTCCATCATGGCCTGGGATCCAATCGGCTCTCCCCACCGCTTCCTCGAAGCCACCGACAGCCCGCATCGGCCGCACCTGCGTCCGTCTGCCGAACCAGACGCGTCGCCGAAACCGAGCCCTCGTTCGCCCGCAGCTCCCCCCATGCCCCTTCCGGCTGAGCTGCGTCCCAGTGCCTCAGGATCTCGTACACGGCGATCCCAAAGGCCACCGACACATTCAGCGAAGTCTTGCGGCCGAACATGGGGATGAAAACGGCCGCATCCGCGAGGGCCAGCACCTCCTCGCTGACGCCATGCCATTCATTCCCGACCACCAGCGCCAGCGGGAACCGATACGACCAGTCCCGGTAGGACACGCACGGCTCCGTCTTCTCCAGCACGACGATCTGACAGCCCCTCGCCCGCAGGTCCCTGACCGCCTCCGCCGCCGTCCGCGTGTAGCGCCACGGCACCGACTCCTCCGCCCCCAACGCCGTCTTGCGCACCTCGTTCCGAGGCGGCGTGGCGGTGATCCCGCAGAGAACCAACTCCTCCAGCCGCGCCGCGTCCGCCGTCCGGAACATGGCCCCCACATTGTAGGCGGAGCGGATGTTGTCCAGCACGCCCACGATCGGAAAACGCCCCGACCCCAGCCGCCGCAGCAGCTCCTCCTGCTCCTGAACCTGCTCTTCCAACGAGAGCTTCCGCATCCTCACGCCAGAAATCCCGCTGGCTCCACCGGCTCCATTCGCGGCTCTGCCCATCCCATCAGCGAAGCTTGCGCCCCGTAGAACAGGAGCTTCACCACCACCCGAATCAAGACGAAAAGCTGCTGCCACACGATCAGGAGCGCGATCCTCGCCGGCGCCGGACCATCGAGCACCGCAGCGCCGAGGTTGTACGTCCCCAGCGCCAGCGCGCCCGTGAGGAGCACCAACCCGTACAGCCCTGCCGCGCGCCAGAACCTGCCACCAAAAAGGAAGCCCACCGCCTCCCGCAACGCTCCCCGCGCCCGGTGCTCCTCATGCCGGACGGCCAGGAGCTTCGCGTAATCGAACACCAGGTTCACAAACCACAGCCCGGAAAGGATCCCCAGCACCGCAAGGACTCGCGCGCACACCCAAGCCCCCGGCGATGCCGAAAGGCTGAACAACGCCACAAGTCCCTTCCCGACCAGAAAACCCACCCCGATCGCCGCCGCGTAGGCGGGCAAGGAGATGAGGAACAACCGCAGGAAACAGCCGAAGAAACGGGCGCCGTCGGACAACACTTCGAAAACCGGACGCGGCTCCGGAAGCAGCAGGCTCCGAACCGCGCCGCCGAGCAGGAACGTCACCGTGAGGAGATAGATCGCCGCGCCCGTAGCAGCCAAGGCGAGCAGCGTCGGGAAAAGCCCCGCATGCTCGTAGGCTAGATCCCCGAGGAAGCGCAAGCTGAGTTCCGCAGCCACCCGGTCGCTGGCCAGACTGTGGCCGATGGAGCGCTGCAAAGCCTTTCCCAACGGCATCGAGGCGAAATAGGCGAGGACAAGCCCCGGCACGTAAAAGAGCCACACCACCCGGAAGTGCCGCCGCACCCTCCGCCAGCCCTCGGCATAGCAACTCCACACGCCCGAAACCATGGCTCACCTCACGAGAGGAAACTGGCCAGCGAGAACATCCCCTGAAGCCAGTACACCCACCGCGCCACAAGCTTCCAGACCCCGCGCCTCCGCGGCTCCACGGTACGACTGTTGTTGTTCTCGTTCAGGTCCATCGGGATCTTCCCCTCCGGGTCGATGACCGCCGCCTTGAGTCGCGCCGGATGCCGCACCTGGATCCGATGCCAACGCTCCGCGCCGTCCCACGAGAACCGAAGCGTGTCGCCATTGGCGAACAGCAGCAGGGCTTCCACCGGGAGCTGGAACTCACCGTACCGCCTCAGAAGGACCTCGCTGCGGTACCAGGTCGTATCCGGAGACGAGCGGCCCTCCCGTGGAGTCGCCGCGGAGTCGGTCTCGGCCGCCGCCACGTCGAAATCCACGCCCAGCGGCTTCCCCTCCCTGTGCGTGGAAACCCGCTCGACGCCGTAGTCGAGGTGACCCGGCACCTCCAGCACCTGCCGGAGAAACCCCTTGTACGCCGGCTCCGGGATCTCCTCCCTCAGCAGGCTCAGGAAATCCTCCGTATGCGGATGCCGGAATCGCCACCGCTCGAAATACTTCCTCAGGAACGCCAACCACCGCTCCTCCCCCGCAAGGCGCTCGACAGTGGTGAGGGCCACCGCCACCTTGGCGTACGAGTTCACCGAATAGCTTTGCGAGTCCACAAATTCCCACGCCTTGCGCAGCACCGGATCCGGCGCCGGGATCAACTGCAGCTGCATCCGCTGGAGCTCCAGGTCGCTCAGGCGCTGCCCAAGCACGTCGAGGAGATTCCCGCGCGGCCCGTACTCCTCCTCGAACAGCCGCACCTCGCAGTAGCTGTTGATCCCCTCGTCCAGCCAGGCCTCCTCGAACTCGTTATTGGCCACCATCCCGTACCAATACTGATGGCCGAACTCGTGGAAAACCACGGCCTCCACCGTCCGCAGGCCCCGCGGCAACCAGGGTCCGAAGAGCACCCCGGCCGTGATCAGCGTCGGATATTCCATCCCGCCCGCGCGCCCCTTCGTGTCCACCACGGTCAGGACCGGATACGGGTAGGGCCCAAACCACTCCCCGAAACGGCGCATGGCCGTCTTGGCCGCCTCAAGATGACGACGTGCCTGCGCCTCATGCCCCTTCTGCATGAGAACGCGGATCTCCGCGGAGCCGAAGGAGTCGGTGTACACGCGGTAGAGAGGCGAAGCGGTGAAGGCGAAGTCGTGAACGTTCTCCGCCCGGTAGTGCAGCACTCTCACCGAATCTAGCGCATGCTCCTCCATGAGGAGGCCCGTCGCCCCAACCACTGCATCCCGGGGCACGATCAACCTGACATCGTAGGTGCCGAAATCCGCGTAGAACTCCGAGTTGCGATGGAACTGGTGGCAATTCCAGCCTCCGGGCTCCAACACGCCCACCTTCGGAAACCACTGCGCCACGAAGAAGAAATCCTCCCCCTCGTACCCGGTCCGGGCGAGGATCCGCGGGAGCTTCGTCCGAAAGACCACGTTCAGCCGGACGGAATCCCCCGGCCCCACCGGCCGCGGCAGCCCCACCTCCAGCACCGTGCGGTCCAACTCGTTGTCGTCGTCCGGATGGATGAAACGGGCGTTGACGAGGAGATCGTACGAACCCCACCGAAGCGTGTCCAACTCGATCCAGCCCCACTCGTGCGGCTTGCGCCTCCGGTACCGGCCGCGCCACGAGAGCTCCCGCATGAAGCTGCTCTCCGAATTCCGGAAGGCGTTCATGTACAGGTGGAACTGGAGCGTCTCCACGGTCCGGTCCGTCGCGTTGCGCCACAGGATCTGCCCCCGGCCGTGGACCAGCTTCTCCTTCGCATGGAGGCGAGCCTCCAGCACGTAGCTCGCGACGGGCTCCGCCGTCACCGCAGCCGCTGCAAACCGCCCACAGACGACCCAACCCGCTACGAGGAAAACCGCAGCCACGCGGGGCATCCTCTTTCTGCCCATCCGGCATCCCTCGCTTGCCCATCCTCGACCCGGCGGAATCCCTTTCCGCCGATCTTCTCCGGCGCGAACTTACGAGATCGGCAACGAAATCGCAAAGCGAAAACCCCAAAAACCCGGTCCATGAGAACTCGCCATAGGGAAAAGCGGCGGACCGACCAAGCCACGGTCGGCCCCGCGCCGCCAGCAAGCCGCGCCATGCACCGGTCCGGCGCCCAGCTTTCCCAGGCGCAGCACCCGACGCGCCCGCTCGGCCAGCAACACCGACCGAAACATTGCCGGCCGAGCCACGTTTAAGGGGATGTCTTCAAGAGGTGGGACGAAGAGAGTCGACGGGCGAGGTGACGTATGCGAGAACGCAAACCCGGACTTTGGTTAGGGGTCGCGCTGACGGCAGTGGGGCTGGTCACCCTCATCAAAGAGGCCGTCCCCTGGTGGATGGAGGCCAACTTCCTTTGGGGGACGGCCGTGGCCGTCATGGGGATCGCCTTCTTCATCTCCTACACGCAGCAGCGCCGTCGCGGCTACTTGCTCCTGGGCTGGACTGCCCTCGGCATCGCCGCCGCCATTTTCCTGAATAGCCTGCACCGGACCGGCGAGGAGCTGGCCGGTCCCGCGTTCCTGTTGTTCCTCTCCTTCGGCTTCCTCAGCCTGCACAGCCGGAAGCCTCACGGCTGGTGGCCCGCCCTCCTCGGCGGAGGGTTGTTCGTGGCAGCGATCCTCTCCGCCACCACCTCGCTCCGACTCCTAGAGGGCGTGGCCACCGGCGCCCTGTTCTTCTTCGGCCTGGCCCTGGTCTTCCTCTACCTCTACCTCATCCGAACGCCCGAAAACCGGCTCCATTGGGCCAAATACGCCGCCGTGATCTGCCTCCTCATCTCCGGCCTCATCCTCACCACCGACCAGCTGCCGGCCCTCCGCGACTACTTCTGGCCGATCCTCCTCCTCGGGACCGGCCTGCTCCTGATCCTGCGCGACCTCCTGCGCAAACCAACCCCCACTCGTCAGGAGACGCCCCCCTCCGAAACCGAGGCGACCCGCCCGGACACGTGGTGAGAAACGCCCGCTCCCCTCTGCGCCACAGCCCCCAGCTGCACGCAGAGTGAAGACATCGCCGCCATCGACCGCTTCGACGCGCCTCCGCCTTCCGGGAGCGCTCCGCCTCAAGCCCGGGCGCCCGCGATCCGAGCGGGTCCTCGCACTCAACCCCGTTCAGCGGATCAAGGAGATCTTCGCCGTCCGCACCTCCTTTCCCGCCGTGAGCCGCAACAGGTAATTGCCGGCGGGCGCAGGTCTACCCCTCGCGTCCGTACCATCCCAGCTCCAAATCCCTTCCCCGCCCAACCGGGCCTGGCAGACCAGCCGCCCGCGCACATCGAACAGGCTCAAGAGCACCGAGGAGGGACCCCAAGGTCCTCCCCACCAGCGGACGAAAACCGCCGGCGCCCCCACTTTCTCCCCGAAGGGATTCGGGTACGGGGCCGTACAGTAGAACTCCCGGGGAACCCCCTGCGCGGGCTCCATCCCCGAAACCAGGACCACCGAGCTCGAAAGCAGCCGCACGTTGCCGTCCAGCTCCACCGCGTAGAGAGCGTACCAAACCCGCCCTGCGGACGGAGGACTCGCATCCACCCACACGTAGGACGCGCCGCTACCCTGCCCGGTCGCCCGGATCAGCTCCGAGACGGCATCTCCGGGACCCGGCACTCCTTCCACGCTCCGGCACACGTAGTACCCCGCGATGTCGAACTCGCTGACGCTCGCCCAGCGCACCTCCACCGTGCCCGCCTCCGTGCGCCGAGCCCCGAAACTCGCCAGCACCACCGGGAGGGAGACGTCCTCCTGCGCATCCAGGTCCGTGTCGGTTCCGGCCGCACCGGCCCGCCACAGGCCGTTCTGCGCCTCCACCACCTCATTGGCCGAGTTCCGGACCTCCAAGCGCGCGATCGCGGCGTTCGCCGGCACCGCGAAACGGAAGTACCCGGGCGTGCTCGAATAGGCATTCGGTGCCTCGGCGATCCCATTGTCCTCCACCACGTAGCTCCCGAGGAGATTCCCGGATGCATCCAGCGCCAGGATTACCCGCCCCGCCGTCGCCGCGGCGGCAACCCCGTGCACCCAGGCGCCGTCGCCGGTGGAACTCATGTCCATCACCGTGATCCCGGCGAGGTCCCCGGTGATGGGATCGCCCCCGCCGACGTTCCTGACGCTGACCCGCAGCGTCTTGGGACTGCCGATCGTGGACGTGTAGAAGTAGCTTTGGAGCCACCCGCTCCACTCGCCGTTCGCATCCGTGGTCACCTGCCTCTGCTCCGTCCAGGCCCTCCCCGACGCAACCCAAGTGGTGCTGGAGCTATTCCACGTCCGGGCCGAACTGGAGTGCCCGACCAGGTAGGCTTTGACGTAGTACGCACTACTGGGCTGTCCACCGGTGAGACGGGCGTAAATGGCCGCCGGCGTCCCACCCTGCTCGCCTCCGTCTCCGGCCAAGTACAGCGGCGCCGCCAAGATCTCCACCGTCTGCGCCGTCGCGGTTCCCCCGCTCCAGCCCAACCCGAGAGCGAGGGACAAACCGAGCGCGCCAATCTCCGCTTTTCCCCAGCGCCTCATGGCTGACCTCCTCGGCCTTACCTCCAACCCCAGGCACACCCGTACCCCGGGCACCGCGCCAGAGTAGAAAAACGAACTCTACTCGCCCCCGGCGCCTCACGGGGCCGGTGTACCCCTCCTGCGCAACCTCTTCGCCCTCTCGAACGGAAGAAGACACGTCGCGCGACTGGCGACCGTAAGGCTGTCCGAGGCGATCCTTGCTTGCCGAGCTGGTCCGGAGGAAATCCTGCGGGGAGTCTCAGCGAGGATCAGCAGGTGCGGAGCAGTACTGCGGGGAAACCGACAGTGCGGGCATACTCAAGGTCAGAGGTTCCCCCTTGCGACTCCCCTCCCATGACGCATTCGGGCATCACCTCCCCCAATGCGGCTTCTCCGACCTCCTCACTTCACCCGGAAGTACATCACCGGGCCGCGGGCCCGCCGGAACTCGAGCTCGAGCCCCAGCTCCGCGGCGGCGCGCCTGAGGCGATTCCGCACGGTGAGCTTCCGCTCCCCCTCCTCCAGCTCCACCGCCACCCAATCGCCCGGCTGCAGGCCCTGGAGGTACTGCCGGTACTGCTGCCGAATCATCTCCCTGCGCGAAGGCCCCTGACGGGCAACGCGGGGCTTCGTCAGCTTCGCCACTTCCTCCTCCATCAACTTTCTCACTTTCACCATGATCTGACTCCTTCGCTACGTCCACCAACCTTCATCCGCCTCCTCCGATCCATCCGCGCCGGCCCCACCAGCTCGCTCCCCACGTCCCCGCCAGAAAGCCGCAAACCCCACCTCGCCATCCGCCGAGCCGACCGCCCCCTTCTCCCCCTACGGGCCGTACACGGAGAAGTCCACAGATGCCGCCAGGGTCAGGAACCCATCCCAGGTGGTCCGCTCCTCTCCCGGAATATGGTCCACATTCCGCGCGGAGCGCCAGCGCACCCCGCCCTCGACCCAGACATTGTACCGCGGCTGATACCGGACCGAAAGGACGGCCTGCCACGCCCGCTCCACCACTCCCGAGGGGAACGGCCAGCCCCACGGAAACTCCCGGCGCCGCTCGAGATCCCTCCGAATGTCCAGCTCCCCCTGCTCGCGATAGGTCACCTCCGCCGCCGCGAGGACCCCCCGGAGGGGAAAGCCGGTCCAGCTCACGCTGACGGCCTGCAAATCGCTCCCCTCATCCCAACCGAGCGGCAACCCCCGGCTCACCCAGTTGATGTACGGCGACTGATGCCGGTAGGTCCAGGTACCCACACGGGTGTACACCAGCTCCCAAAGACCCGGCACCCGCCCGCCGCCGCGCCGGGAAAGACCCGCCCGCAGCGCCGTGGCATCCGGGATCTTCTCCCGATCGATCTGGATGTCGTCGATCACCCAAATCCCCCAGAGCCGCCACCCCCCGACGGGGCGCCACTCCCCACAAAAGGCCAGCGACCAGTTGTCCAAGTTCCGCCGACTACGGACGATATTGGTGCGGTGATTCTCTTCGTACTCCAGATGCACCATCAAGGGGTTCAAGTGAGCGAGACTCAGAGGGCGATTAGGGCCCGCATATAAGCTGATCTCGCCGGCGCCGAGGCTCAGGTTCCTCCCATTGGAGTAGGTCAGAAAATGCCCGGCCAAGTAGCGGTGCACGTCCTCAGCCCCGGTCGTATCCGGGATCGTCTCGAGGAAGGCCGAGAAGAAGTGGAAGCGGAAGCCATGGTAGCGCAAGACGCCGTAGAACCCATCGTACGCAGGACCCCAAGCGCTCACCCAGGGACTGCGCTCGTCGCCGGGTCCCCACGCTTGCTTGAAGCGCCCCGCCCGGAGCAAAATCCACGAGCTCTCCCACTCGCCGAAGGCGTAGTCCGCCTCCGCCGTGTTGAATCCCAAGCGCCGTTTCTGCCGCGGGATCCCCGTGTACGAAGGGAGGGCCGCCGGATCGTGGGACGCCCGCACCCGTACGTACGCCCGCGCCGACGGCGAGAAATGCACCGACCCTTCCCCGAACGCCGCGTACGAGGCCTCCTCCGACCTCGCCACCGGCCTCGGCCCACTCCACCCCATGAGACCCAGCACCCAACGGTCCCAAGAAGCGCCACCCTTCTGCGCCAGCTCCCTCCGCAGCTCCTGGCTCAAGAGTTCCCGCACCCACGCCGGCGCCCAAGCCTCCCGCCGAGAATCCGGGCGCGATAAGTACGCCACTACCGCCTGCCGCGACGCCGGCCAGACCAAGGGATCCTCCACCGGCCCCTCCCCTGCCTGGACCATCCCCCAGTAGCGATTCACCCAATGATCGAAGGGCAGGATCTGAGCCTCGACCCTGCGGGCACCCAGGGTGAGGAGCCACAACCCGATCGCCGAGACGAGCCGGAAACGAGCCCAGGCCATCCATCTACCGGGATGAGCGGCGAGGCAAGTCGCGCGCTGCCCGCAACAGGGCTTTGGCCCCCAAGAAGGCCAAGGCCGGCTGCGCCAGCAGCGTCTTCCAGAACACGGAAGCGAAACGGTCGCGCGGGACATCTCGCAAAAGGGCGAGGACGCGGTGATTGAGACAGCGGAGGAGCTGCCGGTAATCCCCTGGGGTGAACCGATCCATCGCCAGGCGCACGAGATAATGGGCGTTCAGCTCGCGGCGAAGGGAGCTCAGCTCGGCGGAGTAGCTCGTGCCGCGGAGGATGGCCCGAGCCGCCGCCTCCGCCCCCGCAAGGCCCGTCACCGTCCCCCCCACGGTCGTCACCTTCACGTGGCCAGCTGCGTCGCCCACGAGGTAAAGACGCGCCTTCCCAAAGCGCCGGTACGGCCTGTGGAAGGGACGGTACAGCGGCACCCGCGCTGCCTCCACCGATTCGACCTCCCACCCGGACTCCGCGAGGAACCGCGCGAACTCCCGCCGTCCGGAGGAAGGATCCCGGGCCACGAAACCCACCGCCGCCGTCTCCTCCGAATCGGGGATCTGCCAGAAGAAGAACGGCGTCCGTCCCGGCGCGAACCATGTGTCCACCACGTGCGGGTCAAATCCCTGCCGCCGGCGCACCCGCGCCTGAAGGATCGGCACCGTCGCTCGGCCATCGCACTCCAGGCTGCGCAAGACGGTGCTCACCGCCCCATCCGCCGCCACCAGGACGGAGCTCATGCGTTTGATGTATCTCCCCGTCCTGCGGTCCCAGAAAAGCAGCGCGAACTCCCCGTCCTCCAGTCCCACCGAAAGGAGCCGCACTCCCCAATGGATCCCTGCGCCCGCGCGCTCGGCCTCGCCCGCGAGCCAGGCCAGGAGATCCCGCCGCTCCAGCACGAAGTCCGGCTGGGCCAGCGGTACGTAGCTGCAGGAGCCGTCGACCCGGACGCGAAACCCGGAGATCGTGTTGCGCACGGGCACGTCGCTCCCCAGCGGGACGAACCGGGCGAGCTCGGGCGTGACGATGAGCGTGCGCGGCAGGGCCTCCTCCGGCCCCCGGAGATGCTCGAACACCTCCACCTCCGCGCCCGCCCGCGCCAGGAGCTGCGCGCACCGAAGCCCCGCCTGCGAGGCACCGATGATGACGTCTGTCTTCATATCCAAGATGGAACACCCTCGGAAACCCAGCCCTGCCGGCTCAGGCCCTTCCCCGGAGCTTCAGGGTGTCAAGGAACGTCTTCAGCAGGATCTCCAGGTCGAGCCACAGGGACTGGTGCTTGATGTAGTAAAGGTCATATTGCAGCCGGAGCATGGCGTCCTCTTTGGAGGAAACATACCCGTGTTTCACCAGAGCCCAGCCGGCCATGCCCGGCTTCACCGCGTGCCGAACGCGGTAGAACGGGATCTCCCGCGCCAACTCCTCGACGAACTCGGGCCGCTCCGGGCGCGGACCAACCACGCTCATCTCCCCCCTCAGGATGTTCCAGAACTGCGGGAACTCGTCAAGATGCGTCTTGCGCAGCAGCTTTCCTACCCTCGTCACCCTTGTGTCGTTCGGGCGCGCCCAGACGGCCCTCCCATTCTCGGCGTCGCGAACCATCGAACGGAACTTCACGATTCGGAATAACTTTCCCCCTTTGCCCACACGCCACTGGGTGTAGAAAACCGGACCAGGGGAATCCAGCCGAATGGCCAGGGCGATGAAAGGCAACACAAGGACGAGGAACAGCGCACCGGCTCCAGCGAGGACAACGTCCATCAGACGCTTCAACGCGACCCAAGCAGCCGAGGGAACCGCCCGTACGGGCATCGCCACGTACCAGTTCTCCCCCACATGCTCGATGGGGATCCTCCCCGTGAGCTGCTCGTAGAGGGTCGGCATGGGCACGACCTCAATCCCCTTCTCCAGCCCGTCCATCAGGAGCTGAAAGAGATCCCCGTCCACATCGTGGGTCACGGCCAGGATCACCGCATCCAAGACCCCAGACTGCATGAGCTCCCGCAGCACGGAACGATCCCCCAGAACGGGAATCTCCACCGGATCGTCAGGGGACGATTCCTTCGGCGAGATGACGACAGTACCCCATTTGGCCGGGTCGTCGTCCACGAAGCCAAGGATACGAAAGCTGTGATTGCCCCTTGAGAGGAGAAGCTCCGCGATGGTCCTTCCTGCCCAGCCCGCGCCGAGCACAACAACGTTCCGCGCGAAGGCGGGACGGTCGAAGAAACGAAGATACAGGAGCCTCAGGCCGGCGGCCGCTGCCCACAAGACCAGGAAGGGGAGGAGAAGGGCGAGGCGACGAGCCGGAAGCCCAGGCATGAAGTAGGGGAGCAGAAGGAAGGCCAAATACGTGAGCGCCGCGGCTTTGCTCACACCCGCCAGGATTCCCCCCACAGATGTCGGCCTTGTGGGATCGTACATATCGAACGTGCGGGCCGCGACGAACCAGACGAGCGAAGGCCACACGAACCACACGAGCAGCTGAAGCGCCCGAAAGGCGGGAATCGAATCTCGACGCAAGTGGAGGGAAAGCGCGAAGCTCAGGGTCAGCGCCAGGAGGTCAAATAGAGCTAGAAGGATCCTGCGTTCCTTAAGTCCGAGAGGGATCCGATTCGCCGGGCCCAGGGCCTGCCAAACCACCTGAGGCCTGTACCCACCACGAGCTGCCTTCAGAACCTCAGTTTCCGGTCGTCCCATCCGGACCTCCACACCTCGCCAGCCCCGACCTCGCTTCAGTTGGGATGAACCCGACCATCGCCCGGCCGGAACTCGTCCACCTCCTCACCCAAGAGTCTGGCAACAATGCGCTGAGCCGCCAGCCCGTCTCCATAGGGATTGATAGCCCGGGCCATGCGCTCGTACTCGGTCGGATCCTCGAGGAGCAGTTGCACAGCCTCGGTGATGCGGGCAGCATCAGTACCCACGAGCCGGACGGTGCCGGCTTCGACAGCCTCCGGCCGTTCCGTCACCTCCCGCAGCACCAAGACCGGCTTGCCCAAACCGGGTGCCTCCTCCTGAATCCCGCCCGAGTCCGTCAGCACCAGGTAAGATCCCTTCATGAGGTGCACCAGACTCAGGTAATCCAGGGGCGGCGTCAGCGTGATGTTGGGAATGCCTCCCAGAAGACCGTGCACGGGTTCCCACACGTTGGGGTTGAGATGAACCGGGTATACAATGCGAACGCTTCCGTCGTAGCGCTCCGCGATGGCACGAAGCGCCCGGCAGATGTTCTCCAGCGGCCGGCCGAAATTCTCCCTCCGGTGGGCAGTCACCAGGATCATCTTGCCATCACCGGAGGGCAACGCTCGGAGGGAAGGATGGACCCGTCCTTCCCAGACGCGTCGGTCGCCGAGGAGTCCGTCGGCGACCCAGTGGAGGGCATCGATCACAGGGTTTCCCGTGACCAGAATCCTGCCTCTGGGCACCCCCTCCCGCAGCAGGTTCTCACGGGCTCGAGCCGTGGGGGCGAAATGAAGATCCGCCACAACTCCCGCCACCCGCCGGTTCACCTCCTCCGGAAAGGGTTGCCACTTGTCGTGCGTGCGTAGCCCCGCCTCCACATGCCCCACTTTCACGCGGGTATAGAATGCCGCGAGGGAGGCCGCCGCCACCGTGGTCGTATCCCCTTGCACCAGAACCCAGTCGGGCCGCTCTCGCCGGAGGATCGGTTCCAAACGCGCAAGGACCGCCGCGGCCACCTGGGTCGGGGACTGATTGTCCTCCATCACCCCGAGGTCGTATTCGGGTTCGATCCCGAAGAGGTCCAACACCTGGTCCAGCATCTCCCGGTGTTGGGCTGTGACGCAGACCACCGACTTCACCCGGTCGGCGTGTTTCCGCAATTCCATGACGACCGGCGCCATCTTGATGGCTTCCGGACGGGTACCGAACACGGAGAGCACTTTCAGCATCGAAAAACCTGGCTCAGAATGCAAAGGCTGGTGCCCCCGCAACGGAGAGGCTCTCGGCGACAGCCGTTCCCCGCTGCAGGCCGGCCTCGGTTGCAATCCTGCGGCTACGCACCCTATTGGGCCACGACATCCCGGACCGCCGCCGAGACGCCCGGACCGAACCGCGCCGAGGCCTCGATTCTATCCCAGTTCTCTCGGAACCATTGCACCGTGTTGGCCAGGCCCACCTCGAGGGGCGTGCTCGGCTCGTACCCAATCAGTCGGCGGGCTTTGTCCACCGAGGCCAGGAGGCGGCTCTTCGTATCCCACTTGCGGCGCTCCACGTACCGCACCCCAGCCTTATTCCCGGTGGCTTCGTTGATCATGTGCGCCAGATCGAGGATCCGCGTCTCCTTCCCGGAAGCCAAGTTGAACTCCTCTCCGACGGCGCTCTCCATGACCCCGGCCCGCAGGAGACCATCCACGATGTCCCCCACGTAGGTGAAGTCGCGGGTCTCTTCACCGCTGCCGGTGATGGGGAGGGGCAAACCCTTCATCGCCCAGTAGATGAAGTTGGGGATCACATTGCGGTACTGCCCCGGCACCTCCCCCGGGCCATAGGAGTTGAAGAAGCGCGGCTTCACCACCTTGAGCCCGTAGTGATGATGGAAAAAGTTGCAGTACAGCTCCCCCAGCATCTTCGTGATCTGGTAAGGCGTGGAGAGATGCATGGACATGAACTCCTCCCGCAAGGGGAGAGGCGATTCGCTGCCGTAGATGGAGCAACCCGACGACGCGTAGACGAAACGCTCCGCGCCAGCCAGCACAGAGTACTCCAAAAGGCGCAGGGTCCCCAGGCCATTGACCATTAGGTCCCGCTCCGGATGGTCCACGGAGTTCTGGTTGGCGAAGAAAGCCGCGAGGTGGAAGACGATCTGGGGCCGCTCGAAGAAGACCCGCTTGAGCTTCACCTCATCGAGGACGTCGCCTTCCACAAACAGGACACCGGGTAGCGACGGCACATTCCAACGCACGCCCGAAGAGAGGTCGTCCAGGATGATGACCTGAGCCCCCAGCTCAGCGAGGCGACGGCACAGATTGGAACCAATCGCGCCCGCGCCCCCGGTCACCAGGATGGTCTTGCCGTTATATGCATTCAAATAGTGCATATATTTTCCTCCTTAAAGGTTCCACCGCCGAGTTCGCAGAGAGCGCCGAGCCAGAGGTAAGCTCTGCGTCCTCAGCCCACTCCGCGGTGAGACGACTAAAGGCGGTTTCGCCGTTACGCAGCACAGTCCGCCACCTGCTGCAGCAGCGCCTCATACTGCGCCACGCACCTATCCAGCGAGAGGTGCTCTTCCGCATTCATAGACGCCACATAGACTGGTCGTCAAGAAGGCAGAGCATCTTTCAACAGCCCTTCATCGGAATCGCCGCCCTAAAGCCCGAAAGCGCTGAGCATCTTTTCTGGTGGGGAAGCTAAAATAGGTGGCCTGAGAGGCATCGTTGGGTTTGCAGACCACTTTCCCCTGCTCAATATCCTCCAATGCTTGCAGCAATGCCTCTGCTCCAAAGCGCTTGGTTCTACGAATCAGAGAGTCAAGCGTATCGTCCGCCAAGATGGGTACGGGCTCCTGGCGGATAATGTCGCCATCATCCAGTCTCTCTGTCATGTAGTGGACAGTGACGGCTGTCTCTTTCTCCCCATTTAAAAGCACCCAGAATGTGGGAAGCATCCCCCGATAGCGGGGTAATGGTGCGGTATGAACGTTGATACAACCATACCGGGGCAAAGCCAGAATATCTTTCTTGAAGATCTGGCTGGCAGCCACAGAAACAATGATATCAGGCTGGATTTCTTGGGAAAGCACGGCAAGAAAGGCTGGGACATTAATATTCTCGGGGCGGTAAACAGGAATACCGTGCCGTCTCGCCACATCTGCAGCCGACCAGGGTCCGCCCAGAGGCAGGAATCGGCTGACAACGTTCATCGCTTTTAGCCAGACAAAGCGAAAGCCATATATCAGGAACTCCCAGGGACCGTAAAGGTTGTATGCCCGCCGCACTGTGTCCAACAGCTTTTCGTTAAAGGGTTTCAGGATGATCATGGCCACAACATCTTTACCCCTGGCCTGAGCTATTCGCTCCAGAAAGGCAGGCAGGTAAAAGGGTTCATCCTGGGTGACAATAGCGATACGCATGGCAGCATGCTCCTACAACCCCAGCACTTCTCGGACCGGGGCGAAGTAAAACTCCCGGCACAAAGTTCTAATCCTTTCCCCGGTTTTGTCCAGGTTGTGGTAGTGGAGAAATTGTCGCCAGAGACTGCCATTGATGCGCGGCTGTTCGGGGTCTACTTCCCACGGGTGCAGGTAGACGATAGCTGGCCTGCCCTCAGCGTTCACTTTGCGCAGACCCCAACGCGTAAGGGCATAGGGATAATGTCTCAGCCAGCCTCCACCACCTATGGGAAAATCCCTACCCAGCCAATGCACGATCGTCATTGGAAACTCCCAAAGTCCTGGCCGGATCAAATAGGGAGCACAAGGTGCCCCGGGAAACCCGTACCTGTTGTGGACTAGGGGCCGGGCCGGATAAATGCTAGAATCATATCGCAGTCCACACTCCTGCACCACGTCTACAGCCCACAGGGAGTGCTTTGTGATGGAGAACGAGGGAGCTCTGAAGCCTAGCACTTTCTCACCGGTGATGTCCTGGATGATGTCCAGAGAGCGTTGCAAGTCGCTGCGAAACTGATCCGGGGTCTGGCGATAGACCAACCAGTGGCCATATCCGTGAGTCGCCACCTCGTGGCCGGCATCCCGAATGCGCCGTACCAGAATTGGATGCCGTTCTGCTATCCAACCCAGAATAAAGAAGCTAGCACGGGTTCCAGTCTCTGCCAATATATCCAAGATCCGGGATGTACTGGCCTCCACCCGGCTCTCGTAGTTTTCCCAGTTCTCCCGCCCTACCACTTCCTCAAAGGCGTGGACCTGGAAGTACTCCTCGACATCCACGGTTAGGGCGTTCAGCATGTCTTCCCCCAGCGGGCACAGGCCTGACGGAATATCTCCTCGTATCTGGCCACACAGGATTCGCGAGAGAAATGCTCCTCGGCATAAAGCCGGCCCCGCCACCCCATTTCATGAGCCTGCTCAGGATTATGGTAAAGCGAAAGGATAGCTTGAGCCAGCCCCTGTGCATCCCCCGCTTCTACGCAGAGGCCACATCCGGCCTCGGCCACGATCTTGGGAGCATCGCCGTTGAGTGGAAGACTGGCTACCACTGGCCGACCAGCGGCCATGATGTTGAGCAATTTGGAGGGCACCACCGGTGTGGTCAGGTTTTTATTGAGATTGATCATGCTGATATCCGAAGCAGCCAGCACCTCCGGGTACCTGCTCCAGGGCTGCATGGGGAGGAATATCATATTGCCTAACCCCAGTCGGCGGGCCTGTTCCTCGGTTTTCGCCCTTTCCGGACCGTCGCCCACCATCAGAAAGACGATATCCTGGTAATCTCGCAAATAGTGGGCTGCTTCAACGATGACGAGCATATCCTGGCACCAGCCCATGGTGCCAGCGTAGGAAATGACAAAACGGCCATCCAGTCCGTGCTCGTGGCTGAATGAGTTTTCCCTTGGAAGGGGACGAACCCGTTCAACGTCTACCCAATTGTGTACCACCCGGACGCGCTCCGGATGCCCTCCATGAGCCAGCACATGCTCCCGGTTGCCAGGTGAGTGGACAGTAACAAAATCGGCTTTGCGATAGATAAACCGTTCGATGGCCTCAAAGAGGCGGATGAGAACCTTGTTTTTCAATAAGCCTAAGAGCACAGCCTCTTTAGGGAAAAGGTCCTGCACGTTGACCACAAAGGGGATGCGCCGGATGCGGCTGAGGCCGTACGCCGCCAGGCCCAAAGGAAGTGGCGGAGAGTAAATGAGCACCACATCTTGTCGGCCGGAGAACAGCGCGCCGAGGAAAAGGATTGCTGGAACCAAGAAGTGTTCAAGCCCTCGCAGGAGGAGGTTCGTCCTGGGCATGGTCGGCGTCCAGAGTCGGAGCACTTGGACACCATTTATCTCCTCCCACATCAAGCGCCTAGCTCGATAAGGCTCCGGTCGTTCCTTAATGTTATAGCGAGGAAAGCCCGTCACTACTGTCACATGATGGCCTCGTTGGACCAAGCTCTCGGCCAACTCGTAGAAAAGGTGTGCAGCCCCGCCGATTTCGGGTGGGAAGTAATTGGTGAGGATCAGGGTTTTCATGCGCCGCAGCTCCCTGTTTCCTGTGGCTCGTTCACGAATAGGGAGTGCGGATCAACCGCTACAGGCTGGGTAGTGCGCAGCGACTTCTCAATGGCGAAGGTTGCCAGGGTGGTGTAGACGTACTCCTCAAAGGGCACCGGCGCCGGGCCACCGGTGCGGATGGCCGAGAGCAGCGCCTCCACCTCGCCCTGGTGCCCCCGGTCCACGCTGAGCCAGTTACGAATGCTCTTCTTGCGCCCGCCCCGGATGAAGGTGGCGGCCTTGAAGTTCTCAATGACCCCCACGGCCCCGCCACCGAAGACCTCCACCCGTTCCCGGGGGTAGCGTTTGTCCCCTCCGGCCACGTAGGTGATGGAGCCAATGGCCCCGTTGGCCATCTTCAGGGTGATGACCACGTTATCGCTGGGCTGGTAGCCGGGGGATTCCAGCGTTTCGGCGTAGACCCGCACGGGGACGGATCCGGTCAGGTACTGGATCAGGTCCACGAAGTGGCACACCTCGCCGATGATGCGCCCTCCGCCCTGCTCTGGGTCATGGGTCCAGTGGTCGGGCGGCACCGGTCCGGCATTGACGGTGCAGTGCACGGCCAGAGGCTCCGCAGCGCCGGCGAAACGGCCCTTCAGCCAGCGGGTGAAGGGGGAGAAACGACGGTTAAATCCCACCATTAGAACGTTGGAACGCTGAACGTTGAACGTTTCAACGACTCCCCGCAATTGCTCCAGATTGAGTGCCAGCGGCTTCTCTACAAAGACGTGCTTGTCGGCGCGCAGGGCTTCGGCCACGAGATGGGCGTGGGAGCCGTGGCGGGTGAGGATGAAGACCAGGGCAATCTCGGGGTCATTCAGGATCTCATGGTAATCGGTGGTGCAGTATTCAAAGCCGAACTTGTCGGCGACGTGGCGGGCGCTGAGGCCGGTGGACGTCGCCACGCCCCGGAAGTGAATGCCCCTGAGTCCCTTCATGGCCGGGAGCAGCGTGCCCGTGGCGAACTGCCCGGCTCCGATGAGTCCCACGCCTAAGGGGCCGGATGGCGTGGAAGAGACAGAAGGGACAGAAGAGACAGACGAGACAGAGGACATCTGGCCCCTCTGGCTCCCCTGGCCCGTCTGCTCCCTCTTCACAGCAACAGTGCGACTCAAATCCGGCTCACCCTCGTATGTCAGCAAAACGCCGATATACGCTTCTTTTCCCTCCAGGATGAGTTCGTAGGCCTCCAGGGCGCGGTCAATGGGAAACCGGTGGGTGATGAGGTGGTCCACGCGGACAGTGCCCTTGGCCAGCTGAGCCAGGAACTCCTCCATGTTGCGTCTGGCCGTCCAGCGGGCGTAGGCAAGGGGATAATCCAGGCCCTTTTCGGTATAGTTGGGGTCGTAGAGGCCCGGCCCCCAGGCGCGGGAGACGACGAGTTCCAGTTCCTTGTCGTAGAAGGGCTTGCGGGGGACCTCCAGCCCCACCAGCCCGGCGGCGACGATGCGCCCCCGCTCGCGGCAGAGTTCGGCGGCCTGCTCCAGGGGTTCGTTGCTGGGGGTGGCGGCCAGGATGATGACCGCATCGGCGCCCTGATTTCCCGTCCGCTGACGGCAGATAGCGGACAGGGTGGAGTAGTCGGTGGCGACGGCTTCGGCGCCATGTTGGAGGGCCATTTCTGCTTTTTGGGGATTGATGTCCACGCCGAGGACGTGGCAGCCGGCCGCGTTGAGCAGTTGCACAGCGATCTGACCCAGGAGCCCCAAGCCGATGACGACGACGGTTTCGCCCAGGGAGACTTGGGCCATGCGAACGGCCTCCAGCGCGATGCCGCCCAGCGCCACAAAAGCAGCCGCCTCAAAATCCACACCCTCGGGAATCTTCACGCAGAGATTCACCGGGACCGAGACCACCTCGGCATGGCCTGCATAGCCGCTGCCCGCGCAGGCCACCCGATCGCCGACGGCGAAGCCCTGGACGCCAGGGCCGACGTCCATGACCACGCCAGCGGAAGAGTAGCCCAGGGGCACGGGCGTATCCAGCCGGCCCATGGCCTGGCGCCAGGCTTCCAGAATGCCCTCGGCCTGAGCCTTGGCGATGACCTGGCGCACCAGGTCCGGCCGGGCCAACGCCTTGCCCACCAGGGACTTCTTGGCCAGTTCCAGCATGTACTTTTCCGTGCCCACGCTGACGAGAGAAGCCATGGTGCGGACAAGGATACAACCCGCACGAACCACTGGCCCCGGCACGTTGGCGACGCACAGGTGACCACTACGGTAATTTTGAACGAATTGTTTCACGGCTGTCGATGAACGTACACAACGGGCAGTTCGTAACGTATCTCAACCGACCACCCGGGAGGCTTACGCCCAATCACCAATAACGAAT
>JAPWUV010000011.1 GCA_028275345.1 bacterium
GCCCGCCCAGGAAGAAGCGGAAGGGGAGCACCAGCCGGGGCAGCGCCCCTCCCTCCGCACTCAGCACCACCCCGGTCCGGATGACCACCCGCCGCACGCCCAGCGCCTCCACCGGAGCGGTGGACGCTTCCCACTCTACGGCCAGTCGCCCCAGAAAATCCGAACCGGGCGGGGCATCTTCCGTCACTTCCTCGTCCCCGTGTGGGCCGTAGTAGCCGATGCCCGAGGCCTGGACGACGACGGCGGGCTTCCGTTCCGCCGCGCGCACCGCCTCCACCACTGCCCGCCCGGCGTTCAGGCGACTCTGGCGGATCCGCTCCTTTCGCGCCGCCGTCCACCGTCCTCCCGCCAGGTTCTCTCCGGCCAGGTTGACGATGGCGTACGCGCCATCGGCCAGATGGCCCCAGCCCTGGGCCGTCCGCCCGTCCCACTTCTGTGCCCGTACGCCCGGCGGCAATCCCCGGGCCCGCAACGGGTCCCGGCTGAGCACCACCACCTCATACCCGGCCGCGGCCAGTTCCGCCGCCAGCGCCCGGCCGATGAGGCCCGTCCCGCCCGTGATGATGACGCGTCTCCCGCTCGCCATCAGCACCTCCCGAATGCTCGTGCACCACCCACTCGCTGAACGCTCTCAAGGCCCGCCTTCCGGCCGTGAGGCTGCCTCCGTGGGCCTTGATCTCACGGCGCTCGGCAAGGACAGCCTTCTCGATCGGGGACAGAGAGTCCAGCCCTCGCCATCCCAGAGGGCATGCCGAGCGTGTACTCCGTCGAGGGGAATCGATCAGGCGAATTCGGCAAAGAGGAAAACCCGCCCCCCTGCTCTCAGCATTGATGACCACCGGCTCTCCCTTTATCCCGAAGCCAGCGCCACCGCTCTCGCCAATTACTGCGGTTGGAATGCCTCACCGGCCTCTCGAAGAACAACCTCCGCAGGAGTTCCGACCGCCCAGTGGCTTTGGCCTCCGCAGATTCCCTGGCCAATTCTCCCGAAAACTCGCTCCCTTTCCGATCTCGAGGAGACATTTGTTGGGCTGGGAAGGACCGATGCAAGCGGGCACATACCACGGGATCCGTCATCACCCCTTCGCGCGCCGTCGCCAGATGCCGCTTGCTTGCCGCAAAGGTGAGGCATTCCCTCGTTCGCCACGTTCGTTGCCCCTACAATCCCGCGGGCCAGGTGAGCCTGGACCACAGTTCGAGGCTGCCATGAGCGGAGGGGGTGAGGCGCTTCTTGTGCCGGGAGAAGTAATCTGAAAGCTCGTTGATCGGCACCGCGACGACCTTCGCCACTTCAGCGTCCCCTTTCGGCGGTGCGTCCTGCCAGGCTCCGGGTTCGATCTCCGCGGCGAATACCAACTCCGGTTTCCGCGTCCTCGCCACCTCTACCAAACCGAGGACCGAGCGAAGGCGGACTGACCGTCTTTCCAGGAGCAGTTCCTCGCACAGCTCACGGACGATGCTTTCCTGCGGGGATGGCCACTCTCCGTGGACGTCCGGTTCGATGTGCCCCCCGAACACGTCCAGCCTGCCGGGGAACTCCGCCACATCGTTGCTCCTCACCATCAGGAGCAGGTGCTCGCGCCACTCCACCACCGCGCTAACACCAAGCGCCCGTGGGATGACCTCCGGGGGCGGAGCCTTTCCCCGGAAGGCCGTGGCGTAGACGTACCACACGTACCGATAAGGGAGCGCGCAAAGCGATAACAGCAGTTCTTGCCCCCGAAACTTCCACCCGCGCAGGGCGGCCACTTGGCCGTCGAACCATCCGCCCGAGGCTCGTTTGGCCTCCTCCCAGGACTTCGCAACCCTCTTCTCCAACTGCTCCGGGATGGACGGCGCCTCCCCCCATTCGACGACCATCCGTTCCAGTCCGAGCTCTTGCGCCACGAGGATGTGGAACGGGACCCGCGCACGCCCCCTCACAGCGCTTTCTCCAGTTCGAGCAGAGCCCTTTTCTTCTCAAGGCCGGCCGAAAAGCCGCCCAATCCTCCCCCCTTTCGAACCACGCGGTGGCAAGGGACCACAATGGGGACGGGATTTGCCGCAAGAGCTCTCCCGACCGCCCGGCTTGCAGCCGGCGCACCGATGCGAGTGGCAAGCTCGCCGTACGTAATCAGCCGGCCATGGGGAACCTTCCGCAATTCCGACCAGACCCGCCGCTCGAAATCCGTGCCGCGGGGGAAGCTCACCGGCAAGTCCTCGAACGACACGCGCTCCCCAGCGAAGTACTGGCGCAGTCGTCGCACCGTCTCCTCAACAAACCACAAGTTGCTCCGTCCCTCTTCCGCTTGAGGGGGAGAGGAGGGGGACACGTTCCCCCCGAAGTGGAGCTCGCACAGACCGACCTTGTCGAAGATCAGCCGCAGGCGACCGAGGGGGCTCTCGACCTCTCGCACGATCAACGTGTCCGTGGTTGGTCTGGCGGGCATGGTTCACCTCAAGATGAGCTGGAGGCGATCCCGCACCGGCTCCGGCACCCTCTTCGGATCGGTGATCACTGCGTATTTCGTCGCTTGTGCGCACTCGCATCCCTCCCGACTCGCCGGGATGGTGGGCAGGAGCCGGGTTAGCGCCCTCTTGGTCAGCTCGGAGTTGGCGCGGAGATTGTCGAGGAGCATCTCCACGCTCACCGGTTCCTCGCTTTCGTGCCAGACGTCGTAATCCGTCACATGCGCCATAGTGGCGTAGCAGATCCCGGCCTCGCGAGCCAACTGCGCCTCGGGGCTGGCGGTCATCCCGATGATGTCGCCTCCCCATTGGCGATACACCCGGGATTCAGCTTTGGTTGAGAAGCGAGGCCCCTCGATCACGACGAAGGTACCGCCACGGTGGACTCTCCCTCCTTCCTGTTCCACGGCGCGCGCCACAAGCTCGCTGAGCACCGGACAGAACGGCTCCGCGAAACTGATGTGACCCACCATCCCATTGCCGAAAAAGGTGTATTCTCTCTTCTTCGTGAAGTCGATCAGCTGATCCGGCACCACGACGTGGCGCGGCGCGATCCATTCCTGCAGACTCCCGCACGCGCTGATCGAGACGATCCACTCCACGCCGAGACTCTTCAGCGCGTAGATGTTCGCCCGCGAATTCACCTCTGTGGGCATGATCCGATGCCCTCGCCCGTGCCGGGGCAGGAAAGCTGTCCGCACCCCTGCCAGCGTGCCGATGACGATGGTGTCGGAGGGATCCCCGAAAGGCGTCGTGATCCGCACCTCCTCAACGTCCTGAAGGGCTTCAATGTTGTAGACGCCGCTGCCGCCAATCACACCGACTCGCGCTTTCACCTCCGTCATCGCCAAACCTCCTCCCTTGGTCCGCCTAACCTGTGGCCAAGCCGGGCTCGCCGCCCGGCAGAAGTCTTCGGATCATTTCCCGGCTAGGAAGATGTGAGCGAAGACCTGGGCGTCCGCAACGATATTCCCCAGGCGACAGAACTCGTTCGGCTGATGCGCGGCCCCTTCCAAGGTGGACCAGACAGCGGCGGGAAGTCCTCTCAGGCGGAAATGGGCCGCCACTGTCCCCCCGCCGATGCCCTTGGGTTTCGCCTCTTTGCCCCGCAGGTCTCGTACCGCCTGCTGGATGGCCCGGACGACAGGGGCATCCCCCGGCGTTGCGGGTGCGGCCTGCAGACGCTGCGGGGAGGAAATCTCGATCCTGACCCCGAATTCCTTCTCCACCTCCCGCGCGCGTCCCGCTATCCATTTCTCGACCTCCTCCAGCTGGTAGCACGGCAGAACGCGGCAGTCGTAGTAGAAGACGTCTTCCCCGGGGATGGTATTCACATTGGGCACATTCGCCTCTTTCTTGGTCGGTTCGAAGGTAGAGATCGGCGGAGAGAAGAGCTCGTCTCGTTTCGGGAAAACCTTGTAGAGCTCCTGCAATCGCACTGCCAAATAGCAAGCTGCTTTGAAGGCATTGCGCCCCTCCTCCGGCGTGGAAGCGTGGCATTGCTTGCCGAAGGTGTGGAACCGCAGCCACAGGATGCTTTTCTCCGCCACCTCGATCATGGTGCCATCCGGATCCCCGGCGTCCGGGACGATGATGAGATCGTCCGGTCGAAACAGATCGCCGCGCTTCTCCAGCACGTATTGCAACCCCATGCGGCTACCGGTCTCCTCATCGGAGACGAACACGAGTCCGATGTTGTATTGCGGCTCCAGCCCGAGATCGCGGAGCGCCTTCGCCGCGAAGTAAGACGACACAATCCCCTGCTGATTGTCCTCCACACCCCTTCCGTAAAGGGTATCACCGTCGACGCGCAGCTCGAAGGGCTCGCTGTGCCAAAGGCCCCTCTCGCCCGGGGGAACCACATCGAGATGGCTCATCACCCACACTGTGCGGGACGAATCCCTGCCGAGGATGCGGGCGATCAGGTTGGGCCGATGCCCCGCCGGGACTCGATCGTCCGGGCAGTTCACCTCCAGGAGCTCGTCGAGATGGAGCTGATCGAGATACTGTTTCATGAGGGCGGCCCTCCGAAACTCTCCTTCCCCGCCGTTCTCGGGAGCGAGGGCCGGAATGGCCGTGAGCGAGCGCTGCATTTCCACCATATCTGAGCGATACTGCCCGATCTTCTCCGCCGCCACTCTCCACATGGGCTTGCTCAACATGAGAGCCTCCTTTTCTACTCCACGGTGATCCCCGAATCACGATCGTCCGTCCCCGACTCCTCCGGCGCCCGGATGCTTCCGCTCACCAGCTCCCTCAGCCGAATGGCCGCTTCTGGCCCAAGGTTGAACAAAAGATCGAGGGCCGAGAGCTCCTCACCCCCCCATCCCGCCAGGTTCCGGTACCGGAATTGCGGAATGGAGACACGCACCACGGAAATGCCCGCCTGCAGGAATCCGCGCTCGTCGCGCACGTCGCGGTCGCCCGCGAGCTGGACGTACTCCTTGGCTCGGAGCTTCTGGCAGGCGCGGAGTAAGCCCCCCTCGCCGCCAGCTTCCCCCGAGACTTCCGAAAGGGGAATCCAGCCGCGATCCCCGAGACCAAGCTTCGAGGCGAGCCAAAGGATGCTCCGCCTCGCCAAGCTGAAGTAGGAACTCTCCGGATCGATCAGCAGAGCTTCCAGCGAATCCCAATAGTACTCGCGATAGGGCGCCATAGCGTAGCAGGTGGCCAAGGATCGCAGATGGCTTCGCCGCCAGCTTGCGTCCGGGACCACGGCGACTTCGCGGACGGACGAGGCCCAGCCCGTAGGGCGATGCAAAGGCACGATCAGCCAGTGTTCGCCATCCTTGCCAGCGATGCCATAGCGATTGATGCGCGGCCGCTTCGGGATCTTGAAGGTGTCAGCCAGCAGGCAAAGGTCCGCACAGGAAGCCTTCAGGAAGAACCACAACGGGGGGAAGATGTAGGGATACTCCGCCGTCACTCTCATTGGGCTTCGCCCGACGACTCGACTGGTCCGGCGCCAGCTGCCCGTCTTCCGAGGGGCGAGTTCTTCGGCGCCAACACGGAAAGGCAGCTGGGGATGATGCGAATGCGAAGCTCCGTTCCCCCCTCGAAGGGTTCGCCATCACAGTGGTAAGGCCCCGGCTTCGGCCGATGGATCACCAGCTCCGTAGTTTGGATGATTTCGACGTAGGGCACCGTGTCGATTGTGCCCAAGAAAAGGCGAGGGAGATAGTAGAGAGCGGGCAAGAGTTTCACTTCGCGCACCACGCAAACATCCAGGGTCCCATCGTCCGGCCGGGCCTTCGGCGCGATGAGCGCGCTGCCCCCGTATTGCGGCATGTTGGCCGCGGCGACCACCAGTACCTTGCGCGTGATCTCCCGGTCCGGGAAGCTGAGCTGCACCTCCTGCGGCTCGTAACGGAGGAAAAGCTTCACGCCGATGGCAAAATAGGGAAGGAGCCCCCGCAGATCGCGATGGACGAACTCATGGCCGATCTCCGCATCGAGGCCGATGCCCGCCGTGACGAAAAAGTAGGTGTCGTTCACCTTCCCAGCGTCGATGCGATGAATCTGCCCGTCGCAAAGGACCTCAAGCGCCCTTCGGACTGTGAGGGGAACGCCGAGCCCTCTCGCCATGCCATTGCCCGAGCCTGTGGGAACCACAGCGAGACAAGTGGAGGTGTTGACCAAACCGGAGGCGCAAGCATTCACCGTACCGTCGCCCCCCACGGCCAGGACCACGTCGAACCCCGCGGCCGCTGCCTCGGCCGCCAGCTCCCGGCCGTGCCCGCGGCCCTGGATGATGCGCAGTTCCCACTCGAAGCCGTTCCGCGACAGGAAACGCCGGATCGTCTTCACGATCGGCTCCTTCCACGGAACGAATCCGGCCCGAGGATTGACCACCACGCACACCCGTCTCACGGCATCTCTCTCCGCGGCCCGGTCCATAGCCGCAATTTACCAAGGCTGCGCTGAAATGCAAGCCCTTTACCTGGCGCCGAAAGCCCGAAGCGCCTCCTTCGACTAGCAGACCATCCCGCCGGGAAGGACGAGGCGGATCGCCAAACCTCCCTCGCGGGGAGATGTCCGCTGCGGAAATCCCCACGCCCACGGCCGGATCCGGTCGAGCTGCACGAGGGCGCCCCCCAATCCGACCCTCCTCGGCCGGATGAGCTTCTCTTCCAGCTTTCCAACAACGGATCCTCTGCGCGCAGCGTTCCCCCTCGCTATCGCTGGGACGAATCCGTCCCGCGGACCCGTCCCAGCGCCTTGTCCATCCGGGCCAGGAACTCGTCAGCAGGCAGAAAGCCGACGACCCGTAGGTCCGCCATCTCGGCGCCATCCGGCATCAGGAACACCACGGTGGGCAAGCCAACAATCCCGTACCGCTGGCGCAACGCCGTAGCTGGAGAGGAGCTGTAGCGAGTCAAGTCGGCCCTGAAGGTTAGAAACTCGCTTGCCCTGGCTACCACGCGGGGATCGGAGAAGGTCTTGCTGTCCAACTCCCTACAGGCCACACACCATTCGGCCGAGAAATCCAGGATCACGGGCTTGCCGGAGGTGCGGGCCGACTGGAGCGCCCCCGGATCGTAGGGCTGCCACCGAATCCCGCCGTGCGTTATGCCACCCGCGAGGCCCAGCCAAACCCCGACCGCGATCCCCCCGACGCCCACCGCCCACCGGGCTACCCGGTACCCCCACCCGGGCGCCTGCGACTTTTCCAGCCAACCCAGGAACACCCCGCCGACGATCGCGGTGCCAATCAAGAGGGCGCGGTGAACTCCCTCCGGCAGGACAGGCCGCAGGAAGTACACCGCCATGCCGATCAGGACGAATCCAAAAATCTTCCTCACCCAAGTCATCCAGGCGCCGCTCTGCGGCAGGCGAGCCAGGCTTCCGGAGAAGGTTCCGAGGATGAGGTACGGCAACCCCAAGCCGAGAGCGAAGACGCAAAACATCCAGAACCCAATGAACGGGCTGCCAGTGGCGGCTACGTAGGTCAGCAAAGCCAAGACGAAGGGCCCGATGCAAGGGGCTGCCACAATTCCCACGGTCAGACCCATCAGGAACGCTCCGAAGTACCCCCCTTTCCCGGTCGAAGCAGCCCCCAGGAGCCAGGAGGGCAGGTGGAACTCGTACAATCCGAAGAAGCTCAAAGCGAGCGCCACGAACACCGCGGCGACGAAGGCCAGAACCCAGGGATTCTGCAAAGATGCCCCGAACAGGCCCCCGGTGAGGGACGCGACCACACCCAGGACCGAATACATCACGGCGATGCCGACGACGTACGCCAGGGATTTGCCGAAAGCCTGCGCCAGCGAGGGATTCTGCTGCGCCCCAAAGTAGCTCACCGTGATCGGGATCAGAGGATAGACGCAAGGGGTGAGATTCAGAGCAAGTCCTCCAAGGAAGACGAAGAGGAGGGCGAAGAACATCCCCCTCCTGGCCACCAGCTGGGCCACCTCGCCTCCCGCATGAGCTTCTTGCTGGCCCAAAGCAGGGAGCTGGCCGAAGAGGGAGTCATTCACCGGATGGACGGGCGTGGCCAAACTCACAACGGGGATCGTGAGAGACGCAAAAACCGTGTCCGGCGGCGAACACAGGCTGTCGTTGCACGCTTGGTATCGCAAGGCGGCGCGAAGCCGCAGAGAATCGCCGCGGAACGACTCCGCCAACCGCACTTCCGCGAACAGCAAAAGGCTCCCCTCGTAGACGGTGAGAGGCTTCGGCCAGAAGGAAAAGGACTTGGTCTCCGCAGGAGGGAACTGCACTTCGCCGAAGGAGACGCCCTCCACCGGCACAAATACGAGCTCCGTGGGCATGAGAAACGCCTCGGACGGCCGATGCGCGTTGATGTGCCACCCCGGCTCGATCTCGACGCGCGCTGCAACCCTCATCGCCGAACCCGGCTGGAAACCGCTCAACGAGGGGAAAAGAGAGAGCGAGACCACCTTGCCTTCTGCCCTTACCGCCATCGGGAGAAGCAAACCAATCAGCATCGAAATAGTCCAGCTCGTCAGCCGCCGTCGCATGGATTTCTTCCCTCCGGACTCAATCCACAACGTCTCGATCTGCCAAACTGGCCATCGAGGGTCCATCCCGTTGGATGTGATGGTTCGCCAAAGGAGTCGCCACCCGGGATGAAGGCGCGGTGCCTAAACGCCAGAAGCCGGCCCAAGTTTCCCTCACGGCCCGCTTCGGCCTGCCCCTGCGTTCAGGGCAATGGAGGACGGAGCCGGATCCCGGCGAAAGGCCTTGACTGCGGCCTCGTGGGTGGTTAGATTTCGGTGTAAACGCTTACACCGGAGGGATTCCGTGCGGTACCTCTGCGGGTTGCTTCTTGCCGGCGCAGGCCTGCTCGCTTGCCATCCGGCTGCTGCCCCGCGGCGCAGCCTCACCTTCTGGGCCATGGGAGTGGAAGGAGAAGAGGTCCGCACGCTCGTCCCCGAGTTTGAACAGCGCTACCCGGGCACGCGCGTCATTGTGCAAAGCATCCCCTGGTCCGCCGCTCACGAGAAGCTCCTCACGGCCTTCGCCGGCGGGGCTCTTCCAGATGTGGCTCAGCTTGGCAACACATGGCTACCGGAGTTTCAAGCGATCGGGGCCTTGCTGCCGCTCGACCAGCTCATTGCGAGTTCCGGAACCATCCGCGCGGACACCTACTTCCCCGGGATCTGGGAAACGAACCGCATGGGGGACAGAATCTACGGGATCCCCTGGTACGTGGATACCCGCGTTCTCTTCTACCGCATCGACCTCTTCCGTCAGGCCGGTATCTCCCACCCGCCCTCCACTTGGGAAGAATGGTTGGAGACTTGCGAACGGGTCCGCCAGGCAAGACCCGGCACCTATCCCGTCTTTTTCCCCTTGATCTACACCGAGTGGCAAGTCCCCTTGCTCTTTGTGCTGCAGAACAACGGGATCTTACTCGCGGACGGCAATGCTCGCGGAGCTCTCGATGATCCGCGGACGGTGGAAGCCCTGCGCCATTACCTGCGCTTCTTCGAACGAGGACACGCGCCAACCCGGATGACGGAGTTTGCCAATCTGCTCCAGGCCTTCGCCTCCGGAAACATCGCGATGATGATCACCGGACCCTGGAATGTGGGGGAATTGCGGCGTCGCTATCCTGCCCTCGAGTCGCAATGGACCACCACCCCCTTGCCGGGCCACAAGAATCGCCTGTCCGTAGCCGGTGGCTCGAGCCTGGTGATCTTCTCGACCTGCAGCAACCACGAGCTTGCTTGGAAATGGATCGAGTTCCTCAGCGAACCAGCCTCTCAGTTCCGATTCTTCCAACTCACGGGAGACTTGCCCCCGCGGAAGGACAGCTGGCAGCTGGGCATTCGCGAGGATCCCAAAATGACCGCCTTCTACGAGCAGCTGAGCGCCGTGGCGAGCATGCCCAAGATCGCGGAATGGGAACAGGTGGCTGTGAAAATCCAGGAACACCTCGAAGCCGTGGTGCTGGGCCGGCGGACGCTCGAGGAAGCAATTCCGCTCTTGAACCGCGACCTGGACGCGATCCTGGAAAAGCGTAGGTGGCTTCTGACGAAAGGGTTGCTGGCGGAGTGAGATGGGCCAGCTGAGCCATCGCAGTCGACCGGAGGCGAGGGCCGCCCTCCTGTTCGCCTTCCCGGCCCTGTTCACGCTGGCGGTCTTCTTCTTCCTGCCGGTTCTCGCCGCCTTTGTCATGAGCCTATCCGATTTCGACGTCTATTCTCTGGCGGACTTCCGCCGGGCTCGCTTCGTGCTGTTCGGCAATTACGCGCGCCTTTTCCACGACCCTCTCTTCTGGAAAGCCACGCTCAACACGCTGTACTTTGTCGCGGTCGCCGGGCCGGTGACGATTCTCCTCGCCCTTGCGTGCTCGCTCCTACTCAATTCCGAGCGACTGCGCGGGGCACAGTTCTTCCGGCTCGCCGTGTTCCTGCCGGTCGTCACCAACATGGTGGCGGTCGCCATCGTCTGGCGCTACCTCTATCATCCCCACTTCGGCCTGATCAACTACGGCCTGCGGATTCTCGGCCTGCAGCCGGTGGACTGGCTGGGCGACCCGCGGCTGGCCATGCCGGCCATCATCGTGCTCGCGGTCTGGAAGAATTTCGGCTATCACACACTCATCTTCCTCGCCGGTCTGCAGACGATCCCCGAAGATCTTTACCACGCGGCGCGGATCGACGGGGCCAGCTGGCTGCAGCAGCAAATCCACGTCACCTTGCCCCAGCTTTCGCGCACCGTCGGATTTGTAGCTCTGCTCACGGCGATCGGCTATCTGCAGCTGTTCGCCGAGCCGTACGTGATGACCCAGGGAGGACCTCTCAACGCCACGCTGAGCTTGGTGCTCTACCTATATCAACAGGGCTTCCGCTGGTGGAGGATGGGCTACTCTGCTTCCATCGCTTTTGTCCTCTTCGCGCTGATGCTGGTTGCGGGAAGCGCTCAGTTCCTGTTGCGAAGGGCGGAGCGGCTCTGATGCGCGGCCGCCGGTGGAAAAAAGGACTGCTCTCGGCGGCGCTGCATCTGGCTGCGGCGCTACTGGCCCTGTGGTCCTGCTTCCCATTTCTCTGGATGTTGAGCGCTTCGGCGATGCATCCCGGGGAGGCCTCTCAGTTCCCACCCCGACTCGTGCCGGAATCTCCCACTCTCGAACATTACAGAGCTTTGATGGAACGGCTCAGCGTCGGCCGCTACTTCCTCAATAGCCTCATCTTGGCCATCGGGGTGAGCGCCGTCTCCCTCATGGTCAACTCCATGGCTGGCTTCGCCTTCTCAAAGTTCTCTTTCCGCGGGAAACGAGCGCTCTTTTCCGTCTTGCTTTCCACCATGATCATTCCCGGCCAGGTGACAATGCTGCCGGTCTTTCTCCTGCTGAAGCATCTGCACTTGCTCAACACGTACTTCGGGATCCTCGTGCCCGGAATGGCCAGCGTTCTCGGCATCTTCCTGGTCAAACAGTACCTGGACGGTCTGCCCGATAGCCTCCTGGAGGCAGCCCGAATTGACGGCGCGGGAAACTGGGCGATCTACTGGCGCATCGTCCTGCCGCTGGCCCGGCCCATCCTGGCCACGCTGGCATTGTTCACCTTCGTGGGCACGTGGAACGACTTCCTCTGGCCTCTGGTGGTGATGACTCGAGAGGACATGTACACCCTCCCTGTGGCCCTCGCCACCCTCATGGGGGAGCACACCCCGGATGTGGAGCTCATGATGACCGGATCGGTGTTGACGGTGGCCCCCATTGTGATCGTCTTTCTTCTGCTGCAGCGCCACTACCTGCGCGGGATCTGGATGGGCGGGCTTCGGGAGTAGGACCCCAGCCGCAAAAAAGGACTTGACAACGTCCATGAAGCGATGTAATATGTAAACGCTTACATTACCAGGCGCTGCGACGCAGGTTTAAACCGCGCAGGGCATTGCAAGCGCTTTCCCCATGAAGAAAGTCGATATGGCCCAAATCGCCGCACGGGCCGGCGTTTCCATCGCCACCGTCTCCCGGGCGCTCAGCGGTTCCGGACGGGTTCGGGCAGAAACCCGCCGTCGCATCCTGGCGATCGCCGAGGAGCTCAACTACCGCCCCAACTCCATCGCCCGAGGCCTTTCCCGCCGCCGCACCGACACCCTCGGCGTCATTCTGCCCGAGCTGGTGGACGAATTCTTCATGGACCTCGTCCAGGGGATCGAAGAGGAAGCCTACCGAGCCAACCGCTACATCCTCCTCTCGAGCTCCCATCGCCAGCGCGATTTCCTGCGCACCTCGCTGGAATTCATGATGAGCGGCCGCGTGGATGGGGTAATCCTCATGGCCTCCCAGCGGATGAACGACATCGAGGAGATCGTCTCCCGCAGCCGCTGCCCCATCGTGCTTCTCAACGCCGGTTCCCACGTCGCCTGCACGGCGAGCGTGAATGTCGACAATTACCAGGGCGCTTTCGCCGTGACGGAACACCTGGTCCAGCATGGCTACCGGAAGATCGGGGTCATCCTTGGGCCGGACGACAACTACGATTCCGCCGAGCGCTTCCGCGGGTTCCGCGCCGCCTTGGACGCGCACGGCATCCCCTTGCCCGAAAGCTTCGTCGTGGCCGGAGACTTCACCAAGACCTCGGGTTTCTACGGGTTCAATCGGCTCATGTCCCAGAGCCAGCGGCCCGAGGCCATCTTCGCCGAGAACGACATGATGGCTCTGGGCGCCTACGAAGCGGCCTCCCGCCTCGGTCTCCGCATCCCCCAGGATGTAGCCATCGTCGGCTTCGACGACATACGCCTGAGCCGATACATTCGTCCCACCCTCACTACCGTCCACGTCCCGATCGAGGAGCTGGGCCGGAGGGCCGTACGCTATCTGCTGCAAATGATCGACGGAGAAGCCGATCCTCACCAGCCGTACCGTCTGGAGCTCACGACCGGATTGATCATCCGCGAGTCTTGTGGTTGTTCCCCTTCCGCCCCGTACGGGGTCGTGTGATTCGGGAGGCCAGTGGCCCGCACGCCTGTGCGCTATTGGGCACAAGTCCGCGAAGGGGAAGGTCTGCGGGAAAGGAGGGCTTGTCCGTGAGGAACTCGTCGAAGGCTCGCTATCCCCCTCGTTCACCGCCCGTATCGATTCGGAACCGCCGATCCCGTGCTCCCATGCGAGATCCCACGGAGAGAGCCGGGGAAACCCAGAGGAGGGCGCGAATCTGCGCGCCGAAGAGGCAGTGAGCTTCTTGCCGCGGAGGTGTGTCATGAGAAACCTTGCCAAGTGCTGGATCGGGCTCCTCATCGGGAGTCTGGCCTTGCCCCTGCAGGGGTTGGCCCAAGGACACATCGACCCCCCCTACCTCCAAATCCAATCCGCTGAGAAGCCCATCACCGTGGACGGAAAGCTGGATGAAACCGACTGGCAACGCCGCTTCGATCACCTCGTCTTCCGCCAGAAGTTCCAGCCCGGGGACGTGGAGTACGGCGTGACCGGCGGCGCCCAGGTGAGCGGCACTTACCAGGACACCACCACCACCATCGTGAAGATCCTCCACTACGGGCTAGACCTCTACATCTCCCTCCAGTCCGACGACCGGTATGTCAACAAGTGGGGCGGCAGCTGGGAGGGCGATGGCCTGTTCATGAAGGTGAAGGACGCTACAGGCATCGACCGAGAATTCAAGCTCTACTTCAATCTCTCCGGCCCCAATCCGGAGATGAACTACGAGGCCACCATCCCGGAAGCCGGCTTCGGGGTGGGGTGGAAACGGCCCGGCACCGTTGTGAATGACACGAGCCAGATCGACAACGGCTACACCGCCGAGCTGGTGATCCACCTCGACAAGCTCGGCTACACCGATCCCTACGCGGACGTGCCGGTCATCATCAATATCTTCGATCCCGACAAGCAGACCGGCACACCGGGCGAGGAATGGGTGATCGGCTCCTACAACAAGATGTGGTGGGGCAGCGAATGGGGTACGGAATTCCGCATCCTCCGCCTCGCCGACCCACCGCGCAAGATCGCCATCCGGACGAAGGAAGCGATTGTCCTGGACGGGAGGCTCAGCGAGGGCTTCTGGCGGAACGCCGATTCCATCGTCGTGGCGAAGGGTTCCCACTCCTCCACGGCGGGTTGGTACATGCAGTGGGGCAATCCCAACAACGCCTACACCGACCAAAGCCTCGCCGTCGTCAAATTCGCCCACAAAGGCACCGACCTCTACGTCGGCGTCGTCTCCAACGACTCCTCCGTCTGCGAATGGTCCCCCGGCTGGGAAGCCGACGGCCTCTTCCTCTGGATGACCTACAAAGGCATCATCCCCGGACCCGCTGACCGCCTCGAAATCAAAAACATGTTCTTCGGCAACACCGTCGGCGAAGGAGCCCGCTTCGAACTCAACGCCAACGTCCCCACCGGCGGCGCAGAAGGCGCTTGCTACCTACCCCCAGGAACCCTCACCCACACCGAATCCAACGGCAAAGACGCCGGCTACTCCCTCGAGGTCGTCATCCACACCGACATGTTCGGCTACGCCGACGGCGACACCGTCCGCCTCAGCGTCGTCATCTGGGACATCGACTTCGCCTCCGCCGACGCCTTCAACCCCGACGTCTCCGACTACGCCCCCCACTGGTGGGGCACCCAGTGGGCCGACGCCAATTTCGAGAAGTACTACATGTACCGAGAAGTCGTGATGGTGCCCGACACGACGATCGGCCAGCCGCAGATCGCCGTTTCCCCCTCGGCCTTGCAGTTCGGACGCGTGCCCTTGTACGAGGGCAAGACCCTGTCGTTCTACGTCATCAACCGCGGAGATGGGGTCCTCTCCGTGACCAACGTGACCTCCACGGACCCGCAGTTCTCCAGCGACCGGAAAAGCTTCGCCGTGCCGCCCAAGGATAGCGTGCGCGTGCGCATCACATTCAAGCCGACGCGCATCGGCGACTTCACCGCCCAGCTGCGCATCGAGAGCAACGCGGGTCCCGCTACCGTAACCCTGACCGGTACGGGCATTCCGGGTGGCGTGGTTCAGAAACCGGGGCATATCGACCCGCCCTACCTGCAGATCCAATCTGCTGAGAAGCCCATCACCGTGGACGGCAAGCTCGACGAGACCGACTGGCAACGCCGCTTCGACCACCTCGTCTTCCGCCAGAACTTCCGTCCGGGAGATGTCGAGTACGGCGTGACCGACGGAGTCCAGGTGAGCGGCGTCTACGAGGACACCACCACCACTATCGTCAAGATGCTCCACTACGGGCTCGACCTGTACATCGCTATCCAGTCCAACGACCGCTACGTCAACAAATGGGGCGGCAGCTGGGAAGGCGATGGCCTATTCATGAAACTGTGGACCGCCGACGGGATTCCGAAGGAATTCAAACTCTTCTGGAACAAGCCCGGACACGACCCGGACATCGCCTATGAGGCACAGGTGGAGGGCGCCGGCTTCGGCACGGCCGTGAAGGGTCCGGGCACAGTCGTCAACGACACAACCCAGATCGACAACGGCTACACCGCCGAGCTGGTGATCCACCTCGACAAGCTCGGCTACACCGATCCCTACGCCGGCGTGCCGGTCATCCTCAATATCTTCGATCCCGACAAGCAGACCGGCACACCGGGCGAGGAATGGGTGATCGGCTCCTATAACAAGATGTGGTGGGGCAGCGAATGGGGTACGGAATTCCGCATCCTCCGCCTCGCCGACCCACCGCGCAAGATCGCCATCCGCACCGACCAACCCATCCAGCTCGACGGCCGGCTCACGGAGGAATTCTGGCGTCGAGCGGACTCGATCGTGGTCGCCGTCGGGTCCCCGTCCTCCACGGCGGGTTGGTACATGCAGTGGGGCAATCCCAACAACGCCTACACCGACCAAAGCCTCGCCGTCGTCAAATTCGCCCACAAAGGCACCGACCTCTACGTCGGCGTCGTCTCCAACGACTCCTCCGTCTGCGAATGGTCCCCCGGCTGGGAAGCCGACGGCCTCTTCCTCTGGATGACCTACAAAGGCATCATCCCCGGACCCGCTGACCGCCTCGAAATCAAAAACATGTTCTTCGGCAACACCGTCGGCGAAGGAGCCCGCTTCGAACTCAACGCCAACGTCCCCACCGGCGGCGCAGAAGGCGCTTGCTACCTACCCCCAGGAACCCTCACCCACACCGAATCCAACGGCAAAGACGCCGGCTACTCCCTCGAGGTCGTCATCCACACCGACATGTTCGGCTACGCCGACGGCGACACCGTCCGCCTCAGCGTCGTCATCTGGGACATCGACTTCGCCTCCGCCGACGCCTTCAACCCCGACGTCTCCGACTACGCCCCCCACTGGTGGGGCACCCAGTGGGCCGACGCCAATTTCGAGAAGTACTACATGTACCGAGAGGTGATCCTCTCGCCCGAGACTTCCGTCGGCGTGGGCCAGCCCGGCGTGACGAGCTTGCCCAAGCGCTTCGAGCTGGCGCAGAACTACCCGAACCCCTTCAACCCCACGACCACGATTGCCTACCAGCTACCGAAGGCCACGAGGGTGAAGATCGAGGTATTTGACGTCCTCGGCCGCAAGGTGGCCACCCTCTTCGATGGGCCGCAGGTGGCAGGTCTGCATCAGGTCACGTGGGACGGGCGCTCCGAAAATGGTGAGGCCGCGCCGAGCGGAGTGTACATGTACAGGCTCACTACTCCGGACTACACGCAGATCCGCAAGATGCTGCTCGTCAGGTAACTTGCCAACCACAGGGGGCTGGGGACCCTTTTGGCTCCCCCGCCCCCCATTTCCGGGAAGAGGACCATGAGCGCCGCAAGGTGGGTGTTTGGTCGACTGGCAGTTTTGACGATCTTCCTACCCCTCTGGGTAGAGGCTGGCCAGACGGGCAAGATTGCTGGCAAAGTCGTGGACGCACAGACGGGCGAGCCCCTGCCGGGCGCCAACGTGATCCTTGTGGGCACGCAAATGGGGGCAGCGGCCGACGCCGAGGGCGATTACATCATCCTCAATGTGCCACCAGGAACCTACAACCTCATGGCCTCCATGATCGGCTACGGACAGATGACGGTGACCGGCGTACGCGTCTCCGTGGACCGCACGGTGCGGATTGACTTTCGGCTGCAGCAAGTGGCGATCGACCTCGGGCGGGAGATCGTGGTCGAAGCCCGACAGCCGCTGGTCCAGCGCGATCTCACCGCCACGGCCGCCAGCGTCTCTGCGGAGGAGATCGCCTCCCTCCCGGTGGAGAGCTTTCAGGAGATCCTTCAGCTGCAAGCCGGGATCATCAGCGACAGCCGCGGCGAGCTGCACGTCCGAGGGGGGCGCGCCAGCGAGATCAATTACCTCATCGATGGCATCTCCGTCACCGACCCCTTCTCCGGGAGGATGGCAGTCGGGGTCGATCAGAACAACGTGCAGGAGCTCAAGGTCATCAGCGGCACCTTCAATGCCGAGTACGGGCAAGTCATGTCCGGCATCGTAGAGGTGGTGACGAAGGATCCGCGGGATCATTTCCACGCCGGGGCTACCCTGTACGCGGGAGATTACTTGAGTGCCCACAAGGATCTCTTTTACAACATCGATCGCGTGAGGCCGCTGGACATCTCCAACGGGCAGGCCTACCTCACCGGTCCCCTCCCAGGCCTGCGGGATCGCCTCGGCTACTACCTCTCCGTGCGTCGCTATTACTCGGATGGTTGGCTTTACGGGCAGAGGCGCTTCAACCCGTCGGACTCCTCCAGCTTCGACCCCAAGGCGGTGTACATCGAAGAGACGGGCGATCGCCAGCCCGTCGCGATGAACTACCGAGGCGAGCTCTATGCTAATGCGAAGCTGTTCTTCAAGCTCCGGCCCAACCTCCGGCTCCGCTACAGCTTGCTCGCCCACTGGTACCGCTACCGCAATTACAATCACCTGTACAAGTACAACCCGGATGGGGATGTGACCAATCGCGAGCACGGGATCACCCACATTGTGGATTTCAACCATGTGCTCTCTGCGAGGGCTTTCTACACGCTCAAAGTGGCCCGGTACACCTACGATTTCCGCTCCTACTTGTACGAGGATCCGCATGATCCCCGCTACGTCAATCCGCTCATTCTTCGGAATCGCCAGGACGCCTTCAGCTTCCTCACGGGCGGGACGAACATGAACCACTTCTACCGGACCACAACCTCCACCAGCGTCCGCTTCGACCTCACCTCGCAGCTCACGAAGGTACATCAGGTCAAGACCGGCTTTGAAATCCGCCAGGATCGAATCTGGGTGAATAGCTTCGAGGCCTACTACAAGGGGCTTCCGGGCGGGGGCATCTTCGACCCCACAGCCTATTTTGCTCGGGGCACGTACACGCAGAAGCCAATTGCAGGCTCCGCGTACGTGCAAGACAAGATCGAGCTTCGCAGCATGACGTTGAACGTCGGGCTGCGCTACGACTATTTCGATCCGCAGTGGAAAGTGCCCCGGGACCTGCGGGATCCGAGCAACATCTACCGCCAGCGAGCGGACGCGTATCGTCCGGCAGAGGTGAAGCACCAGCTCAGCCCGCGGGTGGGACTGGCCTTCCCCATCACAGAGAGCGGCGTGATCCACGCTTCGTACGGCCATTTCTTCCAGATCCCGCCGTACGAGTACCTTTATACCAACCCGCGATTCGCCGTGGCCCCCGGGGGCCTGAGCACGCTGATGGGCAATGCCGACCTCAAGCCGCAGTCCACGGTGATCTACGAAGTGGGTCTCCAGCAGGAATTCGGAGGCTGGCTCGGCCTGGACGTCACCGGCTACTACAAAGATGCGCGCAACCTGCTCGGAACGCGGATCTACGAAACCTACGCCCTCGGTGACCGCTACGCTCGCTACGAGAATCGCGACTACGGGAACATCCGCGGGATCACGGTGGCCGTCAACAAGCGACCAACCGAAGCTGACCACCTCACGCTTTCCCTGGATTACACCTTCCAGATCGCCGAGGGCAATGCCTCGGATCCGAACCAGGAGTTCTACAACCAGCAGTCCACTCCACCGAAGAAGAGCAATATCCAGGTAGTCCCGCTCAACTGGGATCAGCGGCACACGATCAATCTGACCGTTTCCTACGATCTGCCTCGCAGGTTCAGTGTCGGGATCGTCGGGCAGTTCCAGAGCGGGCTCCCCTACACACCCGCGATCCAGAGCTTGGAAACCACCTTCGAAAACAGCGGTCGCAAGCCGTACAACTACACCGTCGACCTGCGCGTGGCCCGCTACTTCCCTCTGGGGAAGGCGACGGGAAGCCTTTTCCTGAAGGTGTACAACCTCTTTGACCGGAAAAACGAGCTGGAGGTTTATTCGGACACGGGCAGGGCTGGCTATTCGCTGGTGAGTCACTATGTGGTGGAGCGCCGCGAGGATGTCAATACCCTCGCGGAGTGGTTGAAGCGGCCCGATTTCTATTCCGAGCCGCGCAAGGTCCTGGTCGGAGTAGAGTTGGAGTTTTGAGGCCGGCCCCGGGCCTGGGGACAGAGGCGATGGAGGAGAGCGGGAAGAGATGGCTCTGCCCCGCTGGCGCGGCGGGTGAAGTATTCTCCCCGCGCCGGACACGACGGTGCGCCGGCGGTCCGGGCACGTCAACCGTACCGGTCGTGAGGAGGGGCGGTCTCGAGCGCCCGGCTGAGGCAAGAGATGCGCAATTTGCCGGAAAGGGCAGACCATGAAGAGAATACGTCGCATAGGCACGCAGACGGCCCTTGTGGGGCTGCTGATCCTCATCGAAAGCGCCTTGGCCCTCGCTCAGGTTCGCGTGCCCCCGGAAATGCGGGGCAATCGCCGCTACCGGAAAGAGGGCATCCACAACGGCAATCTGGTCGAGACGCTCTTCTACAATTTCGGCGAGGTGGCGTGGTGGGGACGACAGCCATCCGGCGTTTGGCCGAAGGGCAGTAACCACTCCTACATGGACGGCATCACCCCGATCGTCGTGGCGCAGGTCGTCAACCACCTCGGCGACACGCTGTACCTGTGCGAGGCGGGCTACCGCGAGTTGATGGACGTTTCGCCGGAAGGTGTGGAACGAGGCTGGCAGCCCCGCCCGGGATATGCCAACCCTCACCAGGACAAGATCGCGATGAGCGACGACCCCAACAGTTGGCCGCCCTCCTGGCCAGATAAGGACGCCAGCTGGAGCGGCTACTGGAACGGGTACTTCGGCAAGCGGACCAATGCCGACCAGGAAAGCTATTTCGTGATGGACGACAACTGCGACGACGCCCACCCCTTCTACCCCGATTCCACAGACCGGACACGGCGAGGTCTGGGGCTGCGCGTCGGCGTGCGCGGATTCCAGTGGGCCAACATGCTCGCCGAAGACCTGATCTTTTGGCACTACGACATCACCAATGAGGGCACCTACAATTACCAGAAGATCGTATTCGGCATGTACGTGGATGTGGGCGTTGGGGGTCAATTCGATTCCAACGATGACAATGCCTCCTTCGACATCGGGCAAGACATCACCTACTCCTGGGACACCAACGGCATCGGAGAGACCGGCTGGGGGCCCACGGGCTACTGCGGCTACGCCTTCCTCGAGAGCCCGGGCAATCCCTACAATCGCATTGATGATGACGGCGACGGCGAACCCGGAAGCCCCGTCATCACGGAGAACATGTTGCTCGGGGAAATCCCTGAGAACCGCATCGACGACAACGGCAACGGCCTCATCGACGAAGCGCCGATGCACATTGGCTTCAAGTACGCCGACGGCCTCGACAACAACGGCGACGGCCGCGTGGACGAAATGATCGACGAGCGGAGAGACGACGGCATCGACAATGATCTTGACTGGGACCCCGAGCGCGACGATGTTGGCGCCGATGGACTGGCTGGATCCGGAGACGCTGGGGAGGGAGACGGCCTACCCACTGCCGGAGAACCCCATTTCGACGCCACCGACAAGGATGAATCCGACCAAATCGGGCTCACCGCCTTCGACGTCTTCTACATCGGTACCGGGGTGGCCTTCTACGATGACAAGGAGATTTGGGACCGGACCTCCTACAGCCACTTCGATACCAAACTCCAGAACGGAAATATTGCCTTCCTGTACGGCTCTGGGCCCATCCCTCTTCGCCCACTCCAGACCGAACGATTCTCGGTGTGCCTCGTGTTCGGGGAGAATCTGGAAGACATCCGCCGCAATAAGATCACCGTCCAGGAGATCTACAACAACAACTACAACTTCGCCCGACCTCCGGACAAGCCGCGGGTTTGGGCCGTCGCTGGCGACAGGAAGGTCACGCTGTACTGGGATGACCGCGCTGAGCGCAGCTACGATCCCTTCATGGACCCGCCGTACGACTTCGAAGGCTACAAGATCTACAAGAGTACCGACCCGGGATTCCTCGATGCCCGAATCATCACCAACGCCTTCGGAGAGCAGACATTCCTCAAGCCGGTGGCTCAGTTTGACATCCGGAACGAAGTTTCCGGGTTCTTCCCGCTGGACTACCAGGGGGTGAAGCTGTACATGGGCGATAACAAGGGGCTCCAACATTCCTGGACGGACACGGATGTCATCAATGGCAAGACGTACTACTACGCCGTTGTCTCCTACGACCGGGGTGATCCGGACCTACACATCTACCCTTCCGAATGTAGTCGCGTCATCGTCCAGGACGTCAATGGCAACGTGAAACTTGACGTGAACACGGTGCAGGTCACGCCCCAAGCTCCCGCAGCCGGGTTCCGAAGCGGCGGCGTGAAAGATTCAATCGCCCATGTGTCCGGATTCGCAACAGGACATGTTTGGGTCCAGGTGCTGGATCCGCTCCTGGTCCCGGAAGGGCAAAAGTACCGGGTGGTTTTCGACGACACCTCCGTCGCCGGGCAAATCACCTACCACCTGATCGACGTGACCCATCCCTCTGCGCCAGACACCATCGTGAGGCGCTCGCCCTACGTCCGTGGTGAGGACTACAATCCCGTCTTCCACGGGATGCGGCTGTTCGCCTTCACCGACAGCATCGAATGGGATGGGCTCCGCAGCGGCTGGATCCGAGGAAACTGCAACCTTCCGGTTTACGTGGAGCATCGGTACCGTTTCCCGAGGAGGCGCCCCGGCTACCCGTCGAGCTACGAGATCCGTTTCGGCGTGCAGGACACGAGCTGGTGGTTCCGCCCTCGCTTCCCGGTGAACTTCACGGTGTGGGATGTCTACGAGAACCACAAGGTGCTTTTCGCGCTGGAGGAACCGGATCCGGCGCAGCGGGACAGCCTCGTCTCTCCCGGCGATTACATTCGGATCATCATCCGAGACGGGAGCATTCCCCGAGAAGTTTGGCGGGTGAATTTCCTCCGCCCCTACGGGGGTGAGGAGCCGAAACTCCCCCAACCTGGCGATGTCCTCCGCATCCAGATCAAGACCCCCTTCCGCACCGGGGACGTCTACGAATTCACCACCCGGGCCAGTCGCATTGATCCCAAGAGGGCGGTCCAGACGCTCGATAGCGTGGCCGTCGTACCCAATCCTTACGTGGCAGCGGCCCGCTGGGAACCTCGGCGCCTCCTGGCCACAGGAAGGGGGGAACGGCGGGTGTACTTCATCCACCTGCCGAAGGACTGCACGATCCGCATCTACACCATCTCTGGCGAGCACGTGCGGACGCTCGAGCATCATTCCACGGCTCTCAACGGCGCCGAGCCTTGGGACCTCACCACCAAGGACGGGCTGGACATTGCACCGGGCGTGTACATCTACCACGTCGAAGCCCCGGGCGTGGGCGAGAAGGTCGGACGCTTCGCACTGATCAAGTGAGGGTGAGGGGTTATGCGCGCATTCTGGCGATGGATTCTGCTGACGCTTTTCTCCGCCGCCTCGGCGTCTCCATTGGCCTTCGCCGGCATGACGAAGTCGGGGACGACGGGAGCGCAATTCCTGAAGATCCCGGTGGGAGCGCGGGCCATCGGCATGGGCGGCGCTTTCGTGGCGGTGGCCAATGACGTCACTGCCCTCTACTGGAATCCTGCCGGAGTCACCCGCCTCCAGCCTCGCGGCGGGGCCTGTTTCATCCACACGAACTGGTTGGCCGACACCCGCTTCGACTTCGCAGGGGTAGCAGTCCGCCTGGGAGGGTTCGGAACCCTGGGCTTTCACTTCGCTTCCCTTTCCATGCCCGATATCAAGGTGCGTACGGAGTTCGAGCCGGAAGGCACGGGTGAGTACTTCAGTGCCATGGACATGTCGCTTGGGATCACGTATGCCCGGGAGCTCACCGACCGTTTCCGCATGGGTTTCAATGCCAAGTACATACGGCAGCAGATTTGGCACATGGCGGCCTCAGCCTTCGCTGTGGATCTCGGCTTCCTTTACCAAACCGATTTCCCCTGGCTGACGCTGGGGATCAGCCTGTCCAACTTCGGCCCGAAGCTCCAATACGTTGGCAAGGACGTCTTCGTCAACTACGACTTCGATCCCAGCCAGTGGGGGGACAATGAGAACATCTTCGCGAACCTGCAGACGGATCGCTGGGATCTGCCCTTGCTTTTCCGTTTCGGACTCTCGGCGGTAGCGCTCCAGAGCGACTGGCAAAAACTGATCCTCAGCGTGGAGGCTCGACATCCCAATGACAACTCGGAGAACTTGAGCTTCGGGGCCGAGTACGCATTCCGCAACCGCTTCTTTCTCCGCGGAGGCTACCAGGCCCTGTTCGAGGACCAAAGCGAAAAGGGCCTCACGCTCGGCGCCGGCCTCGTCTATTACCTCAGCCCTACTGTCCCGCTTCGGTTCGATTACGCCTTCGAGGACTGGGGCCGGCTCAGCTCTGTGAACCGCGTCTCGGTGGAAATCCAGTTTTGATGAAGCACGATCCTGAACGCCAGCGCAGGGACGGACCATCAGGCTTCGGACCCCACACCAGTCACGGAGGCCAAACCCAGCATGCCAGAGGAACGCTTTCGGACACGGTACGGGTACTTCTCGGCGGACGGCTGGGAATACGTCATCGTCACTCCCCTGACACCCAAACCTTGGGTGAACGTCATCTCCAACGGCAGCTACGGGCTCATCGTTTCCCAGACCGGAGGCGGCTTCAGCTGGCTCGAGGACTGCAATGAGAATCGCATCACGCGCTGGTACCAGGATCTGGTCCTGGACAACTGGGGGAAATTCTTCTACCTGAAAGACGAGGCGACGGGAATGCTCTGGAGCCCGACGTTCCGACCGGTCGGCGTCTTGCCCGAACGCTACCGCTGCAGGCACGGGATTGGTTACACGATCTTCGAAGCCTCGAGGGCGGGCATCGGAGCGTGGCTGCGGGTTTTCGTCCCGTGGGGCCACAATCTCGAGATCTGGACCCTGCGGGTGCGGAATCGCTCGCGTCAACCCCGGAAGGTGGGGGTGTATTCGTATCTCGAGTGGTGCCTCGGGGTGGGCAATGACCAGCATCGGGAGTTCCACAGGCTCTTCCTCGAAACGGAGTTCGATGCGGACGCGAAGGCCCTGTTGGCGAGGAAACGTCTGTGGGAGGTCCCGTGCGAAAAGGGTCACTGGAACCGATCCTGGCCCTGGATTGCCTTCCTCGGAGCCAGCGACGGTCCCGATGGCTTCGAAAGCGACAAATCGCGTTTCCTCGCCGAGGGGTCTTCTCCAGCCTGCCCAGCGGCTGTACGTCGGGGACAGCTCTCAGGCTCCACAGGCAAGTGGGGCGACGCCATCGGCAGTCTGCAGAAGATCCTCGAGCTGGCCCCCGGGGAGGAAAAAGAATGGCATGTCTTCCTCGGCGCCGCGACCACCCGGGACGAGGTCGAGGATCTCCTCTCCCACTACCGAGAACCCGGGAAGGTGGAGACGGCCTTCCTGGAGACGAGGGAGAGGTGGCGCCAGCTCTTGGGCAAGACGTGGGTGGAGACGCCGGACTCCGGCCTGAACCTCCTCGTGAATATCTGGCTCAAGTATCAGGCCATCTCCGGGAGGTTGTGGGGCCGAGCGGGCTACTACCAGCAGAGCGGGGCCTTCGGTTTCCGCGATCAACTTCAGGATAGCCAGATCTTCTTGTACCTGGATCCGGAGCGGACTCGCCATCAGATCCGCATGCATGCGGAACATCAGTTTCCCGATGGACACGTGCTGCATTGGTGGCATCCCATCACCGACCGGGGACACGAGGGACTCATCAGCGACAACCTCCTTTGGCTACCCTTCGTGACCACAAACTACCTCAAGGAAACCGGAGACTTCCGAATCCTGCAAGAGCCGATTCGCTTCCACCGATCGGAGGAGACCGGTAGCCTACTGGAACATTGCCTCCGGGCCATTGACCTCTCCTTGACCCGGATGAGCCCACGGGGATTGCCCCTCCTTCTCGGGGGCGACTGGAACGACGGCCTCAACGGCGCCGGATTGGCCGGCAAGGGGGAGTCCGTCTGGTTAGCCCACTTCCTCGTCTACGTGCTTGAGGAATTTGCCGAGGTCCTGCGCCGCACCGGTGAAGTGCAGAAGGCTTCCTCCTACATGCAGCGGGCCGAGCGCATCCGGCAAGCTCTCGACGAACATGCGTGGGACGGAAAGTGGTTCCTGCGAGCCACCAAAGACAATGGTCAGCCCATCGGGAGCCATGCGAACCGTACGGGCCGGATCTTCTTGAACGCACAAACTTGGGCGGTGATCGCCCGGTCAAGCAACTGGGAACGGCAACGGCAAGCCTTTCGCTCCGTCCTGGAGGAATTGGAATGCGAAGCCGGCCCCAGGCTGCTCGCCCCCGCCTACCAGGAGCCCGACCCGGAGATCGGGTACCTGACCCGTTATGCTCCCGGTGTGCGGGAAAACGGCGGCGTCTACGTCCACGCAGCTACGTGGGCCATCTGGGCAGCCTGCCAGTTGAGGCTCCCCGAAGTGGCTTACCGGTTCTACCGGGAGATCTCCCCCGTCGAGAACGGCCTGAGGCCCGATACGTACCACGCAGAACCGTACGTGCTCGCGGGTCACATTCAGGGATCCGACTCTCCGCACTGCGGCCGCGGCGGATGGACCTGGTACACCGGTTCAGCCGCCTGGCTCGTGCGCGCGGTGATCGACCAACTGATCGGCATTCGCGCGGACTACGACGGCCTGCGCGTCAGACCTTGTTATCCTCCCAGCTGGGGAGAGGTCCGCGTCCGGAGATCCTTCCGTGGCCGGGATTATTCCTTCACCCTTCTTCATGACAATCAGCTTGAGCCGGGCGAGCTGGCGATCTTCGTTGACGGAGAGCGCCTCCCGGAAGGCACCGATCTGATCCCATGCGGTACGAAAGAGCGCACGGAAGTCCTAGTCCGGTGGAGAATCGGTAAGGCGGAGCTGTAGTCCCCATTCCCGGGAGCTGTGAGCGTCGACAAGCAAGGGGTCGGAAGACCCACCTTTCCCATTTTGCGGAGGCAACCTATGCGAAGAGTGAGCTTTCTCGCAGCCATTTCTCTCGTGTTGTGTTCCGGACGCATTGCAGCGCAGGAAAACGAGATCATCTTCTTCAGCGACAGTCCCCAGGGCGATGTCTACGTGGACGCATCGTGGGGGTATGTACGAGCTCCGAGTTACCTGGAGCTGGCCCACACGGACAAGTTCCCTGTGGACCCACGCCACCCCTACAAGGGGGCCCACAGTCTTCGTCTGCACTGGAAATCGGTTTCCCGGGGCGACTGGGGCATGGCCATTGCCTCGCGCGGTTGGTTGGGACATGACTTCACCAAGTACGACAGCATCGTGTACTGGATCAACGGACCCGGCTCCATCCCCCGCGACGCCCTGCCCGACCTCGCCATTGAGGATCTCTCCAACAAGAAGAGCACGCGCGTCTGGCTTGGCGACTACTTGGTGGAAGGCGTTGACAATGATTCGACCACATGGCAGAAGGTCAGCGTTCCCATTTCGGCGTTCCAGCCGGGCACGCAGAACTGCGATTTCACTCGCATCAAGACCATCTTCCACTACCAGAAGGCCACGGACGAGGTGGAACACATTGCGTGGATTGACGAGGTCAAAGTCATTAAAGCCGGAGCTGGGGGAACGGTGGTCATGCAGCGTCCCACGGGGCTGACGGCCCGGGGGTACGACGGCCGAATCGATCTCTGGTGGACACCGAACACGCAACCGGAACTGGCCGGTTACTACATCTACCGCGCCTCCACACCGTCGGGCCCGTTCGCAAGGGTGAATTCCGTGGTGCACGAGACCTCCGTCTTCAGCGACTACCTCGGGGAGAACAACTTGACTCGCTACTACTACGTGACCGCCGTCAGTCGCGGGTTCGACGAATCCCAACCTTCGGATACCGTGACGGCCACCTCCCGCGCCTTGACTACGGACGAACTGCTGACCTACGTCCAAGAAGCGGCATTCCGCTACTTCTACCATTACGGACACCCGGTGAGCGGCTTAGCGCGGGAAAGGAAAGGATCGGGTGACGTGTGCACCAGCGGCGGCACGGGGTTCGGCCTGATGACCATCATGATCGGTGCGGAAAGAGGATTCGTCCCCAGGGATTCGGCCGCCGCACGTACACTGAAGATCCTGCGCTTCCTGCAGGACGTTGCCACTCGCTACCATGGAGCGTGGTCCCATTGGATCAATGGACGCACCGGAGAAACCATCCCCTTCAGCCAGTTCGATGACGGCGGCGACCTGGTGGAAACCGCCTACCTGATCCAGGCCTTTCTGACGATCCGGAACTACTACACCCGCGACAACGCAGTGGAACGGGAGATCCGCAACCGGTGCACGCAGCTTTGGCAGGAAGTGGAGTGGGATTGGTATCGCCGGAATCCCCCGGAGGACAAGCTCTACTGGCACTGGTCCCCGAACTACGGCTGGGCCATGAACATGCCGATCGTCGGTTTCAATGAGGCCATGATCGTCTACCTCTTGGCCATCGCTTCGCCCACCCACCCCGTCCCGCCCGAGCTCTACTATCGCGGCTGGGCAGGTCCTTCGACCTACGTCAATGGGAATGTGTACTACGGCTACACGCAGTGGGTCGGCCCCCCGTACGGTGGCCCTCTGTTCTTCACCCACTACTCGTTCCTGGGCTTCGACCCGCGGGACAAGTGGGACGCTTTCTGCAACTACTTCGAGAACAACCGGAACATCACGCTCATCCACCGAGCCTATTGCATCGCCAATCCCCTGCATCAGGTGGGCTACGACTCCCTGGTGTGGGGGCTTACGGCCAGTGACGATCCGTGGGGGTATCGGGCTCACGAACCCTTCCAGGCGGACAACGGCACGATTACCCCCACCGCGGCGATCAGCGCCATGCCCTACACGCCCGAGGTGTCCATCGCAACGCTGAAGCATTTCTACTATCAGCTGGGCCGTGACATCTGGTCGGAGTTTGGTTTCGTCGATGCCTTCCACCTTGGGCAAAACTGGTACGCCAACAGCATCCTCGCGATCGATCAGGGCACGATGGCGCCGATGATCGAGAACTACCGCACAGGCCTGTGCTGGGAACTTTTCATGTCGAATCCCGAGATCCAGAACATGCTCACCGAAATCGGCTGGCGCACAGGCGTCCAGAACCCCTCGGAAACACGTCCGCTCCGATTCGACCTCCTTCCCCCGCACCCCAATCCGTTCAACGCGGAGACGGTGCTGATCCTGCGCGTGCCCACTGATGCCACTCTGCGCGTGGATCTGTACGACCTAACCGGGCGGCATGTGCGGCAGATCGAGGGGCCAAAGCGATACTCGCCGGGCGAATATCTGCTCCGTGTGCGGGCAGGGGACCTTCCTTCGGGCATCTACTTCTGTCGCGCCCAAGGGAACGGCTTCCGAGCTTCGCGAAAACTCGTCTTGCTCCGGTAGCAGCACGCCTTGACTGACTCCCTGCCCTGCGGGAGAAAGGGCCGTGCGGTTGGAGGCCGCGCTTGCTCGGGCGCCAAAGCCCCGCCCCTTCTCCGCACGGAAGACCGGGACGCCGTGAGGGCCTTCTTCCCCACTCAGAGACGCAATCCAAAAGTGCCGCTCGCTTCCCACCCGCGGCTTAGGTGGAGGATTTTCCTCGGCCCGAAAGGCGCAGCTGGGCGGGAGGCGAAAGCAACCCAGCCGGATGGATATAGCCATGGGCGATCGCATAGCGGGCCAGCGAGCGCTGGAGTTGCTTGCGGCCGCGGGAGAGCCGGCTCATGACCGTGCCCATGGGGATCTTCAGCGTACTTGCGATTTCCTTGTAACTCATACCCTCCACGTCCGCCAGGATTACCACCGCGCGGAATTCGCGGGGCATCTTGTCGAGCGCATGCTTCACGCGATCGTCGAAATGATCCCGCAGGTCGAGAGGGGCATCGCGGAACGAAGCCGGTCCAACCCAGTGCGGGTCTGTACCCCCCAGAAAATAGTCCACCCGTTCCAGCTGCACCGTGGAAGGCAGGCGTTTCTGCTTGCGATAGCGATTGATGAACGTGTTCATTAGGATGCGGAAAATCCAGGCGCGGAAGTTCGTGCCCGGCTCGAACTGGTGGAAAAACCGGAATGCCCGGAGATAAACGTCCTGGACCAGGTCCTGAGCATCCTGATGATTGCGGGTGAGACGAAGGCTGGTCCGGTAGAGAGAGGGCATCAACGGACTCACGAGCCGTTCGAACGTGCGAGCCCGGTCCGGATGATTTGTTTCACTCATGGCAGAAACTCCCAGCGTTGTTACGGAGACGCGAAGCACATGAGGCGCCCGGAAATCGGACTTATTCTATCCGATTTCTTCTGTCCCTGCAACGCCCATCCTACACCCGGGGTTCCTCAGAAAACTCCTGCACCGCTCGCACCCGGAAGATCTTTCCCCCGCGAAAAAGCCTCTCGCACCCATCAGGACCCCGGCTGCGCCCGGCTCCGAACCCTACGGCGAAAAAGGGGAGTCTTCAACTCTCCTCCCTCCTCGAGCGGGCCTCCCGCCGTCGGAACTGCCGCCAGGAGTTCAGGCCCTGGTGACATACTACCAGCTTTCGCGAACAGGACTAATCCCGCCAGGCTTTCATTCTCCCCCGGACTTGGCCAGTACTCATTCCCTTTCCCGGCGCTGCGCGGGCTGGTGCGTCGTCCCTTCTTCGCAGCCCGAGTCTCTCCGCATCGGTTCTCAGGCGGGCTACTTCGGGGGGCCTGCTGCACCATCCGCCCGCGGGCTTTCGCTGCTGGCCTCGTCCCAACGAACGTCCGCGCCCAGCTGCGAACTTTCCAGTCAGGCCGCGTGCGGATCTTCTCGCTCGCCATTTGGAGATGAGCGGTCCGATGAGCCGAACGTGCGGGCCGCAGCGCGGCGCTCTCCGGCCCTTCTGCTCAGAGTTCCCCCGAACCCGGAAGACGCGGGAGTGGGATCACGCCGAGGAGCTGCCGGCGCCTTCCTCAAAACTCCGATTCATCCTTCCAGCGCACGATACGCCATTTCCCATCGGAGGGACATCTTCGGAAGGTGAAAACGGCGTTACCGCTCACGTGGAAATCCCCCTCCGGACCCACCAAGCTCAGGCGGAACGTCTTGGAGAGCTCCGCCTCATCCCCCTGCACCATTTGGTACATGGTGCTTCCCCACGAAAGGTCGATGATGTCGAAGGCGCGGAAAAGCCGGGCCGTCGTCCGGAGGTCAACGTCTCGACCCCACGACTCGAACCTTCCCCCTGGGCTCGCGCTCGGATCATAGTAAACGAACACAAAGGAGCTATCCAGTAGGTCTGCGTAGAGGAGCGAGTCTTTGAAGGTGTAGGCGTAATCAAAGTTCTGGAGTACTTCCTCCGGAGTTCTTTGGCCGGTGACGAGGAGTTCCTCTTCGCCCCCTTGCCGCAGTCGCGGCGCGAAAGGATTGACGCACGTCCCTCCCGCTGCGGCGAGTAGCACCGCCCACGACGCCAGTAACGCCCTCGCCTTCCCCGCCCTGCCCAGCCTTCGCATCCCTCTGTACCCGCCGCTTTCCCGCTCTGCCCAGCCGAGCCTTCCCCACGGAAAGAAAAAGGGCGGTATCCTCGACACCGCCCTCTCGTGTGCTCGCCTGGATCTCGCTCAGTCCTTCAGCTTGAAGATCACCGGGATAGCGACCCAAACCTTGACCGGACGGTCGCGCTGCATGGCCGGCTTCCACTTCACGCTCTTGATGGCCGCGACGGCCGCCTCGTCACATCCGTTATTCCCCAGGGACTTCAGAATCTTGGTCTGGACCACCTCGCCGCGCTCATCCACCAAGACGTGGACGATCACCCGTCCCTCCACCCCGGCCTTGCGGGCGATCTCCGGATAGACGAGGTTCCGCTGGATGGCCTCAAACCCTCCGATGGGTTCGGGTGGCGAGTCATAGGCAACGAAAATGGGGGTGACCTCCTCCTCACCTGTCTGCTCTTCGGGCGGTTTTTCCGGTGGCGGAGGCAGCTGACTCAGGTCCAATTCCGTGCTGGCAATGGTCTCGTCTTCCGGGATGTCTTCGTCTTCGCTCTCGATGGGCACTGCCGGTCTGGCCGGAGGAGGTGCCGCCCGCTCTTGCTCGGTCTGCGGGACCTCCTGGACTTCGATCTTGATGTCCGGCCTCTTCAGCTCTTGCTTCTTGCCTTCAAAGCGTTTGAACGCCTGAAACGTGGCCGTCACGAGCAAGAGCGCCAGGACCAGCGAGACCTCCATCACCTTCCGGTACTTCCACCGGAGGTTCACCTCGGGATTCACCCGACTCAACATAGGGCATCACCTCTAGTCGCCTGCATACTTGGCTGAATAGCTCACATTGAGAGCCCCAGCATCCCGGAGCTTCTCATGCACCTCCGTGACCAAGCCCATCTCCACATCCCGGTCGATGCGCAGGGAAACCACTTTCAGCGGGCTGTTCGGGTCGATCATCTTCTGGTACATGATGTTGGCGATGCTGCGGACGTCCACAAGCTTATCGTCGATGGAGATGCGTCCCGCCTTGTCGATGTAGATTGTCGCTACACCCCGTCGTCCCGGGAGCTTCTCGATCTTCTTCGCCGAGGGCAAGTTCACCGGCAAGCCCGAGGCCTCGCGCATCGTCGTGCTGACCATGAAGAACAGCAGAAGCATGAAGATGATGTCAGGCATCGAAGTCGTGGGGATGGCCGTTTTAATCTTGCTCTTTCGCTCGAATTTCGGCACCTCAGTTCCTCCTTGGGCCAGGACCCGTCCCTATTTCTCGGGTTCGGCAATGGAGATCCGCGTCGCCCCGGCTTGCTTCAGCTGGTCCAGCACCCGCACGTAGTAATCGTATTTGGTCCTCGCATCCGTTTTCACCGAAACGATCAGTTGAGGCCGCTGTACCAGCTTCTGATGCACGAGTTCCCGGATCTGCGGGATCTCCACCTCCTGCCCGTCCAGCAAGACCTGACCCGCCGCGTTGATGAGGAGGTTGGCAATGTTCTCCTTCCTCACCTCCTTCTTCTCCCCCCGAGCCGGAAGGGTCAAGCCCAGACCCTTGTCCACGTTGATGGTGGTGCTCAGGAGGAAGAAGGTCAGGATCAGGAAGGAGATATCGGCCAGCGACGCGGTCGGGATCTCGGCGGACCGCTCCTTCTTTTTCCCCAGTAGCATGGCTTTTCCCTCACTCGCTCACGAGGACTTCGAGCGCTGTAGCTCCACCAGGCTGTCGACCAGCTCGAAGGAGCCCTCCTCCATATCGATCACCAGCCGGTCGATCCGGGAGACAAAGTAGTTATGAGCGATCTGGATAATCATGGCCACAATGAGCCCAAACAACGTGGTCAACAGGGCAACAGCAATGCCGTGGGCCACGATGGCCGGGGAGATATCGTTGGCCTCCTCAATGGCGTGGAATGCGATGATCATCCCTTGCACGGTCCCGGTGAATCCGAGCATTGGGGCCAGGCTGATGACCGTGGAGAGCCAAATCAGGCCTCTTTCGAGAAAAGCCATCTCCACTGCGCCGGCATTCATGATCGCCTTCTCGACCTCCTCGACACCCTGGTCGGCGCGGAGCAATCCCGCATGGAAAATGGACGCCACCGGCCCTCGGGTATTGGCACACACCTCAATCGCGGCCTGCACACCCCCCTCCCGCAACGCCTTCTTGATGGTGGCGAGGAACTTGCGCGTATTGATCGACGCCCGCGTCAAGGTCCACAGCCGCTCCAGACTGATGGCGATTCCCAGGATCAACAGACCCAGAATCGGCCACATGAACGCGCCACCCTGAATCATGAAGTCGATCATCCTTCCAATTCCTCCTTGCGTTTGAAATTCCCGTTTCCCTGCTGCACCCGCTTCTCGCCCCCCGGAATTCCGCCTCATTGGCCGTCTAGTTTAAGCAAATCACGAGTCAAAGTCAATACCTTTCTCATCGCGGGTGTCACCCCGGCCGCCCCGACTTCCTCTGAGGGATGCCGGCGATCTTTGCCGCCTCATCGAAATGCTTCACGGCTTCTTGAAGTTGAGTGTCCGCCTCGGCGCGGATCACGTAGTACTTCTCGGAGTCCCACAAGTGTCGGGCGATCTCCGCCTTGATGAAGTTGGCGATCTTGTCGAGATCCTTTGTCCAGGCCTCCTCATTCACCGCAATCCCTTTGCTCTGCACGAAGCGGCGGAACTGCCCCAGGATCTCCGCGTCCACCACGAACCGGCGCCGAAACGTCTCGAAATCCATCTGCAGCTTGTTATGCTGACTCACGTACTGCGACCCGAACTCCAGGAAAAGGCGCCGCCTCACCAGCTCGCTGGTGAACTCCGTCAGGCGAGGCGAGGGGATCACCACATCCGGCATGATCCCGCCGCCGCCGCGGACCTTCCTGCCGCGAGACGTCAGGAACACCTGCCCCCCTTGAGCTGTGTCGGGAGTCTGCGGGGTAGTCTCCTCGTACGCCTCGCGGTAGTACTCGTACAAGCCCTTTTCGTAGCTACGTTGGATCAGCCGTCCGCTCGGGGTGTAATAGCGCGCCGTGGTGACGCGCACAGCCGATCCGTCACGCAGACGGAACTGCGTCTGCACCAGACCTTTCCCGAAGGTTCTCTCCCCCACGATCAGCGCTCGGTCCCAATCCTGTAGGGCTCCAGCCACGATCTCCGACGCGCTTGCGGAGCCCCGATCCACGAGCACGATGAGCGGGAAACGCGGGTGCGTCGCTTCATCGGTGGAGTAGAACTCCTCGTTCGCCGCTGGGATCCGACCCCGCGTGTACACGATGCGCTTCCCCCCTTCCAGGAACTTGTCCGCCACCGCCACAGCCTGGTCCAAATAGCCTCCGGAATTGAGTCGCAGGTCCAGGACCAAGCGCCGCATCCCTTGGCCTTCGAGCCGATTCAGGGCCGCTTCGAGCTCGTCCGCCGTGGTGCGGGCAAACCGGCCCAGGTAGATGTACCCGGTGCTGTCGTCCAGCATGAAGGCGGCGGTCACGCTGTAGATGGGGATTTTGTCGCGAATGATCGTGACCTCGAACGGGTCCTTCACGCCGGGCCGGCGCACGGTCACGGTCACTTTCGTGCCCTTCGGACCGCGCAGGCGGGCCATCACCTCGTCTTCCGTCAACCCGTAGGCCGATTGCCCATCGATCTGGATGATTTGATCCCCCGGTCGAAGCCCGAGCCGCTCGGCCGGCCCACCCACAATGGGCGAGACGATGGTGATGACCTTGTCCTGGATCACGTACTCAATCCCGATCCCGTAGAAATACCCCTCGAATCTCTCCGAAAGCTCACTGAGGGATTCCTTCGGGATGTAGACCGAATGGGGATCCAACGTCTCGAGCAGGCCCGACACTGCCCCCTTCACCATCTTTTCCTCGTCGGGCTCCTCGACGTAGTACCGCTGGACGATGTTGTACACCTCGATGATCTTCTTGATGCCGGCCAGGGTCGATTCGACTGTCCCACCCACCTGCCTTCCGAAACTCACGTATCCGGCGGTTCCGAGCAAGGCAAGGAGCAAGAAAAGCCGCACCACTTTCCAACGACCTCGGCCGATCCGCTGCGCGCTCATTGGTCACCCCGTTTCCGTTGCGGCGCCCGGAGGAGGCGCAACGCTCCTACAACTTCAACGCCCGAAGCCGGATCCGAAGCTCCCGCGTTTCGCCCGGTTGCCAGCGTGCGCGGAAGTTCGGGAAGACCACGCTGCTCTGGTATACCCTTTCGAAACCCGCCTCCGACATGGATACCGTCTCAATGGGGAAACGCCACACGTCCACCGCCGGCTCGAATTCGAGACGGAACGTTACCCCCTGCCATTCGTCCACCAGCTGGATCCAGTCGATCTCTTCGGCCACGCCGGTGCTGGCCAGATTCCGAGGCTGGAACTGGGCGCCAGGAAAATCGAAATATCGATCCGGAGCATCCCCTGCCAATAGAGCGAAGTTGAACTCGCAGCCGTACCACAGGTCCGCGGGCTCGGATCCCTCATGCTTGACGCGGATCACGACCTCAAGCTCCGGCCTGTCACGCAACACCCGGACCGCCTTCTCGACCTCCACGGGCTGCTGCTGACCAGCAACCCAGACCTTGCCGGCTCGCCCCAGCCGAACCGTAAGCCCCTTGCCCTCTTCCCCCACCTGCGACGCATACCGGCCCAACACAAAATCCCCTTCCTCACCGTACCGGCAACGGGCGAAATCCTCGAGCTTGGTATCCCGATTCAGGAAATGATCGATCAACGAACAACGCCGGTACCAGTCGTAATTCAGCTTCTGCTCGAGGCCCTCCTCCTTCACGAGCAACAGGTCATGGATGCTCGCTATTTGGTTCGCCTGGGCCTTCGGATCCGCTGCGCGCAGCAGCTTCCGATGGTAGCCCTCTTCACGGCGGCTCATCGTGTCCAGTAGGTTGATGGCCGTTTCCTTGTAATCCAGCTCCACCAGACGGCCGCCGTAGTCCGGCTCCAGGACGAGCTGCCACTGGGGCGACTCGACAATGACCTCCTTTCGGCCATCGCCATTGAAGTCGGCAATCTCCCAGTCGACCCAACCCTCTTTTGAGCCGGAACGCAGCCGATCGAGCTCCCTCTCAGCTAGGATCAGCTCGTGGTAGACCGCATAGCGCAAGTTCGTGAGGTACAGTCCGCCGAACACCCCATGCCAGTAGGGGCAGTTGCACTGTCCCGCCCACAGATGGTCTCGAGCCCGGCTGACCACCTCGTGATCATGGCCGTGTCGCTCGGCGGCATCGCGCACTTTCCGGCTCACTCGAAGCATCTTCTTGTGGAGATGATTGGACTCCTCGTACTTGGCCAGGAAGTTGCGCCAGAATCCTCCGCGCACAAAGACCTTGTACCTGTCGAACAAATCCGCCTGCTTGAGCTTCTCCTCGAAGTCCTCGTACTGATGAATCGCCCTCGCCGGAAGAGCCCACTCCATCATCTCACGGTAGGATGCCGTCGGCAGGTACACCCGTCCGCGCGGCTCCAGCTGGTCCAGGGCTTCGGAGAAGTGCACGATGCGAATCCAATCGCGATTGGCCTCCAGCGCCTCGAAAAACTGCTCCAGCCAGCCGTCCCGGTAACAATGATCGTGCGTGCCCGGCCAAATCCCAAATTTCTCCCCGTCATCGGCAAAAACGATCAAACGCTGCCCGTCCCCGTCGGCCATTTTGCGCAGGTAGTCGATGGTCTCCTCCACGGGGCGAAACGGGATCGTGTAGCGAAGCCTCTCGGATATCGGGAAGATATTCACTGTGAAGCCCGCCTCCTCCGTGAGGAAATAGCCCACCAGTTCCTCCTCTTGGAGGCCCGAGTACTTGAGATGAGCGTCGTCAATGACCACATACTCCACGCCGGCTTCGTGGAGCGGACGGGGCAGGTGGGGTTCCCACACTCGCTCGGCGAGCCACAGCCCCCTGGGCTTGCAGCCAAAGCGCTTCCGGATGTATTCCGTCAGCTTGGCGATCTGCCCGAGTTTGTCCCGATCCGGAATGATCGGCAGGATCGGCTCGTAGTAGCCCCCGGTCATCATCTCCACCTGGCCCGCTTCGACGAGCCGGCCGAGGCGCTCCAGAAAGCCCGGATGGTGCTTCTCGATCCACTCCAACAAGATCCCGCTGAAATGCGCAGCGATCCTCACGTGCGGGTGCCGTTCCAGGACCTCGAGAAAAGGAAGATAGGCTCGCTGGTAGGCTTCCTCGAAGACGAAATCAAAGTTCCCGACGGGCTGATGATTGTGGATCCCCAACGCGAGATGCACCGTTCCCACTGACTAACCTCACCCTGAACCCGCGTCTCCTCTGGCGGAAATGACCGCAGTTCCGTCCGTTAGCTGAGAAAAGTTACCATCTTTCCTCGCGCAATCCAATGGCTTTTTCGCGAGGGATTGGATGGTACTTGGCCAGATCTCATCGCAGGGGTCGACAATGAGGAAAGAAAAAAGAGCGGCCCCACCCTGGTCATTGCGGAGGAGACGCCGGAGAGGGAGCAGCTCGGAAATGCTCCTCGTAGGCCAACGCTACAGCGATCTTCGTCCAAGGGAGAGTGACAAGCAAGCCCACACCGCAGAACAGCAGTCCCGCGAAGTGGATCAGTCCGATCACCACGACGAACAGGCACCATTGAGGCCAGTGGCGAAGCGCCGTTCTGCGGCTCCTCTCCATCGCACTCCAGAAGTCCACGTCTTCGTCCAGCAGGATTGGCCAGACGAAGAGGTACAAGGCCAGGACCACGATGCCAGGCAGGATGAAGAAAGCGAAGCCAAGAAACGCGAAGGCCAGCACTGCCACCCCGGCCAGAAAGGCCGGCACGAAGCGGTGAAAGCCCCTTGCAATTTCGTCCAAATCCAGCGCGCCGGTCCGGAGCCGCTTGAGGATCACCGCGTACCAACCCACCTCCAGGGGTCCCAAGACAATCGCGGCTCCGATCCCGGTGGTGCTGACCACCCCCAGCACGGCCGAATAGAGGATGCTCGCGAGCACCCAGAGAGCAAGATCTTGCTGCAGGATCTGCCAACCCCGGCTCAGGTAGCGACTGATCGAGACGTCGGTCGATCCGACGGACCCGGCTCTTCCCTGCTGCCGCTCATTCATCACGCCATCCAGGTGAGGGTCAGTATCCAACCACCTCGTGGACGATTCTCTCCTGCGAGATCAGATCCGAAAGCCGGTAGGTCCAGACGGCCACTTTGCCGGCCCGAACCCAGTGCGCATTGCCTTCCCTCACCTGGCTGCTGAAGGCGACCTCGAAGCGCAAATGGACGTTGTTCAGCACATTGTCGGCCAGCAGCTCTTTCACCCGGCGCTCCACCTCCGTCCGGGGCTCGTCCCACTCGGCCTCGCCCACCTCGATCCATCTCCGCACGTTCCATCCCTTCCCTTCCGGCCGGATGGCAAACCGCCATTTCCCGAAGTAGGGATCGGCTTCATTCAGGCTCGTGAGACGATCGAAAGACAGGGTGAAATCCACCATCTTTCTTCCGTCGCGGGCCCGAAGAGAACTCTCCAGGAGCTGCACTCCCGGCCGAACGTAACGCTTTTTGACGAGACGTGCCAGCTCTTCCTCATCGTCAGGAGGGAAGGAATCCTTCCCGTCGATGGTCAGGTGATCCGGTCCGGTGTAAAGAACCCGGATAGTGCCGGTTCCGTCAGGACGGATCGAGACGTGCTCCTCGTATTCCACGCAGCCTGTGACCCAGAGTCCCACCAGCGCCGATAGCGCCAGAACTACCGAGCTTCGCATCGGTCTCCCTCAGCGCCTCTCCAAGATCACGTCCCCATCTTCGGTGAAGATGGTAATGCGAGCTCTGCCGCTTCCCAGCCGTGCCTGGATCCGGGCGCCTTCTTCCGCTCGCTCCACCGGGAGATCCAGTTCGCTTCGGATTCTGCCTGTGTCCGTCTCGATCTCGAGCTCCGCATCGACATGAGGTGGCAGCGCCAAAACCACGTCGCCGTCCTCCGTGTCCACCCGGAGCCGGGCGAGGCTGTTCAAATCGGGTTCGAGCTCCACGTCGCCGCTGGCGGTGCGCACGGAGAGCTTTTCGGCGTCGCATCTCAGAATGGCCACGTCGGCATCGCCCGTCTCCGCATCCATCTGTCCGATCCGGCATTCTTCCACTCGGATGCGACCATCATCAGTCGCCACACTGGCCCGCCCCTGCGGCAGATTGACGCGGTACAGGTTCACCTCGCCGTCGTCCGTGTCCAGCAGCAGGGAAGCGGCTTCCAGGTCGCGCACATCGATGTCGCCGTCATCCAACCGTACCGTCACTTTCCCCAGCCTGCCTCCAAGCTGGACGTCCAGATCATTCCCTTCCACCCACAGGGCAGTCCCTTCCGGCACGCGCAATTCCACCTCCACCCATGCGCCATACCCCTCTCGCCAGGCCTCTGGGTTGAAAAGATCCCAGAAGCTCCCGTGGCGGCCGCCTTCCCTGTCAAAGACCACCATCTCCACCTCACCTCGCCTGCGGCGAATCTCCACCTCGATGCTCTCCAATCTCCTCTCCGCCTCCCGCCGCGAGCGGGCCCATACGCGTCGGGTGATTTGGATTTCCGCTTCTTCGCGCTCCCACGTGGTGAGGCTGAGATTGCCGTCATCGATCCGGATGGTCAGCTGAGAGCCACGAGGCAAGGGGACGGTCTGCGTCTCCGTCTTCTTCGCCTCGGCAGCCAAGGCGCCTCCCGCGAGCAACAAAATCAGCAAGACCAAAATGGTTGCACGTCGCATGTCTCCCGACCTCCCTCATGGAATGTTGCAGCAGCAGGAACGGCACGTAGGCTTACGTGTCGGGCAGAAGCAAAGTTTCACTGCCTCATCTCGCAGGGTGCTTCTGCCGTTGAGGAGGGAAAGCGCTACCCGAACGGCAATCCACACGTCGGGGTCACTGCTCGGAGGCCAGCCGCCGCAAGCGCTCCATCTGGTCAGCGAGATCGAAGACCCAGCCGCATACCCCCTCATCGAACCGGAGATCCGCTTCGCCCTGGAGACTGAGGTAATCGAGGAAGAAGCTCACCTCGTCGCGGGAAAAGTCCCCCAAGAGCCGGCCGCGACCGAAAACGTACTCGATGCGACGTGCCATGTAGAAGCCGATGCGCGCCAGAGTCCCATTCTCGGCGAGCTGGCGCAACACCTCTCCGTGATCGGACCCCCCTTGGACCACCGAAAGTCGAAAGCCCCGATGGAATTGGTCCAGGTCGCGCTTGAGGGAAGGATACCAGGGGCGGAGCTGATAGAGATAGATAGCCGAATCGGGTATGCCGCGCCATGGCGCCGAAAGCCAATTCGCCATGCCGAGCCACATGGTCTGCCGGAAAAACTCCGCGGCCTGGGAAGCCCGCCTCGGGTCGAACGGGACCTTCTGGGCCCAGCGTTCCACCAGTGCCTTCAGCCTGTCCGGATCCCGATGGTGAAGCTCCAGGCCCAGGGCGCGGGACGCAAGACTCACGACGCCAAAGCCGTACTTACTGATCAGATCCTCGCGGATCGCTGCGTGATCCCCCGTGGCCTCCAGCAACAGATCCCCCTGGATCAGGAGCTGGGAAGCGAGGAGCTCGTAACAGGCTTCGAGGAGATCAGCCTGAAATCGTGGCCAATCGAGGCGAATGTCGGGCGACGTCCGAACGTACGGCGTAAGGGAAAAGGCCAGACCCTCGCTCGCCCCTGCCCAGTACCGACCGGGTTCGGTCGGATGAAGGAACAGGGCACAGCGGAAACTCGTCCCTATCTCCCTCCAGAGACCCCGTGCCAGGCCCGTCTCCAGCTCCTGAACCAGACTTTCGCCCCGGGACCGAAGACTATCGAGAAGCCGCCGCCCCAGCATGCGGAGCGAGTCCTGCTCCCTTAGTGAAAAGAACACAGCTTCCGGCACCACCTGCCAACTCGGACGCAGGTAGGCGGGAAGAAACGGCGAGAATACCTCGCTCGGATCCAGGAAGATCCATCGAAGTCCCGCAGGCGGCGCTGCGTGCCCGTCGTTGCGACCCGAGCTGTCGGGGACCAGAGCGGACAGATCCAGCTCCACCTTCACCTGAGCCGACGCTCGGAGGAACGGGACCGCCAGCTCGAATAGGAGCAACAGAAGCGCGACACGACGGAAGGCGGCTTTCATAACCCGGTCGAGCAAGCGACAACCCCTTTCCCGTCGCAACTGGAAGTCCGTTTCCGCAAGCTTCAGGGGAGCAGCACCGAAGGGCGAGTCCATTTCGAAGTGCCTGCCAACCGTGCGCGCAATTTACGCATCCGTCCGCATCCGTTCAAGACTTTTGGGAGACGAAGCGGACGGAGGCACCGGACTCGCCAAGCCCCTTTCGGCGCATGCAGTATACCCGCATGTTTCCGCGTCTGCAGAAGCGAAAGTTCAGAGGCTAGGACATTCCCTCCGTTTCCCCCATTCCTGTGCACAATCCCGTTGGACCTCAGAGTCCCCCCGGATGAAGCTACCCCGACTCGCCGAGCCAGAAAACCACGGCGCGTCGCAGGGGTTGGAACGCCATCCGCCGCCCCATTTCTCCTGGGAGGCAGCCTGGACGCAGTTTCTGTTCCCCCGCATCCTGCGGGCGAAACCTGCGCTCCGGCAAGAAGCTCTCAAAATTCGCGATTGATGCGGAATGTGACCACGATCGGCGCGGAAGCCGAATCCGTCCGTTTGGCAAAACTGATCCTCACACGCCCGTCCCGGTCGCTAATGCCGATGCCGAAGTCGGACTTCAGTCGCGTTAGCGAGAGTTGCTTCCATCCCCGCTCGGGTCGAGATGGATCCTGCGCGTACCAAGCACTGCCAATATCGAAGAAAAGGATCAGATTCATTTGCTCGAAGAGGAACGGGGGAAAGTCTCTTCGCCCCGCGCGCAGTCGGTACTCCACATTGCCGAGGAAGAGCCGATCGCCTGTGAACTCCTTGAATCGGAAGCCCCGGAGGGTTCCGATCCCCCCGAGATCGAACAAGAACTGCTCGGGCAAACAACCCCGTGCCGAGCCGAGGCGCAGGCGAAGGTCCAGGTTCTCCGCGTGGCTCAGCGGCTGGTAGCGCCGCACGTCCAGGATGAAGCGATCGAATTTGCGGTCGCTCCTCACCTGCCGGCCGTAGAATTCCGCCACGGCCTGAAGGAACCAGCCTTCCTCGGGAGCGCAGCGGTCGTCGCGGGTATCCAGAGTCAGGAGCCCTGCGGCGCCCCGAAAGTGCCCTTCATCGATCGGCGGATTCGGCCGGAAATTCTTCTTGCCCCCGAAAAGAGCCCAGTTGGTCCGCCGCGGCATGTTGTAGAAATGATCGTCGCGATACTCCGCACGGAAAGTGATCTGGCCCATCACCTCCTGCTCGACATAGCCACTGGCGCCCGTCCTACGGTAGTAGTCGTGAAAGTCCTCCTTGAACAGCATTGCGGCCAGCGAATTCTCGAGGGTCGGGATAATCCACTCGTCCTGGCTTTCTGTCAGATCATGCAGCTCCCCTCCCACCGTGAAACGGAAGGCGGGATCGCTGGCCTTTCCCGCAGTGAACCAGCGCTCCAGCCCCAGCTGATACCGCCAAGCTTTGCTGCTGAACCCGTACCCGGCGTGGCCCCAGATGAGGATCGGCAAGCCCCAGCCATCCCAGTCGTACTCGCGAGGCAGCTCGAGCCCAAGGAAGAGCCCCTCGACCCGTGTGTATCGCCATAGCCCGTCGATCGAGCGTGCATGCCGCCGCGCCCTCAAGCTCTTGGACTCCGATGCCCAGCAATCCCGCCCTCCAGCTTCCGAATTCGCCACGCTCGGCATACCGCCCTGCGCGATATGACCAGGCGTCTGCCATTGGCCCCATTCTTCGGCCGAAGGCGTCGGCTCCTGACCCCTGGCCGATGTCACCAGGAGGACCACCGTGATCAAGAAGAACACAAAGGCCAACAGGACAAGCAATAGGGCCTGGCGACCGTAGCTACTCGACATTTCCCTGCCTCCCTTACCCACTCGGTCTCGTCACCGCCTTTCGCTTTGAGTGGCTCGCTCCCCCGCCAGCCTGCTCGCTCATCCATGTACCGGCGAGAGAATCCGGATTCTTGAGCTCCCCCAGGGCAGGGGAAGGGACTCATCCCAAGCCACCACGTGCGCATCTATTACACGGGCTCTTCGCGCAGTTGTTGCAGGAGGAACGCCATGTCCTCAGGGAGGGGCGACTCGAACATCAACCACTCGCCAGTCACGGGATGGACGAAGCCGAGGGTGCGAGCATGCAAAGCCTGGCGGGGAAAAGCTGCGAGCAGCGCCTCCGCCCTCTGCCGTTGGGACTTGGAAAGGGATCCCAAGCGTCGACCCCTCCCGCCGTAGATCGGGTCGCCAAAGACGGGATGGCCGATGTGGCTCATGTGGACGCGGATTTGATGCGTACGGCCGGTCTCCAGCTCAAGCCGGACTAGGCTCAAGAACTCAAACGACTGCAGCACCTCGTAGTTCGTAGCCGCCCACCGTCCTTCGGGCAAAACTGCCATCTTCTTGCGATCCTTCGGATGCCGACCAAGGAAAGATTCCACTCGCCCCTTTCGCGGCGAAGGGATGCCCCACACGACGGCCACATACTCTCGCTTCACCGACTTGGACTTGAATTGCTCCGCCAAACCTATGTGCGTGCGATCGTCCTTGGCCACTACGATCAGCCCGGAGGTGTCCTTGTCGAGGCGATGCACGATGCCCGGCCTCTGGGCTCCTCCAATCCCCGAGAGGTCGTGGCAATGGTAAAGGAGGGCATTGACCAGCGTTCCCGACAGATTGGCGAAGGCCGGATGCACCACCATTCCCGCCGGCTTGTCAATCACAATCAGATGCGGATCTTCGTAGACCACCTGGAGGGGGATGGGCTCCGGCTGGATTTCCGGTTTGCGGGGCTCGGGGACGAACACTTCGATCTCCTCCCCCGGACTGACCAAGTGGCTGGGTTTGGTCGGGGCCCCGCTGACCAGCACGCGTTCCTCTTCGATCAATCGCTGGATCGCGGACCGGGAGAGATCGCCGAAGACTCGAGCCAGGTATCGATCGATCCGCTCGCGCTCTTTTCCTTCGGGGACCTTCAGGTGGTATCGGCGCTCAGGCATGGTGACAGCGGGTCGAGCCTCCCCCGTGAAAGCGCTCGGCGTCAGGACTTGCTATTCGGCGGGACTGTTCCCGCCTCGCTGAGTTCATCCCGGTGGTCGGTCAAAACCAGCACCATCAGCAAGATCATGCCGATCGTGACGGCGCTATCCGCCACGTTGAACACCGGCCAGCGGAACTCCCCCACTCCGAACTCAATGAAGTCCACTACCTGGCCGTACAGCAGTCGATCGATCAAATTGCCGACCGCGCCCCCGAACACCAAAGCGAGCGCGACTCGTACCCCCGAGCGCTCGCTTCGCAGTCGGAACAGGTAAATCAATACCACTAGGCTCGCCAAGCTGGCGAACACCGTGAAGAACGCAGGACCACCCACCCGGATTCCGAAGGCCATACCCGGATTTTCCAGGTAGGTCAGGCGGACGTAATCGCCGAGCACATTCACTGGCTCGCGGCCCCGGAGAAAGGCGCGGGCCGAAACCTTGGTCAGCTGATCGAGGAAGGCAACTCCGACACTCACGGAAAGAAGTCTCAGGTCGCGCGCGGTCAAGTCTTGTTCTCCGAAGGCTGCAGGCTCAACGATGCTCTTCTTTGTTCTTGCACTCGATGCACAGGCGAGCGTGGGGCACGGCCTCCAGCCGCTCTCGGCTAATCGGCTTCCCGCAGGAGACGCAGATTCCGTATTCGCCCTTCTCAATGCGCAGGAGGGCCTGATCGAGATGCCACAGCAGGTTGCCTTCCCGGGAGGCGAGGTAGAAGGCCTTCTCGCGCTCCATGGTGTCTGTACCCACATCGGCCATGTGGTAGGTGTATCCGCTCTGCTCCGGCAGGGTATCGTCCCTCCCGTCGCCCACTGCACTTTCCCGAATCGCCTCGATCTGGCGCAGCAGCTCTTCCCGCTTGCGCAGGATCAAGTTCCGAAAGTACTCCAGATCCTTCGGATCCATAAATGCCTCCCGTCGTCCGGCGGGTCAGTGAGTCGCCACCCGCTGGATCGCGATCGTCACGTCGTAGTGGCCCACCTTCCAATCTCGTCGATATTCCCCGTCCAAGGCATTTGCAACCAGACGAACGGCGAGGGTCTCCCCACATACGTAATCGGACAGTTGTTCAATGGCTTTCGCCACCTCTTCCGGAGCCTTGTAGTAGACGACGATCCGATCCGCCACATTGTAGCCGGCTTCCTTGCGCATGTTCTGGACGCGGTTCACGAATTCGCGTGCCAGGCCCTCGGCGAGGAGCTCCGGGGTAATTGTGGTGTCGAGCGCCGCAATCAGGTCCGCTCGAGCTTCCGCCACCAAATTGGGCAGCACAGGGGTGAAGACGACCTCCACATGCTCCTGTTCGACCTCGACGGGACCCTCCGCCGTCCGCACGGCCACGGAGCCTTTCGCCCTCAACTCTTGAAGCTCGGCGGGACTCAGCCCCTCGATGGCCCGCGCAATGGCCGGCGCTCGGTGCTGGAACCTGCGGCCCAGCGCATCGGCTACGGGTCTTGCCTGCATCCGGACGATCTCCGCCGCATCGCCCACGAACGCCAGAGCTTTGACATTCAGCTCATCGAGCACCAGCCTCTCCACGCTGCGGATCATCTCCCGCTGCCGCTCGTCCTTGGCCACCACCAGGAGCCGGGGCAGGGGCTGCCTGACTTTCACCCCGGCGCGGTTCCGGAGAGAGCGCCCAAGTTCCACCAGGTCGAGGGCCAGTCGCATGCGCCGTTCCAGTTCTTCGTCCCGATAGCGAAACTCCGGCGAAGCCGGATCGGGATAGCTCGTGAGGTGCACGCTATCGGCGGCTCCCGGCAGGTCCCGGGTCAGGTTCCGGTAGATCTCCTCCGAAAGGAAGGGAATGAAGGGGGCGGTGAGCCTTGCGACGCTGACCAGCACCTCGTAGAGCGTCTCGTAGGCCGAGCGCTTGTCGCTCTCCAAACCCGATTTCCAGAAGCGCCGTCGGCTGCGCCGGACGTACCAGTTGGACAGGTCTTCGATGACGAAATCCCCGATCTCGCGGGCCGCTCGTGTGATGTCGTAACGCTCCAGGGCCCGATTCACCCGCTCCACCAGCGCATTCCGTTCGGAGAGGATCCAGCGGTCCAATTCGGCCCGCTGCGAGACGGGCACGGTCGGCTTCTCGTAGTGGAATCCATCGATATTCGCGTACAGGGCGAAAAAGGAGTACACGTTGACGAGCGTGCTGAGGAACTTACGCATCGCCTCCGCCACGCCCTGCGGGTCGAAACGCGTGGGCACCCACGGCGGGCTCACGGTCATGAAGTACCAACGCAGGGCATCCGCACCTTCGCGCTCCAGGTGTTCCCAGGGATCGACCGTATTGCCCCGACTCTTGGCCATCTTTTGCCCGTGCTTGTCCAGCACGAGTTCCAGGCACAAGACACTCTTGTAGGAGGAGGTCCCCGAGATGAAAGTCGAAATGCTGAGCAAGGAGTAGAACCAGCCACGGGTCTGGTCCACGGCCTCGCTGATGAAGTCGGCAGGGAAGTTCGCCTCGAAGCGGTCCTGATTCTCGAAGGGATAATGCCACTGGGCGTAGGGCATCGCCCCCGAGTCGAACCACACGTCGATCACCTCGGGGGTGCGGGTCATGGTCCCGCCGCAGCGCTCACACCGCCACGTGACCTCGTCGATGTACGGCTTGTGGAGGTCGATCTCTTCTCGGAGCCCGCCTTTCTGCTTCAGTTCCGCGATGCTGCCGATACATTCCTGGTGCCCGCAACGGTCGCAGATCCAGATATTGAGGGGCGTGCCCCAGAACCGGTCTCGCGACAAGGCCCAGTCCACATTGTTTTGAAGCCACTCCCCGAAGCGCCCCTCTCCGACCTCCTTCGGATACCAGGCGATCTTACGGTTGTTCTCCACCATCTGGTCCTTGTAGGCGGTGGTACGGATGTACCAGGACTTCCTGGCGTAGTAGAGGAGGGGCGACTTGCAGCGCCAGCAGTGGGGATAGCTGTGCAGGTACTCCTCAGCCCGATAAAGCAGTCCGCGGGCGCGCAAGTCCTCGATGATCTCGGGATCCGCCTCCTTGACGAACTTGCCCGCCCATGGCTCCACCTCCGCGGTGAAGCGCCCGCTCTCGTCCACCGGCTGGAGCACAGGCAGGCCGTACTCCTGGCCCACATTGAAGTCGTCCTCGCCGAACGCAGGGGCGATGTGCACAATCCCCGTCCCCTCTTCCATGGTCACGAAGTCCCCCAGGACTACGTAGAAGCAGTCGCGGTCCGGCTTCACAAAGCGGAACAAAGGCTCGTAGCGCATGCGCTCGAGCTCGCGACCGTATTTGACGTCGAGCACCCGGTAATCGCCGTCCAATACGCCGAGGCGCGGCTCCGCCAGGATGAGCTGCTCCCCCTTGTGCTCCACGCGGACGTACCGGGCCTCCGGGTGGACAGCCAGCGCCACGTTCGAGATCAAAGTCCACGGCGTGGTCGTCCACACCAGGAACGACACATTCGGTTCCACCCGCATTCGGACAAAGACGGAAGGATCCTTGACGTCCTCGTACCCTTGGGAGACCTCGTGGCTGGAGAGCGGGGTTTCGCAACGGGGGCAGTAGGGCAAGATCTTATACCCCTGGTAGATCAGGCCCGCCTCCCAGTATCGCTTGAGGATCCACCAGACTGTCTCGATGTAATCGTTCGTGTACGTGATGTACGGATGCTCCAGGTCAATCCAAAAGCCGATCCGGCGTGTCAGATCGTCCCAGTCCTGCTTGTATCGGAATACGCTCTCCTTGCACCGGCGGTTGAACTCCGCGACGCCGTATTTCAGGATCTCCGCCTTCGTCCGGATGCCTAATTCCTTCTCAATCTCGATCTCCACGGGGAGGCCATGCGTGTCCCATCCTGCCTTTCGTTCAACCCGGTAGCCCTGCATGGTCTTGAGCCGGCACACGAAGTCCTTCATCGTGCGGGAAAGCACGTGGTGGATGCCGGGACGACCATTCGCCGTCGGCGGTCCCTCGAAGAACACGAAACGCCGCGAGGGATCGCGTTCCTCCACGCTCCGCTCGAAAATCCGATTCTCCTCCCAGAACGCCAGAATCTCCTTCTCGAGATCCGGAAAGCGAAGCTTTGGCGAAAGCTCTTTGTACATGTACGCAGACCTCTTCGTAATCCTCAATCCCCAAGGGGCTCTGTCGTAAGTTGTCTCGGCACAATCGCCTTCGGTCCCGCGACGGGCCGCCCCCCGCTACACCCGTCTCACCGCCCTGGTCATCCCAGAAGTGAGCCACCAGACGGAGTCGAAGTCCGCATCCGCGTGCTTTGGCTCGCCATGCTCGGGCGCTTGGGTCACCCTCCTGACGCAAGCGCCCGCGGCCGTTGTGACTCCCCGCCCAGGGGTCCGACCGGTCGACCCCATCCTTTGCGCGTCTTGCCGGGGACTCACGGCCGGTTGGGCTCCGCCTGCTTCTCTTGCTCGAGGAGCCGCTTCAAACGTTCGAGCTCTTCCTGCTCCTTGCGCTGTTGTTCCCGCAACTGCTGCAGTTCCTCTTCCAGTTGCTCCCGGCGACTCCTCTGCCGCTGGACCTCCTTAGCGGCGAGCTCCTTGCGGTGATCCCGGATCGCCTCGATCGCCAGCATGCGGTCGCGCCGATCCCCTGCCTGGGCAAAAACCGCCAGCCCGACTGCCGTCCCCAGGCCGGTCACCCCCCACTGGGCCAGGTCTTGTCCTGTATTTACATGGCGCCGGAGAAAACTGCCGAGACAGAAGCTCGTCCCGAAACTCAGAGCCGTGCCCCCGACGGAGTACAGGAGCAGGTTCCGGTGGGTCTGCACGGAATCAATCTCCCGCTCGGTGATGAGCCTGCCGGTCTCATCGTACGCCTGGGGTCGGGCTTCGATCGTGGCAACGTCGGCGACCAGCAAAGTGTCGGACCTGCCGTCTGCCGAGCGAAGGACGAATCGGTCCGGCCTCCGGTCAGTCACTACCCCGACGTGTCGGCGGTTCTCGACCGTCCTCACCCAAACCTGGCTCCCTTGCTGTACCTCCTCATAGGGAAGAGGGATGCGTTTCGCGCAACCAGCTACCAAGCCCACACTCGTGACGAGAAGAACGCCTGCGCTCATTCTCATTGACTTGCCTCGCCCGCAGTCAGTACACGACCGTCCCGCCGCCTTCTTGGGGAGCTTGCCCTTGCGCCGCATCCGCTTGTTTGTCCGCCGAGCTTCCCTCCGAGGCCAGCCGGAATCGGGTTGCCGACTGACGCTCTCCCTCGGCAGCGGAGGTGGGACTGCTCTTGCCCCCGAGTCTCACATCCTCCATCTCCAGAAGCCCAAGAAGCTCCAGCTGAGATTCCAGCAGATGGCGGAGGCGTCGCGCCAGCGACTCCTTCTGCGATCGCAGGGTGACGATCTCGTTCTTCAGTTCGGCGAGCTGCTTGCGCGCCTCCTCGAGGATCTCATCCGCCTTAACCTGAGCCTCGCGAATGATCAACTCCGCTTCCCGCCGACTGGTCTCTTTGGATTCTGCCACGGTCTGCTGCGCCGCCAGGAGAGTCTCCTTGAGGCTCCTTTCCACCTCCTGGTAGTCGCGGAGTTGGGTGCGGAGCTTGAGCACCTCGTCGGCAAGGCCGTTCTTCTCGCGGATCAGTTCCTCGTACTCATCCGCCACCATCTCCAGGAAGGCGTCCACCTCGTCCGGGTCATAGCCTCGGAGGACCCGACGGAACTCCTGCTTCTTGATGTCCAGCGGGGTTAGGCGCACAGCGCACCTCGGCTGCTATGATTTCCCACTCCTCCTCTCGCCTTCTGCCATGCAAAGGCGGAAAGCGGATCTTCGAATCACCTTATTGTGCCGCCGAGCCAGGTGCTTCCCGGAGTGCTCCTCCACTTCTCGCCGCCGCGTCTCGAAACCGCCTCACTTCGCACTCGCCGGACTGCGAGACCCGATCCTCTTGCCACAAGAGCCATTCGTGGCGGCCGTCACCCCCTCTCGCCAAAGATCGCTCGCCCGATGCGAACCATCGTAGCCCCTTCCTCCACGGCCACTTCGAAATCATCCGTCATGCCCATCGAGAGGTGAGGGAGATGGTCGGCGACGCCGCTCCGAAGCAGCTGGTCCCGGAGCTCGCGCAAGGCCGCAAAGTACGGGCGCGCCTTTTCGGGATCGTCCACGAGGGGGGCAATGGTCATCAGCCCTCGTAACCGGAGATGCGGCAACCTCACCACCTGCTCAATGAGCCGGTGAAGTTCACTAGGCCGTACCCCGAATTTGGACGGCTCCCCGGAGACATTCACCTCCACAAGCACGTCGACCTCGCGCCCCACCCGCTCAGCCCTCCGGCTGATTTCCTCCGCCAATCGAAGCGAGTCGACGGAATGGATCCAGTCAAAGATCTCGAGGGCCTTCTTCACTTTGTTCGTCTGGAGATGGCCCACCAGATGCCACGTCACGTCCCGGCCCAGGACTTGGAACTTCGCCGAAGCCTCCTGGACCCGGTTTTCCCCCACATCCCGAATCCCGGCTTCGGCCGCTTCGCGGATGGCCTCGGGCGGGAAGGTCTTAGCCACTGCCACGAGGGTGACCTCCCCCGGATCCCGCCCGACCCGTGCGCACGCCTGGACAATCCGGAGCCGAACCTGTTCTACGTTCCGGGCAATATTCATCTTAGCCTGACCGATCGAACACCCAATATACGCCCTCACCTACTAAAAAGCAACCGAAAAGCCCCCTTTCCCTGCCCCCTCGGCGGACCCGCCTCTCGGGGATCGGATCAACATGACTTCCGAAGCTTGGCTGAAGGGGATCGCCGAAAGCCGCCCCGCAACGGACGCCGACGCAGGAACAACTGCCTTGCCGAACGGGACTCAGGTTCCAGCCCGGCACATGCCATCGATGCCGTCGAGTGGGGGATTGGCCGTAGGGAGCAAAGTGTTCGGGACCCTTCCGCTCATCCGCCATATCTGCGGTGGAGGAGAGCCGAAACTCCTGCCGCGAACCAGCCGACGAAAAACTCGACGGCGGGCCCTACTGGGCTGAACCCGAGCGAGCCTTTGCCTCAAGAAAGGCCTGGAAATCCAGTCCGGGAAACGGATCGATTGGCCCAGGGCCGAGAGCGGTTCGTCCCGGGACCGAATGGGACCTGTGGGACTTCCCACTGGCGACAACCTACCGCAGGAGCCTGGCCGCCTCCTGATCGACGAGCCATCGAATCTCCCCTGCCTTCGGCCGAACCAACGCAGCGGGGAGGCCACTCATCGGCCCCTCCTCGAGAACGCGACGCAGCGCCTCGGCTTTGGCGGCGCCCGAAACCAAGAAGACGACCTCTTTGGCCCGGTTCAGCACGGGCAACGTGAGGCTGATGCGCTCGCGCGGCTCGTAGGGAGCCAAACTGTACGTCGCTAACCGTCGATCCGATAGAGCCCCGGTTTTCGGGAAAAGCGATGCCGTGTGGCCATCCTCGCCGAGGCCGAGCAAGATCAGGTCGAAGCGGGGGTAGCCTCGGGAGCGGAGGCCGAAATGCGCGCGGATTTCTCGCTCATAAAGAGCGGCCGCCTCCTCGCCTCGTTCTGCGTGGATGCGGTGGATCTGCTCCGGAGCAAGAGGGAAGTGTCGCAGCCACAGATCCCAGGCGAGGTGGTAATTGCTGCGCGGATCGTCCGGCGGGACGCAGCGTTCATCAGCCCAGAAAATGTGAAGCCTGGCGATCGCTTCCGGCGAAAGTTCCAGCTCTCGGAGCCGGTCGAACATCCCGGCCGGCGTCCTTCCGCCGGGGAGAGCCAACCGGAAGGGCATCAGGCCGCTACGCGGGTCGGTGGCCTCGACCCGCTGTCGCAAGAGCCGCGCGCCTCTCTCGACGACTTCCTGCAGGCTTGAGTAGATCTCAATCTTCGGCTCGGGCATGGAACTTCGCCCCGCAGCTGTGGATCCAGCGGCGCCCGTCTTGCTCCAGAAGCTTTTCCGACCCCGGGGGACCCCAGCTCCCGCGGCGGTAGATCTCGAGCGGCGGCTCGTCGCTTCGCTCCCACGCCTCCGCGATCCGGTCGATCAAATCCCACGCGATTTCGATGGAGTCGCTCCGCGTGAACAACGAAGCGTCGCCGTGCATGGCATCCAGCAGCAATCGTTCATACGCCTCCGGCAGGCTCCCCGGCCCAAATGCGTCTTCGTAATGGAACGACATGTGCACGGAGCGGGTCTCGCTCAGCGTGTCAGGCACCTTCACCTCAAAGCGAAGGTGCATCCCCTCGTGAGGCTGGATGCAAAGCGCAAGGAGGTTCGGCCGGATGCCCAAGCCTTCCGGCAGGGGGAACATGACGTGCGGCGGCTCCTGGAAAGAGACGATGATTTCCGAAACCTTCCGCGCCAGCCCCTTGCCCGAACGAAGGTAGAAAGGCACACCTTTCCAGCGCCAGTTGTCGATGTAGAGGCGGACGGCCGCAAAGGTAGGTGTGGTGCTCTCCGGATCTACGCCTGGCGCATTGCGGTACCCTTCGTACTGGCCCCGCACGGTGTAGCGCCCGATCTCCTCCGGCCGAAGGGGCCGGATCGCCTTGAGCAGCTTCGCCTTTTCGTTTCGCACAGCATCGGCGTCGAAGGAAACGGGCGGCTCCATGGCCACCAGTGCCAACAGCTGCAGCAGGTGGTTCTGGAACACGTCGCGCAATACCCCTGCCTGGTCGTAATAGCGACCCCGATGCCCAATGTCTTCGTCCTCGGCGACGGTGATTTGGACATGGTCCACGTAATTGCGATTCCAGATCGGTTCGAAAATGGCATTGGCGAAGCGGAAGAAAAGGATGTTCTGCGCCGTTTCCTTGCCGAGGTAATGGTCGATGCGATACACCTGATGTTCGCCGAAGACCGAATGGAGCACCCGATTGAGCTCTCGGGCCGAGGCAAGATCATGGCCGAACGGCTTTTCCACAATGATGCGTCTCCACCCGTGCGCCTCGCGAGCCCATCCCATCTCCCCAATGGCGCGAACAATCCCCTCATAGGCCGCCGGAGCCGTGGCAAGATAGTACAGCCGGTTGGCCACAACCCCCTCCAGGGCGTCCAGCCGCTCGGCGACACGGGCCAAATCCCGGTGCTCCAAGTACTCCCCGGCGACGTAATGAAGCCGTTGGGAGAAGGACTGCCACAGCTCCTCCTCGTAGCTGGCACCGGCGTATCTCCGCACCCCCTCCTCCACGCGGGCTCGGAATTCCTCATCCGTCATCTGCGTTCGGGCGTAACCGAGGACGGAGAAGTTCTCCGGAAGGCGACCCTTCCGATGCAGCCGGTAGAGCGCGGGAACAAGTTTCCGCTGCGTCAGATCGCCAGAAGCTCCGAAGATCACCACGGTTGTGGATTCGGACAGCCTCTCTGTACCCCAGGTTGACGACATGCTTTACATCCCTCCCAGACTCCGTTTCCACGGAACGCTACCCACTTTCCCAAAACGCCCCCGACGCTGGTCTCGACGCGGCAGGCCTGGGTCCACAGGCGCCTCGTCGCCCAGACCCTGGCGTGAACAATCTACCGTTGGAAACAAGACGGGGCAAGGAAATACTCCCTCCGCCACTCTGCGGGGGAGAGGCGTTCGGTTTCTTCGATCCAGAAATGGGACGCAAATTGGGCTTCGTCGGGGGGCGCTGGTCACGGGAGAGATGGCCTACGCCGCCACGATTGGGAGACTGGCGGGGGCAAAGAGACGGTTCTCCGCGACACTTCAGCCCGTAAACCGGCCGCGAGTTCCTGCGGCACTCGAAACTAGCCCACCTGATGGGGTAGGAACATAGCCAATGAACGACTCACGAACACCCAATCCGGATACCGTCCTTCGCAGACCTCCCAGGCGGCACCCCAACTCGCCAGCGCAAGCCCGTCGGAAAAGAGCATCCCGAACTTCGGTGCCGCAGCTAGGAATCCGAGGCCTGAATTTCCTGCCCGAGTGCAGTTTCTGGATCCCGAGGAGGGGCAGACGGAGGGCCCGACTCGCGGAGGCTCCTCTCAGCCCGCCGCGAAGATCCCGCTTCCTCGGACTGGGCGTCGCTCTCGTCGGCCGGACAGGAGAAGCGCCCTAACTCAGGGCTTCGCTGCCCTGGAACCCTTGGCGGAGCCCCCCATCCCGCAGGAATTCGCGCAGCACGTCCCGCAGGTCGATCAAATCGGACAGGCGAACAGCTTCCTCCGGGCTGTGCGCCAACGCGAGCTCCCCTGCTCCGTACACTACCGATGGCAGACCTTTCCGCGCCAGGTTGGCTGCGTCCGTCCAAGCGGAGAAACCGGCAATTTCCGGGGTCCTGCCCATCACCCGCTGATGGGCTTCCCGAAGCACACGGACGACGGCTTCATCCTCCCCCGTCTCGAAGGGGGGCTCGTGGTGATGCACCGCGTAGGAGGCGCCAGCGGCCTCGAGGATCCGCAGGACCGCATCGCGCACCTGATCCAATCCGTGCTCCGGGAGAATTGGGAGATCGATCTGGAACTCGCAGCAGTCGGGGATCACTTGGACGTCCCGTCCACCCCGGATCCTCCCCACGGTGATGCCGAGCCTTCCGAAGCGCGGGTCGGTGGAGGTCCAGAAAGGAAGAGCGCGGATGTGCGCAATCAGCTCCGCCGCGCGGAGGATCGCGTTGTCGGACTCGCGGAAGCTGGCGCCGTGCCAAGCTTTCCCCTTCACCCGGACCTCCAGCTCGAAGCTACCAGCTTGAGCCGTGGCCAAGCGGAGTCCGGTGGGTTCCAAAACCACTGCGCCCGCAAGGCGGTCCGGCCAGGGCCACTGGAAGAGCTCCGACCCTGAGCCAAGTCCCTCCTCGTCCACGAAAAAGGCGAGACAGGCCGGGATCTCCTCCTCCGCACAGGCATCCAGAAGGGCCGCGATCTGGCCCTTCGTATCCACTACCCCCCGACCGGAAACCATCCCCCCGCGAAGGCGAAGTCGGAATCCGTCCGGGTGACCCCAGCGAGGCACGGTGTCCGCATGGGTGGCGATGAGGAACAGGCTTGCGCCCCTGCGCGCGTAGAGGTTCCAGCGCCCGGGGGCTACCTCTTGCCGCTGGGTCTCAAACCCGAACACTTGCAACGTCGCCTCGAGGTAGCTTTGCACCCGCTCTTCCCTTCCTCCGGCGGATGCAAGCGCTACGAGCTTCCGGAGCCGCTGGAGCAATCTTTGACCATCTTGACCCATTCGTCGTATTGCACCACCTCGCGAAAACCCTGCCGCTCGTACATCTCCCGGGCGCGGCGATTCTCCGCACCCACCCACAACATCACTCGAGCGTGCTCTTGGCATAGGCGTTCGAGGACCGTCCGAAACAGTCGCCTGCCGATCCCCCTGCCGTGAAACGCCGGATCGACGATCATCTCGTGGATGTTCCCCACCTCCCCCAAATCGGGATCTTGCCAATGCCGATGGGCGGAGATGAAACCCACAGGCCTCCCCTCCGGAGACCAGGCCACGAGGAATAGCTCGGGATCTCCCCGGTACAGCCAGTAGATGTACTTGTAGATCTTTCGCCTGCCTCGATAGGCGTACTGTTCCATCCCTTCGTAGGCTCGGATGTAAAGCGATACCAGCTGCTCCATCCAGGAGCGGAACTCGTGATAGTCGGCGAAAGGACGGATTCGGGCTTGGAATTCCTCAGGACTTGGCTCCACCTGGCCCGTTGCGTCCGTTGCTCCCTTTTCTGCGAGTTGAGTCACTCGAGGCTCTTTGTCCATGGGACAAGCAGGGGAAGTGGTTTCTAGCATCTCAGTGAAGCTCAAACAAAAAAGCCGCCCGGCGGCGGCAAAGCGGAGAGGGTGGGATTCGAACCCACGGACCCGACAAGCGGGTCAACGGCTTTCGAGGCCGCCCCGATCAACCGCTCCGGCACCTCTCCTGACCTAATTTAGCACATCGGAACGACCGATCAAGGGATTTGTAGGCCAATCCTTCCGGGGAGCGATGCCCCACTCACGTTGCCCCGAATGGCGGGCAAGGGGAAGCTGCGCGTTTCACAGTCATTGCCAGCGCTCCCCAACCGCTGATCAGGAGAATCCCCTGCCGGGCCGGACAATCGTCAACTTGGCGGGAACAAATCCTCCAGCCTCGGCGTGATCGGAATCTGACGCAGGGATAGCCTCATTGCGGGGCCTCTCCGCTCCTGGCACGCCGCGAAGTAGCCTCGGCACAGGCAACCCAGAATCAGATGGCGACTTGGCATGGAGGAAGAAACGATGGAGTGCAAGCATTACGAGAGCAATCGGAAGCGCTGCAACTGTACCTATGAGCCCTGCTCCAGGAAGGGGTATTGTTGTCAGTGCCTCGCCTATCACCAGAAGCATGGCGAGCTACCGGCCTGCTTCTTCCCGCCTGAGGTGGAGCGGACCTACGACCGGTCGATCCGCCGTTACCTGAGCCTTCACAAAGCATGAACGCATGGCACCTTCGTTTACGGCGCAGAGCATTGGATCGGTGACTCTCGGCGGGGAACCCGACTCCGGATCTCATCTGCAGAGGAGCGCGATGGATCAATCGTGGAAGTTCGGCGGCGTGGTCTTCGATCTCGACGGGACCCTGGTGGACACGGCACCCGACGTGTACACATGTGCCAACCTGGCCCTGCAAACCATGGGCATGCGCCCCATCTCCCTGGAGGAAGCCAAGCGCAGCATCGGCCCCGGACCGGACAACTTCGCGAAGATCGTCCTGCCGGCTGACCAGCAGCACCGCCTGGACGAGTTCATCCGGGTCTTCCGCCGGTACTACGATGTGCACTGTCTGGACTCGACCCGGCCCTTTCCGGGCATCATCGAGATGCTGGAAGAGATGGCAGAACTGCCTCTCGCTGTGGCCAGCAACAAACCGAGGGTCTACACGCTGCGGATCTTGGAAGCGCTGGGCCTGAAGCGCTTCTTCCGCGTCATCCTGGGTCCGGAGAATGCCTCGCGACTCAAACCCTCGCCTGACATGTTGCTGGCGGCTTGCACTGCCCTGGCCGTTCGGCCCGCTGCTGCGCTCATGGTTGGCGACACAGACAACGACATCCTGGCGGCTCGGGCTGCCGGCATGCGCGTCTGCGCTGTCGCCTGGGGCTACAGCTCCGAGTCGGAGCTCGCCTGCCTGGAACCCGATTTCCTCATTCACGCGCCGCGGGAATTGCCCGGCCTGTGTTGCCCCAAGCCGGATTTGGCCGACCGGGAATAGAAACAGCCCGAAAGCAACCCTGCAGAGGGACAAACCGCGGCCGCGGGAATTCCCACGAGCTGGAATACCGAGGAAGGATCCCTCAGGCGAGAATCCACCCGGTCAGGAGGCGGGATTTGTTTGGCATGAGAAAATGAGCTAACTTGCGCCGTTGTGCGGGGTTCGGTCCAGCGTTCGGACCCGGCTGCTCCCGTAGGCGAAGATCCGAGGGTCCATTGAGCAGTCAAGATGAACTGAGGAGCGAGCGAGGAGGGAGGAATGTCCCGCGTCCACATCTCCGAGAATGCCTTGGCCCGCAGCCTACTGGACACCATTCGGGATGCGACCACTCCCCCGAGCCACGTCCGAACTCTGGTCAACCATTTGACCTTTCACCTCATCCTCGAGGCCTCCCGCGATCTCGACTACCAGGTCCGGCGCATCCGGACACCGGTGGCCGAAACGGACGCCCTGACCGTAGCAAAACCGCCGGTCGGGGTCGTTATCTTGAGAGCGGGCCTTGGGATGCTGCCGACGTTCTTGCAGGTGTTTCCGCACGCGCAGGTCGGGTTTCTCGGAATCCACCGCGACGAGTCAACCCTTGAACCCGTGACCTATTACCAGCGTCTGCCCGTAAGCCTCTCCGAACAGACCGTCTTCGTTTTCGACCCCATGTTGGCGACGGGCGGAACGGCCTGCGCTTGCCTGAGATTGCTCCAGCAGCGCGGGGCGAAGGACGTCTCCTTTCTCTGTCTTGTGGGCGCTCCCGAGGGTGTTCAACGCCTCTCCAGCGCGGGCGATGTGAACATCTATCTCATCTCGCTCGATCATGGCCTCAGCGATCGCGGTTACATCGTGCCGGGACTCGGCGACGCCGGCGACCGACTTTTCCCCGTGGACGGATGGCCGGAGCTCCCATGAGTCGCCTCATTCTCGCCCCTTTTCTGCTCCTGGGCCTCTGCCCTCAACTGAGGGCCGGGTCGTCAGCCCTTGCCTGGCCGGTAGAAGCACAACAACACGAGCCGTCCATTTCCGCCGGAGAGGGGGAACCGTCTGACTGTCCCGCCGTGCTCTCTGCCTCGGATAGTCTCCTCCTTTGGGCCATCGAGGCCACGGTGGCGCATCGCTATTCGCTTGCCTCTTGCCTTCTGGCGCAGGCGTGCGCCGAGAATCCTGCGGAGCCCCTTTCCGTGCTTCTTCAGGCGGCAAGCCTTCAGGCGAAGATGCAGGATCTCGAGAATTACGCGGAGCGGGATTCCTTCGTCGCCTTGCTGGCGCGAGCCCGTTCGCTGGCCTCCCAGAAGCTGACCAGCCAGCCCTCGGCACGGGCCTTCTTCTGCCTCGGTGTCGTGGAGGCCTACAGCGCCTACGACGAGTTGCGCCGTGGCCATCAACTCAGTGCCTACCGCCATGGGCTCCGGGCTCGCTCCTATTTCGAGAAAGCGCTGGCAATTGATCCCCAGTTCTGCGACGCAGCTGTGGGGATCGGGAGCTTCCTCTACTGGAGAGGAAAAGCCCTCCGCTACTTGGCCTGGCTTCCCTTTGTAAGCGACCGGCGCGAGGACGGGATCCGCACCGTCCTCGACGCGTTCCCGTGCACCAAGTTCACGCGCTGGACATCCGTGAGCAACCTGAGCTGGATCCTCCTGGACGCCGACCGTCCGGCGGAAGCCCTGCGCTGGGCTGAAGAAGGACTGGCTCGCTTCCCCGAAAGCCGGTTCTTTCTTTGGCCAGCGGCAGAGGCCCTCTTTCGGATGGGTCGATGGTCAGATTCGGAGGCTTTCTACCGCAGGATCCTTGCCGGACTCGAGAGTCAAGTGGGATCCAGCGGATACAACGAGTTGCTCTGCTATCTCCGCATCGCCGAGTGTCGCCGAGCCACCGGGGACCTTCTGGGCGCGCTGGAGAGCCTCGATCAGGCGTTGGCGGTCCGTCCGGGGAACGGCGTCGAAAGCGCAGTGGAAGAGCTCCGCGAACGGGCATCGCGCCTGCGTCGCGAGGTGACCGAAGAGCTACGGCGGCAGCGTAAGACGGATGTGCCCACCAGAACCAGGTAGTGCGGTAGGACCCCCCTTCCGAATCCTCGAAACCCCAAGGCACCGACCACGATCCCCGGGCTTCAGGCAAGCCGGAAAGGGGGATTCTCAGACGGCGCTGTGGATTTCGCCCTGTCCGTCCACCCAGGCTCGAGCCATTCGGGGCGTATTGTAGCGGATCACCATCCTTCCTGCGCGATCGAGGACGATGACCCCGCCGCTACCGCCTACGCGGGTTTCGAGGCGCCGCATCACCTCTTCCACGGCCTGTTCCGGCGGGAAACCGAATTCGATGAGATCGCAGATCGTCTTGGCGACCACAAGGCGGATGAAGCCTTCCCCCCAGCCTGTCGCGGAGATCGCTGCGGTGTTGTTGTCCGCGTACGTCCCGGCCCCGATGAGAGGCGAATCCCCCACCCGGCCTGGCATCTTGTTCGGAGTGCCTCCGGTGGAGGTAGCTGCCGCCAGGTTGCCTCGGGCGTCCATGGCAACCGCTCCCACCGTCCCCCGCGGGGCCGATTTCTGGCCTGAGAAGACCGTCCGCACGTCAAAGCCTCGCTGCTGCTGGATGGCCCGCCAGCGTTCCAGCTCGCGACCCACCAGCAGATCCGAGGTGCGACACTGCTCGAACCCTTGCGCTTCGGCGAACAGGGCTGCCCCCTCGCCGACAAGCAGCACATGCTGGGTGCGCTCCATCACGGCCCGGGCCACGGAGACGGGCGCGCGGACATGTCGCAGCGCCGCCACAGCCCCTGCGGCCAACGTCGCGCCATCCATGATTGCGGCGTCCAGCTCCACCTCGCCCACGGCATTCAGGAATGCGCCGACTCCCGCATCAAAGGTCGGATCATCCTCCATCACCCGCACTGCCGCTTCCACCGCATCCACCGCTGACCCGCCGTCCAGCAATACCTTCCAGCCCACCTCCGCCGCCGCTCGGCATCCTCTCTCGTGCGTGTCGAGTTCGTCCTCCGGGATGTCCCAAGCTCCTCCATGCACGACAATGCGCGGTCGGACCATCACTGCCCCTTGCTTTCCACGCGGCCCCAATGGGATACTCCGAGGCAGGATTGAACCACTTCCACGAATGTCTCCGGACGATCAGGACTCACCACGATCCGTCTCTTGCCGCTCAGGAGCACGGAGCGGGAAAGGTCGGTGGCGTACATCTTGAAAGAACCCAGGGTCCGATTTCGGTAAGCGCCGTAGTAGCCGAAGAATCCACCGCTCCCAACTACCCGCAACGCGCCGCCCATTTCCTTCTTCCCAATTCGCCGGACCTCGCGCACCTCCGCCAGCGGGATGCGCACGGGACCGATCGGCCGACACACCTCAATGTGGGACGCAGTGACCCGATACCCTCGCGGCGAGAAGGCATAGGCAGCTCCGATCAAGAGCAGGCTGAAAAGGACCACAATGTAGGGCACGGAGGCACCTTCCTGCAACCCCGATCGCCTCTGGGCAACCCAGATGATCGCGCCAATGGCTAGGAGGAAAGCGGTGACCCCCCACGTCGTCCATTTCACGTCCTTGCCCCAAGGCGCCGAGAAATTCATGCTCTCCCTCCCGCCTCATCGCGGGCTCAGCAAAGGGCATTAGGCATCAGGCATCGATCGTGCCCGCAAAAATGCCCCGGACCGTCTCCAGGATCGTCTCGTGAAAGATCCCGTTGGAGGCAACCACATTGCCCGTCCAGATGTAACGATCTCCCCCGCCGAAATCGGTGATCCGACCGCCAGCCTCCCGGATCAGCAAGCTCCCCGCGGCGATGTCCCATGGGGAAAGCCCGATTTCCCAGAAGCCCTCGCAATGGCCAGACGCCAGCTGGGCGAAGTCCAGCGCCACCGCCCCAGCTCGACGGACATCCGAGAAGGTGAGAAATAGCTTCTTGAAACACCGCAGGTAAAGATCGATGTGCTCTTTCGCCCGGAAGGGGAAGCCCGTGGTCAGGAGGCCCAAGGAAGGATCCGCAATCCTGGATACCGAGATCCGCCGGCCATTGCAGTAGGCCCCCCCGCCGCGCACAGCGTAGTAGTACTCGCTGCGGGTCGGGTCCAGGACCACTCCCACGACGATCTCCCCTTTGTGCTCCAAAGCAATGGAAATGGCGTAGACGGGGTACCCGTGCACGAAATTGGTAGTGCCGTCCAGCGGATCAATGATCCAGCGGTAGGCCCCCTCTTCTTTCTCGGATTCCTCGGCGAAGATCGAGTGATCGGGGAAGTTGCTTTGGATCACCGAAATGATGGCGCGCTCCGACTGGACGTCCGCCTGCGTCACGTAGTCGAAGGCCCGCTTGCGGTCGACGTCGCCGGTCTCGATCTTGCCCGCGAAATGCGCCAACACGTTGGCGCCCTCCTTCGCCGCCTCGAGAGCCACCAGGAGATGCTCGTCCCAGTCTGTGCCAAGCCCTGCCCAGCCACGCTCCATCCGTCCTGCTCCTCCGCTTCGGATTGAACGAGCGAAAACCAGCTCTCAGCCTTTGAGCTCGACCACGGTGACGCCTGCATCCCCCTCGTTCCAGGCGCCGAGCCGAGCGCTCCGCACCCGCGGGTCATCGCGCAAGAAACGCTGGATCTCCGTCCGCAGCCGCCCGGTGCCTTTGCCGTGGACGATCCGTACTGTGGTCAGCCCAGCGAGGACAGCCAAATCCAAGTATCGGTCCACTTTCTCGAGCGCCTCGGGAACCGAAAGCCCCCGCAAGTCCACCTCGTCCCGGATCTCGGTGAGGGTATCCACACGATAGCGGGTGCCGCCAGCGCTTCTGCGCGTGCTCCCACCGGCGGGAGCAAGTTCTTCGGCCGGAACGCGCACCTTCACGCTCCCCGCCTCGACCAGCACTCGGCCGTCGGCATCCGGTTCATCGAGGACCAACGCTTCGGTGCCGAACTTCTTCCAGATGACCCGGCTCCCTGCCCGCAGCTCCAGCTGGCCCTCGGGCATCTCCTCCACAGGCCTTTCCTCGACGCGCAGGGATTCTAGCTGGGCCCGGACAAGCTCCCTCTGCTCCTCCAGCCTCCTCCTCGCCTCCCGTATGATCTCCCGCGAGGCTTGTTGCTCCCGGATCTCTCGCACCGTCCGCTCGATCAGCGCGTTCACCCCGCGCAGGAGTTCCTGAGCTTCTTCCGCGGCCTTGCGCCGAATTTCCTTCTGTTGAGCCTGGAGCTCGCGGACCATGTCCCGGTGCTGCCGAATCAATTCCTTGAGCTCTTCTTCCCTCTGCGCCAGACGAGCGCTACGCTCCGCCAGCTCTTTGAGGCGACGATCCAGCTCGACGATCAATCCCTCCAGCCGGTGCTTCTCTTCGCCCACCCAGTCCCGAGCTCTTCGGACAAGTCCTTCTGGCAGGCCCAAACGGTGGGCAATCTCGAAGGCGTAGCTGGAGCCGGGAATGCCGATGCGGAAACGGTAGGTGGGACTCAGGGTCTCGGGATCGAACTCCATCGATCCGTTCTCCATGCCGGGATTGCGGTGGGCGAAGGCCTTCAGCACGCCCAGGTGGGTGGTCACCACCGTCCGTGCGCCCCGACGGGTCAGTTCCTCGAGGATGCTCATCGCAAGGGCTGCCCCCTCTTCTGGATCCGTACCTGAGCCAATCTCGTCGATCAAGACCAGGCTCCGCTCCGTGGCTTCTTCCACGATCTCCTTGAGGCGCTGGACACGGGAGCTGAAGGTCGAAAGGTCCATCTCCACCGATTGAAGGTCTCCCACGTCAGCGAAGACCTGGTCAGTAAAGGAGACTTCCGTCTCCGGAGCTGCCGGCACGTGAAGGCCCGCATGAGCCATGGTGACAATGAGACCCAGTGTCTTCAGCGCGACCGTCTTTCCGCCCGCGTTCGGTCCCGTGACCACGAGGGTGACGAAGTTCTCCCCCAGATCCAGATGCAGCGGCACCACACGCTGCGGATCCCGCCAGCGAAGAAGCAGTAGCGGATGCCGACCGTCCACGATGCGGTAGCGTCCGTATTCGTTGAAAATGGGCTCGCTCGCCCTCAGCTCCTGCGAGAAACGGGCCTTGGCGTGGATCCGATCGACCTGCACCAGCACCTGGAAATTCTGGCTGAGTGCGGGAAGCTCTGCGCGCACCATGGAGGTCAAACGCCGCAGGATGCGCTCGACCTCTTTCCGCTCCTCGACGCGCAGCTCCCGCACACGGTTATTCAGCTCGAAGGCCTCCACCGGCTCGATGAAGTAGCTTTGGCCGCTGGCCGAATGATCGTGGATCAAGCCCGGAACCTTGTTCCGGAACTCCTCTTTCACCATCAGCACCAGGCGGCCGTCGCGAATCGTGATCACGTCATCTTGGAGGTAACCCTTCTGCGCCAGTTCCCGCTGGATCGCCTCGACACGACGTCGCGCCGCCTCTTCCGTGGCCAGGATTTGTCTGCGGAGACGCGCTAGCTCCACACTGGCTCGGTCAAGGACCTCGTAGGTGCGCGGGTCGATCGCGTAGGCGATCTCCTTTTCGAGCCATGTGAAGCTCGAAACCGCGCTCACGAGTTGCCAGAGCTCCGGATACTTGTCTTCCTTGGTCCGGAAGTAGCGGTGGACTGCCGACGCCGCAACCGCCACGGAACTTACTTCCACCAGTTCCTGCGGCGAAAGGACGCTGTCCTCGATGCCGGCCTTCTTGAGATGCGGACGGACGTCCGGAAAGCTGGAAAACGGGAAAGGATCGTCGAAGTCCAGGACGCGCCGCATCTCCGACACCAGGGCCTGTTCGCGGCGAATCCATTCCCGGTCGGAGGACGGAGCCGTGCGGGCCAGCTCCTCCCTCCCGGGCTCCGACAGGGCGTGGCTACAAAGGTGTTCCACCACCCGGGGGAATTCCAGAGCTTCCAGACTCTTTTCCCACCCACTCATTCTCGATTGGACCTTTTCGCAGGCTTTTGGGGGGTGTACTTGCGGGCAAGCGAATCCACTTCGATCTGTCCCACCTTCCTCCCGATGCTCTCCCCGAGTTCGTCCGCGAAGCTCTTGGTCCCAGGCCAAAGCGCTCGCACCACGTCGAACGTGATCGGCAAGACGCGCCGGAAAGTGGGCAGCAACGCGGACTCACTCCGGATCTTCTGGCGCGAAGCGGGAAGCGGCACCAGGGCCACGATGAACGCCAGCGCCCCCGCCAAGACCGCCCCCTTGATCAACCCGACCACAGCCCCACCGGCGCGATCGAGCCAGCCCAGTCGAGTGAGCCGAAAAAACCCTCGCAGAAGCGCCGCCAGAATCCTCGCCGCCACAAGGACGGATCCGAACACCAGCACAAAGGCCAGCACGCCGACTACAGCACGATCGAAGGCTACGAGTCGAGAGAGAAAAGAGGTCACGTCGCCCAGATATCGGATGCTGAGGAGCACAGCCAAGACAAGTCCCACCAGCCCCAGCGTCTCTCGGAAGAAGCCCCGGAAGAACCCCCGCCCTACGAAGACAACCACGATCACGAGGAATGCGGCATCCAGGGCATTCATGCGCAATCTCCCGGGCGTTCGCCCCGCTCGCTCAGCCAGGAACGAAAAAGAGTGGACGGAGCCAAGCAGCAATCCATCCACTCTGTTGGGACCTGCCGTGAGGAAGCTGACCACTCAGGAAAGCTTTCGGCGCGCGATCTCCTGAACGAGCTTGCCATCCGCTTTGCCTCGCAGCTCTTGCATCGCCTCGGCCATCACCTTGCCGAGGTCGCGGAGGCCAACCGCCCCAACCCGAGCAATGACCTCGTCCAGATGCCGTTCGATCTCCTCCGCCGACATCATCTGCGGCAGGTAGGATTCGATGATCTCCAGCTCCTTCTGCTCCTTTTCGACGAGATCCTGCCTACCTCCCCGCCGGTAGAGTTCGATGGCCTCGCGCCGTTTCTTGACCGCCGACTGCAGAACCTGTACAACCTCCGCCTCCTCCAACTCCCCCTGCTTAGCGATCTGCGCGTCTTTCAGCATGGCCCGAAGGACGCGGATGGTATCCACTCGCAGCCGATCGCCGGCCTTCATGGCGCTCTTCATGTCCTCTAGCAATCTCTCCTGGATCCCCATCTTCCTCGCCCCAGGATTAGCGTCGGTGCCCTTCCAGGCGCGCCATCAGTTTGCGCTGCCGTCGCCGCGCTGCCGCCAACTTTCGCTTGCGTTTCTGGCTCGGCTTCTCGAAACGCTGGTGCTTGCGGATGTCCGACATCAAACCCGCGCGCTCACAAGCCCGGTGAAATCGCTTCAGCGCCTTCTCAAAGTCCTCCCCTTCCCGGATCCTCACACTTGGCATGAGCCTCAAAGCCTCCTTTCGCGGAATCGATCTCCGTCTGTGGATTCGATCAGCAATATACGAACCAGCCCGAGGGAAAACAAGGATAATCCCGGTCGATCGCTCAAGCCATCTCACGCCGCGCTCGGCTAGGCCCCTCAGCTGCGCCCAGGATAGCCGATATGCCCTGTGGCCCTTCCAGTGCGAGACCCGCTCGCGCCATACGCATGCTGTGGACTAAGGTTCCGCCCGCTGGATCAGCTCCCCTCCCTACCTTTTGGCCGCCGGAGGCAACTCCCGGAACTCCGCAAACTGCATCACGTTGCGGAAGCCCTTCCTCATGAGGAGAAAGGACGCTTTCCCCTCGACGATCATCTCCTTCGTGACCCAATGGCCGTTCGGGTCCTGGGCGTACAACAACGTCGTGCGCATCTCTTTGACTCGCTTCGGCAGAGGGTCCGGCTCCACTACCACGCACGTTGGCGCAGCCGTAGCCGCATCGAGCCAGGCCTCCCCCCGGGTCTTGCCTTTCTCGCCCTGGTCCTCCTCGAAATGGTACCCGACACAGGTCCGACCGCCCATAACCTTGGTCTGACCGAGCGACTGGACCCGTACTCTCTGCTGCGCCTCCGGGTCGAAAGGCCCCAGCCCGAATTGCAGGTTGGAGCTGCGTCCCTTCCCCGAGCCCTGCGAGCGCGCTTGGCGCTCCTTAGCCTGTGCCGTGACGTCTTGACCGTCTTCGAGCACTTTCGTAATTTCAGTTTGGGCATTCCCGCTGTCATCGTACGTGACGCGGAGGTGAACCTCGCGGCTGTGGTCCACGGTGCCGTCCGATTTCAGAAGCTCAAAACGGCTCACAACCTGCTGCGGACCGAGCCGGGGTTGGAGAGCCATGAAGGCGACAGCCCGTTGCCAAAGTTCGTCCGCCTGTGAGAGTACCGGAACGCTCCGAAGCAGCAGCAAGATGGCAGCGGCTACGAAGGTCGATCGCCTCATCCTCAGCCTCCTCTGAATGGGGAAACACGCCGATGCGGCAGGTGCGCCAGCCAATGAGTCAAAGACAGGATCGGAGCACGCGGCCCGTGCTGCCTCTTATACGGCGAGTGCCGGCTGTCGGATTCCCCGAAGGAGACGCCGGCCCAGACGGTTCTGGGCGAGATCATCCGATGCGCGGCGGAGTTGGCGCATGAGGGTTCCGCTTCTCATCATCCTTGGAGCCATGCTGATGGCTGTGGGCATCCGAGTTCCCACATTGCCCCGGGCCGTGGGAAGCTGGAAGCTCCTCTCCACGGAGCATTACACCCCGCAGACGCTCTACGACTACATGGACGGGGGCGCGGAGCTGTATCTGTCTTACGGCTTCCAGGAACTCACAGTGGGCCGGTACTCGCAGAAGGACCGAGGGGATCTCGTCGCCGAGATCTACCGGATGGACAACTCAGCCAATGCCTTCGGCATTTTCGCCCACTACCGACAGGGCGATAGCCTCGGCGTAGGTCAGGATTCGGAGCTGACCGATGGATGGCTCCGGTTCTGGAAAGCCGATTACTACGTGTCCATCTACGCCGAAGAAACCGATGCGGAGGCCGACTCCGCCATCCGGCATCTCGCTCGAGCCATTGAGCGCCAGATCCCGCGCACTGGCGCCAGGCCGGAGATACTCGGGCTACTCCCCCAGGAGGGCCTGCTCAGCCGGTCGGTCCGCTATTTTCACGACCACGTGGCCCTGAACCATTACTGTTTTCTCCACCGCGAGAACATTCTCGGGCTCAGCCGGGAGACCGAAGGCTGTTTAGCCCGCTATCAGAACGGGGAGGAGAAGGCCGTGCTCGTCCTCATCCGCTTCCGCACGGCCGAAGCTGCGTCGCAGGCGGTGGACCGCTTCTACGCGGAATATCTCCGATCCGGCGCTCCGGGAAACTGGGCCGAGGTGACTGGCGGGTGGTGGGGACGCGCGCAGGCGGTGGGCCCGATGCTGCTGATGATCCCGGAGTGCTCGCGGCCTGCGTACGGCGACCCGCTGCTGCAGAAGGTGAAGGCTCTGTGCCAGAGGGAGGTTGCGCGATGAAGGACGAAAAGTCCTCTCTGGATCGGCGGCAGTTCTTGAAGCAAGTGGGCCTGTTGGCGGCCGGCTCGTCGCTGGCTCTCCGCGCGGGTCAATCCAAATCGGAAGACAAACCCAAGCGGGCGCGCGTGGTCCTGGTACGAGACAAACGAGCCGTGGATGACAGCGGCAATCTCCAGGCGGAGGTGATCCAGCGGATGCTGGATGACGCCGTGCTCGCCTTGACCGGCAAGTCGAAGGTTTCCGAGGCATGGGCCACCCTTGTTTCCCCGGACGATCTCGTGGGGATCAAGACGAACGTGTGGGCTCACCTGCCCACCCCTCGGGAGGTGGAGGAAGCTCTGGTTCGGCGCATCCGAGAGGTCGGCGTCCCCCAGGACAAGATCGCGATCCGAGACCGCGGCGTACATGACGATCCCGCTTTCCGGAAGGCCACGGCTTTGTTCAATGCGCGCCCCCTCCGCACCCACTATTGGGCGGGAATCGGCGGATGCCTCAAAAACTACATCCAATTCGTCCCCAAGCCCTACGAATACCACCCGGATGAGTGCGCCGACCTCGGGGCCATCTGGAAGCTGGACCGCCTCCGGGAAAGAACTCGGCTCAATGTGCTCGTTGCCTTGACCCCGCTCTTTTACGGCCGCGGACCCCATCATTTCGACCGGAAGTTCACCTGGCCCTATTGTGGTCTCTTGGTAAGCACGGACCCGGTGGCGGTGGACGCCCTCGGGGCTCGCCTCCTCCAGGCTAAGAGGGTGGCCTTTTTCGGGGAGGACCGTCCACTGGACACGACCCCCAAGCACGTGATCCTGGCCGACACACGGCACGGCATCGGCTGCGCCAACACGGAGCAGATCGAACTGATCCGCATCGGCTGGATGCAGGACTCCCTCATCTGATGGCTCCTGCCACTACTGCTGGGCGTTGCACGAAGCTCCGGGTGCCACGCGGATCATGGTGACGTTCACCGTCCTCGGATCTGGAAGCTGCGTTCCGAGCTACCGCCGCTCCGCAGCGGCCTACCACGTCCGTTGGTCGGACGGCTCCCTGCTCATGGACCTCGGACCGGGAGCCTTGCGCCGGGCCACGGAAGCGGGGATCGACTGGTCGAGCGCCGACGCCGTGCTGCTCACCCACTTCCACATGGATCATTTCGCCGATCTCCTCCCCTACCTCTTCGCTTTGAAGAACACTCCGGGGCTGGGTCGCAGCCGGGAACTTGTGCTCTTCGGCCCGGTTGGAGTAGTTGACGTGATGACGGGCCTTGCAGGACTTTTCGGAAGTTGGGTGCGAATGCCCGGGATTCCCCTGCGCATCATGGAGTACGGAGACGGACCCGTCGAAATCGGACGCTGCCGGGTGGAGCCAATGCCGGTGCGACACAGCAGAGGTGCGCTGGGCTTCCGCCTCGAGGTCGGCAAGGTGGCGATCGCCTACAGTGGCGATACGGGCCCATGCGACGAGTTGATTCATCTCTGTCGTGAAGCCGACCTGGCCGTGCTTGAGTGCGCCGCTACCGAAGAAGTATTGGCCAACCACCTGACTCCTGAGGAAGCTGGGCGCATCGCAAATGAGGCCGGAGTCCGAACCTTGCTGCTCAGCCACTTCTACCCGTCCGCCCGGCCGGACGATGTCCTCGCCCGATGCCGCAAGACCTACTACGGCACTATCCTGCTCGCAGAGGACCTGCAGCAAATCGTCCTCGCCGAACCCCCGAAATAGCCTGACCGGGAAGGACAGTGACGGCAAATCCTCCTCACATCTCTCCCGCCCTTTCCCCCGTCCTGATCGGCCACCGGGCTGAGTCAAGGCGGCTGCGCGCGATCAGCTTCGGGGGCTCAATCCTGCTGCACCTGATCGTCATCATGGCTCTCGGTCTGTGGAGCTCGCACCGCTCTGCCCTCACGGTGCAGCCCGATCAGCAGGTGGAAAAGCTGCGGACATTTCGGCTGGTGGAAACTCCGGAAAGGGCTCGCACCTCAACCCCGCCGGAGAAAGTGGACGCGGTTTCCGACAAGAACGCTCGGGCGCAAAACCCCACGTCGCCGGAGAATCTGCCCGAGGGCGAAGCCTATGCTCCGTTCCCTTTCCCGGTCCCGGGGGAAGGCGGCTTTGTGGGGTCGGGGACGGGAGAAGTTACCCGTCCGGCACAGGAGCAGCGGGGAAGTCAGGGCCAAGGGGAACGCTCAGCTGAGATCGCGCCTAGCCCCGGCCAGGCGGCCCAGGGAGCGGGCCTGGAACGCTTCCAAATGAGGCCCAAATTCAGCATCGGAGCTCTGGGCGAACCACTGGAAGCCCCGTCTCGGCCAAAGGCCGGTGGGGGACAACAGGAGGAACGCTCCCGCTTCATCGGGCCCTTCTCCCTCAACACCTACGCGTGGGACTTCGCCCCGTACGTCCTCCACATGAAACGCCGCCTCGAGGAGAACCTCTACCCGCCTCCGGCTTTCACCCGCATGGGCTTGATCAGCGGAAACGTAGTGCTGCACTTCAAGGTGATGCCCGACGGACACGTGGAGGACCTGGAGGTCGAGGAATACGATTGTCATCCTTCGCTAGTTGAATGCAGCCTGATGGCGGTGAGGAATTCCTCCCCCTTCCGCCCTCTTCCGAAGGATTTCCCCGAACCCTATCTTGAGCTCCGTTGGAAGTTCATGTACATCGTGTATCGTTAGCCCGGGTAGGTCGGATCGATGACCGCGATCTGGAAGGAACTGGTGAAGGGCGGGATCACGATGATCCCGCTGGCAATTTTCTCCGTGATCGGAGTGGCGGTGTTCCTGGAAAAGCTCATCACGCTCCGACGGAAAGCGGTGCTCACTCCCGAACTCGTCCAGCTGATCGAGAACTTGCACAGCGAGGAGGAATGCCAAGAGCTGCTCCGTCTCTGCGAGAAGAAGCCGGGGCCCTTGGCCCGGATCGTCGCTCTGACCGTCGCCAGTCGGCATCTTCCCAAGGAGGAGATCGAAGACTTGATCGAGGAGCAGGGCCGTCAAGAAGGCCGCCTTCTGGAGCGGGGTCTGGTGGTGCTGGAGACTGTGGCGGCGGTCTCGCCTCTTCTCGGCCTCCTCGGCACCGTGTTCGGGATCATCAAGGTCTTCAATGTGATCTCCGTCCAGGGTGTTGGGCAAGCCGCTTCCTTTTCGGCGGGTATCAGTGAAGCGCTCATCACGACGGCGTTCGGCTTGTCAATCGGAATCCCTGCGCTTGTGGCCTACAACGCCTTTTCCAGCCGCGCCGAGGGGTTGATCCTGGACATGGAGAAGTACTCCGTCCTGCTTCTACGCCGACTCAAAGCACTTGAGAAGGGCGAGACCAGTGGTGCGCTTCCTGAGTAGACGCCGCCGTCGCGTGGTGATCAACATCACCTCGTTGATCGACGTCCTCTTCCTCTTGCTCATCTTCTTTGTGATCTCCACCACCTTCCGGGAGCAACCGGGGATGAACCTCGAGCTTCCGGACGCAAAACACGCCGGCGTCGAGCGCGCGGACCAGCTGGTGGTGGAGGTGACGCCCGACCGGCGCATCTTCCTGGGTCGGGAAGAGCTTCCCCAGGATAGCCTGGAAAGTCGCCTTCGAGCCCAGGTGCCCTCCTTGGCCGAAAAGAAGCTTCTCCTCCGGGCCGACGAAAACGTGCCCCACGGCCTTGTGGTGCGCATCATGGACGCAGCCAAGGGGGCAGGACTGGAAACGATCGTCGTGGCCACACGGATCAAACGACCGGGAGAGTAGTGCGGTCAAGCTGAGGCTGGGATAGCGGGAGCGGAACAGAAAGCATGGCTTACCGAAGACGAGCAACTGCTGGCAACCGAGGAAATGCCGAGCCCGTCAAGTCAGGGGGCTCAAGCTCGAGGGGAGCGGCGGAGCACCAGCTCGTCCTGGCGGATCGGACGGTCTCATTCCGTTTGAAGCGGGGCTCTTCTCGGGGGATTTGGCTTTCGATCCGCGGAGACGAAGGCTTGATCGTCGCTGCAGGACCCCGCGCGAGCATGACGGACATTGAGACCGTTCTGCGTCGTCATGCACGCTGGCTTGAAAAGCGGCTCCGGGAGTACGAACGCGCCAGGCGACAATTGCTCGCCGACGACGGCACTCCGCGCACGCTGTATCGGGGGCAGTGGATCCCCATCCACCTTGCGAGCCAGACGAACACGTGCCGCCTCGAGAGGGGAACCCTCCAAGTGCCCATCCAGGGTGATCCCCGAAGTCTGTTGCGCGATTGGTACCGAAGCCAGGCGCGAAAGGAGCTCGGCGCGATGAGCTCGCTCCTTGCGGCGGAGATGGGCGTTCGCTACCAGCGACTGCAAATCCGCTTGCAACGGACGCGGTGGGGAAGCTACTCCGTCCGGGGTACCCTCTCCCTCAACTGGAGGCTCCTCATGGCTCCGCCAGAGGTCTCCCGATATGTCGTCGTGCATGAACTGGCCCATGCCCGGCACATGAATCACTCGTCGAGCTTCTGGCGTACGGTGCAGCGATTCTGCCCGGAATATCGGCAGCACATCGATTGGCTGCGGGAAAATCGACTGCTTCTCGAAGCCCTTTCCTCCTTCTCCCACCTGACCTCGGGATCGCGCAAGGATTCGGCCCCGCGGTAGGGCTTCCGTCCGGACGGGTCAGCTGGGACAAGAACCATCGCGGAGCCGGGAACGGACCGGCCTCCCTCCCCCGGCATGCACACTCGTGGCAGGGAGGCCGTCCGAACCCAGCTGACCTCACGGCCTCACAAGCGCTCACCCGCCGATCCTGCCATTCACGGCAGGCCGGTTACGGGCAAGCTGGCCAGCGCTTGCCGTCTTGGGCCGAGGCGGCAGCTCCCGGTGCGGCAACTCCAACCTTCAGAGGACCCCCCTCGGAGGAAGCAAGGTAAGTTGGGCATGGACGGGGATCGCCCGGTAGACTGCCTTGGCATCCGCACCGGAAAGTTCGATGTAGACGTGCAAAGCCGGCTCGTGCCTACCGAGGAGCTTGTTCGAAAACTGCTCCCAAAGGACTCGCAGCCCCCGCAGACTTTCGTGGTACAATTTGCGCGTCCAGTTAGTCACTCCTTCGGGACTGCTCTCCGCCACGGTGAGACTGAGCCCCCGGTCGAAAACGAGCGTGTAGTACACCAGCCCCTTCTCCACGGGGATGTCATCGTCCCGGCGCTCCATCGCCTCGATCGTGTCAGCCGGAGCAATGACCACACGGATGGGCTTCTTGCGGATCGTGCTTTGCGTCTCGCGGAGCACAAAGGGGTCCCGGATCCACTCGACCCAATTGGGCACGCTGCCGTTGATCTCGAGGGCTTTGAGGGAACACGCTCGCACCTGCACCCCCTTGATCTCGAGGAAGAGCAACGAATCTCGAAGGTCCAGCGACAAACACACGGAATCTGAGCTCGACATCCGGAGCCGGTTTTGTAGGTAGGCGAGCTCGAGTTTCAGCCGGTCGCGCTCGAGGGCAAGCTGCTCGACCTTCACCTCATCCGGCGCTGCACTTCCGGCCCAACGCAAGCGCGCCAGCCATGCCTTGATGGACGGCGCGACCACCGCTGAAAAAAGGACGAATCCCACTGGGACCGAGAACCCCAGAAGGAAAAAGAGCCACCGCCGAGGAGATTTGACGTTCTCGTGATTCATTCCCGCCGACTCAATAGATGTAGATCTTGGCGCCCAGCGGCACCGTTTTGTAGATGTACTCCAGGTCTTCATCTCCGACGCGCACGCATCCGTGGGTCACGGGCATCCCCATGAGCCGCTTGTACAACGTCCCGTGGATGAGATAGCCATTGCCGAAGGCCAGCGCGTATTCGCCCAAAACCCCGTACTCGTATCTTTCGGGCGCGTGCTTCGGAGGAATCGGAAGCCCTTCCTCCACGAACGCCCAATCTGGCTTCACCCATACTGGCGCCACCTTCTTGGCGAGGACGCGAAATTGGCCTCGCGGAGTGAAGAAGATCCACTCCATCCCATCCCGAGTCTTCAAGTTGATGTAGCTTCCCGTGGAGCAGATGGCCTCCCGAAGCGTCGCCTTCCCTCGCCTGACGTAAATCCGGTTCCCGGAGGTATCGATCACGATGTACGGCTCCTCCGGGATCTTCTGCTCCAGACGCTTCGAAACCTGGGAGATCTGCCGTTTGAGCTGCGCAATCTCCTTCGACAGGTCGGACCTCTCCCTGGCCTCCGCCAGGACGGAGGTTCGCGTCCAGCCCGAAAAGAGCCTGGCCCGTAGCGGGCGCGCAAAGACCAAAGTAACGACGCACGCTAGCAAGCCCACGAATAGCCCGGCGGCAAACCAGCGCCAGGGCTTCGGTGCGGGCTGAGGCGATGGCCCTTGGCCAACCAGATCGCCTGAAGGGCTGAAGGTATCCTGTTCGATCATAACCGCTGCTATCCCTCGACACTACTTAAGTAGGGACTCCGATATCCTACCCACAATCGTCACCGGAGTTCCCACGGTGGCGACTCGATACACTGCGTCCATGTCCTTGTTGCTGAGGGCGATGCATCCGTTCGTCCAGTCCCAGGCCTTTCCACCCTCGCCGTGGATCTCGATCAGGCCGCCGGCAGACGCTTTCGGGTAAAGCTCACCCCTCTTCTTGGCTTGGTTGATCCTGGCCAGATCCTCCTCGTTCGGGTAGTTGATCACCAAAGCCCGGTAATACTTCGTCTGTTTGCCTTCTTTCTTCTTGGTCACGCGATATCGGCCCTCCGGGGTCACATTGTCGCCGCGCGTCAACTTCTGCCCCAGCCAGCGCATGCCCAGGTCAACGGGGTAGGAGGCCACTTTCTGCTGCCCTTTGAAAACGTAGAGCGTGTGAGCCATCTTGTCCACCAGGATGGCGTAGCTATTGTCCCGGGCCGCATCCTGAAGGGTCTCTTTGACCCAACGATCCCACAAGGGCTGATTTTTGAAGTAGGCGTCCAGCTCCTCCGCCACGTTTTGAGCAGCTTTTCCGGCGTCCTCGGCGGCCCGTTTCGCCTTCTGCACTGCGGTGAGATAGTCTCCGCGCCGGAAAGCGGCCTCCGCCTCTTCCGCCAGGAGCTCAGCTTGCGCCAACTGGTGGCGGTAGTAGTGGTTTACAGGCAAGTCTCCCACCTTCTCCCGGAAACTCCCGGAAGCCTCCCGGGCTCGCCCGAGCAACAGATCTGCCTCCGCTCGCATGGCTTCCTTGCGCCGAAGACTGATCTGATAGGCAGAATCCGCCTCCGCAGCGGCAAGGCGAGCAGCGCTTCTCACCGACTCGTAGGAACGAGCGAGAATGAAACGCTGGTTTTCCGCCGCCAGGAGCTCCCGGGCCTTGGTCAGGTTGTCGCAGGCCAGTTGATACCAGGTTGGGGCGTAGCGTTCGGCCTCGGCATCGCGAGCGCGAGCGACCGCCTTCGCCGCAGTGCGCAACTCCTCAATTGGAGGCTTGGGAGCCACCACAGCAGTGATCACGAGGAGGACAACGGCGGAGGCAGCCAACCCCACCGCGGACCACAGGAGGAAAGGCGCCCTATTCCCCTTGGGTGGATTGCGTTTGATCTTGCGTTTCATGGCCGGTTCTCAAATCCGGATCCGTCGGTACGGGAACGAGTTCTGGACCTTGCCAACAACGGGGCTCTCGGGGTAAAAAAGAGCCCTGTCCCGAGGGAGAACAGCTTGGAAAGCCTCAGCGGACAGGGCTTCACAGGGTGCTACCGGCCCCAGATCCGAAGGGATCGGTTATTGGGCCTTCCTCGTCAGAGCGGCCTTCTTGCTGATGGCAGCCTGCAGTTCCTCAGCCAGGGAGTTGGCCTTGGAGAGGCTAGCCTGCGCCTTGTCCCGAGCCGTGAGGTAGTCACCGCTGTTGAAGGCGCTATTGGCAGCGTCCAGATTGGACTTCACGGCATCCAGGTCGGCCTTGATGGCCGCGATGGCCTCCCTGCCTTCCTTGCCACGCGGAGCCTTGGCCAGGAGCTTCTCCACATTGGCCACCGCCTCGGCTGCGGACTGCAGCAGCTGCGTCGCCTCGTTCTTCACCTTCTCCTTGTTGGCGATGGCAGCGGACTTCGCAGTGGCTGCGAGGGTCTGCGCCTGAGCAAGCATCCGCTGCGCCTTCTTGTAGCTGCGGAACAGGGCGAATTTGCCGTTTTGCTTCTCAACCTCGGCCAGGGCCGCGTTCAAGGTATCGTTCGCCGCCGCGAATTCCTGCGGGGCGTAACGATGAGCCTCGGCTGCCTTGGCCTCTTCCAGTGCCGCCTTGGCGGCATCGATCGCCTGCTGCGGCGCCTTGGCGCAAGCACCAGCCAGCAGGGCTACCATGAACAGCGCGACAACGACACGCAGGCCTTTCATAGCCCCTCCTCTCTCGAGTTGGTTCAACAGCCCTCACATCACCGTCCTTCAGCTCCCAAAACCTAAAGACCAAGCTGTTCTTCACACGCTCGCGCGGCCCGGGCAAAGAGAGAAGGTACCCCTTGCGGAGTACCTTTCGCCCATCCAGACCGCGCAATTTCGAATGTCAAATATATGCCCCGAGTCTCTCCTTTGCAAGTACTTTTTTCAATTCCGACCCACTTTCCCCGCTCGTCGCTTCAGGACACGTTCCTCGCCCTTGCGGCCCCGCACATCGCAAGCCCGTTTGCACCGTAGGGCACGTACCGCAGAGGATATGGCGCAAGTGTGTGAAAGGCCTTCAGGACGGCCTCCACATTCTTCAGGGGGACGTCCGGACCAAATTCCGCGTGGGCGATCAGACCCCCACCGTCCCTGCCAAAGGTCCAGATAACCTGCCACACGTACTCCCAGATCTCCTCCGGTTTACCCAAGGGGAGCAAGTATTGTCGATCTACATCCGATTGAACGCAAACCTTCCCAGCGCAGAGCTCCGCAAGCTCATCAAACCGGAAGCACGAGAACTGCGGGTTAAAAATGTCCACCCCCAGCTCGAGCAGATCCGGGATGATCTCGGCAATGTACCCGTCGGAGTGAAACAGGACGAACTTGCCTGCTGCATGGATGCGATCGAAGATCTGCTTGTACGCCGGTTTGAAGACATCGCGCCATACGTCGGGGCGGATCATCAGCTGCCGCTGCGTCCCCCAATCGTCCATGAACCAGAAGGCATCGACATCCACTTCCAGCTGCTCACTTAGCTGGGCGAGGGTATGCTCAAGGACAAGGTCCCGCAGTTGCAACACCCGATCGCGCTCCAAGGCGATGTCCGCCATCAGTTCCTCGTACCCGCGCAGGAAATGCATCCGCTCGAAAAGCCGTCCGCCACCGGCGCGCAAGATGACGAAGTAGTCGTCCCACTCCGCCGGACGCCGGCTCCCCCAAGGCCGATCCACGTTCAACCGGGGATCGGGAGGTACGTAATCCTCGAAGCGTGACCAGTCGGCCAGCGGATGCACCTTCACCTGTCCTTCGACGCCGTGACCGACGTTTTCCCACACGCAGCCCCATTCATCGGTCTCGCTACCGACAGCGTAATGGCTCGTTTCCCAGGAATGCTCCAGGCGCCGCGGCAACGGCCAATCCGGGGGATAGCGCCGGTACAGCTCAAGCAAAGCCTCGCCGAGTCGGTCGTATGCCCCGGGAAGATTGTAGTATCGGATGGGCACGCGGTCGGGCCCTTCAAACCGCACGGCGCGACGCACTCTTTCCCTTGGAGTCATTTCGTGCCTCAATCGAGGATCGTTCGGCTCAGTCGTCGTCCCAACCCGAGACTAATCTTGCGCCCGCGGCAGGCGTTCCTCCACCGGCGGCAGCTTGGGGAATGGAGCGTGCGGTTCCTTCTGGTACCAAAAAGCCACGCTGTACCAATCGTCGGCCCGGTCGTTGGCGTGCCCGTGCTCCATGGTCACGCGAATCGACCTCCGGAACGGGATCGGATCCAGAATGTGGAATCGGTACACGCTCCACTTGGCCCCTTTGCGATGCTGCGTCCCCTGCTCCTGCTGGTTCACGGGGCAACCGAAAAAGGCGTAGCTGAACGGTTTCCCGAAACCCCAGGCACCGCAGAAGTAATCCTCTGAGCCGGTGCCGTTCAGGGTGGGCAGGGAGTCTCCGTCGACGAAGATCATGTCATCTCCCTCACCCCACCAGCCGTCCTCGTTGAGGCGCACGCTGAGGACGACCCCCACGTAGTGTCCGGAGCCTTGCGCCTCCAGGAACACGTAGTTTTTCTCGCCGCGCAGGTTGATCTCCTTCTCCCCCTCGCGCCACGTCACGCGTTGGCAGGGAGCGGCCTGACGGTACTGGGCGTGGAAATAGCCGAGCTCAGAATCCCAGCGGTCCAGGCGCTGCCAGTCGATTTGGTAGTAGAGAGCCCGGACGGCTTGCTCCCCCTCGTTGGTGACGGTGATGCGAGCCGAGCGTCGAAAAGGCATGCGCCAGTAGCAGTTCAAAGCCGCTTCCGTTCCCACCGCGATTGGCAAAGAGGCAAAATGATGATATTCGCCGTGCCCGAGTCCGAAGAAATCCCCCATCGGCGCCTCCACGCTGGGCTCGGTCTCCCCATCCCAGTACATGCGCAGCACGAGCTTCTTGAGATGATAGCTCTCGTTGCTCGCGATCGTGAACCAAATGTGACTGATCGCGCCGGGACCGGACAACGTCGCAAGCTCACGCGTCTCCCCCGGCTGGATCGGACGTCCCCAGTTGCCGTCGTCGTTGCCCCCAGTGGGATCGAAACTGGAGGCCCTGGCTGCTCGGTACGGCTTCAGGCGAGGTAAGCCGTCGAGCGGATCGGTCTGGAGTGGCTTTTGGCTGCATGCGAGAAACGTTGCGCTGAGAACCAAAAGGCCTGGATACAGAACACGTGGCTTCATGGTCGCGCCTCCCTTGGTTGGGCTTCCCAAGCACGTTTCTTCCATTCAGCGCAAATCGCTCGCCGCAGGCGAGCTGAGCTGGCTCACATGAAGCACCTGGACGGGCACGCGAAACCGCCGAGCTCCGTACCGGAGCTGGATGATACACGCGGGACAGCTTGTAGCGACGACCTCAGCGCCTGTGGCGCGGATGTTCCTCATCTTCCGCTCCAGGATCCCCAACGCCAGGTCCGGATGGGCGATGTTGTACGATCCCGCGCCCCCACAGCACCAGTCCGCCTCCGCCATCTCCACAAAGTCCACCCCTCGAAGGCTTCGCAACAACTCCCGTGGCGCCGATCGCTCCCCCAGATGATGTGCCAGGTGGCAGGGGTCGTGGTAGGTCACCCGGAGCGGCCGGGCAGTTCCCCGAGGCCGATCGAACTCCGCCAGGACCTGGGTCGCGTCCCGAACCCGCTCCGCAAGTTCCTCCGCACGCTCCAGCCACTCCGGCTCCCGTTGGAAGAGGGCAGGGTACTGCTTGAGAAAGCTCGCACAGCTGGCGCAATCGGTGACGACCAGGCGGAGCCGAAGTTCGAGAAGAACCGACAGGTTCCGACGAGCCAGCTCGCGCGCTGCCTCAAGATCGCCGTAGGCGAAAGCCGGAAGCCCACAGCAGACGTTCGGTGCCAATACCACACGCTGCCCCGCGTCCAGCAAGGCGCGAAGCGTGCTCTGTCCCACCTCCGGCAGGGCGTAGTTAATGGCACAGCCGACGAAGTAAACCGCGTCCGCCCGCCCTTCGGCCATAGGAAGGCCCAAACCACCGGCAAGCTCCCGCAGGAAACGGGGCGGGATCGACTCCACCAGCGCCTCCGCCTCGGCCAGGGATCGGCCGTACCACCCGAGCAACCGGAGTACCTGAACTGCGCCCGAAAGGCCGCTCCGCTTTCCGAGCGAAACCAGCCTCACCAGCCCGTCAAGGCGCTCCCGGTGAGGCAAGAGGTCCCGAAAGATGTACCTCTGCAAAGCCGGTGGCCGACCTTGATTCAACACGTTCCGCGCCAAGGCCATGGCCTCGTACGTCCGCACGCCGGGGAAACACTGTTCCGTGCACGCGCCGCACAGGAGACACTGGAATACGCTCTCGCGAAGTCGCCGCGAGGAAGGCAATTCCCCCTCCATCGCCGCCCGAAGCAACTGATTCCGCCCCCTGGCCACCTCGGTCTCACGCCCGGTCACCCAGTAGGTGGGACACACGGACTGGCAGTAGCCACAGCGGTTGCAACGAGAAACCTCCGCGAGGATGGCCTCGGCAGTGGAGGCCGTCTGCAGCTCAGTTTCCATCCGTACCTCCAAAAGCGAGGAAAGGCACCAGCAGCCCCTCCGGATCGAAGATGCGTTTTAGCCGACCAGTCCGTTCCTGCGCCTTCGGGTGAAGTTGCCAGAACAAGCACTTGCTGTCCATCAGCTTGGAAAAATCCTCCGCAGGGACGGAAAACAGATCCAGCCGGGTTTCCCTTTCGGTCAGGCTTCCGCGCAGGCCTTCCAAGTACTCGACGATGCCGCGCGACAAATAGCCCCGCTCCACTCGGAGAAACCCGTGCCCAGTCCCAGCACCGAGCCAAACGGCCGCTTCGGGCGCCCCGGAAAGGCGCTGCACAACCTCGACCACGTCGCGTACACGGCACCGGATCCGGAGCACAGCGCACGGTTCTGCCCAATCACCGTACAACCGCTCCCGGAACCGTTGCCAGAATTGGCGGGACGAGGGCTCGTCCAACACGTCCAGAGCCCGGTCCGGGACGCTCGCGGAAAGCACTTTCCGCAGCTTGTCCACCGCCGCCGAGAGGACCGGCGCAGCCCCATCGATCCGGACAGCTATTCCGCACCCCCCCTCCGCACTCGGGAAGGGCCATCCCAAGCGCCTCAGAGCCGGCTGATTCAACACTTCCAGGGCTACGATTGGCTGGGGTGACCGCAAGAGCTCGCCGATGGCCTCATCTAGCTCACTGTACCCGAGTCCCCCCACCAGCACGGTCCGCTCGCCGGGGGGCAAGGGTCGGAGGCGAAACGTGATCTCCACCAGGATCCCGAGCGAGCCGAAGCTCCCGACGAACAATTTGCTGACGTCGTAGCCGGCCACGTTCTTCACCGTCTTGCCGCCGAACCGCACCGCCCGGCCGTTGGGAAGGACGGCGCGTACCCCCAGCACCAGGTCCCGGGGCAATCCGTATCCCAAGCTGGCGGGACCGGCGAGTCCTGCCGAGACGATCCCGCCAACGGTGGCACCATCCCCCCACGGGCTCTCCATTGGGAGCCACTGACCGTGGCTGGCCAGGGTCTCCTGAAGATGCAAGAGACTCATCCCAGCCTGCACGGAGACCGTCAGGTTGGCTGGATCCAGATCCGTGATTTGGGACAGCAAGCCGGACCGGACGACCACAAGCCCCCCGGGCACACTTCCAAAGAATGGCCGAAGCCAGGCCAGTTTCGTCCCCGTTCCAGCCGGCAGCACCTTCCCCCCCTGCTCCCGGACCTCGGCGAAAATCGCAGCTACTTCCTTCTCGTCTCGCGGATGGTATTCGGACTCTCCCGCCATCACTTCCTCGCTCGCTGAAGCGCAATGGGCAAGAACTCAGTGCCTTCCCATTCCCTGCACTCCGCTCCCCGCGCCGAAACCGGCCCGCCCCCTCTCAACCCGATTCCCCGCCGACTTCTGCAGCTCTCGCTGCTTCGGGAAATCCCTCAGAACCAGCGCGAAGTGGCGGGAATGTTCAGATCCTTCGGCGCGCCCGCTCTCCCACTCCGAAGAGCACGAGACTGCCTTCTCCCGCCTTCGACCCGGACCGACCAGCTCCGGGGCCGCGCCGGAGAATCCGCAAGGGGGAACGAAACCGGCGTCGAACAGTAGGGCCGGCCGTCTCGAATCGCGACTTGCTCCGACAGCACCGATTCCACTGGCGGTCACACTTCATCCGATTGGGACAGCTCAGCTCCGTGCGGCGCGAAAGGATCGCTACTCCCTGTCAGGAGGGGAACCGGCTACGTTTTCCTCCGGCAGGACTTTCCCCGGATTGGCCAGTCCCAGCGGGTCCAGTTCTTGCTTGATCTGGCGCATGAGTCGGAGCTCTTCTTCGCCGAAGACTAACCGCATGGCCTCGCGTTTTTCCAGACCAATGCCGTGCTCGCCGGAGATCGTCCCGCCAGCTTCCACACAAGCCTGCATGATTTCCAGACACGCCTTCCTCGCCCTCGCCGTCTGGTCGGGATCCCGCGCATCGAAGACGATATTGGGGTGCAGATTCCCGTCACCTGCGTGAAGGAGATTGCCGACAATGAGCTCGTATTTCTGCGCGATCTCGCTCACGCGGCGCAGGACCGCGGGTAACTGAGTCCGCGGCACCGTCCCGTCGGCGACCATCGTGGAGGGCTGGATGCGCGTCATCGCCCCGTAGGCTCCTCGCCGGCCGGCCCACAAAAGGTCCCTTTCTCGCTCATCCCGGGCGACCCGGATGTCCCTGACCCCGTGTTGACGACAGATTCGTACAATGGCCTCCACCTCGTCAGTAAGCCCTTCGGAAGGGCCGTCGACCTCAATGACTAAAACCGCCTCGCTGTCCCGCGGATATCCGACGGCCATGCTATCTTCCACCACCTGGATCGTGGTCCGGTCCATCATCTCCAGGGTGGCCGGGAGGATCCCCGCTGCGATGATCCCCGACACCGCATTGGCTGCATCCAGCAGGGAATCGAAGATGGCCAGGAGCGTCTCGACTCGCTCCGGCAGGGGGATGACCTTCACGCGCAAGCTGGTCACTACCCCCAGTGTCCCTTCCGAACCTATCAGCAGACCCAGCAGGTCGTACCCGTGAGAAGAAGGATCGACCCACTCGATGCTCCCGTCGGGCCAAACGACTTCCGCTGCCAGCACGTGATGGCTCGTCACTCCGTACTTGAGGCAGTGGGGCCCCCCGGCGTTCTCGGCCACGTTGCCACCGAGCGTAGACACCTTTTGGCTCGCCGGGTCCGGCGCAAAGGTGAAGCCGAACGGCTTCAACGCCTGCTGCAGTTGCAGGTTGAAGACCCCAGCTTCGACCCAGGCGCTCCGGTCCCGCGGATCAATCTCCAGAACTCGGTTCATCCGCGAAAACTCGAGCACCAAGCCTCCGCGATGCGGCACCGGCCCTCCGCTGAGGCAGGTTCCGGAACCCCGTGGTACGTAGGGCACGGCGTAGCGGCTGGCAAGCTGCACAACGCGCGCTACCTCTTCCGTATTGGCTGGGAAAACGACGGCGTCGGGCATTCCCTTCTCGAGACTCGCATCGTAGCCGTAGACCCTGAGAGTCTCCCGATCCGTCCGGACATTCTCCTTCCCCACGATCCGGCGCAACTCCCGCAAGAAAGCCTTTTCCAATCGCGATGCCAAGATACTCCTCCACCGACCCGTGCTGAAGCACACCTGCGGAGACAGCCATCCCCGTCTTTGCTGACGGCCGCCTTCCTCGATCCCCGTCATCCTGAAAAAGCGGGGGAGACACCCCCCTCCCGTACCCCGCCGATTCGCCGCGGACGGGCCACGGGGTCAATTTACAGCGCGTCCGCGTCCGCTTCCTCCAGCAGCATGCAAGGGAAACGGAGAACCACGAGCGCGAGCCGGCGTGCCTTCAGAGATTCCGCCAGAGTCGCGCGCACGCGCTCAGTTCCCAGGTCTTGGATCACGCGCAGGAGGGGCAGATTCAGAGATCCGAGAACGTCTTCCAGCTCCACCCCCGAGGCGAGCCGACGACGCGGCCCCCCCGTGTAGGCGCTTCCCCCGTTGTCGACCAGCAAGATTGTGACAGGAAGCTGATGCACCAGGGGATCGGCAAGCTCGGCCAGTCCCCGCGCCAAAAAGCCGTAATCCCCTGTGATAGCCAGAACCGATCGCTCCGGCTGAGCCAAGGCACGGCCGATGGCGAGATGGATGGCGCTGCCCGGCGCGCCGAGGACATCCACCAACGGCTCCCTTGCGGATGCCAAGAAAGCCGGGCACCCGTGATCTCCCACGACCACGGGACGGCGCTCCGGATCCCCTTCCAACCGGACTATCGCCAGCGCCTGCCGGACTGGCTCGAGCCAACAGCCGGGGCACATCGCCGGCAGCATGGCGCGTCTGCGGATCCCGCTCGTGGGAAACACGGGTTTCTCCACGGCCTCCCCTGGCAGGAGCTGGCGCAGTGCTTCCTCGATCTCCCAACTTTGCAGCTCACCTTCGTGGGGGATGGCTCCGCTCAGCCTCCCGAGGACCTGCGGTCTGTTCAGCACCTCGGCGAGCAGCGAACGGAGCTCCCGTTCCACAAAGGGTTCCCCCTCCTCCAGCACGAGAACCTCATCCGTCTGCAACAGGAACTCGAGCAATATGTAGCTCGGCAGCGGGACCACCTGGCCCAGCTTCAACACTCGCAAGGAATCCGGCGGCCCATCACCCAAGAAGTTTGCGAGCTTTGCGTAGGCGTAGCCCGCCGCCACGATCCCTTTGGTCCCTGACCCCACTACATCGGCGAACCGGCTGAGGCGGGACACATGCGCCAGATGTTCAAGCCGCGCTTGCAACCGCTGCTGGTGAGCGCTGGCAGCCATCGGGAGGGACAAGCGCGCACCCGTAGGAAACTTACCGTCCGAAACCTCCCGGCCGGGAGCGATGACACTGGCTCCCGCGACGGGGACCTGCTCCTCCATCAAAGGGGTGCAGAGGCGTAGCGCTACGGGCACGTCGTACAGGCGCGACAGCCGGAACCCTTCGGGGATCATCCGGCCCAGTTCCGGGAGCTGGGAGGGTTCCAGGGTGGGCACTCCCGCCGAGGCCAGAAGGGACCGACTATCCATTTCCGCGAAGGAGTCCCACGCACCGGGGTCATCGCCCACGATCACGAGAAGACCTGCGCCGCATCCAATCCTGGCCGCAGCCACAAGGGCCGGGTAGGCTTCTCCCAGTGCTTCCCCGCTGAGGCACGCCGCCGACTTCCGCCCGGCGAGGGAGGCCCCGTGCGCTTCCTCGAAGGCAGCCCGCGGAGAGAAAACCCAGCGTACCTCCACCTCGGCTGCCCAACGAAAACGCCCCAAGCGCTCCACAATTCCCTGGATTGTGGCACCGGGGAAAGCCGTCACCACCCGTACGCCTGCTTCCAGGAGGACGCGGGCAACCCACTCGTCCGCCGTCACCAAGCCGGGGCTTGGAGCTTCCTCCGGGCGTCGGGTGACCCCCTGCGCAGACTTGCCCGCCATCCTCGCACTCCCTCCCAGCATCTTCTCGCAAGGTTGAACTTACCACTTTGCGGCCGGAATGTCAAGACGTGGCTCGCACCGCCCTCCCTAAAGCCAGACCTCCCGCTGGGGCGCAGAGGCCCCCGGCACACGATCCCATTGCACTTTACGGCCGCGAGTTGTAGGTTGATAAGGGTGTGCGGGTCGGCAGTCGAGGTCTCACCCCGGAGGCAAGGGGGGTGTCAGACGTTTCGCTTTCCACGAAAGGGCCTGCGAGGCGGATGAAGCTACTTCGGGAAATCGGGCTCAGCCTTCTCATGGCAGGGGCGCTGATCGCCCGGGCTGAGCGAGGGCTCGGGCAGCAGGTGGACAGCGCTGCCTCCGCCCAGGAGCTGATCCGCACCGGCGACCTGTGGCTCGGGGCGGGCAATCTTGACGCCGCCGAGCGGTGCTACCGGCAAGCCCTTCGCTTGGACGAAGCGGCAATCCCGGCTTGGCGCGGACTCGGCCGGATCGAGGCTCGCCGGCAGCGTTGGGACGAAGCTGCCGAGTGGTTCTCCAAGATTGAGGAAGCGGTACCCCTCGACCCCGAAGCCCATTATTACCTGGGCATCCGCGACCGGGAAAGTGGGAAATACAAGGGAATCGTGCTCAGGCAACTGGACTTCCGCAGCGCTGAGAAGCACTTCCGCAAGGTCATTGAATACGACTCCCTCTTCCAAGACGTCTGGTACCAAATGGCGCTGCTCGAGCGCTACCGCGAGCACTACCTGCGCGCGGTGGAGCTCGCTTACCGGCAGATCCTCCTCAAACCCGGCCTCCTCGAGCCGCGCGTCGGGATCTTCCGCCTGTTCGACTTGTACGTTCAGTATGCCGACAGCGCCGAGGTTTTCCAGGAACTGCAACAGGACCGCTTCGGATGGTATGCGCAATTCTTCCAGGCGGAGAAGCTGAGACGGCTCGGGCACCTGGATAGCGCCCGCGTGACTTTCGAGAACCTGCTGAACCGCGAACCGGAGGCTTCGTCGACGGCCATTCACCTCCGGTTGGCGCGGATCGCCTTCGAGAAGGGGGAGAATCCGCAGGGCGAAGCGATGTATTGGTCGGCCATCGAGTCCATTCGCAATCCGGTGGACGCTGAGCTCGCCTTTCAGGACGTCAAATACATCCTCACGGACGAAGAATACGAGCGCTGGACGCGTTGCGTCTTGCTCGGGCAAAAGAAGGCGTTCTTCGCTCAAATCTGGGCGAGTCGCAGTCCCTTCCCAGGCTCGACCGAAAACCCCCGCCTTGCCGAGCACTACCGGCGCCTGATCTTCGCGGAGAAATGGTACCGGCAGGACGAACCGCATCGGCCCTTTCACACGCTCGACCTGATGGCGGGCAACCTCCCGAGGGTGTTCGGGCTGAACGAAGAGTTCCACCAAAAGGGCCTGGTCTACATTCGCTGGGGCAAGCCGGATGACAAGAGCCTCTTCTCGGGGCAGGGGTACCCCAGCTACGAGTCGTGGGTGTATCGTAAGACCACCACGCAGCCCCAGATCATCGTCCATTTCGCCAATCCCGAAGATGCCTCGCCGAGCGACTGGCGGATCTCGCGGATTCCGCCGCCGGAGGTGGTCTGGGACATGGGCCTCGAGAGCTGGGACGTCCGCTACCACCATTACGTGGCGGCATCTTCGGAGGTGGAACAGCTCTCATTGGCCAACGAGCTGGAGCGGGATCTCCAGGAAAGCAACCGGCGGCTTCTCACCGAAGAGAGGATGACCTTCCCGGACACGATCCAGCTTCTCCCCGCCTACTTCTATTGGTCCAGCTTCAAGGGGGAAAATGGCGGCATCGATTTGAACTTCTACTACGGGGTGGCATTCGCGGATGCCTTCAGCAGTAAGGAGCCGTTCGGTGTCCGCCGCTTCTTCGAGAGTGGCGTGGCCATCTACGATACGCTTTGGAATCAGCTCGCGCGGCGCCTCCGTCGATTCCCGCTGGAGAAGAGCAAGGAGACGCTCGGCGCCCTTGCCACCGATGCCCAGACCTTCCACCTGGAGCCGGGGATTTACCGATTGACCTTCTTTGTGCGCGACGAAGGGCGCAAGCGCATCGGCAGCTGGCGCCTCTTGGACACACTCCGCGCCTTTCCCCCCGGCACCTTGAGCCTCAGCGACCTCACTCTGGCGGTCGAGGTGAGCCCCGCGCTGCCGCTCGCTCCGGGCCGCTTCCGCAGGTACGGGGTCGTGGTAGCGCCCAATCCCAGCCGGGCGTTCTCACTTCGCCGTCCCATCTTCATGTACTTCGAGATCTACGGCCTCTCGTTGGACGAGCAGGGCGTGGCCCGCTGCCGCGTCTCCTACACCCTGGAGCCTCTCCAGAAAAAACGGACCGGACTCCTCGGCCTCTTCGGCCCGCGCACGGGGGCCGTCACCATCACCTCCGAGTTCGAGCCCCAGGGGAGCGATTCGCCCATGTACACGGCCCTCGATGCCAGCCAATTCACCGACGGCCCGCTCCAGCTCCGGGTCGAGGTGACCGACCTCCGCAACGGACGCACCGCCAGAAAGTCCATCCTCATGCATCTCGTGAAAAGCTGAGGGACGAAGCGCAATCCCCTCGGATTCAGCCCCGCTGCCTCATCCCAGGGAGAGGGGTGTCATCTGCCCGCTTGCTGGAGGGGATCCCCGCATCACAAATGGACGGGATTCGCGTAGCAGTAGCGGCAGCCGAGCAAGCACTTCACGTACCAGCCGATGTCCCAGCTCTCCGTGCATCCACAGAGGGCCCGTTGCCCCTTAGCCTTGCGGGTGGATGCGGGTTCGCCGCGGGGGTGCAAACGGGTGAGCAAGTCCCCATCGATGCAACGGGAGCGCGGCCAGCCCGGGACGCAGCAGCCGTGGACGCGCAGGCCGTACTCCTCCGCCTTGCGGTGGAGCCAGGCTGCCTCTTCACGCCACACCTCCGGGCCAGGATCGAGGGCCACCGCACCTATCCGGGCCAGGCGTCGCTTCACTTTCGGGTAGAGGCTGAGCCAGCTCGTTGTGACGTCGGTGAGGCCGAGCTCACGGAGGCGCGGCGCCAGTTCCGCAAAGTATTTCAAATTACAGATCTCCGTCCCGTCGGCTAGGCGAACATGCACAATCGGGTCGAATCGAATGCGGATCCTCTCGGGCGACCCGACAAACTCGATGAGCGCGGGAAGGAGAGCCAGTACCGATTCCGGTTCGGGAACACGAGGTTCGAGCGCGCTGGCACCCATTCCGGTCACTGTCAGGTGCAGGAAGAGCTGCCCGTACCGCCCCAGAGTTGCGCGGAGCTTGCGGTGAGCCAGAAGATGGCGAGGGTCCTTGGTCCAGATCACCACCGTGTGAACCTGGTCCGGCGGGCATTTCGCCTCGAGGATCTCCGCGAACAGATGGGGATATCCCCCCACGAGGTCCACGCGCCGGCTCGCGCTGATGACCCGGAGCGGCCTCTCTTTCAATGCCCCTATTCCCATTTATCCAAAAGCCAGGCCCCTGGGGTGGTCACAAGGGGATAGCCTTCCAGCGTCATCCGGAGATCGCTGTGAATGACGCGGAAACCTGCCTGAAGCAGATGGCGGAAGGCCTCCAGCTGACGGGTCGGTACCCACAGGCTCAGATGGCCGAGGAATTCGCGCCGGGCCCAATCGCGAAGGCTGGTCAGGACGGCGTCCACGAAGGATCTGTCCACGGGCGGAGGAAAGACGCACGCCACCACTCGCAGAACGTGCCTCTCCTCGTCCACGGCGTAAGGTTCGGTGTGACCGATGGCCAAGGCTTGGCGCTCACCAAGGCGGAAGATGGCAGTGTCCCCGTATTTGTACTGCGAGGTGTGCAGGATGAGCGAGCGGTAGTCGAGTCCCTCGCAGGCTGCATCCGCGATTTCCCGGGCCTTCTCCAGGAACGATTGCCGCTCCTCCTTCGGGAGACGACTGAAGTACACGGCCTCCGCCCTTAGTTCCTCCTGAGGAGGAACTGGCCGGGCGAAGACTTCCGAGGCCAGACAAACCGTAAGCTCTCCGGGCACGAAGCCCAGCTTTCCGTAGAAGCCCAGATTCCGGTAGCTGCGGGGCATGGTCTCCAGGCCGATCGTGCGGGCTCCTGCCTCCCGCAGGGAGGCAAGGCACTGATTCATGATCTCGCGACCGTGCCCCCGGCCCTGTACTTCGGGCGCCACGGCCACGGGGCCTACCCAACCCACGCGACCCCAAAGGTGGGCGAATCCGAAGGCACGAATCTGACCATCCACCTCCAAAAGGTAGCTCCCCTCCGGGAAGTCCTCCAGGTACATGTCCAGAAACTCGAGGCGACATTCGGGCACCTCGGTGAACCGATAGCCGTCGTCGGCCCGACCCTGCGAAAAGGCGCGGGAGAGCAGCCCATTGATCCGATGCAGGTCCGCACGCGTGATGTGCCGGATCGTCTCCATCCGTCCGCTCAAACCCGTGGGCTTGTCCCTTGCCACGCTCGCGGCAACTCCAACCCCCCGACTCGGTACCACCCGGTCATCTCGTCCCGGCGGAGCTGCGACACCACTCGCCGCACCGCCCGAAGATTGCGGTACCGATAGGGACTGAAATCGGCATCTCCAGGCCTGAGGCTGTTGATTCGAACGTGACTGTCCGAGTGGATGAACTTGCCGTCGCCAAGATAGATCCCGACATGCGTGATTCGCTCCGGGCTGGGCCCGAAGAAGACAAGGTCACCGGGCTGGGCTGCCGAAAGGGAAGAGTCTAGAGGCACCTCCGCCCCTACCTTCACCTGCATGTTCGCGTCGCGCGGCAAGATCACCCCGTTGAGCCGGAATACCGTGCAGGTGAAACCCGAGCAATCGAGACCCTTGGGCGAGGTCCCTCCCCAGAGGTACGGTCTTCCGAAAAGGCGCAGGGCCGTGACGACGATGTTCTCGGGCGTCGGACGGGCAGCCCGGAGGAACTCGCCCAGGTCAGACACATCCCCCCGTCGAACCCAGCCGGTGCGGCCGTCCGGGAATCGAATCTGCAGCCAGGAGCCGTGCGCGGCAAGCCGCAGGAGCACGTCGCCTGCCACAAGGTCGGAGACGGGCTGAGCACCTTCTTCCGGCGAAGCCAAGGCGAGGGTTTCCAGGGCGGTGACGATCACCCGAGGAGAAACAAGCCAGGAAACCACGCCGGTGCTGTCCGTACACCAAATCCCCCCGTCATCCGTCCAGCCGAGGTAACCGTCCTCGGTCCGTACGAAGTACCAGTCACGTTGCCTCTTGTAAAGGCGAACCACGCTGCCGAGGAGCATCTGGTTCAGGAGCTCGGCGGTATGGCTTGGTTCCCGGCGGAGATTGGCCACGCTCAGGTTCACGATGGCCCACGAAGAGTCAACGGTGGAGTCCGGCAGCACCCGGATCTCATCGACGAGCCGCTTTCTGGGAAAAGCTTGCCGAAGCTTTTGCAGAAGCTCGGCGTGTGCTTCCGGCGAGGTCGTTTCCCCGCGCAAGACGATCTGGTTTCCAACTTGCCACCCATCCACGTGGAACACGTGGAGCCGCGAATCGGGACAATACGCGGCTCGCACCTGCTCCGCAATGGCGCGTGCGGAAGCTGGCAGAGAAGGTCGGTGCTCGCGGCAGGCTGCGGCGGTAAGCAAGCCAACTCCCAACGCCAACAGGGAAGCGCTACGCCAGGTCCGTTTCGCGAATGCCTGCCGGGCGTTGCAGAGACCGTTCATCGCGGAGTCCCGGTTTTGGCTCTGTCCAGGGCTCAAGAAACTTGTGCGTCCCCTTGCCCGCACGTTTAGTCCCCTACTCAAGGATGGTGAGATCGCCTTTCCCCTCGCGCACGACTACGGGGGTCTCGCCGGTCAGATCGATGACCGTGGAGGGGACCAGTCCCAGCGGTCCGACATCCAGCATCAGGTCCACGATCCCCCGGAAATGGGCCTCAATCTCCTCCGGCAGATTCAGTGGGTCGCCGTCGGGGCCCGTCACCGATGTGCTCACGATGGGGCCGCCGAACTCTTCCAGAAGCGCGTGGCAAATGGGGTGATCGGGAACCCGGATCCCAACCGTCTTCCGCTTGCTCAGGAGAAGCTTCGGCACCAGCGGCGTGGCGGGGAGAACGAAGGTGTAGGGGCCGGGTAGCCCCCTCTTCATGATCCGATAGGCAGCATTGGAAACGTATGCGTAGCGACTGATCTCCTTGAGATCGGGGCAGATGAAGCTCAGGGGACTCTTCCAGCTCTTCCCCTTGATCTGGTAGATCCTCTCCACAGCGTCCTTGTTGAAGATGTCGCAGCCGAGTCCATAGATGGTGTCGGTGGGATAGATGATCACGCCCCCCTTCCGCAGCACTTCCACCGCCCGTCGAAGGTGTTTCCCCTTCGGATGGAGTGGGTCAATTTGCAGGCGTTCCATCCTCCCCTCCGCTGGATTTCGTCCGCCGCCGAGCCTGCCGGGCCCTTTCCTGCTGGGCTCGGCGCATTGCTTCGCGACGAAGGAGCTCCTGCTTGGACCTCACGTAATCCGGCCTCGGCACCACGCTCTTCTTTTGGCGATTCGGAATCCCCTTCATCTCGCGCTCCTGTCGCCTTCTGGCTTTTTACCAAACAAAGGAGCCAGCTCCGCCTCGCTGGGTGGAGGGCTCAGGTAGCTCCCCACGACCAGCGCCAGCACGGAGACGATCAGCGCGGGGTAGATCAGGGGGATGCCCCAAGGGTCTCCTTCCGGAACCTTCTCCGGGGGCAAGACGTAGGTGAGCACCTTCAGCGTCACGGCCACGATCGTACCCCCGAGGATTGAGGCCAGCCCGCCCACGCGCGTGGCTCGCTTCCAGGCGAGCGCGGCGATCAGGGCGGGAGTGATCGCCACACCGTACACGGTGTACGCGAAATAGCTCATCTCTAGCACCGAGACGAGGCGCGTCGCCAAGAGATAGGCCACCACACCCAGGATCACGATGCACACCTTCTGCAGGACCACCATCGTTCGCTGGCTCGCTTCCGCAGCCAGAAAACGCTGGTAAATGTCCCTCATGAGGTTCGTGGTGGGAGAAAGGAGGTAGTTCATGCCGGTGGAGATGACCACCGCCGTGGCGGCACCGAGGAGAAGGATCCCGACCCACGGTGGAACCAGGTGGCGAGCGGCCTGAAGGACAATGGAAGCCGGATCCATCCCCGTTCCCGATTCGAGCCACTTGCGGATCTGGGGCCAAAAATGGGCGGCCGCAAAAATGGCAATGGCCACAACCACCACTTCGACGAAGATCGTCCCCACCACCCAGAGGGCAACCGCCTGGCGGGCGTCTTTCGGCGTCCGCGCGCTGTAGAACTTCTGGTACATGCTTTGGACGCCCATTAGAAGCATCATGGTGGAAAGGAAGTATCCTCCGGCTTTGAGACCGGGATGCCGGCCGAACGTCTCATTGACGATGGCAAAGTGATCCGGCGGCAAGGCAGCTCGGACCGCTCCCATCCCGCCGACCGCATGGTAGACAAAGGGAACCGAGACCAGACAGGCCAGCAGGATGATGATGCCGTTGGGCAGATCCGTGTAGGCTACGGCCACCATGCCGGCCAGCGCCGTGAAGAGGATGACGAAGACGGCCGCCAGGGCCTGGCCCAACGCCACCGAAACCTGACCGTCGGTCACCACGTTGAGGATGTAGCCCCCCGCACGGAACTGGTAGGACACGATGGCCGTGAAGCTGATGATCAGCGCGATGGCCCCGAAAACCCGTGCCGCTGGCCCGTACCTCACCTCCAGAATGTCGCCGATGGTATACTGGCCGAAGGTGCGGATCTTCGCCGCGAGGAAATAGATCACCACGATCCCCACCCACGCACCGGCGGGAAGCCAGAGACTACTCCATCCAGCCTTCGCCGCGTATTCCGCGCCAGCAATGAAGGTGCCAGAACCGATCCAGGTGCAGATGAGCGTGAAGACCATCACCCGCACGCTGAGGGAACGCCCTGCCACCATCATGTCCTCTTGGGTTCTGACCCGCCGGGCCCGGTAGAAATTCAGCACCGTGAGGACCAATAGGTACGCAAGAACCACGTAGAGGTACCAAGTCATCCTCCACCCTCCCGCTCGCTCGGTTCACCGCCGGCACGAACTCTGGGAGCACCGCATCATCCCGGAATAGGTACGATCTGATCCTGCACCGGTCCGGTCACCTCCACTTGGCCATCCTCATGGATGAACACATCGATCTCCGATCGGATTCCGATCCCTTCCTCCGGAAGGTAAATCCCGGGCTCAATGGAGAAGCAGCAGCCGGGCAGGATCAGCCGCTCGTCCTTCGTCTCCAAGTTATCGATGTTGACGCCATTTCCGTGCACCTCGGTCCCGATACTGTGCCCCGTGCGATGAATGAAATACCGGCCGAAGCCGGCGTCTTCGATGACCCTGCGACAGGCGTCGTCCACCTCCCAACCATGGACCGGCTGACCGGCGTGGAAGCGGTCCTCCAGGAACATCACCGCCGTCTCTCTGGCCTGCCTCACGATGCCGAAAAGGTAAATGAGTCGCTCGGGCACTTCATCCCCAATGAAACCCACCCAGGTGATGTCGGCGTAAATGCTCCCGGGCTCCTTCGTTTTGCCCCAAAGATCCACCAGGAGGAGATCCCCCGGCTGGATAGGGGAACAGTTCTGCTCAGTCGGCTCGAAATGGGGATCGGCCGCATGAGCATTGACCGCCACGATGGGACCGTCGTCCCAGGTCAAGCCCTCGGCCCGCATCTGCTCGCGCATGTACCGCTGCACCTCGAACTCCGTGGGACGTTGCCCGCGCTGGATGCGCCGTGACACCTCCTCAAAGGTCCGCGCCCTCACCTTGTGGAGCGCCTCCGAGGCGCGGAGATGGGATTCGTAGCCCCGGCGATCCAATCTCGCCTCAAACTGCCCGACCAAATCGGCGCTCGACACCACCTCGACACCGAAGCTGCGAATTAGATCCACAGTCCCGGCATCTACCACCGACACGTAGGGAATGTGGTTCATGGGGGAGTACTGCATGGCGACTTTGCTTGCGCCGGCCAAGATCTCCCGCAGAATCGCGTGAAGTTGTTGCCAGGGGAGATACACGTGCTTCCGACCCGGAAGATGGTCTAGCCGCCACGGCTCGATGCTGTGGACGACCTTGTGTGGCTCCCCGCGCGCGGGTATGTAGTAGAACCAACGCCTGGAGGTGAATCGAGAGGTGTCGATCTGAAGGATCTTGTGGGCGATCGCATCCCGATTGTGGAAATCGTAGAAAAGCCAGCCGTCGATCCCTGCGCCCCGAAGTGCTCGTTGGATGGCCTCAAGATCCATGGCTCCTCCCTCCGCCATCGACCCAGTTCCGACCGCCGGTCTTGGCCGGCGGCCTTCGTCGGCCCTCATGCCCCCTCAGGGCGCATCTTCTCATCCCGAGGCCCAGTCGAAACAGGCGGGGAAATGCAAGGCGGGGTCCGCGGCGCCGCCGCGAAGAAAACGAAGCCCTGGGGTGACAAGTGGCGCGACGCAATACCCTGCTTCCCGAATGTGTCCTGAGGGATTCACCCGCGAGCTGGCGATCACAACCCCAGGGGAAAATAACCATTCCCCCTTGCAAACGCAACCCCCGCCTTAGCGAGCTAACACGAGGGAACCCCGGGGGATCCGAGCCCTCGCGCCTCCTGGAGCGGACGCGAGGGCTCCTTCACCTGTCTACGCCGCTCGCTCGGAGACATCTTCCTCTGCGCTTCGCGTGAGGAATTGGCTGAGTTCGCTGGAACGCTTCGTGGCGCTGCGCACGGCGTTGATCAGCATCGGTCTGAGCCCATCCGACTCCAGCGAATAGATCCCGGCGATGGCAGTTCCTGCCGGCGTGGTCACTTGGTCGCGGAGGATGGCCGGATGCAGGCCGGTTTCCCGCACCATTTTGGCCGCGCCCAGCACCGTTTGCGCGCTGAGTCGAGCGGCCACTTCGCGCGACAGCCCCATCATCACGCCCCCCTCGGTGAGGGCTTCGATGATGGTGTACACGAAGGCGGGTCCGCTGCCGCTGAGGCCCGTGACGGCGTCCATCAGGTTCTCCTCCACCACCTCCACGCGCCCCACAGCGCCGAAGATCTCCTCAGCCATCCTCAGGTGCTCACGGGTGGCGTGCCGTCCCGGGGCGATAGCCGTGACGGCCTCCCCCACCAGAGCGGCGATGTTTGGCATCGCTCGAACCACAGCCACAGGTTGACCCAGGCGCTCGGCGATCAACCGGGTAGGGATGCCCGCCATGATGCTGATCACCAGGTGCTCGCGGCGGATCTCGGCCGCGATCTCCGCGAGCACCCTGGCGCAGGTTTGCGGTTTCACACACAGGATCACCACATCGCTCTGTCGCACGGCGGAGGGGTTGTCGGCGCCGAGGGTATGGACCCGCCAGGTCTCTCGCACGTGGTGGAGGGCCTCCGGCCGTAGGTCCGTGGCCAAGATGGATTCCGGGCTCACCTTTCCCGCCCGCACCAAGCCCCCGATGAGCGCCTGGCCCATTTGCCCTGCGCCCAAAATCGCCAGCTTCTTCCCGCGCAACGGCATCCCTACCTCCTCGTCTTCGTCTTCCCAGGCTAGTTCCTCAGCTGTACACTGGAGTGAGCCAATGCTGGTATTCCGGCCTCTGCCCCCGAACAATCTCGAAGAACAAGCTCTGCAGCTTCCGCGTCACCGGGCCAGCCTCCCCCTTCCCGATGATGCGTCCATCCACCTCGCGGATGGGGGTAATTTCCGCCGCCGTACCGGTGAAAAAGGCCTCGTCGGCTGCGTAGAGATCGCCGCGGGCCAACAGCCGCGTTTCCACATGGTAGCCCAAACCGCGCGCCATCTGAATGACGGCGTCGCGGGTGATGCCGAGAAGGATGCTCGACTCGCTGCCGTTGGTGTAAATCTTGTCCCCGAAGACCAAGAAGATGTTCTCCCCGGAACCTTCAGAAAGGTTGCCCGTGAGGTCCAGGAAGATGGCCTCATCGTAGCCGTTTTGCCGAGCTTCTTGTACGCCCAGCACCGAATTCAGGTATTGCCCGCAGGCTTTGGCGGTGGTGGGCATCATGCTGCCGTGGAACTTCCGCCAGCCGGTGATCGTCACCCGCACGCCTCGGGTCAAGGCTTCTTCCCCGAGATAGGCCCCCCACCTCCAGGTCAGGATGGCCACCTCCACGGGACATTTCCCGGGGAAAACCCCGAGGGGCCCGTAGCCGCGGAAGGCGATGGGGCGGATGTAGCATTCCTCGAACCCGTTGGCCCGGATTGTCTCGAGGCACGCCTCGATGATCTCCTCTTCCGAGTACGGCAGCGGCATCTGGTAGGCGTGCGCCGACAGGAAGAAACGCCGGATGTGTTCTCGGAGCCGGAAGACTTGGGGGCCCTTTTCCGTCTTGTAGGCGCGGATCCCTTCAAAAACGCCGGTCCCGTAGTGGATCACGTGGGAGGCGAGATGGATGCGCCCATCCTTCCAGTCAACCAGCTTCCCATTGTACCAGATCTTGCCGTTTTCCGGATACACGATCAGACCTCCTCTTCGTTGGGTTCGCGAACAGCCGTCGCTCCAGGTAGTCGATGACCACATCGGCCATCTCGCGGGTCCCGACCTGGAAAGCGGGGGAGCCAGGCAGGTCAGGGGTGTGATAACCCGCGTTGAGGGCATCCGCCACGGCCAGTTCGATCGCCTCCGCGATGTCGGGCCACCCCAACGAGAGGCGACACATCATGGCAGCACTCAGGATGGTCCCAAGGGGATTGGCCTGATCTTTTCCGGCAAGATCGGGAGCGGAGCCGTGGACTGGCTCGTACAAGCCTACTCGGCCGCCGATGGATGCGGAGGGAAGCATTCCGATGGAGCCCGTGAGGATGGCCGCCTCGTCGCTCAAGATGTCCCCGAACATGTTGGCGGTCAACAGGACGTCGAACTGGCGGGGGTCGCGCACGAGCTGCATCGCCGCCGTATCCACCAGCATGTGGCGTAGCGTCACGTCGGGATACTCCTGCGCCACTTCCGTCACCACCTCCCGCCAGAGCTGCGAGGCACAAAGGACATTGGCTTTGTCCACGGAGGTGACTTGCTTGCGGCGCTCTCTGGCCAGCTCGAAGGCCACCCGGGCGATCCGCTCCACCTCGGACTCGTGGTAGTACATCGTGTCCACCGCGCTCCGATTCGGCGGCTCGCCACGGCGTTCCTTTGGCTTGCCAAAGTACAGATCCGACGTGAGCTCGCGCACGACCACAATATCAACGCCATCGACCACCTGGGGTTTCAGGCTCGAGGCGACCAATAGCGGCCGATAGGTCCGCACTGGCCGGAGATTGGCAAATGTGCCCAGCGTGGCCCGAAGCTCCAGAAGCCCCTTTTCCGGGCGTTTGTCCACCGGAGCCTGGTCCCAGCGCGGAGACCCAACAGCCCCGAGGAGAACGGCATCCACGCGGTCCAAAGCCACCCGAGTATCCGCCGGCAACGGCTCGCCCGTCCGTTCGAGCGCTGCCCCGCCGATCAATCCCTCCTCGAACTCGAGCCCCCGATCGGTGCAATCCACGGCGACCTGCAGCACCCTCCGGGCGGCATCCACCACCTCCGGGCCGATCCCGTCCCCCGGCAGGAGGAGTATCCTCTTCACCAGGTTCCCTGACTCGCCATTCGTCTCCTTCATCGCGGCACCTATGGATTTGCCTTTATGATTCCCAATTGCCGGGCGTAGGCAAAGAGCCCGCCCGCGCGAACGATGGCTTCCACGTCCCCGATGGGCCTGAGCGGATAGGAGCGGCCGCTCGGTTCATGCGTCAAGACGCCCTCGTCGAGGTCGATCGTTACCGCATCGCCCGTCCGAATCCGTTCGTGAAGCGGAAGATCGGTCTCCAGGGGGAGAAGGAAACCCCCGTCCACTGCATTCCGGAAGAAGATGCGCGCGTAGCTCTGCGCCACCACCGCTTTCACCCCAGCGATTTGGAGGGCAGCCGGGGCGTGCTCGCGAGAGGATCCGCAGCCGAAATTCCGCCCCGCGACGATGACTGAATATCGACTCTGCCACTGCCCCTCCTGGACGAACCGCCCCAGCTCAGGAGGGAGACCGCTCAACGCGTAACGTCCGTAGTTCTTGCGCTCTTCCGGATCCGTAAGGCTGTAGACCAGATACTGCGCCGGGATGATCTGGTCGGTGTCCACATTGTCGCCGACCACAAAGGCCAGCCCGCGAAGTTTCTCCGCCATGGTGCTCCTCGTTGGAAAACCGCATTCGTCGGACCACTGCCTGCTTTCGGCTCAGCGCTGACCTCAGCCCGGGTTCCCCACGCCTGGCAAGCTGGCGCCCCGAGAGGCTTGGGCCACCAATTCCCAGCTCCGCTCATCCACGAACGGGCGCGGGTCCGCGATGCATCCCGCCACGGCGGAGGCCGCCACTGTAGCCGGAGAAGCCAAGTAGATCTTGGCCTCCTTCGATCCCATCCTCCCGAGGAAGTTGCGGTTTGTCGTGGAGATGGCGATCTCCTTTCCGCGGAGACGTCCAAAGGTATCCTCCGGGCCTCCCAGGCAGGCCGCGCACGAAGGTTCTCCTAGCTTCACGCCGGCTTCCTTGAGGATCTGCTCCACCGACTTCCCGTCCACTTGGACCCGCCCGATGGCCTCGCGGACGGCCACCGTGGCGGGAACGGCGTAGGTGTCGAGCTTCACCTTCCGGTCCCGGAGGATCACAGCAGCCGCCACGAAATCCTCAAGCTTGCCTCCGGTGCACGAGCCGATGTACGCCGTCGTCAACGGTTCCCCCTCGCAGTCCGTGACCGGGACGGCATGGGCGGGAGAATGAGGGCGCGCCACCTGAGGAACCAAAGCCTCCAGTCGGTATTCCCGCGTGGCCAGGTACTGTGCATTCGAATCGCTTGCCTCGGCGAGGGAACAATCCACCCCCCGCTCTTCCAAGTACCGACGGGCGAGGCCATCCACCGGAATGATCCCATTCTTCGCACCGGCCTCTACGGCCATGTTGCACAGCGTCATCCGCTCATCGATGGAGAGGCTAGCCACCCCCTCCCCCTGGAATTCGAGGGCACAGTACGTAGCGCCATCGACGCCGATGTCTCCGATCAGGCGCAGGATCACATCTTTGGCCATGACGCCAGGGGAAAGCCGACCGTGAAGGAGCACGCGGAAGGTCTCCGGAACGCGCAGCCACAGCTTGCCCGTGCCCATCACGAAGGCCGCATCCGTATTGCCAACACCGGTGGCAAAAGCCCCAAGCGCCCCGGAAGTGCAGGTGTGCGAATCCGTCCCGATCAAGATCGACCCCGGCACCACATGCCCTTTTTCCGGCAACGTGACGTGGCAAACCCCGGAGTATCGAGGGGAGAAGGCATCGTAGAAATGGGGCAGCTTCTGCTCGCGGGCCATGCGGCGCAACTCTTCGAGGTTGCGCCTGGCGTGAGGATCTTCGGTGAAGATGTAGTGGTCCGGGATCACCACGACCTTTGCCGGGTCCCAGAAGCGGGCTCCCTTTCCGAACTCTCGTTGAAAGATGGCGTAGGCCGGCGGGCCACACACATCGTGGGTCATGAGCACATCTACCTGGACCCAGACCTTGTCGCCCGGGCGCACCGCCGACTTCCCCGCGCCGCGGGCCAGGATCTTTTCCGAGAGGGTCATGCCCATGCCGTCCTCCTTCCGCAACCCGGGACGATCAGGATCCCGCTTCCGCGGTTTCGCTGACGGACTGATACGCGTCCGTGTGGCTCTTCTCGCGCTTGAGCTGATCCACAATGCGCAGCAAATCCCGTTGAGTCACCTGCTTCTTCTCGTCGGCCAGAGCGACCATACGCTCGTAGACGAAGTCGAGCCCCTCCTTGTCGACCCGGACTCCCATATCGAGGAGCGCCTTCCGCACCGCGTGGCGCCCCGAATGCTTGCCGAGCACGATCCGATTGGAGGTCAGCCCGATGGACTCCGGCGTCATGATCTCGTAAGTGGCGGCATGGGCGAGCACTCCGTGCTGGTGGATCCCAGCCTCGTGGGCGAAGGCGTTGGCGCCCACAACCGCCTTGTTCGGCTGCACGTGCACCCCGGTGATCTCCTGTACGAGGAGACTGGTGGGATAGATGAGCTCCGTGCGGATCCCAGTTTCCACGGAGAAGACCGACTCCCGCACTTTCAGCGCCATCACCACTTCTTCGAGGGCAGCGTTTCCAGCCCTTTCCCCGATGCCATTGATCGTGCACTCGATCTGGTCGGCCCCGGCTTCGATCCCCGCCAGGGTATTGGCCACCGCCAGACCCAGATCGTTGTGGCAGTGCACGCTGAAACGCGCCCGCTCGGCGTTGCGCACCTCAGAGCGGAGCAGACGGATGAGGCGGGCGAATTCACTGGGAATGGCGTACCCCACAGTGTCGGCGATGTTGACGACATCGGCTCCCGCATCGATCACGGCTTCCAATACGCGGATCAAGTAGCCTTCCTCGCTGCGCGTGGCGTCCTCCGGAGAGAATTCCACCTCGGCGCCAAAGCTTTTGGCGTAGCGAACCGCGCTCACCGCCGCGTGGATGGCCTCCTCGCGGGTCATGCGCAACTTGTACTCGAGGTGGATGTCCGAGGTGGCCAGGAAGATGTGGAACCGGGGCCGCTTCGCGTACTTGAGAGCGTCCCAGGCGGCGTCGATGTCCTCCTTTTTCGCGCGGCAGAGGCCAGCCACGCTGGCGTTTTGGCATTGCTGCGCGATGCGCCGCACCGCTTCTTGCTCGCCGGCGGACGCGATGGGAAATCCGGCCTCGATCACGTCCACGCCCAATGCCTCCAGTTGCGCCGCCACGCGCACCTTCTCACTGACCCGCATCGAGAACCCGGGGGCCTGTTCCCCGTCGCGCAGGGTCGTGTCGAATACGTAGACTCGCCGTTTCATCGCCCGACACCTCCTGATTTCGTGCTTGCCTTCCTTCCGGTCCGGATCGTTCAGCCCAGATCCTCCGTCTGCTTCACCCAGGGCATCATGGCCCGCAGGCGAGCCCCGACCTGCTCCAGCTGGGTGTTCTTCCATTGTTCCCGGAGCCGGGTCAGGTTCGGAAGCCCCGCCCGATTTTCCGCCACCCATTCCCGAGCGAAACTCCCATCCTTCACGGCGGCGAGGAGCGAACGCATCGTCTCCCGCACCCTCTGGTCGATCACCTTTGGCCCCCGCGTCATGCCACCGTACTCGGCCGTGTCGCTCACCGAGTACCACATCCGGCTCATGCCGCCCTCGTACATCAGATCCACAATCAGCTTCAGCTCGTGCAGGCACTCGAAGTAGGCGATCTCCGGTTGATACCCGGCTTCCACGAGCGTCTCGAATCCGGCCCGAACGAGCTCAGAGACGCCCCCGCACAACACCGCCTGTTCTCCGAAGAGGTCCGTCTCCGTCTCCTCCGCAAAGGTGGTCTCGATCACACCGGCTCGGGTACCCCCGATGGCCTTGGCATAGGCCAGAGCCAGCTTCTGGGCTTGTCCGCTTGCGTCCTGATGGACGGCGAGCAGGCAGGGCGTGCCGCGACCCTCAGTGTAGAGCTTGCGCACCAGATGGCCTGGGCTTTTGGGAGCCACCATGAACACATCCACGGTAGCGGGCGGCTTGATCTGCCCGAAGTGGATGTTGAAGCCGTGAGCGAAGGCGAGGGCCGTGCCGTCCCGCAGGTTCGGTGCAATCTCCCGTTCGTACACCGCCGGTTGATGCTGGTCCGGCAGGAGGACCATCGTAACATCCGCCATGGCCACAGCCTCTCCTACGGTCTTCACCTGGAGGCCGGCGTTCTGAGCTTTTTGCCAGGAGGCTCCCTCGGGGCGCAATCCCACCACCACCCGCACACCGCTGTCGCGAAGGTTCAGGGCATGGGCATGGCCCTGACTTCCAAAGCCGAGGACGGCCACCGTCTTACCTTGGAGCGGACTCAGATCAGCGTCCCGATCGTACCAGATTCGCATGTCTCCTCCTTGTCACGGGTTGGGTAACCGCGCCATCCTTCCTGTCGAGGGACTCAGGTTTCGCCGCGGAATTCTCGGCGGAGAGCCACACTCCCCGTGCGCGAGATCTCGCGGATCCCGAAGGGCCGGAGCATCCCAATGATGGCCTGCACCTTGGCTCGACTTCCGGTGCATTCCACCGTCAGGGTCTTCGGGCTGATGTCCACGATTTTCGCGCGGAAGATGTTGACGATCTGCATGATTTCGCTTCGGGTGCTCTGGGTCGCCGTCACTTTGACCAGGGCCAGTTCGCGCTCCACGAAGGGCTCGTAGGTGAGATCCGTGACTTTGACCACGTTGACGATCTTGTTCAGCTGCTTAGTGATCTGCTCGATGACCCCGTCGTCCCCGCGCGTGACGATCGTCATGCGGGCCATGCCAGGCTCTTCGGCCTCCCCGACGCTGATGCTGTCGATCTGGTAGCCTCGCCCGCTGAACAGCCCCGCGATGCGCGGCAGCGCATCGAAGGTTTGCTCCACCAAAACGGAGATGGTGTGCTCCTTCATTTCACCCATCGGCTACCCTCCCTATTCCTCCGAAGGCTTCGCTTCAATCATCTCATGCAGGGCCGCCCCTGCCGGGACCATGGGGAAGACGTTCTCGCGGGGATCCACCCGGAAGTCCACGACCACCGGCCCACGATCCCAGGCGAGGGCTTTCTCGATCGCCTCCTGAACCTCCCCCGGATGCTCCACGCGCATGCCCAAGGCGCCCATGCTTTCGGCGACCCGGGCGATGTCCGGATTGGCGCGGAACAGCTCGCTGGCCACGTACCTCCGGCCGAAGAACAGCTCCTGCCACTGCCTCACCATGCCCAAGTACCCATTGTTGATCACGAAGATCTTCACGGGCAGGCGGTAGGCCGCCGCCGTGATCAACTCTTCCATGGTCATCTGAAAGCCGCCATCTCCAACGATGGCCACGATCGGGCGCCGCGGCGCCCCGTCCTCCTGAGCCACCGCCACGCCGATGGCCGCCGGAAGGCCGAATCCCATCGTCCCCAGCCCGCCGGAGGTGATCATCGTCCGTGGGTGCTTGAAGCGGTAGAATTGAGCTGTCCACATCTGATGCTGGCCCACGTCGGTCACGATCACGGCCTCCCCGTCCGTGATCTCGCCCAGCTTCTCGATCACCAATTGCGGCTTGAGGACGTCGCTATTCCGGTCGTACCACAGGGGATGTTCGGCGCGCCAGCGTTGGATCTGCTCGAGCCACTCCCGGCTGTCGGGGGTCTTGACAAGAGGCACCAGGTCGACGAGCACGTGCCGAGCGTCGCCCACGATGGGGATGTCCACCTGGACATTGCGGCCAATGACGCTGGAGTCAATGTCGATGTGGATAATGTCAGCTGCTGGGGCGAAGTCGGCCACCCGACCCGTCACCCGATCGTCGAAACGCGCGCCAACCGCGATGATCACGTCGGCCATTTGGATCGCCATGTTGGCCGCGTACGTGCCATGCATGCCCAACATCCCTAACCACAGCGGATGATCCGTGGGGAAGGCACCGAGACCCATGAGCGTACTGGTCACAGGGATCTGGTGCTCGATGGCCAGCCGGCGTACCCATTCACTGGCTCCGGAAGCGACCACCCCACCTCCGATGTACAGCACCGGGCGGCGAGAACGGCTGATCCGCTCGGCGGCGCGGGAAATCTGGTGCGCATGGCCGAAGATCTTCGGCTTGTAGCCGCGTACCACGACCGGCTCGCCCGGCAGGTAATCGGCATGCGCCGCGAGGACGTCCTTGGGCATGTCGATAACCACCGGGCCGGGACGTCCCGAGCCGGCAATGTAAAACGCCTTGCGCACCGTTTCGGCGATCTCTCCGGCGCTCCGAAGGAGGAAACTGTGCTTGGTGATGGGCCGGGTCACGCCGATCGTGTCCACCTCTTGGAAGGCATCGTTCCCGACCATGGGGAGCGGCACCTGTCCCGTGAGCACGACGATGGGACTGGAGTCCATGTAGGCCGTGGCGATGCCGGTGACGGTGTTCGTCGAGCCCGGACCGCTGGTCACGAGTACCACACCCACCCGACCGCTGTACCGCGCGTACCCGTCGGCGGCATGGGTAGCCCCTTGCTCATGCTTGGTGAGGACCCAACGGAAGCGTCCGAAGCGGCCGATGGCATCAGCAAGGCCGAGCACCGCGCCCCCCGGGATCCCGAAAAGGGTCTTCACCCCTTGTTCTGCCAGGGCCCGCACCAGGATCTCCGCACCGCTCACGTCGTAGATGGGCTCCAACTCCACCGGAGACCGGTGGTCTCTGGTCCGTATGTCGCCTTGCCCGATACTCGTCTCGATCCCCATGCCCATTGCTATACCTCCTTCGTTCCGGACCACTCTGGCGCTCCGAGAACGGCCCCGCTGTCCGCCGAGCTGACCATCGCCGCGTACCGAGCCAGCCAGCCCCGGAGGGGCCTTCGCACGGGGCCCTGCCATTCGGCACGACGCCGGCTGAGCTCGCGATCCTCCACCAGGAGATCCAACCTCCTGGCCGGGATGTCGATCTCGATCAGGTCCCCGTCCCGCACGTAGGCGATGGGTCCTCCCGCAGCAGCTTCGGGAGACACGTGCCCGACACAAGCCCCTCGCGTGCCGCCGGAAAACCGGCCATCCGTGATCAAGGCCACCGACTCCCCAAGCCCCATGCCCATCAGATTGGAAGTGGGGGCAAGCATCTCCCGCATACCCGGCCCTCCCCGGGGACCCTCGTAGCGGATGACGACCACCTCGCCCGGGCGAATCTGTCCGTTGAGGATGGCTCGGTTCGCCTCGTCCTCCCCGTCGAACACGCGGGCTTTGCCCCGGAAGCGAAGCATCTGCGGCACGATGGCCGCCGTCTTCACCACAGCTCCGCGAGGCGCCAAACTCCCCCACAACACCGCGAGCCCTCCATCCGGCGCGTACGGATTGGAGAGGGACCTCACCACCTCACCATCGGGGTCTGGGACTCCTCGGACCACGTCCCGCAACGTCGAACCGGCCACGGTGGGGGCTTCGCTGTGGAGAATCCCGTCGGCCTTCGTCAGTTCGCGAAGGAGTACCGGAACCCCTCCCACCCGATGCAAATCCTCCATGTGGTAGTTCGAGGAGGGGGCGATTTTGCAGAGATGCGGCACACGCCGGGAAAGCTCGTCCACCCGCCGGAGGGGGTAGTCGATCTCCGCTTCTCGGGCGATCGCCAGGAGATGCAGGACGGTGTTCGTCGAGCCGCCCATGGAAAAATCCAGGGCAAAGGCATTGTCAATGGCTTCCTGGGTCACGAACCGCCGCAGCGTTAGTCCCTCCCGGACAAGCTCCACGACGCGGCGTCCCGCGCGCCGCGCCAGCTCGATCCTCTCCGCCGTGTCGGCTGGCACTGTGCCATTGCCGGGCAAGGCGATCCCCAGAGCCTCCATCAGGCAATTCATGGAATTGGCTGTGAAGAGCCCCGCGCAAGAGCCGCAGCCGGGGCATGCCCGTCGCTCAATCTCTTCCAGTTCGGCCTCGCTCATGGCGCCTTGGGCCACGCGCCCCACGGCCTCGAACACGGTGATCAAGTCGATGGATCTCCCGTCGGGGAGCTTTCCCGCGCGCATGGGTCCGCCACTGACGAACACCGTGGGCAGATTCACCCGGAGAGCCCCCATGATCATGCCCGGCACGATCTTGTCGCAGTTCGGGATACAAACGAGGCCATCGAAAGCGTGCGCGCGCACCATGGTCTCCACGCTGTCCGCGATGAGCTCGCGGCTGGGAAGGGAGTACCGCATCCCTTCGTGGCCCATGGCGATGCCATCGTCCACAGCGATCGTGTTGAATTCGAAAGGCACGCCCCCGGCTTCCCGGACCCCCTGCTTCACCGCATCGGCGATTTGGCGCAGATGCACATGCCCCGGGACGACATCGCAGTACGAATTGGCCACGGCGATGAAGGGCTTCTCAAAGTCCTCGTCCCGCAAGCCAGTCGCCCGAAGCAAACTCCGATGAGGCGCCCGTTCGAACCCGCGTTTGATGGCGTCGCTTCGCATCCGTTGCCTCCATTCCTGGTGAGCTGCCTCCGCCGGATGCGACCTGCGCCACCGGATGCGCTACGCCTGCGCCAGAGATCATTGCTTGGATTGGTTGGGGAAAGATTGGAAGGTCTTGGTTCTGGGCTGATCTCTGGCGCTGCGTCTGCTCAGTGGGTAATTCGCAGGCCAGAAATCAAGCCCAGCAGAAGCAGGAGGGCAGTAATGCTAAGCCATAGGAGGAGAGCGAAGGAAATCAAAAGCCCGGAACGCACCTCGGCGCCCGCCACCGGGAGGGCAGCAGCGCTTCCGTTGAACCTGTGCGCTCCAGACTTCATCCCTTCCAAACTCGCGCTGAATCCCGTTCAGTCCCAAATGCTTGTGCCAAAGATAAACGAGCCTTCCCGAAAATGCAAGTGTTTTCTTACGCTCTCCGAGGGAATTTCAGGCTGCGTTGATAAGGCCGATGGGCAAGATTCTCAGCCTCGAGCTTCGGAGGTGGAAGAAACTTCCTCTTTTCCGTCCGGCTTCGTCGCACCCGGAGTTCGCCGCACAGATCCTCGCGCAAACGCCATGCCGTTCAAGAGTCCGCGAACGGGTTCACACGCCGGAAGCATCAGAAAGAACCTCCCTCCGGGTAGCTCTCAACGCTGCCCCTCCCCGTCTGGGGCCCGCTGGAAGAGGCGCAACCACTCCTCGATCTCGTCCTCCGACAACCCGCGGTCGTATTTTGCCAGCATCTCCCCGTTTCCCAGAGAGGGCGCCTCCTGCAATTGCTTCTCGAACTGGGAGGGGTGTTCTACCCGGGCCCCGCAGATCCTGGCGTAATCTGCCAGCTCGCGATCGGCCGAGACGACGATCAGGGTCGATCGCTCACGAGATCCCGCCACCATTTGCCGGATCACGGGATCTGCCTTCTTCTCTGGTCCGGCGAAATGAACCCGGACTGAAGCGCTTGGACGCAGGACAGCCGGACCCGCAGGCGGAGACCCGTCAAACACCACGGTGACGTGGCCCCGCTTGCGTTGGGAGAAATCGTCCAGCAGGGCCACGAGGTGGTTGATCGCAGCCAGGAGGTCCGTCTCCATCTCGCGGCGCAGCTCGCGGGATAGGTGCATCAGATTGTATCCATCGACGAGCCATTGGAGGGCCATGCCGACCTCCCCGGCCTCAAGGCCGAAGTTCTATCGCCAGTTGCGCCTGGGACGGGTGTGACTTGTGCCGGGAAACCCGCCCGGGGTCTACGATGTGGAGGACATCCCAACCCATCGACCGGCAAGCATCCGCGATGAAGCGCCGGTGACAGCGGAAAAACAGCCGCTCCGCGCACATCACCGCTGCCTTCCGCTGGGACGCAAGCTGAAGCAGAAGCTCAAGCCCCCTGCGGAAGGCCTCGCTCCCCATGTAGTGCTGGTATCCCCCGCTGCGAAACCCTCCCAGCAAGTCGCCCAGCCACCGGTATTCGATGCCCTTTTCCGCGAGGGCCTCCGCCACGGACTCCCGGCGGAAATGGGGATACTTCCTGGAGACCGGAAATCGCCGCACGTCCACTACGAGCTCCACCCCGTGCTCGTCCAGCAGCGCCACGAGCTCCGGAAGAGTCCGACTCGAATGCCCGACCGTGAACAAGCCCCAGCGCAACATCCGGGAAACCCTTGCTTCAATCCGTAGCTCGGACCGACCTCCGCTGTTCAATGGCCCACGTCACGGCTTTGAAAACCTCGTCCACCTCCAGCTGGCGAAAACAGGTGAGATCCTCGCAGAAGTCCCTGTGGCAAGGGTGTAGCGGGCACGGGTGATGGAGGGCCACATGTCCGTCCTCCCGGCGGTAAGGGAACCAGATATTCGGCTCCCCCGGACCGAAAAGCCCGATTGTGGGCGTACCCAATGCCGCGGCAACGTGCATGGGGCCACAATCATTCGCGACGTACGCATCGAGCAGCGACAAAAGCGCCGCAAGTCCACGCAAATCCAGGACCGGGAGAGATTCCGCCGCACCCTGGGCAGCCGCTGCCACCCGGCTCACCAGTTCCTCCTCGCCCGGTCCCGTGGTGAGGACCACCCTGGCCCCAAGTCGCGATTGCAGCTGGCGAGCAAGCTCAGCGAAGCGCTCCGGGAACCATCTCTTGGCCGGCCAGGTTGCACCCGGATGCAAGCCGACCATCAGCTGCCCACCCTCGATCCGGAACCTCCCCCGGATCCACGCCACCTCCTCCGGAAGTACATCCAATCGCGTCCGGAGATCTTCCTCCGCGAAGGGACCTTTGATTCCCAAGGGAGACAGGTTTTCGAGATGGTAGTCGATCGCAGAGAGCTGAGGCTCCCTGTGTCGGACAACATGCGTGTACAGGTGTTTCCGCACTCTGTAGTTGCCCCCGATGCGAACCGGGGCACCGGTCAAGTAAAGGAGAAACGCCGAGCGCGGTAGGCCGAGAAGATCGATCCCCACTTCCGGTCGGAAAGACTGGGCCCTGCGACGAAGGGCCAGGATCTGTCCCACCTCTCCTCGCAGGCTGCCGGCGCGCCTCCTCAGGGGCCAGATCTCATCCACGTGGGGATGATGGAACAGGATCGGAGCGTAGGTGTCCTCCAGCAGGTAGGCGATCCTCAAGGCTGGGTTCGCCTTTTTCAAAATGGCCAGGAGGGGCGTGGTGAGCACGATATCGCCGAGGAACCTGAGGCGCGTAACCACCACCCGCTGCACGGACCGGACATCCACCCCCGGCCCCGATGAGCTCGCGATCGCAAGATGGGAGAAGCTTTCCTGGTCCGCCTTCACCTTCCTGCCTCTCTTTCGCACGAATCCGGAAACGCGGCCCGGTCCCGAGGAAAAGGCCTCAACGCGGCGAGCCGTCCCAGCCCTCGGGCAACCGAGGGAGTTGGAACTCCCCGCGGAAGACCAGGTGAGCTGGACCCGAGAGTCGCGCTACCTCCCGGCTGAAATCCACTCGCAATTCCCCGCCTCGGAAGCGAACCCGGACAACCGATGCCACAAGGCCTGCCTTCCAGGCCGCTGCGGCGGAGGCCAGAGCGCCCGTCCCGCAGGCTAGCGTCTCAGCCTCCACCCCGCGCTCGTAGGTGCGCACCGCAAGGGTCTCCCGATCGAGTACCGACAGAAAGTCCACATTCGACCCCTCGGGGAAGCTGGGATGATGGCGCAATTCTCTCCCGATGGCGGCGACATCCATCCCGTCCAGGTCCTCGACGACAAGGACCAGGTGCGGTACCCCGACGAAGACCGAAGCCAGCGGCCGCCAATCCGAGCCTTGCACAGCCGGCGGGGGTTCGACGTGCGGACGATCGGGGAACTCGACGGTCACCTCGTCTCCGGAAACACTGCCTCGATAAATCCTCCCGCCGATCTCGAACCGAAGAAGCGGAGCAAAACCGAGCTCCTCATGAACGAACCGCAGCGCGCATCGAGAGCCATTGCCGCACATGCCGGCGGGACTGCCATCGGAATTGAGGTGCACGTAGCGGAAGTCCGCGACCGACGAATTCTCGATCAGGATGACGCCATCCGCACCGATCCCGTAGTGCCGGTCGCACACCCAACGCACGAAAGCGCGCCAGTCTGGCCGGATGCGGCCATCCCGGTTGTCGAAGATCACGAAGTCATTGCCCGCGGCCTGGGCCTTGACGAAACGGAAGGGCTGCTGCGACAGCATAGCGCCAACCCGCATCCTCACCTCACTCATCGGATGCACCGCCGATGTCCGCCGGAAGATCGATCCCCCAGAGTCCCGATTCGCGGGGCCGCGAGATCCAAAAACGATCCCCTTCCACCAGCACTTCGGGCGGGCGCGGTCGCGCGTTGTAGTTGGAGGCGAGGACGTACCCGTAAGCGCCGACGCCGAGGACCCCAAGCAGATCCCCTCTCCGCAGCCGCGGGAGCTCTACCTCCCGCGCGAAGAAATCTCCGGACTCGCACACGGGGCCCACGACGTCCACAGGCTCGGAGTCGCCGGAACGCGCATCCACCGGAAGCACGCGATGCCTCGCGCCGTAGAGGGCTGGCCGGAGGAAATCGTTCATCGCACCGTCTACTACCACAAAGCTGCGGCCTCCGACGGTCTTGGTGTACAGCACTCGGCAGATTAGCGCCCCCGCATTCGCCACGATGGCTCGCCCCGGCTCCAGGAGGATCTTCTCGGCAACATCCTGGAGGCGCGCCCGAACCCCTTGCGCCAGTTCCGCGGGGTCAAAGGCGAAGCAATCTCCCTCTTCCGCCAATGCCACCTCGTACTTGACGCCGATGCCCCCTCCGATGTCCACATGCTGGAGGCGACGCCCCCCAATCCTCCTCGCGACCCCAGCGACGATCTCCGCTGCGGTGAAATACGGCTCCGGCTCCTGAATCTGCGACCCCAAATGGCAGTGAAGACCCACAAGCTCCAGGGCCCTGGTCCGATCGATGAATCGGACCGCCTCCTCTATCTGATCGAGCCCAATGCCGAACTTATCAACCCTCCGCCCCGTGGTCAGATACGGGTGGCCGTGGATGTCCACGTCGGGGTTGAGACGCAAGCTCACCGGGGCACGGACGGCAGCGCGCTCGGCGATGGCAGCAATGGTCTTCAGCTCCTCCAGAGACTCCACATTCAGCGCGAGGATGCCAGCTTCGAGCGCCAGGCGGATCTCCCAGTTCCTCTTCCCCACACCCGCGAAGACAACACGCCCCGCCGGCACACCCGCCTTCAAGGCCAGTACGAGTTCCCCTCCGGAGACGATGTCGGCGCCGCAGCCTTCCGCCGCCAGCCGACCGACCAGCTCCAGATTCGCATTGGCCTTCAGCGCGTAGCAAACAAGGGCATCCTTCGAGTCAAAGGCCTGCTGGAACTGACGGAAATTGGCCAACACGCCGTTCACACTGTAGACGTAGGCGGGGGTTCCTGCGCTGAGCGCAATGCGCCGCAGCGGGACATCCTCGCAGTACAGCTCCCCATTGCGATACTGGAACAAGCTGGCTGCCAATTCTTCCTCCGTTTCACCGTTCAGCGCTTCGCACCGAAGCGATGGCCGTCGGTTCCGACCCTCTCCTCAAGGCAATCGAAAATCGTTCCCCTCGTTGATCCACCGGGCTCGGGCGCGCACCGTGTCCGCATACACGGCACATCTTTCCGCTGGCCGGAAGGGCCAAGGCCATCCGGGGCTCCAAGTGCCATCGCCGTCCTCGTCGCGGAACGCCAGAAGCACGTAGCGCCCGGGCAACAACCCTGTGAGACAATACGGCCCCTCTCCGGGCAGGATGATCTCGGCCGCCGGGTTCGCCTCGCCCGGTCGTAGCGCAAGGATGTGCACGGGGCCTTCCGCCCCGGGCTTTGCGTCGAGGACGCTCCCGCAGATTTCCGTGAGCGTGTCGGGATTCAGGGTCCAGAAGCGGAGCGTCACGAGCGTGTCCGAGAAAGCATTCCCCGACACGTCGCGCAGTTGGGGCCCCTGCAGCCGAATCACGTACTCCGCGCTACCGGGAAGGGGCGCAAGTGGCGTGAGTCGGAGGTGAGCGGGAGTCAGCCACATGCGGACGCAGGGCACCGACCCCTGCTGGAGCCCGACCAGCTCCACCGCGCCGTCTGCCGCTGCCGTATCGATTGCCTCGGAAAACCACAGGTCGATCGGGGTGTCCGGCCGGACTCGGCGCGCACTGTCTTGGGGCGCAGCCTTGGCAAGGCGTGGGCGCGAGGTGTCGGGCATGGCCGAGACCGTCAGCGCGAGGGAGTCGGAAGCCGTCGTGTTCCCCCAACGATCCGCCAGACCCTCCACACGGAGCCGGAGCTCGCGAGGAAGATCCGCGAAGCTCGCCACCTGCAGCCGGTCGCCGAAGAGGTCATCGCGATAAAACAGGATCGGCACGGCTGGGCGCAACCCGAACTTTAGCCGGGATCGCACGGAATCCATCCTCTCACTCGACCGGATCACCACATGCCTGCGGTCGGGCGACCGGGCGTCCAGCAATCGCGGTGCGAGCGTGTCCAGCGGCACCAGTTGGAAAAGAAGGCGTGGCAGGACGGAATCGGGCGTGACCACGACCTCGCGGGAGCCAATCCCGATGGCCTCCTCGCCGCAGTCCCAAAGACGATTGGCGTTGCGATCCTCCCAGACGAAAACGCGATACACGGAGCATTTCAGGTAGTCGAGCCGGAAGAGTCCCCCCTCTCCGGTCTGGGTGAAATACATCGCCCTGTTCTTCCGCGGATCGGGCTGGGAGACCTCGGCCAAGTCGTAGGCGGCGGCCAGGACCCCCGGCGCGGGATTCCATTGCCGCAGCACCACTCCCTCGACGCCCCCGCGGTCGATCTGCTGCCCGGTGCTGAAAGCCAGGGCATAGGATGAGCGCATCGGGTTATTCCTCAGGTCCCGGATCCCGGCGCCCAAGGTAAGCACGTAGGTGCGCTCGGGACGTAGTCCGCCTGGTACTCGGATGTGAAGCCGTCGCCCCTTCCAGCGCAACCGAAGCGGGCCCTCGGGTGCCGGAGAGAGAAAGACAGCGTCTTCCACGGACCCGCGGAGGACCTTCTCGCTGAACTCCACGACGATTTCGGCGTCCAGCGGCACTTGCGTTGCCCCCGGCTCAGGCCAGGTTCGCAGCACCCGGGGTGGCTGGCGGTCCACCGGCCCGCCCGGAGGGAAGCCCTGCCTGGCGCAAGCGAAAAAGAGCAGAAGCAGTACGAGGCGGAGAGACAAGGCCAAGTCCGAGCCTCGTCCCTCCCAGTCACTGCCGATGGTCTTGCGAGCCCACACCTGTTCCGCTCCAGAGTGGGAAGTGCCAAGGATCACACTCACATCAAGGACACCGGGTCGACGTCGATGGCGACGGAGACATGGCGACGCCGCGCCTCCTCGACCAGCTCCTCGTACACGGTCTTGACGGCGGTGCGCATTTCGGCCGCCGTGGGATCTACCCTCCGCAACTGCCGCGTCAGGAGCTGCCAACGATACATGCCGCGCAATCGGCCAAGAGGCGCGGGGCTCGGGCCCACCACCGTGAAGTTGTGGGCCAATTTCCGGAGCCGACCGGCGAAATCCCGCGCCACTCGGCTCGTCTCTTCGGCACTGCGCCCACGGAAGTGAACCGCGATCAGCCTCCCGAAGGGCGGATACCCGAGCGAGTAACGCTCTCGGATCTCCCGCTCGTAGAACGCCCGGTAGTCATGTTGGCTTGCGCAGATCAGCGCGAAGTGCCAAGGGGAGAAAGTTTGGATCACCACTTCGCCTTGCTTGCCTTTCCGCCCAGCCCGGCCGGCCACTTGGGTCAGGAGCTGGAAGGTGCGTTCGGGCGCCCGGAAGTCCGGGAAGAAGAGACCGAAGTCCGCCGTAACTACGCCCACGAGGGTTACATTCGGGAAGTCTAGCCCCTTGGCCACCATCTGCGTGCCGAGCAGGATATCGTACTCCCCTCTACCGAAGGCGCTGAGGATCCGGTCGTGCGACCATTTGCGCACTGTGGTGTCCAGATCCATCCGCACCACCCGTGCGTGCGGGAAAAGGGAGCGAATTTCCTGTTCCACCCTCTGCGTCCCTCTCCCCCTGTACACGAGGTTCACGCCGCCGCACTTGGGACACACCTCGGGTGCTGTCTTCGAGTAATTGCAGTAGTGGCAGCGCAAGCGGTGTCCGGCAAGATGATAGGTGAGGGAAATGTGGCAATTGCGGCAGGTTTCCACGAACCCGCATTCCTTGCACACGAGCAAAGGCGCATACCCCCGTCGATTCTGCAGAAGGATGACCTGCTCTCCGGCTTGGAGTTTCTCCTCGATTTTCTCTTTGAGCAGCCGGGAAAAGACGGGCATCTTCCCGTCGGGCCTGGGCTCTCGGGTCATGTTGACCAGTTCCACCTTGGGCATCGGGATCTCGTCGATCCTGCGCGTGAGTTCCAGCAAGGTGTACTTGCCGATCCTGGCATTGTAGTAGCTCTCCACCGATGGCGTCGCCGAACCCATCACGATCACCGCTTGGTTCATGTACGCCCGCATGATGGCTACGTCTCTCGCGTGGAACCTCGGGGCTGTGTCCATCTGCTTGTAGCTCATCTCGGGCTCTTCGTCCACTACGATGATCCCCAGGTTTTCCAGCGGGGCAAAGAGGGCGGAGCGGGGGCCGAGCGCGATGGACTTTTGCCCGCGCCGGAGGAGCTGCCAGGCATCGAAGCGCTCGCCCTCGGAAAGACGGCTATGGAGCACCGCCACCTCGTCCCCGAAATGAGAGCGAAAGCGACGCACCATCTGCGGCGTGAGGGCGATCTCGGGCACCAGCACGATGGCAGACTTGCCGAGTTCGCGAGCTTTTTTCAGGGCCTCAATGTACACCTGCGTCTTCCCACTGCCCGTGACCCCGTGGAGCAGAAACGCCGCGTAGCTGCCGCTTTCGATGGCCCCTCGGATCTGGTCCACAGCACGCTGTTGCTCATCCGTGAGGGTCAGCTCCTCCGGAGGTTCGATCTCCTCAGCGGCATAGGGATCTCTGTACACCGTGCGCCGCCGGAGCCGAATCCATCCCTTCTCCCTCATTCGGGCGAGGGTCTGGAGGCCAGTCTTGGCGTACGAAAGAAGGGTGCGTACCGGGACCTGATCTTCTTGCTCGGCCAGGATCGACAAGATCTCCGCCTGTTTGGGAGCCCGCTTCTCGAGGGTGCGGATGATTTCCTGGCATTTCCCATTTGCCCGGAGAAGGGGGTCCAATTCCACCAGACGCTCGGTGCGCGGGGAAGCCTTCCCCGGGCTGAATTCCATCGCAAGCCGCAAAAATCCTTTCTCCGCCAGACGTGCCAGCGCTGCGTACACGCTCTTGCCCGGGAGCTTCCGGGCGAGGACGGAAGCGGAGCGCACATGGTCGGTCACGATCCTTTCCAGCAACTCAGCCTGAAGCGGGGCCGTCTTCCGCAGCTCCTCCCATTCCGGTTCCGCCGGCTCCCTGACGAGCTCGCAAACGGTGCGCGTGCGGTGCATCATCCCCGCTGGCAGGACGGTGGCAATGGCTTCGCCCAAGGTGCAGAAGTAATAGTCTCGCATCCACAAGCACAGCTCGATCAGGTCGGGTGTCAGACTGGGAACCAGGTCCAGCACGTCGGCCACAGCCTTGATCCGCTCTTGGGGGAGATCCGTCCGATCGGTCACGCGCATGACAATCCCCGTGATCCGACGCGAACCGAAGGGCACCCATACCCTCTGCCCCAGCCGGATGCGATCGGAAAGCTCGGCGGGCACGGAGTAGGTGAAAAGCTGGTCCGTATGCGCGGGGACCGCCACTTCCACGTACCGCACATCTCCCTGCGTCTCCGCCACGGCCACGCCTGCCTCCGCCGGATTCTCCTCTCCTATCATTCCAAAGTACGAAACCGACCCCCGAATTGCAAACCCCGGGGACACCCGACGCCAAGCCGTGCGCGGAGCTCCCGGCGCCCCCGGAACCGCTTTCTCCGCCCTCACGAGCAACAGGTGTCAACCCTAAGGGTCAGGACACGGAAACTCAGCCGGCGTACCGCTCAGAGGACGACACCGACCCCTCTCCGCGTCCTGCGGCGCAGTCGTTAGCTGCGGCCTCGGGCGTCTGAGCTAACCGCACCCGGAAACCCGAGCTGGACTTGAAGCTTGTTCGGTTCGAGTCGGCGGTTACCCGTTCTCTCCCCACGGCTCGCCTCGATGGACAAGCCATTGCGAAAGTAACGCCACCCCCGTAAATTCCCCTCGGCGCAAACGCACGAGGGAGCGGAGAATTTGATGATCCTGAGACCATCCGATCACTACGACGCAGCAACGGAGTTTCTGAAGTTCGCCCGCATGCGCGAAGGCCGTCCCGAAGAGCGGATGCTCGAGGAAATCCTCCGCCGTTTTTCCCGCTTCCCTTACGAGAACATCAGCAAGATCCTGAAGCTGAATCGGAAATTCCTGGACCCCGACCGAATCCGGACGCCCTGCGAGGTGGTGGAGGACCACCTTCGCTTCCGCCTTGGGGGTACCTGCTTCTCCCTCACGTTCACCCTGCAGACCATCTTGGAGCGCGTGGGATTTACCTGCTATCCGGTGATGGCGCATATGCGGAGTGGCGACAACACCCATTGTGCGCTGGTTCTGTGGATGGCAGGGCGAAAGTACCTGGTCGATCCGGGATATCTCCTGCACCGTCCGCTTGCTCTGGACAAGGACCAGCGCCGTATCTATCACACCACCTTTTCGGGGGTCGAGGTACGCTTCGACGCGAGGGATGAACATTACCACCTTTACACCTTCAACCGCGTCGAAAGCAAGTGGCGCTACCGCTTTCAGGACCGGCCAGTCCCGCCGGAGGAGTTCCTTCGCCACTGGTTGGACAGCTTCTACCGGCCGACCATGCATGGCTTGTGTCTGAGTATAACCACCGAAGAAGGCCTCCTGTATCTGCACAACGACTATTTCCGGCGCACGACCTTCGACGGCAAGCAGACCCTCCGCGTTAAGAGCGATTTGCCCCGTTTCGTCGAGATGCGTTTCGGGATCCCCGCGGAGCTGGTGGAGGAAGCCGCGCGCGCCTTACAGGAGAACTTGAGGCTGGAGCGCGAGTACGGCCTCTTCCGTGTTCCGGAGAACGGATGAAGCCCCAGCCGCCCAAACCCGTGAAGTTGTTCATCGGCGTCCTGTTCTCTGACGAGGCGAAGCTCGAACAGGCGCGTAAGCTCTGCGAGCAGGAGTTCGGCCCGCTGGACTGGACCAGCCCGGATTTCCCCTTCGACGTGACCGATTATTACTGCGCCGAGATGGGGACGGGCATTGTCAGGCGCTTCTGGTCCTTCGCGACCCTCATCCAACCTGATGAACTCCCGGCTGTGAAGCTGACCACGAATCGCATCGAGGACGAGCTTGCTGTCGACGGCCGCCGCAAGGTCAATCTTGACCCCGGCTACCTGGACTACGACAAGGTGGTCCTCGCGTCGGCCAAATACTGCGGGCAGAAGATCTATCTCCGCGACGGCATCTACGCCGACCTCACCCTCCACTACGAGAAGGGGCACTACTACCCCTACCCCTGGAGCTTCCCGGACTTCAAGAGCGGCCGATACGAGCGGGCGTTCCTTCGCATTCGGGAGCTGTACAAGGTCGCCATGGCGAGACGGAGGCAGGAAAAACGGCCCCCAGGCTGAGCTGCATCCTGGACCCTCGCCTTCCGAACCCGGAAATGCAACCGACGTCCGCGGTGGAGCGTCTCACTGCCGTGGCAGGGAATGATGGCCCAGCGCCAGGCGGCGGGAAAAGATGCCTTCCATTTCGCCTGAGCCTTGATGGGTGCGTACAGGTGCAACTCCTCGGCGATGAGCAAGAGATCATCGAGCGGTCCAGGCAGGGCGACCTGGCCGCTTTCTACCAGCTCTACCAGGCCTATCGGAAGCCGTTATTCGTTTTCATCCTTCGGATGACGGGGAACCAGCAGGACGCTGAGGATGTGTTGCAGGAGGTCTTCGTCAAGGCGTACCGGCAGCTCAAATCTTTCGAGAAGCGAAGTGCTTTCTCCACGTGGCTGTTCAGCATTGCCAAGAACGAGACCGTCTCCTTCTTGCGAAGGCATGCGCGCCGAAACGGTAACTGCGTTGCGCTGGACGGGAATTCAGGCTGGGAAAAGGACACCCGAGTCCCTCTGGCTTCCGACCCGGAAGCAGACGTCCTGCACAGAGAAACCGAGCGCGTCCTCCAGCAGGCATTGAGCGCACTGCCGGAGATCTATCGGACGGCTTTCGTCCTGGGCGTGATCGAGGAACTCCCCTACGAAGAGATCAGCGAGATCCTCGGGTGTTCCGTTTCCAATGTCAAGTCGCGAGTGTTCCGGGCCAGGGCGAAACTGGCTCGATGGCTGGCAAAGCACTATCCAGAGTTCGGCCGTCGCCATCCTCCGGGGGTGGCACCCTCCGCTGAACGGGAAAGGGAACAGGCGTAGCACGGGGTGCAGTGAGATGGTTCGGAGATTCGAGCGGAGAGCCCGCATGCTCGGAGAGCCGGCTGAGGAGACTCTTCATTCCGAGGAGTTCGAGGAGCTCCTGGGGCGCTACCTGGCAGGGGTGGCGTGCGATCCGGAGCGAGAGCTCATCGAGGAGCATCTGGCCAAGTGCCGACATTGCCGCGAGGTCGTGAGGCTTGGCCAGGCAATCGAGGCGGAATGGAAGGGATTGGCCTCGTCCTCGCCTTCGGACGCCCTGTGGGCGGTGGTCGTGTCGAGGATCCGCTCGAAGCCGGAGCCGCTCGGGCGGCGCTTTGCCGAAACGGCCCGCACCTGGGCAGCCAACTGGTGGGAAAGGGTCTGGCCGGTGGGAGTTGGACTTGCCGTGGCCGCGGCCGCCTTCGTCATCATCCTGAAGGCAAGCGACTGGTGGAAGGGAGGAGGCACCCGTTGGGTGGGACGGGGCGAATCGCGGGCGAGCCGGATTTCGGTGGAGCGAACTCAGCAAGCAAGGCCCCCTCGCTACGACCTCTCCGAACTTCTGGGCGCGGCGCACGCTGTGCTCACACAAGCGGCCGCATCCGCTGATGCCGGTCTGGAGCCGAATCTGCCCCTGAAGTCGCGCTTCGTGGCGGCAGAGCTCGGCGGCGAATGGTCCGGTACCGCATCGCACGCGCCCTTGTCCCCGCTTCTCACGGACGTGGAGCTGGCGCTCCTCGAGCTGTCCGCGGCGGCCGGGGACCCCGACCCCAAGGAGAGGCTCGGAAGTGTCCGCCGTTTCGTGGAAGAGGAAGACCTCCTGGTGCGCGTGGCTGTGGCCCGCGCGCGCCTTCAGGCCTTTGCTCAGCGCGACGAACTGCCCCATGAGATCGTAGAGGCTTATCTCAGGGAGCCGGACTGAGGGAAGGCACGATGCGACAATCGTCCCAAGCCTGCCTTCGAACGCTCCTTCTCGCGATCGGGATGATGGCGAGTTCGCTTCCGCCGGTCCGGGCGCAGCAGAGGGATCTTTTCTACCAGGCTCAGGAGGCACGCAATCGCCAGGATTGGCGCCAGGCTGCTACGCTGTACCGAACCCTCTGGACGGACACGGCTTTCCAGTCGTGGCGCCGAGAAGAAGCGCTCTTCTGGCTGGCCTACTGCCAGCAGCAACTTGGCCAGGTGGAGGAAGCACTCCAATCGTACGGAGAGTATTTGGATCGCTATCCGGAGGGCAGATTCCGCGCGCTCGTTGAGGCGCGATTGCGCGCACTGGCCTCGCAGAAAGGCATCCCTCCCGAAGCTCCCGTTGCACGGCGGCTGACACAGGTCGAGAACCAGGCGCGGTGGTCAGCCATTTCAGCCATGCGCTTCGGCGCGGAAGATTTGCCGCTTCTCCTCGATATGCTGGGAAAGGAGACGGATCCGAACCTGCGCGTCCTCCTGGTGGAACGGCTCGGACGACTCCAGAATCCGCAAGTGGTACCCCCGTTGGAAGCCATCGCGCTCACGGACACGTCGTTCCGGATTCGCGCGATTGCGATCCAGACCCTCGGCGGGATCCGGCATCCCTCCGCGACCGGGACCCTACTCCGTCTTGCGGAGAACGCGCGGGACCCGGAAATCCTGGCGATAATCCTTCCGGCCCTGTCGGAAACGCGCTCAGATGCGGTGCTGCCGGTGCTGTACCGCGTCGCCTGCTGTCATGAGTCTCCCTCTCTCCGATCCCAAGCCATCCTCCAGATGGCGGCTTTCCCTGCAGCTGTCGCCTATATGGACAGCCTCTACCGCATCGCTCTCCAAGGAACGACGGCGGATCGCATCGCAAGCCTCGGTGCTCTGGCTACCCTGACGCGAACGCCGCAGGGCGAGCGCTTCTGGAGTCAAACGAAGCTACGGAGACTTCTGCAAACGGTAGTGCAGGACACCACCGCCGCTTGTATCCATGCTTTCGCCCACCTCGTCTCCGAAACGGACGAACGGCAGTGGCGCCAGATCAGTCCCAGCATCTTCGAGGTAATGGCCAACTCCGGTCACGGGACTCTGGACCGGGCCTTCCTGTGGCTCTTCCGCACCAGGGGGCTCGGCGGCGTGACGCCCCAGCGGTTCATCCAGACACTCAGCCAGCCCCACACGGACGTTAGGCGAGCCGCCTCCATCCTGGAAACTCTCCAACATCACAGCCCGGAGGAAACGGAACGAGCGCTCCGCACCTACGTCCGAAGTCACCGACCGGCCATCGACCTGGCAGCGCTCGCCGCGGTGGTCCGCTCCGAGGTGTACCTGCGCGTGTTGGAGGAGGAACTGGCTTCTCCTGACCCGGGCTGGCGCGTGTCGGTGACCCGCGGTCTCGGGGCGGTCGCCCATCGAGATTCACGCGCGGTGAGCCTGCTGATCCGGCTTGCAGAGGCAGACCCCAGCCCGGCGGTTCAACTCGAGGCATTCGAGCAGCTGGGCCACCTCCCGACGCCGGAGGCTCAGAACGCCGCACGCCGGCTCCTGGAGGAGAAGTACCGCTGACTCCAGCCTCGCGCCCTCCCAGGCCGTCAGCGCCTTCATTTGCCGAACATCACCCGGCAGATGAACAAAGCGCCGAGGATCCCCGCGCAATCTCCCACCAGACCCGCAGGAACGGCGTGGCGCGTCTTCTTCACCTGGATGCTGCCGAAATAAACGGCGATCACGTAGAAGGTGGTCTCCGTGCACCCGTAAATGGTAGATGCCAAGCGGCCGATGAAGGAATCCGGGCCGTGGGTCTTCATCAGTTCGGTGACGATCCCGAGGGTGCCGCTTCCGGAAAGCGGGCGCATCAGCGCAGCGGGCAGTACCTCAGCCGGCATACCGATCAGACTCGTGAGCGGGGAGACAATTCGGACAAAGAGATCCATGGCTCCGGAGCCGCGGAACATCCCGATAGCCACCAAGATCGCTACGAGGAAAGGAATGATCCGAATCGCAATCTGGAAGCCCTCCTTCGCCCCCTCGACGAATACCTCGTACACGCGCACCCTCCTCGCGGCGGCGGCTACCGGAATCGCAAACAGAAGCGACGGAATGGCCCAATCCGACACGAAGGAGATCACCCGACGGAAAAGGTCCGCCGTAAGCCAGCCGAAGAGGAGGGACAGAACTCCAGCCCATTTCAGGATCGCCAGCAGCAAGACCAAGGCGAAGATCGTCAGAATCGCCTTCCCCAGTCCAAGGAGCCGTGATTTCCGCTCGCTGGCCTGCAGCTGTGCGTACTCCAAGGACCTGGTCGCCAGCACAGCAGCAACGGTCGCGCAGGTGGAGGCGAAGATGGTGGTGCCAATGATCTCCGTGGGATTGGAGGAACCCAGCTGGGCCCGGATCGCGATCATGGTGGCTGGGATGAGGGTAATGCTGGCCGTATTCAGCGCCAGGAACATGACCATCGCGTTGGTCGCCGTCTCCTTCTCCGGATTGAGCTTCTGGAGCTCCTCCATGGCTTTGAGCCCGAGGGGGGTGGCCGCATTGCCCAGCCCGAGCCAGTTGGCCGCGATGTTCAGAACCATGGCCCCCATGGCCGGGTGGTCAGGTGGCACATCAGGGAAAAGCCGCCTTGCGATGGGACGGACCAGCCGGGCAAGCGCTCGGACCATCCCGGCCTCCTCGGCAATGCGCATGATCCCGAGCCACAAGGCCATGATGCCGACCAGGCCCAAGGCGATCTCCACCGCGGTGCCGGAGTAGTCGAAAGCGGCCTTGGTCACCTGGGAGATCTTCCCGGAGGCCCCGCCCACCACAATGGCGATGGCCATTAGCCCAAGCCAAATGTAATTCAGCACTTCTGCCTCCTCGCGAAATGCTGCTCCGTCTGCCGGCCCGCGGGGAAAACGCTCTCCCCCCGGCGACCCGATCCGGCTACCTCAGCGGCGGAGCGTGGCAATCAACCGCATCGGATGAATGAGGAGGTCCAGGGCGGTGCAAATCCCGGGAGCTACGACGTCTGCGGCGGCCACTGCTTCGCTGCTTGCTCCTTCCGGGCCGAGGACCGCGATCCCGAGTCCCGAGCTGCGCAGCATCCCGACATCGTTGGCCCCGTTCCCCATGGCGACGACGGACTCCGCGCCGAGCCGCGCCACGAAGCGCTCTTTAGCCTCCCTCTCTTGCAGATGCGGGATCTTCTCGCACGACACGCCCAGCCGTTCGGCTACTTCGTGAGCACGGCCCAAGGTATCCGCCGTGAGCAGGATGATCTTGAGTTTTTCCCGGAGCGTGTCGATCCGCTC
>JAPWUV010000020.1 GCA_028275345.1 bacterium
GCAAGCGCTCAGCCCCAGCAGGGCCTACCAGGAAAGCCGCGCGCGTGGTGATGCCATGGAGCCCCTCATCGAAGTCTTGGAGCGCGCCATCGACTGCGTCGAGCGGAACTCGGACTTCCAGCGGTTCTTGGATTTCTTCTACGCCATCCTGAGCTATCTCGGCTACTACCAAGAGCGGTGAGAGGCTCCGGGCGCGCCGATGGTCGTGGAGTCAAGGCGAGGGCCCTAAGATCTTGGCGGTGAAGAATAAGCGGCCAGCCTCATCTTGACTCCCCAGCCCTTGCTTCCAGAGCGGGGAGCTGGGGGGACAGCGGCGGAGCGTTTCCTCCAAGCGCCGGCCCGCGAGGCCGGGGTTTCATGAAGCAGGAAGCGCCCAGCCGTTTTCGCTCCAAAGCGAGAGAAATAAACGCGATGCGCCGCAGAGTGATTTGCGGCGCACGGTGGTCAGGGATAGACCAGTGGGAATCCAGTTGCGAGTTACCAGCGTTAGGGATCTCCAAATGGATCGAGATGAATCGACAAATCCGAGCAGGAGGTACGGAAATGAAACTGGCATACCTTGCCGACAAGATGTTGCAAGTGGAGGTGGTCAGGGACCAGCCTGGCGGTGTGGTCGTCGCGGTCGAGCCCGCTCAGGCCCGGGAGGCTTGGACGTCCATCTTGGAGTCCCAGCGGTGGCTCGAGATCCGCGCGGGATACGGACAAGACCCCTCCAAGTTCATCGTCCGCCTCCAGACCAACGTGGAGGAAATTCGACCGAACGAGATCGCTTATTGGATGAACGCCTTGATCCCCGACGAGCAGGAGCCCACGAATGTCCTCCTCGGCAACGCGGGAGAGAGCCCAGATATCACGTGGTGGATCGCCTCTCTGGACCGGCAGGGCGGGACGTGGGTCATCGAGATGTTCCATCTCGATACTCTTCGCGCCTGGGAGGAGAACAATTTAAATGCCCTGCCCGGGATCACCATCTATCATCTGGGTGCCAAAGCTGTCGTCGGTCCCATGGTGGTGGCGGTTCTCGCTGGGGTGGGTCACAAACGCGGAGACTTGGGAGTCAGCGTTGGGCTGGCGGGCGAGTCATCACCGCTCCTTTCCGCCGCGCTGGTGGCTGACTCTGGACAAGGGTGGCGAATGAAGATCAACGCTTCCAACGCTCCCGCGGAGGCGCAGATCGCCGCCTTGCTTTTCCGAGAAGGAGAGGATCCGGGCAAGCCCATCCTAGGTGTGGCCATCGGGTGGTAGGTCTTGCACGGTCGCTCGCGCGCCCCAGCCGCGGTCATGGGGGGTTGGAGTGAGCGCTCCAGACCCTGGCTGGGTGGGCGGGTAAGTGGGCAAAACATCCGCTCTCTTGGAGGATGCCATGTCGGTTCGAGACCGGATCTTCGCGGCGGCATCTTGGTGGGTCGCCATCATTGCCGCCTTAGGCCTGCTGATGAACGTGGAGCCCCCTCTGCACCCGGATGCCCGCCGCCACTGCCTGTTCGGGCTTGTTGGCAACTTGGCTCTGGCGATCCTCTACCTCCCCGTCGCGGTGTTCGGACGCTCCGGGGACCTGGTGGCGGCGCTGGCGTCTTGCTTGACGTGCTTGTGGGGGGCGGTCGCCTTGACGAACACCGCCGCCGCGGTGGTGGGCAGGGGGCCGTTCTTCACCACGCTGGACGGGGCGGAGAGACCATCAGACGCGGACTTGCTGTGAGGTCAAGAAGGTGACAAGTGGTACCACGCGGCTTTTGCGGCCCGAACATCTGGCAAGAGTCAGTTGCCCAAAAACCTCATCCACCATGGAGGGATCCTGCGATGGAGCGCAACAGGTTTCTGGTGCACAGAGAGATCGAGGAGCTCCAGAAGGCCGTGGCTTTGGCTTTTGGATTGCATCGCGATAGCGTCCTCGTTTCCATCGAGGAACGCGAGATCGAGATCCGAGAAACCTTTGGTAGCGCTGGCCGCAGGAAGACGGCGCAGGTCATCATTTTCAAGGCAAGCAACTCTCCCGGAGAAGACATCCTTGAAATTGACGTGGCAAGGGCGTTCCCCAGCCGCGCCCACCGTGAATGTCTCATGCCCGGGCTCGTGGGGTTGATATTCGCCGCCTCGAGATGGGAAGACCCGCACAAACTTCAGCGAATCAGCATCGACTACGACCTGGTTATGGTGGAGTTCAGGAGGCCAATTGATGGCTGGGAAGCCACGGATGTGATTCTGTGTCTCGCGGTGGGGAGCAACGCGAAGACCATCGACCATGACGACCCAAGCAACTGCATGTGGTTCGCCGTGTTCTACGAGCATCCCCAATAGGATCCCAGGGCTGGCACGTTCAACCCGGCGCGTGAGGAGGTCGACATGACCCAGAGGGTTCCAGAGTTCCTGGCGGAAGACGAGATCAGCACCCTCGAAGGGAAGGTGGCGCAAATCTTCGGGGTAGGCCCTGAAGACGTCATGGTGGCCATCGAGCAAAAGGAGGTCGAGATCCCAGATCCCTTCCATGACGGTGCCCGCGGGAAGAGGCCAGCGCAAGTCATCACTTTCGCGGAAGACGATTTCCCGACTCCCAAGAGGGTTCTCCTCGAAGTTGTTGTGGCGGACGCCATCTTCCTGGGGGTCAGCGCTGTTCACCGCATGCCCTATGCCACCGATCTGGTGCGGTACGCTGAGCGTCTGGACAAGCCTGATAAGCTCCGGCGTGTCATCATCGACGACAACCTGGCCGTGCTGGAGTTCCGAGAGCCGCTGAGCGGCTGGGAGGCGGCGCGCCTGGTGAGGGCGCTCGCCCTGGGGTGGACAGCGCGGGATATCATCTGGGACGAAGAGAGCGGCGCGTGGGTCGCCGCGTGCTACGGGTATTTGCAGTAGGAGCCCGAGTGATCCTGAGCGCGAGGAGGGCTACCTCTCTGAGGAATGGGTGGAGGTCTCCCTGGAGGAGGCCTAGCGGGCGCTGGAACGGGAGTTCGGAGTCGGAGTGGTCCTGGCCCACTGCGATGGGTGCAATGATCTCCTCTCGCATATCATCCCAATTCCAGAAGGAGGTGGAACATGAGCCAGTGGAAAGCTTCCCGGAGGTGGAGTATGAGGCGCACCGCGGACGACAAGGAGCTGGAGGGGATCCAAGAGAACCTCCTAGTCGGGTTTATTTCCCGGTTCCCCTTCGCGAAAGATCCGTGGTGGTTCAGGAACGACTTCAGGGCGGTGGTCGGCACAACGGTCGAGAGGGCTGTTCTGAGCGATCCTGAGGTGCTGTCCGCTCTGGACCTCGGGGATGCGCCTGTGACCGTCCAGCGCGTCCGTCTGTTCCTCCGTCCAGACTCTACCTCGTCAGATCTTTCCCAGGCGATCATCGAGAAAATCCAAGAGCAGGGCGGCCCCTTCCCAGACGGGACGGTGATGTGGATCGACATCGCCAGCTCTGACGCGTTTCGTTTCCCTTGGATGCTGGAGCCGACGACGGTCGCGTATGGGATCGGATACCTGCCGGTCCGGCGGGCCATCCTCGGGCCATTCGCCAGTCTTCTGATGGAGTTTGGCCGCGAGCTGGATCCAAGCGAATGGATCTTTATCGGACGTGAATTCCAGCCGGTATCCTGGGAGATCCAAGAACGAATCATCCTTCTAACTTGCAAGGAGAGGGGGCGATCCCGCTGACGCAGAACCGGTAGGCCCCGCTTGGAGGTGCTGATCATGCGCAATCTAATGCCGCATCCCTTGGTCATCTTTCCGCCCAACGCTCCCCCTCGCGTCAGGGTTGAGGGAGGCCGCTTCTTCGATCCAGAAACTGGGGAGGAGATATTCCCAATCGTGGTCATCCCACCAAATCCGGAGGGCCCCTTGCGCCTCGAGAAGATCGTTAAAGAAGAGAGGGCCGTCCAGATTGGGGATGTGGTGGTCCCTGTGGAGCTGTGCGTCTACGATATCCCCGAGCCGCCCCCTCCAGGAGAGGCTGTGATCGTCTCGTTCTCAGTCGCCTATGCGTGGGCCTGGCAATATGAGGAAGGATACATCCGCGTGTACCCTTGGGAGTGTGTGTCGCCAGAGGAGATCTATATCCCCGACACTGACGACGGGGCGGTGAAGGACGAGGAGGGTAACATCGTGGGGACCCGTCGCCTCATCCAGATCCTCTAATGAGTCCGAGGCGACGGGTCGGAAGGCCTCCCATTCGGCGGGTGGTGTTCGGCCTCCGCGCCAGGGTGCCCTTGGAAGCCCTCCGCGAGGCCGGCCTGGACGACTGCGTGTACGTTGGGCACGAGTTCCGCCCGCTGATTTGGGAGATCCGAGGAAATCGGGTTTGGTTGACCTGCCTTGCCAAGCGGCTGAGGCTTGGCGGCGGCAGGCGAGCCTCGAGTACACAGAAAGGAGGCTGACGTGGGCGGGTTGCCAGGACCGATTCCGCGCGAGATCAACGAAAGGATCGTCATCGCCCAGCTGAAAGACGGGTTTGAGGAGGCCTTCGTCGGGATCGCGGCACCAAGCGAGTTGGGAGCCGTCTATTGGACCTCGTCTGCGGCTGAGGCGCTTGGGGATCTGGAAGGAAAAGATCCGCAAGTTGCGGAAAAGGCCGGCCTTCGCGGCCTCGCGGACAAGGAGGCCTTTGTGGTGTCTCTGACTCACCGGGGAGGCACAAGGCTGAAGGTCGTGCTGATCGGCCAAGACACGATTGGTCGGCTGGCGAACTGCCAGGGGTTGCCTTGCCCGAAGGACCTGGCGTTCTATGCCGCACAATTGGCCAAGCTCGTTGTGGTTTTCGGGAACAGCGTCCTCATCGAGCTTCGCCGCCCTCAGATGGAGGCCCTGTTCGCTGGAATCCAGATGGGCGCGCGATTGCGGCCTCGCTGGGTTGAGCTCGCGAACCCCGCGAATCCGCGCTACGTGTTGCTGACCTGGCCGATCGACTAGGAACGGCGGGCTACTGAGATGGGAAGCATGTGGATCGCCAGTGCAAGAGGAGGGCAACATGACTTGGGAGAGTCCGATGTTTCTAGACGACGAGGCAATCCAACTGATGAAGGAGAAGGCGTCGCAGGTCTTCGGGGTGAGCCCCGAAAGCATCCAAGTGTCCATCACGGAGCGGGAGGTCGAGGTCCCAGACTACTTCCGCGGCATCAGCGAGCGCAAAAACGCACAGATCATCACCTTCACGATAAGCGCGCCCCACCTTACTTGGAGGAGTATCTCCTTCGATGTCGTCGTGGCGAACGCGTCTCGCCTAGGCCGTAGCTGGTATCACTGCATGCCCGACGCCTATGAACTCGTGGAACGCCTCAAAAACCCAGTGGGGTTCGCCCTGAAACTCAGCCGCATCATTATCGACGGCTGGCTGATCACCATGGAGTTTCGGACCCCACTGAGTCGCCACGAGTTTGCGCAAGCGATCAACGCCCTTGCGTCTGGATTCATGACCGATGACGACGGAATCGCTTTCGGTGAGAATCTGAGGTGGGTCGCCGTTAGGTATCGCTCCTACAAGTCAGGTCCCTGGTGAAAAACGGGCTGTTGTGGATCGGCGCGTGGTATGGCGAGGCGCGGGATTGGTGGTAAGCGGAAAACCCAAGAGAGAGGGGGTGGACATGTCCAGCGGTATTTCGCTCGCCACGCCATTGTTGCTCTCCGAAGATCCAGAGAAGATCGTTCGCGAATTCGATCAGGCTGGCAAATCTGAGGAGATCGCGCTCTTCCTCTATCCGGAGGGCTGGCCAGATTCCAATCATTGGCTGGTCTCCTCCAAGGGCTCCATTCGCCTGGTGTTGGGCCATTCTCGCCTCCGCTGGCCGCTCACGTTCGAGGAGGCGGTTCGCAAAGTTGCCGAGGCCCAGCTCCTCATGCGGCGCGCCGCGGTCTTTGCCCAAGCGGTTCGGCGTCTGGCGCGCGAGCGGGAGATTTCCGAGGACGAGGCCCTTCTCTATTGGGTCTGCTGGGAGCACGGCTACGATTGGCCCAATCAGGTGCCCGATGGGGTGGAGTGGCGGCGGATGCTTCAGCTCTTGGAGGAACGTGGTCGGGAGCACTTCCAGCGAGGTCTGGAGGTCCTTCCGCTCATTCCAGAAAATTCCATCCAAGCCCCACCCGGGGTTTCGGCTTGGATTTTAAGCCCCCCCAGCGTGATGGGAGTCCGGTGGGGTGCCATCCCCCAATGGGATTCGCTTCCAGACACGACCCGCATCGAGGAGTGGCTGAGCGTCCCGATAGAGAAGATCGTGCAGGCTCTCGGGATGGTCGCTTCGCAGAAAGGACGCGCAACCCTGGTCATAACCGATAATCAGGAGTACGTCACGAAGCTGATCTTCCGCTGGGACGGGGAAGTGTCCATTCAAAAAAACAAGCGTGGGAGTTCCGAGTCTTTGCCGACACGATCATTGGGGAAAGGGCAACGTTTCTACATCCTCAAGCGGATTGCGGACGAGAAGACCGCCCTGCGGCGCGCGGTGGTCCGCGCCGTCGCCTTCCGTCATCTGGTGGAAGGCCGCGACCTCCAAGAGGCCGCCCATCTGATCGCTCTCGCCGAATATGGCTTCGCCAAGCTGGACGATGTCCCGCCAGCGAGCCGCTTCCTCATCCAAGACGCCGCTGACCAGCACCGCGCGATCATCCAGACCGGGATGCGCGTTCTGGAGATTTTGGAGCGATCCCCAAGTGGAGGTGGACATGGGACTGTTCATGAAGATCAAGCGGGATGAGCTGGCTGAAACCGTGAAGGACGAGGATCCGATACAAACAGGAGACCGCTTTTTCCACGCGGCCTAGGGCGTGATCTCCCTCTGCGAGGCGTGCGCCCGCGAGATGGAGGGGGGAAATCAACAGCCGTGTCCAGTCTAGCGTGTGGACGGAGGCTTCTTTGGGGGAGGCCCAAGAGCTGTTGCGCGAGCAGATTGGAGGTGACGATGCCGTCCTGGCCTTCTGTGGCCAGTGCGGGGGTCTGCTATCGCATGTCCTGCCCATCTGGGAGATCTGATCCTCTGAAAGGAGGTGGGCGATGGGGGAATTTCTGAACGAGGAAGAGGTTAGCTTGACTGGCACGAGCCTCGTCGACGGTTGGCACTGGAGGGTTGGCCTGCAAGACGCGAAGATGAAGTCAGACCAGATCGCCACGATCGTCGAGGAGGTGACGCTGGGCCAGTCCGAGGTCCTGGACGCGCTGGAGCTGAGCTCGCCGGCTCGAGCGCAGCGCATCCGCGCGGTGCTTCTCGATCCCCAAGCGGTGAGCGAAGAGGCCCGCGAGCGGGGCGGCGTTTCGCCGGATGGGACGCTTGTCGTTCTGGACATTGCCAGCGTCGATGCATTCCGTTATCCATATCTGTTCGCCCCATGGCGCTTGGCTTCCTGGATCGGCAGGCTTCCCATCCGGCGCGCGGTGTTCGGCCCCCACGCCAAGGTGTTCTTGGAATTCCTCCGCAAAGTCGACTTAGACGATTGCATGCACATCGGACGCGAGTTCCGTCCATTTGCTTGGGAGATTCAAGGAAATCGGGTTTGGCTGGCCTGCCTGCCGCCCGACTGAAACTGGCGGTGGGTAGGCGAACCACCAAGCACACAAAAGGAGGTGTGACATGTTGCTGAATTCGATTCCGCGCGAACTCGACAGCGTTGTCGCCAAACTGAAGGCTGGGGCTGAGGTGTCGCTTGCCGAGCTCAAGCTCGCGGATCCGAGCGAGTTGAGCGCCTTCGTCTTCATGCGGGACATGCCCGCAACCGATGTTCTTGGGGATCTGGAACCGTGGGTTGCGGAAAGGCTCGGCATTCGCGACCCCGTGCTCAATGCCAATCCCTTCTCTCATTCCTTGGATGGGGCGGTGTGGAGGTATGCGCGGAAGGCGGTGGCATCCATGGCCAAGAGCATGGGATTTCTAGAGGCCGCTGGGCTCGGCGACGCGATGGGCAAGTGGCTGAGTGACCACCTCAAACGACCGCCTGTGCGCGCGGTGTGTGTCGGTGTGGGGTTCGGCTTCCCCAAGGACGCGCCGAAGGGAGCGTGGAGTCGGTTCGCGGTCATCTATTACGATCGCTGGCAACGCGCCGCCCGGCCCGATTTGGCCATCTGGCCCGATCTGGGCGAGGATGAGAATGAGGATGAGCTCGTGCGCTTCGGGCTGAGGTACATGGTTGAAGAGATCGGCCTGTGACCATGCGCCTTCCAAGGGCACCGAAGACGAGTCCAGGCGGATGCTCGTGAAATCCCTGAGTGGGAGCGAAATTATGCGGGTCGAGACAGGGACGGGAGCGTGTCACGCGAGCCGCCCCGATTTGCCGCCGCTGGATCCCCGCCAGAAGTGGGTGCTCTGGCACGGTCGCTTCCAGGACGCGGGGTGGATCCCCGACGAGTCGGTGGACGCCATCATCACCGATCCGCCCTATGGGCGGGAGTGGTTGCCGCTCTACGAGGATTTGGCTGACTTCGCGGCCCGCGTCCTCAAGCCAGGCGGCATCTGCCTGGTGATGACGGGCCAGCTGATACTGCCCAACGTCATCGAGATACTGCGTCGAAGGCTCCAGTATGTCTGGCTGATCTCCTACGTTTCCACAGGCCACGCCGCGCTGGTCTGGTCAATCCGGGTGATGTCCCACTCGAAGCCGGTCCTCTACTTCGCCAAGCCGCCGCACAACCCGACGGGGCTGTTCCGCCCAGATTTGATCAGCTCTGGACAAAAGACAAAGAGGGAGCACGAGTGGCAACAGTCCGTGGTGGGGTTCCGGCGTCTGATCCACCACTACACCCAGCCCAACTCGCTGATCCTCGACCCCTGTTGCGGCACAGGCACCACCCTGGTGGCCGCCATAATGGAGGGGGAGGGGAGGAGGACGATCGGCATCGACGTCGACGGTCGGGCCATTGAGATCGCCTTCCGCAAGTTGCAGGAGGCCAGCGGGGGGCTGTTGCAGTTGCGGATGTTCGCGCTGGAGGAAGGCGACCCGATGACGGCACCCCGGCCCACGCGGGCGGGCTTGAATGGGCGGAGGGCGGGCGCTTGACAAGGCGGCCTGATGCTGGACGACAGGGGGAACAGTTGTCCCCCCACCTCTCTTGGAATCCCGCAGACCGCGCTCGCTGGACATCCCGCGAGTCATCGAGGCTCTTGAGAGAAGCGAATTCCGTCGCGCGTGGAGCTCGCCAAGGTCCCTTGGGTTGCCAGAATCGCAAACGGGAGGTGGACATGATGATTTGGCTGGCGGATTTTCTTAACCTGTCTCCCAGCGAGATTGTCCAAACCCTTCACAAGAAAGCCCAGCAACAAGTCGAAACGCAGATTCCGCTTGTGCTCAAGCTGGATGTCAGCGCCTGGCCCCAGCCGGGGGTTTTGTGCTTCAAATCGGAGCTCATTCTCACAGGCAGATTCGTGGACGAACACCTGTCTCTGGTCGATCTCCAGAAGGCAACGCTCATCGCCCTCGACTTCTACCTGAAGTTGCGAATGGCGGCGGCCTTCGCCCTAAAGGTTCAGCGCTTCATGGAGGCGCGCGGTTTGGACGTCGACAAAGCGTTCGAGGCCTGGGCATGCTGGGAGGCCGGATACTCCGATCTCTCGGACGCTCGCAATTTCGACCTGGACATGATCTTGAGCCGCGCCGTGAAGCTCAGCGCCCTCCACAAAGCGGGACAGGGGGTTCTCCAAGTCCAGGAAGTAAAGGGCTGGGACACCCGGAGGATCCAGGTCTCCGACTCCGTTCTGGGCGCGCTCCCGCGTCCGCCAAAGGAGATCGGGATCCACTGGAGTGCAGGGAAAATGCCCCAGGGGTGGGACGCCAAAAGGCTTCGCGTGGACGTGTCTCGTCTCGAAGGGGAGCGCCAGACGGATGTCACCCATCTCGCGGCCTGGCTTGCCTTTCCGCCTAAGGAGATTGTCGGAAGGATCGCCGAGGACGTCGGGAGGGCCACGTCAGCCAGGCGCGTGGTCTTGGAGCTGGAGCCGCCGAACACGGCGATAGAGCCCCGTAGCGCGCTCATCTTTGAGAAGGAGGACATCTTCCCTGCTTCCATCGTTGGCGGGGCCATCACCCGCGCGCGCGATCCGATCGGTGCGGAGGATGCCGCTAGGATGATCGCCAAGTGGAAACAGCACCTGCGCCGCGCGGCGGTGTACGCGGCGCTTGTGGAGGCCAGCGCGGAACAGCAGAACATCAGGCCAGAGGATTGGATCCGCTTGGACGCCTTGGCCACGTTCGGCTTCGCTGAAGAGAGGGATGTCCCCAATGAGGCGTTGGGGGCCATCGAGAGCAAGCGGTCTGAGCTCCTCGAACTCTACAACGCCGGCCTCTTTATCTTGGAGGCTTGCCCAAGCCAGCTTGATCATCGCCAAGGCGAAGCGGCGGCACGTCCGTCCGTGCAGTCTCCGATCGCAAACAGGAGGCGGACATGATCTATCTGGATTTCTACCTCGACTGGCCTCCCGACAAGCTCGTCCGAACCCTCTACGAGTGGGCTCAGCAGTGTGGAGCACAGCCCGTTTTGCTCTGGCTGGATGCGCAGGGTTGGCCTGAGCAGGTGTTCCTGCGCTTTGTAGGAAACCGCGTCTACAAGCACTCCTTCAGCGACCAATACCACCCACTCGAGATCGACCTCCCAGAGGCAATGCGCATCGTCCGCGACTTTCACTTGAAGTTGCGGATGGCGGCAACCCTTTTCCTCAGGGTGCAACACTTTGCGAAGGCCATGGAGGGGCGTGGCATGTCTTTCAGCCAAGCAGTCGAGGCCTGGCCTTGCTGGGAGGTCGGATACACTGACGTCTCGGATATACCTGGCCGCGAGCAGGCCATGGTCTTGGATCCGTTCTGGGCCATGTATGAGGCGGGAAGGTGGATTCTCCAATGCCAAGGAGGCAAGAAGCAGAGCGCTGGGGAGATTCGCGTTCCAGACCCCATCCTGCGCGCGCCCGCTCGCCCGCCG
>JAPWUV010000012.1 GCA_028275345.1 bacterium
AGGCCTTTCTGGTCAATTCAATGGTCTGTTTCAGATTCTGCACCTGTGTCGGCTCAATCTTTTCGATCCGCTCTACAGACCCCCCTGGCGGCGGCACCTCGGTTCCGATGACATATACCGGTAACGATGACGGATCATCGGAGCTTGACGCTAAGATCGTCTCCTCAGCTACCTTGCAAAGTTCAGCTGATCTGCGCGCGATAGTCTCCGGGTCCAGGGGATCATTTTCCCCACCAGGATCGTCTCCACATCGCATCGATGTGTCTAAGTGGATCTTGCAATAGCCAGCTTCCACGTACGCCCGCACTTGCTCTTTTGCAAGGCGCATGGCATAGTCGGCCGAATGATTGCGCCAAACGTTGGGCCCGAGGTGATCTCCTCCGAGAATTAGCCTGTCTTCCGGAAATCCGTATCGCTTTGCGATTTTTTTAACAAATCCTGCGAAGTCAGTCGGTGTCATCCCGCTATATCCACCGAACTGATCAACCTGGTTGGACGTTGATTCGATGAGCAGAAACGAGCGATCTGAAATCGCCTGTCGTACTGCGGCCTCCAGCACGAAGGGATTCGCAGAGCAGACCGCGTATATCCCTACCGCTTTTCCGCCTTTGTGGACCTTAACGATGTTGCTCAATGAATCAGCGTTTGCCAAGAATCGACTCCATGCGAGCCTTCAGCTGTTCTTTGTCCGCAAAAGCTCCCGTTCCACCCAAAGCGGTGACCGCTACTGCACCGCACAGGTTGCCGAATCTCAGACATTCATCCCAAGGCTCACCCTTCAGGTAGCTATGCAAGAACCCGGCGTTGAAGCTGTCCCCGGCACCGGTCGTCTCCACCGGCGTCACTTGAAATGCCGGGCCAAAGATGCGGACATTCCCGGCCCGTAGCGTTGCGCCCTTTGCACCCTGCTTGATGACCACAACCGGGACCCTTTCGCCCAGGCGTTCCAGCGCTTCCTTCACGGTACCGGCGCGCGCGATCCGCATCGCTTCCTCTTCGTTCGGCAGGAAAATGTCCGTGAACTCCAGCGCCCGCAGGAGGTCTTCGCCCCACTGCTCCTCCGGGTCCCAGTTCGTATCCAGGGACGTGGTGAGACCCATCTCTCGAGCTCGCGCGAAAACTCGGGCGACGTCGTTTCGGATGCTTGGCTGAAGAAAAAAGCCCCCCAAGTGCAGGTGACGGGCTTGCGCGACGATATCCCAATTGATGTCATCAATCGACAGGTAGGCCATAGCACCCAGATAGGTCAGGAGCGCCTTCTTCGGCGGATTTGCCAAGACAACCGTAGCACCCGTTTTCACCCTCTCATCCCGAACTATCCCGCTAGTATCGACACCCGCACGGGAGAGCTCCTTCACCATGAAATCGCCGAAGGTATCGGCTCCGATTTTTCCGATAAACCCTACACGCGTCCCCAATGCGGCCAAGTTGTGCGCCGTGATAGCGGAAGAACTACCCATCGTGAAGCGCATGTCTTCCGCCAATTTCTCTTTTTCGTATTCTGGCAAAGGCACCCCCCACAGAACGAGATCGATGTTCAGCTCTCCAATTACGACTACATCCAGTCTTTTCATTCCTCTTCCTTCACAAGTCCAATTTCACCACCGCGGTCAGATTTTTGGGACTATCCGGATTCAACCCCTTTCGGCGCGCTCTGAAATACCCCAGCAGTTGCAGTAAGGGCAGATAGAGAAATGCGGTAAGCAAGTCACCATAATCCGCCGGTACCGTCACCTTGTAGTCCACCTCATTCAACTTGGCTGTTGTAGCTACATCCCCCATTAGGAGAATCTTAGCTCCCAATTTCTTCAGGTCTCTTACCAGGTCCTGCTCCAGTTCTCGACCCGCTTGAGAGCAAAGTACAACAATCAACGTTCTTTCGCCCGCGGTAGACATGGGGCCATGTCGATATTCCAAGGAATGATAGCTTTGAGACAGCGATAGAGTCATTTCTCCGATCTTCAGAGCCCCTTCATTGGCGATGCCGTAGAAAGGTCCCTGACCGAGGAACACCCAGCTTTCAATGTCGTCCAGATTACCAATACCCGCCATCAGATCCTCATACCTGTTCATGATCTTTTCGCTCTCATCGGGCAGGCTCATCAACTTGTGCCAAAGCTCCGGATCTTGCTTATAAGCCCACGCCAAGTACAGAATCGCCAGTAGCATCGAAGTAAATGAACTGGTCATAACCACGGCATTTTCCTTCTCAAAGGGGAACTTCAGCGCATGATCGCTGCGCAAGGACATTTCGGAGTCGGGGTCGCAGGAAATCGCCAGGGAAGGGATGTTCAACCCGTGCTTGGCCTTTTCGAGCGCGCGTAGAGTCTCCGTAGTGGAACCAGAGCGGGAGATACCCACTAGAATGCTCTTCTGAGCGTGCGGGAAAATCACCTCCGGAAACATTAAGATTTCCGAAGCAGGCACTGCTTTGCACGGCAAGGAAGTGTACTCACTAAAGCAGTGACTACCGGTCTGGGCCAAATAGTACGAACTGCCGCAGCCTGTAAAAACCCACAACGCATCACGATGGTGCTCTACGAACTCCTTATATCGCTGTCGTTCTGACTCCAGTGCCTCCAGAATCCCTTTCCAGATTCGCTGCTGTCTCTTGATCTCTGTGTAAGTCGCCGACCCGTTCCGATGCACACTGTCCATCAATCACCTCCTCTGAAACAGGCTCATCAGAAGCCACGCAGATCTCAAGCGGAGGCTAACGAACTGGACCTCCGCAAACCTGCCCATCTCTCGAACCCACGCCCAGCCTTCCCACACCTTCCCTGGCAGCATCCGCCAGCCGCTACCTTCGGGCATCGCGGCATCATGACGCCGTCCACGCGGAGATTTGCCGGCCGTGAGGCGACCGTCCCAGCCCAGGATCCTGAGCATCGTCTTGCCGTAATGACCCGCATGAACGCAGGGGAAATCCGTACGGCCTCACCGAGAGACAAGGGCACGGACTTGAGTACACACGGCCGTCCAACTGCCGAAGTCGCCAGCTCCGTTCTGCCGGGCGAAAGAGGATATGTCTCCGAAGGTACTATGAGTTCGCCCAGGAGACCGTCGCCCAGCCGCTTAGTCCTGGGGGAATTGGGCACGCTTTGGGCCTCCTCCGGCATTTTCGATCCGTCGCTAAGTCGGGGAAGAGATCCAAGGAACGAACCGAGCAGCGTTCGAGGCACTACCTGCGGCGGCTCGGCCATCGCCAAATGGCTATCGCTCACAGGAGCGGCGGTCGTTCTTCCCAATCCTCACGAGGGTCAGGTCTCCAGGGCATGGGGGTGCGGAGGGATCGCGACGGTACAGGAGGCCCGACAGCGTCCAGAGGTTGGGTAACACGGCCTGACCTACAAAAAGCCGGACGAATGGGTCCTCGGTTGAGACCCTGGCGCGACCTCTCGGGTGCTGAAGGAAGAACGCCCTTTGCGACATCGAGCCCAAGGGGCGAAGCACAAGGGTTGAGCTGGCCAATGGCTGCAATTGCCCTGCAAGCGTTTGAACATCACCCACTCGTATGCCTGGGCCTGGGGGGCACGCGCTTTTCTGCTCGCAATCTTGAGGGCGAGGTAGCCATTCCGCCCTTCGAGATCGAGGAGGCAGATGAAAGGTTGGGCTTATTTGAGGGCGCTGTTGCATCACGCACCGTGCCACTGCGCAACGAAAAGTCCCGAATGGGCCATCGTGAGAGCGCCGCGTTCTCCCACGCCACCATTCCGCAGAGAATGCCGCTGCACTCTCAGGTTCCGGCGTAATGAGCGCACGGGGGGAAGCAAGTGGATGTTCCGTTTTCAAGCGATGCTCACCGCGGCTTGCATGGGTCGCTCATCTCTCGACTGACGGAATCCAAGCGACAGCGACCTGCGGTCTTTCGTGACCGGCATTGCTCTTCATTACGCGGCGAACTTCACTTCTCTTGCGGAAGGAAACTAACTCAACATATCGTTGTCTCCGGCACGGCATTCCGCATGCCCTACACGACGATGACTTCGATACCGAGATCTTCCAGCGCACGAACGTATTCCGAGGGCACGTTGGAATCCGTCACAAGCTTGTGAATTCTGTCTACTTTCGCGATCAGCGACAGACTTCGGCGACCGAATTTGCTTGAATCGGCCACTACGATCGTTTGTTTCGCCGCCTCGATCATGGCGCGATTCAGGCGAGCCTCAAGCACATTCGGCGTGCTCAGACCAAAACTCAGATCAAAGCCATCCACGCCTAAGAAAAGCTTATCGAAACAGTACTCACGGAGGGACGCTTCGGCCTGTGGACCAACGAGTGAGAATGAGCGCTCTCGAAGCGTTCCGCCCGTAAGCATGACTGTAATCCCTGGAATCCCGGCCAATTCGCTCGCGATGTTCACGGCATTGGTCATGACGGTAAGATTTTTCTTTCCCTTCAGGTTCTTTGCCACCTCCATTGTGGTCGTACCGGAATCGAGAATGATGGAATCCCCATCCAGCACCAATTCTGCCGCGGCTGCGCCTATCCGCTTTTTCTCCTCTGCGTGAAGGCTTTGTTTCTCACTAAGGCTGCGGTCAAAAGCAACCAAGTCCCGAGTGAGAGCGCCCCCGTATGTGCGGTGGATGAGGCCCTTATTCTCCAGGTAGGCTAGGTCGCTGCGGATCGTCACGGGCGAGACCTTGAACCGTCTACTGAGCTCCGCCACCGTGACTCTTCCATGATCGTTTACCAGGCGGACGATCTCCGCCCGCCGATCTACCGTGTTGTTCATTTGCCCTTTCACTGAGTCCCCATTACCTTTCGATTGCCCTGTCCACTCCTTTCGCTCTTATTATAATTCCCCCGCCGTTCTTTGTCAAGTAGTTTTTGCATGAGCTGGACTTCCAGTGCGTGAGCATTCCCCGATGGAATGGAAAAGAAAGACGATCGGTGACCTGGGGCTCGTTGGGTGCGCGGATGTTGGATTCCCCCCTGCGGCACGAATCAACGCTTCGGTTCACCGAACGATCCGGCGCAGTCTCGGAGCCGGTCCCCTCGTCCGGCTGGACAATCGCCCCCAAAACCCACTCATCCGAAGGGCAACGCTTCATGGGAGATAGCTCCGTAACCGACTGCTCACGACGCCAAGCATCCAATGCAGAACCCCACCGGGGTGGGTTTTCCTTCCCGGTACCCGGGCAGGCGTTCTCCGCCCCGGACCAGTGAAGACGTCCGGGAGCTGGATTCTAAGCACCGGCTTCCCCGGACCCGGGGGTCGGAGTCGGCCTACCGCCGCGGGGTGACACGGACGCGACTTCCGCCGCTCACCGCAGTTCCTTGCAGGGCCGCTGAGCTATTTTGATCCCTCCTCCCCGGGAACCGGACAACCAGTGTCCCCGCCTCTGCCGGCGTCGTCAGACAGCGGAGAAGTGGCCAAAGTTCTCCCGTTCTCGACCGCTGGGAAAGCAAACGCTGGTGGCTGAACTCTCGCGGTGAGAAGGCCGAAACGGAGTTGCTCAGCGGTGCCGTCCTTTGACGAGCCCTTCCGCCACGCTGCTTCGAGCCCCGATCCGCTACGTCTCGCTGGAGCCGGCGGCTTCTGGAGGGAAACCTACCGCGCATGGCCGCCTGCACACGGAAGGGGGACGCGCCATGCCCGACTCCCCCTTCCCGGAAATCCCGAGGGAGAATTGCAGTGGTGGGGCCCCCGCACGATGGCCCATGTCCATTCTACGATTCAGGCCAGATCGCTCAACACCGTGCACGTCCCCGTGGGACCGCTGGAGCACCGCGCGCGAGGAGAGATCGGCGGCGGTGGAGCCGACCCAGCCGCTCACCTCGCACGCCTGCGCTTGAGGCCAACCGCTCCGTGAGGTTCGTCCCGCCAATCCGACGATCTCCATGACCCCGACATGCCACCGTCCGACGAACCCCGCCGTAGCAGATGCACCCGCAGCGCACACATTCGCACTCCCTGCCTCCTCGCGACCAGGCACCTGTTTCCGAAGCCCTCCCAGCGAACCGCGACAGAGCCGGCTATTCGATCTTGACCACGACCCTGCGGTATCTCGTCAGCGGAGGCGCTCCGCTGTCTTTCACCTCGCAGACGACGTGGATCGTCTGTCCCCTGCGAGCATCCGGTGGCACTCGGAACCAGGCCTGCTGGCTTTCGGCATTTTCGATCTCGACGGTCCCCTCGTAGGTATCGGCCTCTTCGTACTGCCACCATCGATAGGTCAGTTCATCCCCGTCTGGGTCACTCGTCCCCTCGGCGCTCAGCCTCACCATTGCGCCCGGTTTGGCCCTCAGGTCCTCCGGGTGCGCAAGCGAAACGACCGGCGGGTGGTTGGCTTCGTCGTACGACTTCACGCACCAGTCGGCCCGAGCTGCGAAATCGTTCTGGATCGCTTCGACCCAGCGCCAGAGGGGCTTGAAATACTCCCGGTAGAGCTCGTTTGTGGCACTGGTGGCTCCTTTCCTGGTCATCGCCCGACCCCAGGCTGTGTAGGTGTACCAGCGCCCATCAGGATACACGTATCCAGCCTCCGGTACGGGGTCGAGCCACAGGTTGTCACGCACCCTGACGTAGCGGCCACCCCATCCGCCCCAGTCCGGCGAGTCCATATTGCGCAGCCCAGTGGCGATGTTGTGCAAGAAGGCGGGCGAATCGCCTTCCGACCGGAATTCTCCGTTCTCGTGGGCCTTGTACAGCGAGCAAAGAGGACCATGGTTTTCCAGGATGTGCTCTCTCATCCAGTCCGATTCGAAGTACCTCTGGAACTCCACCGGTACGATGTTTTTCCAGCGATACGCTATGGCCTCGAACTGGTCGGAAATGATCGTGAGGATCTTGTACTTCCCCCAGTGCGGCTGGATGTAGGCTTGGTACGTGGAGTCCTGTTCCCATATCAGGAAAAGGCGGATCTTGTTGGCTACCTCGGCCATCCTCTTCGGGTATTTCTCCTCGATGGTCTTCAAGGCCCGGGCAATCGTGTTCGGACCGCCCCAAGCCTGGAGCCAAACCGGGCGAGGATCCGATCGATCGAGCAACACCCTCACGATGAGCTCGGAACCTGGCGTAACCTTGTCCATCTCCCCCTCGTTGTCCACGTTCCCGACGGCTGTCCGCTCCCGCAGGTATTCGGGCGCCGGGTACGCTGGGTCGTGTTTAACGAGGTTGGGGTAGACTTCCGCGTAGGCATCCAGGTAGTGGTTCACCCAATCGTCTCCAGCCCAATCGTGCCCACGCCAGTGGTACTGGGAGCTGGACAGGACGATACCCTCCACATCGAACTCGTTCGCGCACAACAGGAACCGCACCATGGAGCACTGATCATCGATTTCCCCGTCTGTGGTCACGATGACGCGCGGCTTTTGTCGAATCCAACCCTCCTCGCCTGCCGCCGTGGTTACGAGCAAGAAAAGTCCTGTCAGCGCGAAAATGATCGCCAAAGGCGCCTTGAACTTTCGCATGGTAGCCTCCTGGTCTTCCCCTTCTCCCTAACCACCGACGCGTCCCGCGCACGCGCCAAAGATAGCCAACGCGCATATCCCGATCAAGCCCCTGCCCGTGTCTCTCTTTCGTTGAAAACACCCTGCGCCCAGGTCGGGTAGATCCCCGCGGAGATGGCCTGTGCCCCTGGGTAAGCCCAAGGAGCCTCCCGTGAGAGAAGGCGAGGTACGTCAGAACGCCAATGTCGCGTTCCCGAAAGGAGGCCAGGTTGAGACGGTTTTCGGAAGGTTGCGGGCTCGATGCTCCCGGTGGGGCCCGCGCGCAACAACTGGGCATCGAAGTCAAAACTCGCCGCCCCCCGAAGGGGAACTCAATCATAGCATCAATGGCTGCTGAGGAGTTCCGTGCGAAGCCGGAAGGCGAAGCCAGGCTCTGATGCGTACCGGACGGGGCACACCGGATCCGCGCAACTTAGCCTTGCCTCGGGTGATGGGCGGATGCGCGCCCGACATCGGCATGCAAACCAGGGAAGGGGCCACATCGGCGGATGCGGAGGATCGGCTACCTAAACTGGGCGAATCCCCGCGCGTCGCTCCGGGTCCAGTCGGGCTCGGAGAACGCACCCGCGGGACAGGTCATAGACCATCCACCGTTCCGAGCCATTAACCGAGAGGGTCACCGGCAGCCCAAAGCGGCTGTTCGGGAAAAGCCGGACCCCTTCGGCTCGAAGACTGCAGTCCCGAATTCGGCTCCACGCTGTGACCTTGGCTTGCTCCTTGCCGTGCTCCCTGTCGTCCGCGGAGAGAATTCGCGCGCCGTCCTCGTAGACCTCATACGGGACAGCCCGGAAGGCCTCGTACACCTGCTTCCCGGCGAGACCGACGAAGGCATACAGGAGAGGTTCCAGCAGCGGAGCAAGAACCCTCCATGTCCAACGGGAACGGGTTAAACAGAAGTTCGCAAGCCAGATACCCCCCGCCAGGCCGAGGAGTAGGAAAGCCCTCCGCTTCGGCGCGGCGGTAGGTTTGTACTCCCAGGCATGAAGCAACCGTCCCCATTGACCAGGCCCACCCTCGCCCCACGCCCCGCCGGCGCTCGATTGTTCAAGGGACATTTCCGCCCCCCGCCGGCGCGCTCGCCGGGGAGGTCTCGATGGCGGCCAAATGTGCCGCGGATTGCCTGGAGGGCTCGGGTTTCATCCCTTCACGCTTCCCAGCGTCAATCCCGAGACCAGCCAGCGGCTCAGAACGAGGAACACGATCACCACGGGGATCATGACGATCACCGAGCCCGCTGCGTAGAGTCCCCACTGCGTGTCGAAGTTGCTTTGGAACTGCTTCAGACCCAAGGGTAGGGTGTACAACGCGCGGTCGTGAAGGATGACAGCTGCCACGAGGTACTCGGACCAGGCCGCCATGAAGGAAAAAAGGGCCGTGATGACGAGCGCTGGAGCCGCCAGAGGGAGTACGATCTGGTAGAAGGTCCGGAAACGTCCCGCCCCATCGATCCACGAGGCTTCTTCCACGCTCAGCGGGATGGTGTCATAATATCCCTTCATTTGCCAGATGCAGAAGGGCAGCGCGGTGGCGGAATACGCAATCACCAACCCCAAGAAGGAGTCGAAGAGCTTGAGCTTGATCAGCATGACGTAGAGGGGCAGGAGAAGCATCGTGACCGGAAACATCTGCGTCGTGATCAGAGCGATCATCCCGGCAGATCGGCCCGGAAAGCGGTAACGCGAGAAAGCATAGCCCGCCGTGCTGGCCAGGCTAACGCCCAAAATGGTGACCATCAAAGACACAATCGTGCTGTTCAACATCCAGCGGAGGAAAGGCTGGTTCCGGAAGAGCTCCCGGTAGGAGTCGAGCGTGGCGTTCTCCGGGACAATCCTCAAGGAAAGGGCATGGAGCGTGCTTCCTGGTCGCAGGGAGATGCCGATCACCACAAGCACGGGATAGACTGCCAAAGCCACTGCGATGAGCAGGACAAGGTAGATGACGGCCGAGACATACCACGGATCTTTTCGTGCGCGCGCCATCAGTACGCCGCCTCCGTTCCTCGGGTGCCACGGATGAAGTTCACGCTGAATAGCATCAGGATGAAGAAGATCACCATCGACAGGGCGGCCGCGTAGCCGTAGCGGTAGTAGTTGAAGGCCGCTCGATACACGTAGCTCACGAGGATGTGAGTGCTATCCGCGGGCTGGCCACCGTTAGAGACGAGCCAGATCACATTGAGGTTGTTGAAAGTCCAGATGACGCCGAGCGAGATAGCCGGCACCATCACCGGCCTCAGGAGCGGCAGGGTGATTCGCCGCAGTCGCTGTATCCGGTTGGCTCCATCCACCTCAGCCGCTTCGTAGAACTCCTCGGGGATCGACTGAAGTCCCCCGAGCGCCACGATCATCATGAAGGGCACTCCCAGCCACACGTTAACGATCACCGCCGCCACGAAGGCCAGCGTCGGGTCGGAAAGCCACTCGATCGGCTCCACGTGGAAGATTCGCATCAGCAGGAGGTTAATCGCGCCGTCGGGCGAGTGAAACATCCCCCTCCAAGTGAGGGCTGCGATGTACTGCGGGATCGCCCAGGGCAGGATCAGCAAAGTCCGAATCACGCTGCGGCCGAAGAGCGGCCGATTCAACAGCAAGGCGAGGAATATCCCAATGGTCACGTGAAAAAACACGTTCACCACGGTCCAGATCACGGTCTTGAGGAAAACGCTGTAGAAGATCGGCTCCGAAAAGACCCGGATGTACTGCCGGATACCAATGATGCGCCAGTCCCGCAGGTGGGTAAGGCTCATATTCGATAGGGAGATCACCACGTTGTAGAGGAAGGGGTAAACCACCACCGCGGCGATCACGAGGAACGCCGGGCCGGCGTAGAGATACGCCAGCCGGTTCTTCCGGATCTGCTGCCACAGAAGAGGGAGGTCTCCCTCCACCTTCAGCTTTCCCATCTGCACACCTCAGCTCTTTACCCGCCCGGCCCGAGCTCCGGGTTGGGGGGCGCAATGCCCACCCGCTTGGCCCGGCCCTACGGGATCGGCCGAGTCCTTGGAAACAAGCTAGCGAGTGTCGCCCGCTTTTCCCGGCCCTCGCGCTCGGCGCCTCGCCGCTTCCGATGCGGGATGGCAGCTGCGATGCAACGCGCACCCCGCCGGACGGGGCGCTCCTCGTTCCTACTCCTCCCGCATCTCTTGGATCTTCCGCACAGCCAGCTCCTGCATCTGTCTCGCGGCCGCTTCCGGACTCAGGGCTCCATTGAGCACAAGCTGGTAGGCTGGACGCATGGCGTCCCAAATGGCCCGCATCTCCGGGCGCACGGGCATCGGTCGGCCCAACGCGATCTGCCGCTGGGAAACCTCCAGGAGCGGATTGCCCCGCACCTGGGGATCCTCCTGAGCCGATTTCCGAGAAGGAACCACGGTCAGCGCCCGGCTGAGCCTCACCTGCGCTTCGGTGCTGGTCAGGAACTTCAGCAGCTGCAGCGTTTGGCGCAGTCGCTCCCCTTTGGTATTGATGTTGAGGCAGTATCCCGTTGCCGAAACCATGGGAGCTGCATACAGGCCCGTCTCACTGACCTTGGGCAGGAGCGCCAAGCCCATGTTCACGCCTGCCTCCTGGTAGCTCCTCCATGACCACGGTCCATTGATGACCATGGCAGCGCGCCCCATCTTGAAGAGCGTGTTCACCACATCGAGGTCGGCCTCCCTGGGGATGACTCGGTACTTCTCCTTCAGGTCGAGGATGAATTGGCAGGCGCGGACCGTGGCGGGCGTGTCCAGCGTGGGGCGGCCGTCTTCGTCCATCACCCAGCCGCCAAACCCAACCAGGAAGGGCACGAAGAAAAACGGCTCGACGTAGTTCCACGCGAGCCCGTAGCGATCGACGATGCCATCTCCGTTCAGATCCTGGGTCAGCCGCTTGCACAGTTCGATGAGTTCATCCGTGGTCTCGGGCGGGTGTTCCACGAGGTCCTTGTTGTACACCAGCATGAGATGATTGCCCACCCGATCGCCCAGCATGTAGAGATGCCCTTCGTACCAGACTTGCCCCTGGTCGACAAAGTCCGAGAGGAACTCCCTGTCCAGGTAATCTTCGAGGGGCTGGATAATCCCCATGGCTACGAACGGCCCCACCTGGTCCGAGGGACCGTAGACCAAATCCGGACCGCTCCCTCCGAGGGCCGCGACCATGAAGTTACTTCGCAGCTCCTCCGTCTCGTAGTAGACGAGCTGTACGTGAACGCCCTGGTGCAACTTGCCGTACTCCCGCAGGAGGCTATCCACTACGGCGCGGCCAGGCGCCAGATCCTGCGTCCAAATGGCCAGCTCGTTGGGAGCCCTTCGGCTCGCCCCAAACGTGAACAGGAGAACCAGCAGCCCCGCGAACAGCACGACGATTACGCCCGACACATAGCGCATGAAGCCCTACTCCCGAGACCGTGCGAGCCGGTCATTGCTTGATCTTGCGCACCACCATGAATCCGAAATCTTCTCCCCCCAGCTCTTCCGCCACGCGCCGGAACACGCTGTCGGCGAAGGTGATTCGGCTCTTTCTGCGAAGCTTCTCCACGAGCGGCTCGTACACCGCCTGGAACTTTTGCTGCCGGAGTTCCGCCTCCACACGCTCTCGGACGTCATCGGAAATGGGCGGAAGGAATCCCTCCTGGTGTCCGGTGACCTGGAAGATGGAGAATCCCTCCGGCGTCCGCACCGGACCCACCCAGTCCCCCACCTGGTGCTGAAACGCCAGCTCGCCGATCCGACCGTAGCTCCCGCGGACGAAGTAAGGGAACTGGCCACCCAGCTCCCGGGCCCAGGTTCGCTTGGTGAATTGGCGCGCGAGCGCCCCGAAATCCTCCCCCCTTTTCGCCCGCCCGAGGAGCTCAGCAGCCAATGTGCTGTCCTCTACCAAGATCTCCCGAATGCTCACCTTTTCCGGCACGCCGTACTTCTCCGGGTGATCTTGGTAGTACTTTTCGACCTCTGCTTCCGTGACCGTGAGGGTATCGGCGATCATCCGCTTCACGAGCTGGGTCATGGTATCTTCGAACCACAGGCTCACTTCGGTGCGCACGTAGGGATGGTTCTGCAGCCCCATCTTCCGAGCTTCCCTGGCGAGGAACTCATCGCGCACCATCCACTTGATCCCGCGCTCGAGCCCGCTCCGACTGTTGATGCGCGGCCGTTCCGCCGGAGGCATGGCCTCGAGGCGATCCAGAAAATCCCCGATCGTCCAGTGGCCCCCGCGGAACTCGACCAACACTTCGTCGCGGAATGGCTCCATCATTTGCAGGAAACTGGTCACCTGCTGGTCCCGGAGGGGCTGCGGCGGAAGCCGAGTTTGCTGCAGAGGCTCGCCAAAATAGGTGCGCGCCTTCTCCAGCAGGAACGCGAAGGCCTTACCCTTGACCCTCACCTGAAGGGGCTCCATGAGCTGCTTCACGTACTGATTCGCAAGAGCGTTCTCCTTCCGCGAGCGCACGATCCGCTCGAGCTTCTTGTAATTCTGGGCGAAGTCGTGTTCCGTCAGGATGGGATTCACTTGCTTGTTTTCGACCCGGATGATGTGCCAGCCAAAGCGGGTGCGCACTGGCTCCGAAATCTGACCCACCGGGAGGGCGTAGCATGCTGCTTCGAAGTCCGGATCCATTTCCCCGAACTTGAACCAACCCAGGTCGCCCCCGTTCTCCGCAAGTTGCGGATCCCGGAACAGCTGCTTTGCCAAAGAATCCCAATCGGCCCCATTCTGCAGCCGCTCGTACAGCTCAAAAGCTTCCTGCTCGGTCCGCGCGAAGAGATGCCGAGCGTGAATTTGGGTATTGTACTTCACGAACGCCTCGCGGAGCTCGGCTTCCGTCACTTGCACGTTCTTTTGAACGACCTCCCGGAAAAGCTGCTCCACCATCGCGTTCTGCTCGATCCACTTGAGACGCTTCTGGATGCGCCGATCCTTGTCGAGGCCCTTGTGTCGGGCGTAGCGGGCCACCAGCTTGTTTTCCACAAGCGAGTTGAGATGCTGCCGGATCGCCTCCGTCCCCTTGCGCCGCGGATCGTAGCGGGGCATGAGCAAGATGCTGCGGATGAACTCGTCGCGATGGATTTGCTCGTGATCCACCCTCGCCAGGGCGTCCGGATCCATCCGTTGGCGAGAACAACCGACAGCCGCCAAGACCGCGGCAAGAACCAAGACCCACCGCACTTGTCGCGAAACCAAATCGTAACTCATGGCAGTCGTCTGATCCTCCCGTCGCAGTAGTCAGAGACCGAGTTCTCGGCAAAGGGTGGCTACGGCCGGATCATCGGGCAGAGTTTCTCGAGCGCGTTGGGCGTGAAGGCGTGCCTCCCCGAGATCCCCCGTCTGCGCCGCGGCCGCGGCCAGCGCGTAGTACAACCGACCCACGTCCGGCCGTTTCAGCTGGTGCACTCGCTGCTCCTGTTCCAGAGCCTTCCGCAATAAGCGAAGCGCCTCCGCAGGCCGGTTGCGAAGCAGCTCCAGCGTACCCAGCTTGGCGTATCCGAATGGCAGGTGCGGACTGAGGGCAATCGCGATCCGGTAGAGGGAGTCGGCACGGGCGTAGTCCTGGCGCACCAGGCTCAGGTCCCCTAGCTTCAAGTAGGGGTAGAAGTTGGTGGGCACAACCTTGATCACCGCCAGGAACTCACGCTCGGCTTGGGCAAGCTGTCCCATTTCGATGTAGTGCTGAGCAGCCTCGTAGTGAGCAAGGTTCCAGGCTTTTCGCCCCCAATAGACCTCCTGCGCCAGCCTGCGGATGAAGTCATCGGCCCCGGTGTCAGGCAGCTTCGTCGTGCCGTCGAAAGGCCAGCGACTCACGAGCCGGCGAATCCGCATCAGAGCCAATTCCTCCTCCAGCGGGGTCACCCCAGCCCGGTCCCAAAGTAGGGAGTCAGAGACTTCCGGCGCCAGCGACCATTTCTCGGGAGAGACGAGAAGCCGGTGGCGGCGCAACCCCTCCGCGAACTGCTTCGCCATCAGAAAGTAGCCCCGAGAATTCGGGTGCAGGTGCTCGAGAAAAAGCTCCCTGCCCGGGATCCCCCCTTCGGAGTGAGCGGAGAACGCACTGTCCATGTCGACAACCGCGGCGCCGAACTCGGCGCATACCTCCCGGATCACTCGATTGAAATCGCTACTCGCCCGGAACCTCAGCGCATCCAGATCGCGGGCTCGAGTGAAAGCAGCCCGCGCCGAGTCGTACTGGCCCAGCGCGTACCAGGCTTTCCCCGCCAGGAAATGGACTCTGGCGTAACCGGGGTCCATCTGGCTCGCCTGGGCGAGCCTCTTGAGCGACTCCTCGGGCCAGCCCCCCGCCAGCAGGGATTCCGCCTCTGCTACGAACGCTTCCAGCTTGCGCCGTCGGGTCTCATCCAGTCCCGCTCCGCACACCGAGACGAACGGAGGCTGATCCTTGAGGTTGCTCGTCAACGTGCTGACCAGCACCGGAACGCCTTTCCGCCTTGCGATCCCCAGGATTTCCCGCAAATTCGCCCGGAAATCGGAGAGGGCGCGCCGGTAATCGGGATCTTCGATGGAGATGGCTTTCTTCCGTGCCATGCTCTCCATCAACGTGGCATCCACCGGTTGGCCCCGCGACGCAATCGCCTTCACCCCCTCCACAAGCCACCGCACCAGGCGAAAAAGCCGCAGCTTCTCCAGCCGCAAGAACAGCAGCTTGGCCGCCCGGTTCTTGCCGAAGGACTGACTCGAGGCCACACCCAGAGCACCGTAGAACTCGTTGTGACCCATGTAGATGAGGAAGGCATCGGGCTGGTAGCGCACCAGCTCGCGGACGAAATCCAGCACGGAATAGCTGTTGATGGCCGAAATGCCAACGTTGACCACCTCGAAGTTGACATCGGGAAACATCGCTTCGAGGCGATCCTGGAGCAGGCTCGGAAACGTGGCATTGTACGTGTACGGGAAACCAGCGGTCGTCGAGCCTCCCAGGCAAAAGATACGGACCGTGCTGGGCCCCTTGTTGACTTCGAAGACGTCGCTACGCGCATCCGGAATCACGACGTCCGAGAAGGAAAAGTAGCGACGGGCCACCTGCCGGTTGAGTACGTAGTACTTCTTCCCTGCCAGTTCGCGACCGTGAAGCAGATCGTACTCCGAGCCGAACCGAGCCACCCGGAGCCCGAGTTCCACCGCCCCGAGCAAAAGGAACGGCAGCAGCACACCCACCGCTGAGAAAGCGACTTGCCTCGCCCTTGCCTTGGGCGGGAATCCGTGCTCAGCGTTCGCGTTTCCCATCCCGTCCTGCCTCGATGCTTGCCATACCCCTTCTCCCCGGGTCCGGAGGGCTACATCTGGCCGGGCTTGTCGCCATCCCCCGCGCTCAGAAGATGGCGTAGATGAAGGGAGCCAATGCGGAGCTCTCTGTGAACACTACAATCAATCCTAGCAGGATGAGGATGATGAGCAACGGAGCGAGCCATAGTCTCTTGCGTTTCTTGAGGAACAGCCAGAGCTCAGCCAGAATCGCGAGGCGCTCGCGCGAAGCTGCACTGCGTTTCCCCATGGCTCTCACCTCGATGGCGAATTCATCTCAATCCGGCTCGAAGCGCCGTTTCCAGCTTTTCGCCGCTTCGGGCATCCTTTCCTTGGCCAGGTGAAAGCGATCGATGATGAGGTCGTCCATGTTCGTGCTCAGGAAACAAGCGAGGGCGTCCTCCGGCGTACAGACGATGGGCTCTCCGCGCTGATTGAAGGAGGTGTTGATGAGCACGGGACAACCGGTTTGCCTCTCGAACTCCTTCAGCAGATCGTAGAAGAGAGGGTTATCCTCCCGGCGCACTGTTTGGATTCGAGCGGATCCATCCACGTGGGTGACGGCGGGGATCGTGCGATTGTCCTCGCGCACGCGAGCGGTGAGCAGCATGTAGGGGCTCGGCACGGAGAGCTCGAAGTAATCCGAAGCTCGCTCCTCCAGCACGCTCGGCGCGAAGGGCCGGAAGCTTTCGCGGAATTTCACCTTCAGGTTGATGCGGTCCTTGTTCTCGGGATTCCTCGGGTCGCCGAGGATGGAGCGATTGCCGAGGGCCCGCGGGCCGAATTCCATTCGCCCCTGAAACCAGCCCACGACCCGCTGCTGGGCGATGAGCGAAGCCGTGCGTCGGAGGAGTTCCTCCCGATCCAGCTCTTCGTACGGGATGCTGTAGCGCTCCAAGACCGATCGTACTTCCTCGGTGGAGAACTCGGGGCCCAGGTAGGCGTGCTGCCAGTGCCAGTTGCGGGGGCGGTCCAACAGCGTGTAGTAGATGTACGCCGCAATCCCCACAGCGCCTCCTGCATCGCTCGCCGCTGGCTGGACGAAAAGTTCCTCAAAGGGGGTCTCCCGAAGGATCCTCCCATTGGCCACGCAGTTCAGTGCGACGCCTCCGGCCATGCACAGCTTCTTGAGCCCCGTTTCCCGGTGGAGATGATTGGCCATCCTGAGCAGGGCCTCCTCCGTCACCGCCTGCAAGGAGGCGGCCACGTCCTGGTGGAAGCTCTCGATCGGCTCGCCCGGCCGGCGCGGAGGCCTCCCGAAAAGCTTGTGGAAGCGCCCATTCGTCATGCGGAGCCCGTAGTGGTAGGCGAAGTAGTCCATGTTTAGCCGAAAACTGCCATCCTCCCGGATGTCGATGAGCTCTCGCATCTTGTCCAGATAGACGGGCCGGCCGTAGGGTGCCAGGCCCATCACCTTGTACTCCGCGCTGTTGACCTTGAAACCGAGGTAGTAGGTGAAAGCGCTGTACAGCAAGCCCAGCGAATGCGGAAAGTGCACCTCCTTGAAAAGCTCGATCCGATTACCCCGGCCGACGCCGTAGGTCGTCGTGGCCCATTCGCCTACCCCGTCCGTGGTGAGGATCGCCGCTTCGTCGAAGGGCGATACGAGGAAGGCGCTGGCTGCATGGCTCATGTGATGCTCGGCGAAGAGAATGGGACCTTCGTAGTCGAGGGCCTTCCGAATCTCGTAGCGGATCCAGAGCTTCTGGCGCAGCCACGGAGGCAAGGCCTTCAAGAAGGCGGGAAGGCTCCGCGGGAAGGTGGCCAGGTAGGTCTGCAGGATGCGCTCAAATTTCACCAGCGGGCGGTCGTAGAAGCCTACGTAGTCCAAGTCCTTCGCCTCGATGCCCCCTTCGCGGAGGCAGTAACGGATGGCATGGATTGGGAAAGACCAATCGTGCTTCCGTCGGGTGAAGCGCTCCTCCTGCGCCGCAGCGATCACCTCCCCATCCCGGAGCAGGGCCGCCGCCGCGTCGTGGTAGTAGGCCGAGATCCCCAGGATCCAGGTCGCCATCGCCTACCCTCAGAAGGGATGACGGGCCCTCTCTATCGTCGGCTCGTCGGGCTCTCGGGGCAGCCAGTAGCTGTCAGCCTGGCGCGGCCGCAGTCGAAGGTGATCTTTACCCAGAAGCTTCAAGGCCAAAGAAAAGGGACCGAAGACGAGCCAGTACACCAAGAAGAGCAGGAGATGCGTGTTGACCAAGCCGACGAACAAAGCGAACCGCTTCCACGCGGCAAAAAACCTCTTTCCGAGACGCCGAACCGATTCCCTGCCTGACCCCATCACCTACCGCCCTCTGCGTTCCGCTTCCGCTCCTGAGCAATTCCTCGTGGCCCGAACCTCTCCGTTCCGGATACTCCCCCGGGTCTCCGCATGCCCTTTTGGGTTTTCGGGCTCGGGGCCGGCCGTCCCGCGCTCATGGCTCCCGCAGCCCGATGGCCGGCAAACCCCGCCTCGCAACGAACCTCCGCCTAGTCGATCCAGCCGTAGTAACGCCCCATCCAGTAGGGCAAGAGCCAGGCGGTTCCGGGGCGCTCCGTCCGGCCGCCGTCGCCCCACACAGCCTGCCAGGGATTGCGGTCCCAGCGCATCAGGCCCCGTTCGCTGGGCGGGAGCAGTCGCGCAGTTTGAAGCTGCTCCAGCTCCGGCCGGCGCACGAGCTCCACATCCTCGCGCCTTGAGTTGTCGATCGTCCAACACACGAGGTCCAGCGGAGTGTCCCGAAAGTACTCGATGTCCCGCTCAAGCTGGACGGGCTGTTGCTTGATGCAAGCCGCGTACACGAAATCGAAGAAGGGGCTGCCTTCGTCCCGAACTTGCTCGTACCACCAGTCGATGCTCTGTCGGTAAAGGGCGAGCAGATCCGCGTCCGTCTCCAGGTCGAAGAGGATCAGGTACGCCTGGGCCAGCAGATTGTCATCGATATGGGTCCTCCAGGCCGGATCCACCGTTTTCGCGTAGCGCACATTCTCCGCGTAGCCACATTCCCTTAGCAGCCTGAGATACTCCTGCTGGTACTTCTCATTGCCACTCAGGTGATGGGCCAGTTTCAGATAGGCCAGGATCTCCACCGAATTGATCCCCTGCTCCGTAATCCAGTCCGGGTCGCCGTTCAGAAGCTCCGGACTCCAGACGCCCCATTTCGTGTGCGTCCCGTCGAGATCCCGCAGGACGTAGCCGCCGTCGATGATGTAATCGACGATGCGACAGACCTGGTCCCTCACCTTGGGTTTGGTGGCATCGTCGGCCGCGAGCCTGTAGAAGCAGTGGTAGCCGAACATGTGGCCGGTGATCTCGTCGCTGCTCGTGTCGCCTTTCCAGAGCCATTTCTTATCGCGCGACAGGCGCCACCGTTGCTCCACGCGCTTCTCCCGCGGGTTCGCCACGTGCATGTCGGCCCACTGATGTTCGCTTATCCTGCGGTTCGGATCGGCCATGCGTTTCCAGGTCGCGGGGATCACCGTCCGAGCGACAAAGCCGGGGGTCCCGGTGACTTCCTGCAGAAACCGCAAGGCCTCAAAGGCCCGGTGCGCCCGCTCCCGCGCCTCCGAATCCTGCGTGCTCGCGTACCGGAAGGACTCCATCGCCAGGTACATGCCGGTGAAGAGCCCATCGTTGTCTGTGTCCATCGGCTCCCAGCGCGAGGTGTCGCCGGGCACAGGTAGGAGGCACTGCTCCACCAGGTAAGGCTCCCTCAGGTGGCGTCGGTAGCACACGTGGAGAAAGTGCGCCGCTTTTTCCGCCAGGGTCATCGGCTTCGGGACGATGGCGCTCACCCCGGAGGCGGTGGCGATCCAAGCCGTGCCATCCGGTCCGAATGCGATATCCCGCACGTCATCGCTGAGGAGCCACCGCCGACTGTGCCGGACCGAATAGCCCCCCTTTCCGATCCGGCTGATCCCTTGCCTGGTCCCGACCCACATTCGGCCGTCGGGACCCCGCTCCACGCACTCCACCCAGGCACTGGGCAAGCCATCTTTGGGCCGAATCTGCCGCAGCGGCCGCTCGCCGCGGTAAATCATGATCCCTCCCAGACCGCCGATCCAAAGCGTACCGTCCGGGGCAAACGCCAGCGCCCGGGCATTCGCGCTCACGAGCTGCCCAGGCCCGCGGAAGAGGCGAAGGCCATCGCGCCGCTGGTGATAAAGTCCAACCTCCGTCGCGAGCCAGAAGCCACCTTCCCCATCGGGGACGGCGTCGCGAGGTGCTTTGGAGTAGGGCGTGCCCAGCGACACGACCTTCCCGTCCCGAACGCACCAGGCTCCGTCCGGGCCGAAGGCCATCACGCTGTCCCCGAGGCTGCAAAGAACGGAGACCGGCTGCGCGATTCCCTTGACTTTCTCCACTCCGTCCTGGTGGACCCTGTACAGCCCATCCCAGGCGCCAATCCAGATGCTCCCTGCATTCCCAAGCGCGACGGCGTACGCCGGTCCCTGGTCGAGGACCAGAGCCCACTCCTTCGCCCCCGGGCGCAACACGTAGACGCCGATCGCGGTGGCTGCCCACACCGCGCCGGTCGTGTCGACTTCAATGGCACGGACGTCGTTCGCCCCCTCCGTCGGCAGCGGATGGGGAACGTGGACTTCCTGCACAAAGGGCACGTCCGCTACCCCAGCGGTCAGGCGCGGAGAATGCACCGCCGATCCCGCGCCGATCAGGACAACCGCGAGAGCCAGTGACCTCGCCATCGGGATTCCCCTTGGAACGTCGGAACGCCCCTACATTCGCTGCCATTTGCGCTTGGCCCGCCGCCCCGCCTTCCCCCTCCGCACCAGACAAGCGCCGGCCAAAACAGGCTACTGCATGGCCACAACGAACTCGTACCGCCCAGCATCGACCTCGAAAACCACAGCCCTGTCCGTCGTGCTCACGAAGCGGATATGCGGCACGCCGGTTTTCTTCTCCCCGTTGCGGAAAAGCACCGTTCCGCTCTCGGCGATCTCCACCATCGCTGCATCCTCCGCGGGGATGTGCACCTCGGCGGTCGTGTTCGGTGGTACAGCGACGCGTATGGTTAGATTTCGGCCCTGTCTCCGCCACTCGCAGGCGAGCGTCCCGTACTCGGTTTCGTGCGACGTGCGGGCCCATTCGAGGAACCGGGTGAGGCACGGTCGGACGATCGAGCGTTTGAATCCGGCAGCCGAGGGTCGAATCCCGCCGACATATTCGTAGAACCACTGATCCACTGCTCCGAGGGCGTAGTGGTTACGGGAATTCATCCCCGGCCCCCTCACGTCGCTGTCCCACAATTCCCAGATGGTGGTCGCGCCTTTCTCGATCATGTAGCCCCAGGAGGGGAAGGTCTTCTGGGTGGCGAGTCGGAATGCCACCTCCTCGAAACCATGCTCGGTGAGCACGGGGAGCAGGTAAGCCGTGCCCAGGAAGCCGGTGGTCAGGTGGTAATCCCGCTTGATCACATCTTGGGCCACGGCTCCGGCCAGTTCCTTCGCCCGATCTTCTGGTGCAATCCCAAAGGCTAACGGGAGCACATTGGCCGTTTGCGTCCCACCGATGTACCAGGCAGAATCCGGACTCAGATACTTCGCGTTGAAGGCCTCCCGAATTTTCGCGGCCGTCTGCTCGAAGCGAGCTGCGTCTGCCTCTCGCCCGATCGCGCGCGCCATCTTGGCGAGCAGCACGGCATCCAGGTAGTAATACGCGGCGGCGATGGGCTTCTTCGGCGAGGGGACCACCGCAACCCAGTCCCCGTAGCCTTCGCGTTCGTAAAGGTAACCTGTGCTGTTCTTCTCCATGTATTCGAACCAGCGGACCATATTCGGGTAGATTTCCTCGAGGATCCTCGTCTCCCCGTACATCTGGTGGAGAACCCATGGGACGATGAGGATGGCGTCGCCCCACGCCGGGGAGGCTGGTCTTTCTCCCACCACGACCGCGGGCGCCACGTCACGCACAGCGCCCTCTTCATCCTGACTGCTGGCGAGGTCCCTCAGCCACTTGGCGAAGAAGCGCGCCATATGCAGGTTGTGGCATGCCGTGGGGCTGATGATCTGCGCGTCCCCAGTCCATCCAAGCCGCTCGTCCCGCTGCGGGCAATCCGTTGGGACGCTGAGGAAATTGCTCCGGAGCCCCCAAATCACGTTGTGGTGGATGCGGTTGAGCAGGTCTTCCGAGCAAGAGAATTCGCCCGTGCGGCGGAGATCCGTGTGCACCACCACCCCGGTCAATGCGTCAAGCCTCGGCTTACCCGGATATCCGGTCACCTCCACGTAGCGGTAGCCCCGGAAGGTGAACGTCGGCTCCCACACCTCTTCGCCCCTGCCTTTCAGGATGTAGGTGTCGGTCGCCTTGGCCCGGCGGTAGTTCTCGAAATACACTGTGCCATCGGGGTTGAGGACCTCGCCGAAGCGGAGGCTGACAGCGGTTCCTTTTGGCCCTTTCACCCGCAGCCTGGCCCATCCCGTAAAATTCTGCCCCATGTCGAAGACGAACACACCCGGCTTGGGCTCCGTCACGGATACCGGCCTAAGCTCCTCGACGGCTCGGACGGGCTCGTCCTGCGTGGCTACCAGGCGATCGTAGCCCTCGTCGAGCTGGGAGACAGGAACCCAGCCGTCTTCCTCGAAACCGGCTTGGCTCCACCCGGGCAGTTCCAGCCGCGCATCGTAAGTCTCGCCATTGTACAGGCCGTTGTAGACGATGGGCGACGGGTGGCATTTCCAGGTAGAGTCGGTTGCAATCGTCTCCACGGTTCCGTCCTCGTACTCCACCTCGAGCTGGAGCAGGAACCGCAGCGGCCCCATGCTGTACTGGGGCTTCATTTCCCAGCCCAATTCCCCGCACCACCACGCGTTGCCAAGAAGCGCCCCCACTGCATTCTTGCCCTTCTTCAAGAGCCCCGTGACGTCGTACGTCTGATACTGGATGCGAACGCGGTAGTCGGTCCAGCCCGGAGTCAAGACGTCCTGGCTCACACGCCTCCCGTTGAGGAATAGGCAGTAAGCACCCAAGCCGGTCACGTATGCCCGGGCGCGGCGTACTGGCGCCCGAAGCTCAAACTCCTTGCGAACCATCTGGGACCGCGGAGGCACGTACTGCCCGCCAAACCGTCCCCAAGGCGGTTCCCCGTACGATGCAACTTCCACCGCCGTCTCCCACGAGGAGTCGTCGAACCCCAGACCGGTCCAGCCAGGGCTTTCCGTGTCGCTGGTCTTCCAAGACCGATCGGTGTACACCTGGATTACGCTACCATCCTTCCGCTTGGCGTGGAAATTCGCGATGAGCCCGCAGACGTCCCCGCTCGTGTTCGCCGCTGCCACCGCCAGGACATTCTCCCTTTCCTTCACGAAGAGGTGGGCGTCGTAGGTCTTGACCTCCCGCCAGTTGGAGCCGCTCCCCATTTCCTCCCCATTCAGGAACAAGGTGAACCGATTGTCCGCGGTGATGGACACGTACATCGTATCCAATTCGGACTTCGGCGGAAGGACGAAAGTCTTCCGAAAGAACACCGTCTTCTCGATGCCTTTCTCCCTCGGATGCCAAATCCACTTCCCAAGCAGATCGATTTCGCCTTCCATGCGGCCTGGCTCTCCCGCGGAGATCCATTTCGCCTGCCAATCATCGGGATGCAGCAGACCCGTCTCCCACCAAGCGACATCGCTCCAGGGTGAAGCCTTTCCTTCCTGGTCCCACACGCGCACTTTCCAGAAGTACCTTGTGCGCGACTCGAGGGCTGGTCCGCGGTAGGGCACATGGACGGATTGGTCCGATTCGACCACGCCGCTGTCCCACACGTCCGCCGAATCATTCCGCAGCCGCGCCTCGTCCGTCGCCACGAGAATGCGGTAGGCAGTCTGTCTGGCGCCCCGGCGCTCATCCTGAAGCTTCCAGCTGAAGCGTGGCACAAGCACATCCGTCCCCAAAGCGGTCGGCTGATACTCGCAGCGCAGTTCCGTGGGTTTGGCGGTCATCGGAGTCCTCCTGCAACAGGTGGTGACGGGCCAGATCAACGCTACGAGAGAGAGAAAGGCGAGAACCGCGGCAACCCTTCGCCCCGGCTTGCGGCTCATGGCTCAGCCTCCTCGATGGGTCATCCAAGCCCGAACTCGATTCCCTCGAAGGCGAAGATAGGGAAACGGTGAGGAGAGAGCAAACAGGATTTCGGCCCACACCGACGGAAAGTTCCTCCTCGCAGCCTAAGGAAGGACGCCGCAGCTCTCGGCTCCGCGCGACCGGCGAGGGGTCCTTGCCGGAGGCCATACGCGCTGCCCGCCTGCGCTTGTGCCCCTCCACGGGCCAATCCACACAGCGCCGCGGCTCCTCCCGGGCAGAGCGCACGTGGTTTGAACTCCGTCTGCGGCTCTTGCGGCCCGCCCATCCGAAAAAGCCGGAGGGGAGAAAGCGAGGCCTTCTCCCCTCCGCGCACACATGGCTCTGGGACGTGTGCCTACTTCATCAACGTCATTTTCCGCGTCACGGAGTAGTTGCCCGCTTCGAACCGGTAGAGGTAGAGACCACTCGGCACCGTCCGTCCCAGTTCATCCCGACCATCCCACTTCACCCGGTAGTAGCCGGGAGCTTGCTCGGCGTCCACAAGCGTGGCGATCTTCTGCCCAACGAGGTTGTAGATCGTGAGCTTCACCCTCGCCCGTTCGGGGAGTCCGTAGCGGATGGTAGTCTCGGGGTTGAAGGGGTTCGGGTAGTTCCTGCTCACGAAGTAGGTAGTGGGCAGCTCAGCCGGCGTTTCGCGTTCCACCGCCGAGGGTCGCCACTGGCTACCGAAGATGTCGATGGGCGCGATGTAAAGTGGCTGAGAATCGTCGATCAGCAGTGTGTGGTTCATGGCGAAGCCGGCTTCGTTGTCGAGCGGGATATTGCCGCGATTGAGGGTGTCCACCCCGTCGGCGTAGATCCCGTACTTGTAGAGGTGGGCCGACATCTGGCCGCTCCGGAACAGAACCTCGGTGGTCCAGATGTTATCCCGAGCAGCCTCGTCCCCTCCGTGCACGCCGTCGTCATACATCCGGACAAGCTGCGACGTGTCGACAACGGCCCAACCGCCCCAACCGCCCACACCAAGAGGCACGAAGTCCCCATTCAGCCACACGCTCTTGATGTTCACGAAGGGCTTCTTGTTGAACCAATCGACAGCGCCCGTCACGTTGACCCGGAAGCGGACGATAACGTCCCGGACCAGCGGCCGACCCGCGGGCGAGATGTTGGGCTTCTGCGGCGGTAGTACCAGGTCGGATCCCGTGAAGGTGAACTGATGATCGGATCCACCTTCCCACCCGTTGTCGAGCCACTTGCTGGTGGGATAGGCCCGGAATTTCCACTTCTGGGTGGAGCCGGTGACGGCCGTGATGGGGATTTCGTAGACGTAGAGCGACGGGTCAAAGAGATCCGGCACCATCGATTCCGTGTTGGCCCAGCCGTTGAAGCTCCCGACCACGCGGATGCTGTCGGTGGCGGGATCAAACCAGCCGCGAGTCAGGAGCTCGGACATGTCCGCCTGAAATTTCACCTTCGCAGTGACGGCCACCTGGCTTTCGCGGCTGAAGTAGTCCAGGGCCACCAGCTGGTGTCCGGCGGTGATCACGTGCTCACGGTTCGGGTCACTCTCCCAGCGGTCCGCCTGACCCGGCCTCAGAATGACGTACTTGAAGTAGAGCTTGTCCCCTACCGTGGCGTCGGGCATGTAGTAGGTGCGGACGAAGATCTTGTCGCCATTGTAGTCCACAAGCTCATCCTGCCCGGCCCAGCCATTGAAGTTCCCGCGCACGACCACCTTGTCCTTGGCCGGATCGAAGAGGCCCGATAGCATCTGGATGGACATGTCCACTTGGAAAGTGACCTCGGGCAACGGCCGCTGGCTTCCGAAAATGTCGGTCGGGACAACGTACAGGGGCTGGGCATCGTCGATGGCCACGAAGTGGTTTTGCGCGAAACCGGCCTCGTTGTCCATCGGGATGTTGCCCCGATTCAGGGTGTCCACCCCTGCGGCGTAGATCCCGAACTTGTACAGATGCGTGTTCATCGCTCCCGCCGCGAAGCTCACCTCCGTGGTCCAGATCTCGTCGTTGGCCACCTCATCCCCGTGGGTGCCGTCGTCGTACATGCGGACAAGCCTGTTGGTGTCCGCCACGGCCCAGCTACCCCAGCCACCTTGGCCCAGCGGCACGAAGTCGCCGTTCAGCCACACGCTCTTCACCTGGCCGAAGGGCTTCTTGTTGAACCAATCCGTCGCACCCCGCACGTTCACCTTGAAGCGTACGGTGACGGCCTGCCTCAGGGGACGACCAGCCGGCAGGATGTTCGGCTTCTGCGGCGGCAGGGTCATGTCCTGACCCGTGAAAGTGAAGGTATGATCCGAGCCGCCCTCCCAGCCATTGTCCAAGAACTTGGAGGTCGGATAGGCGCGGAACTTCCACTTCTGTGTGGAGCCTGGAGCGGCCGTGATGGGGGTCGTGTACACGAACAAGGTGGGGTCGAAGAGATCCGGCTGCATTGACTCACTGTTCGCCCAGCCGTTGAAGCTGCCTACCACGCGGATGCTATCCGTGGCGGGATCGAAATAGCCCCGCAGCAAGAGCTCCGACATGTCGGCCTGGAACGTCACCTTTGCCGTCACGGCCATGACCTCCTGCCGGTCAAAATACTCCACGGGCAGGATCTGGCCTCCGGCCTGAAGGACAAACTCGCGGTTCGGATCGCTCTCCCACCGGTCCGCCTTTCCCGGCGACACGATCACGTACTTGTAGTACTGGGTCTGCCCCACCAAGGCGTCGGGTAGGTTCAACGTGACCGTGTATAGCGAATCGCCATCCGGGTCGGTGAGGCGATCTTGGTTGCCCGCCCAGCCATTGAAGGAACCCCGTACCACAAGCGTATCCCGCGCCGGATTGAAGAGCCCCGACAGGATCTGGATCTTCATCTGGCACTGGAACGTCACGGGGTTCACCCCCGCGATGGCCGGGATTCCGATTGCGAGCAGGGCAACCGAGGCCATCAGCACCTTCCATCGTTTCGCCATATGCAACCTCCCTCGTTCGTTCAGCCTCTGTCTCGCATCCTGCACCCCCGGCATCCAAGCGCTCTCCGGCTCCACACCACCTCCTTTCTCGAAAACTTCCCTGCCACGAGCTCACCCCGCCGGCTTGATCTCCTTCGCTCCCCCTGAGCTAGAAGGTGATCCCCACGGAGAACTTTTGCACGTTGTTGAGCCGGCCGAAGGACTCGTACGCATAATCGATCTTCACCGCAAAGTCACCCGCTACCCCGTACCGCAGTCCCGCACCCACGGTGAAGCCTTGCTCGCTGTCGCGGGAGAAAAGGTTGCGGTAGCCACCCCGCAGGGCAAGGAACTGGTGGAAGCGATACTCGCAGCCCACATTCACGTGTTCCACGTTGTCGCTCGGATGGGCTGCGTCCACCGCCACCACAAGGTTCTGGCCTTCCAGCCGCTGCAACAGATCGACGGACACCCCGACCCGGAGCATCAAGGGCATGTCGTAGGAATCCGTCTCCAAGTTCGCGTTGATCCGTTCGTTGTTCCCGTGCCGAGTGGGATCGATGTCGTACTGCACCAACAGATCCCGCCCCGTCATGCGCATCTTCGTGCCGAAGTTGGAAATGACCGCCCCCAGCGTCACGTTGTGGAACTGCGTTACGAAGTGCGTTCCCAGATCAATGGCTATCCCCTGTGCGGAGGAATTCAGGATGTACTCCCGCACGTATTTCACCGTGCCTCCGATGGAGAAGCGATCCGTGAGGCCGCGGGCATAGGTGATGCCGAGCGCGTAGCTCCCGGCTTTGAATTTCTCGCCCGTACCTTCGGGATAGATCTCGGTGGTCCGTTCCATCTCGCCGGCATTCAGATAAGTCCCCTGAAGGCCGATGACGCCGGCGGCTCCCAAATTGAGCACGGCGCCGGCGAAATCGAAGCCGATGTCGGCGATCCAATTGGTATGCACGAATACCGCTTCGCTGGACCGAAGTCGCGCAAGGCCCCCGGGATTCCAGAAGAGCGCTGTGGCATCGTCAGCCACGGAGACGAAGGCTCCGCCCATTCCCAAAGCCCTGGCACCCACCGGGATGTTGAGGAAGGGCGCAGCTGTGGTTCCCACCTTGCTCACCTTCTGCCCCATGGCCACGGAGCCCGTGAGGAGCAGAGCTAACCACGTGGCTACCCGGCAAACGGATCTTCTCATTGCCTCGATCCTCATCTTGCCCGTCCACTACGCCGTCACTTGATCACCGCGAACTTGCCCACGACCTCACCGAGGCCGGGCGCCTCGACATGGTAGACGTACACCCCATACGCGATATCGAGATTGTCCTTGGTGAGCATGTTCCAGATGGCCGTCCCGTCCTCCAGCGGCGAATCATGCTCGATCACGGCTACGAGCTCGCCCTGGACCGTGTAAATGCGGATCGTGCAGCGCTTGGGCAAATGGATGAAGTGCAGTTCCCGCGGGCCTCTTCCGGTCTCAAAGGGGTTGCGCGGTTCCCACGTCGCGGCCGCCACGTAGGGATTCGGAACCACCTTGATCCTCGCCAGCTCCGCCTTGGCCTTCTCCGGATCCACTCGCGGGGCTTCCGCGCGGGCCACCAGGCGGTCTCCGGTCCGGAAAGGAGCCGTGGTCTTGATCGTCAGCGTGTCTCCCGCGCGCGGTCTGTGATAGGTGGTGTCGTTCCCGAAGAAACTCAACTGCCAGGTCACGATTTGGGTATCCCCGACCGTCTCGAAGAAGATGATCCGATCCAGGTTCGAAAGAAAGCCGGGCGGGATGAAGGACGGCCGCAGCGGGCTGTCCAGGAAGGCGAAGTTCACCTTCCGGTCAGGCTTGTTGCCATCGATGATGCGGAAATTGCACTTGGCGCTCGGGATCGTCACCGGAGCCCCCGGCTTTCCGCCCGTCCCTGCCCGGTAGATGACGAGCGGATCGGACATGTTCTCAGTTGTGTCCAGCATCACGATCTTGTAGTAGACCGGCCAGGCTACTCCGCGGGTATAGAACCCCGCAGCTTCGAACGGTGAGAAGCTGTAGCGATAGTTGAGCGGCCGATCCGGATAGATCTTGTTCCAGTTGGAAGCGTCGGGGATGCGGAATACCTTCCAGTCATTCTGGATATTGAAGCGGAGCCCGTCGAAGAAGTCGCGGCTGCCGCCGATGTCCTGACGCACCCGGTTGACCAGCGTGTCCACTTCATCCCCGCGACGGATCACCTCGACGAAAGGAGCCGACAGCAACCGAATGGGATTCTGCTCGCTGGTCACATCCCAGATCTCGAAGCGGGAGGTGACGGGCAACAGCTCATGAGGATCGCGGAGGTCCAGATTCGGCTCGCCCGGCGTGGGCTTGCCATCCGCCTCCCCCTCATCGAAAGTACCCCGGATCCCATCGGCCCCCACATCATCCGTGTCCCGCTTCCAATCGAGGTCGTTGTCCAGGCCGTCGGAAGACGCGTCGAAGAAGCGGATTTCGTAGAGATGACCGTCTTTGACGCGCGTGGCATCGACAACCTCGAGGTAGACCTTGCCGGTCCCCACAGTGCCCGGCCTGGGCTCAGCCTGCTTGAGCTTGTCCGGGCCGACGTAGCCGGCCACCGGCGCTTCCGGCCGTACCGCCACCACGTTCTTGGCCGTTTCAATTTTGCCGGAGCGATCGATAGTGGCGTATTTCGACGTCTCCGAGGGAAGAATTCCGAGGGCCGGGTCGCCGTGGTCGTACGCCGTCACGGCGTAGAAATACAGATGCCCGTTCCGCACGGTCGTGTCGCGGAAGGAGTGAACCAGCCCCGTATCGTCTCCCAAGTAGAACTGCGTCCCATCGAGTCCAATGGGGAAGAACCCTTTGATCCCGTCGATCTTGTCGAACTGGGCAATGGGCGCATCAAGCTTCCGCGAGCCGAAGGCATCCGTGATCGGGAGCGCGTCCTGGAAGCCGGGATCGGAAGCACGGTAGATCTTGTATCCCTCGAAATCGTAGCCGGAAAGCACATCCCAGGAGTATTCGGCCTTGTCGTCCCAATAGATCGTCACCTCATTGTCTCCCGGCACCGCCCAAACCGTGGGCAGAGAGGGAGCTTTGGCGAAGTTGTAGTTCTCGTCGTAGATCTTTTGCACGGTCCGCTTCGTGCGCAGGAGCTCCTCCTTGTTCCACCCGAAGATGATGGCCACGGAGATACGCTCCGTCTCGCCCGGTCGGAGCGGGAAGTAGCCGGACCCGTAGATGAAATCACCATCCACGTTCTGAGCGGTGGAATTGAAGTAGCCGGGAGCCATGTTGTTCCAAATCTTCTCATCCTCCCGGAGGGAGAACAGGTTGAAGGGGTAGAAGAAGTAGAAACTGGTCAAGCCGAGTTGATCCGACTCGGTGATGTCCGTCTTGTCCATGTGCGGCTCACCGGGAAGATCCGTCCCGGCCCCGGAGGTCGGCTTCCCGTCTCCCTCGCCGGGATCGTTGGTGTTGAAGGCACCGTCGAGCCCAACGTCATCATTGACCGGGTCCCAGTCGCCATCGTTGTCGATCCCGTCGTCGCGCCTCTCGTCGATAAGCAAATTGGACTTGCCTTCGCCTGTGATGTAGTCAACGCACTTCAGGCCCACGTAGAGGTAGGTAGTCTGGAAGATCCGCGGAGCAATCTCCACCGAGCTTCCGTTGTTCTCATCGATGAGCCCGTCCAAGTTGTCGTCGATCAGGTTTCTCGGCACCTCTTGGACCACGTCGCCGGGCCGGAAAACGAGCCTGCGCTTTTCGCCCAAGTAGCGGTACGTCACGACGAGCGAGTCTTGCGGCATATTCACGACCCGGCGCTGGAAGGTGTCGTAGTCGATCACCACCACGGGTTCACCCGCCTTGAGGGCGCGAGGGGCAAACATGGATTCGGTGATCACCTTCCCGGGCCCATCCGCGCCGTCGTTGTCGTTGTCGATGCCATCCCAGGGATTGCCCGGGCTTTCCAAGAAAGCGCAGGCGGCCCACCCGACGGGCGTCCAGCCTCCCGCCCCGATGTTGTCGAAATCCCAGGTGTAGGTGATGTTATCCCGGATGTCGAAAGTCGCGTTGTCGTCCTCCCCGTCCCCGCCGACCATTCCCCCCCAGATGATGCCGAACACCATTTTCTCGTGCGGGTACGTCCCGACATTCGTGAAATCGAACACCTGGAACAGCACGTCCTGCGCCAGGGGATGGGACCACTGGAATCCCCGCACGGCGCCTTGCAGCCCAAGCCCGCGGCGGGTTAGATCGGTGCTGTCGGGGTAAAACTCGTAACGGGCGTCATTGTAATCATCCATCACGTAGTAACTCTCCTGGTCGGCGTTGAAGACGTTCTTGCCGAAATAGCCGTTCCAGGAGCCTGGCCAGCCGGGGTCAACGATGTCGCCCATCCGATCTGGCCAGTAAGGGGGCCAGGAAATTGGCAGGTGGCTCATGGCCACGAGGTTCGTATCGGGATTGGCGTAGCCGGGAAGGGGGTCCCAGGTGTACCATTTGGAGCCGTCGTCGGCACGGTCGCCAGTGCGCGCGCTCACCAGCGGCCCGCGGGGTGTGACGACGGAGTGTCGCACTTGGCCGCGGGCATCCTTGATCTCCGAGCCGACCATCACGAGCATGTCGCCGATGTACTCGTGGCCGGAGTTGATCGGCCATTCGCCGCCAATGTCCTCCGGCACGTTGCCCACCCGGCCGACGAATCCGGAGTTGTAGAACGTGGTTCGGATTCGATTGCCGCTGTGGATCCCTTTCTTCTCGTATTGCTGATCGCCGTGGGGCTTCGGCTGGCCGAAAGCCACTCCGGCCGCCAAGATGATCGCCTGGCCAACCAGCAAGGAGCCTCGCCACTTTCCCATCGCTCTCACACCCAGCTAACGGTCCACGTCCCTTCCCGATCGGACTCAGGTTCAGAAGCTGAGGGCGACACCGAGCTGGAGCTGCCTCGGCTCGATGAACCACTCCGGATGCCTGGCGTTATCCTCCAGCGTGCTCACGCGGTGGGGATCCGCGCCGACTGCCCTCACGTCGAGCGTATAGTAGGGGCTTCCGGTATCCTCGTAGACGTTGGTCGGACTGCGCTGATCGAAGACATTGTAGACGTTGGCGAAGACCGCCAGCCCCATCCCCCGAACTCGGAACTGCTTGTAGATGCGCAGGTCGAAGCTGTTGACCGCGGGTCGCCTCGCGCTGTTCTCCCGGAGACCCACGAAGGCGCTCCCTCCAGCCACCGTCCCCACCGGGAAACGCGGCGTGTACGGCTTCCCGGACCAATACCGGCCGATGAGACTCACCCGCCAGGTGGAGGTGCCCACGCTGATCGTGCCGTTGAGGGTATGCCGTTGATCCCACGCAAGAGGGATGAGCTGAATCCTCGGCGCCCGGTTGGCAAGCCGGTCAAAGTACTCGTCCGACGGGTTGGAGGCGCTGCCTTCTGCCACCTGATAGGTGTAGTACAGGTTCGCCTCGAAGTAGCGGCGGTAACGCTTGTCCACGCTCACCGTGACCCCGCGGACGTTGGCGTAATCCTTGTTCTCGAATCGCGTGTAGACCACGCTCGGCAAACTGGTCTGGATTGGCGGGCCGGTACCCACCCAGTCGCGGATGTCGCGGTAGAACATCGTCACATCCACGCCGATGTCCTCGGCGATCTGCTGCTGGAGCCCCAGCTCGTACATCACCGTCCGCTGAGGCTTGAGGTCCGGATTGTGGAGCAGCGTGGAAACCCCCGAGGTCCGCGGCACCTCGATCTCGCCGTAGAGGTACTCGAATTGCGGCATCTGGAAGAAGTGGCCGTAGCTGAAGTGGATCACACCCCGGTCGGTAATGGGATAAGCGATCCCAAAGCGCGGGCTGAGCTGCATCTTGGCGGAAGCTTTTTTCCACCAGAATTTCTCCCGTTCAGCCACCGTGTACTCCACAAGCAGGGACTCGGGCGTGGTAGCGCTCCAGTTCTTGTATCGATGCTCCGGCTTGAAGGGGTCGTAGATGTTCGGATCCGTGGGATCCGCCAGAACCTTCGCATCCGGATAGAAATAGTCGAACCGCACTCCCAGATTGACGATCACGTCGCGGAATTCCATTTTGTCCTGCACGTAGGCGGAGAACTCGATCGGGCGATTGGCGAAGGCATTGTAGTTGGGAGAGATGCGTTCCGGAATGGCAGGCTGGAATGGGATCACATCCGTGTTCCCCACCCGTTTGGGGACGACCGAAAAGTCGGTCATCTCCACCCGGTGGAAACGGGCCTCCAAACCGGCCTTGACCTGATGATTGCGGGTTACCTGGCTGGTCAGGTCGAACTTCGTCACCCAATAGGAGGTGCTCCGGTTGAAGTGCTGCGCCGGCGTACCTCCATCCGAGAAGCTCCAGGGCGCGGGGGCGTACAGGGAATCCGGATGAACGTAGCCCACGGCGTCCTTCGGATCGATGGTGTACCACTTTCGCGTTGTGTCCGCAGGATCCACATGCTCGATGTATGCCACCGCATCCTTGGGATCCTCGTAGAGATAGTGCTTGTAGCCGGTCGAAAAGCGCGTGAGCTTCAGCTCGTAGAAGGTCTTCGGGGAAAGGGTATGGGTGATCGCGAGGATGTGATTGGTCCCATCCTCAAACCTTCGATACAGGGCGTCCGGGTTGTACTTGAAGTAGTGGTCGTAATATCGAAAACGGTTCGCGTTCCACAAGAGCGTGTAGGTCAGCTTCAACTCGGGAGTGAGTCGGTAGGCCAGCTTGCCCTGGAAGCTGGACTTTCGGTAGGGGTTCATGGGCACGATCTTGCCATCCGCAAGCAACCCTTGCGGCGTGAACCAGCGCAAACCGTAGAGATAGCCGTCCGAGCTGTAGCGACGGAAATTGACGAAGAACGTCCCCTTCGTCTTGGCCCGCGGCAAGGGACCGCTGAGGCTCACTTGGAGGTCGTAGATCGGATTCAAGTCTTCGAGCGGATTGATCCGCTCCAAGCTGTCGGGATTGGGGGAATACAGGGCTTCCCGCGCGCGGCGCTTCGGCTTGAGGACAAAGTAGGTCTTGTCGTCAAAGGAGAGATAGTCTCCGGCGTAGGCTTGGACCTGGCCGGTGAATTTCGACGAGCCTTCCTTGGTGACGATGTTCACGATCCCCGAAAGGGCCTGCCCGTACTCGGCGTTGAAGGTCCCGGAGATGACTTGCAATTCCTGGATCGCCGCGTTTTCCACGTCGATGCCCATCTGCCCGTTGTAGACATCGGTGGCGGCGATCCCGTCCACCCAGTAGGCCACCTCGCCGGATCTTCCCCCGCGGATGTGGAGACCACCGTAGGCATCGCGGACCAGTCCGGCCTGCAGTTCCAGGACGTCGGTCATTTCCTCCACGGGCAGCACCCGGATCTCGTCCGCCTGAACGGAGGCCAGGGAAGAGGTGCGGTCCATCTGCACCACCGGGCGTTCCGCCACCACGGTCACTTCTTTTCCGAGCTCCAGGACTGTGGGCTCCAGCTGGAAATGGACGGTGGCGGTCATGTCGGCGCTGACCCGCACGTTTTCCACCCGCCGGACCCGGTAGCCGATCATCTGAGCGGAGACTACATACGTTCCCGGCGGGACGCTCAAGATGACGTAGTATCCATCCACATCGGTCGCAGCCCCCATCGTAGTTCCCTCAATAACCACGTTGACGCCCGGCAGAGCTTCCCCGGTCTGGGCATCGGTCACTCTCCCGGCGATCTTGCCGGTCGTGCCAGCCCACGCCCCTCCTCCGAGCAGCAGGAGCCCTGCCGCTAGCGCCATGATGGCCGGATGATGGCGTCTCATGTTGCTCTCCCGTCCCGTTTGCAGCCTACACCTCCGGGCGATGGCTATCCCTTCCTGCCATCCCCTCCGCACGTAGATCGGATGATCAAGCGGGTGCCCAAGGTCTCGTGCCAGAGATCTTGGACCCCGTTCTCCAGCTTCTCGGTGAGTCGCTTCACAGCCCGCTGCCCCATTTCGAACATGGGTTGCCGGACGGTGCTCAGGCCGATGAGCTCCGAGGGCTGGATGTCATCGAAAGCGACCAAGGCAAGATCATCGGGGATGCGGACGCCCTTTTCCCGCGCGGCGCGGAGCACACCGTACGCCTGAACATCGCTGGCCACGAACAGGGCCTCCGGGAGGTCGTCGAGGGCGAGCAGGCTCAACATGGCACGATACCCGGCTGGAGCATTGAACCCGTCTTGGCCGTCCATGTCGTCGCATTCAATCATCCATTCTGGCCTCGGCGAAAGCCCGAAATCGCTGAGCGCCTTGAGGAATCCCTGCCGCCGCTCCCGCGCCGGGAAACTCCGCAACTTGCCATTGATCATGCCGAGTCGGCGATACCCGAGCTCGAGGAGATAGCGCGTCGCCTGGTAAGCTCCCTGCTGATTCTCCACGTGGATGGAATCCACCTCAGGATGGTACGAATCGACCAGGACCACCGGGAGCTGCCGAGAGCGGACCTTCCGTGCGGCGCGATTCGAGAGGGGCATGGAGATGTAGAGGAGGCCGTCCACCCGGCGTTCGCGGAGAACGCGTTCCAAGAGCTCCTCCCCGCGGGTCACGTCGTCCGCCGAATAAAGGATGAGATCGTACTTCGACCGGCTGATCTCGTGCTGGATGCCTTTCAGGAGTTCCAAGTAGAAGTAGTTGGTCAGGAAGGGGACGATGGCCCCAATGGCCCCTGTGCGTTTCTTGGCAAGTCCTCGGGCAAGGGCATGGGGCTGATAGCCCATCTCGCGCGCCACGCGCAACACTTTTTCTTTGGTCTCGGGGCTGATGTTGGGGCTATCGTTGAGGGCCCGGCTGACGGTGCCGATTCCCACGCCAGCTTTCCTGGCCACATCGTAGATGGTAGGCATGGACCCTCGCTCCCAAACGCTCCATTCCGCCAAGCCTTCTCCGAGGGTCTCTCATGGAAGCCCTTCCAAGGAAGCGCTTCCATATTACAATCCCCGATCAATTTTGTCAAGGGATTTTTCCATCCCGCTACGCCGCGAGCAAGCGACGGCATTGGCCCCATGTTTGCACCGAAACTCAGCGCCATCCAGCACCTCCCACAGGTGCGGAGCGCGCCGAAACCGGCGCCGAGGCGCGAAATCAATACCGTGTTCCAGCCCGATACACGGGCGGGGACGCCGAGCCAGGCTCTGGCCAACAAGTCCACCAGCTCCGATGCCGGTACTGGACACAACAAGGGCCAATCGAAGGGAGTAACGGCGGCATGCGCATCGCCATCATGGGAATCCGCGGCATCCCTGCCAACTACGGCGGCTTCGAGACCTTCGCCGAGGAGCTGGCGCCGCGACTGGTGCAACGCGGCCACGAAGTCACCGTCTACGGCCGATCGAACAACATCCGCTACCGGGAACCCTACTATAAAGGGGTACGGCTCTTCATCCTCCCCACCATTCCGAACAAGTACTTCGACACCGTGGCACACACGTTCATTTCCGCCCTACACGGCCTTTGGCGGAAGTACGATGTGGTCCTCATCTGCAACAGCGTGAACACCATCTTCTGCCCAATTCTCCAGCTTTCAGGCAAGAAAGTGGCCGTGAATGTGGATGGTCTGGAGTGGAAACGTCGCAAGTGGAATGCGTTAGGTCGCACCTTTTACAGACTCTCGGAAATGCTGGCGGTCGTGCTTCCCGATGAGATCGTTACCGATGCTCGGGAAATCCAAAAGTATTACCTGCAGAGGTTCGGCAAGAGCTCGACGTTCATCCCCTACGGGGCGCCGGACGGCCCGGTGGCCACAAGGGAGATTCTGGACCGACTGGGCCTCAAAGGCCGTGACTACGTCCTGTACGTGAGTCGCCTCGAACCGGAAAACAACGCTTTGGAAGTCGTCCGCGCCTTCGAGCAGGTGCGTACCTCCCTTCGGCTCGTCGTCGTAGGGGATGCCCCTTACGCCACTGACTACATCCGCAAACTGAAATCCACGAAGGACCCGCGCATCATCTTCACCGGCTACGTCTTCGGGCAGGGCTACCGCGAGCTGCAGTCCAACGCCTACGCGTACGTGCAGGCGACGGAGGTCGGAGGAACACATCCAGCTCTTCTCGAAGGGATGGGCTTCGGAAACTGCGTGTTGGCCAACGATGTGCCGGAGCACCGCGAGGTCCTCGGCGACGCGGGTATCTACTTCGAGGTCCACAAAGATGGCGATCTGGCCCGAAAGCTCCAGTGGGTGCTCGACAACCCGGAGATCGTCGAAACCTATCGGATGCGGGTGCGCCAGCGAGTCCGGGATCGGTATACTTGGGACCTGGTGGCCGACCGCTACGAGGCCCTCTTCAAGCGCATGATCCGTGAAGGTAAGGGAGTCTGAACCGATGTCCGGTAGCCGCTCCGACGTGCTCGTGGTCATCCCGGCATACAACGAGGAGAAGAACATCGGGCCCGTGCTGCGTTCCGTGCACGCGCTGGAAGATCCCCCCGATGTGGTTGTGGTCAATGACGGGTCCCTCGACCGCACCGAACAGGTCGCACGCGAGCATGGAGCGCGTGTGCTCAGTCTGCCGGTCAATTTGGGGATCGGCGGGGCCGTGCAGACGGGCTTCCGCTACGCGGTGGCGCATGGGTATCGCTATGCCGTGCAGCTGGACGGCGACGGCCAGCATGATCCGCGCGAGATCCGTCGATTGCTGGAGCCGGTGCGCTCCGGACAAGCCGATATCGTGATTGGATCCCGGTACGTACAGCGCACCGATTACAAAGCTCCGCTCGCGCGCAGGATTGGCATGGTCATCCTGGCAAAGTTCATCTCGGCCCTCGTGGGGCACCCGATCCACGATAGCACGTCGGGCTTCCGGGCCTACAACCGAGAGGCGTTCACCTTCTTGGCCCAGCACTATCCCACGGATTACCCTGAACCCGAAGCTATTGTGCTCCTGGCGAGGAACAGCTTTCGCATCCTGGAGATCCCGGTGCAAATGCACCCTCGCCTCAACGGAACGTCTTCCATCAATTCCTTCCGCTCGGTGTACTACATGGTCAAGGTCCTGCTCGCCGTGCTGGTCGAGTCGCTGCGCGATCGCCTTCGGCCCAAGGATGGAGATAGGTCATGAATTCGCGAATCCAGTTTTTCGCCGTAGCGGGCGCTCTGCTGGCCGTGGCCCTGATTTTCGAGCTCATCCGGAAACGCAAGCTCCTGGAGCAGTACTCCCTCCTGTGGTTCGCGGCGGCCATTGTGTTGGTGGTACTGGCCGTTTGGCGCGACCTCCTGGAGATCATCGCCCGCATCCTCGGCGTGTATTATGCCCCCTCGGCCCTTTTTCTGATCGCCCTGTTCTTCGGCGTCGTCTTGTTCCTCCACTTCACGCTCGTCATCTCCAAACTCACTCGTCACACCGCCCGCCTCGCCCAGGAAATCAGCCTTCTGCGCGCAGAAGTCGAGGAATTGCGAGGCTCCCGGATAACCCCACCCGACGGCGGACGCGAGAGCAACCCCGGGGGTGAACGCATGGGGCCGCCGAGCTCCTGATCCCCCGCTTTGCACCTCCCAAAACAAGTCGTCCCAGTCCGAAGAACATGGAACGCGACAGATAAGCAGCTCGGTGGCCACCTTGCCACAAGTTGCCGATGGCAGGATGCGCACGCGACGGTACCAACTGCGCTGACAGCTCAACCTGGGCGGAGGGTTTGGCTCCTGGGCAAGAACGAGAGGGGACTGATGATGGCATTCGGGCGCGACCGCCCTGCGGCTCCTTGCGGACGGTCTCGGTCGACCGCGCCTCAGCGGAACCCACCTTTTCGCGCGGGAAACTGGGGTGCCGTTGCCAACCTCGCTGCGGCACGGCTTGTTGCCCGAAGTAGCTCCGCCTCCTGACGCAGCTGCGGTCGCCGACGCAAGCAGAACGACGCTTTCGAGAGCAGATACACCACCCTGCCGTTCGTAGGGGCCTGCATGTCGAAGGCCCCGCAGGCCGCTGCCCCGCCGTCGAGGCCTCCCCCAGTGCCAGTAGCTTCCGGAAGCCAAATCACCGCAAGAGTCGAGGCCATTGACGTTCTCGAAACTCGAACAAGGCTTGTCGGCTTGCCCGCCCCCGAGAGGACCAAATTCGCGGGAGGAGACCGCAGCCAGGCCCAGGACTGCCGACGAGCCGGCAAAGGCGGGTCAGCACTTTCGGGATTTCCTTTCTGCTCGCGAGCGCCTATTTCTTTGCTAATGGCTAGTGGCCATCTCAGCCACTGGGAACCCTGCTCCACCCGAAGAGGATAAAGCATTAGCAGCGGGAGACAATCGAATGACCCCGCGTGGTCCCGTGCAGGGTCAGGGTAACCAGTTGACGGCGATGAGCCCTCATCTGTGCCCGAGCGCAGGCACCGGCGGGATTGGTGCCGGCAGAACCCTTCCGGCAACTGCCCCCGCTCCCCGAATCGGAAGGCTCGTGCGGGTTGATCCGTGAGAAGACATGCAGAACCCGGCCGCCGTGTTGGGCAGGGTACAGCAGCCTTGGGCCGACCGGAAAAGCCGGGCCGGAGCGCCCGACTGGCAACAGGAGCGAGGGCAGTCGTCTCAGCAGTGGCACTCTCCAGATCCCAGGCCTGTGGGGCCACGAGTGATCTCACCCATAACAGGGGAGGGATTCCCGATGAATGTCTCGCGCAGCTGGGTTGTTACGGTGGTCAGTCTTGGGCTTCTCGCGTGGTGTCCCCCCATCTCCTGGCCACAAGAAAAACCGGAGCACCAGCATCTGGGCCGAGGTGATCTGGCGACAAGCCTGAAGATCTTCAACCTGTGGGGAGAACAGCCTGCGGCCAAGCAGGAGGTCGCAAGGGTCGCGTACAATTTCCTCTCGACCCGGCCGAGGGGAACCATCGCCGAGCTTGTGCAGCTACCCGAGTTCAGGAGAGCCTGTCAAGAAGCGGGCCTGACGCACTTGGGCGGGCCAATGTTGGGGTGCCTCGAGCCTGGAGGGGCACGCGTCTGGCTTCGGACCCTCGGCCCTGCTCAGGTGAGTGTCGAAGTTACCGTGAACGGAGAGGTTCGCAGGTTTGGCCCGGTTGAATCGACCCCTGGCACGGATTACACGGCGATCGTTCGCGTGCACGGTCTGCCGCCTGGAGGCGCCTTCCCATACCGCGTCTTGATCAACGGCGCACCGGCCAGGATCCCGGAGAACGCCTGTTTCCACACCCTCCCTGCGGATCCCTCGCACGTGCGGATCGTGTTTGGCAGCTGCATGCACCGTTGGGGGTTGGGCAACTCGCGGCTGTTGACCCAGATTCGCAACCGGCAACCCGCGGCGATCCTGCTCATTGGCGATACGGCGGCGCAGGACCGGGACAACCACCTGGGACTGCATCGGCTGGATTACCTCGTTCGCGATCTCATCCCAGCCTGGCAGGAGCTGGTGGCCGAGATCCCGGTTTACGTGACGTGGGACGATCACGACTACTTCAATAACGACAAATGGGGCGTTCCGGAAGGCTTTACCGAGGAGGATCGGCGAGGCGTCTGGCAGGTTTTCACCCAGTGCTGGAACAATCCCAGCTACGGGTTCGGTCCCGATGGCGGCGGCGTGTTCATGAGGACCCGAATAGGCCCGTGCGATGTCATCATGTTGGACAATCGCTACTTCCGTCAGAAAGGCAATTTCTTGGGCGTGCGCCAGATGCTGTGGCTAAAGCAGCAGCTCCGCGAGGCAAAGGGGCCTTTCATCATCCTTTCGTGCGGCACGATGTGGAGTGATTACGTATCAGCCGGGAAAGATTCCTGGGGTGTCTTTGACCCCGAAGGCCGAGAGGAGCTCTTCCGCTTCATTGAGGAAAACCGCATCGCCGGGGTCTTGTTGATTTCCGGCCACCGGCATGGAGCTCGTGGATTCACCATTCCGCGGGGCAAGGGCTTCCAGTTCTACGAGTTCGAAGGGGCCAGCCTCGGAGGACGAAGCGGACCGCCCGTAACCCAGCCGGATTGGGTCACACAGTTGTACGGAATCTCCGGCCAGTACGCGTTCAGCGAGTTTGAATTCGACACGAACAAACCCGATCCGGAAGTGACATTCCGTCTGTTCGGCGAGGACGGCAAGGTTCTCTTCGAGAAGACTCTTCGCCGGAGTGAGCTGACACCTCCTTAGACACCCCTTGCAAAGGCTTTTCCCGGAAGGGTTGCGCCGGGATTTCTGTTCGCCGGACGGGCTCGGGGTGAGCGTCCACCCTTTTGCCACGGCGCCCGGACAGGAGCACAAGAGGGCTTTAAGTTTTCCGTATCGTGCGAAAGGCCGCGCAGGAGAAGTTGGCGTGGTGCATTTGCCCCTCTGTCTGGGAGGGCGCGGTGTGGCGTCACGTTCCGCGCGGTCGTCGGCCGCACCCTGTGGAACCGCACCTTCCGGAGTCCCCTGGGCGAGCGGCATGGAAAGAGCAGGATTGCGCATAGGGATGTCGTCTTTTTCCGGTCTTCTACCTCGGCCCTTTCTCGAAGTGCAGATTCTCGGACGGAGCCCAGCGAAACCCGGGATACCCCCTGCACCCCAACGTTTCGGGGCCGGACTGCGGTGCTCGGCCGTCTCGTCGCAACGGGCTCCCCAATGCCATGATTCGCCAATCGTTTTGCGGAACGCGAACGCGGCGTCGAATTCGCCTTGGATGAAAGGGTCCACACGGGTCACAGAGCAGGCACTTCATTCCCACCGGAACGTTCGCGCCGCGATGGCGCCTCCCACCAGCAGACACCCCACCAGCACCGCGATTTCTGTCCAGTGCTGGCTCCACGGGTCGCCGAACCACAGCCCCTTTATCAGGCTCACGACGTAAGTCAACGGGATGTACGGGCTGATGACTTGCACTTTCGCGGGCAGCACCTCTAGCGGGATGGTAGCTCCAGAGAGGAACATCATCGGAAAAGCCAACACCATCCCCACGGTCTGTGCGGCACGGGCGGTGGGGGCCAGACCCGCGATCAGATACCCCAGCGCGAAAAACCCCGTCGTCCCCAGCAGGAAGCCCACCAGAACGCTCGCGACACTCCCCTCAAACCGGATGTGGAAGACGATCGCGCCGGTCAGGATCAACATCAGGACACCGATGACCGTCATGGAGAGATAGGAGGCGATGTCGCTCAGGATGTACGCCAGGGGATGGAGGGGGGTGGCCCGGAAGCGCCGCAGGACGCCACTTTCTCGCGCCGCCGCCGCGCCGATCGGTAGCCCGATGAGCCCCACCGTGACAATGATGAGCCCGATGTAGGCGGGCACCGTGACATCCATCGTCCCCCGACCGCCGAAGAAGGGAGTGGGCTTGTTGCCGTAGATGGCTCCGAAGAGCAGGAGCATCAGCGGCGGGTAAATGACGGTGAAGAAGGTCGCGACAGGTTCCCGCAGGTAGAGTTTAGCTTGGACCAGAAGCAACTTCCAGAAACCGCGCATGTTTCCTCCTACTCTCGCAAAACCCGCCCCGTCAGGGCCAGGAAAACGTCTTCCATCGTCGGCTGTTCGGTGCGCAGGTCGCGGAAGCGCACGCCCATCCTCTCCAGCGCGCCGACGACCCCGCCGACCAGCCCCTCCCCCCGCCCGTAGACGACCGTCCGCTCCCCGATATGCTCCACGCGGGTCACGCCGGGCATTCCCCGGAGAGGAGTATCGTCCCACTGCCCGTCCACCGTGAAGACGACCCGCTGCTCCGCTCCCAGGGAGCGGATGAGATTCTCCGGCGTGTCCAGGGCGACGATTTTCCCGTGGTCTATGATGGCCACCCGATCGCAGAGCCGTTCCGCTTCTTCCATGAAGTGAGTGGTCAGGAAGACGGTCTTCCCCCGCTCCCGGATGCCCCGGACCAGGTCCCACATCGCCCGGCGGGCCTGCGGGTCCAGGCCGGTGGTGAGTTCGTCCAGAAAGACCAGTTCCGGGTCGTTGATCAGCGCCAGGGCGATGAAGAGGCGCTGCTTCTGCCCGGCGGAGAGTTTCTCAAAGGCGGCGTTCCGCTTGTCCGCCAGCCCCAGTTGCTCCAGCAGGGCCTTTCCGTCCACGCGGTGGGGATAGAAGGAACTGAAAAGGTCCAGCGCCTCCCAGACCTTGAGTCGCGGAGGAAGGGATGCCTCCTGCAACTGGACGCCGATACGGCGGCGGAGTTCGTAGCCGTCCCGCTGAGGGTCCAGCCCCAGCACCCGGACCGTCCCTCGGTCCGGGCGGCGCAGCCCCTCCACGCACTCAATGGTCGTGGTCTTCCCGGCGCCGTTGGGGCCGACCATGCCGAAAATCTCCCCCTCCTCCACGGTGAAGGAGACGCCGTCCACGGCGCGCACCGCCCTGTAGAGTTTGTACAGGTCATTGACCTCGACCGCGATGCCCAATTTGGCCTCCTCTCCACGCTGTCCTCCGCGGCCACCCAATCGTCCCCCTTCCTTTCCAGACCGTGCGGTGACCTCGGGGATCGATCATTCGGTCAAAGCGTACGAGCGCCGAGAACTGCTGTATGGCGGCCACCACAAGTCGCCTGCTTCCTTCATGCGCCGACGTAGAATTGAAAAGTACAGCAACACCAGCGCCGAGTCGCCGTGTCACGAGAGGGCCTGCCCTTTGCCGGGTACGGGGAGTCCGACATAAGTGTCGCTCCCGGTCCAATCCCCCGGCCCGCCTCTGGCGGATTGGGCAAGAACACCGGCTCCTACCGGAGAGCAGCTACGAACCCTGTCGAGCCATTCGGGGCGCGAAACATGAGATGGTCCGGCCGCGGCACGGAGCCCGCCGCCGGACCTACCTCCCGGCACGGCGCTGCGAAAAAACGGCTTCAACCGCCTTGGCTACTTCGACCGCAGCTCGATCCGCGCTGGGGCAAGACCTTCCGAGGTCGCCGTGAGGATGATCTTGCCAGCTTTCTCGCTCGTCCGGATCACCACGAGGCACAGCCCGTTGAAGGCCTTCCGGAAGTTGGCCCGGAATGGCTCGTGACTGGTCTGCAATCCGTTGTCCACCCCGGCGATCTCGCCCTCCCCTTCCAGCTGGAAACGGACGAGATTGTCCGCCGTGGGAACCAAGTTCCCCTCGGCATCCTCGATGCGGACTGTGACGAAAGCCAAGTCCTTGCCGTCGGCCCGGAGACGGGTCCGATCCGGATCGAGGACCACCCGTGCCGGCGGTCCCGCGGTGCGAATCTCCCGCGTGAGGACGACCTTGCCCTGGCACCTGCCCACTGCTTTGAGCGTGCCAGGCGTGTAGGGCAGACGCCACATGAGGTGCAAACGATCCTCGGTCTTCCTCTGCACCCCCTGGGAAACGCCGTTCAGAAAGAGCTCCACCTCCTCGCAATTCGTGTATGCCCAGACATCGATCGTGTCGCCGGGCTGCCAATTCCAGTGGGGGAAAACGTGCAGCACGGGTTCTTTCGTCCACTCCGCCTGGTAGAAGTAGTAGGCGTCCTTCGGGAAGCCGGCCAGGTCGATGATCCCGAAGTAGCTACTCCGAGCGGGCCACCAGTACGGCGTCGGTTCCCCGAGATAATCGAAGCCCGACCAGATGAACATTCCCGATAGAAACGGGTGCTTGCGAATCACCTTCCACGTGGCCTCGTGGCCCGCTCCCCAAGGGGCATGGCAATTGTCGTAGGACGAGCAGGTGTAATCGGGGTTGCCGTAGGGCTTCGGCTTTTCGCCGCGGGTAGGCCAAACGCGGATCGAGTCGGAGGGCATGTCGTAATGACCCCGCGTGGCCAGAGCCGAGTTGGTCTCGGAGGCGATGAACTTCTGTCCCGGGAAGGTCTGCGGGAAGGACTCCCAGAGGAAGACGTGATAGTTGAACCCGATCAGATCCAGTGCTCCCGACCGGATGATGAAGTTGTGCGGCCTCGGGTCATTGCAGCCCGAGGTGATCGGCCGGGTTGGGTCGAGCCGCCGCACGATGGCCGCCAGCTCCCGCGCGAGGTCAATCCCGGTGGAGTCCCATTGTTCCACAATCTCATTCCCGACGCTCCAGATAATGACGCTGGGGTGATTACGATCGCGCAGCACCATGTCCTCCAGGTCGCGGCGGTGCCACTCGTCCCACCAAAGCGAGTAGCCGTAGGGCGTGTAAGGGGTCTTCGGCTTTTTCCACATGTCGAAGGCTTCGTCCATCACCAGGAAGCCCATGCGATCGCAAAGGTCCAAGAGCTCCGGCGCCGGCGGGTTGTGTGCGGTGCGGATGGCATTGGCCCCCATCCTCTTGAGGATCTCCAGCTGTCGTTCAATGGCCCGGGTATTCACCGCCGCGCCGAGGCAGCCCAGGTCGTGATGATTGCACACGCCCAGGATCTTCATCGGCTTCCCATTCAGGAAGAATCCCTTCTCGCTGTCGAAGTAGAAGGTCCGTATTCCGAACGGCGTCTGGTAATCGTCCCACACTCGGCCATTGGAAATCACCCACGACACCGCCGTGTACAGAGCGGGATGATCCACAGACCAAAGCTCTGGTCTCGGCACTCGTATATCCTGGACGAACTCGCGTACGCTATCTTGCCCGACCACGGCCCGAGCGGTCGCTTTCCCAGCGGGCTTTCCGCGGGGATCCCGAATCTCGGTCTGGAGGATCACTGTCCTCTCCTTGCCCGAGCGATTGCGGACTTGCGTTCGGATGACGACCACGGCTTCCTCCTCTCGAACCTCGGGCGTCGTGATGTACGTGCCCCAGTGCTCCACGAAAATGGGATCCGTGACGACGAGCCATACATTCCGGTAGATTCCCGATCCCGTGTACCAACGGGAATCCGGTTGTAGCGAGTTATCGACGCGCACGGCGATGACGTTCTCCTCATCGCCGAATCTCAAGTGAGGCGTGAGCTCATAGCGGAAGGAGCTGTACCCGTAGGGTCGAATCCCGAGATAGTGCCCATTGATCCACACCTCGCTGTTGCGGTAGACGCCATCAAAGTCGATGAACACCCGCTTGCCCCGCCACGCCTTCGGCAGCCGAAAGGTCTTCCGGTACCAGCCGATCCCCCCGGGCAAAGCGCCGCCCGCCGGTGTGGCAGGATGATCCGGGCTGAACTCGCCCTCGATGCTCCAGTCGTGGGGGAGGCGCAGAACCCTCCAGTCGCGGTCATTGTACTCGGGATTCGAGGCTTCCTTCACGTCGCCGAGGTGGAATCGCCAGTTCTTCCCGAAATCCTCCCGGATCCGGACCCGCGTCTCGCGACCGAGGCCGGAATGGGCAAACACGCCCATCAGCAAGACACCGCAAAGGCACCGCACCAGCCACCGCATCGCGTTCCTCCTCCGCTGTTTGTCCCAGACAATCACAGTACAAGATCGAGAAAACTCGACGCCGATTCCCCCTTGGGTCGGGACCCGCGTACCCGGTCGAAGAACAAAATACTGGCATCGCGACGAGCGTTCAAGGGGAAATTGGAGGGATCTCGAAGGCGGTGAGAATCCCTCTTCAAAGAATGTATCTCACCCCCACCAGCGCGGCGTGACTCAAGTTCCGAAGCTCGATGACCGGGAAATCCACTCCCCGAAACTGCGGGATGTACACGGGATCCGTGTCGAGAGAAAGGTCTACGAAACCCATACTGTAACGGTACTTCGCACTGATCACAAATCGGCCCAAGTGAACCTCCAACCCCGTGCCGGAGATGAAACCGAAGTCAGTTTTCTCGACCTGGCTGAGGGGATGGGAAGCTGTCCCGCTTTGCTGGTTGCGAAAGGTATAGCGGTTCGCCAGCTCGAGAGCCAAGTATCCCCCGCCGTAACTGAAAAGCTTGAACCGCTCTCCGTCGATCCAGTAGGTGCGGAGCAGGAGGGGAAATTCGAGATACCGGAACTTGTAGATCAGCTCCATTTCTCCGAAGGGAAAGCCGGCCGCTTCCACGGTATGCAGAGCCCCCTTTTCAGCGTAGGACAAGCCGGTCTCCCCAGAGAGCCAGCGGCTCCAGCGCCACACTCCGCCCACTTCAACAAGGAGCCCTTCCCGCCAAGACGGCTCGACCCTTGTGCCGGGTGGTTTCTCGTGCGGACTCCAATGACTGGCCCAAATGGGTCCGGCCATGCATTCCAGAGAAAAGCGCTCGCTGGCCTGCGCCGCCCCCGTACCGAAAAGCAGGCCCAATGACATCACAAGACCCACCACACGTACCACGACGCACCTCTCTTTCCTTTCGACTCAATTCGATCCTCAATCCCCGCGGCGTGCTTCCTTCCTCTCGCAAGATGCCCGAGACCGGAACTCCGCTCCGTGCCCAAGTCGCCCAATCTCTCGCTGTTCAATGGAGAGCTCTCGCCAGCGCATTCGATGCTCAGCCCGATCTGCTCGCCAGCAACCTGAAAGCGGGCGAAAACCCGATCCGGCACTGCCCTGCGATCCAGCTCCGGCGTCTCCCCATCCCACGTAGGCTGGTTTCCTAGCCCCTCGCCCGGATCGGCTACAAATCCCGGGATCTCCACCCGACCATCACCGCCGCGACAGGGGAGACCTCCTGCGGGGGCATTCGCCTTTCTCCCTTGTACCGTGAACCTGGAGCTCTCTCAGAGCCTCGGGGTAGGGTGCGAAAAACGCTTGCCCCGCCATCCTGGCCTCTCCAAAGCGAAAGGCCCATCCCCGGAAAAGGGACAATGGCGCGCTCACAGGGAGCTGGCCCTCGCGGAAAAGCGCAATCATGCTCAAGAAGAGTTCCTGCTCCGCCTTTTCAAGGCTCCGCGAGAAGTAGCAGAATGCCTGCGTCAGCGCGTTCGCGACGCTGCGGAGCCTCGGAGGCCGAGCCAGCGCAGCGAGCACGAGCGCTTCGTACTCCGCCAGCCACTCCGCTCCGCCGGAGGGATCCATTCGGGCTACTACGCGCTCCATGCGCCGGAAAACCCGCTGGTTGTAAGCCACAAACAACAGCTTATGCCGGGTGTGGAAATCCAGCAACGCACGGGCTTGGCCGGCAGCCTTCACCTCCGAGAATCTCGCCAGACAAAAGATGCGCGTCAAGAAATGCTCTCGGCGCCGGGGGTCGGCGAGTCGCATCTCATCTTCGGCGGGCAGCTGGCGGAAGCGCTCCAACACCGAGGCCCCAAACAGCCCCGGCCCCCTGCCCAACGGGACTTCGGAGTCCGGGCGGAGATAATGCTTCGCGTCCCTCAGCGCACAGGAAGGGGAACGGCTCTTGAGCAAGAAGCCGTGGATCTCGGGAAGGCTGCGGAGGAACTCATTGGCCCAGTCCCTCATCCGCACCGTGAGATCGAGGCCGCTGCTCGGCTGGAAGAGTCGCAACCCGCTCCGGGTTCGGAGGACGCGAATCGGATCGCGCGGCACACCCAGTCCTATTGCCACCTCGGGACAAATCGGGATGAATTCCACAAATGGCTTCAGGCGCTCGACCAGGTCGCAGGCGACTATCGCCCCGTCGTACCGGCAATTCGCAAAGCCCAGGCACCGGCTCACGACAACTCGCGGCCGCGCTTCCAAGGGAACCCCTTCGAGCAACGCTATCGGTTGAGCCAAAAGATGGCCGCGTTCAGCACTGCCGCGAAGCTCACCCAAAGCAGGTAGGGGACCAGCAGCCAACCCGCAACCCGCTCAATCCGCGCGAAGGCGATCACTGCGGCCAGCAAGACGACCCAAAGGGCGACGATCCCAATCAATCCCAGAAGCGGCGACTGGAGCCGGAAAAACAAGAGAGACCAAAGTGCATTCAATAGTAGCTGGGCGACGAAGAGACCCAGCGCGGCGTTCCAGCCTACCTTTTGCCACACGAGGGCGGCTGCCACTCCCATCAGCACGTACAGCCCGGTCCAGACGGGGCCGAACAGCCATCCCGGCGGGGTGAAGGCCGGTTTCGCCAGACTGGGATACCACGATTTCACCCCGGCGCTCGTCCAGAGCGAGCCCAATCCACCCACAGCCAAGCACACAGCGACACAGACGAGAAGCTTGAATACCAGCGTCTTTGCGATGCCCACTTCTTTCCTCCCGTGTTTTTCGTTCCCAGCGGCGAAAAACGGAATCATCGCACGGGCTACCAATTTCGGCAACCGGCGCCAAAGCCCGATGACCACCTCTTGCCACGACCGACGTTCACCGCACGCCTAACCTGCTCTCCCATTCGCCCGCTGCCCTGAAAAGCACATACCCCGAGGTAGCCCTCGCGCTTCGGGCCCGGCTTCCCCGAGAGTTGCTCGACTTGCCGCTTCCGCCCGGCCGAGCAGCTTCCTTCGGGAGAAGGGCAGCAGGGAACGCCTCAATCCTCGCCACGGCACATGCGCGGCGCCCAGCCCCGTGCCTACGGCATGACAATGAGCTGGATGTCGAACGTCACCCGCCCCGAAGTTGGGACAGTAGCGTTGGGAGCCGAAGGGATCCCGGCTTGCACTCCATAGAACCCGACGAAATCCCCGCTCCGCGGCGTCGTGAGAGGTGAGCTCACCACCCAGACGACGGCGTAGAGGTAGTACGTGCCAGCCGGAACCTCCGTGATCTGGTACGAAATGCGCGTTCCGCTTCCGCAGGTGCCGGTGATGACCTTCACAAATCCGTTCGCACTGTTGGTATCGTCGTCTATGACCACGGCGAAAGTCTTGCCGGGGGCCTCCGCCGGAAGCTGAAGCGTGCCCGCAACCGTGGCTCCCTCCGTCTTTTCCTTCTTTCCCGGCGAGGTGGGAGACTCCTTGCTGCAAGATAAGGCCCAACAGCACCCGAGCGCCGCCACTGCCAGGACGATTGCCCTTCGTGCTCTCATCTGCCCTCCTCGACATGGTTCATGGGCTTTCCGCGTTCTTGAAGGTCGAAGTCCTGCCCGCTTCGTACCGAGCGCCCTAACCGGCGTGCCAGTCGAGCTCGGGCGCATCTCGGTCCCTCAGAAAGTCCGTGTCCGCGCCTTGCCTCTACCGGCGGTCTACATCTCCCAGATCAACCGGGCTGAACCGCATGAGCCGCTACGATCCGCCCAATTCCCTCGAATCTGAGACCAGAAAACACAGGGAACGACTTCGTTCTTCCCGCGAACTCTTGCCGCCTGCCATGGCGTAACCTCCCCCGAATCTAACACAAAGGCACTCGCCGACATCGGCCTCTCGGGGTCATTACCTGACCGCCAGGATTCAGTGGTGGCCGGGCGTGATCGGCAAGGACGGTTGCCCCCTGAGGCAATTTCCCAATCTCGCGGCCGACCGAAATCGCAGGCCGGAAGGGAGAAGAGAAGATTGGCGACCCCTCACGCAGGGGACGTCCATCTCGGCGGTCCGGAACGCAAGTGAGGCTCCTTGGGCACTCGCCGTGGGGCTCCATCCCCCTCAGGAAGGCTTCCCCCTCTCCAGCTTTTCCGAGCTCGAAGAGCTGGTCCTTCCCCGGCTCCCGCAAAGGCTTATATCCCTCCTTCCTCCCCCGAACTTGCCTTTGTTCCTCCCCGCGACCCGTGGGATCAGCCTCCGTCCGCGAGAGGAGGCTCGCCCAGATGGGCTTGGAGGCCTCGACGGATCAAGCGAGCACGACCTTGGCGAGCTGGATCTTGTCCAGACGCCACTCGCCGAGCCCCAGTTTTCCGGCCAATTCGATGTGGACCGCGTCCGGCGCCACAGAATCCAGCTTCTCTGCGGCGCGCAGGCGGTCAATGGTATCCAGTACAAGCCGGTCGACCGCTACGGGATCCGTGCTGACCCAAATGGCGTTCAGGGGACGCATGTACTCCAGAGTCCAGCGCGGACCCTGTTCGATCACCACCCAGAGGGCATCTACGACGATGAGGCGCGTCTTTTCCCGCACGGGGGGAAGCGCATTGATCTCCGGGATCCCCGGCTGGGAACAGTTGTTACCGTGAAAATCGCTCGGGTTCTGGATGGAGCCGTAGTGGTTTTTGAGCGCACCCGTTACTCCGCTCATCCTGTGGGTCTTCACCAGGGGCATGTTGATCAATGCCGTGATCTGCTCCGTCAAGATCCGGCTGAAGCGGGTTTTCCGGTCGCCCACCGGGAATTCCTGAGAATCGTATCCCAAGGTATCCTGCGTGCCGTAGCAGCGCAGGCCCTCACCGTCCACATTGATCGTGTAGCCGGCACTCCGCAAATCCCCATTGTGCCGATCCCAAACGACGACGCGTTCGGGTTTGCCAACGATCTTCGTCAGCCTGCTCGCCAAAACCTCGGCCGTCGCCGCAAAGTGCGAGGTGTAGGTGGTCCCTGCCACGCCGCGAAGACCGAGGGTATTCACCTTCAGACCGACAACGTCATCCGGCGAGACGAAGCGGGAGAGGGCTGCGATCGGGTCTTTCTCCTCGGTCAATTCACAGAGAGCCCTGTCGAGCATTGCTCCGAGGATCTCCCGATTGACCGCCCCACTCTCGTCCATGACCCCCTTGTGCTGCACCCACACGACCTTTCCCTTGCCCGCCGCTGAGGCTCTGCCAGCCAAGGCCCCGATGGACAACCGGCCCGCCAGCGACGAACCCAACCCAGCCGCAGCGGAAACTTTCAGAAAGTCGCGACGTGACCAGGTCGTCTCTCCCATGCTCCCCTCCGAAGCGCGCTCATCCGTCCCCGAAAACTCACTCCCGCGTAAAGTCAACTGCCAAAGCTTACGTGATGGGGCGCAGCGCCCAAAGTCATTTTTTGTCACCTACCGGGAGCAAACTCGGACCGAGCCGCGCGAGCTTTTACGGTCCAAGGGCAACTCCCGCGCTTCTTCGCCCGCTTGCACCCATGTCCGAACCGGGATCCGGGCCTTTCCCATCCGTCCGGAGCCCCGGCACGTTACCCGATCCCTCGCATGCCTGCGAAAGACGGGGAAGGCTCTGTTGAGAACCGGCCGATTTCGTTCGGCGGACGCAGCCTCGGCGCCGCCGCGCCGTCTCGCTCCGCGGAGGAGTCCGTCGCTGCCGCTGGCTAGCGTGCCATGCGAAGTCTCGCCAGCTCCGACAGCTCGCCCATGCCCTTCGCGTACGGCCTCAGGGTGAAGCCGAAGCGCACGGGCTCCGGCCGTACGTAGTACCGCTCCAAGACCATTGGCCCGCAGCTTCCGTTCCCGAGACCGAGGACGCGCGCATCCAGGCACAGGATCACATTGGCGCGCGGCACGAGCTCGTGGATGTGGTTGGCCTTGTCCAGATCCACCGCCGTGTAGTGCAAGGCGCTGAAGGACAGAATCTCGTCGGCCGTAACCAACAGTCCGTCCCCGTCCTTGTCGAGGAGAGCCAACCAGCGCACGTCTTCGTGATTCCCGGTTTCCTGGGGCCGTACGTACAGGAAACATTGGTCCGCGACGGTGCTTCGCCACAGACCCACGGGATAGCCCGATTTCCGATCCGGATAGTTCTCCTGGGGCCCTCGTCCGTACCAAATCAAATCCTCATGCCCCCGCATCACCGTCATGCGAACGCCGAGCTTCGGCAGGATCGGCAACTCACCGTACGGCCGAATGTCGTTTGCCACGTGAATCCAGCCGTTCCCGCACACGGTGTAGACGCAACGGTGAGTGAAACCCGTCGCCTCAGCTCCGTGGTATTGGATCTCCGTGAGCACCTGTACCTGCGAATCGGAGATCGGCTTCACCTCGAAGCTCCGAAGCTCTGGGCGGAGCTTGTCCAGTCCCACCTTGTACCAGTCGGCGGCCAGTCGCTCTTCGTTGTCCGTGAATGCGCGGAAGACATCGAGCGCCGGACCGCGCACTCCGTCCTCTTCGTCGCGCACCACAGGCTTCCCGTTGTAGACAAGAGAGGTCATCATGCCGGAAAGCCGATCGAACACCACCTCGAAAGTCCCGCCACGGATGGTCAGCACCTTTTCGCTCTCCGTGAGCTGAAGCTTCGCTGTCGGATCGGGGACTACCAGCGGAGGGCTAGCCACCCGGTAGGGAATCCGGAATTGCTCCCAGGCGATCTCGTGACCCGCCTCGGCCCAGAGCGTCTTCTGGCGGAGGTGCAGCGACACTCGCAGCCAGTATTCCGCTCCTGGCTTGAGCTGCGGCTGCGCCACGGGAAGATGCACAACGCCCCATCCCCGAGGCTCTACCGCCGGAGCCGGAAGAGAACCACTCTGGACCTCCACACCATCCTCGAGCAATCTCCATTGCAGATCAAACAGGCCCAGGTTGGTGAAGAAGAAGCCGTTCCGCAGCCTCAGGATGCCCTTGAAGAGATCCACTGGCTCGAACTTCACATTCTGATAGACCTTCTTGACCTCCCAGAGCTCCGGCTGGACTGTGCGGTCCGGCGAGACCAATCCATTGATGCAGAAATTGTCGTCGTTCGGCTGATCGCCGTAGTCGCCCCCGTAGGCCCAGAATTCCTTCCCCTCGGGACTTTTTTTGCGCAGGCCCTGATCGACCCAATCCCAGATGCATCCTCCCTGCAGGACGTCGTACGCTTCGATGATCTCCCAGTATTCCGGCAGATTGCCCACGGCATTGCCCATGGCATGGGCGTATTCGCACATGATCAGTGGGCGATCCGGATTGGACTCTGCGTACCGGATGAGATTGTCCAGAGGCGGGTACATCCAGGACACGATATCGATGTGCTGGCGATCGAGCGCACGCTCGTAGTGCACCGGTCGGCTCGGGTCGCGACGATGGATCCAGTCGCTGGCGGCCTCAAACGCCACGCCATCCCCCGCCTCGTTGCCCATGGACCAAATGAGGACGCAGGGATGATTCTTGTCCCGCTCCACCATCCGGATGATGCGTTCCAAATGTGCTTTCACCCACTCCGGGCGATTGGCCAAGGTCTGGTCTGGCGCGTAGCCCATCCCGTGGGACTCGACATTGGCCTCGTCAATCACATACAGCCCGTACTCGTCGCATAGGTCGTACCAATGCGGATCATCAGGGTAGTGGCAGGTCCGCACCGTGTTGATGTTGAACTGCTTCATGAGCTTGATGTCCTGGATCATTGACTCCACGGTCACGTAATGACCGGTGTCGGGATCGTGCTCATGGCGATTGACCCCCTTGATCAGAATCGGCTTGCCATTCACCAGTAGGTGCCGGTTCCGCACCTCCACCTTCCGAAAGCCCACACGAGCCGATTCGTACTCCAGCGTCCGTCCCGAACCATCCTTGAGTGCCAGGACCACGGTGTACAGGTTGGGGGTCTCCGCTGTCCACTTCAGCGGGTTGCGGACCGGAATGCGCATCCGCAGCGCACTCTCCGAGCCCGGGTACAGCAAGCTGGTGCCATTCTTGGCAACGGGTTGCGTGCCTACCGGCACGCCGCTCGGATCGAAGAGATTTACTTCGACCTCCACCTTCGGAGCCTCTTTCCCGCCGTAATTTCGCACCCAAACGGTGACGAGGAGCTCAGCGTCCGCGTATTGCTCGTCCAGCTCGGGACGAAGCTCAAAGTCCCGCATATGCACTTCAGGAGCGGCGAAGAGGTAGACGTTCCGGAAGATCCCACTCATGCGCCAAAAATCCTGGTCTTCGAGGTAGGAGCCGTCGCTCCAGCGGTACACTTCGACCGCCAGCGTATTCTCCCCCTCACGCAGGAAACTCGTGATGTTGAACTCCGCAGGGGTGCGGCTATCCTCGCTGTAGCCCACAAACTGCCCATTGACCCAAACGTAGAATGCAGACTCAACCCCGTCGAAATGGAGGAAAACCTGCCGACCCTTCCACTCCGAAGGCAACCGGAAGGTACGTCGGTAAGAACCGACCGGATTGTACGAGTGATCGATGTAGGGCGGATTCTTTGGGAAGGGGTAGCGGATATTGGTGTAGATCGGCTTGTCGTAGCCGAGCATCTGCCAGTTGCTCGGAACCGGGATCTCCGGCCATCGGCTCACGTCGTATTCCGGCTTGTAGAAATCCGCCGGCCTCTCCTCCGGCCGCGGGGCCCAATGGAATTTCCACTTGCCATTGAGGGACAGATAATAGCGCGATGCCTCGCGCACGCAGGCCTTCGCTTGCTCGAAATCGCCGTACGGCATTAGAGTAGCGTGCGGCGGCTCCGTGTTGATGGCGACGATCTGCGGATCCTCCCACTCCGTCCCAAGCGGAGACACGCCGCGATCCTGCGCATAGCCCAATCCCAGGGACACGAGAGCCCCGAAGATCACCCAATGAACCGAGCGCCGCATGGGAAAACCTCCCTTTGCCTTGCGTGTCAGGTATCCTTCGGAGAGTCCGGATCTACTCGCGAAGCTCGTTCTGCGCTCGCACTTCGCTCACCACCGGCGGGATGTTGTACACCATGAGCTCGGAGAGCACCGGACACGCGCGAGCGCTCAAGATCCTCACGCGCAGCTGTCTAACTTCCACCGGCTGAAACCGAAGCAGTCGCTTGTAGCCGATCGTCGTGCCCTCCGCAAGCCGGATCCAATCCCCCCGCAGTCTGCCGTCGACTGCGAAGGACCGCACTCGCTGCCCAAACTGGATCGCCTCCTGTAGGCCGACGCAGTTCGCCTGCACAGGCTCCGCAAAGGTGAGGACGATCTCGGCCTGCTCGTCCGCATCGTTGGGGGCCCAGTAGGTGTCGGAGTTGCCATCCACCAGTTTCTCCGCCGAGTAGCGGACATCTCCCCCGCGTATCTTGGACGCTTCCACCTTGGCCCGTGCCGCTAGATTCTGGCGGAAGGCTTCCCGCAGGTAGTCCCCGAATTCGCGCAACCGCTGCGCATCGATCTCGTGGATCCGACCCCGGCGATCCGGGGGCACGTTCAGCAGCAAATTGGCGCCTCGCCCCACGGAAGCGAAATAGATTTCCACCAGCTGTTCCACACTCTTGACGCGATCGTCCTCTGAGGCATGGTAGAACCAGCCCGGGCGAATGGACACATCGGCCTCCGCCGGGACGTACATGTCGCCATCTGGGTGACCCTGCGTCAATTCGCCGTAGTTCGGGTAACCGGGGAACACCTCCCCTTTTCGCAGGAAGGCCCAATTGGTCTCGCCTGCGAACCCCTGCTCGTTGCCCACCCAGCGCACGTCCGGGCCGCCGTCGCTGAAGATCACAGCATTGGGCTGAAGCTCCCGGACGAGACCCCAGTAGCTATCCCAGTCGTACACCTGCCGCCTGCCATTGGGTCCCTCGCCGCAGGCTCCGTCGAACCAGACCTCGAAGATCTCGCCGTACTGGGTCAGAAGCTCCCGCAGTTGGCAGCGGTAGAACTCGTTGTACCGCGGCGAATCTCCGTACGAAGGCTCGTGCCGATCCCAGGGGGAGAGATACACCCCGAACTTCAAACCCGCTTCCCGGCAGGCCTCCGCGAGTTCGCGGACCACGTCGCCATGGCCCTGCCGCCAGGGGCTATGCTTCACAGAATGGTCCGTGTAACTGGAGGGCCAGAGGCAGAACCCATCGTGATGTTTGGCCGTGAGAATCACCCCCTTGAAACCGGCCTCTCGCAGCACGGCGACCCACTGCCGGCAGTCCAGGTCCGCTGGATCGAAGAGGGACGGGTCCTCCATGCCGGTCCCCCATTCCCGATCGGTGAACGTGTTCATCCCGAAGTGGATGAAAGCGTTCATCTCCATTCGATGCCACTGGAGCTGGCGATCGGAAGGGACCGGCGGAAGCGGCTTGGGGGGATCCGCACGGTGAGGCAGACATCCCACGGCGGAGAACCACAGTGTGAGGGCCAAAGCGCGCCAGCTCACACGGACCTTAGGGCAAATGCCCAACTGGCGCGACCCGGTGGGGCGGAATTCGCCATCCACCACCTCAACCTCCGGGATGCGGGAGTTCAAGTTCAAGCCCACCCACGGGTCCACCGCGACGCTTCCCGACGGGCAGGCGGCGGAGAAGAGATCCGCAGCGGGTATACCCCGCCGCGACGGCGAACGCGGGCCTTGGACGCCATGCTCCGCTCCAAGGCCAAAGGGCCCGGGTGCGTGATTCCCGCTCTTCGGGCGAGAAATTAGGCCGTACCAGCCGTTCGCGCAAGGGGAATGTGTCCGGCACTCGAATCAGACGCTCTTCGGCGAGTCACGGGAAAACCAGCGGCGAAGGCAGGGCTCCGTCATTCCTCGGGCCAGAGGACGGAGCGCAGGATCTGCACGTACCGCCGGACCCCCAGCGCTTCGGCCGCACTGTCCACCACCCGACCTCCGTCCTGGGACATGCGGCCGATCTGCGGAGCCTGATCTAGCTCGGCCACGATGGCCCGACACAGTCGGAGCGCCGTCTCGGAGAGCCGCGGGCACACGGCTTCGCCGTACTCCAGCTCCCGAACCTCGGTGGGCAGATCCTCCGGCTCCACTTCCGCTACCCAGCCTTCCTCGTAGGAGTCCCCTCGTACCAGCGCTGGATTGGCGAGGACCTCCGGGTTCGTCCGAACGACCCGGGACGAGAGGGGCGAGCGCACCGGGACCATTTCCCCCGCGACAATGAGCCATGCAAGGGGCTGGCCCGTCTTCACCCGGTGGCCTGCCTCGGCGGGCACGACCACGTCGATTTGCGGCAGAGCGGAGGCCAGCAAGTCATCGATCCCAACACGGCAGAGGTTCATCCCGTGGACTCGCAGCCACGTGTGGTGTGGGCCATAGTAAAGCGTCCTTCTCACCCGGAGTCGCGCGAAGGGGTCCAGTAGGCGGAGCTTCGCTTCGTCATCGCCACAAAGGCGCCGCAGTTCGCGGGAAAGGTCCACGCAGACTCGAAGCTTCTCCCCCGATCTGAGGCCAAGGCTCTCCGCACGGCTCGCCTGACGCACGGCCTGGAAAAGGGGACAGTTCTCACAGTCGTAGTCCCGGTCACAAAGCCGATAGGTTAGCACGCCGGCCGTCATCAGGACGCACTTGGCTTCCTCCGGCGGGAAAAGACTTGTGCCTTCGCGCTCCAAGGTCATGAGTACCTCTTGCTGCGATCAGGCATATGCAGGTTTCTCGCCGGCCAGGGCGGCTTCTTCTGCAGTCTCCTCCCGCGGGAAGATTGGGAAATTCCTAGCCACCCATTCGAACACTGCAAAACCGGTGGCCACAAGGGCCGCGGTGACCACGATCTCTTGCCACTTGGGGAAGTAGGCGCCGCCCCAGCCCTCCAGGGAGGTGATGCTCACATTCAACCGATTCATCACGAGGCCCACCACGGTGGACACAGCTCCCCAGAAGAGCCATGTCCGGTGCACGACGAACTTCGGCACGGAGTAGATGACGATGGGCACGACGCTCATGAGAAAGATCTCCGCCCAGAAAAGTCCCGCCTCTCGGGTGGGATGGAACGCGAAACTCAGCGTGCCACGGCCTGCCATGTCCAGGAAGCGCACCGTCAGGTAGATCACCTCCACCAGAATGACACCCCGAGCCAGGCCGGTGAGAACATCCAGTTCCAGCTCCTTCCGGAAGGCCCTGTGGCTCAGGAAAGATTCGAAAATGGTCATCGCCAGACCCACGCCCACGGCCGAGATGAAAAAGAGTAGCGGCAACAGGGGCGAGTACCAGAGGGGGTGCATCTTCTGCGGCACGATCAGATAGAGGGAGCCCAGGGAGGACTGGTGCAGGGTCGACAGCAAAACGCCCGCCACCACCAAGACGATCGTCAAAGACCGCATGACCCGGAGAGGCCAGCGCCACCGGAATTTCTCGAACACCACCGGACTGAACTCGAGCGCCAGGACCGCGGTGTAGAGCATCACGCACCAGCCCACCTCGAACATGACCGAATGCGGGTTCCACATGATGATCGGATGCCAGATGTTCCACGGACGGCCGAGGTCGAAAAGAAGGGCCACGATCACCAGGAGATAGCCGAGGAAGGCGGTCAAGATGGTGGGCCGGACAATGGCATGGTACTTCTTTCCGGCATCGAAAATGTAAACCAATGCGGCCACGGTGAAGCCCCCCGCGGCCAATGCTACCCCGCAGAGGACGTCGAAACCGATCCACAGTCCCCACGGGAAGTCATCCCGAAGATTGGTGACGGCCCCCAGTCCCTTGGTGAAGCGAATCACCGCCACGTATGCCCCGAGGATCCAGAGAGCGAACAGGAGACCTCGCCAAAAGGTCAAACGCGGAAGTCTACTGCCGAGAGCGTTGAGCTTCATCCCTTCTCTCCCGTGTTGAGTCGTAGCGGTCGCGCTCTGCCGAGACAGGGCGATCCCGGCGCCCTATTCCTCCGAGTCCAGCTGCTCCGGCGGCAACTCCTCGATGAAATCCTCCTTCGCCTCCAGCTGGTTCTCCTTGGCCATCCTCTCCAGTTTGATCCGCCGGTTGATGATCCAGTAGACCCCGAAAAGGAACACGCCTCCGAAACCGACCAGATTCGGGATCTTCGAGAGGACGCGCCATGTGAGTTCGGGCAGCGGTTCTTGGACGCTCAGGTTCCGAGCCAGGAACGGGATCTTCTCGAATGGGACGTGCGAGATGTACAGGAGCGAAGTTCCGCCCACTTCCCGCACGCCGTAGATGTGCTGGACGTACTTGCCCGGCTCCTCGCGCAGCCGCCGCTGCGCCTCCGCGATCAAGTCCTCGCGCTCCCCAAAGAGGATAGCTCCTGTGGGGCAAGCTTCGGTACAGGCAGGCTGACCTCCTGCCACGATCCGATCATAGCACATGGTGCATTTGCGCACCGAGGGGACCGGGTTGTGCCACTCGTACGTCGGGATCTGGAAGGGACAAGCCTGGAGGCAGTACCGGCACCCCATGCACTTCTCGGCATGCCAAATGACCGGCCCCAGCTCCGTCTTTTCGAGCGCAGCTACGGGGCAGGCGGACACGCAGGTCGCATGCTCGCAATGCATGCACGCATGTCGATAGTAGACATCCCCCTCGAGGTTCTCCACGATCACGTAGTTGTCCGGGGAAAGTCGCCGCTGGCTCGTCGGCTTCAGTCCGTTCGCCGTCCGACATGCTTCCATGCAGGACTCGCAACCGATACAGAGGGAAATATCGACCAGGATGCCCTTGCTCATCGCCGCGGTCCTCCGAGGTTGGGTCGTCATCCGATCTCGTGGAGACTGAAGAAGCGGGCCTGGCACTCGTCCCAGGCGTGGTCATCCAACTGAGCCAGGATCCCCTCCACGGGAAGTCCACCATCGGCCATGGTCACCCCGACCTGAGGATGCGTGGCCAAAGCTCGGGCGAGGAATTCCTTCAGCCTCTCCCCTTCCCGACGCAGCCACGCGACGGCTTTTTCCGCGACCACGAGTCCCGGGAGCACATCCCCCAAGTCCTCCGGCTCCAGATCCATCAACCAACCGCGGACGTAGGGATCGCTCTTTAGCGCGCTGGGATTGCTCAGAATCCCTTCGTTCACGCGCGTCACCTTTCCCGACACGGGGGACCTCAGCGCAAGCTTGCGCCGCCCCTGCTGAATCCACAGGATCGGCTGCCCCTTCTTGACGTAGGTACCCGGGTTTACCGACTCGACGGCGTCCAAGGGGCCGAGCAGCTTCTGGGCGAAATCATCCAGCCCCAACCGCGCCCGCCCGTCAGGAAAGACCCGCAGCCAAAGATGATTCGGTGCATGGAAGAGGCCCTTGGCCAGCCGCACCGCAGGCAATCGTACCGCAGAGGTGGAAATTCCAGCGCGCGCCAAGCGCCGTTCTCGGCTCTTTTGCAGAGCCAGGTCAATCAGCAGGAACGCGACGATAGTCAATGCGACGAAGATGGCAACCATCCTTGCTCCTCCGATGTCGGCTGTTGCTTTTCAGGCCACAGGAAAGTACCGTTTCCGGAACTGTTCCCACTGTGCCTCGGACAGATACTTCGCGATGCCCTCCATCAGCTCGCCACCGTCCTGCAGAACGGCCCCAGCGAAGGGCGAATGGCTCCGCTGCAGGTCTTGGATGGCCAGTTCAACCCACTTTTTCGCAAGGTCCGAGGCAAAAAGGTTTGCCACACAGCACTGTTCGTCGCGGGGCCGGACCTTGAGGATCCACCCGCGTTCGTAGGGATCCTCGCGAAGGCGCTCCGGGTGACGCAGGATCTCCTCATTCACTTCGATCACCTCTCCATCCAGCGGGGCGGGTTGGTCCAGGGCCCGGCCATCGAAGCGCAAGGTCCACAGACGCCGGCCCTGTTCGACCCGCTCCCCCGGCGAAGGGAGATCGATGGCCCGCACATCGCCGACGATCCGGCGCGCGAAGGCATCCAGACCGACCAGGACCTCGCCCGCCCCCACAGGCTTGGCCCAAGTATGGCCCGGATGGTAGTAGCGATCCGCCGGCAGCACGATGGGGCCGATCCGGCTGACCGGCCGCGCGACAAGAGCCGGGCGCTTGCGGTAATCCAATGCCAACTTGATCCCGATGCCCACAAGGCAGAGTGCGCAAAACACCGCGAAGAGCATCGCATTCCTCCCTTACACTGGTCTTTCGCTTCACGTGGCTGCCCAGGGCATTCCAAGAATCGTACCAGCGGACAGCCGGCTGATGAGGCTATTGGAACCTTCGGAAACTGCAGGACTTGCGGAGGGTCAAAGCAGGGAACCACTCCAGAACGAGGGAAAGGCGCCGTTGAGTATTTCAACGCCGCTCCGCCCCGGCGCCGAAGAACTTGGGCTAGAGGCCGAAGAAATCAAAGAGTTCGGCGCGATGAGATGCTCAACGCCTGGATGTTGAGGTGCTCAACAGCAGGCTTCGAACACCTGCCCTTTCGCCGGGGGATGCCGACTCTTCGTTCCCGGATGGGGCCCATTCGGGGAACCCGGAGAGCCCCGCGGCTTCCCCCGCTAGGAGCTGGCTTTACGTAGGTGGATCCCCCCTAGCTTCTCGAGGCGCCGGGAGAGATGCCGTCGGCACTCGGCACAAAAATCGTCCCCCTTGTAATCGATCTCCTCCACGTAGGTGGAAACCCGCATCACGCAGAAGGGATCGTCGCAGTGGACCAGGCCGAAGGTATGGCCCAGCTCATGAATGGCCTCCTTCAGGAGGCGCGTCTGCAGGAGATGATTATCCGGAGGGATCCCGAAAAGCTCATTCTTCAGCCGAAAGCATGAGACAATCGCTGCCTTCCCTTCCAGCTGGGCCTCGCCAAAGACATAGGTCAACACCGGGACGAAGAGGTCGAGGTCGGTGAGGCCAAGGATCCTGATCGCATCGGCTGGCGCCTCCTCGAGAAGCTGGGCCAATAGTTCCGTCGACCGAAATTGGTTCCGGAAGCGATCAAAGGCGCGCGATGGGTCGATATTCAAGGGGAGAACGACGCTGGGGATCCCAAATCGCGCGGCAATCGTCTCCGCCAGGAATTGCAGATTCACCGTCAAGGGGCGGTGAATCGGGACGACGTAGATTCGCCCCGTCACGCAGGTCTCCGGAGTCCGTATTTGCGGATCTTGTTGTATAGGGTGACTCGGTCAATCTTCAGAATGGACGCGGCCCGGGTGATATTCCAGTCCGTCTTGAGCAGGATCTTTTCGATGTGTGAGCGCTCCACATCCTCCAAGGACTCGAGCTCATCCGCGGTCGGCCTCTCCCTCTGAGCAATTTGGAAGGGGAGATCCTCGGGGCGAATCACCGGGGGTCTCCCCACCACCATGGCGCGCTCGATGGCGTTCTCCAGTTCCCGAACGTTTCCCGGCCAGTCGTAGGCCATGAGCTTTTCCATGGCTTCGGGGCTGATTTCGGTGATGGGCTTGTTCATCGCGGCGGCGAATCGGCGCATGAAATGCCGCGCGAGCAGGGGGATATCCTCCCGTCGCTCGCGGAGGGGGGGAAGGTAGATGGTGAAGACGTTGATCCGGTAGTACAGGTCCTCGCGGAAGCGCCCTTCCCGCATCTCCTTCTCCAGATCCTTGTTGGTGGCGCAGATGAGGCGAAAATCGGAACGGATGATCTGATTGCCACCGACCCGAGTGAACTGCTTCGTCTCGATGACGCGCAGCAGATCGGCTTGCATCTTCGCCGGGATGTCGCCGATCTCATCGAGAAAGAGCGTGCCGCCGTCGGCCAGCTCCAGCTTGCCCTTCCGCCGGTACTGGGCTCCCGTGAAGGCGCCCCTCTCGTGCCCGAAGAGCTCGCTTTCCAGGAGCGTCTCTGGAAAGGCCCCGCAATTGACAGTGATGATGGGGAAATAGCGTCGGCGGCTGTGGCTGTGGATCGCCCGAGCGATCAGCTCCTTCCCGGTGCCGCTCTCTCCCCGGATCAGCACAGTGGAATCGGTCGCAGCAACCGTGCGCACCAGCTCGAAAACCTGCTTCATGGCCGGCGTCTGGCCAATGATCTCGTCCGCTCGGGACAGTTCTTCGATCTTCTGCCGAAGCTGGATGTTCTCCGCACGCAGCCGCTTTTGCTCCACTGCGTTCCGGATGAGATGCTCCAGATCATCCGGATCAATGGGCTTGGTGACGTAATCGAAGGCCCCTTGCTTCAGGGCCTGGACGGCGCTTTCCACCGATGCGTAGGCTGTGATCATGATGATCACGAGGCTGGGGTCGATCTCCCGGATCCGCCTCTGGAGTTCCAGGCCATCGATCCCCGGCAAGCGAATATCCAGCAGCACAATATCCCAGCTCGCCTCCTGCAACTTCCGGAGGGCCTCGTTGGCGTCGGCGGCGACATCCACTCGGTAGCCGTCCTCGCGGAACCACTTGTAGAGGGCATCCCGAACCGAGGCTTCATCATCTACGACAAGGATTCCCACCTGGCTCTTTTCCATGCCCGCTACCCTCATCCTTCCGTAGTTTCGGACACCGGCGCTGGTTGCCCGCTGGCGGCAGCTCCGTGGGGATTGACCGGCAGTTCAACGACGAAGGTCGTCCCCTCGCCCAGTTTCGTGTCCACCGAAATCTGACCGCGGTGTTTCTGGACGATCCCGTACACCACGGCCAGCCCCAGCCCGAGCCCCTGTCCGTTCGTCTTGGTGGTGAAGAAGGGTTCGAAGATGTGGGGCAGCACATCCTCCGGGATCCCCACGCCGGTGTCGCTGATCTCCACCCGAACCTTGCCATCCCCTGGCGTCGTTCGCACCCGCAGCACACCCCCGTCCGGCATGGCCTCCACCGCATTGATCAAGAGGGCGAGAAAAGCCTGCTTCAACTCGTCCGCGTTTCCGATGACCCGGCACTCCTGCGAGGAGAACTCCGTCTCCAGCTTCACCCCAGCCAGCTCCAAATGATGACTCACGAGGACGAGAGAGCGGTTCAGGACCTCGTTGAGATCCACCTCCGCAAAGCCCTCCCGGCCTTCGCGCGCGAAGAGCAGGAGATTCTTCACAATGTTGCCGCAGCGTTTGGCTTCATTCTCCACAACCTCGAGGTCCCGGCTCATTTCGCTCTTCAGCGCGGGATCAATGTCGAGCCTGTCCAAACGACGCCTCAGATACTTGGCCAACCCGAGGATCCCCGACATGGGGTTATTGAGCTCGTGGGCGACGCTGGCGGCCATCTTGCCCAAGGAGGCCATTCGTTCCGCCTGGACGATCTGAGCCTGGGCCCGCTCGAGCTCGCGGGTTTTCTCCTGCACCCGCTCCTCGAGCTTCTGAGACCACTCCTTGAGCGCGTCCGTGGCCCGCTTCAAGTCCTGACTCATCCGATTGAAGGACTGGGCCAGGAGCTCGATTTCGCTCCCACCGCTGACGGGGATGACGTATCCCAGGTTCCCGGCAGCGATTTCGCGCGTGCCGCGAACCAGCCTCCGGATCGGAGCGTGCAGACTGACACTCACGATCACCCCGCCCATTAAGGCCGCCAGCAAGGCCACAAGCACTCCCGCCAGCAGGGCTCGTCTTGCGTGGCGGGCCAGGGTGGCATCGATCTGCGTCCGATCCAGCCTCAGGTCGAGGATGCCGAGCACTTGTTGATCTGGCGAATGGGCATGGCAGGAAGCGTTGTAGCAGGCCGGCTCGTTGTCGATCCCGAGCGTCATGCCCAGGATATGCCGACCCTCCTCAGTCCGGAAGGAACGAATCGCCATCCCGCGCTCGGGCACGCGCGCCTTCCCCGCCTCAGCATGACAATCCACACACGCTTCGGCCCGAAGATCCACCTGAGTGCCGAGCTCCTCGGGATCATGGGAGTACACCACAACCCCGCTTTTGTTGAAGATGCGAATGCCGTAGATGTCTGGGCCCTTGGCGACGTCGCGGACCATCTCCTGGATATCGTCTTTGCGGTTTTGCAGCATGGCGTGCCGCATGGACTGGATGAGGAGCATGGCGCCGCGGCCGGCGCAATTGCTCAGCGCGATGTCGAAGAAAGCTCTCTCTTGAACCTGGAGGAAGTAGATGTGAAGTCCCAGCACCCCCGCCGTAACCACGGCAATGGGCAGGAACACCCGGAAGCTCACCGATCGAAACAGGCTAGTCATTTGACTTCAGGCCTTCGCCTGGTGCGGAGCCCGCCCCCGCAGTCCGACTGTCTTGGGTAGGCCTTCGTACGCCGCACAAAATTACGCGCTTTCCATGTCGAAAGCAAAGGAATCGCACGGGGCTTGGGCGAGAAAAGCGGTCCCTTGCGCTGAGGCAATCCTCAGAGCGGCGGGCAGGCAAAAAGGGTTGCGGGTGCGGAAGGAGAAGCGTACATTTGCCAGCGAAACCGAAGGGATCCAAAGCAGCCTGCCGTGGTTGTTGCTCCATCAGCCCAGCGAGGGGGGCGCTCGGTCTTTCGCCGAGGTAGTGCCGCGGCCCGGAAGGCGTGCTGCGCGGGAGGCGGGGAATAACAGCTCAGCGACGACAGACGTTGGGAGTCCGTGGGTCTTTCGCAGGCAAGCTGTCAAAAGCGGCAAGGGAGGATCTCTTTATGCGGACTGCGAGGACACAGACTCCCTGAAGGGGCGAGGGCAGAGGAACCCTTGCATCTACTGGTTCGAACCCGGAAGGGGCAAGGAACGCGATCAATGACGTCGGAAGCTCCACGACCCGAATGAGCCCTTTCTCGCGGAGGTGAAGCGGAATGGTCACAGAGATCTTGTGGGCCGGCGTGCTCGCTCTCAGGGACTACATTGCCACTCATGTCCTCACTTGTCTCGTGCCCGCTTTCCTGCTGGCTGGTGGGCTGGTCAGCTTTGTGAACCGGGAGGCGATCCTCAACACATTGGGTGAAACGGCGAACAGACTTCGCGCCTTCTCGTTAGCGAGTGTCCTGAGCTTCTTCCTCGCCGCCTGCTCCTGCACCGTAATCCCGGTGGCCAGCGGTTTGTACTACGGAGGCGCAGGCATCGGTGTCGCTTTCATCATCCTGTGGGTCGCACCCGCCTCGAACCTGCTGGCGCTCTTCTACACGGGTAACATCCTGGGCACCGAAATGGTACTCGCCCGCGTAATTGGGGCCTTGGCCGTGGCACTGCTTGTCGGCTGGGTCATGACGCTCGCCTTCGCCAGCCGCTCAGTCCAGGCAGAAACACCCGGGTACCCTGCGAGGGACCCTGAGCCACATGCCGGCAGCTTCATCTCTCGGGGACACCTCTGGCTGCTCGTGCTCATCCTCCTCTCGCTCCTGCTGCCGAACTACGTCGTGCAAAGAGGGCCCTACTGGCAAAAGGTTGTAATTTGGCTGCTTCTCACCGCCGTGGCGGCCCTTTACGCGGGGAAAAGGCTCTCTCGCGAAGAGATCCGTTCCTGGATGACGGAGGTGTGGTTCTTCGTCAGGATCATCTTCCCGCTCCTCTTGGTGGGTGTATTCTTGGTCGGGATCATCGGCAAAGTACTGCCGAGAGAATGGATCGAGCGCTGGCTCGGAGGTAATGGCCTCCGGGCATCCTTCCTCGCGACGCTCCTCGGGGCCGTGAGCTACTTCGCCACGCTCACCGAAGCGCCCTTCGTCGACACGCTAATCAAACTGGGCATGGGCAAAGGGCCGGCTCTTGCCCTCCTTCTGACCGGGCCGGGGATCAGCTTGCCCAACTGGCTGGCTGTGGCCCGCGTATTCGGCTTCAAGAAGGCCCTTGTGTACATACCCACCGTGATCGTACTGGGCACGCTGGTTGGCTTCCTGTTCGGCCAGTTCGTCGGGTAAAGCTTGCGAGTCGGGGAGGTGCAGAAATGCGGATTGAGGTTCTGGGACCGGGATGCCCTCGATGTCAGCAAACCCTTCGCAACGTCAAGACGGCGTGCGCGGAGCTGGGGATCCAGCCGGAGATTGAGGAAATACACGATGTCCGCCAGTTCATCAGGTACGGGGTCCGCATTACCCCCGCGGTGGCCTTGGACGGCAAAGTGGTGATCCAAGGCAAGATCCCAACGGTGGACGAGCTGAAACGGATTCTGACCAGCCCGAAACACACCTGATTTCGACGTCCACCCACGCATTAGGCATTCGTGGATCGCTTCTGCGCAAGGAAAGATCAAGTGCCAGGCGGGGAAGCGATCCAAAGTCCCCGAGAGCCTCCTTGCGGGTCCGGCTTGCGAATGAAAGCAAGGCGGGCCAGCACAAAGGGGGAGTGCGTGCGCTGGGTCGCGCGCTTTCCTGGCCTTCCCCGAAGGCACTTCGTCGACGCCCTCGAAGGGACCGTTCCTGAGCATTCCTGACTCCGTTCAACCGGAACGGGTCGAGCTTTCCATTCGAACCGCAAGGCGGCGAGCGATGACTGCCGTGTTCCTGCGGCAAGTCATCGGAACGGCCGCGCTCGTCCGTCCATGCCCGCCGGCTGCGAGTCTGCCTTGGAGAAAGCCAACCCACCGGCAGCCCGCCGCGACGCGGGGGATCCCGCGCCGTGGCTCCTCCCATCGCTGCACTGGAGTGTGGGTTCGGTCGTAGCGGGAGCAAGGCGGACCGAAGCGGACCTCCCCCGCGTAGCCGGAACAAGACCGGAGAACCAGCAAGGACGCGATGTCAGTCGGATCCGCCGCTCCGCATCCCGGAGGATCTGCCATGGCATGGTCAGCTTTCGCATCGACGGGCCTCCCATCGTCGTCGTGACTGAGCGGGAACTTCTGAGGGCAGATTGCGTATCAGGAACGCGACCATTCGACCAAAATCGACGATGGGTCGAAACCATGCCTGCCAACTCCCACGACGTGAAGCGCGAACGTATCCTCGACGAGGCCCGCGACCTCCTCCGCCACTTCGGCCTGCGCAAAGTGACGATGGAGGACATCGCGCGAAAGGCCCGCATGGCCAAGGCCAGCCTGTACTACTACTTCCCCAGCAGGGAACATCTCTTCCGAGAGATCATCCGCCGGGAAGGCTCGAAGCTCTGGGAACGGCTCCATCGCGCCGTCGCAGAAAAAGACGACCCGCGCGATCAACTGCGCGCGTACGCCCAGACCCGCTTCCGCGCCCTTACCGAGCTCTCGATCTATTACAAGACGCTCACTGCTGAGGACTATCTGCGCCATTACGAATTCATCGAGCGCGAACGAGAAGCTTATACCCAACTGGAGTTGCAGACGATTGAGAACATCCTCCGGGAGGGAGTCCGCCGGGGGATCTTTCGAGTCAAGGACACGAGGCTGGCCGCCTTCGCCATTATTCAGGCCATGAAGGGACTGGAGTATCCGTTGATCTCCGGGCAGGGCGTGAGCCTCGATGGTACGCATCTGGGGATAGAGGAAGCAATCGACATGATGCTCGACTTGCTCCTCAAGGGCATCGAAGTCGCGCCCCGGTCGGAAGAGAACCACGGGCCGGGATTGCCCTGAGGAGAACCTCGCGACAGTTGTGATCGGCCCTGCTTCCGTCCCCGGGAATTCAGGGCCGATCGGCTGTAGATCAACTCCGGAGCCGCACTATGGACCTGCCGCGACGGATCGTGCAGACGCGTCGGTTGTGGATCGCACTGGCCTGCCTGCTAACGCTCCTGGCGGGATTCTTCGCGATCCGGGTTCCCATCAATACCGACATCGTCACATTCTTGCCTCAGGACAGCCCCCGCGTTCAGCTCTTCAAGCACACCGACCACCTCTTCGGTGGGAATCACCTGGCCATCGTAGGCGTCGAGGCGGAAGACATATTCACAAGCCCGGTCCTGCATGTCGTAGACAGCCTGACCACGGGCTTCGCCGGGATCGAAGGGGTCTCCAGCGTGACAAGCCTCACCAACGTCATTGACTTCCGCAAGACGGAGGGGGGCATTGAGGTCACCAAGCTCATCGAGCCGGGCCAAGTGCCGGATCAGCCAGAGGAGCTCGCGAGATTGCGCGACTACGTTCTGGCCCGTTCTCTGTACCGCGACAAGCTGGTCTCCGGCGACGGCAGATTCGCCTTGATCCTCGTGCGCATCCGGGGCGATGTCGATCGCGAGGCCGTGGCGCGACAGCTTCGGACCCTTTCGAAAAACCTCGTTCACGGGCGATACCGGCTGTACTTCGCGGGCTTCCCCTTTCAGATGGAGTTCCTTGGACGCCTGATCATCACGGATCTTTGGCGGCTCACTCCCATCGCCGCGGTTCTCATCCTGGGACTGCTGTACCTCAGCTTCCGCCGCGGCCGCGCCGCCCTCTTGGCCTTCTTGACGGTCCTCCTGAGCCTCATCTGGACCTTCGGGCTGATGGGCGCGCTCCGTCTCCCCCTGACGTTGATCTCCGCCGCCACCCCCGTGCTGGTGTTGGCAGTGGGCAGTGCCTATGGCATCCATCTGCTCAAGAAGTACTATGAGCTTTCCCCCAGCTACGGCGCTTCTCCCGAGCTCGTCGCCGAGACCCTGCGTCAGGTGGGAACCCCGATTGTCCTTGCCGCCGTCACGACCTTGATCGGCTTTCTCTCCCTCCTCAGCTCCGAACTGAGTGCGATTCGCCAGTTTGGGCTAGCTACGGGGGCAGGCATCCTGTTTGCCTTGGCCGCGGCAACGCTCGTGGTGACGGCGATCCTCGCCTCGCTGGCTCCCGAGAACCTTCCGCGAACGGTGCGAAATTCGCCGGCTGGCTCCTCGCGCCTCCCTCTTGGAGCCCTTGCATCCAGCGTAGCGCGACATCCACATCGGTGGGCTTTCTCCCTCGGAATTCTGGCGCTGGCCTTTCTCACCGGTCTCCCCCAAATCAGCCGGGAGGTTAACCTCTCCGAGTACTTCAAGCGCAACTCGGAGGTGCGGATCTCCGAGAAGCTCATGGAGGAGCGTTTCGGCGGCAGCTACCCGGTGCAGATCCTCGTTCAGGGGCCGATTGACCATCCCGCCGTGCTCCACTGGATGCGACAGCTTGAGCGGCGATTGGAAACAGACCCCTGGCTGACTAACCCGCAGTCCGTCGCCGATCTGATCTGCGAAATGAACCAAGTGCTCAACGACCGCTACGTCGTTCCGGAGACGAACCAGGGCGTGGCCAATCTGTGGCTGCTGTTGGAGGGTCAGGAGATCCTGCAACAGCTCGTCACCGAAAATCGGCAGAACGGCCAGGTGCAATTGAGGATTCGCTCGCAAGATTCGCAACGGATCTTCCACTCGGTGGACCTGGTGAACCGGGTGCTTCAGTCATTGCCGGATACGCTGGTTGTTGTCTCGGACAGCGCGGTCCCAGCAGAGATGCGAGCGGCTCTCGACAGCTTTCGTGTCGGCGAAGCGATGAACGCCCTTCGCTGGGAGATGGAACGTCGCGGGCTGTCCCTTCCGGAGGCGGCGCTGCGCGCCATTCTCGAGAGGCACACTGGACGGCTGCGGGCGCAGAGTATCTCCCCAGCCATTGCCGATAGCATGGCTACAGCGGTACTACGTTTCCTGACCTCGGAGGAGTCCGAAATCCCGGTTACGGAAGTCCGTGGGCGGGACTTCGAAGGCCTGCGCGACGCGTTCAGCCGGGGAGAGCTTCAAAGCCCCCGCGATCTCGCCGGATACTTGAGGCAGGCTCTTCCCGAGGCAAGGAGGGTAGACGAAGACGCCCTGCTGCGTACCGCGGAACACGTGTGGTACCTCGCGAACGAGGTTCGGCAGCAGGCCCTGACCGATTCCTCGCTGGCTTCGCTGCTGACCCTGCTTCCGAAGACCACGGCAGATGACCCAAACCTGCGACGCGACTTGAAGTCGGCCCTCTGGAGCCTGAACCAAGAGCGTTGCTTCGTACCGGATGATCTCTTTCGCGAATGGAGCCGGCGGGCACCGATCCGAGCGGAGGAGCGGGTGGGGATCAGCGCCATCCAGTCCGGTTCGGGACCCATCTACCAAGAGCTGGACGCAAAGCTGCTGAACAGCCAAATCACCAGCCTCGCCTTCGCATTGGGGCTCGTTTTCCTTCTCCTCTGCCTGCAGCTGAAGTCTCTGTCCCTGGGATTGATCGGCACGGCTCCCATCCTCCTCACTCTCGCGGTGAACTTCGGAGCCATGGGTTACCTGGGAATCCCTCTGGATGATGCTACGCTCATGATCGCTCCGCTGGCCGTTGGCATTGGCGTCGACTACGCCATTCACATTTCCCACCGCCTCCGCTACGAGCTGGAACGACACTCCTCGCTGGAGGAAGCACTTCGCAGGAGCTTCGGGACCACGGGGATGGCGATCCTGATCAATGCCCTCTCCGTCGGACTCGGGTTTTGCGTGCTGCTCCTGGGCGATGTGGAGCCTGTCCGGCGATTCGGCGGCATGGTCGCCTTGGCAATGGCCGTGAGCGCTTTCGGCGCCCTCACGCTGCTTCCAGCGCTCTTGGCGATCCGGCAGCGAAAAGGTAGCCCCTCGGGATCCCGAGGGATATCCGGATCTTAGGCTACAGGAGAAAACGTGACTCACCGGGGATTGTCGATCCAAGCAATGGAGGTTCCGGCTATGCGTGGGAAACCCGCACTCTCTCTGTCGCTCCTCCTGCTCGCAGCGGCAACGCTTCCCTTAGCGGCTCAGGAAAGCGGGGATGAAATCCTGGCCAAAGTTCAGGCCACTCTCAATGCACCGCGCGACCGCATGGCGGTCATGAGCATGGAGCTCATCGACAAGAGCGGGAATGTCAAACGGCGGACGGTACAGATGTACCAGAAGGGGGATGAGAAACGCCTCATCCGCTTCCTCGAGCCAGCCGATGTGAAAGACGTCGGCTTCCTGGTGCTGAGCGAGGAGGAGATGTGGCTCTACATGCCGGCGTTCCACAAGATCCGGAGAATCGCTTCTCACACCAAGCATGAGAACTTCATGGGAACGGATTTCACGTACGACGACCTCGCCCAGACCAAATACTCCGACCACTACTCCGCGCAGGTCATCCGTCAAGACGGGGCCAGCGTCACCCTCCTGCTGACGCCGAAACCTCAAGCTGATGTTAACTACAGCAAGCTGATCATGACCGTGGACAAGTCCAATTGGGTCCCGCAACGGGTGGAACTGTACGACAAAGCGGGGACACTGAAGAAAATCCTCATCAATTCCAAGGTGGAACGAGTGGGCCCGTACTGGACGGTGACCCAGATGTCCATGGAAGATGTCCAGGACAAGCACAAGACGGTGTTAACTCTGCGCGAGGTGAAACATGACACGGGACTCGACGACGAGCTCTTCTCCAAACGCTCGCTGATGCGGGGCTCGTGAGCACACCATGCCAATGGCACCTGCCCCTTGGGTTTGAAGGCTTTACGCAGGGAGGAAAGGCATGCGACTGGCACGCTTCGCGGTGTGGCTTGCGGTTGTGGCTCTGGGGTTCCAAGCTTCAGCTCAGGCGCAAGTGGAGCTGAACGGACAGGTCAGGATGGATTACCGCGTGCGGGCCCGCGGAGATCACAGGCTCACTTGGAATGAGAATCGTTTGGACCTCAAGGTGAGCGCGAGGCTTTCCCCGAAGGCTGCGTTTTTCGGCGAGACCTGGATCCGGAGTTTCGGCTTCCCCAGAGCAATGCAACTTGAGCAGCTCCAAGAGCGGGATCGCCGCGCCGTGCAACCATGGGCCATCGATCTCCGCGAGGCTTATCTCGACTTGTTCGGCTTCTTGTGGTCGAAACTGGACGTGAGGATCGGCAAGCAGCGCATCGCCTGGGGGACGGCCGACAAGATTAATCCGACGGACAACCTGAACCCCAAGGATTTCGAAGACCCGCTCGATTTCGGCCGGAAGCTCCCGGTGAATGCCCTTCGCATGTTTGCCTATCTTGGGGGATGGACCCTTGAGCTCGACTACGTGCCCACGTTCACCCCGGCGGTCCTCCCACCACCGGGATGGGAGATCGGCGAGACTGTGCGTGACTGGCTCCCCGGCGATCCCCACCGATACAAGTTGACCTGCAACCTCCAGCTCCCCCCTGCTACGCTCGCCAAGTCGGCCAACCTCGGCGCGAAAGTTAGTACCACCATCGCAGGCTACGACCTCTCGGCAAGCTATGCCTACGTACGGGAGGACATCCCCTTGCCCACACGCGCCGAGCTGGACTTGGAAGGAAACACGCTGGCAGTGACCGCGGAGCTGGAATTCCCGCGCCTGCATGTTCTTGGGGCCGACGTGGCTGGGCAGCTGCTCGGCGTAGGCCTCTGGGCGGAAGTGGCTGCCTTTCGCCCGGAATCCGCGGTCACCCTGACCATCGTCCCGCCGCTCCCCGGCTACCAACGGCATGCGGTGCTTCCGCGCCGCACCTACACCAAGTACGCAGTGGGCGGCGACTACACCTGGCGGAACGGGATCTACCTCAATGCCCAGTACGTCCACGGCTTCTACGGAGAGCGAGGGAAGGACGGCCTGCAGGAGTACCTCCTTTGGGCCGTGGAGAAGAAGTTGCTGCATGAGACCCTCAAGTTGCGACTTGGGTCCCTGGTGCAAACCCCCAGGATCCGCGACTACTCCCGCCACCGCACCTGGATCCTCCTGCCCGAGCTGGGTTACTACCCGGTGGACAACGTGGAGTTGGTCCTCGGAGGCTACGCCATTGGGTCCCGCGGCCGGACAACGCTGTCGTCATTCGAAGGCAATGACGAGGTGTTCGTGAAGATGCAGGTCAGCTTCTGAGGCAAAGGATCCCCGCCCAAGTCCCACCTGCCGCCCCGGGCCTCCGCGCGGCAAGGCCCGGGGCGCATGGTTTCGACCTCAAGAGACTTTCGCTTGCGACTCGAGAACCTCACGGATCTTCCGAGCCATCTCCGCCGGCGTGTACGGTTTGGGCACGAATTGCACGTCGCCGCCCGCCACGGCCGAGCGCGGGAGCACCTCGTGGGCATATCCCGAGGTGAAGAGAACTCGAATGTTGGGGTACCTCTTGCGGATTTCCCCAGCCAGAGCTGGGCCATTCATCCCAGGCATGACCACATCGGTGAGCAGCAGGTCAATGGGGCCGGTGTGGCGCTCGCAGATCCGAAGCGCTTCCTCCGCGTCGCTGGCCACCAGCACCCGATAGCCGAGATTGGTCAATGCCCGGTGCATCATGTCGCGGATTCCCTCTTCATCCTCCACGAAGAGGATCGTCTCCGAGCCCTGCGTCGCGTACTCGCCCCGTTCTCCGGTCGCGGCCCCTCCGCCTTCTCCCTCGGATCTCGCCGGCAAGTACACCTTGACCGTCGTCCCCTTCCCCAACTCGCTGTACAGCCAGACGGCACCGCCGCACTGCTCCACAATGCCTTTGACCGTGGACAATCCCAACCCTGTCCCCTGACCCACTTTCTTCGTGGTGAAGAAGGGTTCGAAGGCGCGCGCTTGCGTAGCCGCATCCATTCCCACGCCCGTATCGCTCACGACCAGCGCGACGTACAGGCCCGGCCGCAAGCCGACATGGCGTCCGGCGAATTCCGCATCCACCTCGGCGGTGGTGGTCTCGATGATGAGCTTGCCCCCACCGGGCATGGCATCGCGCGAGTTCAGCACCAGGTTCATCACCACCTGCTGCATCTGAACGGGATCGGCCTCCACCAGGGGCAGGTCCTCGGAGAGCTTGGTCTCCAATAGGATGTCCTCCCCGATCAGCCTGCGCAGCATCTTCTCCATGTCGAGCAGGAGGCTATTGAGATTGAGCGGCCGAACCTGGAGCATCTGCTGCCGGCTGAAAGCCAAGAGCTGCTGCGTGAGGGACGCGGCGCGTCGCGCCAACTTCTCGATCTCCACAAGGTCACCGTGACGCGGATCCTCTGGCGGACATTCCATCAGAAGGAACTGGGCATAACCCAGGATGCCAGTCATGATATTGTTGAAGTCATGAGCGATTCCCCCGGCCAACCTACCGATGGCTTCCATCTTTTGGGCCTGGAGGAACTGCCGCTCCAAACGCTTCCGCTCGGTCATATCGTCCACGATGCCCTGGACAAACCGGACCTCTCCCCGCTCGTCCAGGATGGGACTGAGGTACAGGGCGATCTCGACTTCCTTGCCCCACACCGAGCGGTAGGTGAGCTCCTTCTGGACCCTCCTCCCCGTCCGGATGCATTGCTCCACCGGCTCGGAGAAGCCGTAGCGGCGCAGGTGAGGATGCTCGAGCACGTTGAGGCTCATCGTGTGCTCCCTGGAGGGGGAACCCATGATGTCCAGGAGGGCATCATTCACCGCCACGACCTTACCCGCCGTATCCGCCACAAACATGCCCACTGGAGCTGTTTCGAATACCGCCCGATAGCGTTGCTCATTCTCGCGGATCTGTTTCTCCGCCTCCTTGGCCGCCGTCACATCCCGGACGATCCCAACCGTACCACTGAGTTGGCCCTCCGAATCCCTCACAGGCACCACAGATATGCGGAAAGTCAGGGTGCGTCCACTCGAATCCTCGAGCTCCCTCTCCTGCTCGAGTCTTGGCGACAAATGTTGCCGGACCTCGCCGTCGATCTCCTCGATGAGCACTTCCAGTTCTTGGCTCACGCGCCCAACTTCCTCACCTTCACCTGAGCCGAAGAGCGAGAAGAACTGGCGATTGGCAAGGAGACGGCATCCTTGGCTACCCTTGAAGTAGACCCCGTCGGGGATGTGATCGATCACCGCCTGAAGCAGATTCCGCTCCCTTTCGAGCTCCATTTCCGCCTTGCGGCGCTCCTCCAGCTCTTCGCGCAAGGCCTCGTTGCTGGCCTCGAGTTCGAGGGTCATCTCCTGCAGGCGCTCCACCATTTGGTTGAAGCTAGAGGTGAGCACGCCGATCTCGCCGCCTCGCACCCCGGGTTCGACGCGCACGTCGAAGCGCCCCTGAGCCACGGCTGAAGCCGCCTTGGCCAGTGTCACGATAGGTCTACCCATTCGGTTGGCGAGGTAGATCCCGTGGGCTGTAGCGCCCAGGAATCCGAGCAATATGGCGAGGGTGAAAAGAAGGAGACCCCTCCGAACCCCCTGCTCCGATTCTTCTCGCTCTTGCACCACTCGCTGCTGCTCGAGCGCCGACGCCTGGTCCATGATGTTCCGAAAGTTCAGGCCAAAGGCCTCCACTTCCTCGCGCGCGACCGTGACGGCCCGAAAGCCAAGGCGATTCCACGCTTTGGCCTCCAAAGCGCGCGACAGGCGCAGAAGGCTGTCCACCACGCTGCACACCTGCAGCTCTTCCGTCGTGGACGGGTTCATCCCGAGGAACACCCGATGCCACACCGCCAGGCGGCTCCGGCTCTCGCGTACCTCGATCAGCTTCCGGTAAGCCTCGCGTGTCAGCTCAACCGAGGTCGCTGGGTTTACTTCCGCCATGGCACTGGCGGTATACTTTTCCCAGAGGAACTGACGCCATTGCTCCAGAAGCATCCCTCCGTGCTCCCGCAGCCGGCTGATCGCCATGGCCCTGGGCATCCAGACGTCGGAGGTGTGCCTCATCGACCGGTACGCCCGCGAACCGACCACAAGGCCCAGAGAACCGAGGAGCACGATCACGCCGGCATTGCCAAGCAGCACAAGGAGGAGAGTGCGCCGAAACGACATGGGCGGCCTCCCACATTCCGCACACCGACGCGCCAACGCACGGGGTCCTCAGCCCTGCCGCCGGAAATCCCAGCCCGACGACCGGGCCAAGCGAAAGCCGAACCCCGCTGAACGGCCGGGCGAAAAGATCTACGCAGCACCTCCGCCGGTGCGGCGTCGCGAGTCAAACAGGCTCGCGGACGCCTGGCCGAGAACTCCTTGGCGAGGATCCGGCGCGAAGAAAGCTCCGCGCCCGCGGCATCCCCACGCAATTCATCGGCATGCAGCGAGGAATGTTGATGGGGAACCTCGGATACGCACCTGCTGGACAGCCGTAGCCCCCAATCACCCGACGCAACCAGCCCAGCGGGTCCGAGCCCGATGGTCGCAGAGAGGGGGCAAAAAATTGGGGACGAGCTCTGTCACAGAACCCGTCCCCGGTGCGAGACCCTACAACCCAGAGGAGGCAATTTGTCCCCCAAATCGGCGATGGGGGAAAGCTATCTCTCCGGGGCCGACCTCCCTATTTGCGAAGAGAAGCCCCGCAGGATTCACGAACCACGAGCTCGGGCTCGAGCAAAATCCGGATCGGGCCCTTTTCCCCTTTGAGCCTCCGACGAAGCACGTCCACCGCCAGGTATCCGATCTCCTTCAGCGGCTGTCGCACGGTGGTGAGGGGCACCGCGGACGATTCGGCCAGTGGGATGTCGTCGAATCCCACCACGGCCACCTCATTGGGCACGTCAACCGCATTCTCCTGCAGCGCCCGGATCAAACCGAGGGCCACCAAATCCGTGAATGCGAAACATGCCTCCGGGAAGTCCCCCATGTCCACCATGCGCAGTCCGAGCTCGTATCCCGCACGGTAACGATTCGGTGTCGGTGAATCTCCCGGCGCCGGTCCCAGCACCCTCGGCTCCACCCCTGGCTTCTCCTCGCAAGCCTGGAGAAAGCCGCGGTAACGAAGCAGGCTGAGCGGATTCTTCGGCTCGGGAGTCACGTAGCAGATCGACCGGTACCCCAATTCCACAAGATGTCTCGTGGCCACGTACGCTCCGCGAACGTGGTCTACCCCCACGTAGTCCGCATTGGGATCCTCCGTGTAACTGACCATCACCACGGGATGTCCGCCGGCACGCAGTTCGGACACCGAATTCATCACTTTGCCGTCGGGCGTCCGGATACCCACAATGAAGCCCTTCGATCTGGACGCAGGAGAATCCGCCTCCTTGCCGCAAGGCGATCCATTCGGAAAAACGACATCCCAGCCCTGTTCGGATACAGCCTCGCATATCCCGCGCGCGATCCCGGAAAAGAACGGACTGAGGGGGGGCTCTATCAGGACCACCACCGTCACCTCAGCCTGCTTCCCGTCGGAACGTCCCCTCACCGGGAAACTCACGTACACCCCTTTCCCCGGTTCACCGTAGATCAGGCCCTCGTCTTTAAGCAAGTTGAGGGCTCTCTTGACCGTGATGAGACTGGTGCGATACTTGGCTGCAAGCAACTGCTGGGAGGGGAGCTGATCGCCAGGCCGGTACTCCTCCGCGATGATCTCCTCGCGGATCAGCTCGGCCAGTTGCAAGTGAGGGGCCGCGACCTTTTGGGTCCCAGGCAGCACGGGAGCGTCTCCTTCACGGGCCCTCTTTCGGTGACGGCGATCTAAATATATGAATGGTGTTACCGATAACGCAAGAAGTTTTTTGTGGCTCCCCGCAGCGGACCGCGCACTCTTTATCCCCGCCGGGTGCCAACCAGGCGAAATCTTCCAAGGATTGGCCGCCTCAGCCGCCGCAAAGCTCGCAAGGCAAGGCTGTCATCGCTTCCATTGCCAGCCACGAACGAGCGTTGCCACCGCGTAGATCGAAGTCCTCGCCGTGATGAAAAGAAGCCTTCCCCCTCGCCCGGCGAACGTCACATTGGTCGGCCTTTCCGGAACAGGTATCTCTCCCAGCTTCTTCCCGGAGGGGTCGTACACCGTCACCGCCTCGCCCGTGAGGTACACATTGCCCTCCGAGTCCAGCGTCATGCCGTCTGAGCCCTGCCGGACGAACAACCGTTTGTTCGTGAGCAGCCCATTCGGGCCGATGTCGTAGGCGTAGGTCGCCCCGCCTCCGTGATCGGCCACGAAGAGGGTCTTGCCGTCCGGCGTTCCGACAATGCCATTCGGCCGAACCATGTCGTCGATCACTCGAATGACGGCCGAGCGATCGGGCGGGATGAAGTACACGTGCTCCCCATCCTGTTCCAGATCCTCCCGCGAGCCGTAACGCGGATCCGTGAAATAGATCCCCCCATCCGGAGTCACCCACAGGTCGTTGGGACTGTTGAGACGTTTGCCCTGGTACCGGTCCGCCAGTACCCGGACAGTCCCGTTTGGCTCGATCTGGACGACGCGCCGGTTCCCTCCTTCGCACACGAAGAGATTGCCGTTGGGGTCCAGAAAAAGCCCGTTCGCCCCTCCCGTGTCCCGCCGGTGAAGGATCACCGTTCCATCCAGGCTCCAGAAGTAGATCCGGTTGGCGGGGATGTCCGAGAAGTACACATTGCCGGCAGGGTCCGCCGTGGGACCCTCCGTGAAGCGGAATCCGGTGGCCAACTGGATCACCTTGGCGAACTCCGGCAGAATCCCTGCTTTCTTCAAAGCCACCAGCGGATCCGGCTGGGCAAGGATAATTCCGGGAAGGACCACGGCCGCTAGCGCGAGGCGCAACATCCTCAGCCAAATGCCTTTCATACCCCTAACCTCCTTGCGAATCACCATTCACGAGCGTCCCGAGAAGCCTCGGGCGTCCACAGCGCAGATGCACCCCTCGAACTCATCGAGCCTTTCCGAGCTCCGTTTGGTGGCCAGAGTGTCTCACTTGGACCCCACGCACCTGACCCTTGGAGTCCAGGTCAAACTCGAACTGCACGTCCACCGATTTGGCGAAAAAGCGGGTCTCGCTTTCCGCGAAGATGGGGAAACGCACCCGCTCCGCAAGCTGAGCGAAGAGCTGGTCACCTTCGCGCAGAATCAACAGACGGCCCGGTTGGTACTCCCCGACGTACCGATCCAGCTCCTTCTCGCCGAGATAGATCTCCGGATGCAAGCCATTCTCCGGCAAGCTCGGGTCGGGGAGTTCACGGACCCAGATGTTGCGGAAGCGGACCGGATTGCCGTGGTCCTGCAGGAGGATCGGCAGCTTGTCCCGGTGCGGAGTATACCGACCCCGGATCATCCATTCCGTCGGCCCCGAAAGAGCCACGTTGTCCTGGACAAGCACGCCGTTGTGGAAAAGCGTGATGGTGGCTGGCTTCAGCAGCTCACCATTCTCCGCAAAGCGGGGTCGGTGGAAGATGATGTCGTACGTCTGCCATTCGCCGGGCCGGCGACTGGCGTTCACCAAGGGAGGGTACTGCCCGTAGACAGCTGCGGCTTGGCCATCGGGATAAGTATCGTTGTCATAGGAATCGAGGATCTGCACCTCGTAGCGCATCATCAGGAACACCCCGCTGTTGCCACGCCCTTGCCCGCTTCCGGTCGGCGGAACCGGCGAGGCCCACTCGATGTGCAGCTGGCAATCCCCGAAGGCCCGAAGCGAGCGAATCGAGCCACTGCGAGGCACGACTTCCATGTAGCCGTTTTCCACCTTCCACTTCGCAGGGCCCCCATCCTCCGCTCGCCAGGCCGAGAGATCCTTCCCGTCGAATAGCACAACGGCGTCGGAAGGAGGCTTCCCTGCCTGGTCTTGCGTGCTCGGCCAGCCAGGATCGACCACCGGCGGCCGCGGCCGGGACATGTCATGCTGCTTCCAAGGTCCCAAAGCCCGCTCTTGCGCGTGGAGCCAACCCGCAGCGAAAAAAGTCAGCGCGAAGAATGCGAAGATGGCCTTCCTCATCTCCTTCCCTCCTTGCTGCGCTGCAAAACCCGATTCCGTTGTCCCTGACGAAAAATCGCTAGCTCCCAGCGGGAGCCTTCCCCCGTCTCTCATGCCCCATGACTCCATGCCCGCGGGCCTAAGGGGTAGCTGCAAAGCCCTAATCCCGCAGATGGACGGAACGTCGGCACAATCGTCATTCCGCCGCCCTGTGTGCCGTCTCGACCACAAAGTCCTCGAATAGCCCGTACTGGATCACCTTGTACTGCTGGCCCGGTGGCTGCTGCTCGGGCGCTTGCCGGAACAACCAGGGGCGAACTTGCCCCGTGGCCTCGGCATGGTACGGACCCAGGGTGTTCTTCAACGAACCGTACACAACCACCTCGACCACATTCGTCCCCGACTTCATTAAGCCGGAGATATCCAGTTCGTACGGGGGCCAGGCGATGATCCCGGCCGACTGGCCGTTCACGCGCACCTCAGCTACCGTCCCAGCCCAGCGCCCCAACCGCACGCGAGCCCGCTCGCCAGGATCGAGTTCCAGCGTCTTCCGGTAGGTCACGGAATGCCCGTAGAAGGGGCAGCCTTGCTCGCTCCAGGCCCCGAATCCCAGCGGCCGCGGCGCGGCGACGGCCCAGCCCTTGTCCATTGGCACGAGCGAGAAGTCCCCCAGAAGGTACACAGGCTCGAGCTCCGCGTAGATGGACATCGGCCGACACACAATTCTGACCTCGTTGCTCCCTTCTTGCACCAGCCCCCTCACCGGGTAAACCGCGAAGTCGGGATCCAGCCAAGTGCGCTTAGACAAAGGCTCGACCCGGCTTCCGTTGACGAGCACTTGCCAAATGTCCGGTTGCTCGACGACTAGGAAGAGCCGTTCATCCGGCGGCATCTCGAGAACCTGGAAGGGGAATGAAACCTCAAACCCGGTGGTAGTCCCGAACGTGTCTGCCTCCACTAGCTGCCGCCGGAATTGGATGCCTCGGAACCAAGGGTTCTCCTCGAAGCCGTGATGCTGCCAGATCAGATCTTGCGCACGGGCGAAGAAAAGCCCACTGCGCCGCAGCGTGTCCACCCAAAGGTCACAGTAATCCAACACGAGCACATTGAGGGAATCCCGCATCACCTCCGTCGGAGCTCCAGGATCCACCGGACGGAAGCTGAGCGGCTCGTCACTCTCCGGGGTTTCTTCCGCCGGACGATAGCTGGCGAACCACAGCAGGCTACCGAGAGGCTGAAGCCTGAACTCCATCTGGAGACGGCCGTCTCGCAGCCTCCGCGCGCCTCGGCGCGAGATGCTGCCGTCGAAAGGATCGAGCTGCCACAGGGAATTGCCGGGTAGCTCGACTACACCCCGGGCCATTTCCGTGGGGCTGGAGTTCACCAAGAACAGGAGTTGGCCATCGCGCAATTCCCTCCGCTGGTGGAATAACCAAGACCCTTCCCGGTTTGAGAAGCGAATGCTTTGCCAGGAAAGCAACGACTCGACCGCCGCCGAGGTCAGGCTATCGAAGTGGGTCCAGCGACCCCGATGGCGCTCCATCAGTTGGCGGCAGGCCTCCGATTCCTCCCCCGCAAGGTACTGGGGCACGCAGAAGGAATACACCTTCCCTCCGGCACGCAGGAACTTGCCGAGGAGCTGGACCGTGGCCGGTTCGGCATTCTCGAAACCAGGCGGCAGGACCAGCGCATCATACCCCCGCTGCCCAACAACGAGCTTACCGTTTTTCACCCTTCCGTACTTCTCCATCACCGCCTCGCTCCCGAGGTCGTATTCCACCTGCTCATGGGAAAGGCGAGTGATGAACTGCTGGAAAGGAGCCCCTACTCTGGCCATCACTTCGGTCCGATCGCCTCCGGGTTTGGCGTACAGCCAGGCGCTGCTGGTCGGCTCGAGTACCAAGAGACGACAGTTTTCCCGGCCCGCGGCCAGCGCCACGGAGAGCCGAGCGAAATGGTCCGCCAGGTGATGATACAAATGCCACCACGGCGCGTGCGGTCCGAAGGATTGGGGGTAGTCCATCTTTCGGTCGCCTTTCAGCGACTGGAGAGTCAAGTGCTGATTCATGAAGTTCACCCCCATCACATATTCCCACTCGCCCAATCGCTTCATATCGCCGAAGGTGAGCTCCCAGCCGGCTCCGCCGTACGTCTCACTCAGCACCCTCGGCCGGTCGAATTGATTCGCGATGCTGGCCACCTCCCGTACGGATCGCACGTTGCCAAACTGGGCATTCACCCCCTCACTGAATTGGTTGAAGAGAAGATCGATCCCGGGCATGGAGTGGTGTACGTACATCAACATCCCATCGGGGCATTCGGACGGGTCAGGCCACGAATGCTCCCAGTAGTGCCCGGTCCACAGAAGCCCCCTTCGCTGGCAATAGCGCTCCCACGGCTTCGCCCAACGAGCCTCGAAAAGCTCCAAGAGCAACTTCCGGTAGTCGTGACGAACCTTTCTCCAGCTGCCCACATCTTCGAAGAGGGATGGGAGATGGGGCCGGAGATCATAGCCGAAGCGTTCGCGGAAACGGTCGAAGAGATCCGGCGTCCAGCGGATTGCCTCCCGCTGGGGCGGACGGATGTGCGGCTCATCGGTGAACACCCCGCGCACCGTACGCCCGAACTGGCTCCCCACAGCCTTCTCGTAGCCTGTCATCGTGACTTCGATGAATTTTTCCGTCACGCCGGGCAGGATCAGGTCGACGTAAGAAAAGCCGGCGTACCACTTGTTCCGCGGGTGCGAAACCTTGCGGAAAACGTAGTACGGTCCCGTGGAAGCCCTCACCTCAGCCTCCTTTTCCACCACGCGGAACGTCCCTTCTCGCCGCGCCAGAATCACGGGACATTCGGGATCGGGGAAGGTGGACAACGTGTCCCGACGCTCCAGGATCAAGCCTTGGCCAAGCTGATACGATTCCGGCATGCTGGCTGGTACGTGCCCTCCGGCGAAACCGCTCGGGTAGCTGTTCTCGTCGTACAACCAAACCTCCATCCCCAGCTCCCGAGCCCGTTTGGTCGCGTAGAGCACGGATTCGAACCACTCGCGCGAAAGGTACTCCGTGATGAGGCCGTACCGGGGGTGGATGAACACGCCCCCGATCCCCTGCTCCTTCAGAGCCTTCAGCTGCTCGTCGATCATGCTCCGGCTAACCCGGCCGTTCCATACCCAGAAAGGCGCCGTCCGGTAGGAAGGGGGAGGGGTTCTGAAGTTCGCCGCCAGCTGATCCAAGCTCTCGATCCTTTGGTGCGAAGGCCCCCGGCCACAGGCCACTTGAAGCAAACTCGACACCGTTAGGAACAGCGCTACCTCCCTTCGGCCCATCGGCACACCTCCGTCAGGATTCGCGAATCCCCGCCGCTCGCCAACCTTCTTCCCTCCAACCTCTCTCAGTTTCACCCGAGCGGGCCGGGTCCCCTACTGGGACCATCCCTTTCCCGACACAGCGGCCCCATCACATGCGCCAGGGACGCAGGAAGTCGGCCAAAGTCCGCGTCTCCTCGTCCTCCGGGATCGATCCCGGCTCGTACACGCCGATTAGCTCCCGGGTGAACACGGCTGCGAGCAGGGCACTCAGGCCCGGGCTCATCAGGAAGAGACCCACCACAGTGAGCGCCCCGAAAAGCCAAATAATCAGCTGGGAGGTCAAATGCAAGAGCGAGGCAAGCGGATTCGCCAGCAGAAGCAAGCCGGCCGCTCGCCCCAGCTCAAGTAGCGGCGCCTCGTACCGAAACGCAAGCGGAACCCACAGGCTGTACCAGGCCGCGAAGGCCAGACCGAACCAAACCGTAAGTCCCAAGAGGACAAGGGAAAGCAAGGGCAGGTGGAGCCGATCGCTTCCGTAGAAGACCAAGCCGGACAGGATGACGAACGCTCCCCCGACCCCAATGCCCACAAGGGCTGCTCCTCGCGCGATGCGCCGCCACGTCATCCGGAACATCTGGGCCACGCGGATTTCCCGGTAACAGGCGAGTTCGGTCCCTAACCTTGCGAGGATCACCAGGGCAAGGGGCAGCCCCATGATGGTAAGCGCAAGGCTTGCGCTAAGGAGGCTGGCGGCGATCAGCTTACCGGGATGGTCGTAGGCGTGCCAAAAGAACTTCTTCAGGACGAGCGAAAAGCGGAGACGGCTTGCGCCGTTGCGAGGCAGCTCAAGCCCTGGCCCGGAGATCATCCGCCCTCGTCTCCCGTCTGACCCGTCAGCCGGCGCAGTTCTTTCGTGACCAGGTCGGCCCAGGCGTCCAGGATCTCCATCCAGCTCAAAGCTTCCTCGAGCGTCACCTGGCCCTTTGCCGATCGCTCGAGAATGTCGGAATTCACGCGCTCCCAGAGGTCGCGCAGCCTGCCATCTCTTTCGTAGAGCTGGTCGAGGAGTTGGTCGACGTTCAAGCCCTGGAAACGCAGTCGGTCCAGCAGCTTCTCGATCTCCGCCACCCGGCGCCAAAGGGCCGCTTCGAGAAGCTCGGGAGATACTGGGTTCGTCCGGCCTGGAGGTCGAGTCTCCTCCCTCGGACTCTTCGTTCTTCCCAGCACGACGACTCCCGTCGCTCTCAGGTACCGAGTCCAATGTAACCAATGAGCTTTCCGGTGTCAAGCGCTACTTCCGTGACCCGAGCGAGGCCTCACCCCCATGCGATCGAGGCAAAAGGGCCATCCGCTCTTTTCCCGCTCATCGCGCCACCTGTCGCGCACCTCCGGCCCGAGCCAATGAATAACCCAGGCCCAGGTTGAAGTGGAACCCCCACATGTCAGCTCCGAGTGAACCGCGGTGGACCTTCATCCCACGCAGTCTTGCCAAGGTCCAGCGCAAGGCGAAATCCACTCGGAAGGAACCCCGCAGAGCCGTCGAGCCTCCGACACCGGCCTGGTAGCAAAGCCCACTCGCCTGATACCGCTGGACCCAGCGCCCTTCGACCTGGCTCTCCACGTGCGGGATGCTAATCCCAACCCCAAGCCGCAATCCGGCACGGAAGCCGCCGCGCTCCAATACCGGGCAGAAGAGATTACCGAACAAGAAGTTCAGACCATGGCTCAGGCTGAAGCTCTGAATGTACTGCCTGAAGGGTTTCCGGCCCAGCACGCTTTGCCCATCCCATTGGCCGCTGACCTCGACCACCTCGGTTTCGTTCGCGTAGGCTTTGGCGTGCACGAACTCCAGCTCGCTTTCGACGGAGTGGCCGGCGATTCGCGCCGGTCGGCTCACCCGCAGCCCGTAGTAGAAGGGCGAATCCAGGGACCGGCCCCGGAATCCCACATTGTGCAGCCAAAGATCCGTCCGACCGGAGTCCCGGCGCAAATGGAGATCCGCCCTGAACGGCCAGTAGGCCCCCGAATCGAGCCACAGGCCGATCTGGGCATGAGCCGCGAGCGAAACGGCCAGCGAAGCGAAAAGGCACATCACCGCCCTCTTCAGGACACAGGATTTGGCACCCATGGCGCACCCTCGGGTTCGCCCCGCTTGGACCACCTTTTATGCTCGATGATTGAACGAACCACCCTTGCCGCAGTTCTGAGAAGGCCGCCGCTCCCGTCTGTCACCGATTCGCTTTGGGTTGAAAGCTCCCGAAGCTTAAATTCAGTTGACCGAAGAGTTCCTGCGAGACCCTACCACCCCATCTGCGGAGACGAGCTGATGACACTTCGCGAAGCGATTCTGCGGACGTTCCGAAGAGAGCCTGTAGACCGGCTCATCTGGCAGCCCCGGATCTACTACTGGTATTACGGGAATGGCCTGCCCAACCCTGCGCCGGAGGCGTACGTCCGAATCCATGGTGAACCCCCTCCGTTCCCAATCGAGCGCGTCGCCGAACCGAACGTGCCGGAGGAGTACCGTTCCTCTTCCATGATCGAGCTCTACCGCAAACTCCCGGCGTCTCCCCGCTACCCGCAGGAGGTACTGGGGGTGCGCCTCTTTGAGATCCAATACGATCGGACCGTGCAGATCCACCAGACCAGGGAGAACGGACGGGTCATTACCGTCATGCGAACCCCTGTGGGGGAGCTCCGGGAGGTGAGTTCCCATGGCTACCACAACGAGTACCTCCTCAAAGGTCCTGACGACTTCCGCGTGATGCAGTACGTGCTCGACCACTCCGAGTTCGTCTTCTGGCACGACGCCTTCCGGATCGCGGACCAGGAGTTCGGCGACCTCGGCGTCGTGACCACGTTTTACCCTCGCTCCCCCTTGCAGCGCCTCATCGTGGAGTGGATGGGATTCGAGAACGCCGTCTTCGCCCTCACCGATTACCCACGGGAAAGTAGCGAGCTACTGCGCGCCATCGAGGATTGGGACGACCGGATGTACGACGTGCTCCTGAGCTCGCCCCTGCAGATCTTCAATTTCGGCGAGAATATCGATGCCAATATCGATCCGCCGCATTACTTCGAGAGATATCTCGAGCCCTACTACGAGAGGCGCATTTCCCAGATCCACGCCGCGGGCAAGTTCTGCCACATCCACATCGACGGCGCGATGAAACTGCTTCTGCCGATCATTCGCAGAATGAGTTTCGATGGGATCGAGGCCGCCACGCCGCTCCCCCAAGGCGACGTCACGCTGGAGGAGCTGAAGGAGGGTCTCGGTGGCAAGATCCTGGTGGACGGAATCCCAGCCATTCTGTTTCTGCCCAACTATCCCATGGGCCAGTTCGAAGAGTTCGTCTGGAAGGTGATCGAGATGTTCTGGCCGAACCTGATCCTCGGCATTTCCGACGAGCTCCCACCTGGAGGGGACATCCGGCGCGTGAAGTACGTGAGCGACATCGCTGAAAGCTGGAAGCCTACCGCTTCCAGCTCGGGACGCAGCGCGGAGGCCACTGGGAGCGGATCCAGGTAAGCCCCGGGAGAAACGGGCATGATGCTTCGGGCATGTGGTCAACGGGGAGGTGCAAGCATGAAGAAGGGGATTCGATTTGCGGCATTGCTCGGGATCACCATTGCCTTCGGCACGGCCGCGGCGCAGGACAGAGCGGTCTACAAGACGCGGAAGGTGGGGGAGCAGGAGCGGACCTACCTCACCATCGAAACCGAAGGGATCCGGTATCCGAAGACGCTGGATGAGTTCCAGACAGTTTGGCACAATCCACCGGTACGGCAAGACACGACGGGCACCTGCTGGGCTTTCTCCACGATCTCCTTCCTCGAGTCGGAGGTCAAGCGGCTGACGGGCAAGACGGTGCGGCTTTCGGAGATGTACATCGTCTACTGGGAGTACGTGGAAAAGGCGCGCCGCTTCATCCGCGAGAAGGGCGATTCCGAATTCGGGGAAGGATCGGAGCAAAACGCGGTCATCGAACGCATCCGACAGTACGGCTGCGTCCCCCTGGAAACGTACACAGGCCTGATCGGAGGGCGAACCGCGCACAACCACGGGCCTCTGTTCCGCGAGCTTCGATCCTTCCTGACGTATTGCCGGGAGAATGGCTACTGGGACGAGGACAAAGCCCTGTCCTACGTCAAGCTCATCCTCAATAAGCACCTCGGCGAACCGCCGTCCACGATTCAGGTCGAGGGACGCGTCATGACCCCCTTAGAATACGCGAGAGACTACTTGAGACTCCCGCTGGACGACTACGTGGCCATCATGTCGACCACAAGCATTCCCTTCTGGACGCAAGGCGAGTACAAGGTCCCGGATAACTGGTGGCACAGCAAGGAGTACTACAACGTGCCCTTGCAGGACTTTTACGAGGGCATCCGCCGGGCTCTCCTGGCGGGGTACAGCGTGGCCCTCGGCGGCGACGTCTCCGAGCCCGGGAAGGTGGGCGAGGCGGACCTCGCCGTCATCCCCAGCTTCGACATCCCGAGCCAGTTCATCAATCAGGACGCGCGGGAGTTCCGCTTCAACAACCACACCTCTACCGACGACCACGGCATCCATTGCGTCGGCTACGCCCGGAAGTACGGCCATGATTGGTTCCTCATCAAGGACTCGGGTCGAAGCGCCTACGACGGCAACCTCAAGGGCTACTACATCTTCCGGGACGACTACGTGAAGCTGAAGATGTTGACCTACCTCGTCCACAAGGACGGAGTCGCCTGGCTCCTCGAGAAATTCCGCCAGCACCAGACTTCTTCGCCGTAACCGACCGCCGGGCCCCGCGCAGGCCGTCAACGCGAGCTCCGATTCTCCGGGCCGCGCGACTTGGGCAGGTCGAGGACAAGCGCAAGCACACTCCGAATCGGGGTGAGAGGTGAACCTGCGGGAGCGTCTGGACTGGGCGTTCGGCCTCAGCAGCAGTTCGCCCAAGACGGCAGGGGTCGGGGGCGAGTCCAGTCTCCGGCCCTTGCCGTGGGGGGAAGTCATCTCTACGCCTTTTGGGACCTGCGTGCGCGTGGAGGAGCGTTTGCCGCTGGATTACGCCCATGGCCTGGCGGTCCTCGGCAGTCTCCTCGGTCGTCAGCCCCACACCTTCGGGGCATTGGATCGGGCGGCCCGCGTGGAGTATGCCCACCCGGATGAGCTCTGCTTCTTCGACAGCGAGACCACGGGGCTGGCCGGTGGCGTAGGTACCGTGCCCTTCCTCATCGGCGTGGGTTACTTCACCGAGAATGCCTTCGTGATCGAGCAATTCTTCGCCCGGGATTTTGACGAAGAGCCGGCCCTGCTCTCCCTCGCCCTGGAGAAGCTGAGCGCCAGACCCAAATGGGTCACGTACAACGGCAAGGCCTTCGACGTCCAGCTTCTCGCCCAGCGCCTGCGACTGCACCGGCTGGGCGATCTGCCCGAACCGCCGCTCCACGTGGACCTCCTGTTCGCGGTTCGACGGCTCTGGAAGGACGCCTTGGGGGAATGCTCCCTTTCCCGAGCCGAGGAGAGGATCCTGGTTTTGCGCCGAGACGGCGATCTCCCGAGCTCGCTGATTCCACTGGTGTACTTCCGGTACTTGCGCGACCGCGATCCGTGGCCCTTGCGGGCGGTGTTCGAGCACAATCGGCTCGACGTCCTCAGCCTCGTGGCCCTGCTCGATGCCTGCGCGCTGCCCTTCGAGGCCCCCGAACGAGCCCCCCTCGAACTGGACGCACTCAAGCTGGCTCGCTTGCTTCTCCAAAGGGGAAGAATTGAGCACGCCTCGCGTGTTCTAGAAAGAGCCCTGTCGCGAGCCCGAACGACACGGCTGCGCAAGCGCATGCTGATCGAACTGGCGTCGCTATATAAGCGGCGGCGACTGTGGCGCAAGGCGGTGGAGCTGTGGGACGAAGCGATCCGGTTGCCAGGCTTCACCCTCGAGCCGTACGTGGAGCTCGCCAAGTATTACGAGCACCGTGCCCGGCAGCTTGACAAGGCGGAACAATTGACTCGCCAGGCTCTGGAGGGCCTGAGGCTTCTCAGCGCGCTGCGCGGGGACCCAGCCGTCGAGAGCCGGAAGGCGGAGCTCCAGGCTCGACTGCAGCGTCTCCAGAGCAAGCGTGGGAGAGCTTGATCCTCCGCAAAACCGGGCGACACCAAAACCCGCCGCAAAATGTGTACGCGCGGCCGGCGCCCGGTCGTCGGGCTACCACAGAGCTCGGAGCCGAAAGGAGCTGGCCGAGGCGCAGGAATCCAACCCTGCGGCGCTTCCTTTCGGGAGAGAATCGGGCTCGACGCCTAGTGAAGAAGAGGCAAGAATCCGGAGGTCAGATGACCGTCATCGTGCTGACGATCGCCGGCAGCGATTCGGGAGGCGGAGCGGGGATCCAAGCGGATCTCAAGACCGCGGCGGCCTTCGGTGTGTACGGCATGTCCGTGATCACCTCCGTCACGGCGCAGAATACGGTGGGAGTGCAAGGGATCCATGATCTCCCCCCCGAATTCGTCGCTTTGCAGCTGGATTCCGTCCTGAGCGACATTGGTGCCCACGCCGCAAAGACCGGCATGCTTTCCAATCGCGAGATCATCCGAGTGGTGGCAGATCGATTGCGGCGCTACGCAGTGCCGCACCTCGTGGTCGACCCGGTCATGGTAGCTAAGAGCGGCGATCCTTTGCTCCGGGAGGATGCGCAGCAGGCCCTCGTGGAGGAGATCCTCCCTCTCGCGGAGGTCGTCACACCCAATATCCCGGAGGCGGAGGTCTTGACCGGGCTGAAGATCCGCACCTTGGACGAGATGAAGGAAGCGGCTCGTCGGATTCACGAGCTCGGCCCGAAGAACGTCCTCATCAAAGGGGGCCACCTGCCCGGCGAGGCCATTGACGTGCTGTGGGACGGCCAGGTCTTTCGCGAATACCCTGCTCCCCGACTGGACCGCAAGCACACCCACGGGACGGGCTGCACTTACTCAGCAGCGATCGCCTCGTGCCTGGCTCGCGGGCTACCCGTTCCGCGCGCCGTCGCCGTGGCGAAGAAGTACCTCACCCGCGCCATCGCGGAAGGGCTTGCCATTGGCTCCGGGCACGGCCCCGTGAACCATCTTGTGCCGGTGGACTGGAGCTGAGCTTTCCAGCCGAAGACCGCTGACGCGCGGGGACGAATTCGGTGCGAGCCGTCAGGGATCCCTTGCCTCCGGCCATCCCCTCGCGTTCGCGACACGAGCCAGCGCGGGGTCCACTCGGGGCTGCGTCTTACCACCCGGCACTCACTCGCCCTCCGGTCTGTGCGCGGCGCAGGAGGCGTGCGGCTTCATTCCCCCAGCACCACCCGGATCAGTCTCCACCGGAAATCCCGGGCATCGAAAGCCAGTTCAAAGCTGTCGGAATTGTCGGCGGTCACGGCGAAGTGATGCTCCCTGTCCGCACCCTTGCTCTCGGACCAACTGCCGTTCAGCCGCACCACGCGGTACACCCTCCCCCGCCAGCGGAAACGCAGGGGACGTGCCTTCTTGCCATCGAAGTGCGCCAGGACCTCCACGGGCTCGTTGAGTTCTTCGAAAACCAGACCCATCGTACACCTCGGGTGGCCCTATGGTCACCTAAATCTACAACTCGGGACAGCCTTTGTCAAGCCCTTCTGTTCCGATCGCCCCTTTCCCGCCGAACGGACCTCGCCGGCGCTAGCAGGTCGAGGTCGGCCGTCGGAGGAAAACCGCGGGCAACTGCGGACTGCACATTGGCTGGCAGGGTCCCCCATTCGCCAGTGGTCGCCGCAGTGAAGGGGTGGTCCGCAGCTCCGGGATCGATCGGCGTACAGCGGCCGGATTCGTCCTGCCATGCCCCCTTGCGCGGGGTGGACAAAGGTTGTATCTTGTTTCCGGCTGAAGACATGGATGGAGGTCAACCGGCGCGCAGCAGGTAGTAGCACGGTTCCGGAGGAGGAGGAGGATCGAAGGTGGCGGAAGCGCTCGCAGTGCTCATCCGTCTCCTGGTGGTGTCCACGATCGTGGAGCGCGTCCTGGAGATTGCCTCCCAGATCTGGGATTACGTCCTGCAAGCTGATGGCAAGCCCAAAGCAGATCCCGGCCGAAAACGCGTGATCTTGCAGACGGCCGGCTTCGTGCTCGGCACTGCCCTGTCGCTGGCAATGGGCGTCCGCGTCTTCGGGATGCTCGGTATCGAGGGAGTTCCGTTCCTCTTGGACCTGGTCTTCACAGGTATCCTGGTAGGCGGCGGAACGGAGCCCGTTCACAGCTTGATCAAGTTCCTCGAGGAAAACAAGGATCGGGTCAAGCGAGAGCTGAATGAGGCGAGGGCCGCGCCCGAAACCGTCATGCCCGAGCTCGAAACCATCGGGATTTCCTACCGCGGCGGCCTGTACCCCGATCGACCGGGCCATGGACTCCGCACGGGGAATCCAGATCTGATCGTGTTCCACCACTCCGCCACCCATCTCGAGACCAGCTTCGACCGGATTGTGCAAATCGAGCGCGAAAGGGACCTGGACCCCACTTACCACTGCGTCGTGACTGCCGATGGCCGCCACCACAACTATTGCCGGTGGGACAGCATCGGCTGGCATGCCAAGGGGGTGAATACCCGATCGCTGGGGATCTGCCTGGTGGGGAATTTCCACACGGATCCCGCCGATCCTTCCAGCAATGCGAATGGGAGGTTCGGCCCTCCGCAGCCCACCGAGGCTCAGCTGGACACCGCGGCGCGCGTGATTGCCCTGTGGATGCTCCTCTACAACATCCCCGACACCCAGGTTGTCCCGCATCGCGCCGTGGGAAACACGAGCTGTCCCGGGGACCGCTTCCCGGCGCAGGAGCTCTTGGATCGAGCGCGAAAGTACCGGGAGATGTGGGCCCGTTCGGAGGTAGCTCAGAAAGAGTTGGCCGAGCTCCGTGGAAAAGAAGGGGTTTACGTATGAGAGCGCGACGTCCGGACAGGCGACAATCGATGGCCCGTCTTCGTCGGGGCCTTCCGGCACCCACTCCTGTCTCGAGGAGCGGGCTCGGAAGCTCATTTGCCTTGGCTTTGCTCGCCATTGCCCCCGGCACCGTGCTCGCGCAAGAGACGGCTCCCGCGCCGGGCTCAGCTTGGTCCATCCTCGAGGCGGATCTCCTCATCCTTTTCCGGATCCTCGTCGTGGCAACGGTGATTGAGCGCGTATTGGAGTACCTGAGTCTGGTGTGGGGACCAGCGGAGACAGCCTGGAGACGGGTTTTCCGGAGGCGGGCCGCGTCGCAGGCAGAGGCCCCCCATGAGCTCCCACCCGAACTGGCCAAGATCCGCAAGCAGGTGATCCTTCAGAGCCTCGGGGTTCTGCTCGGTGTGGCCATCTGCTGGAGGTCCCATCTGGGGATCTTCGGCCAGTTGGAAGACGCCGCCTCCGGCAAGCTGGGCCAAGCCGTGACACACTGGTTCACCGCGAGGGCCGGCTCCTGGCTCGATTATGTAATCACCGGAATCCTGGCAGGTCTCGGGACGGAACCGATTCACTCCCTCATCATGACGCTGCTCCGGCGCAAGGACCTTCGCAGAGCGAGATCCGCCCCGGCCACTTGATGCTCGCCCGCGCGCCGGCCCTCGTCCATGCGCTTGGGGAAGGAGACCATGAAACCACGCTGGTTGAAAATCCTGCTCGCGATTCTCGGTGGACTCGCGTTGGCCATGCTCGGGATTGCGGTCTTTCTGGACGAACGAAGGGAGATAGCCTTCGAACGATATCTGGAGAAGAAACGGGCTCTCCTTCGGCGCAGGAAGGAGCTGGAGGAGCAGGATGCGCTCGATCAGGAGCGTCTGCGACAAATCGAGCGGGAAATGGAAGAGGCGCGGCGGGAGTTCCTCAAGAAATGCGCCGGAAGCCGAGACGAGCTGAGCCGCGTCGAAGCCATGTCCGCTGAGGAGGTAGCCGATGAGACGACGAGGCTGGAGAAGATCCTTCGTCGTCGCCTGGAGCGTCTTTAGTCTCGTTGTTGCGACTCGGGAAGGCGCCCGCGCGCAAGCATTGAGACGCGAGGTGGAGCCCGGGAAATTCCTGGCCTTCCGCGGCTACGTGGTGGCAGAAGACACGCTGATCTGCCGACTCCCCGAAAAGGAACGCGAGCTGGCCCAGACGTTGATCCGAGCAAACCAGGCCCTCGACGAACTCGAAATCCTCCGCACTCAGTCGATTAAGTGGGAAGAGGAGGTCAAAATCCTGCGAGGAATGATCGAGCGGAGGGACCTTATCATCCAGAAGCAGGATAGTCTGATCCAGCAGCTGGAGAAGCTGAGTGCCCCAGGACGGTCCTCCTTCTTCGCGCAGCTGGGGAAGATCTTCGATCGGCGCACGTTTTTCCTGTTCGGCTTCGTGCTGGGTGTCATGGCCGGCGTGCAGGTCGACTGAGCCCACAGCCCGAGTCGCCGCCGGACTTGCGTCCGACACGCACACGTGACCGCCGGGAAAGGGGAGGATGCAGACGGCTCCCCATTGTGGCATCCGTGCGAGTGTAGGGGCTTTTCCTCACGGAACGATCGATCGGAAGCCGCGTAGATGATCACAGCATGGCATTGGCGACGGGTGGATCGGTCATGTATTTCCTGAGCATCACCTCGCACTTCGACTCGGCTCACCGGCTTTCGGGCTACCCGGGAATCTGCCAGCGCCCCCACGGCCACACCTGGCAGGTCCGGGTCACGGTGGCGACAGCCGAGCTGGACAGCCTCGGCATGGGGATCGACTTCCACGAGCTGGAGAAAACGGTGGACTCCGTGGTGTCGCGCTTCGATCATACCATGCTGAATGATTTGCCGGAATTCGCCGGCCAGAATCCCACCGCCGAGAACCTGGCCCGCATCCTGTACCACCAGATCGAGGAGAAGCTCCCCGCCAAGTGCCGCCTGGTGGAAGTGGAGGTACGCGAGTCCGACAAGTTCAGCGCCGTCTACCGTGAGCCGTGACCTGCATCTCAAAGTCTGCGAGATTTTCGCCTCCATTCAGGGGGAGAGCTCCTACGCGGGGCTACCCTGCGTATTCATCCGCCTCACGGGCTGCCCCCTTCGTTGCCGTTATTGCGACACTCCCTACGCCTTCACCGAAGGCCAGTGGATGTCCCTGCACCAAATCCTCAGTCGCGTGCAGGAGTTCGGCATCCACTTGGTCGAGGTCACGGGGGGTGAACCGTTGGCGCAAGCGGATACGCCGTCTCTTTGCCGGGCCCTGATTGACGCAGGTTACCGCGTTCTTGTGGAAACCAGCGGCGCGCTCGATGTTTCTCCCCTGCCGCCTGAGGTCACGGTCATCATGGACGTCAAAACCCCCGGAAGCGGGGAAAGCCATCGCAATTATTGGGACAATCTCCGACTCCTCAGGCCAAGGGACGAGGTGAAGTTCGTGATTACCTCCCGGCAAGATTTCGAGTGGAGCCTCGAGGTGGTTCGACGCCACCGCCTTGTCGAGCGATGCGTCGTGCTTTTCTCCCCCGCATGGGGTTACCAGGACCCGGCGGAACTGGCCTCCTGGGTCCGAGACTGCCATTTGCCCATTCGCTTCCAGCTCCCCCTGCACAAAGTCCTGTGGCCCGGTGTGGAGCGAGGAGTATAAGCTCCTATTCCGATCTCCCGTAGCGGAAGACCGCGGCGCACGTGCCCTCGGAGGAGACCATGCACGGTCCCACGGGGGTCTCAGGAGTGCAGACTTTGGCGAAAAGAGGGCATGCTTCGGGTTCCACCGTGCCCTTGAGCACATCGCCGCATCGACAACCAGCCTGCTGGCGGGGTGGCTCGACTTCGAGGGGGAAACGATGCTCGGCATCGAACTCCCGGAATTCCTCCCGGAGCCGCAGGCCAGAGCCAGGGATCCAGCCGAGACCCCGCCACTCGGCGTCACACGGCTCGAAAACGCGGTGGAGGGTTTCCAGCGCCTTCGGATTTCCCTCCGGACGCACCGCGCGCCGGTATTGGATCTCCACCCGGGGCCGACCCTGCTTCACCTGTTTCACCAGCATCCAGATCGCTTCCACGATATCCAGGGGCTCGAAGCCGGCGATCACGCAAGCCTTCCCGAATTCCTCGGCAAGGAAGCGATAGGGTTCGGAACCGATGATCGTGCTCACGTGTCCGGGGCAGAGGAATCCGTCCAAAGCGACGTCGCCGGAAGCCACAAGGGCTCGCATGGCCTGCGGCATGGTCTTGTGAGCCACCAGCACGGAGAAGTTGCGCAATCCCCGTTTCCGCGCTTCGAGGATGGCGGCGGCCACAGTCGGAGCAGTCGTCTCGAACCCAACGCCAAGGAAGACCACCTGCGCCCCGGGTTGTGCTTCCGCCATCTTGACCGCATCCAAAGGCGAATACACCACGCGAACTCTGGCCCCCCGCGTCTGCTCCAACTCGAGGGAGCTCGACGAACCCGGCACCCGCACCATATCCCCAAACGTCGCTATCACCACGCCCGGAATGCGACAGAGGGCAATTGCACGATCGATGGTTCCGTTCGGCGTCACGCAGACTGGACACCCCGGACCCGACACGAGGCGGAGATTCTCCGGCATGACGCGACGCAGGCCGTGGCGGAAAATTGCCATCGTGTGCGTGCCGCATACCTCCATGAAGGTAGCGTGAAGTCCCTCGCTCTCCCGATGGAGACGTTCGAGGTTCCAGGTCACGATGCGACCCTCGCGGAACGCGCGAATCTGCAAAGGCAAGCCCACCGCGTCCCTCCCACGGCCTGTGCTCAGGGAACCGCCACGACGTCAGTCCTCCGTCGGGAGCCCGTACGCGCCGTAGAGCCCGATGGTTTCCTCAGCCTGAGCTGGATCCACCTTCTGGATGGCGAATCCCGCATGGACGATCACGTACTCCCCCACGCGCAGATCTTCGATGAACTGCACGTTCGCTTCTTTCCGGACCCCTCCCACTTCCACAACGGCCCATTCCCCCTCGATGGCCAGAACTTTCATCGGCACGCCAAGGCACATTTCATCCTGCTCCTACTAAGTCCACCTGCCTGCCGAGGTCCGAGCGAGTCCGCAACTAGCGCTGCGAGATGAGGCCCGCCACCACGGCCTGCCCGAGGGCAATTCCCCCGTCGTTCGGAGGAACGAGCCGATGGCAGAGCACTTCAAAGCCTCGACGACTTAATTCGCGGGACATCGCCACCGTCAGGTACACATTCTGAAAGCAACCTCCACTGAGGGCGACAGTGGCCAGACCCGTTTCCTCGCGAATGTGTTCTGCCATCTCGGCCAAGGCGCGGACCAGCGTGGCATGGAATCGCAAGCTGATGTCTGCTCGCGGCTGGCCCCTGCACCCGTCCTGCAGAATCGCGCTGATCAGGGGACGCCAATCCAGCTCCCAGAGATCACCCTGCCGAGCGATGTGGTAGGGATACGCTTCTGGCGACGTCTCGACCGCCTCCCGCGGGGGTAGCTTTTCATACATGGCCATTTCCAGCTCCATCGCCGCCTGTCCCTCAAAGGAGACTCGACGTCGAAGGCCCAGGAGAGCCGAGACGCCGTCGAAGAGCCTTCCGCAGCTGGAGGTGAGAGGGACGTTCAGCCCGGACTGGAGAATCCCGAGGAGCGCCTCCACGTCCGCCCTCTCGAGACCCAACACCTCGGCGCCGTGGGTTACGGCCAGGCCGGGATCGCACGCATGCAGGTAGGCCAGTGCCATGCGCCAGGGCTCGCGGATCGCGCGATCCCCTCCGGGCATCGGAACCGGCCGGAAGCGACCCGCGCGGCAAAAGCGGCGGACGTCCGCCACCAAAACCTCGCTGCCCCAAACCGTCCCGTCAGGTCCGTACCCTGCGCCGTCGAGGGCCAGCCCGATCACCGGGCCTTCCCTCCCATGCTCGGCCAGGCACGCCACGATATGCGCATGGTGATGTTGCACAGCAACGCGAATCTTCCCAGCGGACGCCTCTTCCGCCCATTGGGTCGACAGATAGTCCGGATGTAGGTCGTGGGCCACGACTTCGGGCTCGATCTGCAGAATCCCCTGCAGATGCGCAATGGCCTCGCCGAAGAACTGCAGCGCCTCGAAGCTTTCCAGGTCCCCGATGTGCTGGCTCAGGGTAGCCCGATTCTCCGCCGCGAGGCAGACGGTGTTCTTCAGCTCCGCGCCCACCGCCAGGGTGGGACGCAGCCGCCACGGGAGCACGACAGGCTGCGGCACGAAGCCCCTCGCCCTGCGGATCACAAGCGACTCCCCTCCGGGCAACCAGCGAACAACGGAGTCGTCGCAGCGCACCAGGATATCCCGGTCGTGCACAAGGTAAAAGTCCGCGATGGAGCCGAGCCGCTCCACCGCTTCGCGATTGTCGATGCAAATGGGCTCCTCGCTGCGGTTGCCGCTCGTCATGACGAGCGCGCGGAATCCCTTGCGGAGCAAGAGGTGATGAAGGGGAGTGTACGGAAGCATCACCCCCAGGAAGGCATTCCTTGGAGCCACAGACGGGGCCACCGTTGCGCCCCTTCGCCGCGGAAGGAGCACAATGGGACGTCGCGGCGACTCCAGCAACCGTCGTGCCTCCTCGTCCAGCTCGACGAGAAGCGCCGCCGTCGCCGCATCCGCCGCCATGATGGCGAAGGGCTTTTCCTCCCTCCCTTTTCGCTCCCGCAGGCGACGAACCGCCCATTCATCCTCCGCATCCACCGCCAAATGGAACCCACCCAGCCCCTTCACGGCAACGATCTTCCCCTCGTGCAGGCGATCTGCCACAAAGCCGATCGGGTCCTCGATCCCCTCCAACCGATAGCCGAGACTGTCCCACACCTCGAGCTGCGGTCCGCAGACGGGGCAGGCGTTCGGCTGGGCATGAAAGCGTCGATCGCGAGGATCTTCGTATTCCCGACGACAGGCATCGCACATCTCGAAAGAGGCCATCGAGGTGTTGATCCGGTCGTAGGGAATGCTGCGCGTGAGGGTGAAACGCGGGCCGCAGTTGGTGCAATTCGTGAAGGGATAGCCGTGGCGCCGGTCACCCGGGTCGAACACCTCCCGCAGGCATTCATCGCATGTGGCAATGTCCGGAGGGACCACAGCTCGCCGCGGCTCCTCCCCCTCGCTCTTCTCGATCTGAAAATCTTGGAAGCCAACGTAGCGGCCACTTTCGATGCGAAAATCGAGGACGAACGCCAGCGGCGGATGCTCCGTGCGAAGGGCCTCGACGAAGCGATCCAGGGCCCCGTCTTCCGCCTCCGCGTGGATCTTCACCCCGAGGGCGGTGTTCCGAACCCAGCCGCGGATTCCGTATTTCTGCGCAAGCCGATAGACGAAGGGACGGAACCCCACCCCCTGGACGATCCCCGAGATTGTGATCTCCGCGCATTTCATGCTCGATTCGTCCGGCCTCGGACCTGCTCGAGGTATTCGATCCAGTCTTCGATCCCCGTACCGGTCCGGCAGGAGAGGCGCAGGATCCGCAGGCCGGGGTTCAACGCGTGCACGTCTTCCCGTATCCTGCGCTCATCGAAATCCAGCCAGTCCAGCAGATCGATCTTGTTCAGAACCAAGGCCTGAGCGGATCGCATGATCGTGGGGTATTTCGCGACCTTGTCGTCGCCTTCAGCCACGCTGAGGATGACCACACGCACGTGTTCGCCGAGGTAGTAGGCAGCCGGGCAGACCAGGTTGCCCACGTTCTCGATGAAAAGGTAGTCCAGATCCGCCAGGTTGATCTCCGCCAGAGCCTCGTGGACCTGCTGCGCCTCGAGGTGACAAGCTCCTCCCGTGGTAAGTTGCACCGCCTTCGCATCGAACCGGGCGAGGCGCTGGGCGTCGCGAGCAGTGGCAAGGTCGCCCACCAATACCGCCGCTCTCAAGCCGTTGCGAGTGAAGTGCTCCAGCGTGCGCTCCAGCAGGCTGGTCTTCCCCGAGCCGGGAGCGCCGAGAAGCCCGACCACCGTCACCCCACTGGCTTCGAAGAGCTGCCGATTCTGCCGGGCCACGTAATCATTGGCCTTCAGGATCTTCTCGTACACCGGGATGCTGCGGCTCTCCAAATTCCACCTCCATTTCTTCGATGAACAGCTCGTCTCCTCCCTCCAGCTCGAGATCAAAGCCATTGCACTTGGGGCAACGCAGCGAAAGCTCGAGCAACTCCACCTCTGCTCCGCAGGCGCCGCAGCGGACCCGCACCGGCGGCCGGCGGATCATCAGCTGAGCTCCTTCGCAGGCCGTGCCTTCCGACAGCACCGCGAAGGCCGACTCCAGCAGGTCCGGCTCCGCACCCGACAGCAGCCCCACCGCGAGCCGGATGGAACGGACCCGCTTTCCCCCCACCTCCGCGAGCTTGGCCTCCACACCCCGCAACAAAGCCGAGATTAGAGACATCTCATGCACGGGTCATGCCCCACGCCGTCTTGCCAGTACGAGGCCGCCGAGCGCAATGGACAAAAGTTTCGCCTCCGCCGCATCGGCCCGGGAAGGAATGAGAACCGGCGCCAGAGCCCCCATCACGACGTGGGCGAGGCGGAATCCGGCAAAATAGGTCGTGCTCTTCGCCAGCATGTTGGCCGATTCGATGTCCGGGCACACGAGGATGTCCGCGTCTCCCGCCACAGGTGAGTCGATGCCTTTGGCCCGAGCAGCTTCCACGGAAACGGCGTTGTCCAGCGCCAGCGGGCCATCCACGATGCACCCGGAGATCTGGCCCCGGCGCCACATCTGGCTGATGATGGCGGCTTCCTGCGTGGAGGGAATCGCGGCGGTCACGGTCTCGACGGCGGAAAGCAGCGCCACCCTTGGCTGACGATTGCCGAGGGCGTGAGCGACTTCCACCGCATTCTGGATGATCTGGATCTTCTGCTCCAGGTCCGGCTTGACCGTCACCCCGCCGTCGGTGATCATCTGCAGCCGGTTTGGCGCCCGCTTCGGGTTTTCGAACACGAACACGTCGCTCAAAAGGCGTCCTGTCCGCAAGCCAGATTCCGGATCCAGGACGGCTCGCAGGAGGGTGGCTGTTTTCACCTTCCCTTTGAGGAGGAGATCGGCGCGCCCTGAGCGGACGGCCTCCACCGCCAGCTTGCAGCTCCCCTGTTCATCGGGTTCATCCTCGAGGCTTTCCAAGCAGCGGGCGTCGGCCCCAATCTCTTCCAAAAGGGATTGGACTCGGTCGCGGGGCCCGAAGGCGAGACCGCGCGCCAAGCCCCGGGCGTACGCGTCCGCAACCGCCGTGAGCGCAGCTTCGTCGGCAGCTCCGGCGATCGCCACCCGAAACGGCCCAAACCGGAGAGCTTCAGCGAGAACCTCGTCCAGAGTGCCAATCATCGCTTCCCATCCATTCTCGTCGCTGACTACCAAGACTCGGCTTCCACACGACGAACCCACAACCAGACCGCCACCAGCAAAGTCAAGTACACCAGAACGGCGATCAGCCCAACCTTCGAAAGCCTCACTCCTGCCAGAAACAGACCCGTGTAGCCGAGGACCGGAAGGCCCAGCACGGCCGCGGCGTAACCGAACGGTTTGGGGGGAGCCTGCCAAAAACCCACAAGTTCGAGAAGGAGCACGAATCCCGCTCCGAACGCCGCAGAGGCGGTGGCCACCGCGAAAGCTCCAACGAATAGGATCATGGAGGCCCCCAATGCAGCGAGGAAGAGCAAGCGATCCCCCTTTCGGAACACATTCCGATCGATGGTGACCGGATGATCCACGGAGATCTTCCACGTCGAGCTCCGAACGCCCCCGCTGAGCCTCCGCGTGAGGACCTTGCCTTGCTGGATCACGACCGTTCGGGGCTTGAGATCCTCCGGATCCATCTCCTCGTTGGGATCAAAGATCAGTCGCCAGCCCCCGGGGAGATCGATGCCGTAGAGGGAAGGATAATCGCCCACCAGCTCGTAGCGTTCGCCGTGCAAGCGCACTTCCGGCCAGGATGCGCTGAGCAAGGCGAGGACCCTGTGACCCTCGGGCAAATAGCCGCCCGCAAGGCGGCAGAGCCACGCCCCAGCCAACACGGCGGAGAGCAGAACCAGGACGAGCCAGACCCTTCGGGAGAGCAGCCCGACCAGCCTGTGGATCGAAGCCCTCAAGTCTGCAAGCATGTGGCCCGTGACCTCCCTCGGTGGCCCAGCCGGTGCGCATCAGGGTGGACAAAAACCGCCGCCCGCGCAACCGATCTGGAGCCCGCCGCCCCTTCTCGCGCCGCAGAAGCCCGAGCCTCTGCCCCTCCGGCTCGCGGCCTCCCTTGCCCGCAAGTGGCGTCCGAGCTCGAACTGGCCAATAGGCACGCGGGCTTGCTCCGTCACCGTCTCGGGTTCCATCCGGCCGCATTGGGCGTTGCGCGGGGGCTAGAGCCGGCTCAATACTCCAGTGGCTCCTCTTCCCCGCGGAGCACCCGCAGCGCTCCCTCGGCCATGGCCTGCATTTCGAACTCGCCGGGATAGCGGATCACCTTGCCCAAGAAGCTCACCCGTTCGGTGATCCAATTGCAAAGCATATCCGATGCGGCGAGGCCGCCGGTGAGCACGATGGCGTCAATCTTCCCGCAAAGGACGGTGGCCATCGCGCCGATCTCCTTAGCGATCTGATACGCCATGGCCTCGTAGACCTCGCGCGCCTTCTCATCGCGGTCTTCCAGGATCCTGCGTTCCACTTCGGCCGCGTTGTTGGTGCCGAGGTAGGCGACCAGTCCGCCGCAGCCCATCACGAAGCGACGCATCTCCTGCTCCGTGAATTCGCCCGAGAAGCAGAGGGTGATGAACGGCTGCAGGGGGAGTCCGCCCGTCCGTTCCGGAGAGAAAGGGCCATCGCTGCTGGCGTCGTTGACGTCCACAATGCGGCCGCCTTTCACTGGAGCGACGGAGATGCCACCCCCCAGATGCGCAACGACGAAATTGGCCTCGCGATAGGGCAAGCCGAGCTCCGCTGCGGCGCGGCGTGCGACGGCATGAATGCTCAACGCGTGAGCCAAGGCGCGGCGCTCAATGCGCGGGTGCCCCGAATACCGCGCCAGGGGCTCGAATTCGTCCACCGAGACCGGATCCACCACAAAGGCGGGGCAGCCTGCCTCTTCCGCAATCGCCATGGCTAGTGCGCAACCCAGGTTGGAGACGTGTTCCCCCTGCACGCCCTTCCGCGCGTCCTCAAGCATAGCGGCGTTCACCCGGTAGGTCCCTCCTCGCACAGGCTTGAGAAGCCCGCCCCGTCCCACAACGGCATCCAAACTGGACAACTCGATGCCATTCTCCCGTAGGAATCGCAGGACTACCGCCTTCCGCATTTCGAGCTGATCCCACACGCGGGCCGCGCGATCCAACTCCTCGCTGCTGTGAGCCAAGCTCTCCGAACGGACACAGACCTCCGCCTCGAAAAGCGCGACCTTGGTCGAGGTCGATCCGGGATTGATCGCTAGGATCCGCAAGGCCTCTCCTCCCCTGTTGGGCCGCCCTCCCCTTGCCGGACGCCTCCCGCGCACGCCGTGGAAGTTAGCCAGGATCTTTTCACCAGTCAAGCGCAGAACGATTTGCCTCCAGTCTCAGAAGCCGGGCTCAGACGGACGCCAAGTGAGAGACGGATGCCACAGGCTCTGGGTTGCGCTCCAGCGGAGGATGCTCCGGTCATGCCAGCTGTCGCGGGCAGTTGCGGCGAGAAGGCCAATTGCCTCAGTCCGCCCGCTGGGCCGCCCCGAAGGGGTCCGGATGGCGGAGACCGTTGGACTTCCCCTGTTCATGCATCGCAATCGTCGCTCGTACGGGCCCCCACATCGTCGCAGCAGCGCAGAAGGCGACTCGGACGGCCGCCGGCCAGGTCGGCTCGTCTTCTCCGCACAGGATCGTTGCGGGCGCAAGCAGGGCAAAAACCGGAAGCCGCCTCGCCCGATCCCGTAGACGGGCTTGGCCTCAGCACGCGTGGGCCATTGCCGGGAAGCGGACGGCGCGGACCAGCTTCAGTGGGAAGCGGGCAACTCCCCCCAAAGCTCCCAACGCCGGACGCACGGCTGCCGGCCGGAACCCCCGATCCGCAGCGCCTGCACGGTGGGTCGACCGAGAGGGTCTTCGCGCCAAGCGCAGCCCCAAATCACAGCTTCGAATCGAGGACGGCTCGCACCTTCTCGAGAAGCAACGTCGGGCTGTAGGGCTTCTGGAGGAAATCGCTGCGGGGATCCAGCGCCAGGCGTTCGACGATGGCGCTGTCCGTGTATCCGGAGGTGTACAGAACCCGAATGTCGGGCAGCTGCCGCCGCACCTGCTCCACAAGGGCCGGACCATTCATCCCGGGCATTACCACGTCCGTCAGGAGCAGATCGATGGAGGATCCGAGCCGCTGGAGGATCGCGAGGGCTTCCTGCGGGGTTCTGGCGGAGAGTACCTTGTATCCGTAACGCTCGAGGGTACGCGTCGCTAGCTTCCGCACTTCTTCCTGGTCCTCCACCACCAGGACCATCTCTCTGCCGGAGAGCTTTCTGGCAGGCTCTTCAGGGGACCGGCGGACTTGTTCTGGCGACCTCGTGAGCCTCGGCAAGTAGATCTTGAACGTGGTACCCTGGCCCGGCTCGCTGTAAACAAAGATGTACCCCCCGCTCTGCTTCACAATGCCGTACACCGTGGAAAGCCCCAGGCCTGTCCCTTTGCCCGGCTCCTTGGTTGTGAAGAAGGGCTCGAAGATCCTGGCCCGCGTCTGCTCATCCATTCCCACGCCGGTATCGCTCACAGCCAGCATGACGTAGCTACCCGGTTTCGTCTCGGGGTGGGTCCGAACGTAGGCCTGGTCCAGTTCCACGTTGCGCGTCTCGATGAGCAGGGTGCCCCCATTGGGCATCGCATCGCGCGCGTTGACCGCCAAATTGAGCAATACTTGGTGCATCTGCGAAGGATCGACTTCCACCGCGCCCAGATCCGGCTGGAGGCGAAACTCGAGTCGCACGTCTTCGCCAATGACGCGGCTCAGCATTTTCCGCGTCTCCTCGAGGATGTCGTTGAGGTTGACTGGCTGAGGATGCAAGATCTGCTTGCGACTGAAGGCCAGGAGCTGCCGGGTGAGATCCGCGGCCCGGTCCGCCGCCTTTCGAATCTCCTGGAGGTCGTGCCGCACGGGAGAATCCTGAGGCAGGTCCTGCAGGGCAAGATCCGCGTACCCACGGATGGCGGTGAGGATATTGTTGAAATCGTGCGCGACCCCACCGGCGAGCCGCCCGATTGCCTCCATCTTTTGCGATTGGATGAGCTGTTCCTCCAGAAGCTTCCGTTCCGTGATGTCGATGGCGGTCCCCAGTCCCACCATCTCGCCCTTGTAGAGCACAGCCCGCGCTGTGAAGTCCACCCACCGTACCTGGCCGTCTTTCCGCAGGAGCTTCATCTCATATCGGTCCGGCACCTTCTCCCCTCTTTGCCGTGCGAGACCGCGTTCGCGCACGACCTCCCGCTGATCCGGATGAACCACCTCCCAGAACTTCATTTGCAGGAGTTCGTCGCGCGAGTACCCCGTGATCTCCTCCGCGGCACGATTGACGTATAAGAAGCGATCGCCGCGGTACATGACGATGCCGGAGCTGGTGGTTTCCGTGAGGCTCCGGAATAGCCCTTCGCTTTCCCGAAGGGCCTGCTGCGCCAACACGAGGTCCGTCAGATCGACCAGGAAGCTGAGTACGGCTGGTTTTCCTTCCCACTGGGTGGGGACCACATTCGCCCGGAACCATCTGCTTTCGCCGTCTTTGGTCAGCACGCGGAATTGGTAGTGCCCGCGTTTGGGCCCTTCCGCAAGCATTTCGGCGTACCTGGACCTAAGGGCCTCTCGCTCCTCGGGGTGGACAAAATCCCAGATCGTTCGCCCCAGCACGTCCTCGGGGCTATAGCCATACTTCGCGAGGGCTCCGGAGTTGATGAACCTGACGCGCTCTTCCTGCGCCACCACAATGAGCTCGCCCACGTTCTCCACCAGGGTCCGGTACTTCTCTTCGGACTGCTGTAGCGCCTCAGTAGCCCTCACTCTGTCGGTAATATCGATCTGGATGCCCCAGATTCCGGTGAGGAACTGGCCCTCCAGAAAGCCAACGTAGGAGTTGGCGAAGTAGCGGATTTGCCCCCGCCCATCCACCTCCGAGTTCTCAATGTAGGGCCAGCGAAAACCGTTCCGTACGAACTCCGTCAGGCGCCGGATGGAATCTTCCCGGCGATGGACCAATATGGTGAGGGGCTTCCCCACCATTTGATCCGGTCGATGGAACCCGTACATTTGCAGGAGGGCCTGGTTGGCCTCCGTGAAGTAGCCCGTGTCGAGGATTCTTCGGGCGATCTCTTCGGGCGGAAGCTCCGTGGGGATGGGCTCCGGAAACTCCACCCTCCAGATTCCGACCAAGCTGGCCTTCACGAAGGTCTCATACGCCAGGCTGAGAGCTCTCAGTCTCTCTTGGACCTGCTTCTGCTCGGTGAGATCCCAGACGGAAGCCAGTAGATGCGGCTGCCCCGATAGGAAGAATCGGTCGAGGCGCACTTCGGCCGGGAAGCGGGTTCCGTCCCGACGCACGAAGGTGCACTCGAAGACCTGACTCCGGCCAGCGAGCGCCGCCCCGATCTTTTCCATGGTAGCGCGCTTTGCATCCTCACCGCCGGAGGTCTCCATCCCGCAGAGTTCGAGGAATGAAGTCCCGCTGAGACCCTTCTCGCGCACCCCGAGAAGACGCGCCGCCGCCTGGTTGCAGTCGACGATGCGGTCTCCATTGAGGATAAAAAGAGCCCCGCCCGAGACGTTGAAGAGGGTGCGGTACTTCAGCTCGTTTTCTCGTAAGATCTCGGTGGCCCGTCGGAGCGAGCGGAAGAGCGGAGAGACGCGAGCCAATCCTAGCACCAAGAGCAGGGAAATAATCAGCCCGATCCACTCGCCCACCGAAACCGCTCTCGCCGGCAGGATGGGCGAACCCCGGAGAAGCTCGCCCAACACAATCCCCCGGCGCACGGCCATGAGAAGAATGGCAGCTGCGACCAAGAGCCAGGCCAACCTTCGCCCGGTGATGCCGATGAGGCTAAGGGCCAAATACGCTGCCACGAGCTGCAGTGCAAGGCTGACGATGACAACGAGGATATCCAGCATGGCTTCGGCTCACCAAACGTTCCGAGAAAAACTATCGCCGTCCTGGCCCGAAAAATCAACCAACACAACGAGGAGCGGGCAGCTCGGATCCGTGATTTTTTGGCCACAATCTCGCAAGGATCGACACGGATTCCGCGCTGCGGGGAGGGGCCAGCGGACTTGGATCAGGCGGGAGGAGGCGAGGAAGGCTCAGAAGCTCGCTTTCACCTCGAAGAAGATCCGGTCCTGATCTCGCATGCGGCCGAACGGGGTTCCCGCTTTCCCTCCGAAGAACACGCCCCCGAGCGTCAGGTTCAGAGCATCTGCCGGCTGGTAGTTCACGAAGGCCAGCACAAACCGGTCCCGTGTCTCGCGATTCCAGACGAAGATCATCTGGCTATCCCAGTAATCCGCCATCTTCCAGCGAAAACGGCCCGAGGCACCCGAGGTCCGCCGCGGCAGGGGTTTGTCCATCCCGAGGGAACGGGCCTGTGACCGCTCCCAGTCTTCATGATACTTGAAGCGCTGCTCAAGAAGGGCCTGGATGGCCAGGGCCAGCCGGTCCGTGGGGGTGTAGTCCAGCGTCAAGACCCCCTGCGCATGGGGGTTCGGAACGAGCACGTTCCGTCCGTCTCGATCTTCCGTCCGGAAATAGGCCCCTTCGCCTCGGATCCCCCAGCTCCCGAACACTTTCTGAAAGTCGGCGCCCATGACCTGGATGGAGGGGAAGTAGGGTGTCCACTCGATCGCCGAGGTCAGACTGTCCAATCGGTACGACAATCGGTACGACGGGCTGTGGTCATTGCCACGGTAGTAACTGACCGACCAGTCGATCCCGGCGAAGGAGTGGAGGAAGCGGCATGCCAATTGGCCATGTTTCAGGCCTGCCGACGGTAAAGTGGGTTCCTTCCAGATGAGCTTGGGCCCTCCCGGGAGCTGGATCGTCCGGGCGGACATCCTGGGGATCCGGTGTGGGACGAAGAGCGGCACGGCCACCACCTGGAACGTGGCAGGGCCAAGGTACACGTCCAGTCGGGCTGCCGTCACCGGGAGGCGGTAGTCCTCGATCTCGGCCGACATGTTGGCGTAATCCCACGGGTTGATATTGTCCGTGGGATTCACCCACTCCGCCTTGCCCCAGAAGATGAACTGCTTCCCGAGGCGGAGGTCGACCTTTTCCCAGAAAAGGTCCACATACATCTCCACTGGGTACACGTCCACGGACGCGCCGCGCTCGGAGAAGAACTCGTCGCGGCCTCTGGTCTCATCCACGTCGCAATCCACCGAACCGAACAGGGCCGCCCTGCTCCCGAGGGTCTCTTGCACGGTCAGCTGCAGGCGCGTTCCCGTGCGGGAAACCTCATTCGTCCCCTCGAACCGGTTATGATGGTAGAACTTGACGTAGCCGCCGAACT
>JAPWUV010000013.1 GCA_028275345.1 bacterium
GATGGCCGGGGGACCAATGTACTATTGCCGGTACGGAATCCGCCCGGAGTGGCTGGCGAAGTTCATGGGGATGCTCTTCGCTGTGTGCGGTGCCTTCACAGCCCTCTTCGGCACGGGGAATATGATGCAGTCCAACTCTATGGCGCTGGCGTTTCGCTCCCAGTTCGGCGTCCCGACCCTCGTGAGCGCGGTGGTGATCACCTTGCTTGTGGGGTTGGTGATCATCGGGGGCATCAAGCGGATCGGAGCCGTGGCGGAACGCCTCGTGCCCACCATGATCTTCCTCTACCTGACCGGAGCCGCGATCATCCTTATTGCCCGGTTCGCCTACCTTGACGATGCCTTTGCGCTGATCATCCGTTCCGCCTTCTCAGTGAAAGCTGTCGGTGGGGCGCTGGTGGGGACCAGCGTCAAGCAGGCCATCAGTCTCGGAGTGCGGCGAGGGATGCTTTCCAATGAGGCCGGTCTGGGATCGGCAGCCATTGCTCAGGCCGCGGCCAAGTCGCCCGATCCAACGTACAATGGACTGATCGCGATGACGGGCGTGTTCATCGATACCTTGCTGGTGAACACGCTGACCACCCTCACCATCGTGCTCACGGGCGTGTGGGTCCTGACCCCGGCTGCCGGGGTTCCTCTCCTCAAGGAGGGGACCGTGCTGCTCCCGCAGGAGGTGGCGCAGCTCCCTGCACGGGCGCAAGAAATGGCCTCAGCGCTGGGACTGGATCTGAGCCGCGGTGGGCTGAGCAGCACCGCGCTAACGGCCGCAGCATTCAATTCCGTGGTCCCGCGTTTCGGCGGCTGGATTGTGGCCTTGTGCTCCTTCCTTTTCGGATACACGACCCTGATCGGTTGGGCCTACTACGGAGAGCAGTGCGTCGAGTACTTCCTCGGCGTGCGGTCGAAAATGGCCTACCGGCTCGTCTACATTGTGCTCTTGTTCCTTGGCGCCTTGTTGACAGGCAAGTACCTGAATATCGTCTGGTACGTGGGCGACACAGCCAACGCCATCATGGCCATCCCGAATCTAGTGGGCTTGCTCCTGCTGAGTGGAGTTGTTGCCAGAATCACGCGCCATCACTTCCTCGAGCAGATGTCGTAGCCGAGGGATCGCCTCTCCGGCGGGGATTTCCATTGGAATTCGGGGGCTGCTTTTCTAACTTGGGTTGGGTTTGGGGGCCTTGGCTCAGTCATGAGGGATACAGCGGAGGCCGAAGATGGCCGAGGCGGCTGTTGTCCAAAAGGGGCCCCGAGAGATTCGGGCGCCGCGGGGTAATGTCCTCTCTTGTAAGGGCTGGCATCAGGAAGCCGCCCTGCGGATGCTGATGAACAACCTGGACCCCGACGTGGCCGAAAAGCCCCAGGAGCTCATCGTCTACGGGGGCACGGGAAAGGCAGCGAGGAACTGGGAGTGTTTCGACGCGATCGTCCGGGCTCTACGCCAGTTGGAGAATGACGAGACGTTGCTGGTGCAATCGGGGAAGCCGGTGGGCATTTTCCGCACGCATCCGTACTCGCCGCGGGTGCTCATCTCGAATGCGATGCTGGTGCCGGCGTGGGCGACCCCGGAGACCTTCCGTGACCTGGAGGATCGCGGCCTGACCATGTACGGCCAGATGACAGCAGGCAGTTGGATCTACATCGGAACGCAGGGGATCCTCCAGGGCACATACGAGACGTTCGCGGCCGCCGCGAGGCGACACTTCGGCGGCACCCTTCGGGGGAAGTTGCTCGTGAGCGGGGGTCTGGGAGGAATGGGTGGGGCCCAACCGTTGGCCGCCACCATGAACGAAGCGGCCTTCCTGGGGATCGAAGTGGACCGGGCCCGCATCGAGCGCCGGGTCCGCACCGGCTACTGCGACCTCCTTTGCGAAGATCTGGACGAGGCGCTCCACATCGTGCTCACCGCTCGTGCCAACGGCCGGGCTGTCTCCGTGGGGCTGGTCGGGAACACCGCCGACGTGTTGCCGAAACTGGTGGAGCGAGGCGTCGTTCCGGATGTCCTGACGGATCAAACGAGCGCCCATGACGCACTCAATGGGTACGTACCCCATGGCATCCCCTACGAGGCGGCGCTCGAGCTGCGCCGGAAGGACCCACAGGAATACATCCGCAGGGCCTACCATTCCATGGCTGTCCACGTGCGAGCCATGCTCGAGCTGAAGTCGCGCGGCGCCGTCACTTTCGACTACGGCAACAATCTGCGCGGCCAAGCCAAGAAGGCAGGGGTCGAGAACGCCTTTGAGATTCCCGGTTTCGTCGTGGAGTACATCCGCCCGCTCTTCTGCGAGGGGAAAGGACCCTTCCGCTGGGTGGCCCTTTCGGGAGACCCGGAGGACATCTATCGCACCGACGAACTCGTGCTGGAGCTTTTCCCCGAGGATCAGGCCCTCCGTCGCTGGATCCGGATGGCCCAGCAGAAGGTGAAGTTCCAGGGCTTGCCCGCCCGCATCTGCTGGCTCGGCTACGGTGAGCGGGCCAAGTTTGGTCTCGCTCTCAATCGCCTGGTTGCCCGCGGTGAGCTCAAAGCGCCCATTGTCATCGGGCGAGATCATCTGGACACCGGGTCGGTCGCCTCGCCCAATCGCGAGACGGAGGGGATGAAAGATGGCTCCGATGCCATCGCCGACTGGCCTATCTTGAACGCCTTACTGAACGTCGCCTCCGGTGCCTCTTGGGTCTCGGTTCATCACGGCGGAGGAGTGGGCATCGGCCTTTCCATCCATGCCGGAATGGTGATCGTGGCCGACGGGACGGAAGACGCCGCCCGGAGATTGGAGCGAGTGCTGACCAACGATCCGGGCATCGGGATTGTGCGCCACGCGGATGCAGGATACGAGCGGGCTCTTGAGGTGGCACGAGAGCGCGGCGTGAAAATCCCCATGCTGGAAGGGAGTTCGTGAAGCCTCTCGTCACGCTCCTCATCCGCAATGCGGAACAGGTGGTCACTGCCAGGACGGGAGGACGACCCGCGCGCTATAGCTGGCGAGCGGCGGAAATCCTGCCCGGAGGGAGTGTGGCCTGCGCGGGGGACCGCATCGTGGCCGTGGGGACGCAGGAGGAAGTCCTTCGGAACCTGGAGCTCAGTCCCCACGCGCTGGTGATCGATGCGGTCGGCTGCGCAGTGACGCCCGGACTGGTAGATTGCCACGCCCACCCCGTGTGGGCTGGCTCGCGGGTGGATGAGTTCGAGGAGCGGATCCGGGGCGTCAGCTACGAGGAGATTTCGCGTCGCGGAGGCGGAATTCAGGCGACGGTTGCGGCCGTGCGCCGGGCTTCGGAAGAGGAATTGGTGACCGCCGCCCTGCGACGGCTCGACATCTTCCTGAGCTGCGGAACCACAACCCTGGAGGCCAAGTCGGGTTACGGACTGAGCACGGAGCATGAGCTGCGCCTGCTCCGCGTCATCCAGAGGCTGCGTCACATGCATCCCGTCGAGCTCGTTCCCACTTTCCTCGGCGCCCACACCGTCCCGGAGGAATACCGGGGAAGGAGGGAACAGTACGTGGAATTGCTTGTTAACGAGATGATCCCAGCCGTGGCCAGCGGGGCCCTGGCGGAGTTCTGCGATGTATTCTGCGAAGCCGGGTTTTTCTCGCCCGCGGAGTCCGAGAGGATTCTACTGGCGGGGAAGGATCATGGGCTGAGGCCCAAGATCCACGCAGAGCAACTCTCCCGGAGCGGAGGCTCGCCGGTGGCGGCGGCCGTGGGCGCGGTCTCGGCGGATCATCTCGATTGGTGTGAAGAGGAGGACCTTCACGCCTTGGCCCAGGCTGGGGTAGTCCCGGTGAATCTCCCGGGTGCCACGTGCTTTCTCGGGAAGGAACGATACGCACCGGCGCGCAGGATGATCGAGATGGACATGCCTGTTGCCATCGCTACGGATTTCAACCCGGGCACCGCGCCGATCTTCTCCTTGCCGCTCGTCGGGAGCTTTTCCTGCCTGCGCCAGGGATTGACTCCGGCCGAGGCGTTGTCCGCCATGACGCTCGGAGGCGCGTGGGCTCTGGCGCGTCAAGACGAGATCGGCACTCTCGAAGAAGGGAAACGGGCGGATCTGGTTGTTTGGCCCACGAAGGACTATCGCGAAATCTTCTACTACCTCGGTTCCATTCGCCCGCGATGGGTGGTGAAAAACGGACGCATCGTGTACCAATCGGCGGACGAGAGCTCGCTCGGTCACCGGGGAATCACTGGAAAGGACCGAACATGAGCGGACGCGGAATCCAGCTGACCCGAATCGCTACCCTCCTGGCGACGCTGAGCCTCCTTTGGTCTTCCTGCGAGCGATCCAAGGATCTCCCGCTGGAAGCGGGATTCGGCGGCGAAGGGGTGGTCGGAAGCCTGCACGAGGTTGTCCTAACCCCCTCGGAGGTCCGGCAGATCCGGCCGTCCATCAATTTTGGGCTCGGATACTACCTATTCGTTGGGCAGCGCGGCGCTTTGCAGACGCGGACCTTCCTGCTGTTCGATGCCCTTCCGGAGTCGGCCCGTGTGCGCTACGCAGAGTTGCGCTTTCCCCTTCCGGTCCGCTACGGGACCGGGGAGCTCCGGGTGAGGGCTTTCCCTGTGATCGGCGATTGGGAGGAGAAGACCCTGACCTGGGAGAATGTGCCCGCCGTAGACCTCTCCCGCACGCTTGGGGACACCGCTTGGAGTACGCGCGATTCGGCCATGGTGGCCATCCGTCTGGACACAACGGCCGTGACGGACTGGATTTGGAATAGCTCCACCAACAAGGGATTTGTGCTCGAAGCCGAACCTGGCGCCGATGTGCTTTTCGAGCTGTACTCCGTGGATGTGTCCGATCTCACCCTGGCCCCCCGACTTTGGCTGAAGTACGTCAAGAACGGCAAGCTGGACTCAGCCGATACCTACCCCAGCGCGGACGCCTTCGTGGCCCATGGGGAGGACGTGCCGGTCGAAGTGGCGTACACCATGACAGCCCAAGACGTGGACAGGATCCTGCTGAAGTTCGACCTCACCCGAATACCAAGAGGGGCGTCGATCAATCGGGCGCAGCTGGAATGGAGCGTCTTGCCCCAAGAGACCCGCTTTGAGGACAAGACCCTATCCATCAGCATCCACCGGGTCATGGAGTGGCCGTGGGAGGGCGAATACGTGGCGTTCGACTCCTCGACCTACCGGGCTTTCTTCACGCTCACCCAGTCGGATAAGCTGCTGACTCTGACGTCTACCGATCAGGTGCAGATGTTCAGCCACATGCTGCAGATGATGGTGGTGGGTTCCTTGCCGGACTACGGTTTCCTCCTGCGGATCGCGCGGGAGGATGCCGCGGTAGGCAGGGTGGCGCTGGTCCCGGCCGGTTCCGACAGCACCACCGGTCCGCGCCTCATCGTCACGTACACGCTGCCGCCAGGGGAGCAGCCCTGAGGTCTCTCTCCGGCTCCGAAGTCGACGGAGGATGGAATTGCGGATGCATGGTCCGATGAAGCCCGTCAGATACAGGCAGATTGCAGGTTTCGTTCTTGTTGTTTGGCTCCAAACCGTCTCTGGGGTGTGGGCAGGGTCGCTCTACTCGGTCTACGGACTCGGCCAGAATGCGATTCTCGGCAGCGCTCACTACCGGGCTCTGGGCGGCGGTGGGCTCGCGCTGCCGGAAGGGCTGAGCGTGAATCCGCTCAATCCGGCCGCCTCCGTGCCATTCCCGCTGACGCGAGTCTCTGGGACGTTTCTTCACGAAGGGTCGGGGCTCCGTACGACTTCGGCCACAGGCTGGCACAACTACAGTAGTCCGGTGGCCTTTGACTTCCACGTCCCCATCTCGAGCCGCTGGGGGTTTGTCGTGGGATTCCGTCCGCTGACGCTGCGGAGCTACCGCCTCCGGAGCCACGGAAGTTTCCTCAGCCACTCGTTCCAGGGAGATTCCGAGGTCGGATTTCAACAGATCCGGGAAGGCAAAGGGGGATTGCAGGCCCTGTCGGCCGATTTGTGCCACCTCTTCGGGAAGAGAATCAGCCTCGGGATCGGGGGTCGATTCCTATTCGGCAGGCTGGAGGACACCTGGCGCGTCAATTTCGAGCGGACGGATTTCCGCGCGAGCGAGGATCAGTACAGCGTGCATCTTCGCGGGGCGGCCTTCGTCGCAGGCGTGATGGCGAACGTCACCAAGCGCTGGTACCTCGGTGCCTTCTATCAGACCAATGCGCCGCTCCATGCGGAGCGGCGCGGAGAGTCCCGCTACACGTACTCCGATACCGTGCGCTCGTTCAGCACGAACTACCCGGCCATCTTGGGAGTCGGTCAGGCCCTGGAACTGGGCGAGCGATGGGTGGTTGTAGCGGACTACCTGCGGCAGGACTGGAGGGATTGGCGGATGGATCGAGAGCCGGCCAGCGATGCTGGGAGCTGGTATCAGATCTCGGCCGGAGTGCAGTTCACTCCGAAGACCTCGGAGTACAGCCCGTTTTGGAAAAAGACGGTGGCGCGTTTCGGAGCGTATCAGCGCGGTTGGCCATTCAGCCCCGCGCCCGGGGAGAGCCTTGTGGAGCGGGCACTGACCTTCGGTCTCGGATTCCCTCTCCCGGAGTCGCGGGGTCGGCTTGACATCGCTTTCGAGTATGGCAAACGCGGCGACAAGGCGAATTTGCCCGTGGAAGAGAGATTCCTGCGGTTCGTCATCACTTTCGTGGGGGCCGAGAAGTGGTTCGTGCGGGCCCAGTGAGGGATGACGCTGTCGGTGGTGGCTGCGGATCGGAAAGACCAAATTATGCTTGCATTTTACCCGGAGCGGCTGTAAAATCAAGCCGTTGTGGCGGGGCCGGATAGCTCGTGGAGCCCCGAGGGGGATGGTGACCGCTGGATGGCCTGACCGATTGTAACCGAGGGACTAAAGGAGGTCAAAAAGGTGGCACGGTACGAAAGGAGGGTGTTGTCGATCCGGGTCGCCGGGCTTGTTCTCGCGATGTTAGCCGTCCTGGCGGCGGTGATGGAGCAGGGTTGCGCGCCTGCAGCCCAGCAGCAAACGGTGATGACCTCCGAGCAGGAAAGAGCGAGACTCGACTCCTTGCGCAAGGTGTGGGAGTTTGAGCGGAACAAGGCGTGGAGCACTGCCTACGAGAATTACAAGAACAAGCTGTACGATCGGTCCATTCGGCCTTTCTGGGAAGTGCTCCGGCTCGATACCACCCACGTTTTCAAGGATCTCCCTTACCGGTATCTGGCGGACAGCTACTTCAGGCTCGGTTTCCCCGACAGCGCAGAGATCGTGTACAAGCTTGGCCTCCAGGTTTTCCCGCAGAGCCAGCAGCTCCACCGCAATCTTGGCTACCTCTACATGGGAAGAGAGCAGATCCCGGAGGCGATCGAGCACTACGAAAAGGTGGTGACGGTCGACTCGGGTACGGTAGATGACTACCGCATCCTGGGTAACCTCTACGTTCGGAACAACCAACTGGACGAGGCAATCCAGGCCTTCGAGAAGGTGATCCAGCTGGATCCGTCCGACGACGCCACGCGCAAGGCTCTTGCCCAGTTGTACAAGAGCACGGGCCGGACGGACGAGGCCATCGCTGCCATGGAGAGGGCTCTGGAGGCAGATCCCCAGAACAGGCGTCTCCTCTACGATCTTGGCAAGGCCTACTATGATCGTCAGGACTTCGAGGCAGCCCTGGCGAAGTTCAACCGGCTCTATGAGCTAAATCCCGACGACATGGACGTGCTGATGTACATTGGGGATTGCTATAGCGAGCTGGAGCAGTATCAGAAAGCCATTCAGGCGTTCGAGCGAGTCCTGCAGAAGGATCCCCGGAACACCCGGGCGCTGTGCGAAATCGCCCTTGCCTACAAAGAGCTGGGCCAATTCGCGAAAGCGCGAACCTACGCCAATCGGGCCTTGCAAATCGATCCGAACTTCGGGATGGCCTACGTGGCGCGGGGCGAAATCTATCAAGCCGCTGCCGACAAGTGTTCGTCCGGTCGGGACGTGAAATTCGACGACAAGCTGGTCTACAAGCTCGCCTACGATGAGTTCCAGAAGGCGAAACAGGATCCGGCGTGGGCCGATTACGCTCAGAGGATGATCAGCTACCTGCAGCAGCTGATCCCCACCAAGGAGGATTACTTCTTCCATCCGGATCAGAAGGAGGCGAGGCTGGACTGCTACAGCTGGATCTACCGGTGATTCTCGGCGCCATGCAGACCTGGATTGACCGGAGCAAGCCCATCGGGCTGGCGTGCGACCACGCGGGCTTTGAGCTGAAGGAGAAAATCCGCCGCCATTTGCTCGAGGCGGGGTTTCAAGTACGGGATTTCGGGACGCACAGCACGGAGAGCACGGATTACCCGGATTACGGCTCTCAGTGCGCGAGGGCGGTGGCGAAGGGGGAATGCGCTGCGGGGATCCTGGTCTGCGCCACGGGGATCGGGATGTCCATCGTGGCCAATAAGATCCGCGGCATTCGTGCGGCCCTGTGTGATTCGGTGACGACCGCGCGGCTGTCCCGCCAGCACAACAATGCGAACATCCTCGCCCTCGGCGGAAAGCTTCTGGGCGAGCTTGTAGCGATGGAGATCGTGGACACGTGGCTTAGCACGGAGTTCGAGGGAGGCCGGCACGCCCGAAGAGTGCAGAAGATCGCAGAGCTCGACCGCCCGGACTCGTGAGGTGCGGGAGGACTTCGGTGGAGGAGCTCAAGAAGGTCGACCCGGAGATCTACCAGGCAATTGTCGGGGAAATCCGCAGACAGAATGAGAACCTCGAACTCATTGCCTCCGAGAACTTCGTCAGCCTGGCGGTGCTGCAGGCGCTCGGCCAAGTGATGACGAACAAGTATGCGGAGGGGTACCCGGCGCACCGATACTACGGGGGCTGCGAGTTCGTCGACATCGCGGAGGAGCTGGCGCGCGAGCGGGCCAAGAAGCTCTTCGGAGCGGTCCATGCCAACGTCCAGCCCCACTGCGGTTCCCAGGCGAATATGGCCGTATATTTCTCCTTCCTCCAGCCCGGCGACACCATCATGGGCATGAACCTCTCCCATGGTGGGCACCTCACGCACGGAAGCCCGGTGAATTTCTCAGGACGCTTCTTCCGGGTGGTCTTTTACGGGGTGGATCGGGAGACTGGCCGCATCAATATGGATGAGGTGGCGGAGATCGCCGAGCGAGAGAGGCCGAAGCTGATCATGACGGGGGCCAGCGCCTACTCCCGGGACATCGACTACGCCGCCTTCCGGGAGATCGCCGACCGGGTTGGCGCCAAGCTGGTGGCCGACATCGCGCATCCCGCCGGGCTGATTGCCAGCGGGCTTCTCAACAATCCCCTCCCCTACTGCCACGCTGTGACCACGACGACGCACAAGACCTTGCGCGGACCTCGCGGCGGAATGATCCTCCTCGGTCGGGACGAGGAAAACGACATGGGCATCCGCACCCCCAAGGGCCGGCTGAAGATGATCTCCGAGATCATCGACTCGAACGTATTCCCGGGGGTCCAGGGAGGACCGCTCATGCACGTGATCGCAGCGAAGGCGGTGGCATTCCGGGAGGCCCTCACTCCCGAGTTCAAGGAGTACTCGCGGCAAGTGATCCGCAACGCCAAGACGTTGGCCAACCGGCTGATGGAATACGGTTATCAGATCGTCTCCGGCGGGACAGATAACCACCTCATGCTGGTGGATCTTCGGAACAAGGGAATCACGGGCCGCGACGCGGAGAAGGCGCTGGAAAAGGCCGGCATTACGGTGAACAAGAACATGGTTCCGTTCGACGACCAGAGCCCTTTCGTCACCAGTGGCATCCGAATCGGGACGCCAGCCGTCACTACCCGAGGGATGAAGGAGCCGCAGATGGAGCTGATCGCCGACCTGATTCACGAGGTGCTGTCCCACATCGACGACGAGCGACGTATCCTTGCGGTGCGGCAGAAGGTCCATGAGCTCACAGCCCAGTTCCCCCTCTACGCCCCCCCATCGTGACTGGACTGGCCGGAGAGCCGAAGGAAGAGGGAGGTGATGTCGTGCGCTGTCCATTCTGCGGCAGTGAAGATACCAAGGTCCTCGACAGTCGGCCGCGGGAAGACGGCTACATCATCCGGCGGCGCCGGCAATGCAAGAAGTGCCTGAAGCGCTTCACAACCCTGGAGACCATGGAAGTGCTTCGCCTCTACGTGGTGAAGGCCGATGGGCGGCGTGAGCTCTTCAGCCGAGAGAAGCTCATGCGCGGGATCCAGCTGGCCTGCACCAAGCGGCCGGTGTCGGTGGAGGACATCGAGAATATTGTCTCCCGGGTGGAGACGGCTTTGCGGGAAAGGGGGGAGCGGGAAGTTCCTTCGCGCGATATCGGTGAGATGGTGATGGCCCATCTCAAGGAACTGGATGAAGTGGCCTACGTCCGATTCGCCTCCGTCTACCGGAAGTTCCGGACCAAGGATGAGTTTCTGCGCGAGCTGGAGGAGCTGGAGCGGGCATCGAAGGCCGAGCAGGCTCCGACCGCAGCGGGGGAGGAAGTTCGAAGCTGAGTTCGGATTTGTAGCATCTCCCCGTAAGCCCGGTCGCTCTGGCAGGTGGTGGCGTGAAGGCGTCGGTCACCTGCTTTTTTCATGTCCCAGGGAGCGAAGCTCAGGCAGGCCTTAGCGGAGGAAGTCAGGAATGGAGCTACGCTTGTTTGCCCGGAGGTCGTTTCGGGGCGGGGTTCATCCTCCCGAGAACAAGTCGCTGACAGAGCACAAGCCGATCGAGATCCTCCCTCCGCCTGCGATGGTGGTGATCCCCGTTCAGCAGCACATCGGTGCGCCGGGGAAACCGATCGTCCAGGTGGGCGACACCGTGCGGGTGGGCGACCGACTGACGGAGCCGGGTGGGTACGTTTCGGTCCCCGTACATGCCTCGATTTCCGGCACGGTGAAGGCCATTGAGCCGCGGCCCCACCCTCTAGGAACTTCTGTCCTTTCGATCGTCATCGAGGGGGATGGCCAGGATCAATGGTCTCCCGAGGTCCAAGAGGATCCCAACTGGCAGCAGCTCACGGCGGAGGAGATTCGGGATCGGATCCAGATGGCCGGACTGGCAGGCATGGGGGGAGCTGCTTTCCCGACGCACGTGAAGCTGTCGCCTCCGCCCAACAAACCCATCGACACCTTCATCTTGAACGGCGCCGAGTGCGAGCCCTACCTGACGGCGGACCATCGCCTCATGCTGGAGTATTCGGAAGAGATCGTCCGCGGCATGGCGATCATGCTGCGGATCTTGCGCCCGAAACGGGCTATCATTGCCATCGAGGACAACAAGATGGACGCCGTGCGGGTGATGCGCGAGGCTGCGGGGAAGGAAGGATTGAACTGTGAGGTCGTGGCCCTGCCGGTGAAATACCCCCAGGGGGCGGAAAAGCAGCTGATCAAAGCCCTCACCGGACGGGAAGTCCCCCGCGGTGGTCTCCCCATGGATGTGGGCTGTTTGGTTCAGAATGTGGGCACAGCGAGGGCTGTCTACCACGCCGTCCAGAAGCGCAGGCCCGTGGTGGATCGGGTGGTGACGGTCACAGGACGTGGCGTCGCCGAGCCGAAGAACGTGCTGGTCCGCATCGGGAGTAGCTTCGCGTACGTGCTGGAGCATTGCGGCGGCCTTCGGGACGGAGCCGCCCGCGTGCTCATGGGCGGTCCTATGATGGGCATCGCCCAGTTCACACTCGACGTGCCTGTTGTGAAGGGCACGTCCGGCATTGTAGTGCTGAGCCAGGAGGAAGTCCGCGAGCGACGGGAGGCCGCATGCATCCGTTGCGGCCGCTGCGTGGATGCCTGCCCCATGGGACTCATGCCTACGGCCATCTACCATCTCGTGAAGCACAAGCGTTTCGATGAGGCGCAGGAATACGGCGTGCTCGACTGCATCGAATGCGGATCCTGTGCCTACGTGTGCCCCGCGGGGTTACCTCTGGTGCACGCCATGAAGTTTGGCAAGCTGGAGGTCAGCAAGAGAATGCGGGCGGCCAGTTGATCCCACTTCTCGACTGTACGGAGAGGAATGAGTCCGCGTAGTGACGGAAGCGCGAAACTTCCCTTTCGAGCGGAGAATGGCAGCGGAAAACGCCGAGGACGGAGAGAGATGGAAGACAAGCTGTGGAAGGTCTCTACATCCCCGCACTTGAGCGACAGGGAATCCATCCCGCGGATCATGTGGTTGGTGGCCGCTTCGTTGGCTCCGGCCGGAATTGGGGCGGTGTACTTCTTCGGCGCCCGTGCCGCCTGGACGATCTTCCTGGCGGTGGCCTCGGCCATTGCCACGGAGGCCGCCATTCAGAAGCTGCGGGGTAAGCCCATTACCGTGCACGACGGAAGCGCCTTTGTGACCGGACTCCTCTTGGCCTACAATCTCCCGGCCGAGGTGCCGTTTTGGATCCCCATCATCGGATCGGCTTTCGCCATTGCGCTGGGGAAGCAGATCTTCGGAGGGCTTGGCTACAACCCGATGAACCCGGCTCTCCTGGGGCGGGCCTTCCTATTGGCCTCGTGGCCGACGCACATGACCATCTTCCGCACGCCCCCCCGGGGAGGCACCATTTCCGGCATCGACGTGGAGACGGGAGCCACGCCCCTGAACCTCCTCAAGCAGGCTCAGGACGTCTTGCATCAGGCGAAGGTGGCGCCTGGGGAGGTGCCAGCCCAGAAGATCTCGGAAGCGATGATGCACATCAGCAAGCTCTACGAGAGCTACGGGAATCTCTTCTGGGGGAAGGTGGGCGGCTGCCTGGGGGAAACCTCGGTCTTTCTGCTCTTGATCGGCGCTGCTTTTCTGCTGTACAAGAGATACATTGATCTGAGAATCCCCGTTGGCTACATCGGATCGGTAGCCCTGTTGACGTGGGCCTTTGGTGGGAGCGAAGGTCTGTTCACGGGGAATCCTCTGTTTCACGTTTTGGCGGGTGGGCTCGTTTTGGGTGCGTTTTTCATGGCTACGGACATGGTGACCTCGCCCATTACGCCGCGAGGCAAGTGGATTTTCGGAATTGGGTGCGGGGTCATCACGGTCATCATCCGGCTGATCGGCGGATATCCGGAAGGCGTGAGCTACTCCATTTTGTTGATGAACCTCACCGTGCCCCTCTTGGATCGTTACACCAAACCGGCAATCTTTGGAGCGAGAAAGCGATGAAAGACGTGCTGCGCATGGCCTGGATCCTGGGTGTGGTGACCGTGTTGGCGGCGGCCGTATTGGGGGCGGTGAATCACGTCGCCAAGCCGCGCATCGAGGAGCAGCGGCGTCTGGCCCTCGAGCAGGCCCTCCTGAGCGCGCTGCCGAAGGCTGATCCCCGCGCGATCGTCCCAGTGTACGAGGGCGACGAGATCGTGTACTACAAGGGCTACGCCCAGCCGGATACCACCGGCCTGGTGGGCTACGCCTTTGTGGCGCGCGGAGCCGGCTATTCGAGCGAGATCGAGACCCTTGTGGGGGTCGACACCACGGGCCAGATCATCGGACTGAAGATCCTGCGCGAGGTGGAGACGCCAGGACTCGGGACCAAGATCGAGGAAGTCCGGTACGGAGAAAAGGACCCCTGGTTCCAGCGGCAGTTCATCGGAAAACGGGCCCGTCAGCTGGCTGTGGACAAGGACGGGGGGGAGATCGTGAGCGTGACGGGAGCCACCATTAGCTCCCGAGCCGTCACCAACTCCATCCGCAAAGGGCTCGAAGAACTGGAGAAGCGCCTGGGTGGTTTTTCGAAGACAGCTCAGCAGGTCTCCGACTGACAAGGCCTGAGCCCCGAGCAAGGCCAACGAACCAAAGGTGAGCCAGTGGAAGGTGATCCCATGAGCGTGGGAAAGGAGTTCACGAAAGGTCTCTATGCCGAGAATCCGGTGTTCAAGCAGGCACTGGGGTTGTGCCCGACCCTGGCCGTGTCGAATTCGGTGCGTAACGCGGTCGGCATGGGTTTGGCCATGACCTTCGTGCTGGTGCTGTCCAACATCATCGTGTCTTTGATTCGGCGATTCGTGCCGCGCAAGATCCGCATCCCCATCTACATTGTGGTCATCGCCACCTTCGTCACCATTGTGGATCTGGTCATGGCCGGCTTCGCTCCCGATCTGCACAAAGCCCTCGGGATCTTCGTGCCCCTGATCGTGGTGAACTGCATCATCCTCGGGCGGGCCGAAGCTTTCGCCGGCCGCAATTCCGTCTTCCGTTCCCTTCTCGACGGCCTGGGGATGGGCTTCGGGTTCAGTCTGGCCTTGTTTGTGCTCGCGTTCATCCGCGAGATCCTGGGCGATGGGCGCCTCTACGGATTCCCACTCCTGGGGCCGGGTTTTGAGCCCATGTTGATCATGATCCTGCCCCCGGGAGCCTTCCTCACCATTGGGCTCTTGATGGGACTGATGAACTGGCTGGACAAACGTCGCTGCTCGTGACCCGCGCCACTCGGGGCCACGTGGATCTGCCACTGAGAGGGTGAAAGCATGGAACTGAAGACGTTGCTCATCATCTCCGTCAGCGCGATCTTCATCAACAACTTCATCTTCAGTCGCTTCTTGGGGCTTTGTCCGTACATCGGTGTCTCCAAAGCCTTGGACTCCGCCGTGGGAATGGGGATGGCCGTGATCTTTGTGATGACCTTGGCCTCCTCGGTAGCGTGGGTGGTGGATCACTTTCTGCTCGAACCGACTACTTCCAACCTATTCTACCACCTGCTGCGCCTCAAGACGCCGCCGGACCTGGTTTTCCTCAAGACAATCGCTTTCATCTTGGTGATCGCCTCGCTGGTGCAGTTCGTGGAGATGGTGATCCAGAAGACGAGCCCGGCTCTCTACAAGGCGCTGGGGATCTACCTGCCGTTGATCACCACGAACTGCGCCATCCTCGGCGTGACGCTACTGAATCTCGACATGGGGCTCAATTTCATCGGCAGCGTGGTGCAGGGATTCACCTCGGGCCTGGGGTTCACGCTGGCCCTGGTCCTGATGGCCAGCATCCGGGAGCGTCTTGAGCTGGCGGACGTGCCCCGCCCAATGCGGGGTATCCCGATTGCCTTCATCATGGCCGGGCTCATGGCCATCGCTTTCCTCGGCTTCTCGGGTCTGAAGATTCGTTGAGGCGGCCCGTGGCGGCAAATCTCCCCGCCACGCAGACGCCTTGCCGCGTTGGAATGATGGAGGGTATGGAAGTCGAATGACGGCTCGCAAGCGGGAAGAGCGGAACGATGAAAAGCGCATGCCGTTCCTCGACCACCTCGAGGAGCTCAGGTGGCGGCTGATCAAATGCATCGCCGCCGTCATGATCCTCACCGTTGTCTCCTATTTGTTCTCCGGGCAACTGCTTTCCTTCCTCACCCGGCCCTTCCCTGCAGGGCGTAAGCTCATCTTCTTGTCCCCGGCCGAGGGATTCATCATCCGTGTGAAGATCTCCCTGTTCGGAGGGATCATCTTCGGATTGCCGGTGATCTTCTATCAGATGTGGCAGTTCATCGCCCCTGGGCTGCTTCCCCACGAGAAGAAATACGTGCCCCACATCATTCTGATCTCGAGCTTCAATTTCGCGGTGGGCGCTCTTTTCGCCTATTTCGTGATCGTCCCCATTGGCCTCAACTTCCTTCTGAGCTTCGAGACCCCCGACATAGAAGCTACCATCCGGATCCGAGATTACCTCGGCTTCGTCACGAACATGATGCTGGCTTTCGGAGTGGTCTTTGAGCTGCCGGTGCTCTCGTTTCTCTTGGCGCGCATCGGCATCATCACACCCGAGTTCATGGCCCGTTATCGGCGCTACGCCATTGTATTGATCTTCGTCGTTGCCGCCATCCTAACCCCGCCGGACGTCTTCAGCCAGATCCTGCTGGCTCTGCCTCTACTTGTGCTGTACGAGGTGAGCATAGTAGTGGCCCGCGTCGCCCGCCGACGTCGAACGAAAGCGGCTACCTCGGAAGCTCCGCAGGAGCCAGAACCCTCACCTAGTCACATCGAAGAAGCTGCTCCGGAACCCGGTGCGCAGGACTGATGTTCAAGTGTCTCGACCTGCCTCAAGTCGCGGGAAGGCCCTCCGAGGGCCGGGGCGGAGGTCCTGCCGGTTAGCCGAGGCCGGCTTCAGCTCCGAGCTTTCAGGAGTAATTCGAGGATGGAAAGAACTCGTTCGCGAGTGTTTCCCGCCACCAGCGTGCCGGATGAGTACCTGGCGCTTTCGGACGAGGAGGCGCGCCGGCGCATCTTGGCGGTGAAAAGGGAGCTTGGCAGAGATCTCGTGATCCTCGGCCATCACTACCAGCGGCCGGAGATTGTCGCGCTCTCGGACTACCGGGGCGATTCCTTCGGTCTCTCCAAACTGGCCGCCAATGCCGAGGCTCGCTACATCGTCTTCTGCGGCGTCCACTTCATGGCCGAGAGCGCCAGCATTCTTTGCCGGGAAGACCAGGTGGTGGTCCATCCCAATCTGGAAGCTGGCTGCCCGTTGGCCGACTCCGCCCCCGCGGATCTGGTGGAGCCCGCTTGGGAGGTTCTCAACCGCGTGCTGGGCGAGGGACGCCTCATGCCGGTCACGTACATGAATTCCTACGCGGAACTGAAGGCCTTCGTCGGCCGGAACGGCGGTGCGGTGTGCACTTCCTCCAACGCTCATCGCGCCTTCCAGTGGGCGCTTGAACAGAGGGAGAGGCTGTTCTTCTTCCCGGATCAGTACCTTGGCCGCAATGCCCTGAAACGTCTCGGGCGCTCGGGTCTCCGCGCCGTGGTGTGGAATTCGGAGCTGTTCGATGGCGGTCTGTCTCGTGAGGAGATCGAGTCGGCTGACGTCTTCCTCTGGGATGGGTATTGCCACGTGCACCGGTGGTTCCTGCCGGAGCATGTGGACCGGGTGCGAGAGCTGGATCCCCAGGCGATTGTGATCGTGCATCCGGAGTGCCGGGAGGAGGTCGTCGCCAAAGCCGACCATGCCGGATCAACGGAGTTCATGGCGCGCTTTGTGGCTTCTGCGCCCGATGGCGCCCACATCGCCATTGGCACGGAAATCAACATGGTCCGACGCCTGGCAATGGAGTTCCCCACGAAGCGCATCTATCCGCTGGCCCGGAGCATGTGCCCGAATATGTTCAAAATCACGCTCCAGAGTTTGGCCTGGACTCTGGAGAATCTCGGCCAGGTCAACGTCGTCAGGGTTGAGGAACCCGTCCGGTCTCAAGCCCGGTTGGCCCTCGACCGGATGCTGCAGCTGGAGGGGTAGGAGAGTAGGGGCGCCTCGTTTGGGACCGCTTGGCGTCTTACCCTTGCCAAGGATTCAGACTCGCAGGACTCGGAAGGAGGGAAGTGGATGTCCATCAAGCCTGACCGCTGGATTCGGAAGATGGCGCTCGAGTACGGGATGATCGAGCCGTTTGTGGAGGAGCAGGTGAGCGAGGGGGTAGTCTCCTACGGCCTTTCCTCGTACGGCTACGATGTGCGCATCGCGGATGAGTTCAAGATCTTCACCAATCTGAATTCCACCGTCGTGGATCCGAAGGATTTCGACCCCCGCAGCTTGGTGGACTTCAAGGGGAAGGTGTGCATCATTCCGCCGAATTCCTTCGCCCTTGGCCGCACGGTCGAGTATTTTCGTATCCCGCGCAATGTGATGACCATCTGCGTGGGGAAGTCCACCTACGCGCGGTGCGGCATCATCACGAACGTCACGCCCCTGGAGCCCGGCTGGGAGGGTCACGTGACCCTGGAGATTTCCAATACGACTCCACTGCCGGCCAAGATCTACGCCTTCGAGGGAATTGCGCAGATCCTATTCTTCGAAAGCGATGAAGAATGCGAGCGCTCCTATGCCGACAAACGGGGGAAGTATCAGTACCAGAAGGGGGTGACCTTGCCCCGGATTTGACGTCGGCAGCTACCCCCATTGCGAAAGGATCCGCACAAGAGGATCTCCCATTTGGGTGGCGCGAGAAGGCATGGGGCCGAGGTCTTGCAATACGGAGGTTTTCATCGAAATAGCGCAGGGGATGTGCGCGCATGCAGCCTAGTTCTCGGGATAAAGCCCGCGTGGATCTGCACCTTCATTCCAGCGCCTCCGATGGGGTCTACCGGCCGGGAGAGCTGGTGCGCCGGGCCGCCACGGCGAGGTTGGCAGCCATCGCCCTCACGGATCACGATGAGGTGGCGGGCATTGAGGAGGCCGTTCGCGTAGGCCGGGAGGAGGGCGTAGCAGTGGTCCCCGGCATCGAAATCAGTTGCGAAGGGGGTGAGCTCGATGTCCACATGCTTGGCCTGTTCCTGGATCCGGACGATCCAGAAGTGAGAAGCTACGTCAGTTGGTATCATGAGGAGCGGCTGGGGCGGGGCCGGAAGATGGTCCAGCGCCTTGCCGAGCTCGGGATCGAGCTGGATTTCGACGAGCTGTCGCGGCGGGTTGGTCCGGGCGCCTTCGGACGCCCCCACATTGCCGATGCCCTCCTGGAGCGCGGTTACGTGGCTTCCATCCAGGAAGCCTTTGATCTCTACCTGGGCGATGGAAAGCCTGCGTACGTGCCGAAGCGCAAGCTCACCCCCACGGAAGCCGTGAGGTTGATCCATCGGGCGGGCGGCTTGGCTATCCTCGCTCACCCGGGGGATGGGATGACCGAGGAGAACGTCCGTGCGCTGATCGGCTTGGGCATCGACGGGCTGGAGGTCGTCCACCCTCGCCACTCTCCCGAAATTACCGAGTGGATCCGGACTCTGGCGCGGGAGTACGGCCTGCTCGAGTCCGGAGGCTCCGATTTCCACGGCCGGGGCGATGAGGCGCTGTTCGGCTCTCTCGACGTATTCTGGCCGACGTATGAAGAGCTCCTGAGGGCCTGGCAGAACTCGGGCAGTCAATCCCGGAGGTAGCCTGCGCGGTGCAGGAGCGGCGGAGCGGGCTTGCGAAACCGAAGAACAAGTCAACGCTCACGCGCTTCGCTTGCTGACCGGAGCGTTTGAGCTTGCCTTTTCCCTGTAGATGCACGGGACGATTGGATGATCGTCGTTCGCTTTGAGCCCTCTGGCCTTCGGTGCCATTGCGAAGGGCGCGTTTCCCTGCTCGAAGCGGCGCAAAAGGCCGGGGTGGCTATCTCCGCGGTCTGTGGTGGCGCCGGAACCTGCGGCAAATGTCGGGTGCAGGTGAGAGGCGAAGTGACGCCTCCCACCCCCGTCGAACGCAGATTCTTGTCCGCTGCGGAACTGGCCAAAGGGATCCGTCTGGCTTGCCAAGCGCGTCCTCTCTCCGACGTTGTGGTCACTACCGACACGTTCGTCGCCGGCCAGATTCTGACCCGCGGGGTTTCCCGCAGCGTTGAGATCGATCCGGCCGTGCGCAAGCGGTGGATCGAGCTCAACCCTCCGAGCCTCGAGGATAACCCCTTCGACTGGGAGGATTTCCGCCGAGCGGTCGGAGGGGAGCTGGGCGGAGGAGCAGCGTCTTTGTCCTTCCTCCGCGAGCTTCCAGTCCGGCTCCGGCGGCAGGATTTCCGCGGCACCTATGTGGCGGTAGAAGGTGTGGTGATCGACTTCGAAAAGGGGGACACGGCGGGGGAAGTCTACGGCCTCGCGATCGACCTCGGCACGACGACCCTCGTCGTGAAGCTGTTGAATCTGGCCTCCGGATCGGTGGAGGCGGTGGCCAGCGGTGTGAATCCGCAGCGCGTGTACGGTGAGGATGTCGTATCCCGCATCCAGTACGCGTCTGCCAGCTCCCGGAATCGGAGGGAGCTTCAGAGAGCAGCGGTTGGCGCCTTGAATGAACTTATCCGCTCGGTGCAGAGGGAGGCGGGTGTTGCCCGTGAGCGGCTCTACGAAGCCGTTGTGGTAGGGAATACGGCGATGCTCCACCTGCTGGCGGGGGTCGATGCCCGCTACCTCGCGCAGTACCCGTACGTGCCTGCCTTCCGCGGACCCTTGCGTCTGTCAGCTCGGGAGATTGGCCTTCGGATTCACCCGCGGGGCCGGGTTTTCCTCCTCCCGGCCATCGGCCGATTCGTCGGCGGGGATACCGTGGGGGTCCTCCTGGCGACCGATTTTCTGCAACGCGAGCGCCTCACCTTGGCCATCGACATCGGGACCAACGGAGAGATCGTGCTCGGGGCGCGGGGTGAGGCTGTGGCCTGCTCCACGGCCGCTGGCCCAGCCTTCGAGGGAGCGACTATCAAGCACGGGATGCGCGCCGAGGCAGGGGCCATCGACGCGGTGTGGCTGAACAACGGGGATCTGTCTTACCACGTCATTGGCGGAGGGGAGCCGAGAGGGATCTGTGGCTCGGCCAACATTGACGTGGTGGCCATTTTGCTGAGCGAGGGCATCGTGGAGACATCCGGGAGGATGCTGCCTCCCCAGGAGCTTCCCCCGTCGTCGTCCGGGGACCTCCGACGACGCCTCCGGATGGGCCCGGAGGGCGTCGAGATTGTCCTGGCGGAGGTCGGTGGGAAGTCGATCACCTTCACGCAGAGGGATGTGCGGGAGATTCAGCTGGCCAAGGGGGCGATTGCCACGGGGATTCGGCTACTTCTCGATGAGGCCGGGGTGAAGCTGCAGGAGGTGGATGAGGTCCTCGTGGCCGGCGGATTCGGAAACTACATTCGGCCCGAGAACGCGATTCGAATCGGACTTTTGCCCGCTGTGGATCCTGACAGGATTCGTTTCGTGGGGAATGCGGCGCTGACGGGTGCGGAGATGGCCCTTCTCTCCCGGAAGGCGCGGCAGGAGGCCGTGCGCATCGCCGAGAAGGTTCGGTACCTCGAGATCGCGGCCAGCCCCCACTTCCAGGAGCTCTTCGCGGAGAACATGCTTTTCCCGGCGGCCGACGAGGTGCCGGCGATGTGGCGTCCGCCCCGGTGATCTCACTGCGGCCAGAGCGAGCGGGAGGGGAAAACACCATGTGCGCGGAAATCGAGCGGGAGAAAGTGCGCCAGGCGCAGACAATCCTGGCGGAGAAGGGGATCGACCTCTGGCTGACCTTTGTGCGGGAAAGCTCCACGAACCCCGACCCCGTGCTCGACCTCATCCTCGGCACCTCGGTGACGTGGCAGTCGATCTTCCTCATCCCCGCCGAGGGCGAAACGGTGGCCTTGGTCGGGAGTTTGGATGTGGCCCACGTGAAGGAGAAGGGCGTATTCGACCTTGTGGTCGGGTACCGGGAGTCCCTGCGGCCAGAGCTTCTCCGATGGATGGAGCGTTTCGCACCGCGTCGCATCGCCATCAATTTCTCCCGCGACGACGTTTTGGCCGATGGGCTGAGCCACGGTCTGTACCTCCTGCTCCTGGATTATCTATCGGGGACCCCGTTTGTGGAACGACTGGAGAGCGCCGAGTCCGTGATCGCGGCCCTTCGGGGAAGGAAGACCGAGAGCGAGCTGGAGCGGATCCGCCGCGCAGTGAAACAGACGCAGGACATGATTGCTCTCCTGGACCGGGTCCTGCGGCCAGGGATGACCGAGCTGGAGGTGGCGCAGTTCCTCCGCCAGGAGATGGAACGGCGAGGGTTGGCTCCGGCATGGGACCCGGAGTATTGTCCGAGCGTATTCACGGGCCCGGAATCGGCGGGAGCCCATTCGCCGCCGACCGATCGCCGCATTGAGCCGGGCCATCTCATGAACATCGACTTCGGGGTGATCCTCGGGGGATACGCTTCGGATCTCCAGCGCACTTGGTATTTCCGTCGTCCCGGCGAGAGTGCTCCGCCCGCGGAGGTGGAGCAGGCCTTCCGCGCCGTGCGCGACGCGATCAGTCTCGCGGCGGAAGCTCTCCGTCCCGGAGTTGAGGGATGGCGTGTGGACCAGGTGGCGCGGGAGCATATCCTGTCCTGCGGTTTCGAGGAGTACCCGCATGCGTTGGGCCATCAGATCGGCCGGAAGGCCCATGATGGAGCAGGCTTGCTCTGTCCGCGCTGGGAACGCTACGGGCGGCTCGCCTTCGACCCGGTGGAGGCCGGACAGGTGTACACGCTCGAGCCCAGGGTGACCGTGCCGGGTCGGGGCGTTGCGACGATCGAAGAAATCGTGGTGGTCCGAGCCGATGGTGCTGAGTTCCTTTCCGATCGACAAATGGAGCTGTACATGAAGTGAAGGCTGGGGGAAGCCGTCCCGCGAGACTTCGGGTCCAACGCTCATCCGAGTACGTGGCGTGTCCGAGGGTCTGACATCTGTAGCCGAGCGGAGGGAGAGGGTGACGAAGAGGCTCGTAGCAGGGATCGACTTTGGGGGGACGAAGATTCGCACGGCGATCGTGGACGAGGTGGGCAATCTCGTGGGCGAAGTGGCGGAGGAAGCCACTGGGGCTACGCGGCGACCGGAGCAAATCGCGGATACCATGGCGGCAACGGTCCGGAGCGCGGTGAGATCCGCCCACCTCGATGTGAGAGATCTGGAGGGCGTGGGTGTTGGCTCTCCGGGCCCGTTGGATTTGACCACGGGGACTCTTCTCAGCCCGCCGAACTTACCGACCATGTGGGGCTACCCCCTTTCTGCAGAGCTTCGGGCAAGGCTCGGCGTGCCTGTTCGGGTGAACAACGATGGCAACTGTTTCGCCTTGGGAGAGGCCGTGTTCGGGTCGGGCAGAGATGCCCGCATCGTGGTGGGGGTGACCCTCGGCACCGGATTCGGCTGTGGGATCGTGGTGGAACGCAAGATCTTCGAAGGGGCCACCGGTACGGCAGCGGAGGTGTGGTGCAGCCCGTACCGGGAGGCCACGTTTGAGGAATACGGTTCGGCCAAGGGTCTTGTACGCTGCTACCGCCGGATCTCGGGTTTCGAGGCGGAGGGGCAGGAGATCTTCCGGCGAGCCCAGGCGGGGGAGACCGCGGCGGTGGAGGCATGGCGCGAGTATGGGACGCACCTGGGTATTATCCTTTCCTACCTTGTCAACATCCTCGATCCGGATGTGATCGTCGTGGGCGGCTCTGTGGCGGCCGGTTGGGGCTTCTTCGCAGACCCAGCGCTCCGCTCGCTGCGGGCCAATGTCAATCCGCGTCCGCGCGAGCACGTCCGGTTGGTCAAGGCCAGCCTAGGTGACCTCGCCGGGGTACTCGGGGCTGCCGCCCTTTTTCTCGCTGAGCCCGCGACTGCCGCGTAGGGCCGGGGTGTACCTCTCGTTTTACCCAATTCGGCACGCAGGGTATTCTCTCTGGCTGGGCTCACCCGGTGGCAGCGGGGCGGTTGCTTTTCTGCGCCGTCGGTCGTATGTTGCGATAGGGATAGGGGTCGGTCAGGTGTTGAGGGAGGGAGCGATGTCCGTACGAAGTTTGGTCCTCGGATTAGCCCGTGTGGCGCTCAGCGTGTCCCTGCTCGGCCTTTCAGGACTTCTTCGGGCGCAGGAAGATGACTGGCCCACGAGGGTGGTCTGGTACCAGATCTTCCCGGAACGTTTCTGCAATGGCGACACGACGAACGATCCCACCGCCGCGGATGCGGGTATTGCCGATTATCCCGGCTGGCACCTGAGTCCCTGGACGGCGGATTGGTACCGGCTCAGTCCTTGGGAGGAAAGGCGCGGCCACTTCTACGAAGTCGTTTTCGATCGCCGATATGGGGGCGATCTCCAAGGCGTCATCGACAAACTTGATTACCTCAGGGATCTGGGGATCGGGGCCATCTACCTGAACCCGATTTTCGAATCCCCGTCGCTGCACAAGTACGACGCCAGCATGTACCATCACGTGGACAATAATTTCGGGCCCGACCCGGAAGGCGATCGGCAGATCTGGTCGAAAGAGGATCCGGCCGACCCCAGCACCTGGAAATGGACAGCAGCCGACAGCTTGTTCCTCTCGTTGATCCGCGAAGCCCATCGCCGGGGAATTCGGGTCATCATCGACGGGGTTTTCAATCATGTCGGCGATACCTTCTGGGCTTTCCGGGACGTGAGGACTCGCGGTCCCTCCTCGCCTTACGTGCTGTGGTTCGACATCAAGCGCTGGGATGACCCGGCGACCCCGGCGGATGAGTTCGACTACGCTTGCTGGTGGGGAGTGCGTACGCTCCCGGAATGGAGAGAGGATGAGCGCGGCATTGTGGAGGGCCCGAAGCGCCACATCTTCGCCATCACCCGCCGCTGGATGGATCCCAATGGGGATGGCGATCCCTCCGACGGCGTAGATGGCTGGCGCCTGGACGTGCCCGAGAACGTCGACCCGGACTTCTGGGTGGATTGGTGTGCGTACGTTCGTTCCATCAATCCGAACGCTTACACGACCGGCGAGATTTGGGGCGACGCGACCGAGTGGCTCCGCGGCGATCGCTTCTCCGCGGTGATGAACTACTTGTGGGCTCAGGCCGTCGTGGCCTACTTCGTGAACCAGAAGCAGAAGATCTCTGCCTCAGAATTCGATCGCCGGCTTGCGGAGATCCGCTCTCGCTACCCGAAGGGGGCTCTCTACCGGCTGCAGAACCTGATCGACAGCCACGATACCGATCGCCTCGCCTCCATGGTGGTGAACCCGGACCGACGGTTCGATCACGACAATAGTCCCCGCTGGAATCCCCGCTACGATGTCCGGCGGCCCCGCGAGGAGGAATGGCGCCTCGTGCGGCTTGTGGCGCTTTTTCAGATGACATACGTGGGAGCCCCGATGATCTACTACGGGGACGAGGCAGGAATGTGGGGGGCCGATGATCCGGACGATCGCAAGCCCATGGTTTGGCCGGGGATGAGCTTCGATCCGGAGGTAACCCACCCGCTCGCTGGTCATACCCGGCCCGCCGATCCGGTGTTCTTCGACCACTCGCTGTACGACTGGTACCGAAAGCTGATCCACCTGCGTAACGACCACCCCGTGTTCCAGCACGGCGATTACCGTACACTGGTGGCAGACGACGCTCGCGACCTTTTCATCTTCGAGCGGTGGTTGGGGGACGATCAGGCCATCGTTGTGCTCCATCGCGGGGAGAGAAAAGCGGAGGTGACCATTCCGGTTCAAGGAGGCTCTACCTTCCGGAGGATGATCGCAGGCGGTGAAGTCCGCGCGGGAGCCAAAGGTCTCCGGATGGAACTGGAGCCTGTGAGCGGAGAGGTGCTGCTCAGGATCCGTCGCCCTGGGCGTTGACTCTCCGAAGCAACTGGACCGGTGTTTCCAGCCGGACTTCCGAAAGAAGATGGACATTTGAGTCTCGGAGCCGAGGGAAGGGCCATTCCCCTTGTGCCCCAAAGCAGAAGGGGGCCGACGCGGCGCCCGAGGCCTGAAGGGCGGTCGACACATCATGGCGCTACGGCGATCGCGCAAACGACACATCCTTCCGGACGGGGCAACAGTTGCCGTAGTGGGTGCGGGGCCGGCTGGATGTTTCTTCGCCGTCCGGCTTCTGCGGGAGTCGAAAGAACAGGATCGGTCTCTTCGGGTCGTTCTCATCGAGAGGAAAGCGGACCCGCACACCGGAGCCATCCGCGGATGCAATGGCTGCGCGGGAGGGATTTCCCCCCGACTGGCTGATGCCCTCCAAGCTAACCACATACGGCTTCCCTCCGACGTAATCCAGACCCGGATTCGGACCGTGACCTTGCAGGGAGAATGGAAGAACGTCGAGTTGCGCGTGCCGGACGACCGGCGGATGTACGCCGCTTTCCGCGGTGCGTTGCCTTCCCGGCGGTCGGCCCGTACGCGGGGACTGGACGAATTCCTCTTGCGATTGGCATTGGCCGAAGGAGCCGAGTTGCTGGCGGGAGAGGTGCAGGAGTTCCGCCGGCGAGCCGACGGCAGGATCGACGTCTGCTACCGGGTCGGGGGAGAGACTCGCGCCAAGGCCCACTGGCTCTTAGCCGATTTCGTGGCCCTCGCCACCGGCGTGAACCACACACCGGGGCTCCCATTCCGGGAACAGCGATTCTTGCGGGCGATCCTCCCGTTGTTGCCCCGCTTTCGGCCGCCGAAGATTCGACGCACGCTAGTGGCTGAAGTGAGAATCGCGAGTCGGTCGCTGCGTCCGCTCCTCGGGGAAGCCTTTTTCGGAGGGTACGGCTCCGGGCGCATTAGGATCGAGATGTCATCCATGATCCCCAAGCGGGAGTTCCTGACCGTAGTTCTCATCGGTCCGACTGTCGATCGCGCCCAGCGCGGAGATGGACAGGCGATCATCGCCGAGTTCTTCCGTCTCCCGCATGTTCAACGGATCCTTCCGCTTCGATTCGAAGCCCCCGTGGCCTGTCTGTGCGGACCCGGGATTCCCGTCACCGCGGCGAGGGGATACGTGGCAGATCGCGTTGCCGCCGTGGGGGATTTGGCCGTGGCTCGCCTGTACAAAGACGGGCTCTATTCCGCGTTCCTGACGGCGCGCGCCCTGGCCGACACCGTGCTGCAGCTGGGTGTCGACGCCCGGAGCCTGCGGGAGGGCTACATGCCGGTCGTCGAGAAGCTCCGTCGGGATAATCGCTACGGCCGGCTGGTGTTCCTGCTGAATCGCATAGCCTTCGGGAATCGGGGCTTGAGCCGGATCCTGTATCAGGCGATCCTGACGGAACGCAAGAGCAAGCCCGAACATCAGCGCCGACTCGCCCAAATCCTGTGGAAGATCGCAAGCGGCGATGACAGCTACCGGCGGGTCTTCTTTTCCATGTTTCATCCGAAGGCGATCTACCGCATCGTTGTGGGGGGACTGCTGGTCACGCTGCGGAACGTGGCGACCGAAGCCGTCTTCGGATTGAAGTGGGAAGGTTTCGGTCGCTACCCTACGGGACTTCATCGCGAGGACTTCGTTGCGAAGAAAACGGACATCCTCCCCATCCTCGAAGCGTTCGGCCTTGGTCACACGCCCGACGTGGAGCGGATGTACTCCATTCGCGTCCGGTCGACCCCCGCGCGGATCCTGCGCGAGCTGGGCCGTTTCGGCGACCCGGACCGGCAGTTCTTTCGACCGCGCTTTGTGGACGTCCGCCGTGTTGCCGGAGAGCCCAATCGCGTCGGCTGCCGCGTGCGCTACAAGCTGCCGTTCCCGAGACTGAGCTTCCAGGTGGAGTTGGTAAGCGTCGAGCCTGGTCGGCGTTTGGTCTACCGTGTCCTCGATGGGTTCGCCCGGGGAGGTTTGCTGTTGTTCGAGCTGGATCGTTGTCAGCCCAAATGCCACTTGCTCTCCATCTACGTCAGCTTCAACTTCCCTCGCGGGCGAAATGTCATTCAGCGCCTTCTGTGGCGCGTGTTTGCTATCTTCTTTCCCGGATTTGCGCACGACGTGGTATGGAACCACTCGCTGTGTCAGCTGAAGCACTTGATTGAAAGCCAGTAGCTGGGCCAAAGGGCCGAATTGCTCCCGCTGAATCGGGGCGACGGGTGCGTAAGTGGCGGGCCAGAGCTTGAGCCATGCGCTCTTGTCTCACCCCGCGCAGGATCCCGTGCATGAGCGGAGGGGATTGAAACGCCGAGGCGTTACGGAAAAGGGCGACCGCTCGGCCAGGCGTACCTTACAAAAACCATACCATGGGGGGAATTGGCCTTGACAATCAAGGGGTGATGGGTTATATTACATCCGACCCGAGCGCTAGGAAAGGCCCGATGCGGGCCTTTTTGCGTGTCAATGTCCAGAGCAGGGAAGGGGAGGAACGGCGTTGCCCATCAGCATCGAAGAGGTGGATCGCATCGCCCAGTTGGCCAAGCTGAGCTTCACCGAGGAAGAGAAGTGGGAGCTGGCCGAGCAACTGGCGAAGATCGTGGAGTATGTGGAGAAGATCAACGAGCTCGATCTGGAGCACGTGCCGCCCACCACGCACGTCATTGAGCTCACCAACGTCATGCGGGAGGACGAAGTTCGGCCGGGCCTTTCCCAGGAGGAGGCGTTGATGAACGCGCCGGCCAAGAAGCTCGGCTTCTTCAGTGTTCCGAAAGTGATCGGGTAGAGCGATGCCGGAGCTACGGGTGCTGGGTGTCATCCCTGCGCGATGGGCCTCAAGCCGGTTCCCAGGCAAGCCGCTGGCCGACATCGCGGGCAAGCCGATGATCCAATGGGTGTGGGAGGCGGCACGGCGGGCCAACACGCTCGACCGCCTCGTCGTAGCAACGGATGACGACAGGATTTACGCCGCGGTCTGTGGCTTCGGCGGCGAGGCGGTGATGACGCCCGATACCTTCGCCTCCGGGTCCGACCGCGTGGCGTGGGTGGCTGCCAGGATGCCGGAATACCAAGTCGTAGCCAATATTCAAGGGGATGAACCGCTGCTGGAGCCGGGCGTACTGGATGCTGCCGTGGAGACCATCCTGGAGGATCCGGCGGCGGAGGTCGTGACCCTCGCCCGGATTGTGGAGGATCCCACCGAGCTCGAGAACGTCAATACGGCCCGCGTGGTTGTGGATCATCGGGGATACGCTCTGTATTTCAGCCGTGCCGTCATCCCCTACTGCCGGGATGTGCCCGATCTGCACCAATGGCCTCGCCACCACCCGTATCTCGACCAGATCGGACTTTACGTGTACCGGCGCGAGACCCTGCTGCGCTTCGCTTCCCTCCCTCCGAGCTCACTGGAGCAAGCGGAGAAGCTGGAGCAGCTGCGGCTACTCCAGAATGGCATCCGCGTGAAGGTTCGCGTCGTGGACACCAAGCCCATTTGCGTGGATACTCCGGAGGATCTGGAAGTGGTGCGGCGCATGGTGGCGAACCCTTGAGGGATTTCCGGGACGTTACGCCGGGATTCAGAGGAAGAGATCGGCATGAGTGAGCGACAGACCAAGTACGTATTCGTGACCGGAGGCGTGGTCAGTTCCCTTGGGAAAGGGATTGCCTCCGCCTCCATCGGACGCCTGTTGAAGGCTCGCGGGCTCAAGGTCACGCTCCTCAAGTTTGACCCATACATCAATGTGGATCCGGGTACCCTCAGTCCCTATCAGCATGGGGAAGTGTTTGTCACCGATGACGGCGCGGAGACGGATCTGGATCTCGGCCACTACGAGCGGTTCATTGACGAGAACATGTCCCGGAAGAATAATGCCACGACCGGGCAGATCTACTACACAGTCATCACGAGAGAAAGGCGCGGCGACTACCTCGGCAAGACGGTCCAGGTGATCCCGCACATCACCGATGAGATCAAGCGGCATATTCGGGAGGTGGCGCGCGACGGCGACGTGAAGGACGTGGTGATCGTGGAGGTGGGCGGTACGGTGGGTGACATCGAGAGCCTGCCCTTCCTGGAGGCCATCCGCCAGTTCTGCCTCGAGGAGGGCTACGAGAACACTATGAACGTCCACCTGACGCTGGTGCCGTACGTGCGCGCCGCGGGGGAATACAAGACCAAGCCGACGCAGCACTCGGTGATGCGTTTGCGGGAGATCGGGATCCAGCCCGACATGCTCCTTTGCCGCGTCGAGACCCACCTCAGCGAAGAACTCCGCCAGAAGATCGGGCTATTCTGCAACGTACCCAAGGATTACGTGATCGAAGCGCGCGACGTGGAGTCCATCTACGAGGTCCCGTTGATCTTCGAAGAGAACGGGGTGGCGGACAAGATTATCCAGCGCCTGAGGATCCAGTGCGGCCCCCCGGATTTGAAAGCCTGGCGGGAGTTCGTGTACAAGATCAAGAACCCCTCGGCCTTCGTGCGGATTGCCATCGTGGGCAAGTACACCGAGCTGCACGACTCCTACAAGAGCATCGTGGAAGCCTTCGTCCACGCCGGGGTGGAGAATGACGCGCGGGTGGAGCTCAAGTGGGTCTCGTCCGAATCCCTGGAGATGCGGCCGCCGGCCGACTATCTTTCGGACGTCTCCGGGATCCTCGTCCCAGGGGGATTCGGAGAGAGGGGCGTGGAAGGGAAGGTGCGGGCCGTCCAGTACGCTCGAGAGGCGAAGGTTCCTTTCTTCGGCATCTGCCTGGGATTGCAGGTCGCGGTGATCGAGTTCGCCCGAAACGTGTGCGGCCTCGAGGGGGCCCACAGCCGGGAGTTCATGGAGGAAACGCCGCATCCCGTGATCGACCTCCTCCCCAGCCAGGTCAATGTCGAAAACTTGGGTGGGACGATGAGGTTAGGTGCCTACCGCTGCACGATCAAGCCGGGGACGCTCGCGCATCGAGCCTACGGGACCACCGAGATCAGCGAGCGGCACCGCCACCGCTACGAGTTCAGCAACCCGTACCGGGATGTTCTCGAGAAGCACGGGCTGGTCGTCAGCGGGGTGAACCCGGATTTGAACCTGGTGGAGATCATCGAACTCCGGGATCACCCGTGGTTTGTGGGAGTGCAGTTCCATCCGGAGTTGAAGAGCCGGGTGCTCCGGGCGCATCCCTTGTTCCGCGAATTCGTGCGGGCGGCGCTGGAGTACAAGGCAAGGCGGCAGGTCCCCGAGGAACTTGCGCGCGCTGCCGCCTCGGATTGAGGGCGAGGAGTTTCCTCCCGTCTCACTTGTACGGGGAGTTGGTTGCAGTCGGATAGCTTTGGGCGAGGGTCGAACGTGGCGGTGAAGGTCTTGCGGGTGGGCGACACCGAGATCGGGAACGGCCGGCTGGCCCTGATCGCCGGACCGTGCGTCATCGAGTCGGAGGAGCTGGCCCTGCGAACCGCGGAGGAGATCCGGAGAATTGCCGAGCGGCTGGAAATGCCGTTCGTCTACAAGTCTTCGTTCCTGAAGGACAATCGATCCTCGGTCGACTACTACCAGGGACCGGGCCTGGAAGAAGGCTTGCGGATCCTGGAACGGGTGAAACGCGAGGTGGGTGTGCCGGTGCTATCGGATGTGCATGAGTCCTGGCAGGCTGCGCCGGCGGCGGAGGTGCTCGACATTCTCCAGATCCCCGCCTACCTCTCGATGCAAACCAGCCTCGCGGTGGCCGTGGCCCGGACGGGCAAGCCGGTGAACGTGAAGAAGGGGCAGTTCCTCGATCCGCGCGACATGGAGAAGGTGATCGGCAAGATCCGGAGCCAAGGGAATGATCAGATCCTGCTTACGGAGCGCGGCTCCTTTTTCGGCTACCGGAATTTGGTGGTGGATGTGCGGTCCCTGGCGATCATGCGGGCTTTCGGATATCCGGTGGTGATCGACGCCACCCACGCGGTGCGCAACTACGGCGTGCCTTCTGCCGATCCCAGTGGAGGGAGCCCGGAATTCGTGCCCCCGATCGCGCGTGCGGCCGTCGCCGCGGGGGTGGATGCCGTATTCATCGAGACTCACCCCAACTGTGCCGAAGCCCTTTGCGATGCCTCCAGCATGTGGCCTCTGGACCGGCTGGAAGGCCTTCTCCGGCAACTTGTGGAGATCCACGAAGTGGTGCGTCGACATCAACTGCTGTGAGCGCGGCATCGTTCGGCGAAGAGTTCATCCGTCACGAGAGAAAGGAGACGAGTGGCAATCAGCGCAAGTAACATTCCCGAGCCAGACGAAGAGGCGCAGCTGCGCCAGGAGCTACTGGAAGTTGCGCGGCGCGTGTTGATCGTGGAGGCCCGTGCGGTCGCGCAGCTGCGGCACAGACTGGGCGAATCATTTCTCCGCGCCTTGGATCTCCTGTACCGCTGCCGGGGGCGGGTGATCGTCACAGGGATCGGCAAGTCGGGGATTGTCGCGCGAAAGATCGCCTCCACGCTCGCCAGCACCGGCACGGCTTCCTACTACCTGCATCCTTCCGAGGGGATGCATGGGGACATCGGCATCGTGATGAAAGACGATGTGGTGATCTGCGTATCCAAGAGCGGCAACACCGACGAGCTCACGCGGCTGATCCCGATCTTCAAACGGATCGGGGTGCCGATCATCACCCTGACGGGCAATCTGCGTTCGGCTTTGGCGCTGAAGAGCGACGTGGTGCTCGACGTGAGCGTGGAGGAAGAAGCTTGTCCGTTCAACCTGGCGCCCACAGCCAGTTCCACGGCGGCGCTGGCGATGGGCGACGCCTTGGCTGTGGCGCTCCTGAAGCGCCGGGGCCTGCGGCCTGAGGATTTCGCGCTGCTCCATCCGGGCGGCAGCCTGGGCCGGCAACTCACGCTGCGGGTGGAAGACGTCATGTTCACCGACGACGCCGTTCCCAGGGTGAGCCTCGAAGCAACCCTGGAAGAAGCGATCTTCGAGATCGCTCGGAAACGGTTCGGCAGCACCTGCGTGGTGGACGGCGACGGCCGGCTGGCAGGGATCATCACCGACGGGGATCTCCGGCGGCTGCTTCAGCGCCGACGGGACATTTGGGATCTCCGGGCCAAAGACATCATGACCACCAAGCCCAAGGTGGTGAGGCTGGGGTCGATGGCCGTCGAGGCGCTGCATTTGATGGAGCAGTTCAACATCCTCCAGGTGATCGTGGTCGACGAGGAACAGCGCCCCGTGGGCATGATCCACCTCCACGACTTGTTGGAAGCAGGCTTGAGTTGAAATGCGGCTGGTCCTGACCGACATCTCCGGCGGGCGGCGAGGGCTATGGTGCAGCGCATCGCTCAGCCTATTGGTCGCGGCGATGGTAGCTTGCAGCCGATCCCCGGCACCCACGGTGGAGCAGGCGGAACTCGACCGACTTCCCGACCAGGAGGGATGGAATTCGCTCGTGGAGGTCACGGAGAATGGCAAGCTCCGTGCGACGATCCGGTACGGGCACATGCTCCACTGGCCGAAGGACAAGCTGTACACCCTCGGAAGCGGGGTGGAAGCCGATTTCTACGACCGAGAGGGTCGGCACGCCAGCCGCGCGCGGGCCGATAGCGCCCACTTGTACGAAGAACGGAACACCGTGGACGCCTTCGGGAACGTAGTTGTGGTCTCCGACAGCGGGATCACGCTGAGGACCTCCCATCTTCGCTGGGTACCACAGGAAGGGAAGGTCCGCTCGGAAGCGGCGGTGATGATCACCACGACTGAGGGAGATACCCTCTACGGCCAAGGTTTCGAGTCCGAGGCGGATCTTTCCCATTGGCGCATCTTGAACCCCCATGGCGTGACCGACAAGCGCGTCGATTTCGAGGCGCTCGAGAAACCCCGCCCGCGCAGGGGTGAAGAGCCATGAGATGGGTGGGTCGTTTTCTGAGCTGTTCCCTCATCCTCGCCTGCGGGATGGCGACAAGCCAGGCGCAGCCGGAAAGGCTCGAGCTGGTCCACGCGGATGAGCTGGCAGGGGAGCGATCGCCGCTCGGTACGGTTCGCCGGCTGGATGGCCATGTGGTTTTCCGGCAGGGCGAGGCGACGATGCGCTGCGATCACGCGATTCAGTACCTCGAAGAGGATCGCGTCGTTTTCATCGGCAATGTGGAGCTTGCCCGCTGCGGGCAAACCCTGCGCGCCGATCGCGTGACCTACCTCGCGAGGGAGCGGGAGGAGTGGGCGGAAGGGCACGTGGTGGTCCTGGACAGTGCGCGGGAGCTCCGGGCCGGGAATCTTCACTACCGGGAGGGCCCGGAGGTCGGGTGGGCGACGGGATCGGTAGTGCTGCGGCACCTGCGCACGCGGGCGGTGCTGCAGGCCGATACGGTCGTCTACTACCGCGCCAGAGGCGTTGCCGAGGGCCACGGTTCGCCGCGGATCGTGCAGGAGGATTCGACCGGAGTGCCCGTATTCACCCTGACGGGACGCACCGTGCGTTGGCTCGACGATTCGCGCCTCTTTCAAGCGGAGGGGCAGGTTCGAATCGAGCAGGCTGGGTCGTGGGCAACTTGCGATAGCCTCCACTTCTGGAGATCCAAGAATGTGGCTGTCCTGGCGGGCAATCCCACGACCTGGCGGCGCTGGGAGAGGATGACGGGTGAGAGGATGGAGTGGCACTTCGCCCAGGACTCCCTTCGCGAAGTGCATGTATGGGGGAAGGCGACCGTAGTGAGCGAAGGGGATACGCTCAGGCCCGGGACGCGCCAGAACCGGGTGCAAGGGGACACGATCCGCATCCTCTTCGCCTCCGGAGACCCCCGTCAGGTGGAGGTGGAAGGGCGAGCAACGGCCCTGTATTACGTCTTCGAGAAGACGGAACCGAAAGGCGCGAACTGGGTGCTCGGAGACCGCATTCGAGCCTGGATCGAGAATGGGCGGGTGGAGCGGATGGAAGTGATCGGGGCTCCGGAAGCAGCGGAGGGGAAATACTATCCGGAGCGGATTGTCAGCCTTGCCCGGCAGGAGTCGGTCGTGCCGGAAAGGCCTTTGCCGAGCCGAGAGAGAGGGCTATGAGCACGGCGTACCCTGTGGAGGAGCTGATTGCCATGCCCGGGGAAGCTCCCTTGCGGGAGAGGGCCGTGTTGCGGGCCGAGGGCTTGGTGAAGGTCTACGGCAAGCGCAAGGTTGTGAACCAGGTGAATCTGATTGTGCGGCAGGGGGAAATCGTAGGCCTTCTCGGGCCGAATGGGGCGGGCAAGACCACCACCTTCTACATGATCACGGGGCTGATCCGGCCGACGGCGGGACGCATCTACCTGGATGACCAAGACATCACCTCGTTGCCTATGTACCGGCGGGCCCGCCTGGGGATCGGTTACCTTTCCCAGGAAGCCAGCATTTTCCGCGGACTCACCGTGGAGCAGAATCTGATGGCTATCCTGGAGACGTTGCCTCTGTCGAAAGCGGAGCGGCAGGAACGGTTGCGGAGCCTGCTGGAAGAATTGAACGTGGCGCATCTGGCCAAGAGCAAAGCGTACAATCTGTCCGGCGGGGAGCGGCGCCGCGTGGAGATTGCGCGCTCGCTGGTCACCCGCCCGCGTTTCATGCTTCTGGACGAGCCCTTTGCGGGCGTGGATCCCATCGCCGTGGAGGACATCCAGCAAATCGTGCGGGACTTGAAGCGGCGGGGAATCGGTGTGCTCATCACCGATCATAACGTGCACGAAACACTGTCCATCACGGATCGCGCCTATCTGCTGTATGAGGGAGTGGTGCTGAAGGAGGGGACGGCCGAGTTCCTGGCGAATGATCCGGAGGCGCGCCGGCTCTACCTCGGCGATCGTTTCCGCCTGGACCGCTAACGAGCGGACGGCCGAAGTGAGAAGTGAATCTCGGCAGCCATAGGACGAGGAAAGAGTGGGAGGAAGCGAGTTGCTCCAGGTGATGAGCAGGAAGGTGGTGCGGGCATGGTAGGACTGTCGCAGAGGCTCCAGCTTCAGCAAAAGCAGTCGCCCCAGCAGGTTTTGCTCTCGACGCTGTTGCAGTTGCCCCTCATGGCGCTGGAGCAGAAAATCCGCCTCGAGCTGGAGACCAACCCGCTTCTCGAACTGGATACCGAGCCGGAACTGGAAGAGAACGAGGAGATGGAGGAGGTCCTCGAGGAGGAGCCACTTCCCGAACTCGATGAGGAACGCGCGGAAGAGGCGGAGGAGGAAGAGGAAACGGTCCGGGAAGTGACCGAAGAGCCGCCGGCCGACGAGATCGATTGGGAGGAGATCCTCAACGACATCGACAACTACCAACCGTACATCCCGCGGGAGCGAGACACGGAGGAGTACGAACGGCCGGAGGTGCAGCAGGTCACGCTCACGGACCACCTGCTGGAGCAGCTTCGTTTGACCAACCTCAATGAGACGGAGCGGCTCGTTGGGGAGTACATTATCTGGAATCTCAACGCCTCAGGCTATCTCACGATGGACGTGGAGAGCATCGCCGAGGCGCTCAATGTCGACGTGGAAACCGTGGAGAAGGTGCTGGAAGTGATCCAGCACTTCGATCCGCCGGGAATTGCCGCCCGGAATCTGCAGGAATGCCTCCTGATCCAGCTGATGGAGAAGCCAAATCGCGATGAGCTGGCTGTGGAGATCGTCCGGAATCACTTCGATGACCTGGTGAACCGACGGTTCGAGAAATTGGCCAAGCGCTTCAATGTGCCTCTGGAACGAATTGGCCAGGCTTTGGAGGAAATCCGAAAGCTCAATCCCAAACCGGGCGAAGGATACGTTTCCATCGAGAGCCAGTACGTGGTGCCGGACCTCACGGTGACCAAAGAGAATGGCGAGTTCAAGATCACGCTGAACGACTGGAATATCCCCAACCTTCGCATCAACCAACAGTACCGCAGGCTCTTGCTGGACAAGAGCGGGAGCTCGCGGGAGGCGAGGGAGTACATCCGAAAGCGGCTGGAGTCGGCGCGATGGCTGATCAATTCCATTCATCAGAGACGAGCCACGATCCTGCGCGTCATGGAGGCCATCGTGCGCAGACAACGCGATTTCTTCGAGAACGGCCCCGAGCACCTGAAACCGATGGTCCTGAAGGACATCGCGGACGACATCGGCATGGATATCTCCACCGTCAGCCGGGTGACAAGCGGGAAGTACGTCCAGACGGATTGGGGCGTCTTTGAGCTGAAATACTTCTTCAGCGAGGGTCTGCGAAGCGACGACGGGGAAGAGGTCTCCAACAAGACCATCAAGCAGAGGATCCGGCAGATCATTGAGGAGGAGGACAAACGCCATCCCCTCAGCGACCAGGAGATCGCAGATCTTCTGAAGAAGGAGGGGCTGAACGTCGCACGTCGGACGGTGGCCAAGTATCGCGAGCAAATGAACATTCCCGTGGCCCGCCTTCGCCGCGGCCTGTGAGAGGCGCGGAGAGGAGGGTCCAGAGATAGGGGTGAGATCTCCCATGAAGAAGTTCTCTTTCCACGCAACTACGATCATCGGCGTCCGGCGCAACGGCCAGGTGGCCCTGGGTGGCGACGGGCAGGTCACCTACGGAGAGACCATCGTGAAGCATGGGGCGCGGAAGGTCCGCAAAGTGTACGAGGGCCGCGTCCTGGCCGGGTTTGCGGGCTCGGCCGCCGACGCCTTCACCCTCTTCGAGCGTTTCGAGGAGAAGCTGGAACAGTACAAGGGCAATCTGGGGCGGGCTGCAGTGGAGCTGGCCAAGGATTGGCGCACCGACCGCTACCTGCGCCGCCTGGAGGCCCAACTCATCGTGATGGATCGCGAGAAGACCTACCTCATCTCCGGCAACGGCGATGTGCTGGAGCCGGATGATGAGATTGTGGCCATCGGCACCGGTGGCGGGTACGCCACGGCCGCAGCCCGAGCCCTTCTTCGGCACACGAACTTGAGCGCAGAAGAGATCGTTCGGGAGGCTTTGCAAATTGCTGCGGGCATCTGCATCTATACCAACGGGAACTTCACCATTGAGAAGCTTTGACGAGGAACTCGAGCACTGGTCGGGGGTGGAAGCGGAGCCGCAGCTACCTCGGCGAGAGGACCGCCTCAGCCGCATGCGGGACCTCACGCCGGAAGAGATCGTGCGGGAGCTCGACAAGTACGTGGTCGGGCAAGAGAAGGCCAAGAAGTCGGTGGCCATTGCCTTGCGCAACCGGTGGAGGCGCCTGCAGGTGCCGGAGGGGCTCCGCGAAGAGATCATGCCCAATAACATCATCCTCATCGGTCCCACGGGCGTGGGCAAGACGGAGATCGCGCGCCGCTTAGCCCGCCTGGCTAACGCTCCGTTCATCAAGGTGGAGGCCTCCAAGTACACCGAAGTCGGTTACGTGGGCCGGGATGTGGAATCGATCATCCGGGACCTCACGGACATTGCGGTCAACATGGTCCGCAATGAGAGGATGGAAGAAGTCCGTCCGGTCGCGGAGACGATCGCCACCCGGCGGCTCCTGAGCATCCTTCACCCCCCACCCAGACGGCGGCGTCGACGGGCCGTCCCGGAAGAAGGCGGTCGCGACGAGCGCCGGGAACGATGGCTCCGATCTTTGGCCAAGCTGCGGGAAAAACTGCTGGCTGGCGAACTGAACGATCGGTACGTGGAGCTGGAGGTCCCGGTCGAGACGCAACCGGTCATGCAGGTGGTCACGCCAATGGGGGTGGAGGAGCTCGGCATCAATTTCGATGAGATGCTCGAGTCCGTCTTCCCTCGGCGGACCAAGCGCCGGAGGATGACCGTCCAGGAGGCCCACCGCTATCTCGTGCAGGAGGAGTCCCAGAAATTGGTGGACATGGACGAGGTCGTACGCGAGGCGATCCAGCGCGTCGAGCAATCGGGCATCGTCTTTCTGGACGAGATCGACAAGCTCATCAGCACCGATGGCGGGGTGGGCCCGGACGTATCGCGCGAGGGGGTCCAGCGCGATCTTCTTCCCATTGTGGAAGGCTGCAGCGTGATGACCAAATACGGGATGGTGCGTACCGACCACATCCTCTTCATCGCGGCCGGCGCATTTCACAATGCCAAACCCTCCGACTTGATCCCCGAGCTACAGGGTCGGTTCCCCATTCGCGTGGAGCTGCAGCCGCTCACCGCCGACGACTTCGTCCGTATCCTCACGGAACCGGAGAACGCATTGATCAAGCAGTACAAGGCGCTGCTGGCCACGGAGGGGATCGAAGTGCACTTCACCGACGGGGCCATCCGCGAGATCGCGAAGACCGCAAGCGAAGTCAACGAGCGGGCGGAAGATATCGGCGCTCGCAGGCTGCACACGGTGATGACTACGCTGCTTGAGGATCTCCTCTTCAAGGCGCCCAACCTGCGGAAGAAGAGGGTAGTGATCGATCGGCGCAAAGTGCAGAAGGTGTTCAAAGAGATCGTCGAGGACGAGGACCTGAGTCGCTACATCCTGTAGGAGGAGCCGGCCTTGAAAAGGGACTTCCTGGCGGTCACGGATTTGAGTCGCGAGGAAATCGAGCGCGTCTACCACCTGAGCCGAGAACTGAAGGCGAAGCAGCGATCCGGGGAGCCCCATCCCCTTCTGCAGGGGAAGATCCTGGCGATGATCTTCCAGAAGCCGTCGGCGCGGACTCGCGTTTCCTTCGAAGCGGGGATGGTCCAGCTCGGGGGCCAAGCGATCTACTTGGCCCCGTCAGATATCCAGATGGGCAAGCGGGAGAGCACGGCGGACATTGCGCGGGTACTGAGCCGCTACTGCGATGCCATCATGGCCCGGGTCTTCAGCCACAACGACGTGGCGGAGCTGGCGGCGCATGCCTCCGTGCCGGTGATCAATGGTCTGAGCGACCTGCTCCATCCGTGTCAGGTGCTGTCGGATCTTTTCACGATCGGGGAGCATCTCGGTCGGACCGAGGACTTCGTCCTGGCCTGGGTCGGCGACGGTAACAACGTCTGCCATTCCTGGCTCAACATGTCCACCCGCTTCCGCTTCGCCCTGCGCTTGGCCATCCCGGAGGGTTACGATCCGGACGAGCAGCTTCTGGCAAACGCCAAGCGCGCCGGATTGAGTGAGATCGCCCTTTTCCGGGACCCAAGGGAGGCGGTGAAGGGCGCCGATGTGATCTATACCGACGTTTGGGCGAGCATGGGGCAGGAAGCCGAGGCGGAGCAGCGAAAGCTCGCGTTCCGCCGGTTTCAGGTGAATGAGGAATTGCTCGCTCACGCAGCTCCGGGCGCCAAGGTGATGCACTGTCTCCCCGCCCACCGGGGCGAAGAGGTCACCGATGGAGTGCTGGACGGACCTCAGTCCATTGTCTTCGATCAGGCGGAAAACCGCCTTCACGTGCAAAAGGCCTTGTTGGTATTTCTCCTGAAAGAGGCGTGAGCTAACCTCCTGGGCGGCTTCGACCAAGCTCCGGCTTCTGCGCAGCCGGGCGGGCGGGGAGCGAGATTCTGGCCGGAGCGGTCGCATCGGTGCCGTGGGGCTTCCCTCGCTTTCCGCATGCTGAGGTTGGGGAGGCCAAGGGCGCGGCAGGACGGTCTTGGGAACGGGAGCCTGGAATGCAGGGATTCGAGCTTCCGAGGCTGGAGGAGAAAGAGGTAGAGGCGGTTCTCTTCTCGCCGGCTTACGAGGATCGGTGGGATCAGTTCGTCCGCGGAGCGAATAACGGCACGCTATTCCATCTACGCCGCTTCCTGAGCTACCACCCACAGGGACGTTTCCAGGACCACTCCCTCCTGTTCTTCAAGGAAGGGAGGCTGTTGTCTGTGTTTCCGGCGGTGGAGTTGCATCGGGACGGCAGGCGCGTGCTCGTGAGCCACGCGGGGGCATCGTACGGCGGCTTTGTGGTCCGCAGCGATCTGTCCCTGCGCGATGCCTTCCGGCTTGTGTGGGCCCTCGATCGCTACGCCCAGCGTCAGGGATTCGATGCGGTGGAAATCACCGAGCCGCCGATGATTTACCTTCAGCGGCCCAGCAACTACCTGGACTTCGCCCTCATGCAGACGGGTTTCGCGTACAAGAAACGCGAGGTTTCCAGCGTTGTGCCCCTGGACTTCGGGCCCGACGATGTGTTCTCGGTGTTCGCGGAGAGCTCCCGCCGCGCAGTGCGGCGCGCGATGAAATCCCAGCTGGTCGTGAGGCAATCGGAGGACTTCGAGAGGTTCTACCAGATCCTCAAGAAGAATCTCAAACTGCGGCACAATGTGCAGCCGACGCACTCGCTGGGGGAGCTCCTCCGTCTGAAAGAGCTGTTCCCCGAGGAGATCCAGCTCTACGCCGCTTATCTTGGCTCCACGATGGTAGCGGGGGTGGTGCAGTTCGTCTGTAATCCGAGAGTCACCTTGGCCTTCTACATCAGCCATGACGAAGACTACCGGGAGTACCGGGGCGTCAATTTGCTCTTCTACGAAATCATCCGGAAGGCGGTGCTGGACGGCTTCCGTTTCCTGGACTTCGGCATCTTCACTGTGAACATGGATCCGAACTGGGGTTTGGCCCGCTTCAAGGAGAGCTTCGGGGCTCAGGGGGTGTTCCGCGACACCTGGCAGAAAGTCTACTGCTGAGCCCCTGCCGTTTGGGCGAGGGAGCCCCGGCCGTCGAGAGGTTCCGCCTGCTCGCCCGAAACGGGTCCGGTAGAGAGGAGGAGAGGCCATCTTCATCCCGGACGTGGTGACTTGAAGCCAGGACTGCGGGTCCGGGGGTGTCCCTCCGGACTTTTCATTCTCGGGAAAGCGGAGCGGAAAACGGATGCGCATCCTCCACATAGCCCCGCAAAACGTGGCTGGCGTGCCCATCACTTTCGTTCGCGCCGAAAGGCAGCTCGGACACGAGAGCCGGCTCATCACCCTGTATCGTGACCCGCGAGGCTACGAGGAGGACATCTGCCTGGAGCTGCCCCTTTTCGATTCCGGAGTTGTTCGACTCGCCAAGCGGCTGTTTGCGCCTCCGGAGCGACTGGATGTCTCGTGCGACGCTCGACAGCCCCGTGGCCGCCCGCCCGTCTGGGAGCCCAGGTTCGCCGAGCGGCTTCTGCTTCGTCTCCGAGAGGGGATTTGGAAGTCCAAAGTGGAGCGGACCCTGACGGAGATCGACGCGGACTCTTTCGACTTGATCCAGTACGACGGGGGACTCGACTTCTTCCGCGATGGGCGGGTGGCGCGTCGGTTCAAGTCGCTGGGGAAACGGATCGTGTGCTGCTACACAGGCAGCGATCTGCGGACCCGAGGCGTGATTGCTGCGGTGGACGGCTTAGCCGATCTACGCGCGACCGTGGAATACGATCACAAGCGCCTGTACCCCGGGATCATGCACGTTTTCTTTCCGTTCGAGCCCGAGAGGATGCCGGCCAGGCGAAGGCTCGACGACGGGAAATTGAGGATCGGGCATGCCCCTTCTGTGCGCCGGGCGAAGGGGACCGCGCGGATCCTCCAAGCCCTCCGGACGCTCAGGGAACGGTATCCTCAGCTCGAAATTGTTCTCATCGAAGGGTTGCCCCATGCTCGGGCCCTGGAACTCAAGTCCCTCTGCGACATCTTCGTGGATCAGATCGGGGATCTCGGGTACGGCATCAATTCCCTTGAGGCGCTGGCCATGGGCATCCCGGTAGCCACATCTCTGGCCCCGGGCTTCGCCGAGGAATATGCCGACCATCCCTTTGTGGCGGTCACGGCAGAGAATCTGGAGAGCCAGCTGGAGCGGCTCATCCTGGATGCGGATCTGCGCGCCGCCCTCGGCGCGAAAGGGAAGGAGTGGGTGAGGCAGTACCACGATGCCCGACAGGTGGTTCGAAGGCTCCACGCAGCCCTCGGGGTCGGAAACGGATTGGTCCGGCATGATTCGGGCTTGTGAGTGGGGATCATGGTCATTGGGGCAGGAGCCCGTCGCAGTCCCGGAAGTGGGAGGCGGTCTCGCGCCGACGTCGCTGAGGGCACGGGAACCCGGGGATGCCGGCTGGGCCTGTTCGGCGAGCAGTGTGGATTCGAGGCGATGCGCATCCTCTTTGCCAATTCGATCCAGATGTTCGGCGGCGCTGAGGTGTGGTTCCTGCAGGTGGCGGAAGGCCTGCGCGCTAGGGGGCATTGGGTGGGACTTGTGTGCCGTCCCCACACCGAACTCGAGAAAAGGGCCTTACGAGCGGGAGTGCCGGTCATTCCGTTTCGCTTCGGTGCGGACGTGGGACCTCTGGCCGTGACGCGCGCCTTGCGGCTTTTACGCCGCCTGCATCCGGACATCATCTGCACCAATCAGGACAAGGAACTGCGGACCTTCGGTCTGGCCGCCAAAGTCACAGGGATCGGCCGAGTGGTTCACCGGCGGGCCATCGACCATCCGTTAAAAAACAATCTTCGTTACCGCCTCACGTACACCTGGCTTGCCGATGTGGTGGTCGCCAATTCCTTCGCTACCCGGAGCACACTGGTGCGTAGCGCCCCGTGGCTGCGAAAGGCCCGAGTGGAGGTGATCTACAACGGGGTCGATCCGGGGCGCTTCGACGGGCCAGCCGCCGCTGAGCTTCGAAGCGAATGGGGATGTGGCGAACAGGATTTTGTGGTGGGATTCGTCGGCCAATTGGACGAACGGAAGGGGATCTCCACTTTGCTGGAGGCCTTCGAGCGGGCGGCGGTCCTTCGGCCGGAGGTGCGCTTGATCCTGGTTGGGGAAGGCCCGCTGGCCCCGAGGGTCGCCGAGTTCCGGCGGAAGTCGGCCGCGGGCGATCGAATCTTGCCGCTCGGATTTCGGGAGGACATCCCCCGCATCATGCGATCGCTAGACCTTCTCGTTCTCCCCAGCCTCTGGGAGGGCTTCGGGATTGTCCTGATCGAGGCGATGGCGGCTCGCAAGCCGGTGGTGGCGACCTGCGTGAGCAGCATCCCGGAGATCGTGGTTTCCGGAGAGACGGGGTTCCTGGTGCCTCCTGAGGATCCGGAAGCGCTTTGCCAAGCCATCCTCCGGCTCGCGACGGATCGCAACCTGGCGGCGGAAATGGGCCGGCGCGGGAGAGAGCGGGTAGAGGCCAGCTTCAGCCTGTCGCGGATGCTGAGGAAGTGGGAGGAGCTGTTTCGCGAGGTAGCATCGGAGCGGCCCGGACGTTGAGCCTGGGGATGCGGAGTAGAACGAGCGCGTGATGGCTGGGCGGAGCTTCTGGAACCGGATTGAGCAGCGTTTCAAGCGCGAGTATCTGCGCCTGTTCGAGGCAGCGCTGGGAAGAAGGGCGGCCGATCCGCGGGAGATCCGGCCGGAGCGAGTACGGTCGGTGCTGGTGGTGCGCCAGCATGATCAGCTGGGGGACTTCTTGCTCTCCACGCCGGTGCTCCGAGCCTTGCGTTCAGCGTACCCTGCGGCGCGGATCGGGTTGGTGGTGCGCGGCTACACGGAGCCGGTGGCTCGCCACCTTCCCCAGGTCGATGAGATCCTGGTCGTGCGAGAGGCCCTCCACGAGTGGTCGCTGGCCGAGGCGAAGGGTTTCCTCCGTCGCCTCCTCCGAGGTTGGGATTTGGCCATCGTGCTGAACACCGTTTCTCACTCCTTGACGAGCGACCTCATCGCCCGTTTCTCCCGCGCCCGCTGGACGGTGGGCCCTTCTCATCTGCGCTTTCCGGGCACAAAGAGGAATTTCTTCTACAGCATCGAGATTCCTCCTTGCCCTGATCCTGTCCGCCACCAGTCGTTGCGGAACCTTGACATCGCCTACCCGCTGGGGATCCGTACGGATGACTTGCGGGAGATGATGCAGCTTCTCCCGGGCGAGGTCGAACAAATGCGCCGGAGGCTTCGGGGGCTCGGAGTGAGGGAGGGGGAGGCCCTGCTTGTGGTTCACCCTGGCGCGGGTAAACCCGCCAACCGCTGGCCGGCCGAGCGCTTCGGCCGGGCTGCGCAGGATCTGGCGGGCGAGTTCGGGCTGCGTACGGTGGTCGTGTGGGGTCCGGGTGAGACTCGACTCGGAAAAGACGCGTTGCGGATGGCTCCTGCGAACTCGGTGGCGCTTACCGGCCTTTCGCTTCGAGAGCTTGCGGCGCTCTTTCGCTTGGCTAGTTTGGTCTTGTGCAACGACACGGGAGCTATGCATGTGGCGGCGGCCGTGGGGACTCCGCTCGTGGCCGTGTTCGGTCCGACGGACCCAGCGGAGTGGAAACCGTGGGGGGAGGAATTTGTCAGTGTGCGGGCCCCAGACTGCCGTTGCGAGTCGGTGACCGTGGAGCAGGTAGTCGGGGCGGCCCGTGGACTGCTCCTTTCCCATTCCAAGCTTAGTCCACGCCTCCTGGCCCGGGCCGGGGTGGCAAGGGAATAGCCGGCCAATTTCTCCTTGCGCGGGACAGCGTGGATCGGTATTTTATTGGCGCTTTCAGGCCCCTATAGCTCAGGATGGATAGAGCAGCGGTTTCCTAAACCGCGTGTCGCAGGTTCGAATCCTGCTAGGGGCACGAGGGAAGGGGCCCTGGGAAGAACCCAGGGCTTCATTGCATGGTGGAGCAAATTAAACCGGACCAAATTGCAAGGTGAGCAAGTGATCCGCCCCAAACCGAAGAAGAAACTCACGAAGCGGCAGATCAAAGAGGATAAGCTCGTCACCGCCTACTTCAAGGCGACCGACTGGCTGCAGCAGAACGTTCGGTACGTCCTCTACGGCATCGGAGGGGTGGCCGCCGTCCTGTTGATCACCTTCCTTGCGATCCGCAGTCACCGAGTCGCGGAAGCACGCGCCGCCGTAGAGCTGGCCAGGGCGGACCTCTTGGTGGACAATGGCCGCTATGAGGAGGCAGTCGGGATTCTCGAATCCATTGTCGAGAAGTACGGCGGTACCGGTGCCGCGCGCATGGCTTTGCTGGACCTAGCGGACATGCACTACCGGCTGGGCGAGTTCGACCTGGCTTTGAAATACTTTGAGAATTACGTGAAGAAACACGGCGGGTACGATCCGCTTCTGACGGCTTCGGCGCTTGCGGGAAAGGCGGCCTGTCTGCAAGGCAAGGGTAATTACCCGGGAGCCGCCGAGTTCTTCGTCAAGGCGTACGAGAAGGACGCAAAGGGATTCAACGCGCCGGAGTACCTGCTGAATGCCGCCATGGCCTATGAGCGGGCGGGACAGCTGGAACGGGCCAAGGCCCTCTGCCAGAAGGTGATCGACGAATTCCCGAAATCCAACGCGCGGAGAGACGCAGAAATGGTGCTTGCGCGGGTTTCCGTGCGTCTGGAGAAGGCCACGGGCTGACCTCATGGTCCCTCTGGTATGGCCCTTTCCACTGGTAGGCGCGGGGTTCATCCCGCCGAGTGCGGGAGAGGCGCTCGGGCAGGTGAGACAGAAGGCAGCGTCGATTGGTTAACCTATGCTGCCATCCCGGGACACGGTGTGGAAGAGGCGAAGGGGTGGTTCCTGACCGCAGAGTGGCAGAACGAACCAGAATGGGCGCTCGGGGCGGCGGGATCTTAGATGCAAGCGCTGGTTCGAGGGGAAGAGCAACATCTGAGGGAAGCGTAGGTAGCATGTGCAAGAGAGTTTTCGTCGGTCCACACGAGTGGCCTTGGGCGTGCTGACAGGTTGCACCCCGTAGCACGATTGTGTCCGAGACCTTCGTGACGGACCCGGGCTCGAGGGGGATGCCTTCGTAAGAAGCACCTAGACCCTTTCCAATTCCAACTTGCTCGGTCTTTGTTCGTCGTCGGGACCTGATGCGGTTCCTATGAAACCCAAGGTAATAGGGTCGCAGCAGGTATGGGACCGCTTCGGGTGTGCCGCGAGCGAGCTGGGCTTTGCGTTTTGCTAAGCCGGGCCTGTGGTACGGGTGAGGTTCAGCCTCGACCTACCGATTTCCGGTGCATCATGACGGTACGCGGTCACGCGTCTTCTCCGACTGACGCTGTGTAGATCTTCTGGTGGTTTCCGCAGTTCCGCTGTGTTCAGACGGGTCGCTTAGGCTATGCCTGGACGCGTAGCCCTGGCCTCGGTGAAGTCCCCCGTTTTTCCGGCAATATCGGGACTGTTTGGCAGTCACCGCCTGATGACCGGTGGTCTCGCCTGACCGAAACCTGTCTCATTCCTCGCAGATGCATGGATGCTGTTGGGCGTCTCGATTGCTCGCTGCGAGCGCAAGTGCCGTGTACCACGGATACACCTGCCGAAGACGTCGGAAACTCTTCATCGGACTGGCGCCGAGCTGTCCTGCGGCCGGCGCACCCCGCTGCGAGCTCTCCCCACAAGGCCCGTCCCGCTGGGCTGTTCGTGATGGCGAAGGCAAAATGGCTGCAGGTGTTCGAGCGGGAGGCTGTCGAGACAGAGGAAAACCGAGGTCCCTCCGCAAACCATCCACGGCGAAAGCGGGCGAATATTCGGTCTCAGCTTGGGGGGTCTGTTGCCTCAGGGGAGTAAGCCCACCGGAAACTGCTGAGGAGAGCCGTGTGAGCGCGGGAAGAGCTGTGCGCCCGCGAATTTCTTTCATTGCGAAAAAACTCTTGACAAGGGCCGGCGTGGCGGCTACATTTGAAACACGGTTCCATATATCAACTGGCACATGGAAAAAGTCCTTGACAAGACGGCGGGCCGCGGCTATATTTCAAACAACGTTCTATATATCAACCGAGCTGGCCATGAAGCGCAGATACCACGTTCCCAACCTTGAAAGAGCCCTCCAGATCCTGGAACTGCTAGCAAAGAACCCCGAGGGTATGACCATCAGCCAGATCGCTGAGGCGCTCGGGGTGCCGAGGAACAGCGTATTCCGCATCACCGCTACCCTCCTTGACCGCGGGTACCTGATCCGCGATGATGCCACTAAGGCCTTCCAGCTTTCCATCAAACTCCTGACCTTGGCATATGACGGCTTGAGCGAGGGAACCCTCGTCGAGAAGGCGATCCCAGTCATGCGCCGCCTCCGTGATCGGATCGGCGAAACCGTTCCCCTTGGCGTCCGCACGGGGACGGAAGGCATTGTGATTGCTCAGGTGCAGGGGATCCATCCCTTCCGGTTCGTGTTCGAGCCAGGTCGTCGGCTGCACCTGCACACCTCTGCACCCGGTAAGGCTCTCGTGGCGTTCCTGCCCGAGGACGAAAGAGAGGAGCTTATTGCCCGACTGCCCATGCCTCGTTACAACGAGCGCACCATCACCGATCCGGACCGATACCGTGAGGAACTGGAACGGGTGAGGCGTTTGGGCTACGCAGTGGACCGAGCCGAGGAGACGGAGGGTGTCCACTGCGTTGCCGCCTGTATCCTGGATCGCTTCGGCTACCCACTTGCCGCCATCTGGGTGGCAGGCCCTTCGGTCCGCCTGCCGGAGAAAGAATTCGACAGCATTGGCCCAATTGTGCGAGAGCACGCAGAACGCATCTCCCGCAGCCTGGGCGTTGTTCTCTGAGTTACGCTCGTTCGAGCCCCTAACCGTGGTAGACCAGTCATTGGCGCCCAAGCGTCAGAGGGGAGTTTTACCATCCCTGAAGGCAGACTCCATTCCGGCGGGAGGACCGTATGAAGGCGACAGGTATAACCACTCTGGACGAACTGATTGCGGTTGGCTACATCGCCAGTATCCTCACCATTGGCATATACCTGTACAAGCGGCAGAAGTCCACGGAAGACTTTCTGTTGGCCGGAAGGCGGATGGGATGGCTTCCCGTTGGACTCTCGCTCATGGCGAGCCTCACCAGCGCGGTGGGTTATATGGCGTATCCGGCGGGGGCCTTCAAGCACGGGCTGATCATGCTGTGGATGGCTATGGCCATCCCCATTTCTTTCCCGGTAGTTGTATACGTCTTCATGCCCTTCTACCACAAGCTGCGGGTCTATACAGCCTATGAGTATTTGGAGCGACGTTTCAACGCGTACGTAAGAGCCCTCGCGAGCGCGATTTTCATCCTATGGCGGCTCACCTGGATGGCTGCAGTGATCTATGTGCCTTCGATGGTCCTGGAGACAGTTACGAATGGGAGGATCCCTTTTGCTCTCAGCGTCCTTGTACTGGGTGTCCTCACCACGATTAACTCCACTCTCGGCGGAATCCGCGCGATCATGTGGTCCGATGTGGTGCATTCCTTCGTGATGTTGAGCACCCTGCTGGGGGCGCTCGTCATGGTTGTGCTTGCGGTGCCCGGGGGACTGGCCGAAGTGTGGAACACACTCGCTGCCGCGGGGAAGACCGCGATGACAGCCACCATCAAGGGATTCGATCAGGCGAGTCTATTTGGCAAATTGAAGTTGTACCTCTACACGGACATCACAGTTGTCTCGTTGATTGTTACATACTCCCTGCAGAAGATGGGCAATTATTGCGTCGACCAGGTTATGGTCCAACGCTACCTCACCGCCAAGTCTTTGCGAACGAGCCAACAAGGATTCGTCACCAATTGTGCTGCATATTTATGGTATATCCTGGCTGTCAATCTGACTGGCGCGGGTCTATTTGTCGTAGCCAAGCATCTGAGTTTTCCCCAGAGTCTGAATATTGATCAAGTGTTTCCCTACTTCATTGCGAACGTTATGCCTACAGGGATCGCCGGCATAATGGTGGCCGCAATCTATGGTGCCTCCATGTCGAGCCTAGACTCGGGCATCAATTCTTGCGTCACAGCGATCCTGAATGACTTCTACGCACGTTTTCGGTTGGGCAAGTACAACATCGGCGACGAGAAAGAGTCTCCCGAGGCAAGGCAAGCAAGGATTCGAATTGCACGCAGCTCTACTTTCGTGCTGGGGATAGGCATAACCTTTTTTGCCTTCTTTGTTGGGAAAATGGGGGATATTTTCACCTACTCGCAGAAATTGATCAACATGTTCACCGGTCCCTTATTCGGGGTGTTCATGTTGGGGATGTTCACAAGACGGGTGACAGCTCCCGCCGCCCTCATTGGGGGGTTTGTAGGCTTCGTGATGGGATGTCTCACCGCTTTTTCGAAGCTCCTTGGTGTACAGGTTTTCATGGTAGGAGTCCTATGGCCTGCCACCATAGCGTTCACGGTCACGGTGGTCCTGGGCTATGCTCTGAGCTTCGTAATGGGTAAACCCATCCCTGAAGCGGCGCAGTGGACATGGTGGAACATCGTCGGTGTGCGGTGGCGGGCGGGTCGACGGGTAGCGGTCCGGTTTGGAGCCAACGTGCGTCAATAGGAATGACTCTCGCTCCAAACCCCAGAGGGTGGTTAGGTGACGGGCTTCAATGGGCAGGATCTGCAACGCATCGCCTGGGAGTTAAGGCGGACCGTGGTCGAGATGATCTACCGGGCAGGCTCGGGACACGTGGGTGGGTCTCTCTCGGTCTGCGAGATGCTGGCTGTCCTCTATTTCTCCGAGCTGCGAGTCGATCCGAGGAACCCAAACGATCCGGATCGCGACCGCTTCATCCTATCCAAAGGGCATGCTGCTCCGGCGCTATATGCCGTCTTGGCTAAGAGAGGTTTCTTCCCCGAAAGCGAGCTGTGGACACTGCGGAAGATCGGAAGCCGACTGCAGGGACACCCCGACATGTGCAAGTGTCCGGGGGTAGAAATGTCGAGCGGTTCCCTCGGGATGGGTATCTCGTTCGGGATCGGGGTTGCGTTGGCGGGTCGCCTTGACGGCAGGTCCTACCGGGTTTACGTGCTCACGGGTGATGGTGAGCTGAATGAGGGTCAGAACTGGGAGGCTTTTCTGGTCGGTGCCAAATTCCGTCTGGACAATCTAGCGGTAATAGTCGACTACAATGGGATCCAGCTGGACGGCTCTGTCCAGGAGATTCTCCCGCTCGAGCCGCTGTGTGCGAAGATCGCTGCTTTCAACTGGCATGTGGTAGAATGCGATGGCCACGACGTTTGCGATCTCCGTCGAGCGCTGGACGAGGCCCGCAACCGTCGAGGGAGGCCGACAGCGATCATCGCCCATACGGTGAAAGGCAAGGGGGTGTCGTTCATGGAAAACACGCACGAGTGGCATGGGAAGCCGATTAGCGACGAGGAGTACCGCGCCGCGCTCGCCGAACTCGCGGAGGCTGTGCTGTGAGCCTGCCCTTACGGGATGTAATGGGGTTAGCGCTTGCTGAACTCGGCGATCGCCGTCCCGACGTGGTCGTGCTGGATGCGGACCTTTCGAACGCCACACGCTCGATCCACTTTGCGCGCCGGCACCCTGAGCGTTTTTTCAATATGGGAATCACGGAAGCCAATATGGTCTCCGTGGCGGCTGGCCTGGCAACGTGCGGCAAGATCCCATTCGCGTGCACTTTCGCCTTCCTGCTCGCCCTCCGCGCCGCTGACCAAATCAGGAGCCTCGTGTCCTACGCCGGGTTGAATGTGAAACTTGTGGGGACGAACGCCGGGCTGTCTGGTTTTGGCGACGGCGCTACGCACCAGTCTATCATGGATGTGGCCATCATGAGGGCCATGCCGCGAATGACCGTGATCGTGCCCTCCGACGAAGCCTCAGTGCGCTGGGCGGTGGCTGCAGCGGCTGAGCACACGGGGCCGGTCTTCATTCGGGTCCCGCGGGTCCCTGCGCCGGCGATTCACGGGTCCGAGACGCGATTCGAGCTTGGCAAGGGGCTGATTCTCCGGCAGGGCTCAGACGTTTCGATCGTAGCCTGCGGGATGATGGTTTCGCGTGCCTTGCGGGCGGCAGAACTTCTCCACGCTACGGGCATAGAGGCGGAGGTCATAGAGATCCACACGGTGAAACCGATCGATACGCAACTCCTGGTGGATAGTGCGACTCGGACGGGCGCTGTGGTCACCGTCGAGGAGCACAATCGGTTCGGGGGGCTTTTCTCGGCAGTGGCGGAGGTGCTGGCGGAACATGCGCCGGTGCCCATTGAGTGCGTAGCGATCCCAGACCGGTTCGGGGGGTCGGGCCAGTACGAGGAGCTGCTGGAAGAGTGCGGGCTTACAGTGCAGAACGTGGTGGAGAAGGCCAAGCGGGCGCTTTCGAGGAAGGGACACCGTGGTGCGAATGCGGCAGAGCATGGACATCTATCACGATTTATTTGATCTGGACGGTCAGATAGCCTTGGTCACGGGCTCGAGCCGAGGTCTCGGACTGTTCTTCGCCCGCACGCTAGCGCAGGCCGGTGCGAAGGTGGTCTTGAACGGCCGTAACGAGGAAGCTCTGGAAGAGGCCCGCAGATCCCTGGAACAGGAGGGCCTGGAAGTACAGTCTGCTGTCTTTGACGTGACGGACGAGCCCGCCATCCAGCAGGCGGTCAGGAAGATCGAGCGCGAGTCGGGACCGGTCACGATCCTGGTAAACAACGCGGGTGTCCAGATTCGAGGTCCCTTGGAGCACTTCTCGACCGGCGATTGGAGGACTGTTCTCGACGTGAACGTCACCGGCGCATTTCTGGTCGCGAGGGCCGTCGTACAAGGCATGATCCAGGCGCGACACGGCAAGATCGTCAACATCTGCTCGGTGCAGAGCGAACTGGCGCGGCCAACCATTGCTCCGTACACAGCTTCGAAGGGTGCCCTCAAGATGCTCACCCGCGCAATGGCCACGGAGTGGGCTCGGTACAATATCCAGGTGAATGGGCTGGCGCCAGGGTATTTCAAGACCGAGATGACGCGCCCTCTCTACGAGGATGAGCGTTTCGATGCTTGGCTCAGATCGCGGGTACCTGCCGGACGATGGGGTGAACCAGAAGAGCTTGCCGGAGCGCTCCTTTTCCTGGCGTCGAAGGCCTCAGACTACGTAAGCGGCCACGTACTTTTTGTGGACGGTGGGCTCGCTGTATGCGTCTAAGAGAGACACTAGCAATCTGCGGCCGCAATGGTCTTGAACCGGACGCCTCTTTTCTGAATGCGCACGGACGCCGCGGCTGTGCAACTGTTCGGTCCACGAAGCGCTCGCAGGGGGGCACTGTGGTGGTCGGCCGCTTTCTTCGCTTCCCGGTGTTGTTCCTCAGCCTATGCATTCTCCGCAGCTCCATGGGGAATTGCGCTTCGCCTGGGAAAAGGGCTCCTGTTCCCCCAATCACCGTTGTGCACGAGGATTTCGGTCGCGATCCCGGATGGGAGGGTTTCAACAATCGAGTGGAATGCGGAGAGTGCCCACAGGTGCGGCAGGACTTCGGCTGGGCCCCGACGAATCGCACGGGCTTCGGGCCAGGCGAAATTGGCGGGACCATTTGGCGGTCCACAATACCGGCCTACTACGGAATGCCGATAGGTCCTTTCTCGTTCAAAGATCGTTTCTCCGCCTCCGGCAAGATCGTTCTGATCGCTCCCCCGGAAGAAGCCGTGGGCTTCTATGTCGGGTTCTTCGGGAGCGAACGCCAAGGATGGAGGGTTTGGTCCTCTTGTGGCTTTCGCATCGGCGACGTGATCGATGGGAGGGCCTACATCCATCTTGACTACAAGACGGGCAGGGCGAAAGGAGCCGTCCTCGAGCCAGACTTTCAAATCCCCTGCGATGGGTCCGTGCATTCGTGGGAGCTCACATACGATCCGGATGCTGTTCCGGGAGACCATTGGCCCGATCCACGCTTGCCGAAATGGATTGGCTCGGAGAGCAACGTGCCGGAGGAGCAGATCCTGGAGAGAGCGAGACGGGATGATCCTTCCATCACCGCAGAACGGTTGCACGACTTGCTCATCCGGGCGAGGAACGAGGGCCTGGTGAACCACTGGTTCTGGAAACACCGCTTCCAACTCTGGGAGGTGGAGAGGGAGATTGGCGGAATGCGGGGCAGGATAACGTTCCGATTGGATGACCTGCCCCCGGTTAGCTACTATCTGTTGCCTGGCCACCGGGACGAACCCACGCGCATCGACCGGTTCGGCGTGTGGAACATGCAGATTTACCACGGCAGCATGGAGTTCTACATCGCGGACCTCGTGGTGAACGGCGAGCGCATTGAGCTGGATCAGGATCCGCACTGGGACGGGCTGAATAACCACGTCGGTTTTGTCCAACGCGACTTTCACGCCCGGCAGAACTTCGGCTTTTCCCAAACCAATTGGGCGGGGCGTGCCCCGGGCGAGATCGGGGGTCGCTTCTGGGGCACGGAAGTGGTCGATCCGCTACACGCCTACTACGCTGTGGATGTCGGCAAGCTAACCCTCGATGATCCCATCTCCTTTTCCGGTTGGATCTGTTTTGTGGAAGGTGCGGTGGATGGCCGGATGCTCATCGGCTACTTCAATCGCGAGGCGAGGCTAAGGGAGATTCATGGCGAATACAAGGGCAACCCGCCGGATCAGTTCCTTGGGATTGAAGTGATGGACAAGACGAGCATTGGCTATTCGTTCGCCGCTGTATGTTCGCCGAGGCAGGATCTCGCCTTCGAAGAACGTGGGCCGATTTTCATTCCGGACCGGATCGGGCGACCGTTCTCATTCCGATACGACCCTTCGGCCGGGCTGGCCGGGCGTGTCACAGTAACTTTGGGTGCTGACTCCTTTCGCGTCGACCTTACCCCCGAACAACGTCGTGTGGGTGCCGTTTTCGACCGCTTCGGCCTGCTGAATCCGCGCAAGGGGGGCAAATATGTCGACGTATACGTGGACGATCTGACCTACGTAGTCAGACGGCCCCTCGACTACGTGCCCCGGTTCCATGAGCAACGAATTGTGATCGTGCCGTACCCAAAGGGAGGTCGGCAGTACTAAAGACGTGGAAGGCGACTTTCTTCACTCCATCGCAGTTGGTCACGAGCGAGAAGGGATCGTTCGGGGTCGCAAGGAGCCGAGGGGGCGGGCAACAACTCTGGGTTCGTAGGCGGACAGGGCGGTTAAGCAGTGGGCTTCAATACCGGAGCGTGGAGCGATGTTGGGAAATAGCGGGTTGTTCCGAACGGGCTCGGTTTTGGTGTTCAAGCGATGTGTCCTCGGCGCGGCTCTCGCGATTTGTTTGTTCGCACTGCTTGGGTCGCAATGCCGCAAGTCCGAGATCTCTGGAGAGTTTGCCCCGCCCGAGGCCTATCTCGAGGGCTCCAAACATCCGTACTTTGGTAGCGAGAATCCCTGGGATCGCCGTTTCTTCACGGAGCACATTCGTCAGGAGTACAAGCGACGCGGCCAGCGACAAATCCTCGACATCATGGAGGGGAGGGTGGAGGACGCGATTCGCTACTGCCGACAGCTCCTGGCGGAGGATCCCAACGATCTCGAGTCTCGCTTCAATCTTTGCGTGGCTCAGCTGCAATTGGGCCAACTCGACAGTGCCCTTGCCACCATGAGGCTCGCCATTCAGCGCGGTTTGCCCTTCGAGAGGTTTCTTGCGGGTCCGCGGGATCTGTTGAGACCCCTGCACGAATCTGCGGAGTTTCAGCGTTACTATGCGTCGCATCCTGTTGAGCTGCTCCATGGCCCGATGGTTGGTTGCGTGACGGATACCAGCGCGTGTTTCTGGGTCCGGACTTTCCACGAGGTCCCTGTGCAGATCGTGCTCAGTCGCTCGAAGGATTTCGGTTCCAGCCTGGCTTCGCAGGTGGTGAGGACCAAGGCCGAGAGCGACTACACGGCTAAGCTCAGGGTTACGGGCCTGGAGCCCGACCAGCTGTACTACTACCATGTCGTCGTGGATGACAAGGCCGTCTTCCGCACCGAGCCGCTGAGCTTTCGAACGTACCCGCGGCGAGGTGAGCCCGCGACATTCGTAGTTGGCTTTGGGGGCGGCGCTGGATACGCGCCATGGAATGAGCGGATGTGGGACACGATCCGTGCCTATCGACCGCTGGCTTTCCTTTTCATGGGCGACAATGTGTACATCAATATGCCGGATTTCCCCAACGCGCTGCACTATTACACATACTACCGACGGCAGTCGCGGCCGGAGTTCCGGCGGCTGGTTTCGAGCTGCTCGATCTACGCGATCTGGGATGATCACGACGCGGCCACGGATGATTGCTGGCTGGGGCCGTACAAGGACAAGCCACCGTGGAAACTTCCGCTTTTGGAGGTTTTCAAGCAAAACTGGATCAATCCGGGGTATGGAGACCCGGACTGGCCAGGCTGTTGGTTCAGTTTCTCCATTGCCGATGTGGATTTCTTCATGTTGGATGGTCGCATGTACCGAACGAATCCCTTCGACAAGAATCCGACCATGTTGGGACCGGTGCAGAAAGCCTGGCTGAAGGACAAGCTGGCGGGGTCGAAGGCCACCTTTAAGGTGGTTGCATCACCGGTCGAGTGGTCGTTTGGTGCCAAGCCGGGGACACGGGACAGTTGGAGCGGGTTCCCGGATGAACGGCAGGAGCTATTCAATTTTCTCGCCGAGCACGGAATTGACGGCGTGGTTTTGATCTCCGCCGATCGCCATCGCTCGGAGGCGTGGCGCATCGAACGCAAACACGGCTATCCGCTTTACGAATTCGAAAGCTCACGACTGACCAATGAGCACGTCCACGAGCTGGTGCCGGGCACGCTGTTCGGCTACAACGAGAAGCAGTCATTTGGGTTGCTGAAGTTCGATACGACCGTACCCGATCCTACAGTGACATTCGAGATCGTGAACATAGATGGAGAGGTGGTCTACAGCCTCACCGTACGAAGGAGCCAGATCTCCGCGCGAGGTTGACCGGCTATGGCCCGGCGGGAATTGAGGAATATTCGTTGGATCGGGATAGCCGCAGGGGCAGGGTGGCTCGTGATGCTGGAGTCTCCGGCCTTTCACCGCCCACCCGATCTTGCCGAGTCACAGTGGACGGAGGATTCGTTCGAGGACTTCATCGACGGGAGGTTTCTCGACGCGGGAACGTCTCGAGGGCGGGTAGACTCCAGATCATCAATCGCTGGGATTTGAACGGAGACGGTTTCTTGGATGTGGTCCTACCCGGTGGCCACAGCCATACCGAGAAAGAGAACGTGTACATCTATCTGAACGACAGAGCCGACATCACTGGACGGTCACGAACGGAGCTGCCCGGAGCCGGATCCCGCGACGGTGTGGTTGCAGATTTCGACAGAGATGGGTTCAACGATCTCGCCGTAGCCAACTGGCCGGATAGTCACGATGAGCGCGTAGGGGCGTGGATTTGGTACGGTTCGGCCAACGGATTCTCAGTTGAACGGCGCGTTGAGCTGCCTGCGGAGCGGGCGAGAAGCGTAGCCGTGGGTGACTTCAATGGTGACGAATGGCTCGACCTGGCCTTCGCCTGCGAGGAACCGTCAGGCTCGTACGGAGAAGGCTCCGGGTCGAGCCTCATCTTTTGGAATTCGGCCTCGGGCTTCAACCCGCCGAGGTGCACGCCTCTGCGATTCGGAGGTGGAGGGGCGCTACAGTTGGCGGTGGCCGACTTCGACCGGAACGGACGGGATGACCTGGCAGCCGTGACGGGCGACACAATTTTCGTCCTGACCGGCGACGGTGCTACGTGGCAGGATGCGTCGCGCTGGCATCGCCTACCGGTGGGGGGACGAGTTCTGGCTGCGGGCGATGTGGATGGCGACGGATGGCCGGAGCTGGCAGTCTGTCGGAGGTGGGAGGTTCTCGTGCTCCGCGGGGGGCTTTCGGGCTATGGCGTAGAGCGAGCGATTCCCCTCGGGGCGTCGAATCCTTCCGATGCGGCCTTCGCCGATATCAATCGCGATGGCTACGATGACCTGGGTGTGGCAAACTACGAGGGCTACCCAGGCGCCACTTGGGTTGATCCGTATGTGTTCTCGTTCCAGGCAGGCTGTCTGACATCCACACCCTCGCTCAAGATACCGACCCTCGGTGCCACTGCGGTGACCGCCGCCGACCTGAACGGTGACGGTTATCCGGAACTATTGTTCAGCAACGAACGGGTGCTTAACCAGCTCAGCATTTGTTCCTACGTCTTCTGGAACCGGGGAGGTCAGTTCGCGTTCGGCGACCACACGCAACTTCCGTCCCGAGGGAGTGTGGGGAACACGGTGGGCGACGTGAACAACGATGGATTCCCGGATGTGGTCCTGTTCAATCGGGCGGGCCACCTTCGCGATGGGCCTGCGGAAACGCATGTCTACTGGGGTGACGGCACACGCAGTTTTTCCGTGCAGCGGCGCACGGAGATCCCGACTCAACCCGTATTCGGCTACGCGACAACTGATCTTGACGATGATGGCTTCGTGGATCTGATTCTAGCGCACGACCGATTTGTATACGGACTGCCGCACGAGCAGAATGGCCTCAGCATTCTCTGGGGTGGTCCGGAAGGGTTGGGGAAGGCAGTCACCCGTTTGACCATGGATTCGGGCTACGGAGGAGTACGCATCGCCGATGTGAATGGGGACGGGTACCTAGACATTGTTGCCGGCGGTTCCTGCGTGGATCTCCAAGATCCTTCCCGGCACGGCGTCGCCATCTTCTGGGGCTCAGCGACCGGGTTTCATAATCGAGATCGAACGTTGCTCCACGTCCATCGTGAGAAGACCCGCGTACCTCTCACGGCCGACCTGAACAAGGACGGATGGTTGGATATCGCTGCCCAGGTAGAAGCTGGGAAGGTGCGCATCTGGTGGGGGGCGAGGCACGGTTTCCGCGACGAAAGGTACTTCGATCTCGATCTCGGCAGGCCGGATGAATTGATGTACATCAATGCGGCCGATTTCGATCGGGATGGATGGCTCGACCTTTTGTTGCCAAAGCGGGTTCCCCAGGACTCGGTGAACACCTCGTTCATCTACTACGGATCGCCCACTGGGTTCTCCGGCGAGCGACGTGAAGAGATCCTCTCGTACGTCCCGTACGACAATGCGATCGCGGATTTTGACCGGGATGGTTGGTTGGACATCTTCCTTGTGAGCTACGGGACCGACCGGGAAGGGCGCAATCCCCCGTCAATCATCCATTGGGGAGGGCCAGAGGGTTTTGGTCGCAGGCCGGTTACGAGACTGGGTACCTACGGGGCCTCGGGGGCGGAAGCCGCGGACTACGACGCGGACGGCTGGATCGATCTTTTCGTGGCCAACCACCGTCGGGCTGGCTCGAGGGAGCGCCCCGTTCCCCATTGCCATCGCACCGAGTCCATGCTCTTTTGGGGTGGCCCGGATGGGTTCTCAGAGCAGCGGTGCTGGGAAGTGCCGGCGTCCGGGCCGAGCGGTCTAAACGTGCGGGATCCGGGAAACAGTTACGACCGGGGAATATATGAGGACTACGAGTCCTCGCCATACCGCATTCCCGAAGGATTAACGCCCGCCAGAATCTTCTGGAAAGCGGAGACTCCTCACGGCACAAGGGTGAGGTTCCAAGTGCGAGTATCGGAGTCCGAGGAAGGTTTGGCGAAGGCTGCATGGATCGGTCCCCGGGGTGCCGGGACATGGTTCGGGAAAAGCGGATCGAAGATCCGGGCCCCGAAAGGTCGTTGGATCGAGTATCGTGCCAGACTAGAGTCGCCGAATGCGGGACCGACCCCATACCTGTATTCGGTCACAATCGCCTTCGAATAGGTAGGTGGTGGAATGAGACCGGTTGCCCACAGGGCACGTACGGCACTGATCGCACTATTCGTGGGCACGGTCTTTCTTCCCAGGGTTCTTGCCCAGGTTACCGTTTGGCGCGAGGATTCGTTCGAGGATTTCGCTGACGGCAGATTCGACGACGGCGGAGCAAATATGTATGTGTCCCACCGCGGCCGAGTGCAATCGGTAAATCGATGGGACGTGAATGGCGACGGGTATATCGATATTCTGTGCGTGAATTCGCATCCGCTGGTGGAGATGTTGGATCTTTCCATTTACTGGGGCAATGGGAAGGACTACAGCATCCGGGACCACAGCTACATCCCCGCTAATGGGCCGATGCGCCTGGCGGTGGGCGATTTGAATCGGGATGGCGAACTAGACTTGGTGGTCGCGAACTACTCCAATGGTACCTGGCAAGAAATGGATTCGTATGTCTACTACGGTGGCCTCAAGGACAGGAACTATCAGCGCAAGCGAGGCGAGTGGGCATTCTATCCGTTTTGCAGACGAGTGTCGCTTCCCACCTACAGCGCGCAAGGAGTAGCTGTAGCAGATCTCAATAACGACGGCTGGCCCGACATCATCTTCGCATTTTCGCCCGGGTACTGGGAGTATCGCACGAGAGAAGAACCTCCCCCGTCACGGATCTATTGGAATAGCTCGATGGGCTTTGACGCTGGGAACTTCACGGAGATTGGGACCCGAGGGGCCACGGACGTGTCGGCGGGGGATTTTGACCGGGACGGATGGTTGGATCTGGTTTTCGCGAATGCTCTCGGACCCGTCTCATTCGTGTACTACGGGGGAGAAGAAGGCTTCTCCGAGAGCAGACGAGTTGAACTGCCGACCGTGCAGCCTCATGCCGTGGAGGTAGCGGATCTGAACAACGACGGGTGGCTCGATATTGTGTTTGCCAACGAGGGTGCCCAAGTCTCCTACGCCTATTTAGGTGAGCACGGCAGCTTCAGCCCTGGTCGACGGATCGAGTTCGAGACCCACACTGCTAAGGATGTGGCCATTGAGGATTTCAATCGCGATGGGTTCGCAGACATCTTCTTCACCAACCACCAGCATTCATTGACGGGAGATCCCAACCGGGCTAATCGCCTGATCGATTCCTACCTCTACTTTGGGTCCGCGACCGGGTTTTCCCCGGAGAGACGTCAATCCCTGCAGACCATCGGCGCATGGGGAGCCCAGGCGGCCGACCTAAATGGCGACGGCTGGACGGACCTTCTGGTCTGCAATTTCCAGGAGCACTATTCGTACGAGGTACCCTCGTTCATCTATTGGAACGGTCCGAACGGGTTTGACCTCACGAGGCGAACGTGTCTGTACGAGCACGGCGCCCAGGGATGCGCCATTGCGGACCTGAATGGCGACGGACATCTGGACATCGTCATCACCTCAATGATGGGGAATTCTCGGGGCGAATACGACCCATCATACTTATACTTGGGAGACGGGCGCGGGCATTACAGCACCGCGCGCCGGATCGAGCTATTGGGTCGGGAAGCGTACGAGCAAGCTATGGCGGATCTTGATGACGACGGCCAGGTCGATGTGCTGCTCGTGAATCGCGGCGAAACCTCTCGCAACGCCAACGAGGTCTGGATCTACTGGAACGAAGGGAACCGTTTCAGCCCCTGGCGGATCACCGGGTTACCATGTTACAACGGCGTCGGGGTGGAGGTGGCGGATCTGGATCGGGATGGATACCTCGACGTGGTGGTGTCTAACGGGAAGCCATTGCGATGGGAGCGCGAGGGGCGGCCCGTTCCCGGGAGCTATATCTACTGGGGGGAACCTGAGGGATGGCCGGTCACCGAGAGGACAGAGCTCCCGATTGCTTGGACCCGGTCACCAGCGATTTGCGATCTGAATGGAGATGGGTATCTGGATCTGGCCTTTGGGCAGGAGGGAAACCGCGGCGAAGCCACGGTTTTCTACGGCGATGGCAACCGCAATTTCGACCGTACGATAAGGCTTCCTGGCAGTAGCGGCACGGGCGGACCCGCTGTGGCGGATCTGAACAAGGACGGCCGACTGGATATTGCCTTCGCGCACGAGAAGAACGCCCTAATCTACTATCAGGCCGACGACGGTACGTTCCCGGAGGCTAATCGGGCTACATTGCCCGTGCAGGCCAAGACTATTACCATTGCGGATGTGAATCGCGACGGCTGGCTGGACCTGGTGTGCCCCTTCTACAAGGGACAAGGGAAGCGGTCCGGGTACTCCACAATTCTTCTTGGATCAGCAGGGGGATATTCGCTCGACCGGACCGTCCGCTTGCCCACCGATGGGGCTACCGGTTCCATCGTGAGCGATTTCAATCGCGACGGCTACCCGGACGTCTTCTTTTTCTGCCACAGGGCGGACGGGAGCCCAGATGAGGTTGGGAAATACGCAGATCACCACACGTTCTCGCTACTCTATTGGGGCGGACCGGCTGGCTTTGATGCTTTCCATCGGCTTGAGGTTCCGAGCGTGGGTGCGCACTACGACCCGGGTGTGGATCTTGGGCACATCCGGGACCGCAGGTTTGAGTTCGCCTACGTGTCGTCGCCCTATCGGGCGGCGGGCCGGCGACCGGTGCACCTCACTTGGTGGGGCGAGACGCCCGCCTGTTCGTCGATCCAGTTTCAATTGCGCACGGCCTCCACATTGGCCGAGCTCGAGCGGAGCGAGTGGCGAGGCCCTAAGGGCGGAGGTTCCTTTTTCGTCAAGAGAAGTCAGGATGTCAAGGGCATACCTGCGGGGGAGTGGGTCCAATATCGGGTGATTTTCGCGAGCGACAACGGAGCATACTCGGCAGTATTGGATGGTGTGGAGATCCTATTGAAGTAATCGGTCCGGGAGTGTTGGGCGGTTCTCAACAAGAAGCGAGGCGGCTCTCTTGCGGAAAAGGACGAAATATTCGAGCGCAGTTCTTGTTGGTCTCCTCTGGGAGTTAGTCGGTATTGCGTCGGCGCTGACCAAGGCCGACTTTCCGGGAGCCGCTGGAAGTGTGGGTCCCACGACGGAACCTGTGCCCTTGGACCGTTACCGTGTGGTACGCTACGTCTCCGTGACCAAGGGCTCCGATGTTGACGGGGACGGCACGCAAGCGCGTCCATGGCGTACGCTTGTCTATGCTCTTTCTCGAGCTGGGGAAGCTTCCGTCGATGGGCGTTGGGCAATTCTCGTCGCCGCCGGGGTCTACAACACTGGCACCGTTCACATGCGATCCTTCGTGGACCTTTACGGTGGCTTTGACCCGGAGAGCTGGGAACGGGACATTTGGAGATTCCCGACCATCCTCGACGGCCAGCGTGTACGGCGCGTGGCGGTCGGTGCGGATAGTGCCCGGTTGGATGGATTCGTGATTGCGCGCGGAGCCGCAGAAGGTCACGGAGGCGGGATCCTCTGTCAGGATACCTCGCCTATCATTTCGAACAACGTCATTCGCGATAATGTCGCTCTTGCGCCCAGGCGCGCGGATCGCTTTCACCTCTACCAGCCCGGCCACCATGGGGGCGGGATCGCTTGCCTTTACAATGCCGCGCCTTGGATCCGCCAGAACCTAATCTGCGAGAATCGGACGGCCTTCGGCTGTGGGGCGGGCGTAGCGTTCTACGGTTTCCGGCGGGCAGGGGATCCGGAAGAGCCGAAGTTACGGGATAATCGCCTGGTCGGGGGAGTACAGCCGAAGCTCGAAATGAACGTGATCATCGCGAATACCTCCGGGGTGGATGACTTGAGCGGTTCGCGCAGCAGCAGCGGCGGCGGGATCTTGTGCGCCTACGAAGCTAGACCATTCGTGCGCAACAATGTAATTGCCCTCAATCGGGCGTTGGGCCGGAGCGACGCGGGTGGGATCTACTGCGAGTATTTCTCCTACCCGGAGATTTTGTCCAACTGGATCGTCGGCAACCTGGCGGCAGACGACGGGGGCGGCATCTACGTCTGTCGCCTGAGCCATGCGTTGATACGGGAGAACCTGATTGCCGGCAATCGCGCGGAGGGTGGGGCAGGCGGTGGGGTCAGGCTTAGTAAGGAGGGCAGGGCCACAATCATGCAAAACTGGATTGTCCGTAATCGGCGCGGGGGTCTGTGTAGTGTGGATTCCTATGCCGAAGTTACGGACAATGTGATTGCCGACAACTGGGAAGGCCCGGGTTTCTGGTTCCATTGCCATTTCACCTACTATCGCTCTTCCTTGCTGCGGGAGAACGTGATCCGAGGGAATCAAACGGGGCAAGTCGTGGTGGAACCGGCGGGAGTGGTGTTGGTGCAAGGGAACAATGTGGAGGGCGGGTATCCGGGTGGGAATCGGGACTGGGACTCGGGATTCGCACAAGACGCCTGGCTGACCCGCGCCGAGGTCGTTTCTCACGACTCACTGCGCTACACGACGGTGCTCACGGTCGAGACTTCGGATTCACCCGGAGTTATCGGTCCGGGAAGGGTAGTTCGGGTGGGGGATGCGTGGACGGTGGTCAGGCATTGGGAAGCTCCTTCGGTTACTGTCTGGGGGATCCTGGGCCGCAAGGGCGACCGGGTCGAACTGGAGCTCTTGCGTAGTTACGAGGTTGGGAGACCCGCGCGCCGGAGGTCGTTGTGAAGGCAAGGTGAGGTTCGGTGATGAGAGCTGGTTACGTGTACGCGCTCACGGTATTGATGTTCGGGGTGTGTCTTGCCCGGGAATGCAGCGGTGGGCAGGGCGGGCAAGCGCCAATTCAGTTGAGTCCCGGTCCTCATCTGTTCATCGACGACTATCTCATTGGGGAGCAGTCTTTTCTAAGCAGGACGGTGAATCAGCCGGAGAAGCTGCCGGTGCCAGTGGTCACCGGCGGACGAGACGGCGACGAAAACTTTCAGCCGTACCTTAGCGTGATCCGGGACCCGCAGACCGGGAGGTTCCGGATGTGGTACGACATTCCTGAGAACGTCCATCAGTCGCACATTGGCTACCTTGAATCCGAGGACGGCGTCCATTGGATACGCCCCCATCGGGTCCTTCCGGATCCGCACGAGATTCGTTTTGGCTGCTCAGTGTTGGACCGCGGAGCGGATTTCCCCGACCCCACCTGCCGCTACGTACTCGCTTTCTACCATGGCGACGGAACGATGCTCGCCACTTCGCCGGACGGATTGCGCTGGAGTATGCTTGCGGACACCTCGGTCATCAAACACAATCACGATATCACATCGCTGCATTGGGATCCCATCCGGAAGCAGTACCTGGCCATTATCTCCGTGTTGATGGAGGGTAAGCACTGGCAGGGCCGTAGACGCATTCCTCACCAGAGCGTCAGCAAAGATCTGATTCACTGGGAAAAGCCGTGGGTGATCATGACTCCCAAGATCGGTGCTCCGATCGAGAGGGGGGAAACGGAGTTTTATGCGATGTCGGGGGTAATTGCCCGCGGCGAACTATTGATCGGTTTGGTCAAGATCCTGCGCGATGATCTGAACGCAACCCCCGGCAAGACGGCGCAAGAGATGGGGGATTTGGAACGCAAGGCGGCGGGTCTCGGCTATACTGTACTGGCGTGGAGCCGCGACGGCCGCACTTGGCAGCGCGATCACGAACCATTCATCCCCAACAACCCCGTGCCGGGTACCTGGGACCACGCTATGGCTTGGGGCGACGAGCAACTCGTTGTTGGGGATACGACGCTCATCTACTACGGGGGCTATGCGCGGGGCCATAAAGTGGCTCGATTCACGGAACGCCAGATCGGCCTGGCACGCATGCCGAGGGACCGATACGTGGCCCGAGAAGCGGACCTGAATCCCGGAAGGTTGCTCACCAAACCCCTCCTGCTCAAGGGGAAAGCTCTCACCGTGAACGCTCTTGTGGTGGGATGGCTGCGGGTTCGGCTTGTCGATGGCAAGGGGAACGAGATACCCGGCTTCGGTTGGGTCGAGATCCGCGGGGACAGGGTCGACCACCCTGTGGCGTGGCAGGGGGACTTGGCTAAAGTGCATGGCAGGCCGGTGCGTTTGGAGTTCGAGCTGCAGGACGCGCAGCTTTTCGGATTTGACTTGCATTGAGGCTTTTGCAAGACGTAGGTGGAGGGAGAGCAACGTGATGGCTTTTCGGGGCATTGGCAGGAAGCGCGTCCCCGCGGGCCGGGCGAAAGGAGGTGATGCTGGGTCGCGTGCAGCGCTGAGAGCGGGAGACAAGGGGGCCGACCGAGGGGAAGAGGGGCAGGCGAGAGGTGAGGGAGTGAGTAAGCAGGTGGGCCAAAGAGGAGGTCGAAAATGAGGGCGAAGCGGTTTCTCAAGACTTGGGGCATCTTGCCCGCAGTGGTGTTACTGCTCGCGCTGATGACGACCTCAGTTTCGGCGCAAGTGCGTGGCCGGATCACGGGTCGCGTCACCGATGCGGCTACCGGTGAGTACTTGCCCGGGGCCAACGTGATTCTGGTCGGAACCAACATGGGCGCTGCTACGGACCGCGAGGGAGTGTACACGATCTACAACGTCCCGCCTGGCACGTATACCCTGAGAATAGGCTACATTGGCTACCAGGACTACGCCACCGAGGTCACAGTGAGCCCGACGCAACTCTTGGTCCGTCAGGATGCGGCGCTGAAGGTGAGCGCGGTGGAGGTGCAGGCGGTGGTGGTCGAGGGGGTGCGCGAAGGACAGATGCGCGCCTTGAGCCAGCAGCGCACCGCCATGAACATCAAGAACGTGGTCGCGCAGGAAATGATGGACCGATTCCCGGACGAGAACACCGCGGACGCGCTGAAGCGGATTCCAGGCGTGTACATCGAGACGAGCGCTGGCGAAGGGCGATTCGTGTTGATCCGGGGTACCAGCCCTAGCCTCAGTGTGGTCACCGTGAACGGCGAGAAGCTGGCATCTAACCGCACGGAGGAGCGCTATCCCCAGCTCGACATCATCGGTACCAGCCAGCTGTCGTTCGTGGAGGTGGCGAAGGCCCCGACTCCAGACATGGATGCGGGAGCCATCGGCGGCTCCGTCAATCTGGTGACTCTGAGCGCCTTTGACTACCCTGGCCGTCGGATCAGCGTCAAGCTCGGATCGGGCTACACCGACATCGGTAGCAAGGTAATTGGTGAGGGCCGCGTGCAGTACACCAATGTCTTCGGGACAAATCGGAACTTCGGCATCAGCCTGGCGGCCAACTGGGACCGGAAGCGGCGAGGGTACCATAACATCGAGCCTCGCTGGGGCAGGGTCGAGGATGTGAACAAGAATGTCATCCCCTTCGCGCTCACCGAGGCGAATCTGATGGACTACAATAAAACCTTTGCGCGCTACGGCGCGAGCGCGGGGCTTGAGTACAGGATGGGAGACCAGCACCGTTGGTTCGTCCGCGGACTGTACAGCAAGTTCAACGATGACGAGCTCCGGTACGAGTGGCTGGCCCGGGTATCCAAGGGCAAATACCTGAATCCCGAGGGCACGCTGACGCAGGATTCCAGAATCGTACTGCGCCACAAGTGGCGTTTGGAGGAGCTGGCGCAGTATCACATGACCGCAGGCGGCGTGCACAGATGGGGTAATACCGAGCTCGATTATACCGTGGCCTTTAGCAAGGCGGATGAGCGGCATGAGCCCCAGTATCAGACCGAATGGGAACTGGACAAAAAAGCGAACATGGCGCTGGATCTGAGCAAGCCGGAAGCGCCCAAGTGGACCATCACGAACCTGGATGAGACATACCAGTTTGATCCGACCCGCTACAAGCTCGCCAGCGTCGACTTTCGGAATACGTACGCCTCGAACTGGCACTACACCGGGGGCGTCAACTTCAAGATGCCCTACGCCTTGGCCGGCTATCCTGCGCAGCTCAAGCTCGGAGCGAAGCTCCGCTACGAAGGGAAAGACCGCGACGAGGATCGGTGGCAATACAAATGGACCGGTACCACGAGTGTGCTTTTGTCTGACATGGGTGCCGCGCCCGTCAACAAGAGCTTCTTCAATGGGGAGTACAGCCGATTCGCACCCGAGCTTTCCGAAGAGAAGTTCGAGACCTTCTTCTGCCAAAACAAGGACATGACCTTAAAGGGTACACTGCGGTACTGGGATTCCGAAGGCCAGTGGTTCGTGGCCAAGGAAACGGTCCCGGCCTACTACTTGATGACCACGGTGAATCTGGGCAAGGCGCAGGTGCTTGCTGGGTTCCGGCACGAGTTCACCAGGAATGACTACGAGGGAACCAAGCTCTTCTTCGACCAGGCGGGTAATTACCAGAGCATGGAGAGGGTCAAGGTGAAGAGAACCTACAACAACCTCCTCCCGATGGTACACATGAAGTACCAGTTTGGCCCCTGGACTCAGTTGCGGCTGGCCTACACGCACGCCATGGCTCGCCCCAATTTCTGGGACTTGGCGCCCTACTTCTTCGTCAACCCGAAAGATGAATCGGTCGTGCAGGGGAATCCCGACTTGAAGCCGACGGTGGCCCGAAACGCCGATGTGATGTTCGAACACTACTTCCGGGGTATTGGTACCGCGTCCGCTGGCCTTTTCTACAAGAACCTGAAAGACATCATCTTCACGAAGACCTCCAAGATCGTCGGCGGCAAGTACGACGACTACTGGCTCGAAAAGCCTGTCAATGGTGGGTCGGCCAATCTGTACGGGTTCGAGCTGAACTGGCACCAGGAACTCTCCTTCCTACCCGGTTTCCTGAGCGGGTTCGGCATCTACGCGAACTACACGCACACCTGGTCCGACGCCGATCTCCTGGGCCGCAAGGGTGTGGTTCCGGGGCAAGCCGGAGACGTTGGCAACTTTGCCCTTGCGTATGAGAAGTATAACCTGTCCGCTCGATTGAGCTTCAACTACCACGCGAAGTTCATTACGGAAGTGGGCGAGGACGAAGACTACGACGTCTGGCAGGACGAACGGCTGCAGGTCGACTTCTCCGCGGCGTACGACATCGCGCGGTGGATGCAAGCCTACTTCGAGGCCATCAACATCACCAATGCCCCCAGCTGGACCTACTTGGGTGTGCATGATCGGCCGCTCGTGGTCGCGTACTACTCGTGGTGGATCAAGGCCGGGTTGAAGTTCAATTTCCGCGGGTAGCTTCTCGCCCCTATGGGGTAGCGCATCGCTGAGGACTGGCGGTCGGGTGATCCGGAAAGCCCGGCCGCCAGCCCGACGCTGCGCCGTTTGGAAGCCAACCAGCTTCCGAGGAGGACAGCTTCATGTGTCGAAGATCTGTGGTAGGGGCGCTGGTCGTGATTTTGATGTTCTCACCGCTCAGCGTGGACTGGGCACAGAAGATCCAGCTGTCTCCAGACTTCGGTCTGTACTTCGGACAGATTCCACAGGGTACTGAAGCGGTCCGGGACCTTCTCATCTACAATCTTGATATCAAAACGCTCACGGTCAATAGCGTCCAAATCGAGGGGGCAGACGCTGGACTTTTCTCCCTCGTCGAAGACCCGGGTAGCTTTTCTCTCGGACCGCTGGAACTTCGAGTGGTTCCCTTCCGTTTCCGGCCCACGCGTTCAGGCGATGCTACGGCGCGCGTGAAGGTCGTGAGCAATGCCAGTAGCAGTCCCAACTACGTGGATCTGACCGGCAAGGGGATTGACCTCAGTCCCGGCCAGGTAGCGTTCGAGCGGATCCTTGGGAATCCCGACGGGGATGGGGCGGCCGCGGTGAGGCCCACGCGGGAAGGCGGTTTGATTGTGGCAGGCTACACGCATACCCTCGGCGCCGAGTACAGCGACGGTATGCTGCTGAAGGTGGACAACTACGGCCAAGTGGAATGGATGCGGCAGTACGGCGAAGAGGGCTGGAGCGAAGGGTTCTCGGCCGTGTTGGTCCTTGAGGACGGCTTCCTCGCTGTGGGCTCGAAATCCCACTCCGAACAGCGCTTGGAGCCGGATATGTACGTGGTTCGGACCGATACGGCGGGCAACCTACTGTGGGAAAAACGGTTCGGGAGGTCGGAATTCGAACGGGATGTCGCTTCGGACGTGGTTCGCGCTCACGGGGGAGGGTTCATCGTCGCTGGGAGCTCCCAGAGCGGACAAAACGACGACGCCTTGCTCGTCAAAATTGACGAGGGGGGAAACGAACTTTGGCGGAAGGTGTTCGGCGGGGACGGCGGCGATGGAGTTTCCTCCATCGTGGCTACGCCGGACGGAGGATACCTCTTTGTGGGATCCACCAGTTCCTACTCGGTGGGGGGTCGGAACGACTATGACATCTACATGGTGAAGCTGGACGGAAACGGTAATCAGCAGTGGATGAGGACGTACGGCGGATCGGACTGGGATCAGGCGTCCCACGTAGCTCTGGCTCATGACGGCGGTTACATCATCGCAGGGTGGACGGCCAGCAGCGAATACGGAGCGGTGGCGCGCGACGTGCTTCTTGTGAAGACAGATCCACAGGGCGACAAGCAGTGGCACCGGATTTACGGATGGGAGCACAAGGACGGCGCTAGCGCCGTGATCCCCACAAGCGACGGCGGGTATCTCCTGGTCGGCGACAGCGAGCGCTACTACGACGCTGGGATGCGGACTTGGCGCTCCGACCTGTACATCGTGAAACTGGACGCCGAAGGACAGGAAGAGTGGACCCGCCTGTACGGCCGGAACAATGGCGAGGACGGTGCCAGCGACGTCTACGAGCTAGGGGATGGAAGCTACATCGTCTGCGGCTCTACCGACAGCTACAGCAAGACGAGCGATGTATACCTGCTTCGGCTGAATCGTTGGGGCGAGGTTGCCACGGGTATCGTCATGGACCGGGGCCGTCAGATACCGGTTTCAGTCCAGCTGACGCAGAATTATCCTAATCCGTTCAATTCGGAGACCACGATCCAATACGACCTGCCTCGGCAATGCTGGGTTCAGCTGGAAGTGCTCGATCTGAGGGGGAGACGGGTAGAAACTCTCGTGAGCGCGGTAAGGCCGGCGGGTGTCCACCATTTACGGTGGCAGCCCGCAGGTCTACCGAGTGGCATCTATTTGTGCCGGCTGTCTGCCGACGGTCAGACGCTTGTCCAGCGCATGGTGTATCTGAGATAGTCGGTTCTCCTGTGCTCGAATGGGTTGTCTACCGGATCCCTTGGAGATCGTGTCGGGACATTCACGTCTCGTGGCGGGTCAGCCGCCCAAGGTACCGCGGGATCCGATGTTTGACGCCCTGGAGCGGCGCAACTGGCAACGGAACCCGTTCGTCAGGGTGCGTGCCCACAAAGGAACCCTGGGAAGAAGCGACGCCTGATAATGTAGTCTGTTGAGGTCATCCTTTGGCGGATGCCGTGTGGCCGGTTGCAGGTGAGCAGGGGAATACCAGTGGCAAAGGTAAACGAAGCGATAAGAATGACGTTTTGGAGGAGGAAGAGGGATGTCTTCCGAATGGGTTGGTGGCCGTCGAGAATGGGATCGCCGGGAGTTCTTACTTTGGAGCGCCAAGACGGGCGCTTTGTTGGCGGGGGCTTCCGCGATTGAGCTGATGGCCTCGGCTTGCAGCAAGAGAATAGCCGTACCGGATGGGAAGTGGAACATCGTTTTCATCCTCGCGGATGACATGGGTTGGAACCAGGTGGGTTATCACGGGGTGACGAGCTTCTACGAAACCCCTAACATCGACCGCATTGCCCGGGAAGGGATGTACTTTACCAACGCATACGCGGCGGCCCCCGTGTGCTCGCCGACGCGCGCCAGCATTATGACGGGCAAGTATCCAGCGAGACTGCACATCACCGACTACATTCCGGGTAACTCCTACCCGTATGCGCGACTGCGGACGCCGGAGTGGACAAAAGCTCTGCCTCTTGAGGAAATGACGCTGGCCGAGATGCTGAAGCGCGCTGGCTATGCGACGGGCCATTTCGGCAAATGGCACCTCAACTATGACTACAACTACAGACCTGGGCGTCCGGGGGACCCCGACACCCAGGGTTTCGATGTCGTATTGACGAATGTGAAACCGGAGCCGGATGCGGACCCGGAGAGGGATGCCCACCATGTCGTAGAGATCACCGAGCACACCTTAGATTTCATCGAGAACAACAAAGATCGTCCCTTCTTCGCATATGTGGCGCATCACGTGGTGCACCGGCCGCTGTTGGAGTCGAAAGACTGGGTGCAGCGTTACCAGACGAAGACGCGACTTGACAATCCGGTGCACAATCCGGTTATGGGCGCGATGATTGAGCGGATGGACTGGGGGATTGGAAAGATCCTACGCAGGCTCGAGGAACTGGGACTCGCCGAGCGCACCCTTGTCGTTTTCATGAGTGATAATGGCAACGTCAAAGCACTGGAGGATCAGTACCCCTTCCGTGGCGGTAAGGCCATGCTCTACGAAGGCGGGATTCGTGTCCCCTTGGCCATCCGATGGCCGGGGGTGGTCAAACCTGGAAGCGTGTGCTCTACCCCGGTGATCTCCAATGACTTCTTCCCGACCTTCGCCGAGATAGCTGGAATGTCGCATCTGGCTCGGGACGTAGACGGGGTGAGCCTGGTCCCCTTGCTCAGGGGCGGTAAGCGCCTCGACCGTGACGCCCTCTACTGGCACTATCCCCATTATCACCGCCAGGGCTTCAAGCCCTGTGGCGCCATTCGGGCTGGGCAATACAAGCTCATCGAATGGTACGAGCCAACTTTGCTCGGGGAAGAGCACCAGATCGACTTGTACAATCTTGAGGAAGATCCGGGGGAAACCAGGAACCTCGCCGAAGAGATGCCAGAGAAGGCGAAAGAGCTTCGCGAGAAGCTGCACGCCTGGCGACGAAGCGTAGGGGCCCAGGAGATGACGGTAAACCCGGACTATGATCCGGAGAAAGCGGATTGGCCCGAGGCGGACACGCCTCCCCCCAAGCCCGCCGTTTGGAGCAACGAAATCGCCGCATTCCTCGGGGCGGACTGAGGGTGATGGGGTGGGAAGGAGCTTGGCCACCCGACGTCCGAGCTGGGCAGGGGAGCCCCTTGGAATAGGCTGAGTTAGCACGGGTTTGCAGTAGAGCACTCGCCCAATGCTTCTCCGAAGCGCGGGATCGAGCGAAGGGTTCGTGATTGCGCAACCCGCTGTAATTACACAAGGAAAGCTCATCCCCCGGGACAAGGACGTTCGGGGAGCATATCGAACGCCGGGGGGGTCATGGGCTATCTTCCCAGCGAGCCTATGAAGCACGGCGGTAGCGATGGTCGCACTGAATGCGTATTTCACCAAAGGGGGGATATCGAGGGAGCGACGCAACCCTCTTTGCAGGATCTCCAGCAGATGGGCGAGAGGAAAGCAGACTAGCCATGGCGGCGGGCATTTTTTCGCCAGATACGGAACAGGACGGCGAACGAGGTCGCACGATGCACCCCCTGAGACTGATCTTACCGAGAGGACTTGTCTTTGGGCTCGGGTCGAGAAGAGACTTCCTCGAGGAGGCCTCGGGGCAAGCGTATCGAAGAGTACTTGTGGTGACTGCTCCCCCTGTGGCGCCATTGATCCAGGATCTCCTCCAGGCTTTGCGGGAGCGCGGCGTTTCGCTGCAGGTGCTGGCTCGGGTTGATCGCGAGCCGGACACGTGGATGCTCCAGACTGTGCTCCGGGAAGCCCATGATTTTGGTCCCGACTGTGTACTGGGCGTTGGAGGCGGAAGTGCCTTGGACGTGGCGAAACTGGCTGCTGCTTTGTACGGTTCCGATCAAACGCTGGATGAAATCTTCGGGACCTCTGGGCTTAGAAAGCGAACACTTCCGCTCGTCTGCATGCCCACCACAGCGGGCACCGGAAGCGAGGTTTCACCGAACGCCGTACTTTTGGACCCGTCTGACGGCCTGAAGAAGGCCGCGGTGAGTCCCTACTTGATACCGGATGCGGTGTACGTGGACCCGGAACTCACGGTCACATTGCCCCCGGAGACAACGGCTGGCACTGCATTCGACGCTCTGACACACTGTATTGAGGTTTATACCAATCGCTTTGCGCATCCCCTAACTGACGCGTTTGCCCTAGAAGGCGTGCGATTGATCGCCAAACACTTGACCCGCGCTATAAGGAATGGACATGATCTGGAGGCCCGTTCTGCTTTGGCCCTGGGGAGCTTGTACGGGGGATTTGGCCTAGGACCTGTGAACACGGCCGCCGTCCACGCTCTCGCCTATCCCTTGGCCAGCCGGTACAAGATCCCGCATGGCCTTTCCAACGCTGTGCTTCTGCCGTACGTCATGGCCTTCAATGCCGAGGTACGACCGGAGCGGTACGCGGAGATTGCGCGGGTTCTGGGAGTCCAGACATGCGGGACGGACGTGGAAGTGGCGCTGGCCGGCGCCAAGGCGGTGTGGGAGCTGCTGTCGGAGTGCGGATTACCCCGGTCAATCCGAGCGCTGAATGTACTTGCAGAAGATCTCCCCGAATTGGCAGAACAAGCGATCGCCGTAACACGCCTCCTCAAGAACAACCCCAGAGATGTCGCATTCTCGGACGCCCTAACGATCTACCAGCAAGCATACAAAGGAGAATTGCCCCATGCGTAAAGACGACCGAGTCAGAGCCCTCCTGCCGCGCGGTGTGGTTGTGCCCATGGTGACCCCGTGTACAACGAAGGGGGAGCTAGACGTAGAGGCGGCTGAGCGACTTGCGTCGCGGTTTGCGGCTGCGGATGCCGCGCCCTTTATTCTGGGCACGACGGGAGAGGGGCACTCGGTACCGCGAAAAGAGAAGGAGAGGCTCGCCGTGGCGGTGGTAGGGGCCGTTGGGGGTAAGCAGCCCGTGTACGCCTCAATCTCCGATAACTGCCTTCAGGATAGTATCGAGCTCGCCAATTGCTTCTTTGGGCTCGGGGTCACAGCTGTTGTTGCCCACCCTCCATTCTACTACCCCATCTCCGACGAGGGACTGATAGCTTATTTCGAGCGCCTTGCGGATAGCCTCCCAGGCCCACTCGTACTGTACAATATCCCCTCCACGACTCGAGTTTCGATTCCCTTGGAGGTGGTGGAGCGCCTGAGCCATCACCCCCGGATCGTTGGGCTGAAAGACTCCGAACGTGATTTGGATAGGCTGGAGCGGGCCGCGCCCCTGTGGGCAGGACGGGAGGACTTCTCGTTTCTAATCGGTTGGGCAGCCAAATCCCTTCATGGCCTGCGGCTCGGGGCAAAAGGGATAGTCCCAAATGCCGGAAACGTGGTACCCGAGCTTTTCCGCGATTTGTACGAAGCGGCCATCTCCGGACAGCTCGAACGGGCAAGTGAGCTCCAGGATAAGGCAGATCGGGTTGCGGCCATTTATCAGAGAGACCGCAACTTGTCACAGTCCCTGGCAGCGCTCAAAGGAATGTTGCAGGTTCTAGGCTTGTGCGGGGAGAGCGTGTGGCCCCCGCTCTTACCGTTAGGGAAGGGGGAACTTGCCGGGTTGGAGACAAAGATGCGAGAACTGGGCCTGATGTGAGGGGAAACGGTGAGTTCCTCGACAACAGCCGCCAGGTATGAAGACCGGCGCCCCATCATTGCCGTCACAATGGGCGACCCAGCGGGAGTAGGGCCAGAGATTCTTGTGAAGGCATTGGCCAGGCAGACGATGCGCCGCCTGTGCCGCCCATTGGTGGTAGGCGATGCCCGACTCATCGGCGAAGCCGTTAGGGTCGTGGGCGCTTGCTTGCACGTGCGAGCTGTACAAGATCCGGCGGAGGCGACGTACCGACCGGGCGGTGTGGACGTTTTGCACCAGGATCTCCTCCACCCTACCCGGCTCGTGAGGGGGCGGCCAACGGCGGAGGGGGGACGCGCCGCATTCCTTTGTGTGAGGAAAGCGGTGGAACTGGCGCTTGCACATCAGGTGGAGGCCGTAGTCACTGCGCCGCTCAGCAAAGAAGCGTTGCACTTGGCGGGGTACAGGTACGCCGGGCATACGGAGATCCTTGCGGAGCTCACGGGTGCGGAGAACCCGACCATGCTCCTCGTGGCAGGCCGCATGCGAGTGGCTCATGTTTCCACGCACGTGTCGCTGCGTGAAGCGTGCGATCGGGTGAAGAGGGAGCGGGTGTGTCAGGTAATCCGGTTGCTGCATGCTGCATGTCTTCGGCTTGGAGTGACCAATCCCAGGATCGCGGTGGCCGGGCTGAACCCCCACGCCGGCGAGGCCGGGCTATTCGGCTGGGAGGAAGAAAGGGAAATAGCCCCTGCTGTCGAGGAGGCACGACGGGGAGGGATCGAAGTCGATGGTCCTTTGCCCCCGGACACTGTGTTCGCGAAGGCCTACGGAGGAATGTACGACGCAGTGGTGGCCATGTATCACGACCAGGGGCACATACCGGTCAAGCTAATTGGTTTTCGCTACGACAGACGGCGAGAACAATGGCGCAGTGTGAGCGGCGTGAACGTGACCCTCGGTTTGCCCATCGTGCGGACCTCGGTGGACCACGGAACGGCTTTTGACCTGGCGGGCACCGGAATGGCCAGTGAGGAGAGTCTGGTAGACGCCATCCGCCTGGCAGTCAACCTTTGCCGGGAACCAAGAACTGGACGGCCCCGAGAGGACGGGACCTCTTCGCAGGAGAAAGGACACGGATGATCGCGGTGGTCGCGGATGATTTCACGGGGGCGGCGGAACTGGCGGGAGTCAGTCTGCGCTTCGGGCTGCGATGCGAACTTCAGAGCGGGGGTCCGTTTGAGGCGGGTGTGGACGTCATCGTCCTTGACACCAACACGAGGGCCGAGCTCCCGGCGGTGGCGGCGCGCTGTGTGGCAGAAGTTGCAGAAACGGTGCGTAGCTGGTCTCCCGAGTGGGTTTACAAGAAAACGGACTCCGTTCTGCGCGGGAATGTAGTGGAGGAAGTGCAAGCCTTCCGAGATGGGCTCAGGTCGCGGGGTGCATTGCTCCTGCCGGGAAATCCGGCTCGGGGACGGGTTGTACGCGACGGGCGCCTTCTTGTGAACGGAGTGCCGCTCGACCAGTCGGAATTCGCAGAAGATCCCGAGTATCGCACCGTGTCCAGTGACGTGCTGCGACTTCTCGGTCTTCAGGGAGGGGAAGACGTGAGGCTGGTCCGGCCGGGGGAACCCATTCCAGAGGCAGGCCTCGTGATCGCTGAGGCTAGAGAGCCGGACGACGTGGATTGGTGGGCGACGCATCTTCCCGAAGGTTTTGTTCCGGCAGGGGCATCCGAGTTTTTTGCGGCCCTGGTACGGCGCCAGTTTGCCCCGAGACCTCCTCAGAAATCGCTTCTACCGGAAGTATTCCAAGGACGCATCCTGATCATTTGCGGTACTCGGACGCAGGAGCAACTCCGACGGAACCCTTCCGTTCCCCTTTGCGAAGTTTTTCTTAGCGAGGACGGGGTTGATCCCGGCCGAAAGGTAGCCGACCAGTGCCAACGAGCAGCGGAGCTTCTCCATCGATTCCATCGCCTGTTCCTCGTTCCGCGATCGGGGAGAAAGGGACGGGATCGCCACGGGCGGCTAACGTATCAGATCGCGGAGGTAGTGCAGCAGGTCATCGAACTTTGCCCCGTAGACGAGATCATCGTGGAAGGTGGCTCGACAGCCTCTACGATTGTTCGATCTCTTGGTTGGCTTCGCTGGGAGCCGGTTACTGAGCTGATTCCGGGAGTAGTCCGCTTGAGGTATTGCGGAGGCCCATCCCGATATCTTACGGTGAAGCCAGGAAGCTACGGCTGGCCGCAAGGAATGTTGGATCTGTTGGCGAGAGGATGCGTGAGCGTTGCGGGCAACGATCCGTGAGGTCGGATTAGCTTCGGACCTACGGCAGAACAAGATCGAGGAGGATGGAATGGGAAGACATACCTTGCACCCTCTGGACTATGTGGTTGTCCTCGCGTATCTGGCGATCGTGGTGTCGTTCGGGACGTCTTTTGCCCGCAAGCAGAAGAGCACCAAAGAGTACTACAAGGGCAGCGGCAAGATTCCCGCATGGGCGATCGGGATGTCCATCCTCGCCACTTTGATCAGCAGCATCACCTTTCTCGCTTACCCCGGCGAAGGTTTTGCCATGAATTGGATCCGCTTGGTGCAAGGCCTCGTGGTGCCGTTGGCACTAATAGGGATGGTCTGGTTCATCGTCCCATTGTACCGCGAGGTGATCGGTCTGAGCGCCTACGAGTATTTCGAAGAGCGGTTCGGTTTTCTCGCGCGGCTGTACAGTTCCCTGGCGTTTGTCCTTACGCATTTTTCGAAGATGGGCACTGTGCTCTTCCTTCTTTCGCTTGCCCTTTCGAACATGATGGGTGTGAACACATACACCGTGATCTGGGTGGTTGGGGTTTCCGTGATCGTGTACACGCTGCTTGGAGGAATTGAGGCCGTGATCTGGCTTGACGTGACCCAGGGATTCATGCTGATAGGCGGCGGACTGCTCACGATTGCGCTGATTCTCCTGAAGATCCCTGGTGGAGCGGTGTCCGTGTTTACCTGTGCCGCGGAGAATGGCAAGATCGGTTTCGGACCGTACGATTTGGATTTCCATCGCTTGACCTTCGTCGTAATGGCTTTGAATGGGATCTTCTACGCCGTTCAGAAGTACGGTACTGACCAGACCATCGTCCAGCGCTATCTGGTTGCCGAGTCAGATAAGAAAGCCATCCGTGCTGCGTTGATGGGCGTTTTCTTGTGCGTCCCCGTGTGGACGCTGTTCATGTTCATCGGCACGTGCCTCTTCTGTTTCTACAATAGCGGCAAGGCGGTTCTTCCCGAAGGAATTCGAGCGGACGCGGTATTCCCACATTTCATCGTCACCCAGTTACCAGCAGGGGTGACGGGCGTCGTCCTGGCAGCGCTCGTGGCGGCGGCGTTATCCAGTCTGGACTCGGATCTGAACTGCCTCTCGGCGATTGGGGTGAAGGACTATTTCGATCGCTTCCGGCCGAAGGCTTCGGAACGAACCCGTCTCCTGGTAGGGAAGTTGATCGTGGCGATTTCCGGTCTGGCATCAACAGTTGTCGCCACGTTCTACGTCAAGGCGGGGAACGAAGGGGTGCTGGGGATCATCTTCACCCTTTACGCTATCTTTTCAGGGGGCATTGCGGGCCTTTTCCTCTTGGGACTAGCCAGTCCGAGAACGAACAAGGAGGGGGCCTACATTGGGATGGCCGCATGTGTGCTTTTTACCGGCTGGGCCGTTTTGACGTCCACACCCATCGGGTTCGGTGAGAACAAGCGCCTGCTGCTTGATCTGGGCAGATATAACTACAGCCACCACGAGTACATGCTCGGTGTGTATAGCCATCTGGTTCTATTCGTCGTTGGTTACCTCGCCAGTTTCCTCTTCAAGCGCCCGCCAGCACCCAAGACCCTCACGCTCTATGGCTGGAGGGAACGGCTCGCCCGCCGCGAAGCGCAGGGCAAGTAGGGTTTGATGCAAGGTTGGCGAAGGAACGCGACTGGGGGAATCATAGCGGGGCGGTGGCCTTCCGTCGCTCGGCCGGGAGCGACGGGGAGGATTTGCGCTTCGTTCGAGCGAGCGTTGGTGACGCTGGATTGGGGGGCAAGTCACCCGTGGGGAGGCGACGGCGAACAAGCACAGAGCGTGGTGGTCGGAATCTCATGTTGACGGAGGGAGATAGGACATGAAGCGCCCCCCCTTGGCAGCGCTGGGATGCTGGACTGCGGGTGTCGCGCTTTGCCTCACGGCATTCCGGGTTCTGGCCGCCTCCGGAGAAGGGGAGGACCCGGTCCTTTATGTGGGCGACCGGCAGCCTGACAAGCGTTTTTACGACGGCCTACTGCCACATGCGGTGGGAGTGCACAGCGTCCAGGTATTCCGGGCAAATCGCTCCCAGGCGCCGGAGGGGGGCCTGCAGGGGTGGACCTACAATCATGCCCCGATGCTCGCCTACTGGAGAGGCCGCTTTTGGCTCCAGTACCTGAGCAATCCGAAAGAGGAGCACAACGCCCCGGGTAGGACGTTGATTACGAGCTCCAAGGATGGTTACCATTGGGATCCCCCGCGGGTCGCGTTTCCGGTGATCTACCTGCCGGAAATCGAGTGGCGCGGTTACAGGATTCCCCGAGGCACCCCTGCGGTTATGCACCAGCGGATGGGCTTCTACGTGGCGCCGAATGGCCGCTTGCTCACCATCGGCTTCTATAGCTATTGTCCAAACCCACGCGTAGGTCCCAACAACGGGCAAGGTATTGGCCGAGTGGTGCGAGAAATCTATCCTGACGGCAATTTCGGCCCGATCTATTTCATCCGTTATAACCGCCATGCGGGCTGGGACGAATCGAACACCCCCTGGTTCCCTTTCTACAAGACGTCTCCGGACTCCGGTTTCATAGCGGCTTGTGATTCCTTGCTCGCCAATCGGCTCGTCCGTCTTCAGTGGTGGGAGATGGAGCAGGTATACGACGATAGCTTCTATACGTTTATACCTCCTCCGGGGGAAGTCGTCAAAGCCCTGTGCTTTTTCCACCGAGCTGACGGCGCAGTGGTGGCGCTTTGGAAGGGGCAACGGTCAGCCTTGAGCTTCGACGAGGGGCGCACATGGACACCCCTCTTGCGCAATAGCACCTTATTGGATTGCAACGCGAAGGTGTGGGGCCAGCGCACCGATGACGGTCGGTACGCGCTGGTGTACAATCATTCGGCCACGCGGCGGAACCGTTTTCCGCTGGTGGTGATCACGGGCGAAGACGGGCACAGGTTTTCGGATATGCTGTGCGTGGTTGGCGAAGTTCCTCCCGTCCGATATCAGGGTTTGCATAAGAACCCTGGCCCTCAATATATCCGCGGAATTGTGGAAGGGAACGGAGATCCCCCAGGCCAGCATCTTTGGGTCACTTACAGTATGAGCAAAGAGGATATTTGGGTGAGCCGGATTCACGTACCCATCGCTGGGGTGGAGCAGGAGAAAGTCGAAGAGACTTTCGACGGGATTACGATGGTCGGCGATTTGACTCGCTGGAATCTGTACATGCCGCAATGGGCGCCGACCGAGATCGCCGAGGACCCGGAAGGACGCCACGGGCGCGTGCTCCGACTGGTGGACGAGGAACCCTACGACTACGCAGTGGCGGAGCGCGTATTTCCGGAAACCGATCGTGCCGAAGTGCGCTTTGAGGTGAATCTGGTGAGCTTGGGACACGCAAACCTGGAAATCGAGGTTCAGAGTCAGCGGGGCGAACGCCCTCTCAAGTTGCGGTTGGATTCGGAGTTCTTGTCGGTGGACATCGGGAAGGTGGAGAACGTGGAACCCATTCCGATTCGGACTGGCTGTTGGTACACCGTGAAATTGATGATCGATTGCGCGCAGTCCAAGTATCGGCTCGAACTCGCTGGGGACGGGGCTGCTCACAGGAGAGAAGTGCCTTTCGCGCGGCCGGTGAAGTCAGTGGGAAGACTCGTGTTTCGCACAGGCCCATGGCGCGGGGACGTCCGGTTGGCTGTGCTGGACGGCGAGCCCGGGACGCCGGGAATTGACCAGGAGGACTTGCCCGGTGCCGACTTCAAGGTTGCCCCGAGCGTATTCCTGATCGATGACATTGTTGCTGGACCCTCTTGAAAAAACCCCCGCGCCAGGATGCTCTTCGATGAGCTTACGTTGCGGAAGATTTCGGGCATCCCCACGCTCCTCGACGTTTTCGTTGGCAAGGCCGATGAACCCGCGAGAGCGCTACCTCTGCACGCTACTTTTCCAAGCACCCGATAAGGTCCCCTTCGAGCCGGGGCGCCCACGCAAGAGCACGCTCGAGCGATGGCGGAGGGAGGGGCTGCCGGCGAAGGTGGACTGGTTCCGGTATCTCTGTGGCGTGCTTGGAATTGCCCCGGGCTCAGCAGACGACCCTTGGGGAGGATGCCTCGTCAACTTCCGCATGAACCCTACGTTCGAGGAGAAAACGCTCGAACACCGTGGCGGGCATTTGCTCGTCCAGGATTGGATGGGCAACATCGTGGAGATATCTGAGGAGTATGATTTCACCTACCTCCGCGATCCTGTCGACTTCGTCACGCGAAAGTGGCACGCATTCGTCGTTTCGAACCCCCAGGATTTTGAAGCGAAGATCAAGTGGCGGTACAATCCCGAAGACCCTTCCCGGTATCCCCCCGATTTTGAGGAGTTAGCTCAAGAGCTAAAGGGTCGTGACTTCATCCTGACCATGACAATCCCAGGCCCTTTCTGGCAGCTTCGAGATTGGTGTGGTTTTGAGTCCCTTTGCATAATGTTTGCGGAACAACCCGATTTTGTGCGAGAGATGCTCGAGTTTTGGTGTGAGTTTGTTTCGCGCACCATGGCAAGGGTGCTGGATGCCGGTATCGTGGACCGGCTGTGGATCAATGAGGACATGGCGTATAAATCGAAGAGCATGATCAGTCCGAGAATGGTCCGCGAATTTCTGCAACCCGTATGGTCCCGCTGGGCGAGGGAGGCCCGGGAGGCGGGCGTCCGGCTTATAGACGAGGACTCGGATGGCTACGTGGCGGAGTTGATCCCCATCTGGATCGAGTCGGGAATCAATGTGTGCGATCCGTTGGAGGTCGCTGCCGGCAACGATATCGTGGCCTATCGGCGCCAGTTTGGGCGCCGAATGGCTTTCCGCCAAGGAATCGACAAGCGAGCTATCGCCAAGGGAGGGGAAGCCATTCAGTTGGAGATAGCAAGGATAGAGCCTGTGGTACGCGACGGCGGCTACATTCCAGGCTGCGATCATGGGGTACCCCCAGACATCTCATGGGAGGACTTCGTCCACTATTCGAGACTCTTGGCAGAGATCACGGGGTGGTTGTGAACGCGGGTGCCCTCACGCCAAAGGAGCGTTTCCTGAAAGTCCTAGCTCACGGGGCAGTCGATCGGCTTCCCCTGGTCATCAGGGACGTGCACCTTCCCGGTCCGCCCGCGGATGAACAGTTGCTCGAGCACGGCGTGTGCGTGATTGTGAAAAGCACCATATGGCGAGTGTCTTACTCGGATCGAGTGGAGGTAAGGGAGAGACTTCGGGTGGACACGCATGGCAGGTGGGTTAGGGAGCGAGTTTTTCGCACGCCTCTCGGTCCGATTTCGCTGGTGGAGCGCGTACTACCGGGGACGGTCTGGGTTGAGAAGTTCCCATTCGAGTCGGAAAAGGACTATCCCGCGCTCGAATACGTGATCGCTAACAGGATCTACGAGCCCGACTTCGATGCATTCCTTGCTGACGATGTGCGCTTCGGAGACAAGTCGATCGCGAGGCCGGAGACGGTACGCGCACCGCTGCATGAACTCATGTACCAGCGGATGGGGTTGGAAGCTTTCGCCGTGGAATGGAGCGAGCGTCGCGGGCAAGTCTTGCGGTTGCTTGAGGTACTGGCGTGCGACTGGCGGCGACGCGTCGAATTAATCGCTTCCTCGCCTGCACGGTTCGCGGTCGTGGATGCCAACACGGAGTTCCGCGTGGTCGGCGAGGAGCGGTATCGTCAATATCATATGCCATTTATTGAAGAGGCTTGCCGGCTGCTGCAGCGGGAAGGGATCCTGGTGGGAGCCCACTTGGACGGCAATAATCGGGGTCTTGCCCCTTTGGTGGCCGAGACGTCCCTGGATTTCATTGAATCATTCACCCCGCCTCCGGAGTGCGACCTCTCCATCCGAGAGGCGCGAAGTTGGTGGCCGGAAAAGTCTTTGGTCGTTCATTTCCCCTCGTCTGCGCATCTCGGCGGGCCGACGAGGGTGGTGGAAGTGGCTCGCGAGATTCTGCGCGACGCCGCTCCCGGCTATGGCATCGCGATCGGCATCAGTGAGGACGTACCTGATCGCGGCAGGAGCACGATTCTGCCGCTCTTCCGATACCTTGCTGAAAACTGCCAACTTCCGCTGCCCACGGACTGACGAGAAGGCCTGCTTGGCCGTGGGAAAGCCTGGCAAACAGGACAAGCGCTGCCTGTGCGCATCGGGGTTTCCAAACCGAGAAGCGCACCCCGCAGGTGCGAACGGGGTACGTGAGGCGGCGGATCGGGCGTTGCACTTCGTCATTCTCGCGATGAGGACGTGGATTGCGTCAAAGCCGCAGGAGCTCTGGCGAAATCGAGCCAGAATGAGTTGCGCGTTGCGGAATGCGAAGCCAGGGTGCCTCGGCGAGCGGAATTGCGGAACGGCGAAAAGGTGAGGGTGGAATGGCGTTGCTATTGGCGCTCGGAGTGGTCGTCGCGTTGACCATCGTCGCGACCGCACGGTTCAAGATTCATCCTTTCCTGACGCTTCTCCTGGCTTCCATCGTCATGGGCTTCGTGGGCGGGCTCAGCGCAGCCGACATCCTCGGGAAGCTGACGGAAGGCTTCGGCAGCACCTTGCAGAGTATTGGGATAGTGATCGCCTTCGGTACCGTGATCGGGACGTCTCTGGAGCGCAGCGGTGCGGCCCAGGCGATGGCGGACGCGGTGCTCCGGATCGTGGGCGAGCGGCGTTCCCCGCTTGCGATGTCGATCACCGGGTACATCGTCTCCGTTCCGGTGTTCTGCGATTCCGGTTTCGTGATCCTGTCAGCGTTGAACCGCGCCCTTAGTCGCAAGACCGGACTGTCGTTAGCGGTGCTCGCGGTGGCGCTTGGAACGGGACTCTACGCTACCCACGTATTTGTCCCTCCAACGCCTGGGCCTCTTGCCGGGGCCGCCACGTTGGGAGCCGATATTGGGCTTGTAATTGCCTTGGGTCTCGTGGTATCCTTACCCGCTGCCGCAGCAGGACTGCTGTGGGCGGTCTTGTATGCCCGCCGGTTCCATATTATGCCTGGCGAAGGTAGCGGAGAGGAATACCTGGCAGGGGGATCGCCAAATCCGCCGGGAGCGGCGGTTTCATTCGCACCCATTGTGGCGCCCATTATCCTGATCGCGTTGCGCTCCATTGCTGATTTTCCCACGGCTCCCTTCGGAACCGGCCCGGTCAAAGCGATTCTGGGTTTTATTGGCCATCCTGCAATCGCTCTGTTGATCGGCGTCTTGCTGGCGTTCCTGCTCCCAGCGCCGGGGGGAGAGGTTCGGCAGATGGATTGGGTGATGGCAGGCCTGCGGAGCGCCGGGAGCATCATCTTGATCACGGGCGCTGGCGGCGCTTTCGGAAACGTCTTGCGCTCCACCGGGATCGGTGATGTGGTAGGAAGATCGTTGACCTCGGGACAGTTCGGCCTGTTTCTCCCATTCGTGATTTCCGCCGTGGTGAAAACGGCGCAGGGATCGTCTACAGTGGCCATCATCACGACATCTGCGCTCATGGCTCCCCTGCTTCCAGCCATGGGCTTGTCGTCCGCAGTGGCAAGAACGCTGGTGGTCCTGGCCATTGGCGCTGGCTCGATGGTGGTCTCGCACGTCAATGACAGCTACTTCTGGGTTGTGGCTCAGTTCTCAGACATGGAGACCAGTACGGCTTTACGCGCCCATTCCTTGGCTACGCTAGTACAGGGCATCGTGGGCGCATTGACCGTAGCGCTTTTGGGATGGATACTTCTGTGAGAGCCACGGTTCTGCCAGGGAGGGCAGGTCCGTGACATTCTGACGCCATTGGCTCGATGGCCTTGTGCTGGACCGCAACTGAGGAGGTCCCGATGATCCGTCGGCACTACCGCGAGGGGCAAGAACTGGATGTTGCCGGATTGAACAAGATTACCGTACTGCTCGATCGCAGCGAGACGGGATTCACGGAGATCGGCTGGAACCGATGGCGAGCCAAGCTCTGTGGACCGCCCCACCGACACGATGACAAGGAGCAGGTGTTTTACGTGACTTCGGGACGGGGAATCGTCAAGGTGGGGAAGGAAGAGTTTGCCGTTCGCCCTGGACAAGTTGTGTACATTCCGGCTGGGGCAGAGCACCAAACAATCACCGATGACGAGGAGCTCAGCTATTTGCTTTTCAATTATTTCCTCGATCCCCGAAAAGAAGGTCACGCCACTTTCGCAGATCACATCGCCAAAGTGAAGGAGATTCGCAGGAGGCAGGCCGAAACAGGTCGCGTCGATGTGGAGGAAATGCCGACTTTGCAACCCGGGATTCCCGCCCGTGCCGCAAAATGGATCTACGGCCTAGAAGATCCGGCCAGACCGGAAGCAGAGACAGGTACAGCGCTTCTGGATCGGAGGGAAACCGCCGGCTTCGATCTCCTCCTCATCACTCTGGCGGCTGCGAACGAGCGCGCGGAAGCAGATCGCGAGGACCGGGAGGAGTCGCTCTTTATTCTCTCCGGTGAAGGCTCGGTGGGGGTACCGGATGAGAGCAGCGCGGTAGCGCCCGGGGACCTTGTCTTCCTGCCGAGAGGCGAGGCCTACGTAGCGCGGGCTGGCATAAGCGGGCTCCGGTACCTTTGTTTCCGAAGTCACTGGCCGGCGCAGCACGACGGACGGTCTGTAATCAAATAGCCTTCGGACACGGCCCGGGTTCCGGTGTTGCCGAACTGGCTGGCTGCCACTAAGTTGTAGAGTTTCCGCATGGCAAGAAGTGAGATTGCACGTCACTTTCTCGATGCCACGACTGCTCGACGCCGATTTGAGAAGCTCCGCCGGCGAACGGAGTTCGGGGCTGGGCCATCGAGTCGGAAGGCGAGTATCCGTCTCAACTCAGTTCCGCGGGCCGACCATTGACGGGGCTGATCGCCCCGATGCGGCTCCCGAGGCGAAGGGGATTGTCGGACCAGGATCTAAATCGGGCTCGTTCACGGGCATCTCCCCAAACGCTTCCGATCTCCTGAGGAACCGGACGGCTTGCTTTCCGGACTCTTGCTGAGATGGCTTTTCCGGCTGAAAGGCTAAGCAATACTGGAGCGATTCAGCGGGTTCCCTGTTTTTCTCGAAACTTGAGTGAGCGAGGAGGCAAAATGGTGCGTTTGGTCTGGTCCCTGTTGGTAGCCATTCTCTTGTGTTCGTGCGCGCGATGCCCAAACTCTCGAACGGACCTACCAAAGTACGCCGACGAGCCCGTCCGGTACGTAGGGAAGCGTCAGCCGAACGAGTACTTCTACGATGGCCAGCTCCCGCACGCGGTGGGTGTCCACCTGTACCAAGTCTTTCGGGCGAACCGTACCCATCCGCCAGAAGGCGGCGACCAGGGTTGGACCTACAACCACCAACCTTACCTGGCCTACTGGAAGGGCAAGTTCTACCTCCAGTGGCTCTCCGGCGAGTTCCAGGAGCACAGTCCCCCTACGCGATGCATGCTGGTGACCTCAACGGATGGGCTGCACTGGAGCAGACCGCAGGTCCTTTTCCCTGAATACGCGTTGCCGGATATCGATTTCCAGGGCTACCACATCCCCGCCGGGACCAAGGCCGTGATGCACCAGCGCATGGGTTTCTACGTGGCTCCCAACGGCAGGTTGCTGGCATCGGGTTTTTACAGTTTTTGTCCTACTCCCCGTTTCTCGCCCAACGCAGGGCAGGGCATTGGGCGGGTGGTGCGAGAGATTCGAGAGGACGGTTCGCTCGGCCCCGTCTACTTTATCCGCTACAATCGCCACAACGGTTGGAATGAGGGCAACACGGACTTCCCGTTCTACAAAGCCAGTCCAGACACGGGCTTCGTGGCCGCCTGCGATTCGCTCCTGGCGAACAAATTAGTCACCCTGCAGTGGTGGGAGGAGGACCGGGCGAAAGACGGCTTTTACCCGATCGACCCCGGTGACGTCCGGAACGCGGCCTACTTTGCGGCAAACATCACGACTTCCGCCGGCGCCGGAAAGGCGTTTTGTTTCTTCCACCGAGCGGATGGTGTGGTCGTGGGCTTGTGGAAAAACCAATACTCCGCACTGAGTCCGGATGAGGGCCGCACCTGGACCAAGATCACGTTGAACAAAACGCTCTGGGACTGCGGCGCCAAGACTTGGGGTCAGCGCACGGACGACCGCCGCTACGCGCTGGTGTACGACCATTCTGCCACGCGCAATAACCGCTTCCCTCTAGTTGTCATGACCAGCGACGATGGACATCTCTTCGACGATATGCTTGTCGTTTGTGGCGAGGTGCCCCCCAAACGCTACTTCGGCCTTCACAAGAATCCGGGTCCGCAGTACGTGCGTGGCATCGTGGAGGGAAACGGTAATCCTCCGGGAGACCACATGTGGATCGTCTTCAGCATGAACAAGGAGGACATTTGGGTTGGGCGGATCCACGTGCCGGTCACTGGGGTAGTGAAAGAACCGGTGAGCGAGAATTTCGAAAACGTTCGGAGCGTCCACGATCTTGAACTGTGGAATTTTTATCGACCGCAATGGGCCCCCATCTCGATCGTAATGGACCAAAGCGGTAACCGTTGTCTCGAACTCTGTGATGAAGAGCCTTACGACTATGCCCTTGCCGAGCGCATATTCCCCGAAGCACGTAGGGTCAGCGTGCATTTGCGTCTGAACCCTGTTCAGGTGTCGCGCGGTTACCATCTGGCCATTGAGGTACAAGATCCAAAGGGTACGCGACCGATGCGCGTGAGAATCGACCGCGACTGGCTGAGTATGGATTTGCGCCGGATAAAAGCACCACATCCGATTCCGATTGAACTCAATCATTGGTATGCCATCCAATTGGAGCTCGACTGCGACCGCCAGGCCTACGACCTCTTCGTCAACGGCGAGCGCATTGGGAAGGATGTGAGGTTTGCCGAGCGCGTGGATGTGCTGCAGCGCCTGGTCCTGCGAACTGGGCCGTACCGGGGGCATGTAACCCCACCGGACGTGGCAGAGGAGGGACAACCCTCCCCAAGCGGGTTCGAAAGCGAGGATTTACCCGGAGCGGATGAACCAGCTCCGCCTTGCGTGTACTGGATTGATGACGTGAGAATTACCCCGGCCCTCGAAAAGTGAGCCAACGGAGGAATCCGCGTTTCCTGGGAAAGCCCATATGCGTTGGTCTGAACCGAGGTAGCTGGCCCGCGGCGGAGATCCGATGGGCTTCGGAGTTTGTTTTGGCACTCATGGTGTTGGCACGGATCAAAACTGTCCCGAGCAGACCCGAAGGAAATCCCCGCAGGGGATGATCCCATTGGATCACCGAATCGTTCGGAAAGAAACTGAACCCTTCGGTTCCGTTTGCGCTACCCTCGGCCACCAATGCACCCTGGCGTTTCCAGGGCAGGAGATTCTGGGCACCGTCGGCACCGCCTGCTGCGCGTGGGAGTCAGGGGACTAAGGGCCGGGATCCATTGGGGATAGGGAAGCGGAGTTCCGGGCTCGGTTCTGACGCTCACCCCCGCCGCGTTCGGCGTGGGTGTGCCGCGGCGCCCGTGGGCGGATGTGTAGGCATAACCTACTACCAGCTAAGGCTTGGCGGGCTCGTTTCCCCCTTCTCATCACAAGGGTCGAGCCGTGAGGGCTTACGGCCTGCCTCCGGTCCATGGCGCCGAGAGAGGGATGGCTTGGTAAAGGCCCTTCAGATGGCCTTGAGGGATTTGTAGGGAGCAACTCCGGACACCCTGCCAGGAGGTATCGTCATGACGAGAGTACCCGCTGTAGCGCTTGTTCTTTCGGCGTTGGTGTCGGCTATCGGCTGCTCCGAAAGGCAGACGGCGACATTTCCGGGGCTGGTCGGCGCCTATTACGGGGACGCGAATCTAGCTGATCTGAAATACGCCGAGGTATTGGCGCAGCTGGATCCTGTGTGGACGGAAGACACGGGCCATGGCAGCAACTGGGCTGGACGCTGGCAGGGCTACCTGAAATCGCCTGGCGAGGGCCAGCTGAGCTTTTTCCTCACGGCCACGATGCCGACAGAGGTGGAGGTGAGGGGTAAGGAACTGCGAGTGGGGCGGGCTGGCGATTCTGCAGCTGTGGCCTTGGCGGTGGGGCAGGGCGAAGCCTTGCCCGTCACTGTGACCTACCATCACCTTGGAGGTCGCGGGGGATTTGTGCTCCGTTGGGCCCACGGAGATTCGAAACCTCAACCTATCCCGCTTTTGAGCTTCTATTTTGATCGGAAACTCGCTGTGCAGTGGAACTACGTCGTGGAACCTCCTCCGGAGGAGGTGGACTACACCGAGTTCCTAAAACCAAGCGGGGCCAAGCATATTGTCATTTATGCCGACTCTGGCCATTTCGCCGCTTGGCCTGCCAACAACGGCGTGTGGGCTTGGGGCCAAGAGATTTTGGTGGGCTTCACGGTGGGGATCTACCGCAAGAGCGCAATTCATCACTCGGTGGACAAGACCAAGCCGATGCGCGCCGTGTTAGCCCGCAGCTTGGATGGTGGTGAAACATGGGCAATCGAAGATCCACCCCATTTTGTGGGCGATGGCGATCCGCCGACGCAGCTCACGGAGCCCATCGATTTCTCCGCGTCGGGATTGGCCATTCGCGTCCATCAAGACAGATTTTTCGTATCCTACGACCGTGGCCATTCGTGGAGGCGACCGTTCTCAATCCCGGCCCTTGTCCCTAACAAGTTCACCTCGAGGACGGACTACGTGATCCTTGGGCCGCGGACTTGCCTTTTCGGTTTCTCGGCTGAGGAACCGCGGGTGCAGGCAAGACTGCAAGACAGAGCCTTTTGCGCGCGTACGGATGACGGCGGGTTGAGCTTCCGATTTGTCTCCTGGATCACGGACTCCGTGGCAGTCCGTTCCGTCATGCCTTCCACCGTCATGTTTCCGGACGGCCGTCTGGTCACTGCGCTACGGCGACGGATCGACAGATCCTTCCCTGACAAGCCTCGTCTGCCGCAGAACTGGATCGACGTGTACGAGTCCATCGATGGCGGCGCGACGTGGCGTTTCTTGAGCAAGGTTGCCGAAACCGACCGTGGCAGCGACAACGGGAACCCGCCGTCCTTGGTTTTACTCAAAGACGGTCGGATAGTGGTCACTTACGGTTTCCGGGGCGTGCCTTACAGCATCCGCGCGAGAATTAGCACGGACGGAGGGAAGAGCTGGGGCCGTGAGATCCTACTGCGGCGCGATGCACTTTCTTGGGACATGGGGTACACGCGGTCAGTGCAACGCCCGGACGGCAAGGTCGTGACCGTCTACTACTACACAACGGAGGAGATTCCCCAGCAACACATTGCCGCGACCATCTGGGATCCCGATAGCTTGGAGAAGGCCACTAAGTGATTGCCGGAGTTCCCGTAGACGATCACTCTGGCCACGCGCTACCGATTCGAGGCTCTGGTGTAGCGGGACATTGCACGTAGGTGGCTTGCGAGGCTCGCCCCATGGTAAGCCGGTCCATCTCGGGCTCAGCTTATTCTCGTTTCCCGACCGTTCGCTTGCCGGATGGTAAGCGTCCCCGAGGGAGTAAGCAGCTGGGATCCTATGCTCGCTATGGAGCGGCATGAGGGCAATCCATTTGGACGCTTTGGGTGAGGAGCAATTGGATTGTTTGGAAAGCCAGTTGAGTTGGGCCCGCCGGGTTGCGCTCTTTCTGCATCATCCCCTACGTACGGATCGTCTGCGTCCTTGGTGCAAGCCGATCTGAAGGATTTCGCCGAAAGAATAGCCACGGCTTTCCGCGGTCCTGCGGGAACGCGGGGTCGGATCAAAGAGAGCTTCGTGAGAGACGGGGACCGATGGGTCTCAGATGTGCTTCTTCGCTCAATCCCGGTGTACGAAACTGCTTCTTTCGTCGACGCAGACAATTTCCGCTGCCTTGTCGTTACCGTAGGTTCGGTCCGATTGAGACTATGGGTACAGTGAGTGAAGTGGCTCGAGCGCCCGATCGATTCATTCGTGCGGAGCCGGATTTGAAGTTCGGTTTCTTCCACCAGTGCTCTGGAGGAGGTCGCATCATGGTGCGGATCGGGAAAAGCGGAATGGCTGCCGCAGAAAGTTTCCTGCCATTGGGGAGGCGGCAGAGGTGCAGAGTTGCGTCTCCAACTTCGGCTGACCGTCTTGACTGTCGGGTGGCGGGGAAGGTGTCCCAGCGAGCCAGTAGCCGCTTTTTCGGCGCTTCATCTTGGAGAGGCTGCCCCTTCGTAAACGTGCTGGCTGGCTGCTGGGTCGGCTTCGCATTCGGTATGATCCTCTCGTTTACCAGTGCCCTCCGAGGAGAAGAGCACCCAACGATTGCCTTGTGGCTCTTCGATGAGCCGGTAGGGCTCTACCCGAGCTGTGTCCTCAATGATGCGGGGCCGAATGACTACCCCATGGTCATCGGCTTCGGCGGGCAAATCGTGCCGGGAAAGTTTGGTAATGCGCTCGAGCCGTTGGAACGTCCCAAACCCCCGATCCCAGAGGGTGAAGCACACTTTGGTCTCAAACGCTTGCCGCCTTCTCCGGGTCGCAAAGTTTCGCCCCTTAGCTGGCACAACGCCGATTTTTGCGCATTGATGACCAGCGGCGAGAATCACCTCCGCAAGGAGGTGGGATTCCCACAGGTCACTCGTACGCAGCTCAATCTGGGCGAGTTTGACTGGACGGTGGAGTTTTGGTACAAGCCCACGCGCCGCACGGGTGATGACGGCGTAGTCTTTGAGATCGGGCAGGGGCCCAGAGGCGAGAATGACCGTGTGACGCGGCTGCTTCTCCATGCGGACCTTCGCTCTTTTGAGCTACAGAATTTCCCCAGCGGGACCCGGGTGGGTCTTCCCTCTGACGAGAAATCTCTGCAACCAGGGGGGAATTCTTGGCATCACATCGCTTTCGTGTATGCGGCGCGCGAGAAAGCACTCCGGCACTTTGTGGATGGCAAGCTGCAGGTGGAAGTCACTGGGATCAGGATTGCTTCGCTGGAGCCGGGTGAAGAGGACTACATGACTGTAGGCCGAGATGGCCTGTGGAAACGGCCGTTGCCCGGAGCCATCGACGAGCTTCGGTTTTCCGCCGCTGCGCTCTACCGAAAAGACTTCCGCCCGCCAGAGAGTTTCTCGCCCTTCTACAACGGCACCATCCGACCGTTGACCTTGAAAAAAGGCCCGCCTTTACTTTTCCCGGATGGCAAGCCAGCCAAGATCCCGGTGCCACTGGGCGGGCGAAAGTACCTCTTCATCGATGACGCGATCGTCGACTCGATGGCGAACATCACGTTCTGTGTGAATCCGCCTCGTTTGGCTGAGCGTGTGGTCGACAACATCCGTGGCCAATTCCGCAAACACCTCACCGTGGTGGAGGACGATAGTGGCCGGATTCGCATCTACAACTCTGTCGAGGATGACTACTTGCAGGTATTGGTCTCGAAGGATGGGATTCACTTCGAGGCGCCTGACCTCGGGGTTGAGCACAAAGGGCACCGGAATATCACCATTGCCGGACCTGTGGGTGGTCTGGGCACGCCCTTCATCGATCCGAATGGGCCGCCCGAAGAACGTTGGAAATACTTCAGCGACTACCACCGTCGGGGCATCTTCTTGTTTGTTTCTCCCGACGGCTTCCGTTGGAAGCGGTACGTGCCCTACGTACTGCCGTTTCGAAGCGGGACTCAGTCGTGCGTTTTCTACGACGACCAGCAGCAACTTTACCTGGGCTATCATCGATCCGACGTGCTGGATTTTCCGTCTCACGAAACGTGCCGGGTGACGGCGTTCACCCGTGCCAGCCAGCCGTACCCGCCGTGGCCATTCGGACCGTTGAGCGATGGGGATGTGGAGCGGCTGGCGAAAGAATACCCGATGCGCGATCCTCAACCCTGGTATCTCGACAACGGGCCCCTTACCCCGGGAGGATTCTCATTCGAATATCCGCACCTATTCACTCCGATCGACACCCTGGATCCGTCGGATACCGACATCTACATCACGAAGGCGATCAAATACCCGTGGGCTCCAGACGTTTATTTGGCGTTTCCGATTGTCTATTTCCACTACGAGGTGATCGAACCTCCCGCCCGCCTTTTGCTAATGGATCCCCGCCGAGAACGGGGTAGTGGCCCACTGGAAACGCAGCTTGCCGTAAGTCGGGACGGATTGCACTGGAAACGCTACCCACGTCCCGCCTACGTGGGCATTGGTCGGCACGAAGGACGTGACTTGCACACCGCTTACCTGGCCCAGGGGATGGTGCGTCGGGGAGAAGAGATCTGGCAGTACTACTACGGCGAGACCCAATACCACTCCTCTTGGGTCGACCGTCGGGCAGAACAGGCTGTGTATCGCGTGGTGCAGCGGCTGGATGGCTTTGTATCCGCTGATGCTCCCTATGACCGCGAAGGGATTATCATAACGGTGCCGTTTGTATTCGAGGGGAATCGCCTGGTGTTAAACATCGATACCGAGGCAGCCGGCTACGCCCAGGTGGGCTTCCTGGATGAAAACGGAAAGCCGATTGCTGGGTTCTCAGTGGACGATTGTGTCTACATCAATGGGGATTTCATCGCTACGGAAGTCGAATGGATCAAGGGCATGGAGGGTTACACACGGTCTCGGCCGACCAACCAAATGGAAGCGGTACAGTTCTTCCAATCCGTTAGAACAAGTGCTGACGTCTCACCGCTGGCGGGCAAGGTAGTGCGCTTGATGTTCCGATTGCGAGGGGCGAAGCTGTATGCCATGCAGTTTGTTACCAAATAAGGTCGGGCTCGAAGACAGGATAGAAATTCACAGGCACGGGTGAAACATGGGACGATTGCCCTTGGGCTTGAAAGAGGGTTTTCGGAGCTTGATCGTTATCCTTTCTCAGTGGCGACGTGTTGATCTTCGCCGGGTACAAGCAGCCGTTTCGGAGGAGGGTCGGGATTGGACAAGCTCCGAGAGAATACGGCGTGGCTGGGTCAGTATCGGGGAACGCCAAAAGATGCGGGTTCGCTTCGCTTGGGAGGCTTACTCGGATTGCATCCGTCTCGGTCGGGTCGGTGGCCAAGCGCAGATGGGCCCCTTGATTTGGGCACTGTTGGCGGGACTACTGGCTCTGTTTCTTTCAGTCGCAGGCTGTTCACGGCAAGATATGAACGCCGTCCCGAATTACGATTGGGCATTCTGGCGCGAGAGGTTGGTCGGGCCGGCCACCGAGGAAGTGCCATTGCGGGAATACGCGAAGGTCCATTACGTTTCGGTCTCGGGTGGAGAGGATAGACCCGACGCAGGCAGCCGCGAAAGACCATGGCGCACATTGCGGTATGCCTTACAAAGGATCGAGCCTGAAGGTACCTCTCGGCGGGTGGCCCTCCTCGTGGCCCAAGGGACGTATGCGGAGGCGCCGCTGCATTTAATCCCGCTGGTGGATCTCTTCGGAGGATTTCATCCCGAGACGTGGGAGCGGGACATTTTCCGCCATCGAACCATGCTCACTGGCGAAGGTGTGAATCGCATCCTGGTCGCCACCAATGGGGTTCGAATCGATGGATTCGTGCTGGCAGACGGTAAGGTTCGCGGCAAGGGCGCGGCTGTATTGTGCGAGGGTGTGTCGCCAATCATCTCGAATAACACTTTCATTCGCAACGGGACCCTGAAGCCGATGGACTGGAACCCAAAGTTCCTCCACCAGACTGCGAACGATGGTGGGGCCATCTATTGCGGCGAAGGGGCAGCGCCCATCATTCGGAACAATCTGTTCATAGGCAACACCACTGAGGCAGGCCGTGGTGCTGGGGTGGCCTGCCACGGGGGTGCTCGTGCGAGGATCATGTTCAACGCGTTTCTGAACAATACGGCAGGCCTGGACGACCCGAAGCGTAGCAGCGACGGGGGTGCAATCTCCGCCTTCGATCACTCTCCAGTGCTTGTGCAGGGGAACGTGCTGATCGGCAACCGCGCCATGGGAACCAATGACGCCGGGGGGATTTTCGCAGCCCTTTGGTCGTCGGTTACAATTGACCACAATATCCTCGTGGATAACTACGGCGATGACGACGGGGGTGCCCTTTTTGTGGGCGGGCAGGAGCATCGCTACGATCGGCCACTCGATCCGCTACCTCCCGCGGAGGAGTTCTTCGTGCGGGTGTCGAACAATCTTTTCGTCGCGAATGCCAATCGTTCCAGGAATTCCGGGGCCTTTCGCATCACAATGGAGTCCCGCGGACTTGTGGAGGGGAATTTTGTGGCTCTCAACGATGGCGGTGCCTACTTTGAACGGTCGGAGCTCACCATTCGACGTAACGTCATTCTGGACAACGTACTGCTGGTGGAAACGAAGCAGGGTTTGCGGCCGAGCATCCTGGAGGGGAACCTCATTTGGGGCGAATTGCGGTTGGAGGCTCCGGCTGAGCTTTCAAACAACCTACTGAGGGGGCAGTGGCGACCTTCGCCTGACCGGCTCAATGATCGGCGGCTGAGTTTTCCGGTTCTGGCGGCAACCTACTCGCGCACCCGAATGACCACCAGGATCCTGCTGGCCGGAGCGAATTTCGACGAAGGTAAGCTACGGGGGAGGGTTGTACATGCCGGTGATCGCTGGGGCGTGGTGCGCGACAACGGTCGTGTAGACATTGAAGTCTGGGGTGATTTCGCACGAGTCACGAGCGTAGAAGTGCTCCCGTACTTCGAGTAGGAGTGGAGGTCTTCCCACCGGTCCCCTTGAGGATGTCCGGGAGGAGCTGACGCGGAAAGATCGAGCTGGACCTTCCGGTGGGTTAATCATTGCGAGGAGGTAACGATGCACACCTGGACAGACAGACGAGCTGTTCTGGCGTGGCTGTTTCTCATGTTGACGACGTGCTCGGCGATTGCAGCGGAAAAGCCGGACACCGTGGCATGGAAACCCAAACGGATCAATAAGTGCATCGAGTTGCTCGAACAGGGGCAGCCGATCTACTACGCGGAGGCCTACGGAGGCTACGAGGAAGGGCTGCGAATGGCGCAAACCTGGGCGGATTACATTGTGTTTGACATGGAACACAACCCGGTAGATTTTGGTTTGCTCCGTGATTTCATGCGCGGACTCGTGGACGGCGGCCCCACGCCCAGTGGTCATCGTACCCCCACGGTTATTGCCATCCTTCCTGTGTCCGGTGCGGATCTCACCACTTTCAAGGGAGGCGAGTGGCTGATCCAGCAGGCCCTCGCCCAAGGGGTACATGGTGTTGAGCTGATACGGGCGCGAGACCCCGTGGCAGTGAAGGAATTCGTACGGGTGTGTCGCTATCCCTTCCAAAAGAAGGGGGCGGAAGAAGTCGGCGAGGGATTGCGTGGCTGGGGAAGCCAGAAGTTTGCTGCTTGGGTTTGGGGTGTTGGTGAGCAAGAGTATCTGAGAAAGGCGGATGTCTGGCCCTTGAACCCGGAAGGGGAATTAATGCTGGGGGTGAAGATAGAAGACCGACACGCGCTGGCTAATGCGGAGCAGACCTTGGCAGTGCCGGGGCTCTGTTTCGCCGAGCACGGTCCCCGCGATATGGGATTATCTTATGGCTACCTTGAGGGGCGGGCCGATCCGCCGGTACCACCGGAAGTTCAGGCCGCAGGCGATCTGGTCCTCTCGCTCTGCAAGCGATACGGCCTCTTTTTTCTGGACAATGTGTTGCCGGACAACGTCGTGCAGCAGATCCAGCGTGGGGTGATGATCGGAGCGGGGCGTCGGCGCGATGCAGCGGAGGCAGGACGTCGCTACACGAACCGCAAGATGCCCTGGTAGCATGGCACGGACCCGCCCGGTGCCGAGAGCGCTACAGATTCTGGATGTGCTGCAGAGTGGTATTACCAGACGAGTAGGTCTTTCATGCAGATACTCGCCAGCACAGGGACGGTGCTTCCTGTGACGGCGGGATTCTGGTTGACATGGCCGGAGGATGCGACCTGGATATTCCGCGGGATTCGTCCCTGCCTTGTCAAATCTTAGTGATTTGGGTTTCGAGAAATCCCTTGCGGTTTTAGATTTACTCGGTTATATTCCCGTCGTGAGTGGGTTCGAAGGACCCACTTTTTTGTTGCCACTGGGAGACGTTCCGTGCATGTGTCCGCCGAGCAGATTCGGGAGCTTGTCGAGCCTCTCCTCGAAGAGGAGGGGGTTGAGCTAGTGGACCTCGAGCTAAAGGGCTCGCCGGGTCGCCTGATCCTCCGCATCTTCATCGACGAGGAGGGAGGCATCACCATTGACCGCTGCACCGAGATCAGCCGCAAGCTCTCGGATCTGCTGGACCGCAAGGACCCGATCCCGGGCCGGTACACGCTCGAGGTATCGTCGCCGGGCGTCGATCGACCGTTGGTTCAGCCGAGGGACTTCCGACGCAACGTGGGGCGAGAGGTTCGGGTGGAGTACCGCGACGGGGAGGTGACGCGTTCCCTCACAGGACGGATCATGGCGGCAGCGGACGACTTGGAGCTGGAAGTCCGCGGAGAGCGGATCCACCTGCAGTGGTCCGATGTGATTCGCGCGAAGATCCAGCTCCGGTTTTGAGAAGAGGAACTAAGGGGGCCAAGACCCAAGCAAGGGCAATGGGAGATGGTGAGAACTGAGCTTGCAGAGGCTTTCGCACAGTTGGCGAAAGAGAAGCAGATCGACCGGGAGAAGCTGTCGGAGATCATCCACAGCGTCCTGGAGGCGATGGTCCGCAAGAAATTCGGGACCACCGATAACTTCGACATCTACGTCAACCTGGACAAGGGGGTCATCGAGATCCAGCAGATCAAGAAGATCGTGGAGAAGGTGACCGACCCCGTCACGGAGATCGACCTGGAGACGGCGCGGAAGAGCGAGCCGGATCTGGAGATTGGCGAGGAGTTCCTGGAAATCGTCGACCCGGCCACCTTTGGGCGACGGTTGATCCAATCGGCCAGACAAAGCCTGAATCAGAAAATCCGGGAGATCGAGAAGCAGATCACCTTCGAGGAGTACAAGAATCGGGTGGGGGAGATCGTGATCGGCGATGTCCGCCAGGTGACCCGGGATGAGGTCTACCTCAACGTGGACCGCACGGAAGTGGTGATGCCGCGGGAGGAGCAGATCCCGACGGAGAAGTACCGACGCGGCGAGACCCTGCGCGCGGTGATCAAGAGAGTGGAAGAAACCCCGCGCGGCCCGGTGATCATCGTCAGTCGGGCCGACCCCATGTTCTTGGTGCGGCTTTTCGAATTGGAGGTACCGGAGATCTACGAGGGGATCATCGAGATCCGGGCGATCGCGCGGGAGCCGGGTGAACGGACGAAGATCGCCGTCGTCTCCAACGACAAGCGCATCGATGCCGTGGGTGCCTGCGTCGGGATGAAGGGCATCCGAATTCAGTCCATCGTGCGCGAGCTGAACAACGAGAAGATCGACATCATCAACTGGAGTTCGGAGCCGGAGATCCTGGTGCAGAGGGCGTTGAGCCCCGCGAAGCC
>JAPWUV010000001.1 GCA_028275345.1 bacterium
GCCCAGGGACGCAATGACCAGGTACCGGTCCTCATATTGGGTTTTGCGGCCCTGGATCCACCGATCCTTGCCGCTGAAAAGAATGAAATCGGCGCCCACGTGTAGCTGCGGCTCGCGCAGGCCGAACTTGATAAGGCACCAGGCACCCGCTCCCACTCCCTGCCCCTGCGTCTCTGCAATGCTCGCCTTCGGGGACGCAAGGGAAGCCCCGAGACCGAAGGCCGATACCCTGACTTGCCCCGTCGCCGCGGGACAAGCCAGTGCGGACGCGACAAGCACACCGACCGCCGCCTGCCATCTCCTCATGGGACGCCTCCCTCCACAGATGCCTGCACTTGCTCACAACGTGATCGTCTTCCCTCTGAGGTACGCTTCCCGCTAATGGCGACGCAGATTCTCCCCGCTCGCAAGTTACTTCGCTGAAACCCGCGAGTCAAGGGGAAAGCCGAACGTGTCGTCGGCGGCTCCCAGGCCAGCCGCTGCCGTCTCGGGAATGTGCCGGGCCTAGCCGGCGCGTGGCGTGTCGCATCAGCTCGCGGTCGGTCGCATCTACTTGCAGCCTTCCAAACAACCCCGGGATGCCCTGTGTGCGCGATGCCAACCGGGGTTCCCTTTCCTTGCTGGCCGTGGCAAACGGTCGGTAGCAGTTCCGGGCATTTTTTTCCTCTTTCTTCGTGGGGATCTGCTCTGTGAAGGCTGCGTGCAGATCGGGACGGCGATGGAATTTTTGGCTTGACTTTCTTACGATCTTGGGTTAGACTATGAACGTTAGGGGGAGGTCCGCAAAGAGAGGTAGTTCTGGGATGTGGAGATGCTGCGTCACACGACAGTCGGGGGGTCCGCGTGGGTTCCCGCGCTCACGGTATTATTCCAAGTTTGGAGGGTTGGAAATGCGGATGAAATGGCTGCTCGGCGCTACCTTGATGGTGGTGTGCGGCATGGCCTTCGCTGGCACTACCGGCAAGATCGCCGGGGTGATCACCGATGCGGAGACGGGCCAACCGCTTCCCGGCGTCAATGTGGTCGTCGAAGGGACCACAATGGGAGCTGCCACCGACGTTCATGGCCGCTACGTGATCCTCAACCTCCCGCCAGGCACCTACACAATCCGGGCCTCCATGATCGGGTACGCTCCCGTCACGGTTACGGACGTGCAGGTGAGGATCGACCTCACCACCACCTTGGACTTTCAGCTGACGCCGCAGACAATCCTGGGCCAGGAGGTGGTGGTGGTAGCCCAGCGACCCGTAGTGCAGCCGGATGTGGCCGCTTCCCAGAAGAACGTGACGGGCCGGGAGATTACTGCGTTACCGGTTACACGGCTCACAGAGGCCATTGGTCTTCAAGCGGGCGTCACGTCGGACCTCGGGATCCGAGGCAGCGGATCGGACCAGGCGATCTTCATGGTGGACGGCGTGGTGCTTCGGGATGAGCGGGATAGCCGTCCCATCACGGGCGTCCCACTGAGCGCCGTGCGAGAAGTTTCCGTCCAGGTGGGCGGATTCAGCGCGGAGTACACGAACGTGCGTTCGGGCGTGGTCAATGTGGTGACGCGCGAGGGTGATCCGCGCCAGTTCAACGGTACCGTCACCTTCAAGATCCGTCCGCCTGGTCCCAAACATTTCGGCATCTCCCCCTTTGATCCCAAGTCCTACTGGTTACGGCCCTATCTTGACGATGCGGTTTGCTGGACAGGGACGAAGAGCGGGGCCTGGGACGAATACACGCAGCGGCAGTACCCGGAATTCGACGGCTGGTACAAGGTTGCGGCCCGCACGCTGGAGGATGACGACCCGACGAACGATCTGACACCGCAGGCGGCGCAGCAGATCTTCAAGTATGAGCATCGAAAGCAGGGCGATATCAAGGATCCGGACTACCTGTTCGACGCCGGCTTCGGCGGGCCGGTACCGGTGATCGGCAAATACCTTGGCAACTTGCGATTCTTCCTCTCCGGGCGCCGTGAGGAAAACCAGTATCTGATCGAGCTGTCCCGGAAATCGCTCCTCGACCAGAGCACGATGTTGCGGCTCTCGGCGGACATCACTCCTTCGATGAAACTGTCGCTGATTGGCCTGTATGGAGAACTGTACGCCGTTTCGTCCAGCTTCTCGGGCGGGACCTCGTATTTTCAGACCCCCGAGGAGATCGCGGATCAAATGACGACGGGCAGTTTCACTACCCCAACTCGGTACTACACGAACATCTACTACTCCCCAACTTCACGTTTCTACCATACTCTCGCGGCCAAGTTCACCCATGTGCTCAGTCCGTCCACCTTCTACGAGGTTCAGATCCGACGACAGGGGAAGAAGTATTACACTCGGCCCGGCCGCTACCGCAATACGTCGAAGCTCTACGAAGTCTTCCCGGGCTATTACTTGGATGAGCGGCCGGAAGGTTTTTCTGAGCAACCCATCTTCGGCATCGACGGTGTCTTCATCATGGGCGGGCCCGTCAGCGTTTCGAGAGATTACAGCCGCTTAGCTACCTACACCGCCCGAGCCGATCTCGTGAGCCAGGTGGATGCCCGGAATCAAGTGAAAGTGGGGACCGAGTTCGTGTACGACCAGTTCCGCATGTCCTTCGGCCAGTACAATGCCTATCTGCCCGAGGGCAACACTTGGACGAGGATCAAGCAAGATCCCTATCGTGGCACCATCTACGTGACGGACAAGATCGAGTTTGAGGGTTTCATCTCCAATCTGGGACTTGTGCTCGAGTACAGCAATCCCAACGGGAACTGGTATAATGTGGGCGATTACGACCGGGCTTTCTTCTCACAAGCCTACAAGCCGGAGATGGAGTCTCGGTTCAAGACCCGGCAAGTGAAGACTCGCTGGACATTGAGCCCTCGTCTTGCGATCTCTCACCCTATCACGGCGAGCTCGAAGCTCTACTTCAACTACGGCCATTACCGCCAGATGCCGACGTCGGAGAGGTTGTACCGAGTCCAACGGTCGGCGATCAATGCGGTCAACTACATCGGGGACCCGACGATGGCGCTGGCCAAGACGGTCTCCTACGAGCTGGGCTACGATCATGCTCTGTCCAGGGATTTGCTCCTCCACCTGTCGGGCTACTACAAAGACATCAGCGAGGAAGAGTACTGGGTCCGCTACATCAGCTTCGACGGGAAGGTCAACTACTACAAGCTGACTAACAACGCCTACGAAGACATTCGCGGCTTTGAAGTGGATCTGACGAAGCTCTGGGGGGATTGGCTGACCGGCAATATCAACTACGAGTACCGCGTGGAGACCTCGGGCTACTTCGGGCGGGCCTACATGTACGAGAATCCTGCGGACCAGAGGGAGTACGAGCGGCGCAACCCGGAGCAATCGCGTCCGCGTCCGCGTCCGCGATTCAAGGCTTACCTGGATTTCCACACGCCGCGCAATTTCGGCCCGAGGTGGGCGGGCCAGTATCCGTTCGGGAACTGGTACGTCAATCTCGTCGGACGCTACACCGCCGGAAGCTGGTTCACTTGGAATCCCAACAATGTCCCGGGGATCAGCTACAACGTGCAGCGCAACCCCTACTACAACGTGGACCTCAAGATCTCGAAACTCTTCTCCCTGGGGAAGTTCGATGTGAAGTTCTTCGTGGAAATCTATAACCTATTCAACTTCAAGCACTTCTCCTGGTTGTCCTTCGTGAACGTCTACGACTACAACTATTACATGTACTCTCTCCACCTCCCGAAGGACGTGGCGGGGCCCCTCGGCTACTTGTACATCCCTGGGGATGACCGGCCCGGCGACTACCGCAAGGACGGCGTGGAATACCAGCCCATGGAGCCGGTCCTCAATATGAATGACACCAGCAAGTTGAACCCGCGGGTGATCTATTACGACTGGAGCAGGAAGAATTACTACCATTACTCCAATGGCGAGTGGGTTGAGGTTCCAAAGGCGAAGTTGCAGAAGCTTCTGGACGACAAGGCCTACATCGACATGCCGAACCAGACGCATTTCACCTTCCTCAACCCGAGAAGCGTCTTCTTCGGGATCACCATCGACTTCAGGTTCTGAGGGAGGGTGAGTCATGGCCAACCAATCACGAGGTAAGAGCATGAGGCGATGGGTCGCGTGGTCTGGCTTCTTCCTTCTGGCATCCCTCTCCTGGCGCTCGTGGGCAGACGAGACCCGCTGGATCGCTGTGGGGATGCTTCACGACTGGTTTTCGAGCGCTGGGTGCGAGATCGAGGTGGGCCGACGGCACTTGGTATCGGATCAGCAAGATGGGCTGCGCTGGCCGGCCCAGTTCCGGTATCAGGACTGCAAGGCGGCTAAGGCGCTTTGGATCGGTGCTACCAATTACTACGATCCGATTGCGGGCCAGACCTTCGATTACAAGGTCGTCCACTGCGGTCCTCGCGTGCTGAACGAGGAAAGCGAGTTCATGCCGGTGCTTTTCAAGATGTACGGCAAGTTCGAGCGTCCCTTGGTGCTGGTGGATGGGATCCCAGCAGGCTTCCTCGATTACATGGATTTCGTGGATGAGGTAGATCCGAACTTGCCGGCCGATCGGATCCTGTACAATATCGTCAATACCCAGATCGGGATCACGGTGAAGCGGACCATCTACGCTTTCAGCCAGCAGTACCACAACAACTACTTCATCTACGATTACGTTTTCAAGAACACGGGCATCATCGATAAGAAGGGCACTCGGTATGAGCAGACGCTCCAAGGCGTGATCTTCTTCTTCCAGTACCGGTATGCAGTTTGTCGGGAGGTAGGTCCGTACGGCTACTACTGGATGCCCCAATCCTCTTCCTGGGGGCACAACACGATGAATGACAGCATGCTCGTGTACGATCCCCAGACGGGGGAGCCGTACCTCAGCCTATTCTCCTGGCACGGGATCCATTCCAAGGCGGGTTTTGACAACATCGGGGCGCCGGATATCCGTCCGAATGGCGATGGGCGATTGGGGGCGGCGCAGCATGTGGGGATCGTAGTGCTTCACGCGGACAAGTCGGCCACCGACAAGTCCCACGATCCGAATCAGCCCACGACGACGCAATTCCTGGGATCGGACGAGCCCATCACCTCCGGGAATGATCCCTTCAATGCGGCCAAGATGGCGGCGGAGTACGCGGCCATGTCGGCGGGCCATCCCCCGAAGATGCACGCCGATGCGGTGATGGAATCGGGGCAGGCTGCGGACATCTGGGGCTCGACGCCCGGCGGTTTTTCCCACTGCGCCGGTTTTGGCCCCTACACTCTTGCTCCCGGGGAAAGCATCCACATTGTGATCGCGGAAGGCGTGGCGGGCCTCAGCCGCGAGAAGTGCATCGAGATCGGTTCCAAGTGGCTCAAGAATCAGGGGCCGTTCATCCTCCCGGATGGCTCGACGGCTGCGAATCGGGACGAGTACAAGGACAAGTGGGTTTTCACCGGGCGGGATTCCCTCAAGAAAACCTTTGAGCGCGCCATCATGACCTACAAGCTCAACTACAACATCCCGCATCCGCCTCCTCCGCCGAAGATGTTCGAGGTCACGGGTGGAGGGGACCGGATTATGCTCAGATGGTCGAGTGAGCCGGAGTCCTGGCCTGGTTTTGCGGGCTACCGGATCTATCGCGCCATCCATGTTCCGGACACCTTGTACCAACTGATCTACGAGTGCGGTCCCGGGGTCCATCAGTACGACGACTTCGGCGCATCGCGGGGCTTCGACTACTACTACTACATCACCAGTGTGAGTGACCCCTCCGTGAATGTCACTCCCGCCAATCCTCCTGGCCCGCTGGAAAGCAGCATGTTCTATACAAGGACCAACGAACCGGCACGGCTCAAGCGGCAAGCGGGTAAGAGCCTGGCCGATATCCGCGTGGTGCCGAACCCGTACAACATCCGGGCGCGCGACCTGCAATATGGGTACGGCGCGCCGGATCGGATCATGTTCCTCGACATACCTCCCGTCTGTACCATCAAGATCTTCACGGAGAGGGGTGATCTGATCGAAACCATTGAGCACACCGATGGCAGCGGGGATGAGGCGTGGAATTCCATCACCTCATCCCGCCAGGTGGTGGTGAGCGGTGTGTACATCGCCTACTTCGAGACGCCGGACGGTCAGAGGACCTTCCGGAAGTTCGTGATCATTCGATAGGAGAGCGGCGGTGGACGAAATGGGTCCCTTTCAAGTGGAAACGGAGGGTCGAGCGATGGGAAAGCGAGCCTTAGGCCTGTGGGCGGCGCTGGTCTTCTTGGCGCTGTGGACTTCTTGGGCCGCGGCGGGCAACAAGAAGCTAGCTCAGACAGGCTTTCAGTTCCTGAGCGTTCCGACGGAGGCACGTGCGGCAGCCATGGGGGAGGCTTTCACCACCGTGGCCAGCTATTCGGCCTCGATGTTCTACAATCCGGCGAACATGTCGCGCATCACCTCGCTGGTGGATATTTCGCTCAACCGGAACCAGTGGATCGCCGACATCCAGCACGTGTCGGGGACCATCGCCTTCAACCCGTGGCGAGGAAGGTACGGGGTACTGGGATTCAGTTTCCTGAGCGTGGACTACGGGGAGTTCCTCGGCACGATGGTTGACCCGACCACGGAAAAAGGCTACATCGACACGGGGGTTTTCTCCCCCTCCGCCTTCGCCGTCGGGGTAGCCTACGCTCGTTCGCTGACGGATCGCTTCTCCGTGGGCGGGCACGTCCGGTATTGCTACCAGAAACTGGGGACCAGCGTGGTGCCGGTGGGGGAGGTGTCGCAGGGAGTAACCCAGAAGATCAGCAACGAGATCGGCGTGCTCGGTTTTGACTTCGGGACGCTCTACCGAACCGGATTCAAGACGCTCGCCTTCGGCATGAGCGTGCGCAACTTCTCCAAGGAAATCAAGTACCAGCGCGAGGGGTTCCAGCTGCCGCTCACCTTCCGCATCGGCCTGAGCATGGAAGTGCTGGAGCTGTTCCTGGGTGAGAATGACGTGCACAAGCTGCTCGTTTCCGTCGATGCCAGCCATCCGCGCGATTATCCCGAGCAGATCAGCGTCGGCGCAGAATATACCTTCCTGGGACTTTTGGCCCTTCGAGGAGGGTACACGACCGGGTATCGGCACACCGAGGAAGAGAAGGGCAAGTACGGGGACCCCGATCGGGGTCTGAGCTTGGGATTCGGAATTCAGAAGTCCTTCGGGGATCATCTGATTGCCTTCGACTATGCGTACATCCCGTTCGGCGTCTTCGATCCGGTGAAGTTGATGTCGTTCCGCCTTGTCTTTTGAGGGACCTGAGGAGTGCTCTGGCAGACTCTTCGAAATAGGAGAAAGACCATGAGGGCGTCGCTTGCCAGGGTGTGGGCACTGGTGACGGTGGGTTTGGTCGTAGCAGCGCTTTCCGGTTGTGAGAACAAGTACCCGGAGAGCATCTACGATCCCAACTTCAAGGGAGCACCAACGCCCGAGATCACCGCCCTGATCCCGCCGGACAGCGCGTTGGCGGGCATCGGGAAGATCGTCATCAGGGGCAAGAACTTTTCGACGGATCCCGCCAAGAACTTCGTCTTCTTCGGGAAGGTGCAGGCCCGGGTCCTCAGCGCGAGCGAATCCGAGCTGCAGGTGAAGACTCCGAACTTGGTTGGCGACTCGATCCAGGTCAAGATTGCGGTTCACGGGGCCCTTCTCTTCAGCAATATCGTGAGATACAAGCTCGTGCAGGCGATTTGGGACTGGGGAGGCTTTCTCGCGGCGGACGATCCTTGGGCCATCACCTGTGACGCCAGCGAGAACCTCTACGTCGGCTTGACCAGCAAGAACATCGACAGGGTGAGCCCGAGGAATCAGCGTTCGACCTACGGCACGATGCCGTTCATCAAGGCCACGGGAATGAAAATGGGACCGGGGGGCTACCTGTACGTGGCCCGAGGCACCAAGACGCTCTATCGCCTCGCCCCAGGGGGTGGAACCGCTGCGAAATGGATCGACGCGCCAGACAAGATCAATGATTTCGATTTTGCCCCCTCCAAGTCGATGTATGCGGGAGGCGACGGGAACTTCTTGTACCTGATTCGGCAGGATGGCTCGGCCAGTCAGGCGGCAGCCTACACCAAGGTGAATATTCGCTCGGTGCGGGTTTTCGACGGGTTCGTGTACGTGGCGGGCGATACCGCCGGTCGTTCCTTCGTATGGCGCAATCAAATCCTCGCTGAGGATCAGTTGGGGCCGAGGGAGGTGTACTTCGACTGGAACGGAAGGGTTGACCCCTCGTCGCGGGTCTATGCTATCACCTTCTCGCAGGACGGGGATATGTACGTGGGCACGGACAACGCCTACGGGATCGTAATCGTGCACCCGGACGGAAGTTTCGAACCCCTCTACGAGGGCCTGATCAAACCCTACGTCTATTCGCTCGCCTGGGGCACCGGCACCTTCTTGTATGCGAATCAGAGAAACGACACGGATCCATCTCAGAAGAGGATGATGCGGATCAACATTTTGAAGCCGGGTGCTCCGTATTACGGGCGCGAGTGATGCAGCCGGTGGTCGTGCGCACGACATGCTCGGCATCACAAGGACATATGGGAGCACGTTTCGCTGAGGAGGGTCCTTTGCGGATGAGAAAGTACCTTTGCGTTCTGCTGCTGACGATCCTCAGCATGACAGGTTCCCTGCATGCGGGGATCACGGGGAAGATCACGGGTCGCGTGACCGATGCCGAAACGGGCATGCCTCTTCCCGGTGTGAATGTGGTCCTCCTGGGCACGGAAATGGGGGCTGCTTCGGACGCCGACGGCTATTACGTTATCCTGAATGTGCCGCCGGGCTCTTACTCCCTCCAGGCTTCCATGATTGGGTACCGCAGGGTCACGACGACCAATGTGGTGGTGAAAGTGGATTTGACCACCACGGTGGACTTCCGGCTGGAGCCCCAGGTGCTCGAGATGGGAGAGGTCGTGGTGGAGGCGAAGCGGCCGTTGGTGCCGAAGGACGTTTCCGCCAGCCAGGTGAACGTGGAATCGCGGGTGATCTCGAGCTTGCCGGTGCAGGAACTGACCCAGGTAGTCGGATTGCAGGCGGGAATTCGGGGGCTTGTGATCCGGGGTGGGAGCGCAAGACAGGCGGCATTCATGGTGGATGGGTTCACCACGAACGATGAGCGGTCCAATACTCCCTACGCCAGTTTGCCGCTTTCCGTCGTCAAGGAGGTGCAGATCCAAACGGGCGGATTCAACGCGGAGTACGGGAACCTGCGTTCGGGAGTGATCAACGTCATCACCAAGGAGCCAGACGCGCGCAGCTATCACGGCACATTCTCCGGGCTGTATCGGCCTCCTGGACCGAAGCATTTCGGCCCGTCCATCTACGACCCGAATACCTATTTCACCCGTCCGTATCTGGATCCAGCGGTCTGCTGGACGGGTACCGCCAGCGGCGCGTGGGACGAATACACCCGGCGGCAATATCCCTCGTTCCCAGGCTGGATCGCCGTGGCGGATGCCACCGTGAAGGATGACGATCCGACGAACGATCTGACCCCCGAAGGGGCCAAACGTCTTTGGGAATGGCAGCACCGTCGGCGGGGCGACATTACGAAGCCGGACTACGTGGTGGATTTCGCCTTCGGCGGCCCGGTTCCCGTGCTGAGCCGGTCGCTGGGAGGGCTCCGGTTCTTGCTTTCTCACCAGCGGCTGCAGGAGATGTTCATCTTCCCCCTGTCGAGGGACGCTTACAGCGAGAACGTCAGCCAGTTGAAGCTTGTGTCGAACTGGGGTCCATCGATCAAGCTGGTGCTCACTGGGATGTACGGCGAGGTGTACTCCGTCTGCCCGTATGACTGGACCACCACACCTACAGGGGATCTTCTGCGCGGTACCTACGCGGTGGCGGATTTGGTCAACAGCAGCAGCGGCAACGCGATCTTGTATGTGCCGGGCTATTACAGTCCGGGTGACATCTACCGCAACATGGTGGGGCTGAAATTCACCCATGTCCTGAGCTCTCGCACGTTTTACGAGATCAACGTGCAGAACAATATCAATCGCTACAACACCTACCAGATGACCTTGCGAGACACAACGAAGCGCTACGAGCCTGTGCCGGGGATCAAAGTGGACGAGGCTCCGTGGGGATACTGGGGCTACGGAGTGTCCGGGATCGGCGACGGGATGATCTTGGGGGGCTGGATGAACCTGGGCCGCGACAAGAGCGTCACCAAGACGTTCTCCTTCCGTTTCGATCTGACCAGCCAGGTGGACCACCGAAACCAGGTGAAGACCGGCATCCAGTTCGTGTACAATGATCTCAACATCAAGTCCTACACCGAAAACCCGAGCATGCGTACCTGGAACCGGAAGCAGACGTACCATCGCTTCCCCTACCGGGTTGGAGCCTACGTCCAGGACAAGCTCGAGTTCGAAGGATTCATCATGAACCTCGGGCTGCGGCTGGACTTCATGAACCCCAATGGCCCAAAGTACCAGCTCGATCCTTACGACAGGCTTTATCGCGAAGGGTATGGGAATCTGATCGAGAGGGTCGCTCCCAAAGTGGACGCAAAGAGCCGGCTCTACCTGAGTCCGCGACTCGGCGTTTCCCACCCCATCACGGAGAATTCGAAGCTCTATTTCAATTACGGCCACTTCCTCCAGGAACCGCCCTCGACGTACCGTTTCCGGCTTCAGCGAGAGGCCAATGGGCTGGTCACCTCCATCGGCAATCCCAATCTGGAGATGGAACGTACGGTGGCCTACGAATTGGGCTTTTCCCAGAATCTGTTTAACCGATTCCTGCTGAACATTGCCGCCTATTACCGCGACATCTCCAATCAGCCTGGCTGGGTTTACTACCAGGACGTCACCGGCGCTGTGAAGTACAATCTGGCCGAGAACAACAACTACCAAGACGTGCGAGGCTTTGAGGTGACGCTGACCAAGTATACAGGGGGTTGGATCAACGGATTTGTGAACTACACGTACGAGGTGATCACCAGCGGCTACTTTGGCCTCCTGCGCTATTACCAGGACCCGAACATGCAGCGGGACTATCTACGCCAGAACCCGTACCAGGAGAGACCTCACCCGCAACCGTACGCCAGAGCCAATATCGATTTCCTGACGCCGATGGATTTCGGCCCAAGGGTCTTGGGTATCCATCCGCTTGGGTACTGGGATCTCAACATTTTGGCCACGTGGCGTGCTGGGGCGTACGAGACGTACAATCCGCACAATATCCCGGGTCTGGTAGACAACGTTCGTTGGAAGGACTACTACAACGTGGATATGCGTCTGGCCAAGACGTTCCGGATACGCAATTGGGACGTGCAGCTCTATGTAGACGTCACCAATGTCTTCAACATCAAACGGCTCAGCTACGCCGGCTTCTCGGACTACTACGACTACGTGGACTATCTCGAATCCCTCCACTTCCCGTGGGAGACTGGTCCGGAGCACGGGAACGATCGCATCGGCGACTACCGTAAAGAGGGTGTGAAGTACGAGCGGTACGATCCCTCGGATCCCACCAAGACAAAAGCGGATTTGGAGAGGATCCTGAAGACGAAAGCCTACATCGACATGCCAAATCTTACCTACTTCACCTTCCTGGATCCTCGGGATGTCAAGTTCGGGATCAAGATCAACTTCTGAGCCGGGAGGATAAGGCATTGGTAGCGATGAACGGTAGGCGAGAGGGTGCGGAGAGCTTGCGGCGAGCAACACGCATCGCGGCTTCGGTTGGATTCCAGCTCCTCTGCGCCTGGGTTCTGGTATCCCAGGTGCAGGCGCAGGTAGCGGGGACGGAGAAGCGCTACGTGCGCGTGGGTTCGCTTCAGAGTCGCTTTTCGGCGTACGGGTCCGAACGAGCCTGGAATAACTCGTACTACGAGGGAATGATTTGGCCTGCGGACTACCAGAAGCAGGATAACGCCGTCATCCAGCGCCAGTGGATTGCTTGCGAAGATTTCACCGACGCCAAAGGCCGCCACTGGAGCAAGTACGGGATCTACTTCGCTGCCGACTACGTCGACATCTCGCTTTTCCCAATGGTGCTCAAGCAGACGGCGAAATTCGACCCTCCGCACGTCTACGTAGACGGGACGGACGTCACGGCCCCCTACCGCGGCGACGTGGATGAGATTGATCCCCAGCAGATACCGGATCGAGTGATCACCAACGTGGTCAACACGAGCATGGGGTTGACCATCACTCGCCGGGTTTACGCCTTCAGCCAGCAGTACCACGACAACTATTTCATCCGCGAGTACACGCTCACCAATACGGGGAACGTGGACTACGATCCCGAGATCGAGCTCGGGGCGACTCTCAAGGGCGTGCGCATCAGCTGGGGCGTGCGATATAGCGTCTGCCGGGAAGGGGGCGAGAAGATCGGCGATGGCCAGGTGTGGGGCAAACACACCTGGGTGAGCAAGCGGGGGGAGGATTACCCGGCGCACGCGGGAGAGCGCATCACCGAGCAGAACCCGATCGTGAACTGGCTGCGATGCGGATTTGCTTGGGCGGGGCAGTCGGTCAGGAACTCCTTCGACAACATCGGTGCCCCCGACGTCAGCAAAGACGGCCGACTCTGTTCACCTCAGTTCGCCGGGATCGTCGTTCTGCACGTGGATAAGAGTCCGAAAGACCGGAGCGACGATCCCTACCAGCCGGTTGTGCTCGGTTGGCATGCGGGGGATACGTACCCCAGCGTGGGAAATCTTCAGCCCACGGACGAGCCGAACATGATCTTGCTGTACGAGATGCTGAGCGGAAAGCCTTACCTCGGCCTGGGGGGCAACGAGCGCTTCTTCGAGAAATACTCCGCCTCGAACCCGGACCCCGTCACGGTGCACAACGATGGTGGCGGGACTAACATCTGGATCTGCTATGGCCCGTGGGACCTCGAGCCAGGCGAGAGCGTGACCATCGTGGAGGCTGAGGGAGTGGCCGGGATCAATCGCCAGCTCTGCGAGCGGATTGGCCGCCGGTGGAAGCAAGCCTACGACAATCCCAACGACAAGGGGCCTTTTGTCCTCCCCGATGGTTCCACCACCGACAACAAGGACGTGTACAAGAACGCGTGGGTGTACACCGGCATCGACTCGATTCTGCAGACCTTCGGGCGCGCGAAGAGGAATTACGACCTGGGGTACCGGATCCCGCAGCCTCCGCTGCCTCCGCCGGTCTTCGAGGTCCGATCCGGAGGAGACCGGATCATGCTCTCGTGGGCTCCGAGCCCCTCGGAGTCGGAGCCGGGTTTTGCTGGCTACAAGATCTTCCGCGCGGTGGGGAAGCCAGATACCGTCTACGAACAGATCGCCGACTTACCGAAGGGCACGAGGTACTATGAGGATCTGACGCCGGTGCGCGGCTTCTCGTATTACTATTACCTGGTGGCTTACAACGACGGCAGCAACAACACGACGGGTGAGGCGAATCCCCCCGGACCGCTCCACAGCGGGCGATTCTACACGCGCACTACCGAGCCCGCCTATCTGCGGCGGGCGGCAGGGACATCCCTGAGCCAGATCCGCGTGGTGCCGAACCCCTATCACATCGGAGCCCGGGACTTGCAGTACCCAGGCGAACCGGACAAGATCATGTTCCTCGACATCCCACCACGCTGCACGATCAAGATCTTCACGGAGCGAGGGGACTTGATCTACACGATCGAGCACACCGACGGGAGTGGCGATGAGGAATGGAACTCGGTGACCTCGTCCCGTCAGGTGGTGGTGAGCGGGGTGTACATTGCAGTGTTTGAAACGCCGGAAGGGGAGAAGGCAGTCCGCAAGTTCGTGATCATTCGGTGAGGAGAGAGGATGATGCGTGGTGCCCGCGTAGGCCTGTCCCTCCTGCTTCTGTTGACGCTCAGCGGGCTGAGCTGCACGAAGGAGCAGCCGCAGGGCCTGTTCGATCCGCACGCTTCCTACAACCCGGACCCGGTGATTACAGCGCTCATCCCTCCCGATAGCGCGCTGGCCGGCCTGGTGAACATTTCCATCAAGGGCCTCCACTTTTCGCCCTCGCCCGCGAACAACTTCGTGTACTTTGGCAAGAACCGCGTGCCAGTCCAGCAGGCCGTAGGCGAGACCCTGCTCGTTGTCAAGAGTCCCAAGACCCCAGCCGAGTCGGTGCCGGTGAAAGTCGCGGTCTTGGGCGCCCTCGGTTTCAGCAATGTGGTCATGTACAAGCTCGTGCCGGGCATCTTCGCCTGGGGTGGATACGGCGAGTTCGACGACCCCTACGTGGTGGAATGCGATCGCGAGGAAAACGTCTACGTGGCGCTTGGCAATCGGAACGTGGAGAAGATCAGCCCCACAGGCGCCAAGTCGGTGTACGGCACGCTCCCCTTCGCCTTGCCGAGCGGGATGAAGATGGGGCCCGGAGGATATCTTTACGTGGCGCGAAAAGCCACGAGCTTCTACCGTATCCCACCGGGAGGAGGGGCGGCGGAAAAGTGGATCACGGCGCCGGGACGGATCACCGACTTCGATTTTGCGCCGGACGGTTCGATGTACGGAGGGGGCAAGGACGTCCTCTACCATATTCGCTCCGACGGATCGGCCGCCGCTGTAGCCGACTATCCCAACGTGACCATCCGGGCGGTCCGGGTGTTCTCCAACCAGGTCTTCGTTGGAGGGCGGGACGACAACACGAGCCAAGAGTTCGTCTGGCGGCACCAAATCCAGCCGGACGGCTCCCTTTCCCCGAAGGAGGTCTACTTCGACTGGACTGGCCGGATGGGCGCGGGCTCGCAGGTCCTGTGTCTGACCTTCGCCGCCGATGGGGATCTGTATATCGGGACCACTGCGCCGGAGGCGATCGTGATTGTTCACCCGGACGGTTCATTTGAGCCTCTCTACCCCGGCGTCTTGGAGCCCACCACCAACTACATGGCCTGGGGCAATCGGAATTTCCTCTACCTTTGCCGGACCAGCGACGATCCGAAGAAGAAAGGGGTGCTGAAGGTCAACATGCTCAAAGAGGGGGCTCCGTATTACGGGCGACCGTGAGAGGAGGGAAGTGCCAGGTCACGAGGGTTCTCACGGCAGGCGGCCAATAGCCTAGGTGAACCGAGGGCGGAAAGGAGGTGATGGCACGGGAAGGAGTGTGCATTGTCGGAGGGGGACGGGCCTCGGGGGGTGGAAAGTTGTCGAGGCGGCTCCTTGAACAAAGAAGGGAGGTAGAGGGATGAAAAAGGTACTGGTGGCAGGGGCAGTCTTGCTATTGGTGGCGTCTACGGCGGCTGCGCAGTGGGTCTTCGACGCCGATTTTTGCCGCGTGAGCCAGCCGCATGGCGTCGTCATCACGCCGGACAACAAGGTGTGGATCGGCGCCTACGGCCGTACGGACACAATGCGCGGGGTGGCGGCCAGCGTCCCGCTGATCTATGACCTGGATGGGAATCTGATCATGAAGCTGCGGGCCGTGAACTTTGGAGGGGTCCCCGACACGCTCTGGAACCGCTGCCGAGGTGTAGCGCTGGATAAGGACGGCAACGTCCTGTACACCGCGTTCGATGCCGTTTATCATATCAATTACCAGACCCTGGAGTGCATGCACAAAATTCAGCCGAAGGCGGGCGCTTCGCTTACCGAGGCCGCCATGGACGCCAATGGCTACGTCTATGTGTGCACGGTGCTCGGCGGTAACCCTGGCTACATCTACGACAGCAACTGGGAGCTCTACAGCTATTTCGCCGACACGGTGAAGACGATTCAGCGCAGCGTGCTGGTGACCCCGGACGGGAAGAACGTGTTCGTGGGTGCGATCTATGCCGGGCCGAACGGGGTGCGTCACTACTATAGCCCGGACGGGCCGGAGGGCACCTACACACTGGTGGACACGATAGGCACCATCATCGAAGGCGGGACCGTGATCCGCAACATGTGGGCCCAGTGCCTAGACTGGGATCCGTGGGGCATGATGTGGGTTGGGACGTACTGGGATAACGGCCCCGGCGACTTCAAGAGCTGGTACCAGCTCGATCCGAATCGGGGCTGGGCCATTGTGGACAGCCTCTGCGAACCCGCCGGCAATCCGAGCCAGGATCCTAACCCGGCTCCCGGTGGCAAGATCTTCTCGCCCCGCGGCATCGCTTTCTACGAGAAGGACGGGGTCTGGTACGCATTGGCGGCGGACTTCGACGGCAACATGATCAAACGCTTCAAGAACACCAATCCCTACACGGGCCTGGTCGAAGTGGTCAACGGGACGGTTGTGAGCAGCTTCGGTCTGATGCAGAACTATCCCAACCCGTTCAACCCGACCACTACCATCCCCTTCACCCTCTCCAAGCCCGCCTTCGTCGAGCTGAAGGTGTACGACATCATGGGCCACGAGGTCCGGACTCTGCTCCGCCAGAGGATGGGAGCGGGCGAGCACCGAGTGCTGTTCGACGCCACGGGCCTGCCGACGGGCCGTTACTTCTACCGGCTGACGGTGGATGGAAAGGTCATGACCAAGTCCATGACCCTTGTGAAGTAGGATGGCCTTTGGCGGACTGAGGAAAGAGGTCGCCGGCATGGCCGGCGACCTCTTTTTGCGTCAGCAGGTCACAGAACTCCGGGAGGGAAGCAGCGAGCGGCAGGAGGAGGACGTCCGAAATGCACGAGGGCTCCGATGCGTAGACGATTCGTGAAAAAGCTCTTTCTCGGTTCCGTCGTGAGCGTACTGTGCCCGTGCCTCGCTTTTGCCGCCGGCACGATCTACCTCGTCCTCGGATCCGATACGGCGATCTGGGATGGGATGGATGTGGCGCGCTTCGACTGCCTTTACCGCCTGGAACTCTACACCAGTCCCACCGGGAATGCCTACCAGGTGATGGACCCCGCCTTCAGGAGGCGTTACCTCGACTCTTTCGGCCAACCCCTCAAGATGACCTGGTGGATGATGGCCGGGAACATCTTCCGCTACGCCCGGAATACGGACGTCCCTCTGCCGAACATCATGACCATCTACCTGATGAAAAAGTACCACGGGCCGGAAGTGGTGACGAACGGCGATGAGCTCTCGCTGCACTATCACACCTTCATCTGGAGCGACTACGATGGGGACGGGCGCTGGTGGTGGAACCAGGCGCGCAGCTTCCGGGAATGCCGTGACGACTTCGAAATCACCCTGGCCCAACTCCTGCTGGAGGAACATGTTTTCCCCGTCTCGTTCCGAAGTGGTTGGCACTACATGGACAACGATTGGCAGCGCTATCTCAACACCATTTTGCCTTTCTGCATGCACAATGATTATCCGAGCCGGGGGATCGACAACACGGAGCCGCTGGATAACAATCTCGATTGGTCCCGCGCACCAAGCCAGTGGGTCCCGTATCATCCTTCGGAACAGGACTACCAGGTGCCCGGAGAGGGCGCGGGTTGGAATGTGCGCTCCGCCCACTTTCGACGGGTCCTCGCCGGCGGCCTCCTGGAGGAGATGTTCGCGGCGGCCGCTCGGGGCCTGGATCAGGTGGCCTGCATTTGGGGCCACCTGCCGGAAACGGATTTCCTGACGAACATCGGGAAGGTGGATAGCGCTTTGCACGCTGTGGCCTCCCGTTACCCGGAGGTGCGGTTCCGGTACTGCACGGCTATCGAGGCGATGCAGCGATGGCTGGGCACGGGGGATACCACCGCCCCCGCGCTCCAGGTCGATCTGCTCCAGGAGGGCCAATCAGGGCGGTTAGTCATTCGCTCCGATGAACCCATCTTCCAGCCCGCTCCGGTCGTCGCCTTCAAAGATCTGTACGAGAACTACGGGTTTGTGCCGGCGACGGCGAACGGGGATCGGTCGTGGGTTGCCGTGCTCCCTCCTCGGCCGCTGGCCAAGGTCGGCGTGGCTGTGTGCGATACGGTGGGAAACCAAACGCTGTGGGTCCACCGGCTTCTCCCAGACGATCTTTATTGCGACGACGAGAGCGGCCAGTTACAGCCGGTTTCCGGGCGCTGGACCGTTAGCCCTCAATCCGCTTGGGGTGGGACGGCGTTGGTCGCGGACGTGGGAAAGCGCGACAGCGCGGTCGTGCGATGGTATCCGCAGCTCGAGGAAGAGAGATTGTACAATGTGTTCGTGCAGGTCCCCGAGGGAGACGGCCCCGCCCAGCACACCTGCTTTCGCCTTTTCAGTGCAGGCAGAGAAGTTCACAGGAAGGAATTCCTCCAACCGCTACCACCCCGGACCTGGGTCTACCTCGGTACATCGCAGCTCAGACCGGATCCGGGCACCTTTCTCGAGATGGTAGCGTACGGCGACAGCGCTGGGGGGAGGGTCTTGGTCGATGTCGCCAAGTTTACCCCGCTCGTCCGCGCGCAGGATCTGTACGCCTGGCCTCAAACGATGGATCTCGGCGAGGTGGTAGAGCGGGACACGGTCTTCTTCTCCGTCAGGGTTGAGAATCGCGGCACGGAGGAGACTCGGGTCTTGGGCTGCACGTCGGCTTCGGGCGCGATCCGCGCGGTGGCCGAATTTCCGTTGACTGTTCCACCGATGGGCAGTATCCTTCTATGCCTGAGCGGATCCTGGCCGGAGCCCGGGAAGACCCAGGACTCCCTCTTCATCTGGACCGAGGATCCGTGGAAGCCGCGGATAGGCGTGCTAGTCACAGCGCGCGTCCAGAGGTATTTTGTGGTGGTCGACAACGAGGATTCCCTTCGCTACCGGGAGTTCGGCGAGTGGCATTACAGCGTGGCGCAGGCCTACGGCCCCACGAGCCGGTACGCGCCGCTCCAGCAGTGGCCGCGAGCCTGGGCTGCGTTCACGACGTCGCTGCGAGTCTCCGGCGTCTACGACATCCTCGAGATTGTGCCGACGACCCAAAATGCGACCAACCACGCGCTGTACGTGATCCGCGTCGCGGGCGAGCCTCTGGATTCCGTCGTGGTGGATCAAAACTCCGGCAGCGGATCATGGGCCCTGGTGGGGCGCTATTTCTTGCCGGCGCAGAAGGAGATCGAAGTGCGTGTGATCGACGACGGCGGGAATACCAACCCCCGGGGCGCCGTTCTGCGAGCGGACGCGATCAAATTCGCCTTGGTCCAGGAAGTGAGTTTTGCCGAGGAGTCGGGGAGGGCTGCGTTCCCGCGCTCCTTTCGTCTCGGGCAAAGCTATCCGAATCCGTGCAACGGGCGGGCGATCATCCCGTTCGAGCTGCCTCGAGAAGGTTGGGTGGAACTCAGCGTCTACGACTCGGCCGGGCGGAGGGTGGCTATCCTCGTCTCGGGGAGACTCCCCGCGGGGGAGCACAGGATCTCGTGGGATTTCGGAGAGATGCCATCGGGCCTGTACTTGTATCGCTTGAGCGACGGGAAGAACCGCGCGAGCGGCAAGCTCGTCGTGATCCGGTGAGACGGGGTGGCTGAGGATGCGCGCGCCCGTGATCAGCGGGGCGAAGCTGGAGAATCTGCGAGGGAGGAACATGCGACGGATTCTCGCTGCATGGCTTGTCGCCTGCCTCGTGGCTGGTCCGGTTGAGGCAGGGGTGCGGGTGATCGGCCAGCCGAGGAAGCTGGCCGGCGGGGAAGAGGGCCTGCGCTTCATGAGGCCCATTTGGTCGCCCGACGGGTCCATGATCGCCTTCACCTGCGAACAGTACCGGGGCCTCTGGGTTGCGAATGCCGACGGCAGTGGGCTCCATCAACTGACGGACGAGCCGGCGGCCGGGTTTGGATTCGAATGGTCGGCCGATTCAAAGGCGATCCTCACCCGCGTGGCCCAGTACCGCGGCCCGCTTCGCTACAACGCCGCGAAGATATTCGACGCCTTGACCGGCGAAGCCGTGCAGGTCACCGAATACCGGACTCGCATGCCGGAATTGCCGCACTGGTCCGATGGCCTCAGGCGAATCGCTGTGCTCGGTGCCGGAGGGCTGGAAATCGTGGATTCGGGGCGCAAGGTGGAAGACGTGAGAAAAGCCGTTTCGCACCGATTCTGCTACCAGCGGCGGGGCGTCATGGTAATTGCACGCGCGGACGGTCAGACCGAGGCCACGCTGGATCCCCTGCCCGGTGCCCGGTACTTAAATGAAGTTCTCTCCCCCGATGGCAAACGGATGGTGTTCGAAGTGCTCGGCGGGAACCTCTACTCGGTGAACATCGACGGCACGGGCCTCACGGATCTGGGCCGAGGCCACCGACCGCAGTGGGCTCTCGACAGTTATCATCTCGTGTACATGGTCACGGAAGACGACGGGCATCGTTTCACTGCGGCGGACATCTACTGCATCGCCGCCGATGGCTCGGACAGGAAGGCGATCACGACCACGGCCGAAGTCCTCGAAATGAACCCGAGCTGGTCGCCGGACGGCCGATGGATCGCTTTTGACGTCCTCGACGAGGGAGCCATCTACGTCGTTCCCGTGGAGATCGACAAGAATGCGGCAGGGGAAGGAAGGCGTTGATGGGATCAGCAGATGGGGTCAGGTGAAAATGAGGTGGATCCGGCGCAGCAAGAGGGGCGCCGCGTGGGCGTGGGGCGTGTGGCTCGCCCTGTCGGGCGCAAGGGCTGTGGCGCAGGTCAGGGGACTTTCAGGCTGGAACATCTTTCTCGATCCGGGGCACAGCCAGCGGGAGAACGTGGGCGCCTTCGGCTACTCCGAGGCGGAGCGGAACCTTCGGGTAGGCTTGCGCCTGCGGGAAATGCTCTTGCAGGAGACGGACATCGACACAGTCTACATCTCCCGCACCAACGATGAGCAAATCGTGAGTCTCTCCCAACGGACCGATTACGCCAACCGTGTAGCTGCCGCCTGGTTTCATTCCATCCACAGCGATGCCGGCGATCCCTCCCTCAATAGCACCCTCCTGCTCTGGGGGCAGTACTACAATGGGCAGGAGAAGATCCCCCACGGCGGGAAAGCCATGTCGGACATCATGGTGGGGATTCTCACCCGCGGCATGAGGACGGATACGCGCGGTTCCCGCGGCGATTGCAGCTTCTACACTTGGTCGGACTTCTGCAAGCAGACGGGCGGTCCCTACTTGCATGTGAACCGAGAGACCACCATGCCCTCCGAACTGAGCGAGGCTGGCTTCCATACGAACCCGCGGCAGAACCAGCTGTTCATGAACGACGATTGGAAGCGCCTTGAGGCGCGGACCTTCTTCTGGTCGATCCTTCGCTACCACAGATTGGAACGTCCTGCCCCGGGCATCTGCACCGGCATCGTGTACGACGCGGAGACTGGCCTGCCGCTGAATGGAGCGCGGGTGACCATCGGCGACAAGAGCTATGTGACCGACACGTATGAGTCCCTGTTCCATCGATATTCCAACGATCCCTCGCAGCTGCGGAATGGCTTCTACTACATCGAAGGACTCGGGACGGGCACGGTGGAAGTCGCGGTGGAAGCGGAGAATTACCTGCCGGCGCGGTTGCAGGTGACCCTATCCGATACCTTCTTCACCTTTGTCGATGTTGGCTTGTACAGCACCCTGCCTCCCACCGTGAAGAGCTCCTACCCAGCGGATGGCGATTCGGCCTTCCGCGCCTGGGACAAACTGGTGATCACCTTCAGCCGGCCGATGGATCGCCAGTCGGTGGAGGAAGCTTTTTCTCTCACGCCTCCGGCGCCCGTGAGTTTCTCCTGGTCGGCCGATGGGACGATCCTCACGGTGGACACGGACACTCTCCTCTTCGTCACGGACTACGAACTGCGCATCCGCGGCTCGGCGAGGAGCATTCATGGGTATTTCTTGGACGGGAATCGCGACGGGGTGGGAGGGGATGACTTCGTGATTCACTTCCGCACCACTCCGCCGGACATCGCGCCGCCGAAGGTGGTGAGCATTTACCCGAAGCAAAGTGCGGTGAGCGTCGAGCTGCACCCCATCATCAGCGCCTGCTTCAATGAGGTTCTGGACACCACAGTGAGCTTCCCGGACCTCTTCAAGTTGGAGCGATTCAGCGATCACACGTACGTGCCGGGGCAGATCCGTTGCTACGACGTGCGCGGGGCAAGCGTGCTGACCTTCTTTCCGGACGCGCCGCTCTCCCCTCGGCAGACGTATGTAACCCGCATCTTTCCGGGCATCCGCGATCTCTTCGGCAATGCCACGACCCGCCCCAGCTCCTATAGTTTCATCACGACGGATGTTTCTCTCCAGACCCTGCGGATCGACGACTTCGAAACTGGCCTGGATTATTGGTGGGCCCCGCAGCAGAGCGGAAGTACCACGGGGACGGTGAGCGAGGAGACTGGCCGCCGGGAGGAGCGAGGGGTTGTGAATCTCCTCACCGGAAGCACGAAAGCCCTGCGGCTTGACTATGCCTGGGACCCCGCCGCTTCCTCGTGGCTGATCCGCGTCTACCTCAGCGGGGGGCCAGCCAAGAATGTGCGCTTCGACAAATCCGCATTGCTGCAGGTCTACGTCTTTGGGGACGGCAGTGGCAGCTTGTTCCGCTTCTGCGTCGACGACAAAGTGCCCGATTACCAAGCCGCCAATCACGAGGTCAGCCCCTGGTACAAGATCGACTGGCGGGGCTGGCGCCTCGTCACGTGGGACATGTCGCGGGACGGCACCGGGACCTGGATCGGCGACGGCCAGTTGGATGGGACGCTCGGCTTCGACAGTATCCAGCTTTCCTTCGAGCCGGGCGCCGAGACGAAAGGGACCCTGATCTTCGACGACCTCCGCCTGGCCATTCCTTCGCCCTCAGCGGTGGAATCGCTCGCCGAGACGTCTCCACGGGAGTTTCGACTCCTCGAAGGGTACCCGAATCCCTTCAATCAGACGGTCTCGTTGCGCTACGAACTTCCGGGTCCGACCCAACATGTCCGGTTGGAAATCTACGACCTCCTCGGCCGGAAGCTGAAGACGCTTCTGGATACGTGGCAGCCGCAGGGAACCTATGTGATGTCTTGGGACGGCACAGATGATGCAGGAAACCTCTTGCCCAGCGGCGTCTATCTATGCCGACTCGAGGCAGGGGGGGAGAGTGTGGGGGTCCGTGTGGTCCTCATTCGGTAGGGAGTTGTCGTCGTCGCGGCTCAGGTGGACGGTTTCCCTGGCAGGGCATGCCGGGGGCTCCGCGAAATGCTCTGGGCAGTACCGAGCGTCCGGCGCGCGGCCGTTGCGGTGCGGGCCCCAAAGGGGGCTGCCGAGGGGGGTGAGGAAGTCGGGAGTTTGAGCGTCGGAAAGGAGAGGTAGCGATCGTGAGGATGAAAGCGGGACTCTGCTTGGGCGCGTGGCTCTGCGCGGTTTCCGTGGCTCTTGCGGCAGGCAATCGCGAGTTTCGAGCCACCTGGGTGATCACCTGGGAGCACATCGATCCGGCCCTTTCGGCGGAGCAGAACATGGAGAGGGTCCGGACCATCCTGGACCGCCACAAGGCGGCGAATATGAACGCTGTCCTCTGGCAGTGTCGGCAGAGCGGGACGGCCTATTACCAATCCTCCTACGAGCCGTGGGGTTACTACGCGAATTATCGCTACCCGGGATACGATCCGCTGGCCTACGCCGTCGAGGAGGCCCACAAGAGGGGGATGGAGCTCCACGCGTGGTTCAATGTCTTCCAGTGCTCTTCAACCTACCCCGGAACACCGGCGGCGGAGCATCCGGAATGGATCTGCCGAGACCGAAATGGCAATCCCATGACCAGCAATATCTCCCTGTCCCCCGGATTGGAAGATGTCCGCGCTTATCTGATCTCGGTGGCCATGGAGGTCGTTCGCAATTACGACATCGATGGTTTGCACCTCGACTACGTGCGCTGGAACGAATACACCAACTCTCCCCTCTCTCAGGCCTTGGCGAAGGCCGCTGAGGCTCGTCCGTCGCTGGATGGTGCCATTCCTCCCGAGCTCCTGCGCGATCTCGAGGAGAACGCCGAAGGTCGGTATCTCTACGACATTGATCACCCCTACAGTGCCGGGGTCCCAGCGGGATTTGCCTCGTGGGAGGATTGGTGGCGCTGGTCCGTGACCGAATTCGTGCGAGTGCTCCACGACTCCATCCAGGCGGTGAAGCCTTGGGTCCGGCTCTCGGTGGCGGCACTCGGGAGATACAACTGGGGCGAGTGGCAGGGCTACGGCACGGTCTACCAGGACGCCGCCCTCTGGTTCAATGAAGGCTACATTGAGCAGCTGACCCCCATGCACTACCACTGGCTCACCCCGGAAGGTTTTCTCTCCATGCTGGTGGGCCCGAGCGAATCCTGGGGGCCGTGGATCCAGCCTGGGATTGCCGCAGGGCGACTCTACACGGTTGGCCCGGGTTCCTACCGTCTGGCGGAGGAGAAAGTCTGGTACCGCCATCCGGCGATCGTGGAGGCTTGTCGGTCCGTCCCCTGGGTCGACGGCTTCCAATTCTTCAGCTACGGGAGCTGGCAAAGCTACCGCTACTGGCAAGAGGCCGGGCAGACCTTCTTCGAGCGCAAGACGAAGGTGCGATCTGGCTGGTCGAGCCATCGGGACGCGCCCCCTCCACCCACGGTCGATCTGCGCAAGTTGGATTCGCTGCGGTACGAAATCTACGTGGTCCCGCCGAACGGACTTACGGAGGCACATCGCTTCGCCATCTACCGTTCGGAGGATGACTCCTTGGACGTCGAGGACGACCGGATTGTAGACATCCACTTCGGCACAGAACCCTACACGGTAGTGGAGGTGTTTCCCGGCACGCAGGATTTCAACGGGCGCTACCGCTATTTCGCAACGACCTTGGATCGATTTTGGAATGAGTCAGCTGCCTCCAACGTGGTGATCACGGATCCGATCCCGTCCTTTGCTCCGACCGTGGTGGCGACAGATCCGGCCGAGGGCGATACCGTGCCGGTGAACGCCGCCATATCGATCGTTTTCTCCAAAACGATGGCTCGGGCGAGCGCGGAGGCGGCGATTCAGATTGTGCCTTCGGTCGAGATCGCGAGGATGACTTGGGCGGACGGGAAGACGCTGCAGATCGTGCCGGCTCGTCTTCAATTCGGCACGGCCTACGTGCTCACGATTGCTCCCACTGCCTGCGACGTCAACGGCCGATTTCTGGACGGGAATGGAGACGGCCGTGAGGGGGATCCATTCCTTTTGCACTTCCGCACGCGGCCGGTGGATGATCGCGGCCCCCGCGTGTTCTCGACCTACCCACACATTTCGGACGTGCGCCCGATGGATGTGGACGACGCGATCAACGTGATGTTCGACGAACTGGTCCGGCCAGAGACCGCTACGGACAGCAGCGTGATCCTGACGGCGAGCGGCGTGCGGGTGCGCACGCAAGCGTTGCTGTCCGTCGCTGCGAACCGCTCGCTCCTCTCCGTTCGGGCCTGGGAGCCTCTGGCACCGGACGTGGAACACACGCTTCGCGTCCAGGGCAGCATCTGTGACACGACCGGAAATCCGATGGGGGAGGATTTCACCCTGACTTTCTGGACGGCTCGCGAACGCTACGTGGAGGTGCGGTTGATCGACGGCTTTTCCCAGTCCGGGAACTGGGAGCAGCCGAGTTACAGCGGATCGACCTCGGGGATTGTGGTCTCCGGCTCGTCCTTCGGGATCACCAAGGAGCTGTATCTGCCGGCCTCGGCCACCCGGCCGGTGGAGAAGTACTCCGCGGTGCTGAACTACCAGTGGGAGGAGACCCCTCCGCCCCAAGGCTATTTGCTGCGGGAGTATCTGAAAACAGGACCGCCTCGCGACGTCGTGTTCGACACGAGCTACACGCTCCAGGTATTCATCTACGGGGACAACAGCGGCAATCTCTTTCGCTTCTGCCTCGACGAGGGCACCGGGACGGATTGGCCGTACCACGAGGTTTCCCGCTGGATCCCGATCGACTGGTACGGCTGGCGATTGGTTGAGTGGCGACTCAGTGACCCGACGAGCGTGGGGACGTGGATCGGAAATGGGGTCCTGGACGGCCGACAATACCGGATCGATAGCTTCCAACTGACCCGCGGCGACGGGGGAGCGATCAAGGGCAAGCTGTACTTCGACAACCTGCGCATCGTCAAGAAGTCGACCGGGCAACTGCTTGTGGGGCAGCACAAAGAGGCTTTCCCGAAGGCGTGGGTGCTCCATCCGGCCTATCCCAATCCCTTCAACGCGTTCACAACCATCCCGTTCGATGTGCCGGTGCGGGCCCGGGTGAAACTGGAGGTGTACGATCTCCGAGGCAGACTTGTGGCGACGCTGTTGGACGAGGTGATGGAGCCTGGGCACTACCGCGCACGAATGGAAGCCCGAGATCTGCCCTCCGGTACCTACGTGTGTCGCCTCGTCTCCGAAGACCAAGCGCTCACCCGGAAGCTGACCTTGGTGAAGTAGTCGTGGAGGTTCTTCGCACCGCAGTTCATTTCCTCCGGCTTCCCACGTCCGGGGGCGGAGGCCTGACGGACAAGAGAAGCGCCGGCCCGGGCGTGGATGCCATGCTCCGGAAAAGGGGGGCAGTCCGAGGCTCCGGTAGCTGAAAGGGGGATACTTGCCGAGGAGTTCCGAGTTTGCCGTAGGCCTTTGCTTCGAAGCCCGCGCTGGCCACGGGGAGAGGATTCACTCGGTGGAAGCGCTCACCGGGATACGGCGCCCCGTGGTCACTTCTCGGAGCGCTACCCCGCATGTCAGTCGGGGCAGGTGGTGGAGGGCGCTCCCTCCCGCGTCTCTTGTCAGTTTCCCATTGTGAGCTCGGGGTCCATTGGCTATATTCGCCGAAGTTGAAGCGGGTCGAAGTGGAGATCCCCCCGATGCGAAAGGTGCGGCTTGTAGCGATTGCGCTTCTCCTTGCCACGGCGCCTTTCGGGCCAGCCTGGGCGCAGGACGCCGTGCCGGAGGTGGAGTTCCCGAAAGTTGTGTTGTCGCGGGTGCCATTCGACCTTCGCGTGCGCATGCGTGAGTTGGCAAGGCCTGAGCGCCAAGAGGCGTTTGTGGGCCAGCTCCGGCTCGAGGCTTCCGGTCGATCGGGTGAGGAGCGGCTCCAGCCGCAAGGTGTGACCGCGGAGCCGGAAGGCGGGGCCGTCCTTCAGCAGCTTGTGCTCGAGGGGATTGGGCGTCGCAAGCTTCGTTTGGTTTGGGGCCAAGGAGCAATCGAAGGTAGGGTTCTGGTGCTGCCGGGCATCGTGAGCGTGCTTCCCCCGGTTGTGGCCATTGTTCTGGCTCTCGTTACCCGGCAGGTACTCGTGTCTTTGTTCGTGGGGATCTGGCTGGGGGTTAGCCTCCTGCAAGGGCTGGATCCGTTCACCGGCCTGTTGCGTACCCTGGATCGCTACGTGATTCAGGCTCTGGCGGATCCGGATCACGTAGCTATCGTGCTATTTAGTATGACGCTCGGGGGCATGGTCGGGGTGATGTCCCGTTCTGGTGGGATGCAGGGTGTGGTGTCGGCGATCTCCCGGCTGGCGAAAGGTCCTCGCGGGGCACAGCTGGCCGCCTGGGCCATGGGGGTGCTGGTGTTCTTCGATGACTACGCCAACACGCTGATTGTCGGGAACACCATGCGTCCTTTCACGGATCGCATGCGGGTCTCGCGAGAAAAACTGAGCTACATCGTGGACAGCACCGCTGCCCCCGTGGCTTCGGTGGCGTTGATCTCCACCTGGGTCGGCTTCCAGGTCGGGCTTGTGGAATCGGCCATCCGAGATATTGGGCTGGAGGCCGATGCCTACGTGCTTTTCCTGCGCTCGATCCCGTACTCCGCGTACAGCCTCCTCACCATTGCGTTCGTGGCTTTGGTGGCGGGATGGCTTCGGGACTTCGGGCCGATGTGGCAGGCCGAGCACCGCTCGCTGACCACCGGCGCGGTCCTGCGGAAAGGGGCTCAGCCGATCACAGACGCCGCTTCTCTCGAAAGTGCGAGCCCGCAAGGGTGTGAGGCTCGCTGGTGGAATGCCCTCCTCCCGATCCTGCTGATGATCGTAGCCACCCTCGTCGGCTTGTATTTGAGTGGAAAGAGCGCGCTGGGGCCGGCCGCCGGATCGGCTCGGATCGGGGAGATCGTGGGCGCGGCGGACTCCTTTGACGTGCTCATGTGGACTTCCTTCGGGGCGGCCGGGACGGCCATCGCGCTGGCGATCTCCCAGCGTTTGCTTTCCCTGGGTCAGGCCATCGAAGCATGGCTTGCCGGTGTTCGTGCGATGGTTTTGGCCATGGTGATCTTGGTTTTGGCCTGGTCCATCGGCAAGGTCTGCGCGGAATTGCACACGGCGGACTACGTGATCCGCCTGGCTCGCAACGCTCTCTCTCCGCAGCTTCTTCCGGCGGTGACCTTCGTCGTAGCCGCTCTCATCAGCTTCGCCACTGGGACCTCCTGGGCCACCATCGCGATTTTGGTCCCCATCGCGGTGCCGATGGCCCACAAGCTCAGCGTTGGAGCTTCGCTACCCGCCGGCGCTTCGCAGACGGTGCTCCTCGGGACGCTCGGTTCCGTGCTGTCCGGAAGCGTATTCGGGGATCATTGTTCCCCCATTTCGGACACTACGATCATGTCCTCCATGGCTTCGGCTGCGGACCATGTGGACCACGTCCGCACCCAGCTACCGTACGCAGTCCTTGTGGCCAGCGTGTCCGTAGCAACATGCTACCTCCCCTGCGGCTTCGGTTTGCCGCCCTGGCTTGGCCTTATCCTCGGTCTCGGGGTGCTGGTCTTGGTCCTGTGGATCTTCGGCAAGCCGGTCCAGGGGTAAGCGGATTCCCGGGATTAGCACAGGCGCCGTGGCCCCCGCGGGGATTCGGCGACCGACCCGGGTCCGGTGGGTTTAGACTGCAGGAAGGCTTTCTCTGCGGGAATCGGGCGAGCGGGAGTTCGCTACCGCGCTTGCTCGTGACAGAGGGCGAAGGCCTGGGCTTGGATTTCGTAGACAGACAGGGGGTCATCGCTGCGCAGGGAGCTCATGTACGCTGAGCCCAGATAGCTCCAGGCAAAGACCCGCCGGATGCCCGCCTCATACGAGATGCGCGTAGCCAGGGGGATGAAGCACTCTTGCTGCTTACGGACCCTGAAGTTCTTGATCCAGATTTCCGGCTCGCGTCCGGAGGCCGTGGCGTGGCGGAGCAGCCATTGCGCGTTCTGGCGGTATTGCTGCTCAACCCAGGTTGCGTCGCTCTTTTCGTTCCAGTAGGGATCCGTGGCCATGTAGTCGATCGCTTCCAAAGCGAACACGTCTTCGTAACGAAGGAGCCCGTCGTCCAGCCGGAAGGTGGGGGGCAGGATGCAGACCGAGTTCTTGAGCCCCCGGCTGCGAGCTTCGCGCGACATCTCGTCGAGGAAGGCAAGAATCGACCGGTGGCGGAATTGCTCCACTTCAGGCGTCCTTTGCGTCGGCATTTCTCCACCGTACTGCTCGCGGTAGCGGATCGCGCACTGAGGGCAGCGGCAAGTCCAGCGACCCTTGCGCGCGGCCAGTTCCGTATCCCACTCGAAGACGAAAAAGTGCGGCTCATCCCACATGGCCACATCCGCGCCGACGTGGGATGCTGCATCGAGCCAGCGCAGCATGGCGTCGCGGAACTTCGGCTGGTTGAAGCAGGCGGCCGGGACTGGTTCCCCGGCTGAGTCGATCTGGCGGGCGTCGGGATTCCGGGCCAAAAAGCCGGAGAAGGCCTCCCCGCCAAACACGCCGCCCCAAGCCCACGGATTCACGTAGACCAGAAGGCCTCGCTCGTGAGCCAGCTCGACGAGTTCGCGCATGGTGTCCAGGTAGAAGGCCACATCCTCCTCGGAGAGGGTGAACAGGACGGCGTTGGCGTGGTGGCGGATCATGTCGTCCAAATCCTCCGCCACATGCTGTGGATTGCGCACACCGAAGTAGCTCCACCCCGTGACCACTCGGCTCATGGCGATCCTCCTGCGCTATCGTCTTGCCGGTGCAGGATTCTTTGGCAAAGATAGCCAGATTCGGGCGCGCCCGCAAGGCGGGACCCTAACATTTTCGTTCCAATGGGCGATAGCTGTAGAGAGAGGTCCCAATCGATCCACACGAGGTGACATATGGGCATGAAGGCACATGAAGAGAGGGCGTTCCTCATCTTTGAGGCGGGCGGAGGCACGTACGCCCTCGAAGCAGAGGCCGTTCGGGGAGTGCTCGGCCATCGGCAGTACGAGCCATTGACCACGCACTCGAGCTGCGGCATCGCCGGGACCATCTGGGTCTGGGAAAGGCGGGTCCCCGTGATCGATTTGCGGCGTGTTCCCCTTCCGCCCACCGCGGATCCACTGTGTATCTATGTGCTCACGGAGGTGCAGGGTCAGCTTCTGGCGCTGCTGGTGGATGAGCTGCTCGACGTGGTGCGTGTGCCGGTCAACCCCGCCGGAGGGAGAATCCGCTTGCCCCACGGTTCGGCCGCAGTGGTTACGGTGGAGGGACTGATTGCCGAGCGTGTGGCGGAGTTTGGCCGCGCAAACTCCGTTCTTCCCGAGCTGGGGGAAACGGCTGCGGCGATTTCGACGCGCCGGTGATCAGCAACTCGTACGTTCGCTCCACCGCTTCGACGGTGTGCTCGATGGTGTAGCGGGAGAGCACCAGCTCCCGGCCGCGGCTTCCCATTTCCGCTGCGGCTGCGGGATGCTCGAGAAGCCAAGCAATCCTGTCGGCCATGCCTTCGGCATCCCCGGGGGGGACGACGAAACCCGCCTCTGCCTCCCCCACGATCTGCCGACAATAGCCGACGTCAGTCGCCACCACCGGAAGCCCCGCGGCGAGATATTCGAGGAGGGCCAGAGGCAAACCTTCCGCCCGCGACGAGAGGACGCCGATCGTCGCCGCGAAGAGCAGATCCTCCACGTCCCTCCGTGCCCCCAGGAACTCCACCCGATCCAGCACGCCGAGTTCGCGCGCCTCCTCCACAACCCGGGCCGCGTAGTCTGGAGCGGACGTGGTGGAGCCAATCATGAGCCAGCGGAAGGCCAGATTTCGCCTCTTCAGCTGAGCCGCTACTCGGACTGCAGTGAGCTGGTCTTTTACCTCCCGGAGGTTCGCCACCTGGACGATCGTCGGCGGACCATCAGCGCGCGGGGTCCGCGGCTCCAGTCGATGGCGAATGGGGATGCCGTTCGGCACGCGGAAACATCGGGATTGGCCGACCAGTCCGAGCCTGACCGCTCTCTCTCGCAGCTGCTCGTTAACAACCAGGTAGGCGTCTAGCTTGCGCAGAAAAAGTCGGTCCCCCAGGGACAGGAGGAGCCCCTGCCCGGGTAGCACGTTGTGGTCGTGGAATACGTGGCGCCAGCGCGCGCCCGTTAGGAGCTTGACCAGCCCGCAGAAATAGGCCGTGAAGTGCCCATGGGAGTGCACGATCTGGACGTTCGCCGCCGAAGCGTACTGGGCGAATCGCCGGATGGAGGAGAAGTCCGTTCTCGAGTAGCGCCTCAGGTGGTACACAGCAACATGGGGTTCCACGAGCGCCGAAAGAGGACCGTCCCCGTGCGTGCAGACGATGTGCGACGCAAAACGGGTCGGGTCAAGACGGTTGGCGATCTCCACCGCCATCCGTTCTGCTCCCCCCGCAGCGAGGCTTTCGATCACCTGGAAGACCGCCACACGCTGAGAAGGGACATCGGCCATAGGAGGCTCGCTCACGGACTCACCGTCATCACGCCTTGGGGTTTGTCCGGCGGCCAATCCACGAGCAGGGACTGGCCGGAAAGGATGGCCTCGCTCTGGTACCCGAGGGAATCCTCCAGCGCCCCTGTTCCCAGCTCGAAGTATCCTCGACCCTCCCCAGGCTGCTCTGTTTTCCAGATCCTGCCCTCAAAGACGGAGCCAGGGACGGTGCCCTCCAGGGGCACGGGAGTAGGCCGACCGTTTGCACCGTGAAAATACAGCGGACCCGGAATCTTCACGACGGGACGGGAGGTTCGGACCACGACTCGGAAAAAGCTGCCCGCAGTCGAGTCCGACAGAGGTCCCTCGCTCAAGATCTCCGCGAAGAGTTCAGGGGGCTGGATGACCGAAAAGGGAACACGGGTCGGGGAAGAGAACCGTCCGGATCGGTCGCGAGTGACCGCGGTGACGTGCCAGCGTCCGGGGATGGCTTGCGGCAAGAGCCGGAGCGAGATTTCGAAGCGGCCGCTGGCGGGCTCGAGCCTGTAGCTCCCTGGCGAGGCATCCACGTAGAGTCCAGTTCGTCCGGTCACCTCCGTCCAGGCAGTGTCGCCAGGGGACTGCAGCGCCAACGCGCGACCGTCCGTTGCCAGCCGAACGCCATAGCTGCCGGTGGGATCGAAGACCCACCCGGAGCCGGAGAAGCTCGGACCCTGAAGGGCCAGCTGCACTTCCTCCGTCTGCACCCAAGCTCCGGGATCGCTCAAGGTCACTTGGAAAAGGTACCAGGTGTTGGTCGCAACCTCCGTCACCGGGGCGGAGGTTCGCCGATTCTTGACGAGGATCTCGGCTATTCCTCCCGTTTCGGTTGGCACGGGAGGCGATGCGCCCCGGGCTTCCAGGATAAGCGTTGCCTCGGCCGATGCACCCAGTTTGTCCCTTGCCCGGACGCGAACCGTGTAGAAGCCGGGCCGGACGTAGGTATGCTCCGTCCACGGTCCCGAGGTGGACGAGCTCCCGTCCCCGAAATCCCAGGCAAAGGTGTACGGCTCCGTGCCGCCGGAGGCTAACGCCTCCAACTCGACACGAAACGGGACCTCTCCACTCGTAGAACTCGCATTGAGGTGGAGACGGAAATCCTCGTGGTATTCGTAGGCGCCGATGTCGAATGCCCGCCCCTCGGGTCGAGGAACTCCGGCGATGTCGAGCCGGATGTCGGGGAGCTCGAGGCCGGCATCAATGGCGGGGCTTCCAGCTCGGAGGCGGAAGTCGGCCGAGGTAGCGTCCACAAAGAGCGGATCTGCTGCGAGGGAGTGCGTATCCATCCCGCTCATCGCAGAATAGCGCGAAAGCGAATTCACGCTGGCGCCGCGCCAGGTGAAAGTCCCCATCGGGTCCCAAAGATTGTAGTCGCACCACAGAGTGCTCAGGTGATTTGGCCTATCGGCGATGTCCCAGACCAGGAAGTTGGTCCGGTTCCCGCTGACCAGATTGTTCAGGATGACCGTTCCGGGACCAGCGGAGGAGTAGAGGGCAATTCCCGTCTCGTTCCCGTAGATCGTGTTGTTCACGAACCGATTGTCTTTGCCCAGGCTTCCGCAGATGTGCAGGCCGTAGGTGCAGTTGCCCCAAATGAGGTTGTTGGCCACCAGGTTGCTGTCCCCGCCGCAACAGGCCCCGACGGCGATCCCCGCCATCTTGACGCCGAAGCCATTGCGGTAGACCTTGTTGCCGACGATGAGGTTGCCCGTGGGATTGGCTACATCGTCTCCCCAGCCCTTTGAGGCCCAGATCTGGAGGCCGTTGTCGGCATTATCGTGGATCTCGTTGCCGAGGAAAAGATTGTAGTCGCCCCCCACGTAGAAGCCTTGTCCCTCCCCATCCTTCGGTGGCGTTCGTTTGCCATTATGGTGGACATTGCAATAGAGGAACTCATTGTGATGAACATCGTAGTCGGCGAGTACCCCGATCAGGTAACAATCGAAGATCTCGCAGCCGATGAAGCGAATGTGATGGGTGACGGTGGTCCCGCTTCCAGCCGGGGTTCGAGCCCCGCAGAGGAAGACGCCGTGCCCCTTCGGGTTGGTGATCTTCAGGCCGTGAAACTCGATGTACTCGGCCTCAATCCACACGCCACCCGTGATGAGGGCATCGCCGTCCATGTATGCGCGATAAACAATGGGCTGACCCGGCTTGCCGGATCTCCCCAGCCCGCGAGCAGGCTGGATGCGGACCCCGGGGTAGGTGCCCGCCTTGATGAAAACCACGTCGCCGGGCCCGGCCAGCTCCACTGCCCTCTGGACCGTCCGCAGCGGGCTTTCAGGTGTGCCGGGATTCCGATCGTCCCCGGCTGGGCTCACGTAATACTCGGCCGCTCGCAAAGGCGTGGCCAAGGCAAGAGTGAATGCGAGCCCAGCGAGCCATGACGCTACACGGCTTCTCCCCAGCTGGGCCAACGGCCGAAGCGTTTGTTCGTTTGGAAGCCCATTGCCCTGCATCCGGCGAAGCGACCTCACCCGGTGCGCCCGTACTGTCCAGCACTTGGCCATCCCATCACCTCCTCCGCCCCCGCCGACCAGTTTTTGGCTTCCTCCGGGCTTACTGCGGCTTCGTCTTGCTTCCTGCAGCCATCGTGCCAGCGGCGCGTCCGGATGGGCCAACCGCCCGGGTCCCTTGGGGTCAAAGTACGCCGCATGGTCGATGATTCGCTCGAACCGCATGGTCTCAGCACGCGTGATGGATGGCAATTACGTGTGCGTAAGTAATGCGCCCTCCGAAGCCGCCCTTGTCGCCGATGCCATCTCGCTTGCCATTTCAGATGCACCTCCTCAGTTCCCGACGGGAAGTAGGCGAAGGTCTCCCGGCCGACCGACCTCACCAGGGCAGCGCCTCCATGAGGCAGTCCGCGGGGATCAGGGGAAAGTCGAATCGCATCCGAATAGCGCACAGAAGGAGTCCACCATTTGCGAGAGGCTGTAGCGGGAACGGACGACCTCGGCGGCCTGGGCGCCCAGGCGTCGGCGCATATCCGCATCCGCTAGGAGCGAGAGGATCCCTCGGGCGAGGTCTTCACTGTCCGCTGGTTGAACGAGAATCCCCGTACGGCCATCCTCAATGAGCTCAGCGGTTCCCGGAATGCGCGTGGCAACCACCGGGAGGCCGCTAGCCATCGCCTCGAGGATCGAGTTCGAAAGCCCCTCCGAAAGGGAAGGCGAAATCGCCAGGTCAGCCTCCTGCAGGATCAAATGGACATCCTGTCTTGCGCCCAGAAAGCGCACGCGGCTTTGAACGTTGAGGGACTCCGCTTGTTCCTCCAGTTCTCTTCGCAGCGGACCATCGCCGACGAGGAGGAGGGTGGCCGATGGATACCGCGTCACCACCTGAGCCCAGGCCTGCAATAGGTACGATAGGCCTTTCCCCGGCACCAGACGGCCAACGTAGACCGCTGTGAGCCCGTTTGCGTCGCGATGACTCTTCCGCGCAGAGGGTTTGAACTGTGCGGTGTCGACGCCGTAGGGGACGATGCGGATGCGACCCATCGGGATACGGTTCTCGATCAGGTAGTGTCGGGTTTGGCCATTGAGGGCCACAGCGCCGTGGGCGTGCGCGTAGAAGCGGAAAAGAATGGCCTTCGGGACCCGCGTGGAGGCGCGGATGTACTGATCCTCGGAACCCATGACCGCGAAGTATGTCCTCTTGCCGAGGACGCGAGCGAGAATCGTCGCCAGTGCACCCGATAGGCTAATCCCCTGGACGTGCAGCACCCGAAAATCCCGCGCGTGGTCCAGAAGGAAACTTGCTAAACGCAGAGGCACCACGATGGAGTCCAGAAGCCTTCTTCGTGGGTAGGGGAGCCGGAAGATTGTGATCCCATCCAAGGTTTCTCTTCGGGGCAGCTCATTGCGGGTTTGAAGCGTGACCACAGTAATGGGGATCCCTCTGCGCACAAGCTGGCCTGCCAGACGCCGGAGCTGCAACTCTGCACCCCCGATGGCCGGGTAGAAGTTCTCCGAATAGATGACTACGCCCGATCGATTTGCGCTATCCATGCTTACCCCTTCATTGGTGCGCTTCCGGCGCCGGGACCCTCCCCTGGGATCAACGTTCTGGAAGCCTAACGCCCACTTCCTCACAGCAATCGGATGGCCCCCATGATCTTCCTCGCCGTCGGGACATGTGCGAATCGTGCCGCCGTCCTTACCGCTGTACGGCTGAGGAGCAGGGGTTTCAGCCAACGGAGGAGGGGATGAAGCAGCAGAACCTGCCGCACCGGCCGCTTCTCGAATCCCAGCCCCGTCTTGAAGGAGTCCAGTGTGTCGAGGCCGAGGATCGACTCTTCCCCGTAGGAGACGCAGCTGACCTCGGGTCGCGAAAGGGCCTCCCGCGCAATGGTGTAGACCAGCGCATCGTTGGGGTATGCGGAGCGATGGGTCAGCGCTGAGCGCAGGATCAGCAGATTGACGCAGTCTTCGAGCTGAAAGGTGACCGCAATGGCCGCCAACTCCCCTTCGACCCAGGCTCCCCACGCCCGGAGACCATCCACCTGGCCCAGGGCGGAGGCGAGGCACCTCCAGCGCCTGAGTGCCTCCGATGGCCGAAAGCGGCCCTGTCGCGACAAAGTTTCCGCATTCAGCGGCCAGCCTTTTTCCACGAAAATCCGCGCATCCTCAATGGGCTCAATCCGGCTGCGCGCAAGCCCTCTGCGGATCTTGCTACGGTGGTTCGCCGAGAGGCAACTGACGTCGTAGCCCTTTTGATCGATCAAGTAGACGAAGCTCTCGTGTCCGATCCCGGAGTCCGGAGGGGCGCAGAATCGGACTCCGACAGCTGGGCCAGACCAAAAGGCCCGATCACATTGGGAACGATCGGGCAGCGTGGGACGATGTACCGGGAAGGCCTGGTAGAATCCCATTCCTACGGAAACCCAAAGGATGTCCCCGGCACGGATCGAGCGGGTTCCCTGGAGCTCTAGAAAACGGGCGTAAGATTCCAGGGTCATTGGCAACACCTTTTTCTCAAGGGGCGTGCTCAGGACGCGGCTCCGACCCCCGACGCCGGGGGTTGAAGGAGCTCGCAGTCGTGCAAGTCCGTCACATCTTCGTTGCCTTCGCTTGTTGGCTCGCTACGAAAGCGCAAACGACCGGGTTTCCCGCCAGCTCATTCGGTGATCCGCAGCTCGAGCACGCGTTCGTAGAGCTTTAACCAGAGCAATCTGGTCTCGGACCAGCTGAATTTCTGGGCTCGGGCCAAGGCGCGCCGGGCCATCTCCTGAGCGCGCAACGGATCCGACAGCAGGTACTGGACGGCATCCGCCATGCCCTGCGCGTCGCCCGGTTCCACGAGCAGGCCCGAGTGCCCGTGCTCGATGAGCTCCGGCACGCCGCCAACACGGGTTGCGACAATCGGTAGCCCGCTCAACATGGCTTCCAGCAAGGACTGCGGCTGGTTGTCTACACGGGAGGTATGCAAGAAAATGTCGGCCTGATCGTAGAAGTCCCTGACGGACTCGTGGCGGACGAAGCCCGGAAAGAGCAAGTTGCGGAGCCCGAGCATCATTGCCTCCTGCCGGCATTCCGGGAGCAGCGGTCCGTCCCCCAACATCACCATCGATGCCTGAGAGTGGACTTTCTGTACGCGTGCGAAAGCGGAGATGGCCATCTGGGGGTCGCACTCGGGGTGGAAGCGCCTCACCCAGAGCAGCCTCGGCTCGAGCCGAGGCCGGGTTTTCCATCCCCAGTCGGTGGTCTGAAGGGAGTGCGGAATGGGGGTGGCTATGATCCCGAGCTCGGCGAGCCGGTTTCGTACGTATTCCGAGGCAACGACCACCGCATCCGCCCTGCGCAGGATCGGCACCGCCCACGACCGGTGTCGCCTGAGGAAATCCGGCCCCGCCGAGGTGAAATAGTTGGAGATTACCCTTTTCCGCAAGAGCCGAGCGGCGAGGATCACGGCCGCCGTGTTCGCGAAGCCATGGTACGGGGTCGTCTGGATCTGGATCACATCATACCGCTGGCGCTGGGTCCAAAGCGACAGGAGAATATCCAACGTCTTTAGGATGAAGCGGGTTTGTCGGGTCACACGCAGCACCTGCGCCCCTTCGCGCTCCAGCAGGTCTGCCAGGAGGGCCGTCTGGGTCACATGGATGCCCCGCTCGGGATTGGGCAGGTTGGTCACCGCCATCAAGCGCAGTTGCCGGAAGTCGAATCTGCGCGAAGGTGCAGGTTGGGTTGCCGGGTGGGCAGGGCCTGAGGGGACTGGGCGCACCAGGGTTGCCATCTGGCTAGCCACGGGAATTCCTCCGCACCAAGGATGCCGATGCCAGTAGCCGCTCGCCCGCGCCAGCCAGGAAACCCAGACCGTAGGAGACGTGAAGTGTGGCGAAGACAAGGGGGACAATGGGGAGCAGACTCGCACGCCCCCGTCGGGTGAGCACGGCAGTGCCAAGGACTACGTACCCTGCGTAAAGGAGGAGCGCCCCCGCAGTGATGGCTCGCGCCGGCATCCAAAAAGGCGAAAGAGCAATGCCCAGCAGCATCCCCCCTACAAACGCCGGTGGCAGGAACTGCCGCAGCTGCATCTGCTTGGGGTATCTTCGGACCACCTCAACCTTGTATCGACCGTAGCCGAAGTACTGCCGCCACAGCGCTCGGAGGGATTCTCTGACCCAGTAGTACGCGCGGATCTCGGGAGAAAAGAAGATCCGTCCCCCGTGGGCACGGAGCCGGTAATTGAACTCGTCGTCCTGATTCCTGATCATCGAAGGGTCAAAGTACCCCACCTTCTCGAACACGCGCCGCCGATACAGCGGAAAAGATACGTGGTCCACGAAGCCAGGCTTGGCCAATGCTCGGGAGGCGGAGTTACCTACGCCGAAGGGCGAATTCATCACCAGAGCGATTGCCTGCCCGGTGCGACTCTCCGCCACGTTGATGAGCAGGCCGCCGACGCAGTCGGCGCCCGTCCGGTGGAGGGCCTCCACACCCTTTTCGAGGAACCGCCGGTCCAGCCAGCAATGCCCGTCGATGATCGCGATCACCTCGCCCCGCGCGCGCCGGACCCCGAGGTTCCGGGCCACTGGGGTGATGCGCTCCGGGTTGTCCAAGAGAGTGAAGCAAGAGTCGGCGGCCGCGAAGCGTCGCACAATTTCCCGCGTGGCATCCGTCGACCGACCGTCGACCACAATCACCTCGATTCGGTCGGCCGGGTAGGTCTGATCAGCTATGCTCTGCAAGCACTTCCCAATGGTCCGCTCCTCGTTGCGGGCCGGAATGACGACCGAGAGGAATGGATAGCGATCTCTGTCGACGAATTTCATTCCACAAGCCCCAGCGCCTGGAGGATCGCCCTTGCGGGAGCAAACGGAAAGGTGGCCAGGAGGGTCCGAAGCTTTCGCTCAAAGCTCCTCCGGCCCCAATTCTGTTGAAAGCGGAGCGGCGAGTGCCGGGAAATCGGCAGCTCGTCCATCTCCTTCGGATTCAGCTCGTAGGGATGAATGTACAGCATCGCTGGCAATCCCGACCGATTGAGCCGGCGGATTCCCCAGAGCTGAGCCGCAACCGGAAGCAGTCGAGTGTAGCCTCCACCCAGGAAGGGCAGGCGGGTCTGGCCCAGCTGCAGTACGGAAATAGGGAACTCCGCTATGGCACCTCCATCCCCGAGGCGGACGAGATGGGGTCCGGCGGGCCAGCTGGCAATACCGTACCTGCGGTGCCGGATCGGGAAGATGCTGGAATCGTAGGTGAAGCCGAGCCGATGGAGGCAATCCAGAGCCCACAATGTGGATGGCATGATCGAAAAGTCCGGAGCGCGATAACCGGATGGTGCTTTCCCCGTGATCTCGCCAATCAGTTCCCTGGCCCGGAGAGCGTCCTCCTCGAATTGTCTCGGGGATTGCCGTAAGATGGGCTCATGGGCATAGCCGTGGCTACCCACTTCGTGGCCTCTCCGATCGATCTCCCGTACAAGCTCGGGGAAAAGCTGCGCAACCATCCCTTGCACGAAGAAAGTGGCCCTGACTCCGAAGCAATCCAAGAGATCGAGGAGCCGCAGCGTATTGGTCACCACCCTCGGGCCAACTTGCGCATCCCGATCGTAGGTCGATTGGACCCAGTCCTCCACGTCCACCGTGAGGGCGTTCAAGACGGGCTTCATCGAAAACTCCTGGCAAGCCGTCGACACAGTCTCTTGCTCCTCGCTCAACTCGGAGGCGATGCCGCAAATGGGACGGAAGGAGCCGCGCCTTCGTGAACGACCGGCCCTTGTCCCTGCGCGACGACGATGTACGGCCAATGGCTCGCCTTCATGGCCAGCACCAGTCCGAGGATCACGTAGAAGACCGGATCGAGAAGGATCGGCGTGGTGATCCCGCACAGCATGAACATTAGCAGGGAAAGCTGCAGGGCGAAGAGCCTGCTGTCGGCGATGGAGAGACTGGCGAGTTCCCGTCGAGCACGGTGGAGATCCAACAACGAAGTTCCCAGCAACAAGAGGAAAAGGAGGAGGGCTACGATGCCCGTTTCGGCCCACAATTCCAGGTAGATGTTGTGCGGACTTCCGCTTTCCGTCGTGACGCGGAGTGGGTAGAACCGGTTGACGAGGTGCTGATAGCCGCCGTAACCGACCCCGAGGAGGGGGGAGGCTTGGATCATCTTCACGGCCGCAGCGTACAGAAAGACCCTATTCTCGCCTTCCCGGTCCGTGGTGATTGTGGCCATCCTTTCCCAGTACTGGTGAGGGGCCAGAAGGAGGACGGCCAGCACGACAGCTACCACGGCCAAGGCTTTCCCCCATCCCCGGCGGTAGAAGAGTACTCCGAGGATCACGAGGCCAGAGGCAAGGAATCCGGTGCGGGAGTAAGTGAGAACCACATTCAGGAAAAGCAGGGGAGTCATGACCAAGGAGAGTGTCTTCCAAGCGCTGATCCCTGGGGTTGTGAAATACGAGAAGAGGATGGGGAAAACCATCACCAGTTCGGTGGCAAGATTATCCGTGTGCACGCCGGGGGCATTGGCGCGGTTCAGGTCCGGGGCGGCGACCCAGGGTGGCAGTTCGCGGAAGCGCCAGCCCGTCCCCGTGACGGCCATTTTCCCGAGGCTGAGGCCGATCAGCACCAAGGTGCTCACGAGCACCAATTTGAACATCTTCTCCTGGTCCTCCTGAGTAGCCGCCAGCTGCGTGACGGCCATGACGGTGAACCATCGCACAAGCAGATCCTTGATGACTAGCCTCCCGTTGAGGTCCACCGTGTCCGGGGCGATGAAGAACGAGGAAAGGCAGGCCAGGAGCACGTACGCATTGAAAAGAATCGTCTGGGGCCAGGCTACTCGCAACGGAGAGCCAGAGGTGATCCAATGGAGCAGGATGCCGCCCGCCAGGAGCATCTCCAATCCCAGGCTCACGGAGATCGGCCCAGTCTCCGGCAAAAGATAGTCCAGGCGGGTGAGCTGGAGGAAGACGAAGGCGCCGAGCAACACGATAGGCTGTCTGAGAGCTACCCAGACCACGAGCGCCGCAAGACAGAGAAACGCTGCTCCCGCTTCCAGAGCAGGAAGCGAAGGGATCCGCAAACCGAGTGACGTTATCAATTGATGGCCGAAGAGTGTCATGCTTTTCCATCCAGCTGATCGAGGAAAGAGGCCAGGAGCTCGGCCTGCTCGTCGGCACGGAAGCGTCGGACGAAGAGCTGATTCTCCTTCGCCTGCAAGCTCCCTGTCTGCCACTGGCAGTAGAGCCTCCAGATGGCCTCCGCCACTGAGACGCGATCGTTCTCCGGAATGCAATGCCCAAGTCCGGATCGTTCCACAAGCTCGCAGGCGTCCCCTGGGGGACTCACCAGCAGGATCGGTTTGCCCGCGGCCACGTACTCGTAGAGTTTGGACGGGACGCAACTCCGGCCCTGCTCACCGGAATAGTTAGTGCAAACCAAAACATCCGCCTTGCCAAGCTCCCGAATGGCCTGATGGTGCGGGACAGGCTGAGCCATGTCCACCAGGCCAGGATCGAGGCCTGCCAGGTAACTTGCCCACGCCTTCGCTTGGTCGCTCAGCTCACCTACAAGTCGCAGCCGGATCCTGGCGGCGAGTTCCGGATGCCGAGCAATCGCCTCCTCGAAACCCCGGAACAAGGTGTCCCCGAACACGCTGTAGTAATAGCCGACGTGAAGGAAGGTCATCCGCGGTCCCCTCGGTCCTGTGTCCCGGTGCTCGCGAAAGTCCTCCGGATCGTACCCGTTGGGAAGCACGACCACCTTTCCAGCGGGGAGTTCTGGATACCTGGCCTGAAGTTGTGTTCGGTTTCCCGCCGTATTGGCGAGGATCAGGTCAGCATGCTCGACTACCCAACGCTCCATTCTGGCTTCCATCGCATCCAGTAGGCGGGAGCGTGCTTTGCCCTCCAGACGTACGGCGTTGTCGTACCAAGGATCCCGAAAGTCAGCGACCCAGGCTAGACCCTCGGGACTCAGGAGCTTGAGTGCCAGGCCTACCAGGTGCGTCGAATGCGGCGGCGAGGTCGTAAGGATGAGCCTCGCTCGGTGGCTCTTCAGTGCCCGCCGCGCAGCGAGAACGGCGCCCGGTACCCACTCCACGGCGTGGTCCGGCACGAAGAGGTGCGCAAGTAGGATCTCTCCCGGGCCGAAGCGCCGCTCGGCAGCTTTCCTGGAGAGCGGCGCCGGACCACGGGTTGTTTCGGCTTGCGCCTGTGGTCGGCGGAAACGCGAGAGGGCATCCAGTCCCGCTGCGAGCCGAGCGTAGGCCCCGATTGCTGGTACACGATGGACTATCGAGTCTGGCCTGACCTTGGCCATCAGCTCCGGGTCGACGCTGCCTCGCGCATTCGAGCAGGCGACGAACACGGGGTGCCATCCCGCTTGGGGCAGGTACCGACCCCATCGTAGCATCCGCAGCGAACCCGGACTGAGGACCGGGGCGAAGTGATAGGTGATGATGACGAGCGATCGCTTCATGCCCTGTGCCCCAACCCGACGAGAATCCGGCGCGCCGACTGCCGCGCCCCCTGCTGTAGCCAGCGGGAGGCATCCGGCCCCACGAACCCGCTGGCGAACAGGATGGCCAAAAAGAGCAGGCAGAGACCGACATCCAAGGCCACCTCGTAGATCAGGCCCGGAGTAGGCATGCTCACGCGAATCACCACCGGCGTCGCCAAGGCCAGCAGGGCCCGGGCGATCTTGCCCCAGTCGTACTCCACGCGGTAGAATCGCTGGCTGATCAGGAAGTGGGCCACCACCATCACGCCGAAGGAAATGGCTGTGGCAGCCGCCGCTCCCATCATTCCGTACCGGGGGACCATCCACCAGTCAAGGAGGAGGTTGAGTGCCGCGGCGGGCATGGTGACCAGAGACGTGAATTCGGATCGGCCGGAAACGTTGACGCCCACTGAAGCGCAGAGATTAAGCACGTTGAGAAAGACGGCCGCCACGAGCAAGGGAACCACTCGGTAGCTGGGATAGAAGGCGGGTGTGGCCATGATGCGAATCGCAGGACCTGAGAAGAGGCCGATGGCCAGCGCGAGGAAGGCGCCGGCCGCGAAGATGTAGGCCACGATGCGCCCCAGCTCCCGGCTGCCGCCCGGTTGCTTGGCCAACGGGTAGTAGATCGCTGGCCAATTCTGCTCTAGCGGGGTGCGAAAAGCAAACTGAAGGATCAAGGCGAAGCGCATCCCCAGCGAGTAGAGCCCCACCTCCGTGGAACTGGCAAAGTGCTGCAAGAAGTAGCGGTCCGCTCCCGTGAGGATCCACATGGTCAGAAACGTGGGGATGAACGGCGCACCAAATCGGAGCATGCTGCGCAGATGCCTCGGCGAGAACGCCAACCGGAAGTGATCCCTCAAAAAGATCACGCTACCAGCAAAGAGGACTGCGGAGCTGATGATGCCACTGATCAGCACCCCCCGCAGACCCGTGTTCAGCACCGCGAGGAAGAAGATATTCAGCACCAACCCCGTCACGAAGCTTGCCAGCTGGATAGCGGTGAAGGCGACGGAACGGAGTTCGGCTCGGTAAACGCGGAGTACGATGGACGCATTCAGCTGCAGGAGACCGGCCACAAAGATCAGACGGAACCACGGAGCAAACGCGGGCGAACCCGCAGCCAGGCGAGAGATCCCTGGGCTGAACACGCAAGCGATGGAAAGGACCATTCCGGACAAAAGCGCCACAAACCAGAACGCGGTGGCGAAGGCGATCTTCTGCTCTTCCTGCGAGTCGGCTTCATACAGGAGGGTGCGCATCAGCCCAGTCCCTGCTCCGAAATGGCAGAAGATCAGGATGACTTCCAGCGTGACGTTGAGGATCTCCAGCACCCCGTAGTCGGAAGGAGCCAGAAAGCGGGTGTACACCGGGATCAAGAAAAACCCGATGGCCCTCTGCAGGAAATTGCCGAAGGCATAGACGGCGGAATGCTTGGCAAGCTCTGGCAACCCGCGCTGACTCATCCGAAGAACCTTCGCAGCCAAAGTTCGAGAGTGATCACGCGACTCAACTTGGTCGTGTGGTAGTCGTGCCTACCTTCCAGGTGTTCTTGAAGCATGCGCGCCACCGTTTGTCGCCGGACGAAATCGACGTACCTCGCGTTCGGAGCCAGGAGGACGTGGGTGAGGAATGGACGTAATGGTCCCCGACACCACTCGGGGTAATCGATCCCATCACTCGATCTGGGCCGCAGCGGGAGAGCTCTCTCCAGGCCCACTCGCTTGAGGAAGAATCGGCCGCGTTGCACGCCAGCCCAGAAGTAAGGGTTCCGAGCAGGATTCACAGCGCGTCTCAGTCGGGCGAGCGGGCTGGGCTTCGCGACCGGAAGGCCGTAACGCGGGGTGGTGATCCTGGCTAGGTCCGGGTAGTATTTCGCAAAAGCCCTGCGGTAGAAGCGTTGACCCACCTTCAACTCCACGGGGATCTTGGCAATAAAGTCTACCAATTCGTAGTCGTAGAAGGGGCTACGGTGGTCGAAATCCAAAGAGGCCAGCTTCGCGCCCAGCATGACCACCCTGCGATGGAATTGGTACCAACGCAGGTGCTCGGAGCGCCGGGCGGTCGGCCAGTCGATCGGGTAGCTCTCGAAAACCTGCTGCACGAAAGACTCCGGATAGGTCGCAAAGCGCACGTAGAGTGTCGGGGAAAGGATTTCGCGGCGTTCCCCTTCGTCCAGCGGTTGCCATCTCAAACCGCGTCGGAAGAGATCGAGCCTGGCAGGTCCCGTGTTGGAGAGGAACTCCCGCCGAGCCCACTCTCCGGTGAAGAGATCCCCCGAGGCACCTGTCAGTAGCACCTCTATCCCGTCTGCCCGGATTTGGGGATATGGCTCGCTCGGTTGGAAACGTTCCCAGTTGAGCATCCCCTCCGTGGCCTCAATGGCCTCTTCGGCGATCTCTCCAAGAAACCCGGGGGTATAGAAGATTGGGGTGTTCGGCGCTCCCCTTGCCTCCGCCACCTTCCGCGCGAGACGGATGTCCGCCGAATCGGGCATCCCGTACGCGTAGGTCCGAATCTCAGGGGAGAATTCCACCGCGGAAGCGAACACGGTGCGGGAGTCCAGTCCGCCACTCAGGAGCAGGGCTGTCGGGCGTCGGGTGTTGAGGTGTCTTTGAACGGCGTGCTTTACGAGACTGTGAAACTGGTCGGCAGCTTCTTCGAGGGTCATCGGCTTCGGGCTAGGACGATAGTCCCAGTAGCGGTTGAACTTGACTCGCCCATCCCGCCAGGTGGCCACCGTCCCCGGAGGGAAAAGCCGGATTCCTTCGAACAGGGTCTGGTCGTTCAGCAGATGCCCGAAAATCAGGAGCTGGACGATCCCCTCCTCGCTTGGTCGCTTTGCCAACCACCCCAGCTCAAATAGGCATTTGGCCTCGGATGCGAAGGCGAATCGACCTGCGCCATCGTCGCTGTGGAAAAGAGGCCGTAGGCCGTATCGGTCGTTGAAAAGGATCAGCTGGGATTGAGCGGCATCCCAGAAAGCCGCAACGAACGATCCATTGAAGTGAGGGATGGCTCCGGTCCCGTGCTCCTGCAGGAGTCGGAAGACGTGCTCGGCGATGCTGTTTTCGCGCAGCTGCGCCGGGGGTTCGTACGGTCCCCAGTCGTAGATCACCCCGTCCAGCGCCAAGAGGCTCCCATTCGGATGTGCGACGAGCTGCAACAGCTCATCGCCCCGGTTCAAGGCCACATGGCCCAGAACTGCTCCGTCGGCTGCCTCGAACGCTGAACGCCAGTTTGATCGATATCGGAGGCGCACACACATTCGAGCTGCCAAGGGTTTCAGTGCGTCGGAACCTTCTGGAGCGGCAATTCCGAAAATTCCGGGCATGAGATCGTCTCCCAGATTGTTTGAAACACGGCTCGCCGACCCCGGAGCTTTTCCACCAGCCAGCTTGGCAAATGAAGGCCAATTGCCGAGGCCTTGTGCATCTCCTCGTTCTCTACAGGATCGATAATAGCTGGGGCTTGAGACCCATATCCGAAAGGCTGCCCCGGATTTCCCCAAGGTAAAGGGAATTGGCCACGAGCACTACCTCCGGACCGAACGAGCGGAGTTCTTCCGGCGAGTGGATGCGGAGCCCCGTCCCGGCCGCGTATTTGCCCACTTTGCGGGGATTCTGGTCGACTAGCCACAATGGCTCTTCCCCCAGCTCCAGCAGGTTGAGAAAGCTGATAGCCTTGGAGCCAATCCCCCAAATGGCCACAGCTGTCCCCGAAGCCAGCATGGGTCGCAGAACTGAGCGCCAGCGACTGAGGACTTCTTGGGCTCCTGCGGCGAAGCTCCTGACTTGACTTACCTGGATTGTGGCGGGGAGGGAACGGGCCTCCCCGCGCAAGCCCTCCCCGAAGATCACCTCAATGGCGAGGTACTGACCGCCATATTCCCTTTCCAGCCGTTCAGTGGCGTAGCCCCATCTCTCGAACAGCCTTCGCAGCGAACCGAGGCTGAAGTACTGGGGATGCTCGTAGATCAGGTCCCAAACCGCACCTCGCTCGACGATCCACTCGAGACTGGGGACCTCGAAGTAGCCCGCCGCCGAGCTTTCCTCTCCGACGGCGGATGCGATCTCCCTCACGAAGAGCGACGGCTCCGCTACATGTTCCAGAACGTGCCGGCAGATGACCAGGTCCACAGGCCCCGGCAGGTGATCTTTCCGAAACGATTCCGGGAGAAACAGGGGGTTATTGGCACTCCCATTGCCCTCGATCTTGTCCAGGCTCGGGTCGAAGCCGATCCCTTTGCATTTTGCCAAGCCGCAGAACAACCGCAGGAAATCTCCTCTCCCCGAGCCGATTTCCAGCACCGTCTTCCCTTGCAGGCGGTAGCGCCGCGCCAGGTGGCTCACCAGGGCCTTGGCGTAGCGCTGGAATGTTTGGGAATAGTGGAGCGAATTCTCGTAGTTGACCTTGTAGTCCATGAGCCCGGGATCGAAAGAGAGGTTGACCCCGTGACCGCAAGCCGCGCAGAACCCCAGGGTCAAGTCTCCGCGCGGTGCAGCGCGGGCCTCTCCCGCAGTCCTGTAAAGGGCATTGCAGTAGACCGGGATATTCCTGAGCTCGAGGACTGGTTCGACCGTGTTTTCCTCACAGATGGGACATTGTGCCATCGCGTTCACCGAGGCCGAGCGATCAGCCGAGCCGAAGACTTCGCACGCGCCGCAACAGGCCGACGGAAGCCATCTGCCGCGCGGCGCTCGGCTCTCCTCCTCTGGGTTCCGACTTGCTTGCTACGGCGCCATCAACTCCGGATCCAGTCCCCACCAACGGAGCTGGGCAGCGATCTCGTCCCGGTAAATGGGGTTCATCACGATGACGAAGTCCGGCCGGTACTCGCGCAATTCCTCCGGAGCGGAGATCCTGCGGGCCACGCCCGGCAGATACCTCCCCTGGCGGTGGGGATTGATGTCCACCAGCATCCCGATCTGATCGGCGGCGCCGAGGGTGGTGAGAAAGCCCACAGCTTTGGAGCCGGCTCCCCAGATCGCCACCCTTTTCTTCGCTTGCGAGAGCGATTCGAGCTTTTCCCTCCAATGACGAACCCGCTCCGTTACTTTCCCGGAGAATCGAGCCACAGCTTCCTCAAGCAGGTGGACTTCCCGTGCGTCAGGGCTGGCGGAAGCTATCCCATTGCGAGGGAGTCCCTCCAGGAGCAGATACTGGCCTCCGTAGGCCAGTTCGACGCGTTCCACGGAGAAGCCTGCGCGCTCGAACAGGTGCCGCAGGGAAGCGGTGGTGAAATAGGAGCAATGCTCGTAGTACACGTCCCAGAACGCTGCTTCTTCCAGGACCCGCTTTGTGTCGGGCACCTCGAAAAAGACCGGAGCGCGGGAATTGCGGTCGCACAGCTCGCGCACCTGTGTCACGAAACGCAGCGTGTCGGAAACGTGCTCGAGGGTATGACGGCAGCAGACGAAATCACCTCGCAGGCCCGTATGCTGGGGACCGAAGTAGTCTCGGATGCAGCTGATCCTGGGGGCCACGTCTTCGGGGATACGATCCTCCCGGAGGGCCGGATCGATGCCGATCCCGTGGTTGTCCCCCAGTCGGCAAAGCAGAGTCAGGAAATCGCCCTTGCCGCAGCCCACCTCGATGATGGTCTTTCCGGTGAGGGTGTAGCTGCTCACTAGTCGCCTGGCGAGATCCGTGGCGAAGGAGTCGAATGTGGCCGAGAAAGACTGCTGGTCCTCGTACGGTTGGGAATAGTCCACCCTGTTCGATTCAAATGCGGCGTTGTAGATGAATCCGCAGGAACGACAGAAGGCCAGTTCGATGCGGTGCCGGGGGAAACGTTGCGCTTCGGCCTCGGATTCGAGCAGGACACAGCTGTGCACCGGCACGTCCGGCACCCGGTAGAACACGAAGCCGTTGCGGCTTTCGCAGCTGGGGCAAGGTGTCGCTATGCTTTGGTCCTTTTCCATCAAATCTTCCTACTGGAGTTCGGTTCGCGTCTTCGGAAATGGCGTGAGATTCTTGCGGGGTCACTCCACGATGTGCGGTTCGGGAATCGGGATGATGAACTTCCCTCCCAGCTCCCGATAAGCTGCCTGCTGGCGCATGATTTCGTCCGCGAAGTTCCAGGCGAGGATGAGTACATAGTCTGGCCGGTCGCGCAGCAGCGTCTCCGTGGGCAGGATGGGGAGGTGGTTCCCGCTCATGTAGCGCCCGTGTTTGTGCGGATTGAGATCCACGATGTAGTCGAGGAAGTTCGCGCCGATGCCGCAATAGCTCATGAGGGTGTTGGCTTTGGCGGCCGCCCCGTACCCCGCGATCCGGGCTCCCTCGGCTTTGAGCTTCCTGAGGACGGACGTCAAGCCCTGGCGGATCTGCTCCACCCGGCTCGCGAAATCGGCGTAGTAGGCATGAGTGGTCACGCCCTTCGCCTGCTCGAGCGCAAGCAAATCGGTCACCGAGGGCGAGGGGTCGGATTTCTTCTCGATGTAAAGCCGCAGAGAACCTCCGTGGATTGGCAGCCGGCGGACATGGTTCACGTGAAGGCCGCGGCTCCGGAACAGGTGTGCGACGGAGCTCACGGAGAAATAGCAGAGATGCTGGTGGTATATCGTGTCGAATTCCCGGTGCTCCACGAGATCCACCACATACGGCACCTCGATGACGGCCAGGCCGTCCTCTTTCAGCACCACCTTGATGCCCTCGACCAACCCCTCGAGGTCCGCGACGTGGGCGAGGACGTTGTTGGCGATGACTACATCAGCCTTGCGCCCCTCTCTTGCCAGGTCTTTGGCGAGTTGTAGGTTAAAGAAGGTGCACAGCGTGGGGACTCCGGCGCGCTTGGCGGCCTCCGCGGGTCCTTTGGCCGGGTCGACACCGAGACAAGGGATGCCGGCCGCCACGAAATTGCGCAGAAGGTAGCCGTCATTGCTGGCGATCTCGAGGACGAAGGAGGAGGGCCCGAGCCGTCGAGTCTCGATGAGTTCCAGTACGTTGGCTCGTGCGTGTTCCAGCAAGGTGGGGGATACCGAGGAGTAGTACGGGTAGTCCTCCGAGAAAAGGACTTCCGGGTGAACCGTCTCCCGGATCTGCAGCTGCGAGCAATCCTGGCAGAAGACGACGGTCAGGGGTACATGAGGTTCCGGCTCATGCAGGGTCCTTTCCGTGAGGAGTCGGTCCGCCAGCGGGGTTTCGCCCAGATCCAAAACCGGTGCAAGCCGCTTGCCGCGACAGTTGCGGCAGCCGTCGATGACCCGGTAGATGGAGCTCCAGGCGTGCGAGCTTCGGCGAGCGCGGGTTTCAGGAAGCGAGCCCATTGTTCCACCTGAGCGAGGAGTCCAATTGGCCTGTGGACAGAAGCCATTTGACATGGTCGATCCGTTTGTAGCGGGGTCCCTCGAACTCTTCAAGCGCCAGACCGTACCTCCTGTAGGCTTCGTACAGCTGGCGTGCGCCCTCGCGGGCGGTCCATTTCGGACGGAAGGTCGGAATGGTGCGGAGGATCTTGTCGCAGTTGACCCGGTAGCATCGCTTGTCGGGGCCCGCTTCGCCGGAGAATTCGATCTGGGCGTTGGGCACGGTGTCTTTCACGATGTCCGCCAGATCGCGGATGCGGTAATTCTCCTCCGTTCGGCCGACATTGAAGGCTTCGTTGTGCACGCGCTCTTGGGGGGCTTCGAGGAGGCAGGCGAAGGCGAGGCAGACATCCTCCACATGCACGATGGGGCGCCAAGGTGTGCCATCGCTCTTGAGGAACACCTTGCCGGTGGTGAAGGCCCAGGCCACCAGATTGTTCAGTACCAGGTCAAAGCGGATGCGCGGGGAAAGTCCGTACACCGTTGCGTTGCGCAGGAAGACGGGGCTGAAGGAGTCGGTGGCCAGCTGCGAGACGTCCCGCTCCACCAGCATCTTGGACAGGCCGTAGGGCGTCACCGGCCGGAATTCGCCGGACTCGTCCACCATCTGATCGCCGGACGCGCCGTAGATGCTGCAGGAGGAGGAGAACAGGAAGCGGCGGACGCCAGCCTTCCGCGCCAGCTCGGCCAAGCGAACGCTTGCCCGGTGATTGATCTCCAGGGTGAGCTCCGGATCGAGGTCGCCGAGGGGATCATTGGAAAGGGCGGCGAGGTGGATCACAGCCTCCACACCCCGCAGGTCTGTCAGCTCCACATCGCGAACGTCTTTCTCAAGGCTGGGACACTCGGGCATGCCGTTCCCGAAGGTGCAGCGCCGGTAGAGGTCGCTGTCCAAGCCGATCACCTCGTGTCCCCGGCTTTGCAAAAGGGGGACGAGCACGGCGCCGATGTAGCCCTTGTGGCCGGTGACGAGGACGCGCATCGTTTCACTCCCAGATTTTCCACGGGGCGTGGCCCGACTGCCAGAGCTCTTCCAGCCGTTTCTTATCCCGAAGCGTGTCCATGCACGCCCAGAAGGAGGTGTGTTTGTAGGCCATGAGTTGGCCGTCCTTGGCCAGGCGCTCCAACGGCTCCCGCTCAAACTGCGTGTCATCTCCATCGATGTAGTCGAAGACGCCGGGCTCGAGCACAAAAAATGCCCCGTTGATCCATCCCTCTTTGGTTTGCGGCTTCTCGGAGAACTCCACCACCTGCTCGCCATCCAATTCGAGGTGCCCGAACCGGGCGGGCGGGCGAACCGCGGTGAGAGTGGCCAGTTTCCCGTGGGATTTGTGGAAGCGGAGCAGGTCGTGCAGGTTAATGTCCGAGACGCCGTCGCCCCAGGTGAGGAAAAAAGTTCCGTTGTCCAGGTATGGCTTCAGGCGCTTGATCCGGCCGCCTGTGGCCGTTGGCACCCCGGTGTCGATCAGCTCCACAGTCCAGTCCGGCTTGTAGCCCCCCATGATCTTCACCTCGCCGGTCCGGAGGTTCACGGTGAGATCGCTGTTGAGGGAGCAGTAGTCGACCATGTATTTCTTGATCACCTCTCCCTTGTAGCCCAGCGCGATGACGAAGTGCTTGTAGCCGTAGTAGGAGTAGTGCATCATGATGTGCCAGAGGATGGGTCTGCCGCCGATCTCCACCATGGGCTTAGGTTTGACCTCCGTCTCTTCCGCAAGTCGGGTTCCTACCCCGCCGGCCAAGATTGCCACCTTCATGGCCTATCACCCTCCTCAATGATGCTCATCCGTTTACCGCGAACCACTGATCACCCTCGGGGAAAATGCGGTGGCATACGGCTGCTATGCCCGCGCCAAATCCACAAGAGCCTGGCGCAGCTCGGGGCCGTAGACATCCCGCCACCAAGCCAAGATTTGCAGGAGACGGATGTAGACCCGCGCCCGGTCGGTTGCTGAGAGCGAAGAATCGCTGGCAATACGCACGAACTCCGCCCACCGGCGGAGGGCGGGTGTGGCGACCTTCCCACGCCACCGGGGATCGAAGAACGCCATTTGGGCCTTTAAGCTCTTGTCGTAGCTGGAAGCAGCCTCGTGCCAGCGACGGAAGAACATCACCCGAGGCAGCTCGACGAACTTGCCCAGCAGGGCCAGATGGCCGAGGAGACAATTGTCCGAGCCAACGAAGGCGCCAAGGAGACGGGTCCGAGCCAGAGCCTGGGGGCGGATCAGCCCGAAGACCGGATTGCACATTCGCACGTTGCTGAGGTAGCGGTAGAAGCGGGTTACCGGCGAATCATCCTGGAGGTCGAGCTGGTCCTCGTAGTCCCCCAACGGGCGGCCCTCGGCGTCGATGATGCGAGTCCGGCCGTAGCAGAGCACCACATCCGGATTCGCTTCTAGCACCGGGAGGCAGGAGGCAATGTACTCGGGATGGCACACATCGTCCGATGACGCCCACTTGAAATACTTTCCGCGTGCGAGGTGGAAAACGCGATTGAAGTTCCACGCGGCTCCGCGATTCACATCCGATCTGTAGTAACGGACCCGCGGGTCGAGCCGCTGGTAGCGGCGGCAGATCTCCTCCGTCCCGTCGTTCGAGGCGTTGTCTGAGATGATCAGTTCGAGATGGGAATGGGTCTGGCCAAGGATCGACTCAATCGCCTCGGCCACGAATCTCTCGCCGTTGTAGACCGGCATCCCAACGCTCACAAGCGCCGTCGCGGAAGGGGAATCGGCCATCGCGTCTCCTCGTTTGCCTATCGGGTTTGCGTCAGAATCGAGGTGGTTCATGTCCGAGCGAGCTTCACTGTCGCCTGGCCACGGTGATGTAGAAGTAGATCTGGGCCAGCACGGTGAGCCGCGCGACGAAGTCCAGCACGCGGCGGAATGTGTATCCCTTGGACCCGCTGATGATCACCGTGTCGTCGGGTCTCAGCGGAGGGAGGAGGTGCCTGTCGGCGGTGTTGAAGTACTCCGCCAGGTTCACCCAGACGACCGCGGGATCCTTGCCTTGGGTGTAGCTGCGCACGATCTTGACGCGGCTCAGTTTGGCCCCCTCCACGAAACCGCCCGCGTAGGCGACCAACGAAATGAGATCCGTGTTGCTTGGCACCAGGTACTGGCCAGGCTTGGCCACGAAGCCGAGCACGTTGACCGGCATGAGCAGCTCGTCCTCTTTCCCGATGTAGTAGCGGGACGGCCGGTCTTGACGGATCAGACTCTGCAGCTCGTTCTCCTGCCCGATCACGCCCTGGGCCAGGAGGAACAATGGCACGATCAGCCATGCTCTTTTCATCCTTCGGACTCCATTGTGGACTTCGCCGGGCGTTGCACCGGGCCCGACGGACGACAGCGTTCGGCAGAGCTCATTGGCTCGCCCTCGGAAATGACGCGCCAGGAGAATCCCTGGCGAAGGGGGATGCCCAATTTGTCGCACAGGCGCCGAAGCTGAACCAGCCCGCGGTCCTCCTTCTCGGCGAAGGAATACACGACGTCGACTGCCCGAAGCTCGTGGAGGAGGGGGAGATCAGCCGCGGTTCCGAGGATCTTCGCGTTCCGCACGCGCATGCCGCGCTTCCGGGGATCGCTGTCCAGGAGGCCAATCACCCGGAGTCCGGGTTCCAGGTTGAGCTCCACCCGGCGCAGGAAGAGCTCGCACTCTCGGTTCACCCCGTACAACACCACGTTGGCAAACCCGGCCGACTTTGCCCGCGAGGCGTGCTTGCGCTCTTCCTGGATCGCGAGCGCGAATCTTGCCCCGCCATTTAGTAAAAGAGTCCAGGCGAAACTGAGGAGGAGCAGGCGTACCCCTTCCAGCCACGGCAGGGTGAGGAAGACCAAGGGGACGCCGGCCAGGCTTGTGAACAGAAGGGACGTAGCCAAAGCCAGGAGGTCCGTCTTTGCCACAAGCCTCCAGCTCTGTTGGCAGACGCCGGAGATGAGGAAGCCCAAATAATGGATCCCGCCGAGAAGCAGGGCCACAGTGAGCAGGGGGCGCGTCGCCTCCGCAATGACGTGGGTTCCCGTTAGGAGGAAGGCCGAAAAGACTGCGGCCAACTCCACCAGTAGGGCGTCCGTGGCCAGGTGAGCCAAGAAGTTCAGCTTCGAACTCAGATGCTTCAGTTTGAGGGGCTCGAACAGAGTCACCCATGCGGTTCGCGCCAGAAGCTTGAGGTCCGTCCAAGCCGTCCTGCGCTGGAGGTACGCGAGGTCCGTCGCCAGCTTTTTCGGGAGGATGAAGTGGATGTAGTAGTCCTCCACATCGTCGACATCGGAGGGGATCAGCTCCTTTTCGTTTCTCCACAGGATCTGATTGGGCCCGGTGATGCCAGGCCATGCTTCCAATACGCGCCGCTGGGCGGGCGTGTACATGGCGACGATCTCTGGGATCTCCGGCCGGGGACCCACGATCCTCATCTCGCCGCGCACCACGTTGATCAATTGGGGCAGCTCGTCCAGCTTGAAGCGCTCCAGGAACTTCCCGATCCGCGTAAGCCGGAGGTCATTTCGCGGGCTAATCTTGGGGCCCAGGTCCGGTCCGTGGCGCATCTTGCGGAACTTGTAGAGCAGGAACGGGCGGCCGTCCTTCCCAATGCGGACCTGCCGGTAGAAGCAAGGTCCTCGAGATTCCAGCTGGATCAGCAGGGCGATGAGCGCGAAGACCGGCGCAAGCAGAATCAACCCCACCCCAGCCAGCAACCGGTCGCCCCAGGGAGCTTTCGGAGCTCGGGCCGGAGGGTCGACTGCGGAAGTTTCTCGACAGGGCTGGGCTCGCTCATTCATGCCAGAGCCTCAACGAGCGACTCGCACACCAAATCCACGTCGGCGCTGGTCATGTGAGGATGCAGTGGGAGGGTGATCTCCCGTGAGCCGAACTCCTCGGTGGTGGGCAGGGGTTGCTGCCAAAGCCTGCGGTACGCCTCGAGCTTGTGAACGGGCGGGTAGTGGTGGCTAGTCTGGATGCCCTTCGCATGCATGCGCGCCACCACATCTCGCCGATCCTTGCCTCTGGGGATGAGCACGGGAAGAATGTGGCAGGCACTTCCCTCCAGCTCGCCGTGGAAGGGGAGATCGAGTCCTGTCCAGGAGGCCAGAATCTCCCAGTAGCGGGCTGCGAGCTTTCTCCGCCTCTCGTTGTACTCGTCGAGGAGGGTGAGCTGTGCGAGCCCCAAGGCGGAGCGGATTTCGTCGAGACGATAGTTGTAACCGAGATCGACCACATCGTACTCCCCCTGGCCGCTTCGGTGCCGTTCCCACGTTCCCGTGGTCATCCCGTGCGAGCGGAGCAAGCGGATTCGGGCTGCGTAGCCTTCGTCGTCGGTCACGACCATGCCGCCTTCTGCTGTGGTCATATTCTTGTTCGAGAAGAAGCTGAAACAGCCAATGTCTCCGAAGGTCCCGAACTTGCGCCCTTTGCGGTAGGCTCCGACGGCGTGGGCCGCATCCTCTACCACCGGGACTCCCACCTCACGGGCCAGGTCGCAAATGGCCTCGATCTGCCAGGGGTAGCCGCCGTAGTCCACTGCAGCGATGCAGCGCGTGCGGGGCGTGAGTTTCCGGGCCACGTCGTACGGATCCAGCACTGGATGCGTCGGGTCTTGGATTTCGGCGAATACCGGCTCCGCTCCGCAGTATCGGATTGCGTTGATCGTTGCCACGAAGGTCATCGATGGACAGATGACCTCGTCGCCGGGTCCTATCCCGATGGCTCGGTACGCCAGGTGCAAGGCCGCCGTCCCATTGGCGACAGCGATGGCGTACCGAACGCCGAGGTAGTGCGCGAACGCCGTCTCGAAACGCTCCGTGAGGGGACCCTGGCTCAGCCACCCGGATTCCAACGCGGCCCGGATGGAGTCGAACTCCCGAGCCCCGAACCGCAGGTCGCTCAGCGGGACTCGCCATTCATTTGGCATCGATTCCGAGCTCCGATCTCATGGATCGAAATTCCTCGATCGCCCTAGCATAGTCGGGGTGGCGCCCAATGTCCAGCCAGTAGCCGCGAAACGGGTAGCTGACCACCTTTTCCCCCCGCTCCAGGAGAATGCGGACGAGCTCCGGGAAATCCATCGGCTCCTCCGGGCGGAGGTATTGGCATACGCGGACGTCGAAGGCGTACACGCCCATGCTCACCTTCAGCGGGAGTTGGGGCTTTTCCCGGAAGCCGATGATCAAAGAGTCCCCGTTGGTCTCGATCACCCCGAGGTCAATGGGGACTCGCAATTCGTACGTCCCCACGGTGGCTATGGCCCCGTTCTCTCGGTGGTAACGGATGAGGTCGGCGAAGTTGAGATTGGTCAGGAGGTCCGCATTTACCACCAGGAAGTTCGGCTCGAGATCTCGGATGAGGGACAGGGGGGCGATGGTGCCCAGGGGACGCCTCTCTTCGAAGTACTCGATCCGTACCCCCAACCTGGATCCATCTCCGAGGTAGGCGCGGATCAAGTCGGCCAGGTAGCCAAGGGCAAGTGATACCCGATCGAAACCCTGGTTCTTCAGCTGGCGGATGACGATTTCCACGATCGGCATGCCGTCCACGGGAAGCAGGGGTTTCGGGATGACCGACGTGTACGGAGCCAGTCGGACGCCGCTTCCGCCAGCCATGATGATCGCTTGCATCTCTACGCCCCTTTCACAATCCACCATCGGCCTCGCATTTTCCATCGGCATCGCGCAGGCGCCGCTTCCCGGTCGCGCCTCCTACACGTAGTACAAGCTCGGGTTTTCCACGGCCACGTGCCCTTCGATCCATTCGGCCGTCCTGGCCAGTCCCTCCTCGAGGGGAACCTTGGGTTTCCATCCCAACAGGCGGTGGGCTTTGCTGGCGTCGCACACGAGTCTTTGGACTTCGCTCTCGGCGGGCCGCATGCGTTGCGGATCCTGGTCCACCCGCAGTTCGACGCCCAGGACCTGCTGCACCAGCTCACAGAGCTGCGCGATGGTAGTTTCCCTTCCCGTGCCCAGATTGATCACCTCCCCCTCGATGCCGGGGGTGATGGCAGCCCGCAGGAATCCCTCTACGATGTCGCCCACGTAGTTGAAGTCGCGGCTCGGATGAAGAGCGCCGAGACGCACCACCTCGGCCTGCAGGGCTTGCAGGAGGATGGTGGGGATCACTGCCCGCAGGGACTGCCGCGGCCCATACGTGTTGAACGGCCGGACGATCACCAGCGGAAGCCCGAAGGCTCGGTGGTAGCTCAGCGACAGCTGGTCCGCCCCGATTTTGCTCGCCGCGTAGGGGGAGCGGGCTTCCAGCGGATGGTCCTCGTCCATCGGGACATACTTCACCGTGCCGTACACCTCACTGGTGGAAGTACCTATGAGCCGGCTCACCCCGTACTCGAGGCAGGCGTTCAGAACATTGAGCGTGCCGAGGACGTTCGTCTGCACGAAATCCGTGGGGTTCAAGTAGGAATACGGAATGGCGATGAGCGCCCCAAGGTGGAAGACGATCTCCGAGCCTTTCACAGCCCGATTGACGGCGCCTGGATCCTTGAGATCTCCAAAGATGATGTCCAGCTCAGCGAGGCTTTCCTGGGGCAGCTGCTCGAGAAGGCCTCGCTCGTTCCGCGAGTTGTACCGGAGGAACGCACGCACCCGTGCCCCGTGCTGAATCAAGGCTTCCGTGAGATGGCTGCCGATGAATCCGCCGGCACCTGTGACGAGTACGACTTTGCCCCGCAAGCTTCTCATCTTTCCTCTCGATCGGGATCTTTGCGTTGCAGGGGATGGCTTTCAGGAGTTCTTTTCCGAGGCATAGTAGCGACGGTAGTACTTGTAGTACTTCCTGCTTCCGTATACCATGCTTTGGTTGACCATGTTGAGGACGATGCCCACGACTTTGGCCTGGCTTTTCTCCAGATTGGCCAATGCGCGCTGGATGGCCCTTCTCTCGGTCTGACCGGCGGCGACGCAGAAAACGATCGCGTCGGCGTGCCTGGCGGCCACATTCGCATCTGCCAGGCCGAGACATGGCGGCATGTCCAGAATCACCAGGGCGGCCCTTTCCCTCAGCACCTTCAGAAGCAGCCCAAACTCGTAGGAGAACCACAAGCTGGCGCTGTCGACCGACGGCGAGCCGGCTGGCAGGAAGCGGAGCCCAGCGAAGGGGGTTGGCCTGAGGTAGCTCTCGACCAAGGGCGCAAGTTCATGGGCGTCGCGCTCCAGATCCGCCATCCTCTCTCCCTCCACCTCCGTGCTGAGGTAGCGATCCACGGTGAGCCTTTCGGAAAGGACCTGGCGCATCTCCGCTTGGAGGTCAGCCAAGCCCGGCTGACGGGGGACCTCCAGCATGCGGTGCAGCGTGGGCTTGCGGAGATCGCCGTCCACTAGCACGGTATTCAGCCCGCGCTTCGCGGCCAGAAGGGCGAGGTTCATCGTCACGGTGGACTTCCCTTCTCCGGGGATCGAGGAGGTGATCATGACCACCTTTGCGTTCCTGTCGAGCGAAAAGGTGAGGGAGCTCCACAGAAGATCGTACGCGTCCTGAAGGATGGAGCGGGAGCGATGGCCGTGCTGTTCCCGGTCCCCCTCGGCGCTGATCAACGGCTTGAGCTGGCCGTTCCAGAGGATTCCGCGCTGCAGCTTGGGGATCGAAGCCAGGATGGGCACGTTGGTGAAGGCCTGCACGTCCTCGGGTCCTTCTGGCTTGTCGTAAACGAACTCGAGAGCCAGCGACAGCGTGAGCCCGATCACCAATCCCGCAAAGACGGCGAGGAAGAAGTTGAGGGCCTTCCGAGGCCGGACCGGCGTGCCCGGCACAAGAGCCCGTTCCATCACCCGCATGGTGCCGATCTCGGCGGCCTCCCGAATGCGGGCCCTCTCCCTCTCTTCGTACAGCGTCTGGAAGAGCTTGTTGTTGACCTCGAGTTCCCGTTGCAGCCGGACCAGCGTCACCTCCTGCTCGGGGAGCTTGCGAAGCCGCTCCTCGTAACCTTGCATCAGCTGCTGCAGCTGGTCCCTCTGGGCGGCCAGGCCTTGGATCTCCACTTCCAGCGCCACCGAAGCCTTGAGGTTCTCCCCGATCTGCTCAAGGGGGTCGAGGAGGCCCTTGAATTTCTCGTCCTGGACGATGCGCATCGTTTCCTGGACCAGATTGGCCTTCGTTTGCTCGATATCGTTCCGGATCTCGAGCATCTTCGGGTGGTCCGGCGCGTAGTTCTGCGCTTGGAGCCTGGCGTACATGGTCTCCAGCTCGACCAGATGCTGCTTCATCTTCTCCGTAATCGGTGTGGTGATGGAGGTGACGGTGGTGGGCAGGTCCTTCTTCTCCGCTTCGATTTGCTGGCGAAGGAGCGTCAATTTCCTCTGCTTCGCTTCCATCTCGGAGCGGATATTGTTCAGCAATACCTCCGCTTGGGTCATCCTTTCCAGGATCTCGGCGGCCTCCCCGTCGAGGGTGGCGATGCCCTCCCGCTCCTTGAAGCTCTTGAGCGCGTCCTCCGCTTCATGAAGCCGCCGCTCCACGACGGAAAGCTGCTCATCGGCGAAGCTGCGCAGGGCCGTGTACTCCCGTCGGCGCTGCTCGAGATTGCTGTGCTGGAGCACGTCGATCGAGGCGTTCGTAATGGCTGCCGCCACCACCGGATCCGTCGATTCGAAAGAGACCACAACCACGTCCGTGTTCTTGACCATGACCGCGTTCAGATGCTTTCGAATGTAGCGGACGGGGTAGGTCCTCGGGTTCGGCAGTTTCGATGTGTCGACGGTGCCCAGGATTCTGCGGACGATGCTGTCCGGAAGCGCAGCGGCAACCATGCGGACGAAGGCCACCGTCTTCATCTCCTCCAGGCGATTGGCGATGTAGTTCTGCCGCGAGAGGGGAGAGAGGATGTCCACCCCGATCGTCTGGCTGACCGGGTAGTTCTCGAACACGATCTTGGCCTCAGCCACATAGACGGGCTTGGCCAGCTGGTTGTAAAGCACCATCGGCAGCACGCAAACCCCCAGGCTCACGAACAGCACCTTCTTTCGCTTATCGATCACCCGGAGGAGGTCTTGGAAGGTCAGAGTTTTCCCGCTCACGTTCGTAGCCTCATTCGTGACGACCAACAGTTCACAAATTACCGCAGACGACTGGACCGCGAATCCCCCTTCCCGGAGAGTCTTCAGCCGCCTTCATGTCAGCGGATGCCCCAGGCCGCATGGCCCGGGTCGGGATCGACGCGCTCGGTTCCGCCACTCTCGAACTCACGGAGCTGCGCGCCGTGGGACTGGATCTGGAGAAGGCGAGCACACAGCTCGGAGAGTTGATCCGAAAGCCGGACGATGCTCTCGATTTCCCTATCCGGGAGGCATTCGCGGGAGCATGCATGGAGCCGGCCACTCATTTGGGAGGATAGCTTCAGCAGGCGGGCCGCTCCTTGTCCGATGAGCCTCAAGATCGAAGCCTCTTCCTTCCGGACATTCTGCCGACGCAGCACCTCCTCGATCTTGCTCCGGATCTCCGATGCCGTGAAAGGCTTGCCCAGGTAGTCCGCGGCTCCCGACTTGAAAGCCTGGACCACCGTGCCCACCGAAGGAATTCTCGAGGCCGCGATCACCGGACAATGTGGACGGTACGTTCGGATCTCTTCCAGCAATCGAAAACTTGCTCCCTCTGGCATCCGGAGCTCGAGGACGATGACGTCGAATTCCTGCTGTCCCACCTGCGCGAAGGCCTCCGCTGAGGAGCGTGCCTCAACCACGTCGTAGCCCCAATGGCGGAGGAGGTCCCCGTAGACGCTGGCCGCATCCGCTTCATTGTCGATGAGGAGCACTTTCCGCCTTGAGACGGAGCTAGGCGCCATTGCCGCTTTCTGGTCTGCCATCCTCCAATCCTTCGGGATGCTTGGTGTTGTTGGCGGGACCGCGACTCCAACCTTGGCATCCCCCTGAGCTCCGCGTCGACTCCCGCCCCGACATGCGTTATCCCCTAGTTCCAAGGACTATGCCACGCGCGTCCTCTTGCGCGCTCTCATCCACGCCGGAGGTGCTTGATTCTGTGGGGATTGCAATTGTGACGATCGGCGTGGAATTGGTTGGCCAGAGGCAGGCGGAAATAAAGTGTTCAAAATTTGAGCATTCGAGCGTCAACTACGTTTCCGACCAGAAATTGTCTTCATCGGCCGGGAGTCTCAGGCCTCCAAGGGGGGATTTCGTGCCCGCGAGAAGCTGATGCGACTCGTCTACCCTTCCTCACCGGACCTCGCGAGTACTGGGGATCATGTCTAATTCTTGAACAGACTTGTCAGGGACCAGCGGCGTTGGCCCTTTCCCAGAGGAGGTCAGCGAACCGGCAGCGTGATTTCTTGTGCTGCAGATCACAATTGGCGGCCAGATGTGGCGGACCGGGGGCAGTTGCCGGGACATCCGGATCCCCGTGCGACCGCGCCTCGGCCGCGGTTCCGAGGGCGGGCGACCCCCTCACGTGTCCCCCGAGCGTTTGGTTTCTTTTCCCTCCTTTTCCCAGCCGTCTGCGCGGGACGCATTCGCTCGCTGCAACCGGCGTGCGAGGCAGAGCAGCCGGAGCCGTTCTTCCCGACCTCGGCTCACGGGAGCGAAGTGTCGAGGGGGAGAAGGCCTATGGGCAGAATGGCCATCGGCTCCAGCTGATGTGTGGCAAAGGTCCGGATGAACCACGAGTACGGTTCGCAACGCCAGGGATTGGCCTGCGCGGCAGTGGCGCCCATCGGCGGCGGGAAGAGCCCCATGTTACGCGGGAACTCAAGGATCTCCACGTGCCGGCCTTCCGGGATGCCGGCCATTTTTCTTGCTAGCCGAAGGGCATCGCTGAGGGTCCCGATCCGATCCACAAGGCCAACGGCCAGGCCATCGACGCCCGAGTAGATGCGGCCCTCGCCAATGACGCGGACGCTGTCCTGGGAGAGGCGGCGCGCCTGAGCTACCAGCTTCACGAAGTGGTCGTACATCTGCAGGATGCCCTGGCGTGTTTTGGCGAACTCCTCTTCGCTCAGCGGGCGGTGCGGAATCGTCACGCCGAGAACCGGGAGGGTGACGCCGTGGAGCAAATCCGCGTGTTCGCCCCGCTTCACGAAGTCGGATGTGAGACCGAGCTTCTCGCCAAGGCCCTTGTCGTAGAGCCACCCGCCAATCACTCCGATGGAGCCCGTGATGGTCAGAGGGGATGCGAGGATGGAGTCGCCCCACGCCGAGATCCAGTATCCGCCGGACCCAGCCACGCTACCCTGGCTGACGATGACCGGTTTGCGCTCGCGGCAGCGTCGGATGGTCTGCGCCACCATATCGGAGGGGACCACAAGCCCGCCGGGCGAATCCACCCGGAAGACGATGGCCTTGACGTCGCTCCGTTTGGCCAGTTTGTCGAAGGTTTTCTCCAAGTACCGGGCGCGGATGCCCGTGTCTAGGTCGCACGGGCCGAGGGCGTACACGACGGCGATGCGCTCAGCCGGTCCCCACGTCTCATCCGGGAGGCGCGATCTCACCTTGGAGCGCGTCACGGAGCGGAAGCGTTTGCCCACTTTTTTCGCCAGGATCTCGTCGATGTCGCGCCAGCGGCCCACTGTGTCCACCAGTCCCACCTTGACGGCGTCCTCGGCCAGGAAGATCCCGCCCAGGTCCACGAGCGAGTCAAAACGGCTCGTGGTCCAGCCTCGCCCCGCACACACCTCCCCGCGCAGGAGCTCGTACACGTCGTTCAGGTAGGCGCTCCTCTGTTCACGGTCCGCCTCGGAGAAGCGATCATTTGCGTAAGTCTCGGCGGCCGACTTATACTTGAAAAAGCGCAGCTCCTGAAAGCCGAGGCCCAGCTTCTCGAGGGCGTGCTTGAGGTAGGTCCTGCCGGTGACGAGACCCAGCAGCTGGAGCTGACCCTCGGGGTCCATCACCACAATGTCCGCGCAAGAGGCGAGCCAGTAACGGATGATGTCGCCCTCGTCCAGGAACGCGACCACCCGTTTTCCGGCGGAGCGCAAGCGAATCAGCTCGGCGCGGACCTCCCACGCCAATTCCGCCGGGAGCGCAGACCCGGAAAGATTGAGGGCGACGGCTCCGACGAGGGGATCATCCGCGGCTCGCTGCAGGTCCTGGATCAGGTCGAGAAAGCGGTGGGTCTGCCGGTCGAACCAGGCATAGCGGAGATAGTCCAGTTTACCCCGGAGCTCGATTTTCAGGAGCTCGTGGCCGGGGAAGATCGAACCTGCGAGGTCGCGGCGACGCGGCTGGGCAAGGCGCAATGAGTAAACCTCCCCTCCGTCGCCCGTCACCCGACTTGCCCCGAAGCCCAGGGGACCGCTCTGCACCTGTAGCCCCACACGGTACACCGCATGCTCTTCAACCCCGAATGCCAAATGCAAACCCGGAATAGGACGAAGCACCACACCTCCGAACCAGTTTCCACGGCGCCACTGCTGGTTTCCCGGCACGGAGTAGGAGACAGCCAAGGTCACTCGCTCAGTGCCGAACGGGCGGAGTCCCAACTCGGCCTGGCGCTGCTGAAAGTCCTTGCCGGAAGAGATCAGGCCCGCAATCCCGAGCGAGACCCACGGGGCGGGACGCGCGATGACTCCCCCTGTCCAGTTTCGCGAGGGTTCTCCAGGGACATCCTGCCAGCGGTATCCAGCACCGAGCCCTAGCATCCCGACCTTCGTCCCCATCCAGATGGATTGAACGCTCCTGGGCCCGTGCGGCGTGGGCATCTTGCCGACGGCAAGGCCGATTCCCGGCACTGCACCGAGGAAAAGCCCTCGCTGCAGGCCGGCCTCACTCCAGCCGTACAGCCTGAGCTCTGGGCCGCGCACGAAAGCCGCGTTGGCTGGGTTCAGGAACCCCAACAATCCCTGATCGAAAGCGGAGGCCGGCGCCAAAAGGAGCCGATCCGGGCTTTGCAGGTCTTGGGCTGTGGCTCTTGCGACGCCAGCAAGGATCACCGCGGTCATGAGACAGTATGCCACACCCTTTGCCTTCATTGTCTCCCTCCTAGACTGCGTTTGCCGTGCTTCGCCATGCGGGAGCATCCGACGGGGTCCCTTCGCCTACAAGCGGAGGAATACCCGGCGACGCCACAAGCACCACACGAAGAGATACGATAGGGCCACGTACACCAGTGCATGCAGCAGGGAGCCAATCCACGGGTCCCCGACGGCGGAGAAGACCGTCTTCCACAAGTAGGCCTTGATGGAAAGCTCCTCCCCGTTCGAGTGGACGTTCGTGAAGATCATGATGCGCGCTACCAAACCGATGAACACGTACACGGCGATCGCGTTGGTTCCCCAGACGACGAACGGCTTCGCCCAGGACCGGTACCCCTTCACGTCGATCAGCCAGTAGAATGCGGCAAGCATGTTGAGGGCCACCCCTGCGGTGTAGACCGCATAGCTGCTGGTCCAGAGACTCTTGTTGATCGGCAGCCAATAGTTCATGAGCGAGCCTACGACGAGAGCGCCGTTCCCGAAGACGAAGAGCCAGCCCGTGATTTCCCGCGGATCTCGGCGGCTCCTGAGCCAGTGTCCCGTGAGCGCGCCGAAGAGGGTGGTGGAAATCGCGGGGATCGTGCTCAGCAAGCCCTCCGGATCCCAATTGGGCCAGAACATGTGCTGGCCGAATACCAGCCGGTCAATATAGGCCCCCAGGTTCCCCTCCGGGGTGAGCACCCCAGCGCCGTAACCCGGCACAGGCACGAGCTTGATCAGGATCCAGTACAGGATGAGCAAGCCGCAAGCCACGATTGCCTGTCCTCGGATCCCCAAGTGCAGCACCACGAGCGAGGCGAACAAGTAGCAGAGCCCGATTCTCTGCAGCACGCCAGGGATGCGAAGATGCTCGAAATCGAACTTGGGGAAAGCGCTCAGGAAAAGGCCGAAGAGGATCAGGAGCAGGGTGCGTCGGACAATCCGTAGGTAGAAGGATCGCCGCGGAACGCCCTGTTCGATCCGCTTGGTGAAGGAGAATACGAGGGCTGTCCCGACGATGAACAGAAAAAAGGGGAAAATCAGGTCGGTGAAGGTCCAGCCATTCCATTCGGCATGGCGAAGAGGGGGAAGCACGTACTGCCAGCTGCCGGGATTGTTCACCAGCATCATGGCGGCGATGGTGAAGCCGCGGAAGGCGTCCAGCGACTGTAGTCGACCGGCCAACGGGGAGAGCTGAGTCTCGGACATCTCTCACCTCGCCATGCAGTTCGCATCAGAGCTCTTTGCCAAGGGTACAAAGTTTGTGCACCAAATGCAAGGTCAAGATGCCTCGCACCCGTGGCCCGAATCCCCTTGCTTTTCGGCGGCGCTGAGGGTATCTTGCGGTGCTTGCCTTTCGGGACGGAACGCCAGGAGTAGCAGATGAGCATCTACAGCCGCAGGGGCGACGGCGGGAATACCCAGCTCTTCGGAGGCGAGGAGGTGTGGAAAGATGCGCCTCGTCTGGAGGCTCTCGGCTGTCTGGACGAACTCAACGCCTGGATCGGCGTTCTCCTCGTCTACCTTCCCTGGGACGACGTCCGGGAATGGCTGGATCAAGTTCAGAATGACCTCCACACCATCGCCTCGGAGCTGGCCAGCCCTCTCGGGGAGGGGCGGGGTGCGGTCGAGCTCCCTGCCGGCCGCGTGGAGGTGCTCGAGCAATGGATCGATCGGATGTCGGCGCAGCTTCCTGCCCTGCACCACCTCATTCGTCTGCGCGGATCGGAATTCGCGGCCTGGGCTCATGTGGCACGGACGGTTTGTCGGCGCGCAGAGCGGAGAATGGCTCCCCTGCTTCGGCAGGGGGAGATTCGAGAGGAGCCATTTCGCTACATGAATCGCCTCTCCGATTTTCTCTTCATGTTGGCCCGGTTGGTGAATGCGCGCTGCGGTACGCCGGAGCAAGCTTGGAAACTCAGCGCTGGTCCCGAGAAGGCGTGACATGCTTCGATTTCTGATGCTCCTCTTATTGGCGGCGCTGGTGGGAGGTTTGGGCGCGGCAATCGCCGGCCAGCGACGCCAAGGTTGTCTTGTGAACATTGCCATCGGCCTTGTGGGTGCGGCTCTTGGCACGTATTTGGCCAACATCCTCAAGGCGCCCCCCTTCATCCAGCTGCTTGACGTCCCCATTGCCTGGGCGTTACTCGGGGCGGCGATCTTCATGGCCGTCATCGGAGCTGTCGCTAGACGCCAATGATCGGGATCGCCTCCAAGGTTGTGGATCGGCTCGCCGTACTGCATCTGCAGTTGCTGCGGATCATGAATGGACGCAGGGCACACGTCCGTTGCCGTGGAGCGAGGGGGGCAAACCCTGCTCTTCGCCCTGAGAGCTGGGGCGAAGGGGATTTGCGTGAAGCTGTGAACGCACTCCCTGTGCCGAGGCTCCGCCTGGCCAGCTGGGGAAGAAGCGGGGCTATTACCCGTTGGCGCTTTCACTTTGAGTCGCCGGTCCCGACGGGTTGCGCCGAAAACGATTTGGCGCGCGGCACGGCGTGGACGCATACCGAGCCCGGTCAGACGCCCGCCGTGGTGCTTCTGCACGGGTGGATGATGAGCCATTTCCGCAGTCTTCATCCCCTCGCGAATGCCTTCTTCCGGAAGGGCCTGGACGTTTTCTTCCTTGAGCTCCCCCACCACATGCATAGGCGGAGGCCGGGGACCTATTCGGGGGAGTGTTTCTTCGGTCCCCAGGGCGAGTACGGGTTGCAGTCCTTAGTCCAAAGCATTTTGGACACCTGTTCTCTGGTGCGATGGCTCCGCCGGGAGGGACGGGGCGTCGGCTTGTACGGCGTGAGCTTGGGGGGGATGATCGCCCTCTCCTGTGCCTGCTACAGTTCTGATCTCCACTTCGTGATCGCGAGCGTGCCGGCCTGCAGCCTGGAAGAGCTGGCGGAGCGGTCCTTGCTCGTGCGGAAGCTTATGTCTCGCGCGGACGGAGGCGGAAATTCCCCCGGCGAGCCATTCCTTCGCCAGCTGGATCCAATGTACCTCAAGCCGCTCATCCCGCCTCGCAGGGTCGTGCTGGTCGTAGGGAGGGGCGATCTGATCGTGCCGCCGGCTTTGCCGCTACGACTTGCCGAGCGCTGGAACGGCATTCCGGTTCTGCTTTACCCACACGGGCACATCACCGTCAATGCCTCGCGCAAGATGCGTCGCGACTTGGCCGCGCTGGTGGACGAGTTCCTGCCCGAAATGTGGCCTGGTGGCCGAGGTTTTCAGCCGCCAGCGGAGAAAGCAATGGGAAGGCCCGCGGCATAGGGCTCACGGTTCCGGAAGGGCTGGACACGGAATCCTCAGGGATTCGGGCCTCCTGCTGGTGAAGGTAGTGAGAGGAAAGGATCTGCCCGGATTCCGCGGTAATGGGGAGGGGGACTTCCTCTCCGGCGATTGAGTCGCGAGGGGTTGGCCCGAGCGGGCGCCGGTCGGAAGTCGCGTTGAGCCCAGGTGGAAGGTTGGCCATTCGGAGGAGGTGCTATGCTGAGAACGCGAATTATCCTGACGGTTCTTCTTCTCGTATTCGGGAGCCAGGGAGGCTTTGCGCAATTCGCTCCGAGCCTGCACGGGCACCTCGGAACTGCTCATTTGGCGGAGCCCAGCGCGTTGGGGAAGGGCGGGTTTGTGGTGGGAGGTTCCGCGTGCTACACGGACCTTGGTCGGAAGGATCCGAGAGGGGAGATCGGCGCGTACGGCCTCCACGGAACACTCGGCCTCACCCCCTGGCTGGATGCAGGTCTTTCGGTCTCCTACCTGGCAGTGAATGCGGGCGTTGGAGGGCTGGGGCGGACGTCGGTTTCGCTGAAATTCGCCGTGACGCCCGAGGAGTCGGAGCTGTCGCTGGGGCTCCTTGTGGGAGCCATGCTCCCGCCCGTGGACCCGGATCCGCTGGTCTCCTCGCGGGGAACCAATCCGCTGACTCGCATCCTCGCCGGCTGGGAGGGCAGGGATCAGTGGCTATTGGCCAATGCGGGTATCGAGAGGATGGACGTCCTTTGGCCCTCCACGCAGCGTCTCCGCTCGGAGTACGCTTTCGTGGCGGGCCTGGCCTACGGGCGCACGTTGGGGAGGGGCGTAATGGGATTCGTCGAACTGGTGGGCGCCTCGATCCCCTCGCTGACGGATGAGGATCTGTTCTTCCAGGCGGGGCTGGATTTTCCAGCTGCGGGCTGCCTCCGCGCAAGGTTTAGCGGAGGTACGGGGCTTCCCAATTTCGAGCTCGCGAATACCGACGTGCGAATCACGGCGGGTTTGCAGTATCGGCTGGAGAGGGTCGATTAGCCGAGACCTCCAACAAGAAGGCGGCGTAACATGGACTGGCGCCCCCGGTTGATCTTGCTCCTCTTAGCCGTCTCCCTGAGTGGTTGCAGGCTGATGGAGGAGCTCGGGATAGCCCTTGGCCAGGACCTCGAGGTGGTCAAGCTGGGCAAGGTCCGTAGCGCGAAGCTGAGGGAGCCCTCCGGCCTGGCCGCAAGCCAGCGCTACAGGGGCGTCTACTGGACCCACAACGATTCCGATCACCCTCCGGAGCTCTTTGCCATCGACTCGCTGGGCACCGTTTTGAAAGTGTTCCGCGTGAGCGGGGCCAAGAACGAGGACTGGGAGGATCTGACGCTGGATCCAGACGGGAATCTCTACATCGCCGATACGGGGGATAATGACGGGGTGCGCAACTCCGTGGTCGTCTACCGGCTGCGAGAGCCCGATCCCTTCGGCGTCGACACGGTAGTGACAGCCGAGGATTCTCTCCGGCTTCGCTATCCGAGTGGAGTTCACTACAATTGCGAGGCCGTCTTCTGGAAAGGGGGTCGATTGTACCTGCTGACCAAGACGGCCAGTTTCCGGGACTCGACGGTTTGTTTCTCTGTTGATGTAGGCAAGACCGGGGTCGGTGTGGTTGAGTTGGTCCGCGAAGGCGCGAGATCGGATGTCAATCTCGTCACAGCCGCGGAATACAGCCCTGCGAAAAGGCGGCTGGCCGTCTTGTCGTACACTCAGCTTATCATCTTGGGGCCGGAGGTGGATCCTTTCCCGTACGCGCGCAAACGCACGCAGGCGGGGATCAGCCTGGGGCAATGCGAGGGCGTCTGCTGGAACGGGTCCAATCTCATGGTTGTGAACGAGGCGGGGGAGATTTTCCGGATCTCGGGGTTTGCCCTGTAATGAGGGCGCCAGTTCTCCTGAGCTTCGTCGGAGCGGCGTGTGAAGAATCGCCCCGGGAGATCGGCGGGGGCGGGAGCGACGTAGCTCCGCCTTCGAGCGGGTGGGGGAACCTGGGACGGCCGGAGGCGGATGTCACGGGCCTTTAACTTGACAGGCCGGCGGACGGTTTTTATTTTGGGCAACAGGCAGGAAGCCGAAGGTCAGACGAGGGAAGGCCCGTGGAATGGGAGACAGAGGCGGCGCGATCGGCCGCGCGGGTCCTGATCATCGACGATGATCCGGCCGTTCTGGAACTGGTCCGGAGGGCGTTGGAGAGAAGGGGGATCCCCTGCGAATGCCAATCGGATGCGCACAAGGCCCTGGCCGAGCTGCGTCATCGCGACTACGCGGTGGTGCTCACCGATATTCGCATGCCGGGCATCTCCGGTATTGACATCTACCGGAGGGTGAGGCATTCTTGTCCGCACACCTATTTCATCGCCATTACGGGGGTGGCAGACACCGAGGTGGCCATCGAAGCCCTGAAGCTGGGCTTCTTCGACTATCTCTTGAAGCCTTTGAACCTGGACGAGGTTGTTCTTTCCGTTGAGCGAGCGTTCGAGGAGAGGCGCCTCAAACTAGAGCTGCGGGCCTATCAGGAGGAGCTCGAGGCGAAGGTCTTGCGGAGGACGGAGGAGCTGATCGACCGGTCGCGCCAGCTGCGGCAGCTCCTGCTGAACACGATCCAGACGCTGGTCTTCACCCTCGAGGCGAAGGACAAGTTCACGGAGGGGCATTCCCGACGGGTCTCGGACATCGCGGCGTATCTGGCCGAACGGCTCGGGTTGTCGCAAACGGCAGTGCGTCGCGTGGAGCTGGCTGGCCTGCTTCACGACATCGGGAAGGTGGGGATCCGGGACCAGATCCTTTCTCTGCCACGTCGCCTGACGAAAGACGAGATGGAGCACGTGAGGACGCACCCGCAGGTCGGAGCCCGGATTCTGGGGCCAGTGAGTGAATTTCAAGACCTCATCCCGGCCGTGCTTTGTCATCACGAGAGGTACGATGGCTCGGGCTACCCGCAAGGCCTGCGGGGCGAGGCCATCCCCCTCTACGCGCGGATCGTAGCTGTGGCGGATGCCTACGAGGCGATGACCAGTCGGCGGCCCTACCGTGAGGCATTACCGCCGGATGTGGCGCTTGCCCAGCTCAAGAATGGGACAAGATCGAGTTTCGACCCGCAGGTGGTGGAGGTGTTGGAGCGATGGCAGGGGGAGGTCGAAGAGCGGATCCGCCACGTCCAAAGTCCCGCCTGAGGCCGAGAGTAAAAGTATTGACAATGCTACGGGGGATGGGTATATTATCGCGAGGCAGCGGGACGCGAGAGTGGCGGAACTGGCAGACGCGCTAGACTTAGGATCTAGTGCCCGAGAGGGCTTGGGGGTTCGAGTCCCCCCTCTCGCACCAGGAGCCGGCCGAGGGACCGGCTTTTGCTTTGTACTGGAATGAACGCAGCGAAATGGGAGACGCATGGCGCAGGCTTATCAGGTTCAGATCAAGCAATTGGAGGGCAACCGCCGACAGCTCGAGTTCACGTTCCCGCCGGAGCTGGTCCGTCCGCGCGTGGACGAAGGCTTGGCCGAGCTGAGAAAGACGGTCAAGCTTCCGGGATTTCGCCCGGGCCGCGTGCCGATGGACGTGGTTCGGAGGGTGTTTCAGAAAGAAGTGGTCCACGATCTGGCCGTGGAGCTGGTCTCCGAGTACATGCCGGAGATTGAAAAGGAGCACCATCTGGACATCGTCGGCAGGGCTCATCTCACGGGCCACAGCTACGAGCCGGAAGGCACGCTCCACGTACGGGTCGAGGTGGAGGTGGCTCCGGAGATTCGTCTCCCCGAGTTCGGTCGTTTGAAAGTGGAGCGGCCGATCATTCAGGTGACGGATGAGGACTTGGAGATTGAACTTCGCAGGCTCCAATTGCGAGCCGCCATCGAGATCGAGGTGGAGGGCGGAGCGCGCGAAGGCGACGTGATCGTGGGTCAACTCAAGGAGCTGGATCCCACGGGCTTGCCCCTGGTGGGGCGCTCGCCACAGCGGGTGGCCATCGCTCTGCCGACTTCGCAGAGTCTCAAGGACGAGGATCGCGATCTGCTCGAGCGTCTGAGAGGGGCCAAGGTGGGAGAAGCGCGCACCTTCTCTACCAGACGGCCCATCGTGCAGGGATCGGTCTCGGGGGAGGGAAACCGCTACACCTACACGCTTGACGTCGAAAAGGTGATCCGCCGCGAGATTCCTGCGCTCGACGACGAGTTCGCCAAGGATCACGATTTCAGCTCCCTCGCGGAGTTGAAGGACTACGTGCGGAAGGAGATGGAGTCCCGAGCGGCTCGATTCAGTGAGCAGGCGTTCTTCGAGAACATCCGCGAGGAGCTCCTGAAGCAGGTGGATTTCGTGCCCCCGGAATCGATGGTTCGGGCGGCTTTGGAGTCCTTGATGCGCCAGTTCCGGGAGGAGCAACCGGAGGCGCGCGTTCCGGAGGCAGACCTGGCCCGCGAATTGCGACCGGATGCGGTGAAAACCGCGAAGTGGATCCTGTTGCGAGAGAAAATCCTCCGGGAGCATGGACTGGCGGTCTCCGACGAGGATGTGGATGCCTATATCGAGGAGCTGGCCAGATCCAATCCGGAATCGGCGGAGAGGATCCGCCAGGAGTATGGTTCCGAGGAGCGGAGGTCGGATCTGCGCTTTGAGCTGGAGACGGAGCGTCTGTACCGGTTTCTGGCCGAGCGGGTGAAGGCGCAGGAGGTGCGCGAGCGGTATTACGTGGACCGCCGCGTCGCCACGGCCGAAGCCGCAGGCCAGAGACTCATCCGCAGCCCGCATGAGGGCTGAGTTTGGCCAATCTCAAGTAGAGGTGGTGGGATCCATGGGTCTTGTGCCGATTGTGATCGAGCAGACAGGGCGAGGGGAAAGGGCCTACGACATTTTCTCGCGCCTGCTGAAGGAACGGATCATTTTCATTGGTACGGCCATCGATGATACGGTGGCCAGTCTGGTGATCGCGCAGATGCTGTTTCTCGAGGCAGAGGATCCGGACAAGGACATCTACCTCTACCTCAACACCCCGGGCGGGTACGTCACCTCCGGCTTGGCCATCTACGACACGATGCAATACATTAAGCCGGACGTGGCGACCATCTGCATGGGCCAGGCCAGCAGTATGGGAGCTCTTTTGCTCGCTGCGGGGGCTCCGGGCAAGCGTTCGGCTCTGCCCCATTCGCGGATCATGATCCATCAACCGATGGGAGGGGCGCAGGGCCAAGCGACCGACATCGAGATTCACGCGCGCGAGATCCTGACCCTGCGGGAGCGCCTGAACGAGATCCTGTCCAAGCATACTGGGCAGCCTGTGGAGAAGATCGCTCGCGACACGGAACGCAACTACTTCATGTCCGCCGAAGAGGCGAAGGAATACGGGATCATTGACGAGATCCTGGTGAGGAAGAAGCCTTCGGCAAAGGGCAAGTAGGCCCTGACGGGCGGTGCCGAGATGGCGACCTACTACTACGAGCCGCCGGCGCACAGCGTGGCGTGTTCCTTCTGCGGCAAGAGCGCCGAGCAGGTGGACGTGATTGTATCCGGGCCGGGGGTCTACATCTGCAATCAGTGCGTGCGCAGCGCCGGCGAGATCATCCGTGACAGCCGGCGCCGGCGGGTCTCCTTCCATCGCACCCGGATCCCCACCCCAGAGGAGATCAAGCGAGAACTCGACGATTACGTCATCGGCCAGGAACGGGCGAAGAAGGTCGTGGCCGTCGCGGTGTACAACCACTACAAGCGCATCGAGGCCACGGACCCGTTCGATGACGTGGAGATTCAAAAGAGCAATATCCTCCTGGTAGGGCCAACCGGCACCGGGAAGACCCTCATTGCCCAGACCCTAGCGCGCTTTCTCAACGTCCCGTTCACCATTGCCGATGCCACCACCCTCACGGAGGCCGGATACGTGGGCGAGGACGTGGAGAATATCCTGGTGCGGCTGCTCCAAGCGGCGGACTACGACGTCGAAAGGGCCCAGCGCGGCATCGTCTACATCGATGAGATCGACAAGATCGCGCGGAAGGATGGTAATCCCTCCATCACCCGGGATGTGAGCGGGGAGGGGGTTCAGCAGGCCTTGCTCAAGATCCTGGAGGGGACCATCTCCGCCGTGCCGCCGAAGGGAGGTCGGAAACATCCCGAGCAGCACCTGATCAACATCAACACGACGAATATCCTTTTCATCTGCGGGGGAGCCTTCGAGGGGTTGGAACGGATCATCGCCGCCCGCGTAGGGAAACGGCGCGTCGGTTTCGGGGCCGACGTCCGCAGCCGGAAGCATGCCAGCATCAGCGAGCTTCTGCGGCAGGTGGAGCCGGAGGACTTGCTCCGGTTTGGCCTCATCCCCGAGCTCGTCGGCCGGCTGCCGGTGATCTGCACCCTGGACGAGCTCGACGAGGCGGCGATGATGCGCATCCTGGTGGAGCCGAAGAACTCCCTGGTCAAACAGTATCAGCGCCTGCTGGAGTTGGACGGCGTTCAACTCACCTTCGACGAGGATGCCCTGAAGGAGATCGTCAATCTGGCGATGAAGCGGGGTAGCGGCGCGCGAGGCCTGCGGGCGATCATGGAGCAGGTGATGCTGGACGTGATGTACCAGGTTCCCTCGCGGCGGGACGTCCAGTCTGTGCGCATCACCGCCGCCGCCGTGCGGGGCGAAGCCGAACCCATCATTGAGTATCAGCGTCTGCAGAAAAGAGCATGAAAGGCTCTGCCCGGCGTTGTGAGGATTCGGTGCGGCCGCGTTGGGGGATGAGACGACAAAAGGGAACCGAAGTGACGTAGGGATCCTCCGCGCTTCCGCGCGGTCTCGACGCGGAGGATCCTTTCCTTTTCCATCCATTCGGCGAAGGAGGGGAAGAACGGGTGAAGCGAAGGCGCCCAGCCGAAATCCCCCTGTGGGATGATGCAGAGGAGAGCGAGGGGCAGGTGTGGCCCGAGCCGAGCTCCGCGGAGAAGCGTGGGTCGCAGGCGATCGCGGAAGCGCCCGAGGCGGTGAAGATCAGCGAGCGCCTGCCAGTGCTCCCCCTGCGGGATATGGTCGTCTTCCCCCGTGTGATCACTCCGCTCCTGGTGGGCAGGGAACGTTCCGTACGGGCAGTGCAGGAGGCGATGGAACGCGACCGGATCATTCTCCTCCTGGCTCAACGGGACGAAACGGAAAACGAACCTCCGAAGCGGAACCTTTACCGAGTGGGCGTGGCCGCGCGGATTCTCCAGATCCTGAAACTGCCCAATGGCCTCTACAAGGTCCTGGTGGAAGGATTGGTCCGGGCGCGGGTGCGCCGTTTCCTTCGCAATCCGGAGTTCTTCGAGGCGACGGTCGACCTGATCCGCACCGACGAGCGAACCAGTCCCGAACTCCAGGCCACTATCCGCCATGCCAAGGCCCTGTTCGCCGAATACGTCCGGTTGAACCGCGAGATCCCTGACGACGTGCTCGTCTCCCTCGAGCAGATCGGTTCCCCCCAGCAGGTGGCCGACTTCCTTTCGGCGCACATCCTGCGGGATGTTCATACCAAGCAGGCTCTGCTGGAGGCGCCGAGCCTGAAAGATCAATTCATGGCGCTTCTCGAACTTCTGGAGTCCGAGCGGCAGATCCTGGAGCTCGAGAAGAACATCGAAGAGAAGGTGCGGAGCCGGATCCAGCGCTCGCAGCGGACCTATTATCTGCAGGAGCAAATGCGAGCGATTCAGGAGGAGCTCGGCGAGGAGGGCCTGTACGATCCTGAACTGGCCGAGTTGAAGAGGAAGATCGAGCAGGCGGGAATGCCCAAGGAAGTGGAAGCCAAGGCCCTGGAGGAGCTGGACAAGCTGCGCAAGACCTCGCCGATGTCGCCCGAGGCCACCGTGTCGCGCAATTACTTGGATTGGCTTTTGGCTGTGCCTTGGAGCACGCGCACCGAAGATCGCCTCGACCTGGAGGAAGCCCGGAGGATCCTCGACGAAGACCACTACGGTTTGGAGAAGCCCAAGCAGCGGATTCTGGAGCACTTGGCCGTCCTCAAGCTGGTGGGCCGGATGAAGGGTCCCATCCTCTGCCTCGTGGGCCCGCCGGGGGTGGGTAAGACGAGCCTGGGCCGTTCCATCGCCCGGGCGATGGGGAGGAAGTTCGTGCGGGTCTCGCTTGGTGGCGTGCGCGACGAGGCGGAAATCCGGGGCCATCGACGTACGTACATTGGCTCCATGCCAGGCAAGATCATCCAGGGCATGCGGCGCGCCGGCACCGTCAATCCGGTTTTCCTTCTGGACGAAGTGGACAAGATGAGCGCTGACTTCCGCGGCGATCCCTCCGCCGCCCTCCTGGAGGTTCTGGATCCCGAACAGAATAGGGCCTTCAACGACCACTACCTCGATGTGGACTACGATCTCTCGCAGGTGCTCTTCATCACCACGGCGAACGTGCGAGACGATATCCCAGAACCCCTGCGCGACCGGATGGAGATCATTGAGCTTCCCGGCTACCTCGAGCACGAAAAGCTGGAGATCGCCCGCGGCTTCCTTATCCCGAAGCAGCTGAGGGAGCACGGTCTCAGCCCGGAGATGGTGCGTTTCACTCAGGGGGCCATTCGCAGCCTGATCCGCCAGTACACGCGCGAGGCTGGGGTGAGGAACCTCGAAAGGGAGATTGCGGCGATCTGTCGGAAGGTGGCCAGGGAGGTGGCCGAAAAGGAGCGCAAGAGGCCCGTCGTGGTCACGGAGCGCGCGGTCCGAAGATACTTGGGTGTGCCCAAGTACGTGGAAACCACCGCCGAGACGGATTACCTCCTTGGAGCTGCCACGGGCCTGGCTTGGACGCCCTACGGTGGAGAGCTCCTCACCGTGGAAGTCTCCGTGGTACCCGGTAACCGGGAAGTGATCCTGACTGGGCAGCTGGGAGAAGTGATGCGCGAGTCGGCCCGCGCGGCTCTCACCTACGCCAGAGCCCACGCCGCCAGCTTCGGGATTGACCCCCGGCTGTTCGAGCAAAGCGAAATTCACATCCACGTGCCGGAAGGGGCGATCCCGAAGGATGGCCCCTCCGCAGGGGTGACCATGGCGGTGGCTCTGATCAGCGCGCTGTCCGGGCGGAAGGTGAGGCCCGACGTAGCCATGACGGGCGAAATCACCCTGCGCGGAAACGTGTTGGCGGTGGGAGGGCTGAATGAGAAGCTCCTGGCGGCTCAGCGCGCCGGAATCCGCATCGTGATCATCCCGGAGAAGAACCGGAAAGACCTGCTCGAACTCCCGGCTGCCCTGCGGAAAGGACTCGACATTCGGCTTGCCAAGCGGATCGAGGACGTGCTGCAACTGGCCCTCGTGGACGGAACACAGCCGTGAGCCCCCGGCTAGCTCCGGTACGGCAGAGGGGATGGCGTGAACGTTCGCTTCTTTCGGTCCGTTGGGGATCCAGCTGCGCTGCCCCGAGACGGTCTCCCCGAGGTGGGATTTGCGGGGCGATCGAACGTGGGGAAATCCAGCCTGATCAACTCGCTGGTGGGGAGAAAACGCCTGGCGATGACGAGCTCCACACCGGGCAAGACACGGACCATCAACTTCTACCGGGTGGAGGAGTACCTCTACCTCGTGGATCTGCCGGGCTATGGGTTCGCGCGCGTCGGCAAAGCCGTGCGGGAAAGCTGGCGCCAACTGATCGAAGGCTATTTCCGCCAGTCCAGGCACTTGCGGGGCGTGGTCCTGATCACGGACCTCCGGCACGAGCCATCTCCCCTGGATCTGCAGATGGCGGAATGGGTACGCTCGCTGTCCCTTCCATTCGTTGTGGCTGCGACCAAGGCCGACAAGCTTTCCTCTGCCCAACTCCCTGCCCAGCTCCGATTGCATCGGGAGGCATTCCTCCAGCGGGGTGCAGAGGAGGTCCTGCCTTACTCAGCGGTGGACGGAAGGGGCCGTCGGGAGCTCTGGGCTGCCATCGAGCGATGGACGGGATTCCGGCCCAGGTAGAGCCGGCGGTCGATTCCCCTCGAATCCCCTATCGCAGGGAGCCGGGTCTTTTGGCCGCCGCAACTGCATCCCAGTGAATCACGAGCTGCAGATACGATCCCCACGGGCTCCACACGCGCTCGGCCTGCGCGTAGCCGGATGAATTCTCTCCGTGCCGGTAAATGGCCACGGAAACCGCTCGCCAATCCCTCCCATGCGAGCGCCCCGCGCTGAGCGCGTACTTCGGAGAGAACGACCACCACAGTCCCAGACCACCCGAAGCTTCACCCCGGACACGGTACAGGGTGGCCCGCCAGCGCGGAATGCTCAGGTACAAGACCTTCCGGCCCCCGAAACGAACTTCGTACCGAGCGAGGAGGAAAGGGAAGATCCGTACCGGCTTCAAACGGAGCCCCTCGCTCGGAGGCTCGATGAGGGGAACGCGCCGCCGTTCCCAGAGGCGGGACAATCGCGACTGCCCTTTCGCGAGTGCTGACCCGCCAAGGCAGTAGGCGAGAACGCGGTTCTGTTGCTGGAGTGGCAACCGATTGAGCAGGTGCATGAGGCTGGCGATTGAGGTCGTGTCGGGGATCCAACGGCCGGTCGCGTACGTGAGGACCCGGAGGAGCTGGAAGTGGAAAAGGCGGGTCTCGCGATACGTGTCGGGCAAGTAACGGCCGAGTTTCGGCAAGAGGCCTGGCTCTGCCGGCAGATGGAGCGGGGGTGGCTCCCGCACCTTCGACGGACGGCCCAGAACTACGCAGGGACGCTCCTGCGCGCTTCCGGCTGCCCACGTCGCCAGCACAAGGAGGGCAATCAGCGGCTGTCGCAGCCCAACGCGCGACATCGCTTCTCAGCCTGAATCTCTCGAACCCGCGGTGGATTAACGTCGGGCAGGAGGTCGGGTTCCCCCGCTTCTCGGCGCAAAGGACCTGCGGTGAGGAGTCTTCATAGCGGTCGCAGGGGCCGGGTGGTCTTGGCGGTTCGGATCTTCCCCCCCGGCAAGGACCGGTTTTCGGCCGTGGCGCAGGAGATTTTTCTCGTTGCGGGCCGAAAGGGGTCCCGGCAACAGGCGCTACTTCAGCTCCACCGCTCTTGTGACGACTCCCCCCTTCACGCAATCGAGGGTGATTTCCGCCGGGCCGGTGCCTTCCACCAGCCATTCGATCACCCGTTCCTCCATGCCGGGGATCCCTTCCGTGAGACGGATCCGTTCGGGGTGGCGCTTCGCGGGTTCCATCTTTCCGAGCCACCGGTCCGGCACCAGCCCACCAGCCAGGACGCGGAGGCTGGGTCCGGAGATGCTGACCCAATCTGGGCGCTGAAGCTTGTACCGAACGGCCTGTTGCGACATGGTGGGGATGATCCGCTCGTTGGCCACGACCGCACGCACACGGAACAGTCGCGGGCCGAGCTTCTCCGCCGTGACCTCGTGGATGGCTGGTTTCGGCAATTGATCCGCGTGGTAGAGAGTGAAGGCGCAATTCCGGTGGCAGAGCTCCTCGAGGGCGAAAGCCGGGGGCACGCGCCAGGCCCATTTCTTCCAGCCGCCGATTTCGATATCGCCGTACGCGGGGTGTTTGAACGGGTGCCAGTCGACGAACATGAAGCCCATTTCCACGAGATCGTTGAACTTGAGGCGCTCGGAGTCGCGGGCGAAGAAGGATGAGCGCCAGTCCCGCGAATCCTCCCTGGCAGGGCGAACCTTGAAGTATTCGTAGGAGCTCCAGAGTTCGTTCGTGAAGGAGAAGATGCCCAGGCCCTCGTACGTCCAATTGATGAAGCCGCCGTGGACCGTGTAGAGGTCGCGGTAGATCACGGCGTAGCGGTAGAATGGCAAGATCGTTTCGCCGATTTCCCCCAGCCGATCGTAGACACGGACATCTTCCAACGGGTACTCCGGCACGCTTTCGGCACCCGGTCCGCGGAGGATCAGGCCGCCGGAATTGTGGTAGGATTGGACTCCGGCGATGTTCGGATGCTCCAAGAGGAACTGGGCTACAGCGCGCGCTTCCGGTAGGGACAAGGGGTAGTCCCCGGCGCCGGGCTGGATATAATTTGGCTGCCAGTCGGCCGGCCAATTCCGGTTGGGATCGTAACGGCCCGGGCCATCCTCGTTCAGTAGGCCATCGCCGTCATTGTCTATCCCCTCGTAGCCGAGGAGGATGTAATCTCCGACCTCTCCCGCTTCAACCCGCTCCATCAGACGTGGGTCGGAACTGCTGACGCGGAACTCGCCGAAGGGCACGCGCTTCCGCATCTGGCAAATGTGGCCATCGCCGTCCAGGTCATCGAAGTCGTCCTCATCGAGGAGGCCGTCGTTGTCGTCGTCCACGGGGAGCAGCCCGCTGCGCGATGAGCTGCTGGTGTTGGGCTGGTCGAACCACCAGGCTCGGCCGTCCGGATTCACGGTGGGAACGATGTAGAAAACTCGCGTGTCCACCAAGTCCGTGACGCGCGGGATCTTGCCGTAATTCTCCAGCAAGTACCAGGCGGTGTAGAGGCATACCTCCGCCCCCTGCACCTCGTTGCCGTGCACGTTGGCCTCGATGTACATCGCCGCTTTGCGGGTCTCGGGCCCCGTCTCGGGATTGAAGATCGTGGCCAGGATGATGTCCCTTCCCTGAACGCTCTTCCCGATGCTGGTCACCCGCATCAGCTTGGGATAGCTGCGCTCGAGCGTTCGAAATGCCTGCACCAGCTCGGGGTAGTTGTAGAAGCGATCGAAGGAGAGTTGCACGCGGTGAGGCTGATCGAAATCGCCGGCCTCAGCTTTCGAGACTGAGACGCATGCAAGGAGTAGGGCCACGCTGAGCAGCTTTCGTCCCGACATCTCCTGCCTCATACAATGGGAGCCAATGCTAAAGCCGGATCGTTCTACGGACTGTGCCGGCCTTTTCGGCGATTACGGCGATGCGAACCTCCTGGCCCTTCTTGCCGCGGAGGATCCACTCGGTCTTCTGGCTTTTGGAGCCGGCGATGGGCTCCAGAAACGCGTATTTGTTGCCACTCAGGAGCTCCGCCTGGGTCTCGATCTCCACGCGCGTCGGCTTCACCGCCCGGGCTCGGACGGCGTGGGCCAAGACGGTGGGGAAGTAGCCCCGATTCCTGACGCGTAGCGTCAGGCGGTAGACCTCGCTCCCAAGGGCCTGGACATTGAGCGAATCCACCTCGATCTGTGGAAGCCAGGAGGCAAGCTCGACGCAGAACCGCGCGTGCCTGCGGATGAGCTCCGGAAGCAGAGAATCCGGAGGATTGACTCGCGCCCCGGGGAGAAAGCCCCCGATTTCCACCTCGCCCAGCTGGGGATGTCGGAAACGCCTCCAGGGCAGGAAGCCCGCGCCACCGGCGTGTTTGTCGAACCACCGCAGCCATTCTGCGTCGAGCGATTCGCCGACCCGTTCCTGGGGTGCGCGCGCCGATCGCAGCAGCGAACGGGCTAGCGACGTGGCGGTTGGCGGCCCTTCCGCGCCGGAGGTGTCCGATTTCGGGGCGGGCCCGCTCTCCGGTGCGGGATACCAGCCCGGCGTGGCGAAAGAGGGGATCCCGTACTGGAAGTAAGCCCATTCGAAGTAGGCCCCCTCCGGTTTGGGTGTGGTGATCAGCGAACGGTCACCGACACCGACGAGCTTGCGGAACACCTCGCTGGCGCGCCGATAGTAGGGGAGATCGTCTTCGTGAAGGCTGGTAGCCGGCTGCGCCGAAGCTTGACGTCGCGCGGCGGCTGGGGCCCGCAGCGTCCCCGTCTCTGCCGTGGGTGCGGTCCCGGCCGACTGCCTTTCCCCGGAGGACGGGAGGAGCAGATTCTCGTGGAGGCAATAGGCGAGGCTCGCGGCCACGTTTCGGTGGCCGAGGAGGAAGTCCACGATGGCTCGCGCCTCCGGAGCTTGGAGTTGGTAGCGACCCGCACCCGGTTGGTGGTACGGATAGCTGTGTGGAAAATTCCGGTCCAGGCAGATCCCACCCAGGCCGTCCTCGTTGTACTCGCCGTCCCCGTCATTGTCGAGCCCTTCGGTGTAGACCTTGTACTGTCCCGACTCCCCTTTGGACCGGTCCACCTTTCTCAGGAGCCGCGGTTCTTGCGGGTCGGCGAGGTAGTCGCCGTCGGGGTCGGGCACACGCATTTGCGTGATCCAGCCATCGCCGTTGAGATCTTCCGGCCCGTCTTCATCCGCCGCGTCGTCGAAGTCGTCGTCCCACGGCAAGACGTTTCCCGCTTGCTCCCATCGGACTTTGCCGAACAACCTCTCGGCCCCGTCCGGATTGGCTCTGGGCAGCAGGTAAAAGGTGCATTGGCGCAGGAGGCTCCGAATGGAGTCCGACCGGGACCAACCCCGTGCGAGCTCCTGAGCGATGCCCAGGATGAGCTCGCTCGCGGCCACGTGCTGGCCTTCCAGATTCCCGACGACGAAAAGAGCCGGCTTCGACCCGGGGGAGCCGCTCTGGCGGTCAGTTAGGGTGATCAGCAAAAGCTCCCTTCCCTCGACGCTCTTGCCGATGGAGGTCACCTCCACGAGCTGGGGGTAGCGGGACGCCAAATCCCTCACGGCCGCTTCCAATTCTGGGAAGCGGCGGTAGGCTTGGGACTGGCTCAGTCCCGGATACGCGAAAACCAGGAGAAGAAGGCACGCGAAAACCGCTGCCGATCCGTTTCGAACGCTCTGCTTCACGCCTCGGCCTCTCACGCTCTTGGGAATCAGCGAATGGGTTTCAACGGAAGTACATGCCGCCGTTCACGTCGATGGTACATCCGGTGATGTAGGAAGCGGCGTCGCTCGCTAAGAAGATCACCACTTCCGCCACCTCTTCGGCCCGCCCGAGCCGGCGGAGAAGTGTGGACTGCTCGAATTGCTGGACCTGCTCCGGGCTGGAGAAGCGCTCATGGAAGGGGGTGGCAATGGGTCCTGGAGCTACCGCATTGACGCGGATGCCGTACGGGGCCAGCTCTTTGGCCAGACCGATGGTGAATGTGGCCATTGCCCCTTTGGCAGAGGCGTAGTGCACGGATCCTGGCCCCCCTCCGGTGTAGGCCGCAACCGATGTGATATTCACGATGCTGCCGCGGCTCTGCTTCAGGTAAGGGATCGCAGCCCGGGTGACGAAAAAGGTGCCGTCCGCGTTCAGCGCGAAGACCCTTCGCCAAAGCTCGGTCGGCATGTTCTCGATGGGGTGGCGTTGGAGCAGAGCTCCGGCGTTGTTCACCAGTACATCCAGGCCACCTGCTCGAGCGCGGAATTCTTCCACCATCCGCTGGGCCTGATCCTCGATGGTCACGTCGGCCTGGAGCAGGATGGGGAGAGCCCCTTCCCGCTGTACGCCGCGGGCCGTTTCTTCCGCTTCTTCGGGGTGAGCTGCAAAGTTGATCCCGATCGGACTTGCTCCTTCCCGTGCCGCCAGGATGGCGCAAGCCCTGCCAATGCCTGTGCTTGCTCCAGTAATGAGCACCCGCTTGCCTTCAAGCCGCTTGCTACCTCCCGTCATCCTCACCTCCGGGGTTTCCCGATCATTGCCGAAAATGATGGACGGGTCACTCTCTCGATTCCACGTGGCCACAGCCCAACCGGCCCAGAACTAGCGAGCTAAAATACGAAAGTCGCTCTTCTTCACAAGGATATTTTCCCGCTCGGGTTGGCGGGTCGGTCCGATGCGGCAGTTTTCCCGTTTGCTCGCCACAGGATTTGCGATTCCGGATTGCATTTCCCGGCTGGGTTTGTAACTTCCGGCGGCCCGTTGCCCGGGGACGCCAGGCGGCATCTTGAGCCCGGCAGCGCGTTGCCCTACGGAATCGGATCGTCCCCGTCCTGTCGGGGGCACAAGTTCGGGCTGGGCCCCAGTGGGGGCATCTAGTTGGCCGACGACGGTGCGCTGATCAATCTGAGGAGGTAGGCCGTGCGGAGACATGCTCTGTTCGGGGTTTTCTTGATCGCCTGGCTCAATTTGGCTTTCGCGGCCGGTAGGCCCATGAGCTTCGAGGATCTATTCCGGGTGCGGCAGGTGGGTAGTCCCCAGCTTTCTCCGGACGGCAAGTGGGTGCTATTCACCGTCCGCGAGGTGGACTGGGAGCAGAATAGCTACGTGACCCATGTCTGGCGCGTGGCCGCCGGTGGGGTCTCGGAGCCGGTGCAGCTCACCCGAGGAAAAGCCAGCTGCTACGATCCCCAATGGTCTCCGGACGGAAGGTGGATTTCCTTTCGCTCCGACCGCGACGGAGGGACGCACATCTACCTGATGCGGGCTGACGGTGGCGAGGCCTGGCGCTTGGGACGATTCAGCGGGTCAGAGGGCGAATACCAATGGCACCCCTCGGGCACCCGGATCTATTTCTTGGCCGCGGATACCCTCGATCGACGGGTGGACAAGAGGCGGAAGGACAAGTGGGACGCCTACCTTGTGGAGGGCAATCAACCGAACGTGCACCTCTGGGAGGTACAAGTTCCATCCGGCGAGGTGAAGGAAGTGCTCCACCGGGATTTCAGCCTCCGCACTTTCCGGCTCTCGCCCGACGGCCGACGGGTGGCTTTCATCGCGGCGCCATCGGCGCTTCGGGACGACGACTGCCGGAACGAGATCTATTTGTTCGAGTTGGAAGGGGGCAGCCTTCGCAAACTGACCGAGAACCGAGCGATCGAACGTAGTCTAGAGTGGGTCCCGGACGGCCGTGCCCTCACCTTCGTTTCCGACGCCAACGAAAACCTGGAACCCTACTACCAGGACTCGATCTTCTGGCTATCTCTGGAATCCGGGGAAGTGAGGGATCTCCTGCCCGGATTCCCCTGGCAGGTGCTGGGCCACGTCTGGACCACACGGGGAGGTAGACCGGACAAGATCCTCTTCACGGCCAATTGCGGGGTCACCACCCAGTGGTTCGCGCTGGATTTCGCCTCGGGTCACTGGGCTCAGAAGACGCAATTCCCCGGGGTGTTCTCCAGTTTCCACTATCGGGATGCATTGCGCAAGTTGGTATGCTTGCGGTCGGATTTTCAGCACGCTGCCGACGTCTTCTTGATGGATGTGGACCGCTTTGCCCCCAGGCAATTGACCCGGATGAACTCATGGCTGGACACGCTATCCCTTGCCAATGCGGAGGTCGTCCGCTGGCGGAGCTCCGATGGGGTCGAAGTGGAAGGGATCTTGATCACTCCGCCCGGCTACTCCCCGAACCGGAGATACCCTCTCGTGCTCCAGATCCACGGCGGACCGGAGAGTTCCTACCAGCTTGCCTTCTCCACAAGCTGGGCCACCTATCCGCACGTCTTGGCCGGATCGGGGTACGTCCTCTTCCAGCCGAATTACCGCGGTTCCACGGGATACGGAGACGACTGGATGCGGGCGATCATTGGCCATTACTTCGAGAAGGACTGGGACGATCTCATCACCGGTGTCGACGCCATGATCCAGAGGGGCATTGCCCATCCGGAGAGCCTTGTGGTGCACGGCTGGAGTGCGGGTGGGCATTTGACGAACTGGACGATCACGCACACGGATCGTTTCAAGGCGGCTGCCTCGGGGGCGGGCGGGGCGAATTGGTTCAGCTTCTACGCGCAGACGGACATGCGTTACATCCGCGAGATCTGGCACGCCTCCTCGCCCTACGAGAATTGGGAGTTCTGGATCCGGAAGTCTCCGGTGCTTTACGCCCGCAACGCCCGCACGCCCACCCTCATCTTCTGCGGGGAGAACGATCCGCGAGTCCCATTCCCCCAAAGCCGGGAGATGTTCGTGGCGCTCAAGAGGAATGGGTGTCCGGTGGAATTTGTGGCGTTCCCGCGCGAAGGCCACGGGCTTCAGGAGCCGCGCCATCAGCGGCAGAAGATGGAAAAGGAGTTCAACTGGTTCGAGCACCATTTGCGCGGAGCCGAGCTCTTGTCCCTCGATGAGATCGAGTAGCCTCTGGGAAAGGACGTGCCCTCGGGGGCGGAGCCACCCGTCGGGTGACTCCGTAAGCCCTCGGTGGAAGCGTTGGGGCCGGTCGAACGAACTTCGGGGCTCTTGCGATGAGACTCAGTCGGTGGACAGACCGGTACACCGTTCGCGGCTTGGCGTGGGGATCGTTGAGCCTGGCCGGTCTGGTGTACGAAATATTCTTCCGGGCCCGGGAACTGCTGGTGATTCTCGGCTACTCGGCGGTGCTCGGGATCAGTCTGTATTACTTGCTGGTCCTCGGCCGTGCCGCTCGAAAATGAGGATCGCTCCCGGCTGGCTTTGGCTTCTCTTGGGTCTTGCGTTCCTGGCAAGCGGAGCGGCAGCACAACCGCCGTTTGTTCCCGTCTACGAGCTCGAGGTGCGTCCGAAGCTGGGCACGGCCCAATTCCGGGCGCGCGGGTGGGACGCCATTCAATACCAGCTCTGGCTCGATATCCGCCCAGAAAGTCGGGAAATTTGGGGGAGGCTCGCGCTGTCTGTGTCCTGTCGGCAGGCCGGAGCGGATAGCCTGGAGTTGGATCTCTTGGAACTCACCGTGGACTCCGTTTTCGTCGACGGGGACGCGGCAAGCTTCCGTCGCCCTCCACGGCGGTTGGATGTGCATTTCCCCCGCCCTCGAATGATCGGCGACACGGTTTCTCTAGTCATCTACTACCACGGCCGGCCGGTGAATGACGGGTTCGGCGGCTTCTTTTTCACGCCGAGGTCGGTTTTCACGATCGGAGAGGGGATCTATTCGTACCCGCCTTCGATGACTCGCAGCTGGCTCCCTTGCTTGGACCATCCGGCCGACAAGGCGCTGTTCGAACTCCAGGCGAGGGTGCCATCGTCGTGGATCGTGGCCTCCAATGGGTCGCCCGTAGCCCCGACAGAGCAGGACAGTGCGTCTCACGTCTGGCGCTCCAGGCACCCGATGGCCACCTACCTCTTTGCGTTGGCGGCAGGGGAATACGACACGCTGCGGCAGGACGTGATCTTTTGTTCTGGGGATACATTGCCCGTCGTGAATTACGTGTACCCCGAGAAGAAGGAGGGGGCACGCCGGGATTACCGCAACGTCCCCCAAGCTCTTCTGCTGTTCAGCCAGTGGTTCGGCCGCTACCCATTTGAGAAGTACGGCACAGTGATGGCTCCTTGTCGGGGAGCCATGGAGCATCAGACGCTGACCACGTTGAGCGACGCCTTGGTCGAGGGGACCCAGCGATACGAACTGGTCTTCATCCACGAGCTGGCTCACCAATGGTGGGGAGATCTGGTGACGCTATCCGATTGGCCGGATATCTGGCTCAACGAAGGGTTTGCCTCCTACTGCGAGGCGCTTTTCGTGGAGCATTTCTACGGAAAAGCAGCGCTGAGGAGCTTGCTTTCCACCTTCGCCAGCAGGTACTTCGCGGAGGAGAAGCGCCTCGGGGCTTTTCCCGTGTACAATCCTCCGGCCGATCGGATGTGGGGCGCGACGGTCTACCAAAAAGGGGCGTGGGTTCTGCACATGCTCCGTTTCCTCTTAGGCGATTCAACCTTTTTCGACGCTCTGAGGACGTATCGGGATACGTTCGCCTTCGGGAACGCCACGACGCGCGATTTCCAGGCCGTGGTGGAGCAGGTCTCTTCCCAGTGCCTGGAATGGTTTTTCGATCAGTGGCTGTATCGGGCGGGGCACCCCGTGCTGGAAGCGAGCTGGATCCAAAGATCGCCCGACGTGGTCGAGCTCCGACTGGATCAGGTACAGAAGGGCACACTGTACACCCTCCCCGTGGAGGTGGAGATCGCCGGAGATCGGTGGGCCCAGCGCGATACCGTGTGGCTTTCCTCCCGCACCGACACGTTCGCGATCCGGATCAGGTGTCAGACGGATGCCGCAAAGGTGGAAAGCCTGCGGGTCGATCCCGATGCTTGGCTCTTGAGGGAGGTACGGTATGTCCCGGTCCTGCTTCCGGGGGAATTCATCCTGGAGCTTCCATTTCCGAACCCGATGCGGACGCAGACTGCGCTACGATTCCGCTGGGGCCGAAGCGCCCCGTCCCGAGCAGCGCTCGAGATCGTGGACCTTCGAGGGAGACGCGTCCGCACCCTTTTCGACGCGCTTTATTACGGACCCGGTGAGGCATTGGTCTGGGACAGGCGAGACGATGGCGGGCAGCCCGTACCCTGTGGGGTCTACCTCGCCGTGCTCCGCGCAGGTGACCGCCGCCAGGTTCGGAAGCTGGTTGTCCTTCCCGAATGAAGTGCAGGAGGCCCTATTTGAGCGGCAACTGGGCCCGCGGCCAGATTGCTGCATCCGGACGGTCTCGGGATGGCGAAGAGAGGTGGAGGCTCCGACGTCAGGTCGGGACTTGACCTCCGCGCCGGGGGCGATGGATTTCCAGGGATTCCCCTCTTCCCGCTCATTCTCGATGGAAACCCCGCGCATGGCGTTCTTGGTTCAAGGGGCGAATGAAGGGCGTCAAGGCTCGCAAGCTCGGCTGACCAGAGGTGTATTAATCGAGTGCAGCTGGACGAACGGACCGGAAGACACAGGAGGTTTGGGGCATATGGGTCGAGATCTGCGAGAACGCTGGGGGTGGAAGCGACAGCTGGCTTGCGGCGGGCTCGGGCTCATTGCGGTGATGCTGCTGGCCGTTTCCTGCGGGCGCAATGGCAGTCGGGCGCCGGATCCGCGCATGACGGGTGGGTTTGCCGATCGGGCCAGTGCGGCGCTCCCGGTCGAGGTCGCCGTCGCCCGGCGCGACACCGTGTCCAACTACGTCCTGGCCACGACTTCGCTGGAGCCAGAGCGGGCGGTGGACGTGATCGCCAAGGTCTCGGGCGTCGTGGTGGAACTCCGTGCGGAAGAGGGGGATGTGGTTCGGGAGGGGGAGGTGTTAGCCCGCATCGATGACAAGGAACTGAAGGTGTCGCTGGATCAGGCCGCTGCTCGACTCGAGAATGCCCAGCAGGCCTACGAGCGGGCGAAGCAGATGTACGAGCGCAACTTGGCCAGCAAGGAGGCCTTCGAGCAGGCCCGGCTCGAGTTGCAGACGGCGCAAGCCCAATACGAGGCCGCGAAGTTGCAATGGGAGTACAGCCGGATTCGTGCGCCGATCGGCGGGGTAGTCACTCATCGCTACGTGGATCTCGGGGATATGGTGAACCCGAACACGGTCGTGTTCTCGATGGCGGACTTCGATCCGCTCCTGGCCCGGATCCATGTGCCGGAAAAGGACATCGCAAGGATCAGCGTCGGCCAACCGGCTCGGATCATGGTGGAGCCCGCCCCGGATCGTGTTTTCACCGGCCGGGTACAAATGATCAGCCCCGTGGTGGATCCGTCCACCGGGACGGTGAAGGTCACTGTGGAGATTCCCCGTCGGGATGGCATCCTTCGGCCGGGGATGTTTGCGTCGGTCTATCTGCTTGCCGATACCCATCCCAATGCCCTGGTCATTCCGAAGAAAGCGCTCGTGCTGGAAAGCGAACGCGACATGGTCTTCGTGGTGCGTAGCGGCAGAGCTCACGAGGTCCCGGTGAAACTGGGCTACGCCAATGGCGACAAATTGGAGGTGCTGGAAGGCCTGGCGGAAGGGGACACGGTGGTCACGGTTGGACAGGAGGGGCTGCGCGAGGGGATGCCCGTGCGGGTGGTGACGCCGGGCACAGAGGTGTCGGTGCAGGTAGCAGGCTCTCCGCAGGGCGGGGCGCCGGTCGGTGGGACCGGGCCGGTTGTGACCCACGCGGGGTCTCCCGCCGGAAGCGCCCCCGAAGCGCTTACGGAAAAGCGGCTGCGGGACCTGGAGGAGCGGGCCCTGCGGGCGCCGGAAGTGCGGAAAGAGTACGAAAAGCGCATGCAGGATCCCGGCTTTGCCAGAAGCCCCGAAGCGAGGGCCCGTTTCCTTTTCGAAAAGCTCCGTAGCACCGGTCAGGCTCCCTCCGGCCCTGCCCGGCCTTAGTCGGGAACCGCGATCTGTGCGAGTCGGCGACGAGGTGAACTGGCCATGAGTCTTCCGGAATTCTCGGTGCGCAAGCCCATCGGCACCTTGATGGTATTTCTCAGCCTGTTGGTGCTCGGGATCCTATCCTGGCAGCGCCTGCCCCTGGCTTTCTTCCCAGACATCTCCTGGCCCAACCTGAACATCTTCATCCCGTACCAGTCCTCATCACCGCAGGAGGTGGAGCAGCTCATCACGATCCCGGTAGAGGAGATGATGGGGACGCTCAGCCGGCTGCAAAGCATTAGCTCTCGCTCCGGCAGCAACGGGGCCAATATCCGCCTCGAATTCGAGTGGGGCACGGACATGGAGCTGGCCTCGGTGGAGGTGCGGGATCGGCTCGATCGTGTGCGGGCTGAGCTGCCGGAGGACGTGGAGAGGATTTACATCCGTCGCTGGCAGACATCGGATGCTCCGATCATCCAATTCGTCGTCGGCTGGGAGGGGGACAAGACGGAGCTGTACGACATCGTCCAGCGCATGTTGGTGCCCTATCTCCAGCGGATTGACGGCGTGGCCAACGTCGACGTTGGCGGCATGGACGTGAAGCAAGTCCTTGTGGAGCTGGACCAGGAGCGCCTTCAGGCTCACGGTCTGGATCCCTACCAAGTAGCCCGGGCGATTCGCAGTAACAACGTGAACGTTTCGGCCGGATGGGTGATGGACGGCGGCAAGAAGTTCACGCTCCGCACCGTTGGAGAATTCCGCTCCGTGGAGGAGATCAGGAAACTGCCCATCCGCGGCACGAGCGTCCGCCTCGGGGACGTGGCCGATGTGCGATACGACTTCCCGGAAAAACGCGACTATCAGCGTCTCAACCGAGCCGACGCGGTCAGGATTCAGATCTACAAGGAATCCACGGCGAACGTGGTGGAAGTTGCCCGCCGCGTGAAGGAGGAACTGCGAAGGTTGAGCCAGCAGCCTCAGCTGCGGGGTTTCAATTACCAGATCTTCCGCGACCAATCGGTGGATATCACCCGGAGCCTCAATGCGCTCGGTCGCGCAGGACTGTACGGCGGGCTCTTGGCCGCCGGAGTGCTCTTCTTCTTTCTCCGGAAGTTCCGGAGCACGATCATCGTCGTCTTGGCCATCCCGATCTCGATCGTGTTCACCTTCTTGTTCATGTATCTGATCCGCAAGCCTCCCATCGGCTCGCAGATCACCATCAACATCGTTTCCCTCTCGGGATTGATGTTCGCCGTCGGGATGCTGGTCGATCCAGCGGTCGTGGTGGTGGAGAATATCTTCCGACACAAGCAGGAGGAGGGGCTTGGGGCCCTGGAGGCAGCCGTGGTGGGGGCGCGCGAAGTGGGGACGGCGGTTTGGGCCTCCGGACTGACCACGATGATTGTATTCCTGCCCCTTCTCTTCCTCCAGAAAACCGGAATGGGCCGCTGGATGAACGACTTCGGGGTGGCCATCTGCACGGCCACATTGGCCTCGATGCTGGTAGCCCTCACGCTCATCCCGCTCCTCGCGAGTCGGCTGTTCACCGGGGAGGAGCGGGCCAAGGCGAAATCCATCGTGTGGCTCACGGAGGAGTACGGCCGTCTGGTCCGATGGACCCTGCGTCACCGCGGCGTCTCCTTCGCCACTGCGCTCCTCCTGTTCGCTGGGAGCCTTTATCTCTACACCCACATCGACCGGAGCTACATTCCGGAGGTCCCTGAGCGGGAGATGGGTGTGCACGTGGTGATGCCGAAGTCCTATTCGATCGAAGACGCCCGAAGACTTTTCCAAGCCATCGAGGACTCGCTCCTGGGGCACAAAGAGGAACTGGAGATTCAGAACCTGGCCTGCTATTTCTCCGAGCGACGTGGCGATTTCACGGTCTTCTTCACCCCGCCGGAACAGGCCAGGAAGTCGACGTATGTGCTGTACGACTTGGTGCGATCTCGCTTGCCCAAGTTCGCCGGGGTGGAGTACCACGTCCGGAGGATGAGGGGCGGAGGTGGCGAGGGCGGAATCGAGGTGGAAATCCGCGGTCCGTCCATGGAGGTGTTGAAGCTCCTCGCCGAGGAAGTGCGGAGCCGCCTCAAGTCGATCCCCGAGCTCAAGGATGTGGACCTGGACCTGGAGGCGGGCGAGGAGCAGGTGGAGATTCGGGTGGCACGCGACAAGGCGCAGAAGTACGGGCTCACCACCAACCAGATCGCCGCGACCATCTTCGAAGCCCTGAGCGATCGGTCCTCCAGCAAGTTCAAGACGCAGGACCGAGAGGCGGACATCCTCGTGCGCCTCCGGGAGGAGGACCGGATGAATGTCGAGAAGCTGCAGGATCTGCCTGTGCAGGCGGCAAGCCAGTCGCGGGTGTCTCTGGGCTCAGTGGCCAGCTTCGACCTCGCTCGCGGACCGCAGGAGATCACGCGCCAGGAACGGAAGAGCGTGATCGTGGTGAGCGCCAATGTGCAGGGCGGCGGCCTTTACTCCGTCAGCCAGAAGGTGAACCAGGTGCTGGCGGGACTGGAGCTCCCGCCGGGCTACTCCTGGCAGTTGGGCCGCATGTTCTGGATGATGCGGAGGGACGAGCAGAGCTCGTGGTTTGCCATCGGCCTGGCCGTGCTGCTGGTCTGGATGACGATGGCTTCCCTCTTCGAGTCCCTCTTGCATCCCTTCACGATCCTCTTCAGCGTGCCGTTCGCATTCATTGGCGTGGCATTTCTCTTCTGGGCCTCCCACACGAGTCTGGACATGATGGGGCGGCTCGGGATGATGGTGGCGGCCGGTATTGTGGTGAACAATGGGATCATCCTTGTCGACCACATCAATCAACTGCGCCGGAACCGCGGGTTGCCTTTGTACGAGGCGGTGGTCCTCGGCTGTCAACATCGACTTCGACCCATTTTGATGACCACGCTGACGACGATCATCGGCCTGGCGCCGATGGTCTTGCCCAAGCTTTTCCCCCAGCTCTTCGGCCCGGTGGAAGGCCGTTCCGCAAGCTACGCTCCCGTCGGCATCGCCGTAGTGGGAGGACTTACGGTCAGCACCTTCCTCACGCTCATTGTCATGCCGACGATCTACATCGCCATGGAGGACTTTTCCCGCTGGCTTGCGCGGGTAGTGGGGACGGCCACGAGCCGGCAAGCTGGACCCGGAACAGCGCGGACCGGAATGGATGAGGTGAATTAGCCCATGAAAATCGCGGAGTTCAGTCTACGTCGCCGGGTGACCGTGTCGATGCTTTTCCTCGCCGGGATTGTCTTCGGCCTGGTCGGGGTGAAGCAGTTGCCCCTTGACCTGCTGCCGAACATCTCCTACCCCGCGATCACCATCCGCACCGAGTACCCCGGAACGGCCCCCGCAGAGGTGGAGAACCTCGTCACGAAGCCGGTCGAAGAGGCTGTGAGCGTCGTCTCCGGGGTGGTGGAGGTGAGTTCCATCTCGCGGCCCGGCCTGTCGGAGGTCGTCGTCGAGTTCGACTGGAATACGAACATGGACTTCGCCTCCCTGGAGGTGCGGGAGAAACTGGATCTCCTCAACCTGCCTAGGGATGCCACCAAGCCGGTCCTCTACCGCTTCGATCCGTCGCTCGATCCCATCCTGCGGATCGGGGTCTACGGGGAGGGCAGTCTGGTCGGCCTGCGCCTCCTTGCGGAGAAACGGATCAAGCAGGAGATCGAGAGCCTGGCTGGGGTGGCCGCGGTGAAGGTGAGCGGGGGATTGGAAGAGGAAATCCACGTGCTCGTGGATGAGCCCAAGCTTGCCCAGCTCGATATTCCCATCACGCTGATCACCAGTCGGCTGGCGCAGGAGAATATCGACCTCACGGGGGGTCGCCTGAGGGACGGCCAGGCCGAATATCTCGTCCGAACCCTGAACCAGTTCCTCACCCCGGACGAGATGAAGGACATCGTCATCACGCGCCGCAATGGGGTGCCCATCTACTTGCGCGATGTGGCTCAGGTGCGGCGGTCCCACAAAGACCGGAGCGTGATCGCCCGGATCAATGGCCGGGAGGCGGTGGAAGTGGCTGTGTACAAGGAGGCGGATGCCAATACCGTGTCCGTTGCCCGCCGGGTGAAAGAGAAGCTTGCCGAGCTCAACCAGGAGTTTTCCCATTACTCCGGCGGGGTGCGGATGCAGATCGTCTCGGATCAATCTCGGTTCATCCAGCAGTCCGTCAACGACGTTCTGAGCACGGCCATCACAGGCGGGATCCTCGCCGTGCTTGTCCTGTACCTTTTCCTGCGGAATTGGAAGAGCACGGTGATCATCGGGCTGGCCATCCCCATCTCCGTCGTGGTCACGTTCTTCCTGATGTACGTGAGTAAGATCTCGCTGAACATCATGTCGCTGGGAGGGCTGGCGCTTGGGATCGGGATGCTCGTGGACAACTCCATCGTGGTGCTGGAAGCGATCGACCGGTATCGTTCCGAGGTCCCCGATGTGGAGAGAGCCTCACTTCTGGGCACCTCCGAGGTGGGGAGGGCGGTGATCGCCTCGACGCTGACGACGGTGTGCGTATTCCTCCCGATGATCTTCGTCAAAGGCGTGGCCGGGCAGCTTTTCTCCGACGAGGCGTTGACAGTCACATATTCGCTCTCGGCCTCGTTGCTCGTGGCTTTGACCCTCATCCCGATGCTTTCGGCGCTTTCCTTTGGGAGCCGCGGGGCGGAGGAGGCGCGCCGGATCGTTGTGGAAACCGAGGGAGGCGGAAGGAGCCTGGCGATGCGTCGGCGTATCGGCCCTGCCCTTGCCTCAGCGGCTGTGGCCTCGGCACTTTGGGCCCCGCTTGTCCTGCTGGCGCACGGCAGCTGGCTCCTGGCGCTCTTCGGGGCTCTGCCAGTCACATTTGTGGCGACCTCCGTCTGGTATTGGCCCGCCTTCGGGGTGGGGTTGCCGCGTCGGCCGGTGAGCGCGAGGCTACGCTCGGGTCTGGCCGTGGCTGGATTCGCACTCGCCATCACCCTCCTGGTGCGGACGGCTGGGGTTCTCCGTTTCCGCTGGCCGGCGGTGGCTGTCGTGGCGGTTCTGGCCGGGCTCGCCGGGGCATGGGGATTGGAGCTCCGGCATGCGTGGACCCTGTATGTCGCCTCCGTCGTGAGGCTCTTCGCTTGCATCGCGGGTGGTGCCGCCAGAGGCATTGCCTTCCTGCTCCGGCCTCTGGAGCGGGCCTTCGATCGAGGGTTCCGCGCCATTCAGAAGGGCTATCCCCCGGTGCTGGAGTGGGCGCTGTCGGAGAAGCGGAAGGTGCTGGCGCTCGTAGCCGGGATTTTCGTCGTGAGCCTTGTCGCTTTCCGCTTCCTCGGGACCGAGCTCATTCCGGAGTTGAGTCAAGGGGAGTTCTACGCGGACGTGAAGTTGCCGGCGGGAAGTCCTCTCGAGACCACCGAAAGGGTGCTCTTGCAGATGGCTGAGCGCGCTCTTGACGTACCCGAGATAGAAACGGTGTATACCGTAGCCGGGGCTTCGTCCAAATCGGCGTTCGCGGCAAGCGAGGAGAGGGAGAACATCGGGCAGATCAGCTTCCGTCTGCGGCAAGGGATTCTGGGCGACCGCGAGCTCAAGGTGATGAACCACGTGCGCGATCTTCTGGCCGATTTCCCCGGCGTCGAGGTCAAATTCTCGCGGCCTACGCTCTTCAGCCTCAAGACCCCAATCGAGGTGCAGATTTCCGGCTACAGCTTGCAGACCCTCGAGGAGCTGGCCAAGAGGGTCATGGGCGAGCTGAGCGCGGTGGAGGGTCTGACGGACATCAAGTCCAGCACGGAGGGTGGTAACCCGGAAATCCAGATCATTTTCGATCGGGATCGTTTGGCTGCGCTTGGGCTCGACATCGCGACGCTGGCGAATCAGATCCGGGGCAAGGTGCAGGGTGATGTGGCTACCTCTCTGCGGCGAGAGGATCGTAGGATCGACATCCGGGTGCGGGCCACCGACGAGGTCCGGGAAAGCCTGAACGCTGTGAGCCATCTCACGCTGAACGCCCCGGGAGGCACGCCTGTGCCGCTGAGCGCAGTAGCGCGCATCACGGCGGAGAGGGGGCCGGCCGAGATCCGTCGGGTGGATCAGCAGCGGGTGGCTGTGGTTTCGGCCAACGTAGTGGGGCGCGACCTGGGGAGCGCTGTCCGCGAAGTGCGCGAGCGACTGGCCCGCATCCCCCTGCCAGCCGATTTCAGCCTCGAGGTGGCGGGCCAATCCGCCGAGATGGCGGTGAGCTTCGGCAGCATGCGCTTTGCCCTGCTCCTGGCTGTGTTCCTCGTGTACTTGGTCATGGCCAGCCAGTTCGAATCCTTGGTCCATCCCTTCGTGATTCTATTCACGGTGCCCTTCGGACTAATCGGGGTCATTTGGGCTTTGCTTCTCACTGGACAAAGCATCAGTGTGGTCGTGCTGATTGGGGTAATCGTCCTCGCGGGGATCGTCGTGAATAATGCCATCGTGCTGGTCGATTACACCAACCAGCTCCGCGCCCGGGGGATGGGCAAGATCGAAGCACTGAAGCAGGCGGGGCAGGTGCGCTTGCGGCCCATTCTCATGACCACCACAACCACGGTCCTGGGCCTGGTGCCCATGACCGGGGTCCTGGATCGCATCCCGCTTCTGAACCTCCTGCCGATCTCTTTGGGCGGGGGAGAGGGAGTGGAACTTCGAGCTCCTCTGGCGATCGCGGTGATGGGCGGATTGATCTTCGGGACGGTCCTGACTCTCCTGGTGATCCCGACCATGTATGCCGTCCTCGATCGAAGACCGTGACTCACGCTCTCGCCGAAGTGCCCGCCAAAAGAAAAAACCCCGCTCTCCGGCGGGGTTTTTCCATCACGACACGCGGGGCCGACGGGGCTCGAACCCGCGACCTCTGGCTTGACAGGCCAGTGTGCTAACCAGCTGCACCACGGCCCCGTGAGGTGGGCGATACTGGACTCGAACCAGTGACCTCCTGCTTGTAAGGCAGGCGCTCTCAACCACCTGAGCTAACCGCCCACAACGGATCTCAGTTTTCCCCCTGTGATGATCTCTTGCCTCTCCGGAGGATCGCGTACGGAATCAGAACCAGATAGCCCACAAGAAGCACAATGGGCGCGAGCGTGAGCGACGAGAAACTATTGTACGGCCCCCGGGAAAGCAGGAAATACCCCACGCCCACTGTGGCCAGTCCGATCAGGAAGATGCGTAGGTTCGTCGCGTCGAGACTGAGCGCCGCTTGTCTGGGTCGACGCCCCGGGGATTTTTTGGTCCGCACGTCCGCCATCGCCTTCAAATATACGCAACCTTCCTTTCCCAGGCAAGGCCAAATTCCCCGAGGAGGGGAAGGCGGGTTTCCCGCGGATCCTGGCGAGGGTCTTGGAGCAGTTGTCGAGTTCGCACCGGCGGGCTCAGGGCCCGCTCGGCTTCCGATGGTCGGCATCCTCTTCCGGCCGGCGGATCCCATGCCGTCTCATCTTATTGTAGAGCGTGCCTCGGCTCATCCCCAAGAGCTCGGCGGTTCTGGAAAGATTCCACCCTGTCTCTTCCAGAACGTTGCGGATCAGGCTTGCCTCAACCTCTCGGATGGACCGGAGCTGCGGCTGCCCTTGGGTGGGAGCGGTGCAAGTGGGGCCCGTCACGCATTCGGGAAGGTCGCTCAGGGCTACCAAGTTCCCCTTGCAAAAGAGGACGGCTCTTTCCATGTAATTCCTGAGTTCGCGCACATTCCCCGGCCAAGGGTACCGATTGAGGGCCTCGAGAGCGGCGCGCTCCAGGCCGCGCACCGGTTTGCGCGTCTTCGCGGCGTAGTAGCGGATGAAGTGCAAGGCGAGGGCCGGGATGTCCTCCGGGCGTTCGCGCAAGGGGGGAAGGTGGATCGGGACCACGTTAATGCGGTAGTAAAGGTCCTCCCGGAACGTACCGCTCTGGACCATGGCTGCCAGGTCTTTGTGCGTTGCGGCGATGAGCCGGACGTCCACCGAGATCGTCTCCGTTCCGCCCACGCGCTCGAACTCTCGGGTTTCGAGCACTCGGACCAACTTGGCCTGGATGGAGGGGGGAATGTCGCCGATCTCGTCCAGGAACAGGGAGCCGCCGTTGGCCAGCTCGAAGCGTCCCTTTCGGCGTTGCACGGCGGAGGTGAATGCCCCTCGTTCGTGGCCGAAGAGCTCCGACTCCAGCAAGGTCTCAGGCAGGCTGGCGCAGCTGACTTTAATGAGGGGTCGGTCTCGACGGGCGCTCAGGTAGTGGATGGCGTGAGCCACCAGCTCTTTGCCGGTGCCGCTTTCGCCGGTGATCAGCACCGTGGCGTCGCTGCGGGCCACGGTACGGATCTGTTCGAACACTTTCTGGACTTGAGGGGACCTTCCAATGAACCAGGGGAGGCCGTATCTCCTGCGCATCGCCGCGTCGAGGAAGGCGCTTTCCTCGAGCTGGCCCTTCTGTTCTGCCACCTTCCGCACGGTCCTCACGATCATGTGGGGCCGGAAAGGCTTGAGCACGTAATGGAAGGCGCCGTATCTCATGGCCTCCACCGCGCTGTCAACGGTACCGTAGGCGGTCATGATGATGACCTCAACCGAGCCCACGCGCTGGCGGAGTTCTTTGAGGAGGGTCATCCCGTCCTTGCCGGGCATGCGCAGGTCGGTGATGACCAGGTCGATCTCTTCCTTCGAGGCGATTCGAAGCGCGCTGTCCCCATCGGTGGCCTTCAGGACGCAGTGGCCTTCGTGGCTCAGCACGTCCCCCAGCGCTTCGAGCATGTTCGGTTCGTCGTCGACGAGGAGGATTCGTAAGGGTACCACCTTAACCTCCCGCGGGGATTCGGACTTCCACCGTGGTTCCCCGACCGCGCGTGCTGCTGATCCGAAGATCCCCGCCGATCCTTCGGAGATTGGCGTAGGTGATGGAAAGCCCGAGTCCGGTTCCGCCCAATTTCGTCGTGTAGAAGGGATCGAGCGCATGAGCTAACTCCTCCGGCGACATGCCGATCCCCGTATCGCGAAAGCGAAGGCACGCCATCGGGGTGCCGTCTTGATCCACGAGTTCCGACTCGATGATCAGCTTTCCGCCGTTTGGCATCGCCTGCATGGCGTTTGTGATGATGTTCAGGAATGCGTGTTTCAGCGCGTCCAGGCTTGTGATCACCATCGGAAGGGGCCGGAGATTTGTCCTCACTTCGATGTCCGACCGCAGAAGCTCCTTGTCCACCAGTTGGAGCACCTGGTTGACCACCTGGTTAAGATCCAGCTGGCATGCGGTGTCCATGGACGGGCGGGCGAAGTTGAGAAGGTCTTCGATGATGCGGCGGGCCGATTCCACCTCCTCCTGCATGATGCGGAGATGTTTTTCCACAACCTGATCCCTTCCCCGCAGCACGTCCGCCAGAAAGTAAAGAGAGGTGGAGATGATGGCCAGCGGGTTCCGCAGTTCGTGCGCCACTCCGGCAGCCAGCACCCCCAGCGACGCAAGCTTCTGCGCTTGGAAAAACTGCGCCAGGTCGCCCGCGCTGCCGGTCGACGGCACAAGGAAGACCAGCGCCCCCCGCGTCTCCGATTCCGGTGCCCGAGGAATCACCACCTCGCGCAGCATTGAAACCTCGCCCACATTGGCCAATCCGAGAAATGCCTTCGCGGTCTCCGGTTCGTCCGGGCGGAAGCAGGGGCAATTGCCGGTACGAAGCAAGCTGTGACAGGGGCGTCCTACCACCTCCTCGGGTTCTTTTCCGACCAGCTGGCAGAAGGAGCCATTCACAGCGACGAGCTGCAAAGACTCGTCAACCACGAAAGCGGGAATGCGAAACTCTTCGAGCTCCAACCTCGGGCCTCCGTCGGTGGGATCTTGTCCATCCGGTTTGGAGGCATCTGACGTCCCATCTTTTTTTACCCTCACCGCTCCCTCTCCGCGGAACTCATGCCACCCCTTTACGAATCGTACTGTGGCGCTCGTCATAACCACGGCGTGACGGTTCCTCTCCCCTCTGGCCGCCGAACTACCTCCGCCCGCTTTGGGACTCCTCCCGCGGGATCAGATTGTCCGGCACCGGATCTACTGTAACAATTGCGGCCTCAGCCTCTGTTCCCATTCGATGGGCCGAGCAAGGTGGATGGGCGATCATGGACGGGGCGAAGGAGGAAGAAGCCGGTCGCGACCAGGACGCAAAGGCTGAAAACGGCGGCGGGTCGGCCGAGACCGAGTTCATTGACGATCACCCCCCACAATGCCGGGCCAGTGATATTGGCAAACCTCCCGACCATGCTGTATAGGCCGTAGAACTCGCCGACTTTCTCCGGGGGCGAAAGTGCGAGCATCAGGGGCCGATCCGAGGCCCAAGTTCCCCCGAGGGCTACTCCCGCCAGACAGGCGAACGGCCAGAAGAGCCCTTTCGGCCATCGCAGCACGGCGCCAGCGACGATCCCGAGAAGCGTGACCACCCACAGGATGAGGACCATGTCCAGAGCCCGTTTGGGGCCGGTATGGTCCACTACCACACCCCAAAGGAAGCCGCCCAGCACAGCGGCGCTGATGGCGCCCAGAAGAAGAACCTGCGCCTGCCGCTCGGAATACCCCACTTCGTTCGTGATGTAGATCCCCATGAACACGATGACGGTGTTCACCGCATCGGCGTAGAAGAGCCTGCTGAGGAGGAAACGGCCCACTCCCGAAAAACGCTTCACCTCCCGAATCGTGCGCACCACCTGCCGGACGGCGGCTCGCGCCTTTCCGCAGAAGCTGGAGGCGAAGGGCCCTGCGGCGCGCCTGCGCTCCGGGACGAAGAGAAAGCACGGCAGTGCAAAAAGGAGAAAGAGCCCGGCGCTTACGCGAAACAAGCCGCTGTAGCCGATGCGGTGGAGGAGGAGTAGCCCTGCCCCGACGCCAATGAAGGAGCCGAGATAGCCGAGCCCGATCCCGATCCCGCCTACCCGTCCTCGATTGGCAGGCGTGCTGACTTCGGCCAGCAGAGAATCGTAGAACACCAATCCCGCCTCGAACGCGTAATTGGCGCCAACGAACAACGCCAACGACGGGAGCAAGGCCTTCAATCCCAGGAAGAAAGTGAAGAGCACGCAAACGAGAGTGGAGAGAACGAGAAATGGCTTTCGCTTCCCGTATTGATCCGAGAGGGCGCCCAGGAAGGGCGCGGTCAGGAACATGAGGCCCATCGAGAGGCTATTCGCGTAGCCGTAGGCCGAATCGGGGGCCCGCATGACGTTCACCACGTACAGGGAGTAATAAAGCGACACAATGTTCATCGAGAAGATCGTGTTCGCCAGGTCATACAGAGCCCAGGAGATGACCACCAGTCTGCTGGCTCCCGATTGCTCCGCCGCAAGAGGCTGCCGAGCATTTTCCCCGTCACTCAAAACAGGCCTTCTCCGGACCATGGATTCCAACCCCGCAGCCGGGCGCACGGGATACCTCCTCTCCGACTCCGCCCTTTCGGGCTTGCAGTGCTCAGCTCTCTGGGCAGTTCTGGGAACGGTGGCCGGGTCTGGACTATCTCAACCCAAATGCGGCGATCGTCCGTTGCAGGCGATTCGTCTGTTGGCGGTACGACTTCCCCCGCGGCACTACCACCACCAAAGTCACCTCCTGTTCGAACGCCCGGAAGAACCGGAAGACCACCCGCTTGGTGCGCGCGTCGACGACGATCTCGCGCAGCGAAGAGCCTCCCGTCAACTGTTCCACGACCTCTCGTATTCCACGCAAGGCCATGGAGATCTCAAGGAGCGGAGACTCCTCGCGATCGTCATGCTTGGCCTTGGCCATGGGCAGCCCTTCCTCCGAGAACAGATAGGCGGCCTCGTAGGTACCCAGCGCGATGACCTCGTGCATCCGCCTTTCGATCAAAATCTGGGGCGATAGCTCGTCTACCAGTTTCACCTCTCCACTCCCGGGATGCGTTCTCATTCAGGGAACTTGTGTCCAACTTGCCTTCCGCACGGCGGAGGGTTGGGCTTCCTCGATCACCAGGTGGAGTATGGCCCTCAGCGTGTTCAACACGCCCTCGCCGCGTGTGGCAACGGCTTCGAAGGAAGGGCGCCGGTAGTAGTTCAGCTTCGCCTCGAGCTCAGCCACGGGCAGAAGATCCGGTAGGTCGCGCTTGTTGTACTGGAGCACAAAAGGGATTTCCTCGATACTGCGTCCCTGCTCGATCAGCCTCTCCTCGAGGTCGAGGAGGGAGTCCAGATTCTCGTGGAGCCTTCTCCGCTGGGAGTCGGCCACGAACACGATGCCGTCCACCCCATTGAGGATGATGCCACGACTGTAAGCGTAATACACCTGGCCTGGCACCGTGTACAGGTGGAATCTCGGCTTCTTCCCCCCGATCTCGCCGAATTGAAGCTGGAGAAAATCGAAGAAGAGCGTCCGCTCCTCCTTCGTCTGGAGAGTCACAAGCGTTCCTCGAAGGGAAGGGTCCAGCTTCGAGTAGATGTATTTGAGGTTGGTGGTCTTCCCGCTGAGGGAGGGACCGTAGTAGACGATGCGGAAGACCACCTCATTTGTGGCCCAGTTGACGAACACGCCCTCAGAACCCGAGCGATTGGTCTACTTCCCGTCTCAGCAAGGTGCTGAACTCCACGTCGAGGAAGGACTCGGGGCCCGGCGCCTCCAGGCCCGTCTGTTTCACGTCGGCGAGGGATTCGATCGCCTTTCGCGCAAAGACGCGCACCATCCCCAGGGCGACCGAGTGGTCGAAGACGACGACCAGAAAGAAGTCGGGGTTCACGCGGCAGATGTAGACGTTGCTCTCCGGTCCCTCGTGGTACAGGTAGCGGAAGCTATCACTCTGGCCGATCATTTTGGCCAGTTCAGAAGTTGCGGAGAACTCGCCGGCGGCCACGGCGCAGAGGGCGTTGGCGTCGTAGCCCACCGTCTCGCCACGCTGAGCTACCAGGTGCCCATTCACATCGCAGAAGATCACCGTCCGGGCCTGCGTCTTCGCCACAAGCCAGTTCAGGGTCTCCGTCACCTTCTCGAAGGCTTGTTCGGAAAGGACGAGGCGCTTCCCGTTTCGCTCCTTGGTCACCTTGCCTTCTCCCGTGTCGTTCATCGTCGAGCCTCGTTAATGACCGAAGGTCAACCGATGAGCCAGGACTGGCGGCAAGCCAGCCTGGAGAATCTTTCTTTGCGTCGTCTGCACATCGTATGCCACGCGTCGCAATTCGAAGACATTCTCCTCGATGTCCCAGATCCCGTAGGCCGCGTCAGGATTGCCATCCCGCGGCTGACCGACGCTCCCCACGTTCACGATGTAACGGCTGTCCCTCCGAAAGACAACCCTCTGCGGATCCAGGACGTTGATCTCGCCGCTGGAATCGATCTCGAGCACGGCCGGCACGTGGGAATGGCCAATGAAGCAGACGGACTCGCTGAAGCATTCTAGCGCCCTGCGGGCGTCACCCAGCGTGAGGATGTAGGCCCATTCGGCGGGATCACAAGGAGAACCGTGCACGAAAAACGCTCCGAGATCTTGCCGGGTGAGGGGCAAACTGGTCAGGTACGCCCGGGAGCGCGGATCCAGCTGCTGTCGGGTCCACTCCACCGCGGCGCGCGCAGCAGGATTGAAGTCGCGGATGTCGGTGAGCCCCACTGCCGCATAGTCGTGATTGCCGGCCAGCACGAACAGGCTCACCGTTCGGACGATCTCCAGGCATACCACCGGATCGGGACCATAGCCGACTACATCGCCGAGACACAGAACGGCGTCCAGCTCTTGCCTGTCCACATCCTCGAGCACCGCAGCCAGCGCCTCGAGGTTACTGTGAATGTCCGAAATGACGGCGAAACGCATTCACATGCTCCCCGAAGACGAGCTTCAATATAGGTGTAATAGCCGGTTTTTTCAAGGGGAATGCTAATCGCCCGCATGACCCGGTCTCTTCCGAAGCACTGTGCATTTTGCATTTGCTTGCGCGATCCGAATTTGGTAAATGAAGAACCAGGCTGCGGAGCTATTCCACGGGAGTCTCGGCGGATGGCCAGGCGCATCTTGATCACGGGCGCAAGCGGCTTTCTGGGTGGATGGTTGGTGGCGACGGCTTCCCACAGGTTCGAGGTCCATGCCGTGCATCGCCGGAGCCATTTTGCCGAGGCTCCGGGGGTGTGGCATCAGTGCGACCTGACCGATCGTTCCCGGGTGCATGAGCTCGTGCGAGAGATCCGTCCGGACGTAGTGGTCCACGCCGCGGCGGAGGCGAATCTGGACTGGTGCGAAGCTCACCGGGAGCAGGCCTACGCCGCGAATGTGGTTGCGACCCGGATACTTGCGCAGTCCAGCGCGGCCGTTGCTGCCCGGCTCATCTACGTTTCCAGTGACATGGTATTCGACGGGGTAAAAGGGAACTACGCCGAGGATGACCCTGTGAACCCCATCAGCTATTACGGCCACACCAAGGTGGAGGCGGAGCGAGCCGTCGTGGAGTGCGCCAGGAACTACGTCATTGTGAGAATGGCGCTGATGTTCGGTGATCCCATGTACGGAGGCTCCTCGTTCTCCGTTTGGCTCGAGCAGGAGATGAGGAGGGGGAGCAGGGTGCGGCTCTTCACGGACCAGTTCCGGACCCCCATCTGGGTGGGGACGGCCGCCGCGGCCATCCTGGAGCTGGCGGATTCGCCATTCGTCGGGATACTGCACCTCGGGGGGACAGAGAGGATCGACCGATTCTCCTTCGGCCGGGTCCTCGCTGGGGAGCTTGGCCTCGACGATCGCCTGCTGGAGCCTGCACAACTGGGCTCTGTGCCCCTCCTGGCACCAAGGCCGCAGGACCTCTCGTTGCGAGTGGATCGAGCGCGATCCGTGCTTCGCACGCCGCTGCAGGACGTGCGCGCGGGGCTGAAAGAGCTTGTGCGCTGGCGCACGGGCCGGGAGCGGGCGCGAGGTTCGCTGGAGAACGGGGTTGCCCACGCCCGGCCTTAGGATCCGACCGTGGTCGAGTCCCTGCTTCGACGCGGGATGAGGGGGGCAATGGAGGGAAGACGACTCATTCGTGAGTCCGCGCGTAGCTCGTGAGGAACCGGAGCCGGGAGGTGAAACATGCGTCCGGGATGGAAGGCTTTGGCGTTCTTGATCATCTTCACCGTGCTTCATTTCGCGTACGAATGGACGGGCTGGCGGCCGCTGATGATCTTGTCCGGCACTAGCGAGTCCGTATTTGAGCATCTCAAGATGGCTTTCTGGTCCTACGCCCTACTGAGCGCGGCGGAGGCGCTCTGGCAGCGGCGCCGGTGGGGCCGTGAGCTCGGGGGCCAGCTCTATGCAAGAGCTGTGTCGACATTGCTCGTTCCCTGGGTGATCGTGATCGTGTGGTACCTCGTGCCCGGGATTGTGGGCAAAGTGGACTCGATCGCCTTGGATCTGGGGTGGGCCGTCGGCGTGACGTACCTTGCGGGTTGGGTCGGGGCTGTGCTGGAGCGAGAGATGTCCGGCAAGCGTCCCTCGCCCGTTGCCACAGGGACTGCGGTGGCGCTGCTGGCCATCTCCTGTTTCTTTTTCGTTCGCTTCAGCTTCGGGAAGCCGTGGCTGGACCTGTTTGTCGATCCGGTCTCGCTCAAGTGAACAGGATCAGGTGGTGAGGCGCTCGGAGTTCCATCCGGCCTCTCGAGCCTGAGGAGGTACAGGAGCCATGACCCACGGGCAGGCATTGCTCCGCTTATCACTGGCCGCCGTATTTGGGGCCATCATCGGTTACGAGCGGGAGGTGATCCACAAGCCGGCCGGGTTACGAACGATGATGTTGGTGAGCCTGGGTTCCTGCCTGTTCACGCTGGCGTCGCTGGAAGCGGCACACGGTTTCGCAGGGGCTGATCCGAGCCGGATCGCGGCGCAGGTCGTGACCGGGATTGGCTTTCTCGGTGCGGGGAGTATCCTCCGCGCAGGTACTTCGGTGGTGGGCGTGACTACCGCTGCCTGCATCTGGCTCGTGGCCGCCGTCGGTCTTGCGACAGGACTCGGGTTGTACGGATATGCCCTCTTCGCGAGCCTTCTCGGCTTCGTCATCCTGCGCCTGGTGGAACGATTGATTGAGAGGGGCAAAGAACGACGTCCTCCAGGGCTTCCACCGAATCCGGATCCAACTGGGTCCCAAGGAGCTGGGGAGCTTTGAGCATCCGGCCTGCACAATGCGGGGAGGTAAGCAAAGGCCCCTGTCGATTGCAATTTGAATCGAACTTGTCTACTTTGCCGGAAGACTGGGCGGGCGCAGAAAGCCGGGATTTCGTACGAATTCTTACCTTAGCAAAGGAGGGCAGGATGCGGAGGCGAATGTGGCCGCGGGTGGCGGGACTGGGTTTGCTCATGACCGTTCTGGCTGCCGGATGCGCGAGAAAAGGGGAGCAAAAGCAGGGAGGTCCCGCAGGCATGAAAGGGAATCTGGCTGAGCTGGTGAAGTCCTTAGAGGGCAAGACCGACGTCGTGGTCCTGGGCTCCGAGGGGGGCGGCACGTTGGTATTGACCCCGAGCTACGGCGCGAGGGTGATCGGGGCTGGAACCTCCGGAATGGAGTCGCAGAACTGGCTTTGGGTGAACCCGCAGATCCTCAGCGAGTCCTTCTGGCAGAAGGAGCCCCGGGACTGGAACCTCGGAGGCTCCCGAACCTGGATCGCACCTGAGGATCGCTTCTATCTGGACAAGCGGGGCAACTGGTTTGTCCCCGCGCAGATGGATCCGGGCAGCTACACGATGGTCGCGCGCACGGACTCCTCCGTGACGTGCGTGAATGAATTCGAAATCACCACCCGCGAGGATCAGTCCTACTCGCTGCGCCTAGCGCGCCAGGTGCAATTGCTGAAACGCTTGCCGGCGGAGTTCGGCCCACTCTCCGATCAAATCCGCTGGGTCGCCTTCCGCACCGAGCATGAGCTGGAGAATCTGGGCTCTGAGGTAATCGGCAAGGATGTGGCCCCCGTGGGTCTGTGGAGTCTGGACCAAGTGGTGCCGGGGGGAACGATGATCATCCCGATTCAGAAGAGCGAGCGGCCGCCCTATCGGGACTACTTCGACCCCATCCCGCCGGATCGGATCTTCGTGGCCGAGCGGGCCATCACCGTGAAAATCGACGGGAGGCGGAGGGGCAAGATCGGCATTGCTCCGTGGGCTGCTCGACCGATCCTGCTTCTCCTGGAACCCCTCGAGCAGGGGAGGGCGGTGCTCTTCGTGAAGCAGTTCGCGGTGGACCCGCACGGTGTCTATGTCGATCATCCGTGGGGAAAACCCAGCGAGTACGGGGACCCGGTGCAGATCTACAATGACTCGGGGCAAATGGGCGGATTCGCCGAGATGGAGTGCCACGGTCCGGCGCGCATCCTGGCGCCTGGGGAGAAGGAAAGCCTAACGACAACCCTGACCATCCTCGAAGGACCGGAGGTCGAGCTGAGGGCCCTCGGGGAACGTCTGACGGGTTTGAATTTCGCTGAACTTCGGTTCTTCTGAACGAGGAATCCAGCCCCTCGCTGGGGGAGGTTCGAGTCGTCTCATTCTGGGGACAGAAGCCCATGCCGTTTCCACAAGGATGGTGTGGAACCCGCGGGAGCCGAAACCGGCCCGCGGCATGTTCCCAGACTGAGGTGGGTCTTCGGTTGGTTTGTCGGGCTCGAAGGAGGAGGGTATGTGGGTGCCGACGCTGGTGATGGCCGCACTTGCAGGGATCTTGGTGTTCGTAGGCTATGCGAGAGGGGGAGGGCAGCATGTGGTTGGGCTGATGAACGGGCTACGCATGACGGGCCAGGTCCTCCCGTTGTTGATTTTCTCATTTGTGGCCGCGGGGATGGTCCAAGTCCTTGTGCCTCGCGAGCTACTCGGCAAGTGGATTGGGCAGGAGTCCGGCCTCAGAGGCATCCTGGTGGGCACGCTCGCGGGTGCCATCGCGCCGGGCGGACCGTACGTGAGTCTTCCCCTGGCCGCCGGGCTGCTGAGGGCAGGGGCTGGCGTCGGCACTATGGTGGCTTTCCTTACGGGCTGGTCCCTCTGGGCGGTAGGCCGTCTGCCGATGGAAATCGGGTTGATGGGCTGGCGATTTGCTCTCATCCGCTTCGCAAGTACGTTCTTTTTCCCGCCCATCGCGGGATTTCTTGCCCAGATGCTGTTCGGGAGTGTGAAGCTGACGTGACAGAGTTCCCGGGCGGAAAGGATTCTGGCTACCGTTGCATGCCCGGCGGAGTCCGTCACTCGTGCTTCGCGGCGCTGCACCCGGGGGATGTCAAGGGGGATCTGCCGGGATGATGTGGGATCAGCAGGTCGGCGCCCATTACGCCGATAGCGATCTCGCCACCAGGGTGAAGCCGAGTCCAGCCGCGAAGGCCAATAAGCTCACGAAGCGTCTGCGCTGGATCCGGTGCATCTCCGGCATCAGATCGTCCGAGGCTACGTGGAGGAAGGTGCCGGCGGAGAAGGCGATCAGGATTCCGAGAGTCTGTTGGGGGAAATTCACTAAGGCGGCCCGAGTGATCAAAGCCCCCACCGGGACGCCCGCTCCAAAGGCCGTGACGGCCAATTCCGTTTTCGTGCGGGAGAAGCCGCTCTTGAGGAGCACGCTCGAGAGCGCAACCGATGCAGGTAGCTTGTGGAAAACGATTGCCAGCCCTACGCTTGGTCCGATCTCCGGGAGCAGGGCGCCGGAGCCGAGCGCCACGCCGTCCACAAGGCTGTGGAGTGTCAGACCGAAGAAAGCTGCCCATCCCACCCGGTGGTAGTCACAATGTTCAGCCTCGCACGGGTGGGTCATGACGAATTTTTCCGCGATGTACATGAGGAGGAAGCCTGCCAGGATGCCGGGCCCGAGAGCAGAGCCTGCCAGGTCCGCAGCCTCCGGTACCATATTGAGAAAAGCGGTGCCCAGAAGCACGCCGGCCCCGAAGCCCACAGAGAGCCTCAGAGCTTCGTGGCTCCGATGCCAGAGCATGGGGATGAACCCCCCAACGACCGCGATTCCGAAAATCACTCCCACGTAGATCAGGAAAGCTGCCTCGCCCATCCTCGGCACCCACGCGTTTTGGAGCACTGTACGACCAGCAGCTCAGTCACCCCTGGCCGGTCCGGAGGACGCCGTCCGGCATCCTTTGCTTCACTGTGCGAGGAACACCGCCACCTCCGCCCGATCGATCAGCCGTTTGGTCAGGCTTCCGACCAGGAAGTCCAGCACCGGGAGCTTGCTGTGCACTCCGAGAACCACCACATCCACGCGATTTCCGAAACGGGACTCGACGATTTCCTTCACGTCTCCTTGGGCCAGCACCGTCTCCAAAGATCGCGCTCCATGCGCCCTCAGGTATTCCTCGGTCCGAGCCAGTAGCTGCTGGCCCTTCTCGGCCTCCTCCGTGACCGTCAGTACGCTCACCTCGAGGCCCTGGAATCCGATCACTTGAGCGAACCGCTGCAGGCTGCGGGAGGCGGGAAGGCTGCCGTCGTAGGCGACCAAAACGCGACGGATCTCCGGCGGTTTCTGCGGCACGGCCAATACGGGCGTGAGGATATGCCGCAACACCTCATGCAGGCCTTTGTCCGGTTCGTCCTCGGTGGCGAAATGCAAGGAAGAGCGGAGCCCCATCACCAGGAGATCGTGGTACTTGGACTCTTCGAACAGCAGGTCTTCCGGATCTCCCGTGAGCTCCCTTTCCTTGACCGCTACCCCATAGCGCGAAGCGATGCCCCGGAACTTCGGCAGGAGATCCATGATGGTTCTCCGGGCTTCATCCATTGCATGTTCCACGGCTTTCTCGGCGTAGTAGATGGCTCCGGCTGGTGCGCCTCCCACCGTTCGCTCGATGCCCGGCTGATCCAGGGCCGCCAGGACGCTCACCTCCGCCTGCCACCTCCGAGCCAGCATGCAGGCGGTTTCCATGGCCGACTGGCTGTAGACCGACGGGTCCAGAGGGACCAAGATCCTGCGTAGCATAGTCACCTCCCCGCAACGAATGTGGTTCGAGGATTCGTCCCGAATCTCAGGTGAGAGTTCTGTAAGCGACTTACGGCGATGTCGTGCTCTGCGGGAGCTCCTCCCACTTCAGTTCGGATCCCCACATGCTGTGCGGGATCAGAAAGACGAGCAGCGTGATGGCCGCGGCGAGGAGCAGAGCGCCGCGGCCGGCAGAGTACCTCCTCGAGCGCCACAAGGCCCACAACCAGGCTATGGCCGCCACCAGCGTCTTGTTGTCGGTCAGGTCAAGGCCGAAGGGGAAACCGGTCCACCACTGGCCGAACGCGTAGTGCTGAACCATTGGCCCAAGGACGAAGCCGCCAACGAAAAGGAAACCGAATCCCCAACGACCGTACACCACTGCCTTGTTCTCGCGCACCAGGGCGCCCAGTCCAGCGCGGTTCGAGAAGAGCATAAAGAGAAACATCGCCAGCACATGCGCGAGAAGGACGCCTGCCGGCACTTCGCCCCGGAAGCGGATGATCACAGGCTTCTCGCTGAGCATGGCTGTCGAACTTCCCCGCTGAAGCTGGATCTGGTACTCCAGTTTGCCGGCGGAGGGCTGATGCGGTAGCTGGGCCACGAGCCATTTACCCTCGCGGTGAAGGGGTTCACGCTTCCACGCCTCAGTGGAGGGGTAACGGCGCCAGACCAGCATCCCAGCGACAAGAGTGTCTTGGATTTCGAGCCGGATGATCTCGTCCCCGGCTCCCGCGTGTGCGCGCGGCAAGGAAAATCGGAACGCTTGACCCTCCAGCGTAACTTTCGCCGTGTAAGGGTAGGTGGGTCCCGTTCTTCTTTGCCAGGCGGCACTGAACAGAGTGAGGAGCACAGCCACGAGCCAAAGCACCCTGGATCTTTTCACCCCGGTCTCCCGCATGTTTCGACCTACGTGCCTGAAAGCGAATTGGGCCAGAACCTCCGATGCTGGGAAAGCCTCCCGTCCGAAATCGGCGGGAAGTTGCTTCCACCTCCTTCGCGATCGCGCGCCCGTATGGTTCAGGCGCGCCGTCCCGCGAGGGCGAACGTCAGCTCGCGGAGATGCGAAACCCCTTCCGTCTCCGGCAGGGAACCAAGCTCCTGTCGGGCCTTCGCGAGGAGATCCTCCACAAGAGTTTCCGCTTGTTCCATCGCTCCGAGGGATTCGAACAACTGGATCACGCGCTGCACGGCATCCTCGGGGAGCCTCTCGGAGGCGTACATTCGGAGAAGCCACTGCCTTTCGGCCTCCGATGCCGTGCGCAGGGCGTGGACGAAGAGAAACGTCTTCTTTCGCCGGCGGATGTCGCTCGCTTGCGGCTTCCCGGAGATCTGCTCCGGCGAGAGGACGTCGAGCAGGTCATCCTGGATCTGGAACGCGAGGCCAAGCCACTTGCCGTAGGAGCTCAGGGCGGCGACGGACCGTTCGTCGCCGCCACCGGCGAGGGCCCCGAGCCCGCAGGAGACGGAGAAGAGCTGCGCGGTCTTCTTCTCGATCATCTCCATGTAGTCCTGGAGGGAGACCTCCGTGCGAGATTCGAACTCCTTGTCCAGCGCCTGGCCCTCGCAGATGCGCAGGACCCCTTCGGAAAAGAGCGAGCCAATTCTGGCGAGTCTCTCGGGTGGATTGCGAAAGAGCTGTTGGTAAGCAAGAGCCAGGAGGCCGTCGCCGGCCAGGATCGCCGTGTCCTGATCCCACACGACATGCACGGTAGGCCGGCCTCGCCGCAGCGCATCGCGATCCATGATGTCGTCGTGCACCAGGGTGAAGTTGTGCATCAGCTCCACCGCCAGCGCACAGGGGAGAGCATCCTGAGCCTTGCCCCCCACGGCCTCGGCGGACAGGAGCACCAGGATCGGGCGCAAGCGCTTTCCGCCTCCGGCCAGCGTGTAGCGAACGGGCTCGTAGAAGGAGTCGGGTAGTCGCCCGTCCGCAAGTCGCCTCAGCTCCGCCTCGATGAGCGAACGCAACTCCTCGAGCTTCTTCTGGAGAGAATCGCGGCTCATCCCTCCTCAAGGCTCCTTGAATGATTTGGCCGAGCACCCGACCCGAAGGCCCTGGCAATGTAGCCAAACCCGCCCAGCTTTTCAAGGGAATTGACGCTGGCCCATCGCGGGCCGCCGAAGGAATGGGATACCTTCGCGGACGAGCCAAAAGGTGGCTCGCTAAAGTGGAGGTTCAGAGGGGTCACCGCTTGCAATCGTAGACCAGGAGTGGTAGATTCGAGCTGTACGTAGTTGCCTCCTCCCTGGGTCGGGAACTGCGGCTGCGGAATGATGGCGGGCAAAAGGGGTGTCGGGCGTTGGACCAAAACCAACGGAGGTCGCAGCCATGCGGAAACAGTTGGTGGTGGCAGGGCTTGTGCTGGTGATGGCAGTAGGCGCTTCGGCCCAGACGCAGCTCGGACTGATGGGCATTGGCGGGAAACTCGGTCTGGTCTCGCCGGAAGGGGACATCGGGAGCACCTTGGGAATCGGGCTTCAGGCGAAGCTCGGGCATGTTATCCCCCAAATCGCTCTGGATGCCTTCGTCGATTTCTGGACGAAAGGCTATGAGGAGTCCTACCTTGGCTACCGGTCCGACGCGTCCTTCACCGAGATCGCCGTAGGGGCATTGGCAAAATACTATTTATCGCTACCCCAGTCCAACATCAAGCCCTATGCGGGGGGAGGTCTTGCCCTGAACTTCGGGCACAGCAAGGTCGAGTCGTCGGTGCCCGGGTGGCGCGGCGGCTCCGAGTCTGACACTGACGTCGACCTGGGGATCCACCTCGTCGGCGGGGCGGAATTGCCCTTGACCCCCAACATCGACGGTTTGGCCGAACTGAAATATGCAATTGACGGGGCCGACTACTTCGCCATCTCCGTCGGCGCTGTCTTCCGGCTCGGAAGGTAACCCCTTGGCAAGGATCGGGAGCCGGTCAGAACGGCTCGAAGAGGGAGATGGAGTTCCCCTCCCGTTCAAGAGGAAGGGGAACCGAGGATGGCGTTCTCGAGGGAGGCCCCGTCGAGGTCGGTTCCTTCGAGGCGGGCGAAAGATAGATCCGCACGCTCCAGATGAGCTCGCCGGAGGCAAGCCCCGCGGAGATCCGCCCCCCGGAGAGAAGCCCGTTTGAGGCGAGCGCGCGTCAAATTGGCGTTGCGCAGGTTCGCCCCATCCAGGAGGGAGCCGAAGAGGGCCGCGTGCTCCAAGTCGGCTCCCTCCAGATTAGCCCCACTGAGGTTGGTGTCCTGGAGGTTTGCGTCCGCGAGCTCGGCCCCGGCCAGGTCGGCTCCTTCCAGATTGGCCCCGAAGAGAAAGGCGCGCCGAAGGTCAGCTCTCGCGAGCTTCGCGCCGGCGAGGTTTGCGTTTTGGAGATGGGCATCGGTGAGGATGACCCCGGTTAGATCGGCCCCCTGGAGGGTTTCGTAAGAGAGATCGATCTCTCGCAGATCCCTTCCCGACAGGCTCCCTCCCCCGCGTAAAATCCGCACAACCTCATCTCGGGTGAGCTCGCTCATGGGCCCTCCGCGCGAAGCTCGGCGATAGCTTCCTCCACACTGGGCAGGATCTTGAACACACCCTCAAGCCTCGTCAGCTGAAGAGGACGGAGCACCCGATCCGGCACATTGGCCAGCACCATCTCGCCGCCGCTGGCGCGGATGGTACTCAGTCCCGCCACCAGCATCCCCAGGCCACTGCTGTTCATCCAGTGTACGCCGCTGAGGTCCAGCACAATGCGGTTCCTCTCCCTTCGGACCGCTTCGTACAGGACCCGGCGGAATTCTTCCCCCTCAGGACCCCCAAGAAGCGTACCCTGGATACGGAGGATCAAGACATCCTCTTGCTGGGACTGTTCAATGACCATCGCAGCCTTCCCATTTCAGTGGAGATCCTGCGATGAATAGACCGAACGATCACTCGTGACGCAACGCCTCGATGGGATTGAGGCGAGCGGCCTTCATGGCCGGGTATACGCCGAAGACGATCCCGACGAGGGAGCAGAACACAAGCCCCAGGATCAGGGTCCAGATCGGTACCACCGCGGGGAGGGAGCTCACCGCCCGCACGACCTGCGCGATGAGAATGCCCAGGAAGATCCCGATGGCCCCTCCCACCTCGGTGAGGGTGACGGCCTCGATGAGGAACTGGATCAGGATGTGGCGGCGTTTGGCTCCCACAGCCATGCGGATGCCGATCTCCCGAGTCCTTTCCATCACCGAGACGAGCATGATATTCATGATGCCCACGCCCGCCACGATGAGGCTAATGGACGCGATGATGTAGGCAGCCAGTCGCACGTACCGCGTGAGGTTGTTGAACGTCTGCACCAGGGTTTCGTTGGAGAAGATTTCGAAGTCGTTGTCCTCCCACGGCGGGACCTTACGGACGGCGCGCAGGATCCCGATCACCTGTTCTTGCGCCTCCTGGTAGAGCTCGCTGCTTGCCGCCTGCACGCTGATGGAAATGGATCGGTTCTTACCCCAGATCTTGAAGAACGTGCCCAAGGGTACGATGACGAGGTTGTCCCGGCTTTCGCCGAAAACGCTCCCTTTCCGCTCGAGGACGCCGACCACCTCGAACTTGTGACCGTCGATCGTGACCGTCTCTCCCACGGGATCCCGATGCGGGAAAAGACGCTCCACCACGTCCATCCCCAGCACGGTGACGGTGCGATGGTGGTCCACGTCCGTCTGCGTGAGGAAGCGACCCCGGTATACGGAGGAGGCGTCCGTAGCGAGGTACTCGGGCGTAGTACCGAGGATCACCACGGTCGGCAGGGTTTTGCGGTCCTCGAAGCGGATGGTGGCTCCCCCCCGGAACGCCTTGCTGCACACGGCGCGAACCGCCGTGGCCTTCTCGCGGATGGCGTCCGCTTCCTCCGGGGTCAGGTTCTTCCGATTGCGGTACTTCCGCCAGCTTTCCCCTCCAAGCTGGATCGGCGGGTATTTCTGAACCTGGAAGACGTTGTTGCCCAGGAGCTGCAGCTGCTGAGCCACGTTGCGCTTCAGCCCCTCCACCAGCGACTGCATGGCGATGATGGTCATTACGCCGATCACCACGCCGAGAAGTGTGAGGAAGGACCGAAGCTTGTTCGCCCGAATCGTTCCGAACGCTACGGAGAAATACTCGCTGACGACCATGGATCAAATCCTCAGAGGACGCGATTTCTGCCGCAACCGCGCATCCAGCTTCGCTCACTCGTACCGCAGCGACTCGATGGGGTTGAGCCGGGCGGCGCGACTGGCTGGGTAGATGCCAAAGACGATGCCAATGCAGAGGACGAAGCCAATCCCGAGCACGGCCACCCAAGGCGTAATGGCCGCCGGGATCGGGGTAGCTTGGGCGATGAGCTTGGCAAGCCCGATCGCCAGGACGATGCCGACCATCACGCCCAACGCTACGATGATCATCGATTCCACGAGGAACTGCCACAGGATGTCGCGATTCTTCGCCCCAACGGCCTTCCGGATCCCGATCTCTCGCGTCCGTTCCGTCACGCTGACCAAGAGGATGTTCATGATCCCAATGCCTCCCACCAGGAGGGAGATGGAACCCACCCCGATGGCCACGGCCCACAAGGAGGTGGTGAGGTTGCGGTAGGCTTGCATCAGCATGCTCTGCTCGTTGATGGCGAAGTCGTTCTTCTTGCCCGGGGGAACCTTCCGGACCCGCCGAAGGATGCCTTCCAGCTCGAGCTTGGCGTCTTCGACCAGGGAGGGATCCTTGACGTGCACTTCGATGTCGATCGAGCGGTTGCCCCCGAAAAGCTTCTCGAACGCGCCGATGGGGATCACCACGTAGTTATCGAGGCTGAAGCCGAACATCTGCCCTTTCTTCTGGAGGACGCCCACCACCCGGAACGGATGCCCTCCGATTTGAATCCGTTTGCCCAGGGGGTCCTCCCGTCCGAAGAGCTTGTCCGCGACCTCCCAGCCGATGACGCAGGCCGGCCGCCGATGAGATACATCTAGCTCCATGAGGAAGCGCCCGACCTCGGGGAAGGCATTGCTTGTGTACAGGTAGTCCTGCGTGGTGCCGAGCACTTGCACGCCGCGGAGCTCTTTGTTCCGGTAGGTCACCTTGCGCACGGTGTAGAGCGTGGGGGCCACAGCGTCCGCGAGCTGGGAGTATTTCTGAATGGCCTGCACCTCCTTCATCGTGATGTCCTTCCGGTTTCGGTACTCCCACCAGGACTGGCCGGTCATGATCCACGGGAACTTCTGCACGTACAGGGTGGAGGTGCCCAGCTGGGCGATCTCCCGGCTGAAGGCGCGGTTGAGACCCTGCACCAGCGCCACGATGGTGACCACCGTGGTCACGCCGATCACGATGCCGAGGATGGTGAGCGCAGTGCGCAGCTTGTAAGCGCGCAGCGCGTCGATCGCAATGGATACCCCCTCCCCAAGAGCGACCAACGTCCGATACAAACTCCTCATGGGACGCACTCTGTGATCAATCCGCGATACCGTTTCAGCGCGGGGTGGGAGCATTTGCCGGTCGGGAGAGTACCGCCTCGTCGCGCTCGATCAATCCGTCGCGGATGCGGATGATGCGATTGGCGTGCTCCGCGATGTATTCCTCATGGGTGACCAGGACGATCGTGTGCCCCTGTTCGTGCAGTTCCTCGAAGAGTTCCATGATCTCCTCGCCGGTCCGGGTGTCGAGGTTTCCGGTGGGCTCATCGGCGAGGATGAGGGAGGGGCGGTTCACCAAAGCCCGCGCGATGGCGACGCGCTGACGCTGGCCGCCAGAAAGCTCGTTGGGGCGATGGTTGACCCGCTCCGCAAGTCCCACGCGCTGGAGAGCCTCCAGGGCCAGCTGCCGGCGCTTCGCAGCGGGCGTGCCGTTGTAGATCAGGGGGAGCTCCACATTGTGCAGTGCCGTGGCCCGCGGCAGGAGGTTGAAGGTCTGGAAAATGAACCCAACCTCCTTGTTCCGGATCTCCGCGAGCTCGTCGTCCGTGAGATCGTTCACCTTCTGTCCCTTGAGGTAGTATTCGCCGGAGGTCGGGGTGTCGAGGCAGCCGAGGATGTTCATGAGGGTCGACTTGCCCGAACCGGACGGCCCCATGATGGCGACGTACTCGTTCTCGTCGATTTGCAAACTCACCCCCCGCAGCGCCTCCACTTGGACCAAGCCGACCTGATAGATCTTCACAACATTGCGCAGCTCAATGAGCATCTGGGTGACCCCTCCGGTATCGATCTACGACCGTTTGGCCGAGGGCTTCTTCTCGGGGCGCTCGGTCCGGATTTTCACCTTCATGCCGTCGCGCAGTTGCTGGGAGAGGACGCGGTAGGGGCCGCTGACGACCTGTTGCCCCTCGCTCAATCCGGACAGGATCTCCACCTCCGTCTCGCTGCTGATGCCGGTCCGCACCGGGACCATCTTGGCGATACCATTTTCGACGACAAACACCACCTCGGCTACGTTCTTCTTCGGGCCTGTCTTCTGCGCTGTGCCAGCGGGCTCCTCGAAGAACTCATCCACGCTCTGGTCGCGCGAGGCGCGTCGCTCCCGCTCCCATTTCTTCTGCTGCTTCTCGGCGAGGGCCAAAAGGGTGGAGTCAGACACTTCTCTGGCGGTGACGCACTGGATCGGCACGTAGAGCGCGCTGTCGTGGGTGGCTGTCTCGATATCCACGGTGGCGGACATCCCCGGCCGCAGCTTCGGATGGCTGCTGACCACGGCGACCCGCACCTCGAAATTGGTGACCTCTTCGGCGGTTCCTTGACCGCGCGTGGTGGCGGAGTGGGCGATCTCCGTCACCCTGCCCTCCAGCACGGTGTCAGGGAGGGCATCCACCTCGATGCGGGCGCGGTCACCCACTGAAACCAGCACCACGTCGTTCTCGTCCACCTCCGCCCGCACTTCCATCTTGGACAGGTCCGCCACGGTCATGATCACGTCCGCCTGAAATTGGGAGCCCAGGGCGATTTCGCCCTCCTCTTTGTTGAGCCGGGTGACGATACCGTCAATGGGGCTCACCAGACGGGTCTTGCTCAGCGAGTCGCGCGCCTCCCGCAGGCTTGCCTGCGCCTGTTCGAGCTGGCTGTGGGCCAGTTGGAGGTTGGCTTCGGCGCTCTCCAGCTCTGCCCGGGAAGCCAGGTTTCGGTCGAACAGCTCTTTGATCCGGTCGTAATCGGCACGGGCTTTCTTGAGCTGGGCTTCGGCGGAACGGAGATTGGACTCCGCTCGGTCCAGAGCGGCTACGTATCGCTCGCGATCCAGCTCGGCCAGGATCTGCCCTTTCTTCACCAGATCTCCTTCCCGCACGTAGATCTTCTTGATCTCCCCCGCCACGAAGGCCGAGATTTTCACCTCCACCTCAGGCTGCACCTTCCCGGTACCCGCTACGGTCTGGGTGATGGATCCCCGCTTCACCTTCTCGACGGTGACCTCTACGGCGCCACCCCCTTGCCGTTTCAAATTCACGAGAACTATCACCAGGAGCACAACCAGCGCTCCCGCGATTAGGAAGAGCTTCTTCTTGCCCGACATGCCTGACTCCTGCCTCGTTTCGATGCCTCCCGTCTCTTGAGCCACCGCAGGGGATGCCATCTCCGCCTTGGCGTCTCCTTGTATCGTTTCCGTGAAGCGAAGGTTTCAGGTCCTGCCTGGCTAGGGTGCAATTACCCCCATGGCCGATTCCAGCTGGGCTTGCGCGATGAGCGCGTCGTACCGGGAGCTGACGTAGGTTGCGCGGGCCCGGGTCAGAGCCAGCTGGGCATCGATCACTTCCAGGAGCGTTCCCGAGCCGAGCCGGTATCTTTCCTCCGCCAACCGCAGATCTTCCTCCGCCGACCTGAGGTTCTCCTGGTTCAGCTGGGCGATCTCGCGGTACGCTTTCAGGTTGAGGTAGGCGCGCTTGACCTCGGCGATCACGTTGCGCTTGGTTTCTTCCAGATTCTCCTCGGCGATCCGGTAGTTGGTCTGCTCGCGGTCGAGGTCAGCCTTGTCCGACAGGCCGTTGAAGAGATTGAGGTTCACGGAGAGCCCGACGATCACGCTGTAGTCTCGGTCGATGTGCCGGGTAACCACCTTGTCCAGGAACTCGTTATCGCGGGAGTAGGAAACGGACAGACCCAAAGTGGGCAGGAAGTTGGTCTGGGCGACGCGCACGCCCATCTTGCTGGCCCGCAGCCTGTTCTCCATGGCTCGGATTTGCGGATTCTTGGCCAGCGCCGTGGTGATGGCCTCTTCCAGCGTCACCGTCAGGGTGTCGGACGGGGCTCGGTACTCCGCGAGGTAGAGGGGGGCCGTCGGTTCGCGCCCCATGGCCGTGTTGAGATTGGCCTTGGCGATCTCCACCAGGTTCTTCTGATTGATGAGGCTAATCTGCTGCTGCCCCAGATTCACCCGGGCCTTGTACACGTCAGCCTGAGCTACGGAACCGAGTTCGTGCATCGCCTCTGTGCGCTCCAGCTGGCGCTGTGCGGCCTCCACGGCCAATTCGTAGACGCGCACCAACTCCTGGGCCTTCAGAAGCTCGAAATAGCGCTCTTTCACGGTGCGCAGTACGGCCTGGCGTGTAGCCTCGTATTCATCCTGCGCCGCCACGGCCGTGGAACGCGCCTGCCAGATCCGGAACCAGCTCTGCCCGAAATCGAAGAGGTTGTAGTTCAAGCTGAGCCGTGCTCCGTAGTTATTCCGTTCCACGGAGGACTGGATGATTTGCCGCTGCTCGTAGATTACGCGCCCACTGACCGGGTCGAAGCCTACGGGCACATCCTGGAGCCGAGTACGCGGGCCGGAGATGTAGCGACCCGCGGTGAAGGAGCTATTGAGGCGCGGGAGCACATTGGAGCGCGCCGTCACGACGTTGGTGGAGGCCAGGGTGACCTGCCGGACCGCATTTCGAAGCTGGGAGTTGTTCTTCAGAGCCAGCTGGATGCAGTCCTCCAGAGTCATGACCTCCGTCTGTGAAAACCCGTTCGAGGCGAGAACGAGGAGTGCCCCGATCAAGCCAATCCATCTGCTCCTCATGTCAATTGCACCTCCCCGAATGCGACTCATCCCGCTCTGCGTTCGTTCCGGTCCTCTCGTACCTTCCCCACCTCTCCGAAGACCGATCCCTCCCCTTACCGGGAATGCTACCTTTGGTACACCCCTAGCCCTGCTTCCCGTCGCTCGACGAGCGGCAATCGCTCGCCCCCTCGAAAGCGTCGAGGGCCGTGGCCCGAGCCGCCGAGCAGCCTTCGCTGGCTCTCCCGACTCCATCAGACACGAAAGCCACCGCTCAGCTGACCCCCTGCATCTTGAGAAGCAGGCTGGAGAGGAAGGCGCTCAGTATGGCCACAATGGACCAGAGGCCCACAACCCAGTATGCGGTCTTCTTCGTGTTGGCTTTGGCCAGTGTGGCGACCCCGATCGTCATCACAGCCAATAGCCAGATGTTGAAAATGTCGATCTTCCCGAGCAGGTGGTAAAGGAACGCGGCCTTCGAGCCACTCCACAGGACGGCCAGACTGGTGGTTACGTCCGTGGAGCCTTTGGCCAGGATCAAGGGCGTCTTGACGATCCCCGGGAAGAGGCCAATGAGCGTGGTGCCTCCTCCGCTGGACATGTGGACGAGCCAGCTACCCCACGAGGCCAAGGCAAGAGCCTGCCCGAAGCGCGCCTCTCCACCGAGGATCACATTGGTGATGAAAAGGACCGCTCCGGCCACGATCGCCGTGACGGCGACGATCACGGCGAAGCTCAGGAGGTAGCCGAGAGCCTGCCTGCCGGGCGAGCTCCACTTCGCGCGCTGCTCCTCCATACGGTCCAGCGCCGTCTGGATTTGCTCCTCCGTGAGCTTGGTGCTGCTCTGGAGGCGCTGCTTCACCTCCGAGTAGACGATGTCCTGGGTGAGTTTGCCGGAGGCAGCCGTCACCAAGAAGGTCACGAAGAGAGGGATGAGCCAGTCCGTCCAGCGGGTCTGCGCCCGGAGAGAAGCGGCGGCCTTCGCCGGTGACCCGAGGAAGAAGTTGTACAGCCGGCTTGCCAACCCCATGTGCTCCGCTTCGGGTTGTGCGCTTGCGTTTCCCATTGCTCCTTCCTCCCTTGCATTACTGCCAACTCAGACGGGATTTCGCCGGGAAAGTTTCGGCACAAACCGACTTTCCCGAGCCCCAGCCTCTTTTCCCCAAGGAAGCTTGCCGTGCTGGCAGGAGCCGGACGGCGGGGAAAAGCGCGGCCAGCAAAGTGCGGATGGGCCGATTCAATTCCCCTCCCTGCCGGTTCCATTGGGTTGCCTCTGAGCCTCGCGCAGCACCTCGTCCTTGATTTGCAGCAGGTATTGGAAAGCGGCGTCGTACTCGTTGGGGATCTTGCCGTCCAGGATTGCCTCCTCGATCATCTTCTTGAGCTTGCCTACGGTGGGGCCCGGCGGGATGTTACAGACCTGCATGATCACATCGCCCCGGACCGGGGACTGGAAGGCCCGCATCCGGTCCTTCTCTTCCACCTCGCGGATCCTCTGGACGAGGCGCTCGAAGTTGGCCAAATGTTGCCGTACCCGCTTGGGATTTCGGCTGGTGATATCCGCGCGACAGAGCGTCAGGAGGGATTCCAGATCCTCGCCGGCCTGGACGATGAGCCTCCGGATGGCCGAGTCGGTCACCCCCTCCTCCACGAGAGCGATGGGCCGGAGATGGAGGCGCGTGAGTTTCTCCGCGAAGCGGCTCATTTCGTTAGGCAAGCGCAGGCGGCGGGAGATGTTGGAGATCATGCGGGCGCCGATCTCGTCGTGACCGTGGAAGGTCCATCCCACCCCTTCCCGGAAGGCCTTGGTTCGAGGCTTGGCGACGTCGTGGAGCAGGGCAGCATACCGCAGGGGGAGCGAATCGGAGACGGCCGCGATCCGATCCAGCACCTTCATCGTGTGTTCGAAAACATCCTTGTGATGGTACGGGCCGATTTGCTCCACCCCTCGCATCTCCGCCACTTCGGGGAGCACGATTTCCAGCACCCCCGTCTTCGCCATTAGCCAGAAGCCGACGGAGGGCTTGCGGGCGGCCAGGATCTTCAGCAGTTCCTCTGTGATCCGTTCCTGGCTGACGATGCGGAGACGCTCCCGCTCGGTGCGAATGGCCTCCTCGGTGCCAGCTTCGATGGTGAATTCCAGTTGGGTGGCGAAGCGGATGGCGCGGAGGATTCGCAACGGGTCGTCGTGGAACGTGACCACGGGATCCAGAGGAGTGCGGATGATCCCCAGCTCCAGATCCTTCCTCCCGCCGAAGGGATCGAGGAGTCGTCCGCAGTCGCAAGTCCGAATGCCAAGGGCCAGAGCGTTGATGGTGAAATCCCTCCGCGCGAGGTCATCTTCCAAGCTCGAGGCTGTCACTTCCGGCTTGCGGCTATTCTCGCGGTAGCGCTCGCTCCGAGCCGTCACGAACTCGAGCTTGTAGCCTCGGTAGAGGAAGCTAGCCGTACCGAACTTGGGATACACCACGACATGGCGGACGCCAAGGTGCTGGGCCGCCTCTCGGGCGAACTGGATCCCGTCTCCCACTACCACGAAATCGATGTCCTTGCTGGGTTTCCCCAGAAGGAGGTCGCGGACGTAGCCCCCAACGGCGTAGACCTCGATGCCGCGATCCTCCGCAAACTTTCCGATCCTGTGGACCACCCGCTGGGGCGGGGTGAGTCGATCGATGGTCGCGAGACCTTTCCTCGTTCGAGCGGATGCCATGGAGCCCTTCTGCTCTTGTCTCTCTGTTTTCCCACTCGTCCGGATCCCCACCGTCTCATGCCTCGCTGCGAACTGCTGACCCCTGCAAACGGGCTCACCTTCGCCCGGCCCTACACCTCCGGTGTGGGAGCCTATTTCGCCCAGCCTCTCCGGAGGCCTCAGAATCTGCCGGACCTGAGAATGGCGATGGCCAGCCAGACTCCCAAGACCCCCGCGAAGAGATAGCCTACCACACCCAGCGCAGGGTAGCCGAACAGGAACGGCGGTCTATTGAGCTGCATGATGAGGGAGGAGCCGACGATGAGCGCGGCAATAATGAGGGCGAAAGAGATGCGATTGGATGCCCGGTCCAGCTCGGTCACCAGGTCGTCAAGCCCCCGGTGCTCCATCTGGAGACGGACGGTGCCGCGCTTGAGGCGCCGAAAAAGCAATTCGATCTCTCGGGGCAGGGTTTGCGCCAGGTGATAGGCGTCGCGCAAGGTGCGCGAGACCTCGTAGGCCAATCGGCCTGGCTTCAGCCGATGCTGAATCAGCCTCCGGATGTATGGACTCATCTGCGCCACGAAGTCGAAATCCGGCTTGAGGCTGCGGGTGACGTCTTCGTACGTACCTAGGGTCTTGAGCAGGAGGCCGAGGTTCGGCGGCAGTCGAATCTCGTAGCGATTGGTGATCTCCATCGCTTCGCGGATGAGCGTGCGCACATCCACGTGCTGGAGGGAAACCCCGTAGTATCGGTCGATCAGTTCGGCCAGGTCGAAGCGAAGGGAGGGGAGGTCGCTGGTCTCATCCATCGCGCCCAGATCGATGAGGAGATTCACGATCGTCCCGACGTCCTTCTTGTACGTCGCCACGGTGAGGTCAGCGAGGATGGTCATCGTGATCTCATCCAGCCGGCCCACGATGCCGAAGTCGATCGGGACGATCTTCCGCTGCCGGGTCACGAAGAGATTGCCCGGATGCGGGTCAGCGTGAAAGAAACCGTCCTCGAAGATCTGTTTGAGGACGAAGCGCGCCCCTGCCTCCACGACCCAGTCGGGGTCGATGCCCGCTTCCCGGAGGGAGGCCAAGTCGGTGATCTTGATGCCGTCGACGTATTCGACCGTGAGCACCTGCGAGCGGGTGTAGTCCCAGAGGACCTCCGGGATGTACACCGAATCGGAGCCCGCGAAGTTGCGGCGGAAGATCTCCGCGTTGCGCGCCTCGTTGAAGAAATCCAGCTCCCGCCGGAGCGCGCGGGCGAATTCCGCCACGAGGGCCTCAGGCCCTAGCCTGCGCGTCTCCGGAAGATGCCTCGCCGCAAGACGGGCCAGATCCTCCAGGATCTGGATGTCCTGCTCGATCAGCGCCTTGATCCCTGGGCGCTGGATCTTGACCACCACCTCCCGCCCGTCGTGAAGGCGTGCGCGGTGCGCTTGTGCAATGGACGCGGCCGCGATGGGATCGGGATCGAAGTCGGCGAAACATTGCTCGGCAGACCTACCCAGCGCATTTACCAGCGTTGGCTCCAGTTCTCGAAAGGGTAGGGGAGTGGCCCGGTCCTGAAGTTTGGCCAGCTCCTCTACGTACTCCGCCGGCAACACGAAGGAGCGTGTGCTCAAGATTTGCCCGAACTTGATGAAGGTGGGTCCCAGTTCCTCCAAAGCAGCCCGTAGCCTCTGGGGCGCCGTCATCTCCTCGACGTATCGGCGTACGGGGGAGATGTGCGCGAGCCGGAGCCGCGCCAGAAGGTGCATCCGGCTCAGCACTTCGGCGAAACCGTACTTCACCAGTACGGTCACGATCTGTCGATAGCGCGAGAGATGTCGAAACCGCCTACGCGGCAGGATGAGCGGCATGCGGTCGTTTCCGATCGTGCGACTTGCTTTTTCCGGCACGCTCGAATTTACTCACCGGGGTCGGAATGTCAAAGCCTTTGTCCCCTGCGGAGAGAATGCTGTCTGGGCCGCCAAACTGCTCCCGCCGAGCGCGTTGCTCAGCGGCTGGATCCGGCGCGCGCCGCTTGGGAAGGGAGGCTGGGGGGACTGCGACGGGTCCCCATCGGGGACGCGCGGAGCTTCCCGCTACCGCGCGATCACGAGCTTTCCCACCGCTTCAGCCTTCTGGCCGTCAGGACTGCGGGCGCTCACCTGATACAGGTACAGGCCGTTGGCCACCGGATCGCCATCCCCATCCCGGCCGTCCCAGGGGAGCCAGTTGAAGCCGCTGGGAAGGAATCGGGGTTCGCTTTCGTAGATGAGGCGGCCCGCCAGCGTGAACACCCGTACCCGAACCCAGGCGTCTTCGCTGAGGGTGAAAGTGAAGTCGGTCCGCTCGGAGAAAGGATTCGGATAGTTAAGTACGTCCAAGAGGGTGAGCCCGCCCCCTTTCGTCACGCGTAGCGGCAGACGGCAGGTGGCTGAGTTATTCGAATTGTCCCATGCCTTGACGATGAGCAAATGTTCGCCCGGTTCCAGGTCGCTCAACCGGTAGTCGAGGGATCCTGCCACGTAGCTACCCTCGAAGTACTGGAAACGCTCGGTCACCTCCTGGAGGGTTGCGGGGTCTTCGTCGAACATCACCGTGATTTTGTGCCCAATATCCCGTGTGAGGTTGATGCCGCTCAGCGAGTCGGCGATCTCGATGCGGAGGATTTCGCCCAGAGCCACAGGATCCCCCGGCAGAAGCTCCCGGTCCCCGTGGAAGATGCGGATGGTGGGTCCCTCGGTGTCCACCAGATGCGTGGCTGTTCCTCCCACAGCGAGGTTGTCCAGGTTTCCGTTCCCGTCGCGGACGGCGTCCCAGTAGTAAGCCTCCACTCGGCCCTGAGTGCCACCGTAGGTGATGTCTTTGGGGACCATGAAGCTCACGGTGAAGGATCCACCCTGCACGCGTACGGTGCCACGGAAGAGGGGATTGCCCGGCAGGTAGTACTTGACCAGCGTGCCTGCCTGGGTCCGGTAGTTGCGAAGCTTTCGGGAATCGTACACCGTGAGGAGCACACGGCCATCGGGGCGATCCACGAGCTGCCCGGCGCGGGTTTTCACCGTCCCGCGCACGGTCATGAGCGTGAGCGCACGGATAGTGTCGGGCGAGATGCTGTCGATTTGCACTTGGAGACTGGGTGTGGCCAGCCGCAGAGCAGGATCGCCCAGCAGGTTGTACTTTTGGTCATTCAGGGAATTCCCGCCGGTCAGTTTGGCCCACATGAGGGCTTCGCCCAAGGAGGCGGGCGTTCCGGTCTCCAAATAGGGGGCGAAGAGATAGCGCAAGAACCGCCGGTTGAAGTTCGCGTTCTCGGAGGCGTAGGCAAGTCGCGTGGACGACAGCACGCCGATGGCGCCCCGATTCTTGGCTCCTACCAGCTCCTCCGACAGGCTTTGCTCCTTGGGATTGTCGAAGCGACCGAAGTCGCAGGTGGCTGCGATCCAGAAGGAGAGCCGATCGCTGTTCTGGATCTTCTCGAAATCCCTTGAGGCCAGGAGCAAACGCTCGTGGGTCCAAAGATTCGCTGCCCCATGTCCGATGAAATTCAGGATCAAAGTGCCTTCGTTGATTCGCTCGAGAAGAGCCTCCGTAGCTTTCGGCTTCGCCACCCCGGAATAGGCCGCAGTCCGAACGGCCGGAAATTCGGTCAAATAGATCTTTTCCACGTGGAAAATCGAGGGGAAATAGCTTTCCGCGATGTTTTCGCCATCTGTGACGTGGATTGTCTCGTTCCCCTCGCCTCTGTCCACAAGCTCGTCGTCGGCCACCATGGTCAGGGTGTTTTTCCAAGAGCCGAAGTTTGGCTCGGTGGCGTAGCGGATGAGCTTGTCCGCCACATTCTGGGCCTGTTCTGCTGTGCGGACGGGGATCCTCCCCACGGCCATGTCCATCAGGGGATCATCCCCGGCCACGCACACGAACCAGTCGTCGGTGGTGCGGCTGAATTCCTCATCCGATTCGAGGCTTTCATAGGGCGGAATCCAGTTCTGGTCAGGGGCGACCAGGTTCTTGTAGTCGTAGTCTCCGTCGCCGAAGAGAAGCACGTGGCGAGGCTGCCCCCAGTTCTCGTAGGCGTAGCGCAAGAAGTCGCGGATGGCCGTGGGATCGAATAGCCCCCAGGAGAACTCGTCGAAGATGTCGCCGATCAAGACAACTTCGGTCTGCAGCCGCTCCTCCATCCAGTTCCTGTGGAGGCTCTGGATCTGGAGGGCCTGGCCTTCGAAATCCTCGTGCGTGATGATGATGAAATCCACCTGCCGCGGTCCGCTCCGGAGGTTGCTGGGTTTGTCCTTCACGACCCGCTCGACGGAGAGGAAACGGTCCGGGGCGAGGGCTAGATAGGTCTTCCCCTCCGGGGGACCGGAACTGGTGTCGACGAATGTGAAGGCATTGCCCTGCCAGACAAAACCAGTGATCTCCCGAACGTCCCAAAAGCGGCTGATGTCGAAGAGGCGAATCCCCTGGCTGCTGAAGCCCGAGACCCGGGCCGCCGTTGCGGATCCTCCGCTCGGCAAGGTGAAACGCAGCTCGTTGTTCCGCGCCTCCAAGCGGCGGGAGTACTCCAGCTCGTACCAATCGAGATAGCCGCTGCCCACGTCCGAGCTCGAGCTGTAGGTGATCGTCAAGGTGTTCGAGCCATCTCGTACGAGGTTGGGACGAGAAGCCTCGATCAGCCTTCGCACCACACTGAGGCTGAACACGCCGCTTGAGGAGAAGAAGGAGACTTGCCCCAAAGGGACTCCGTTTAGCTGCGCGGCGAAATTGTGGGTGGCGGTCACGTAGGCTCCAACCTGCACGCGGACGGTGGCGGTGTCCTCGGGAATGGCCCCGCTTAAGTCCAAAGAGAATTCGCGGCTGCGGCCCGTCGCCGGAACCTGCACGAAGTCCCGACCCAGCCACTCGATTCCCGAGCCCAACGGATTGACGATCTCCTCCTCGAGGAAAACTCGCTCTCGATACTTTTGCTGGTAGGTTGCCGACGGGTAGTCGTTAGCCGATGGGATCTGCCGCATCCGCTTGCCCGGAGTGGACCCGCCCCAAGTGAGCCAGTAGACGTTATCGTAGGTGTAGTGGTTGATGTAGTGCCGCCACTGTCGAGAAGCCGGATCGTATTCCCAGCCGCTGGTGCCGCGTCCGTAGAACAGAATGTAGTCGCCCGGATCGAATCGGCCATCGCCGCCATCCGATACCAGGATCGCATTCTCGATGAGGCTGTCGGGCCGAGGGGCTGTGAGGGACCGAGGGAGCTCGCGCCCGCCATTGTTGTAGATCCGGAGCGTACTCACGTCGATGGAGGACAGATCGATCCCGGCCTTCTGCAGGGTTTGCCCGTCGAGCTTGTAGATCCCTTCCTTGCGCACGATGAGCTTGTACCAAAGGCCCTGGCTGAAGGGTGAGCCCGCCTTCCGAAGCTCCCGAGCAGGCCTGGGGAGCTGCCACCTCGCGGCCTGCTCCGGATTGAGGATCAGTTTGCTGACCATCGGGTCGGGGGCAGAGGGCTGTTCCGTCTCGGTCTGCCGGGGAGAGAGGCCGAGGTCGATCTCCACGCGCAGCCTCCGGGCCAGCTCGGCCTGACGCTGGGCGGGGAGGAATCGGAGAGCGGCCACCGTGAGCCGGAGGACCCGCTGCTGTCGCACCTGTCCCACTTCGGTCCGCAGAACCCAGTTTGGCGGGTACCAGGACGAGCTCTGGTAGATCATCGGATCGGGAACGTACTCGGCGAGGATCCCGGAGCCTCCGGGGGTTCGCCGAAGATGGGGTTGCGGAGCCAGAAGCACATCCTTGAGTTGCTGTGCCAGCTCCACTTCGGTCAGGCGGACCTCAGGATTGGATCCCGGGGGAATGGCGACGAGGATCGTGCTCTGTGGGACTTGCGGTTCGCCCGGAAGGCCGGATAACTCGCTTCCCTCAGCCCGGAACAGGTCGAAAGTCGAAGCGCCTTCCCGGAGGAAGTCGTGCTTCCAGTTCCCGAAGCTCAGCTCAAGGGTGATCTGTCGCTCCGTACTGGAGAGCAGTTTGGCCTGGCAGAACGCGTCGTCTACCGCAAGGAGTCCCACCAGGAGTAGCGCGGCGCAGATCGCGGTGGGAAGGCGATGGGGTCGCACCTTCGGACCTCCTGGACCGATCTCGGGCTGGAAAGGGATCCGGTCGAGATTCCGGTATCTCCGCAGTATGGGCGAAGAGGGCCCCTCAGGCGGGGCTATTCGTCTCAAACTGGCCTGCTACAATCCTACGGACGATGATGCCCGCGTAGGGTCTGCGCTTGGCGACGGTCCGGTCGTACAGCCGCAAGCCGACGAAAGAGGCCGCGAGACATCCGAATCCGGCGGCCACCGCAGAGTCCTCCTCCAGTCCCAGCGAAAGTCGGCCGAAGAAATAGCCCACCATCAACGCCAGAACCGGCACGATGAACACGAGGAAGGAGGATTCGAGCACGCGCTTCGGGGGGATCTCCACCTCCACTACGTCGCCGGGGGAGGCGGCCACTTCGTTCAGCGCCTCCAGGATGGCACTCCCCTCTCCGAATGCTTGACAGGCGCGACACCCTTCGCACTGCTTGCCTTTGGCGAAGCGGACCCGGGCGACTTGCCCTTCCGTCGAGAGGATGATCCCGCGTTCTCGCATTTCCTCAACCTGATGGCAAATGCCTCTGGTGTCCACCAACCTACTGTTTCAACAAGCAGGGCCCGCGGGCGTTCCCCGCACCTCCTGCCCAAGTGGAATGGGAGCAACAAAAAGCCCCGCCGGCTAGGGCCAACGGGGCCATGCGATTGAGCGAGGATCACCCGAGGTACTTGCGCAGCGGCTCGAGCCGCGAGCGGTGTCGCAACCTCCTCAAGGCTTTCTCCTTGATCTGCCGTACGCGCTCGCGAGTGAGCTGGAAATACTCCCCGATTTCCTCCAAGGTGAGGGGGCGATCGCCTTCGAGCCCGAAGTATAGCTTGATGATTTCGGCTTCGCGCGGCTTGAGGGTCTTCAACACCTTCTCGATCTCTTGCCGCAAAGACTCCCGCATCAAGCCCGCATCCGGGGGATCGTAGCGGTCGCTTTCGATCACGTCGAGGAGGCTGTTGCCGTCTTCTTCGTCGAAGGGCTCGTCCAGGGAAAGATGGCGGGCCGAGGTCTTGAGGACGTCGGCCACCTCGTAGGCGGTCATCTCCATCTTGTCGGCGAGCTCTTCCATGCTGGGCTCGCGGCCGAATTCCTTCTCCAGCTGTTCCAGGGCGCGTCCCACTTTGTTGATGGCGCCTACGCGGTTCAACGGCAGACGCACCACACGCGACTGCTCCGCCAGGGCTTGGAGGATGGATTGCCGGATCCACCAAACCGCGTAGGAGATGAACTTGAAGCCGCGGGTCTCATCGAAACGCTGCGCCGCTTTGATGAGTCCCAGGTTCCCTTCGCTGATCAGGTCTTGGAGCGGGAGCCCCTGCCCCTGGTATTCCTTGGCCACGCTGATCACGAATCGCAGATTGGCCTTCACGAGCTTCTCCAGCGCCTCCTCGTCGCCCTTGCGGATGCGCCGGGCAAGCTCGATCTCCTCCTCCGGCGACAGGGGGGAGTAGTTCCCGATCTCCTCCAGGTATTTCTCGATGGATTGCCGAGTGCGATTCTCGGATGTTCTCCTCTTCTTCGCCATAGTCGCCAATGTCCACGCCTTACCGAACCAAGGTCCTCAATGCGACAATCCCTGCAGACAGCCGGTATCCACGTTCCACACTACGCCTTCGGAATACAGAAGTTCCCCCGGCAGGCCATGTTGTGGGTGGAAGCGAAGTCCTGCGTGGGGAAAGTAAGGGTCAACGGCTCGGACCAGCCTCTCCGGGGCGGATCCGGCACCGCACTTGAGGCTACGAGGACAGCTGATTGATCTTTTGCATCTTCCGGCGTAGGCGCCGCAGAGCCTTTCGCGCTTCGATGCGGCGTTGTTCGGAAGGCTTCACGTAGTGAGTCGTTCGCTTGATGTCCTGCAGCAGCTTGGCTTGTTCGCACTTCCTGCGGAAGCGGTTGAGCGCACTGTCGAGGCTCTCGTTCTCACCTACGATCACCTGAATCACGGGGAAAACTCACCTCCTTGGATCTAATTGGCCAAGTGTTGGTCCTGCCTTTCCACCGGGCAAAGAAAAATGATTGGACTCCGGCCCAATCATTCTCGGCGCGCTTCCTGTCCCAAATGGCGAGCGGAAATATAATCTCCGTGCTCCACCTTGTCAAGGGGAAACTTCACCCCTTCGCGCCCGTTCCGTAGGTTACCCAGACGAGTTGTTTCGGCTGGCGCGGGGAATTCTTTAGCCTCTCGCTTCGGATGGTGTGCCTCGCTCCGCGCGGCCCCGGAGGCTTGGACTAAGGTTCCGCCCCGCTTGGCCCTCCATTCTCCCGCCAGCTCAGTGGGCCAACTTGCGGAGGGCCGCGATCGCACGTTCGATCCCGTCATCGTTTACGTCCAGATGGGTGACGAAACGCAGACGTCTTCTGCCAAACGGGAGGATCAATACGCCTTCTGCTGCCAAAGCCTGTACCCACCATTGCTCATCTCGCTCCGGGTGGGTTACCTCGACCACAACGATGTTGGTTTGGACTGTTTCCAGGTCCACCTCCAAGCCGGGCAGCTCAGCAATGGCCTCCGCAAGACGTCGGGCCCGGCGGTGGTCTTCTACGAGGCGCTCGCGGTGGTGCTCCAAGGCATAGATGCCCGCTGCAGCCAGCACCCCGACCTGTCGCATGCCTCCTCCCAAGATCCGTCGATAGCGGCGCATCGCGCGGATCCGTTCCCGAGTTGAGGCCACGAGGGATCCCACAGGGGCCCCGAGCCCCTTCGAGAGGCAGACGCAGACGGTATCAAAAGGGCGAGCGTAATCGGCCGGGGAAATGCCCGTGGCCGCGCAGGCATTCCACAGTCTGGCCCCATCCATGTGCAGGAATAGCCCGTAGCGGTCGGCCACGGCGCGGATCCGGTGGATTTCCTGCAGCGGGAAGATGGTGCCGCCCGCATGATTATGCGTGTTTTCGATGGCTACGACCCGGGTTACCGGGTAGTGTTCGTAGCGTGGGCGCACGGCCTCCTCCACCTGTTCGGCAGTGATCACCCCGCGACGCCCTGGCACGGGACGTACCTGCACGCCCGAATTGAACGCGAGTCCTCCTCCCTCGAAGTTGTAACAGTGAGCACTGAACTCGCAGATGACCTCATCCCCTGGCTGGGTGAGGGATTTGAGCGCCACCTGATTGGCCATGGTTCCGCTCGGCATGAAAAGAGCCGCTTCTTTGCCCAGGATCTCCGCAACCATTTCTTGCAAGCGGTTGACGGTTGGATCCTCTCCGAACACGTCGTCCCCGACCTCGGCCGCCGCGATGGCCTTGCGCATCCCTTCGGTGGGACGTGTCACCGTATCGCTCCGAAGATCAACAATTCGCGTCATGGCGTTGCCTCTTGCTGTCGAACCTCACCCGCAGACAAGGGAATGATAGCTTCTTCGCGGGGCATTTTCAACCGCGAAAAAACCTCCCGTTCCACCGGCGCTGGTTCGATGCAGTGGCTTACGGCTTTGCCCTTGAAAATCCGGGGCTTCTTGCTAAATTGGGTCGGGAGTTGGATGAGCGAGCCTCAGAGAAGGGAGGATCCGCTTGGCCAGGTTAGTGGAGGTGTACAGGGCCCAAAGCGAGGGGGAGGCGCGGATGATCTGGGGTCTTTTGGAAAGCTACGGCATCCGGTGCACCATGGCGGGGGAGGCGATCAGCATGAGGGACGGGGAGGCTCCGAAGCCCAGCGCGGTTCCGCGGGGGATCCGACTCCTCGTCCCGGCCACCGAGGTGGAGAAGGCTCACAAGGTCCTTGAACTGCTGGGCGAGTAGTCCGAATCGGCCGCGCAGGGCACCCGGTCAGAGCATGGTGGAACGGCTCCGCAACCTTCAGCCTCAGGCAGTGGGAGTTCTGTTGGCCCTGGTCCTCATGGTGTTGTTCCTTTGCGTAGCCACTCCACACTTCCGCACGGCAGAGAACATCTTCAGCGTGTTCCGGAACTTCTCCTTCGTCGCCATCCTCGCCATCGGCGAGACCGTAGTGATTCTCAGCGCGGGGATCGATCTCTCGGTGGGCTCCGTACTGGGGCTTTCGGGCTGTCTGGCAGCTCTGGCCATGCGGGCGGGAATGCACGAGGCGATTGCCGTCGCGCTCGGCCTGGCTTGCGGGGGAATCTTCGGCTTGATGAATGGGGTCCTGGTCACGGGCATCCGTCTGCCGCCGTTCATTGTGACGCTCGGGACCCTGAGTGTGGCGAGGGGCCTGGCCTACGTCGTGACGCGCGGCTGGCCCATCTCCGGCTTTTCCGAAGGGTTCATGTGGCTCGGACAGGGCTCGCTGTGGGTTGTCCCGGTGCCGGTCGTGGTGATGTTCGTCTTCGGCGGGTTCATTTCCGTGCTATTGCGGCATACGGTCTGGGGGCGGCAGCTCTACGCGGTCGGCGGGAATGAGGAAGCCGCCCGCCTTTCCGGCGTCCCTGTAGCCCGTGTGAAGGTGATCGCCTACGTGCTCTCGGGCTTCGCCTCGGCTCTCACCGGACTCCTCCTGATGGCTCGTCTGGGGGTGTCGCAGCCCGTGGCGGGGCAGGGGTACGAACTGGACGCCATAGCTGCGTCCGTCATTGGCGGTACGAGCCTCATGGGTGGGCAGGGGAGCGTTTCGGGTGTGATCATCGGCGCCGCAGTGATGGGGGTGCTGCGCAACGGGCTGGTACTATTGGGTGTTTCGGCCTTCTGGCAGCAGGTGGTCCTGGGCGCAGTGATCGTCTTGGCGGTTGCTCTGGATAGGCTTCGCCAATGAAGCCACACCACGGACGGGAGGGCCAATGAGCAGGGTGCGCGCGAGTCTGCTACTTGCTCTGGCGGCCGGCATGGCACTCTCAGGGTGCGGCCAGGCCCGGAAGCAGTACCATTTCGTCCTCGTGCCGAAATCCCTGGGCAACCCGTACTGGTTCGCGGCAGAAAGGGGGATGCAGAAGGCCGCTCGGGAGCTGGGCGTGAAGGCGGAGTTTCTCGGCACAGTCCGGGCGGATGTAGCGGACCAGGTCAATCTCATCGAATCGCTGATCGCCAGGCGAGTGGACGGCATCGCTGTCTCCCCGAACGATCCGGATGGCGTGCGCGAGGTGATCGACCGTGCCGTCGCGGCCGGGATCGCCGTGATCACCTTCGACTCCGACGCGCCCAACAGCCGCCGCGTCTGCTACGTGGGTACGGACAATTACCGAGCCGGTCGGGAGGCGGGGAAGCAGATGCTCCGCTTCCTCGGCTCCCAGGGGAAGTACGGGATCATCACGGGGGGGCTGGGGGCGCTCAATCTGAACGAACGGATCCGCGGATTCCGGGACGCCCTGGGCGAGGCAGGCGCAAGTCTTCAGGAGATCGCCATCGAAGCCTGCGACGACGACCCCGACATCGCCCTGCAGAAAATGGAAAACGTCACGCGTGCGCGTCCCGACCTGAACGCCTGGTTCGTAACAGGCTGCTGGGCGGTGGTCGCCCCCAAGAAGACGTTCCTGGCGGCCCTGGGAAACCGAGACGACATCGTGGTGATCGGGTTCGACGTGCTGAAGGAGTCGCTCCTGCTGGTGAAAGAGGGGGCCGTACAGGCTCTCATCGGACAGCGGCCCTACGAAATGGGCTACAAGAGCGTGTACGTGCTCTACGACATCGTGGCGCGGAACAAGATGCCCGAGCAAGAGATCATCGACACCGGTGTGGATGTCGTCACCCGGGAGAATGTGGATGAATTCCTGGCCAGGCTCGAAAAGGAGGAATAGCCCGTCCGCAGGCAGGGCTTGGGAAAGACGCTGGCCCTCGCCTTCGGCCCAGGTGCGCTTCCAGTGGGCCAACCGCTATCCCCGGCACCAGGACCCCTTCTTCTGGCTCTCCTTGATTCCCTTGGTTGGGGCCTTGGGCGCGGTGGCGTACGGTCTGGTGGTTTATCCCATGCCGAAGCTGGTCTCCCTCGGCCTTTTGCTGGTCGCAGGGGCCGCGATTATTGGGTTCCTCCACCGCTGGTCGCTTCACTACGAGAACTTCTCGGTGACCGACGAGGGGCTACTGCGTGCATTTCCGCAGCGGGAGACTCCCGGGATTGCGAGGCTCTTCCCCCTGTTATTGGCATGGTCTCCTCGTCTGCGGCTGCTTCGTTGGACGCGCGTCGCCGGCTACCAACGCGTGTCCAATCGGCTGTACGTGCAGCTGAGGGAGGGTGGGCAGGAGGAGCTGGCACTCCGTCCGCTTCGTCTTGTGCGCGGGAAACAGGTATTGGACGTCGGACCGCGAGCCGACGGGAGTGGCCGTCTCTCCGAAGCGGAGGCCCTGCAGATCATCGAGCGAGAGATCCGGGAAAGCATCCGCCGCGCGGAGAAGGCTAAGGCGGCCCGATCTGACCGAGCCCCACAGCGAGGTGGTAGTCTTCATTCCCCCAGTGAGCGCCCTCCAGGCTGAGGAAAAACCGCCCAGGCAGGTGCCACTCGATGGCCAGGAAGGGTCCGTATTGCTCCCGCCACCGTTCGTTGCGGCGGACGGCGGGCTGAGTTTGCCAGCCGGAGGTTGTCCGTTCGCGGGGATGTTCTTCCCAGCGTCGGCTCGCCTTTCGAACAGCCACCCCCGCGAAGGTCTTGAGGGGCCCGGGGTCGAGCCCGAATCCGAGGGCCCCGGAGCCGACGAGGAAGAGCTGCTTTACTTCATCCCACTGCGTGATTTTCCGCTCGCCATCGAGTGGCCCGCGCAGGTAGAAGGCGCCCTCGTTCTGGCTTGTCGTGAGGCTAACTGCGGCGAACAGAGGCAGCGAGCGGGAAAGACGCGGCTCCAGCCAAACACCGACCCCCGCCACAGGTTCGTACCCCTTGGACCACCAGGACTTTCCGCCGGCCGCATCTTCGAAGATCCAGTCGGTCGCACCGGCGTGCACGGAGAGATCGAGCCAGGGCGCCGGGGCCAGGCTGAGCTTGAGGGATGGGCCCTGCAAAAGGAAGATGCCCTCCGGGGAGGTGAAGGACTGGCGCCAGGCGCAGGCGCTGACCGTGGCCCAATGCGCGGGATGCTGAGCGCTGGGCATTCCGAGGGGCTGCGCCCTTGCCCCTTGGGTCAGGACGGCGAGGCCCAGCGCCGTGAGCAGCAGATTCGCCTCTCTCGTTCCCATCCTTTGCAACGCCGGTCTCATGTCACTCCCTTCACGGCCGACGGAGTAGCAACATGATCGGAGGGGTGGAGGCCTGCACATTGCCATTTCGGCTCTGGACGCGGACCGTCACCGGTGTGGCTGTGGGTTTGGCCTCCGGGTCTGTCGGATCGAGGTTGTTCGTCAGAGTCACTGTATATCGCACGCGCCCGGGATCGTCGGTGGTGAGGTCGTTCCAGCTCAGTTTCCCAGCGGCAGCCTCAGCCAGGATCCGCGAACCCGGCACGATGGGATTGCCATTTTCGTCGTGCACCACGATGGACACCGTAGCCGACTCGCCGGGGTAAAGAGTGTCGCGATCTACCGAAACCAGGAAGGTGGAGATCGGGCCCGAGAAGACGACTGCGCACGTATGCCAGACCTTCACCGGTCGGCCCTGGGCGTCCACCCCCTCGGTGACCGCTAGCACGCGAGCCACACCGTTGTTTTCCTGTCCATCCCCATCGAAGTCGAAGGCGGAGCCGGGGATTGGGCCACCCGTGTTCGGATCCGTAAACGCGTAGTGGAAGCGATCGACCGTCGGGTAGGGCTGGCCGGTTCGCAGCGTCACGTGCGCCACCCCGTCATCATCGGTGAAGCCGGTGTGTGTGGCGATGACCCCGCCCGTCGTGGTGAAATAGACGGCAGTGCCGGCCGGGACCGGGTTGTTGTACTTGTCGCCCACCAGCACGACGATGTCCACGGTATTGTTCACGAACCCCCAGCCGAGCACGTTGATGGGATTCGCCCCTACGCTCAAATGGCTTGTGGAAGGCACATCGCTGTTTTCCATGTAGGGTGGCCCCGAGTGGATGAGGAACTCGGTAGCGGTTGAACGGACCTCCGGCAGGGCGGGATTGCCATTCCGGTCCGTCACCACTGCGCGGATCCGCACGGGTCCGGACCGGGTGCCGGAAGTGAAGGAAACCTGGGCCAGCCCGTTCACCGTGGGCACCGGATCGTAGGTGCTGAGGGATTCGCCACCGCCCGGCGAGGCGATGATCTCGAACCGCACGTAGGTGCCGTCGGCCACGGGATTGTTGCGAGCATCTCGCACTTCCGCCGTGATCTGCAGCGTCTGGTTCCGCCCGCTGTCCCTGACGCCGACGGACTTCGGGTCAAAGCTCAGGAGAATGCTATTGGGCGGGCCGGGCCGCAGTACGACGATCGTGTGGCCCTCGACGTCTCCTGCCCGGGCAATGATGGTCGCGACTCCCGCTCGGATCCCCGAGAAGGACGCCACCGCCACCCCGCCCTGCGTCAGCGCCCGATCCGTGATGTTACCGAGGTTGGATTCGAAGGTGACGGGGAGCCCATCGCCCACGGGATTCCCTGCCGCATCAAAGACGAACGCGCGCACGTACGTAGTGCTCACCCCGTCGGCCACAATGGAAGCGGAATCGGCCACCACGCGGATGGATGCTACCTCGCCGACGGAATACCGGACTGTGACGGTATCGGCCGCGCTGCCCGCCACAGCTCTGACAATTGCTTCTCCGGGCCGAGTATCGCTCACCAGCCGTGAGATCGCCACACCCTTCGTCGTAGACTTGTAGCCTTCCACCGTGCCGCGGCCGGAGATCAATTCGAAGCGCACGACCGTCCCGTCCGGCACAGGGTTGTTGCTCGAATCGGTTACCGTGGCGGTCAGTTCCGCCGCGCTCCGCCCGTCGGCCGGAAGCACCGACGGACTCGCCCGGAGGGAGAGGTAGGCTGGCCCGGAGGTTCCGATGCGCACGCGCACGGTGTCGCGCAATGCATTCCCGAACGTACCGACCACAGTCGCCAATCCCGTTCGCGTGCCGGAGCGCAGCTTCACCTCAGCCACGCCCGAGGCATCGGTCTTCGCGCTCCCAGGAATGGTGCCCAGGTCAGTAGCAAAAGCGATTGTTACACCCGAAATGGCCAGTTTCGACCTGGCTTCCTTGACGGTGGCCGTGATGCGTGCTTCGCTCGTCCCGTCGGCTGGGATGTGATCCGGCTGGGCCTCGAGGCGGAACTCCACCCCGAGGAAAAGGACGACGGCCGTGTCCCGGAGAGCGCCGGCCTCGGCCACAATGTGGCATTCCAGATCCTCGGGACTGGCCGGGGCTGTGAGCGAAGCCGAAGCCACTCCGGAGGAATCAGTTCGCGAGCTGGCCGAAAAGCGCAACTCCGGTGCGGAGAATGCGATGAGCTCTCCCTTTCGGGGATCGCCGCTTTCGCCCGTCAGATAGGCGCGAAGCCGGACGACCGATTGGCCGTCGGCCAGAACCCTCGAAGGTTCGAGGGTTAAAAGAAGGAAGGCCGAGGAACGGTCGCGGATCCGAAGGATCACGGTGAGGGGCTCGGCATTCCCGCAGCGGGCAGTCACCTGCGCCTCGCTAGGGGCTGACCCCGCGATGAACACCGTCCCGGCGATTCCGGAGGAATCGGTCGTAGCAAGCCGAGTGGTCAGCTGGCCACCGCGGGCTTCGAACTGAACCGGCTCTCCGGCTCGGGGTCTGCCATCCTCCGACACGACCCGGACCTGGATCACTGCGCTGTCCCCCGGAGCCAGCATCGCAGGTAGCGCCCGAACGAGCAGGAGCTGGACGGAGGATTGTCGGGACTTCTCCAGTTCCAGCGGCGATTCCCGCGCGCAGAAGAGAAGCCACGCTGTGGCAAGAAGAATCCAACTGAGGGCCACCTTCCTGGTCATTGCCCTTCACCCTCAACGAAGCAGGGTCATCTTGCACATGGCCCTTCGGTCGCCAATGCGGAGCACGACAGTGTACACACCGGAAGGCAAAGCCTGACCCCTGTCGTCGCAGCCATCCCAGCAGAAGGCGACGTCCCGGCCCGCTTTCGCCTCCAGCGCGGCCAGATGGACCCGCCTCCCGCAGGAGTCGAGGATCTCGATTTGCCCCGACCCAGTCTCGCGCCATTCCGCGGGGAGATGGATTCGGACGGCGGTGCCTGGGTTCGCAGGATTTGGATAGACGGAGATGCCGGTGTCATCGGAGCAGGACAGGGTCACCTGAATGGAACCCTGTAAGGTGCGTCTCCCGTCGAAGTCGATTTGGATCAGCCGGTAATACACGGTCCCGGAAATCGGGTGTGGATCGACGAAGGTATAGTGGTGCGGTTGGCTTGAGGTGCCCTGTCCGGGCACGAACCCAATGGTTTCCCAGCTGGAGCCGTCCGGGCTTCGCTCAATCGCGAATCCCCAGTTGTTCGTCTCGCTTTCGGTGCGCCATTCCAGTCGGCCTCTCGACCAACGGAAGAAGACGAGCTCCACCGGTACCACAAGTCCGAGTTCGTGGGCTCCGATGTCCGGGCATGTCCCCGAGAACCAGATGCGGGCGAGATTGGCGGGATCGCCCGCATCTACCAGGGGGCTACCCGGGAGGAGGAGAAAGACCCGCCCCCCGGGGGCCTGGAAACCCGGATCCACAGAGATGTTGCCGAAAAGGTCGCAAGGCGTCCCGTTCCGGTTCTGTGTCACCAGTTCCCCCACGCCTGACGGGGCGCCGTAGAAATTCTCCGTATTGCCCCACACGTCGTTGAAGCGGATCGCTGGCGACGCTTCTTCGATGGCGATGCCGGTTCGATTCCAGCACACCGCGTTGCTCACTACAGTGCAGCTATCCGAGCGGACAAGCAGGATGCCGTATTCGTTGTAGGCCACCGTATTGTGAGCTAGAAGGACGGAGGATCCCTGATCTACCTCCACCGCGGCAGTGGGATTGTCGAAGAATTCGCACTGCACAACCTGGGCGTTTCGGCAGCTGGACAGCACCACGGCGGATTCGATGCCCCCGGTGGCATTGCCGCGAACGACACATTGCCGAAGCGAGAGGTAGGATTCATGCGCCCACAACGCCCGGTTGGTATTGCCCTCGAACCACGAGCCGGAGATCCAAACCCGGGATCCGTCGCGGCAATCGACCCCGTTGACGTTCTGCCGGAGGGTCACCCGGATCAAGCTGATTCTGGAGCCCACCAGAGTCAGCCCGACCGAAGCGCGTTCGATCACCGCGTCTTGGATCGTGCTTGAGTCTGAGGCGGAGTCGAAGCGCAGACCGCCCCAGGGGGTCGCCTGGCCCTCCACGGCGGTGAAGATCACCTGGGAATCCGGCTTGCCCTCGACCAGGAGACGGCCGTAGACGGAAAGGCTGTAGTTCTGGGAAATGCGCACTTCGACCCCGGGCAGAATGCGTAGCGTCTGGCCGGGGGGGACGTGACAGTCGCCTACCACCACGTAGGGACTCTCGGATCGGCTCCAGATCCCCGAAACGGGACCCTGCACGTCCTTGCCCCAAACGGGCGCGGAGGACGCAGCGAGAAGGAGCAAGCAGACCGTCGCTGGCCGCCGCTTTCGTGAGTTGAATTGGGTCGGTCTCATCGGATCAGCCCTTTCGCCACAGCGAGCAGCGTCACGCCCACTAGGATGAGCAATCCGCCGAAGTGCTTCCGGTGGGCAAGAGCCACGTGGTCGAGCACCACCACTCGATTCGCGATGGAGCTCAGGCGTACGAGAAGCTCCGGACGGCGAAGGAGGAGGTAACCCGCCACCAGCGAAGTCACCCCAGGCACGACCAGAAGAAGCCAGACCATTGCTCACCTCCGGTGCCTTTATCGGCGCCGAGCAGGGAATCTTGACGACCATCAGTCGGGATCAATCTCCTGCCACGTGTAGATGCGATACTGACCCGTGCTCGGGTAGTAGGGCGGAGTTTGCTCCAGGAATCGCGGATCATAATGGTAGTCCTTGAGGTAGCCGGTTTGCCCGCCCCAAGCGCTAAACGTACCTACCGGGCCCCGTACCTTCTGGGCGATGGAGCCCCAGACGCGAAGGTAGCCTCGCGATGAGCCGCTGCTGTAGTTTTCCACCGTGAAGGAGTTGCCGAGGGCCAGGATGGCTGCGTCGATCACCACATCGCTACGGTTCGGCGGGGTGTCGGCGACCACCACGTCGCCTCCCGAAACCAGACCGAGCAGATCGTCACAACCCTCGAGGGGACGGCCCTGAGGTTCGGAGGCAGCGTAGCGGATGTCGTCCACGATCCGGATGAGTTCGGAAGCCACAATGGTGAGCTGTCCGTCCAGGACGCCGGAAAGTTCCACGTCTCCCTGCACGAACAGGATTCCGCGCAGGTCCGCCACGGGGCGAGTCGTACGGGGGACGTCGTAGACAGTATCTGACCCACTGAGATGCCACACGAAATAGGTGATGGTCCCGTTGGCGTTGAAGATCACTCTCGCGTGGCGGCTGAGCCGCGCGTCGAGCACGACTTCCGGAGGCTGGGTATTCAGCGCCCAGTAGTTGTTGGTGACGTCCTGGAACGTGGGGAAAGCGACGGGCGGTACCCCGAGCTGATACCCGGCTCGAAAGTCGGGGTTGTAGGCCGATCCCTTTCGAAATGAGGTGGCCGAGCTGGTGACCTGCCCCAGGAACACGGGGCGGCTGTAGATGGCAATGCGATCGTTGCTATGCAAGGGACCTTCGATGACATCGCCCGTGACGAACCAGATGGTGCTGCTTCCTTCGCTGTTGGTGCAGTAAGAATAGTGGCTGAACGTCTTCATGCCCAGTTGGACGCGGATGGAGCGCCGGGCCTCGCCGCATACGCCGAGCGAGGTCACCGTGTAAGCTTTCAGGTAGGTGTTGGGATTGTTGTCATCGGGGTCAATTGTAACGGAGAAGTGGCCCTGGCCGCAAGGCACTTGGCTGAACTGGACGAAGGGTTGCGTTCCCGCGGGGGGTGGATTCGCGTAGCGCAGGTAGCGGCAGGCAAGCTCGATCCCCGCCTCTGCCACCCAGAAGGCTTGCGCGGATTCTTGCAGCCGGAGGCTCGAGCTGAGGTCGGTGGTTACCAGGCTGTGCGTAACCAGGCCAAGGGCACCGAAAAGCACCAGAATGCACAGCACAACCACCAGCGAGACGCCCCGCTGGTCCCGAATGAGCCTGTCCATCATCCCTGTCATCCTCTCCTCCCCCGGAGGTCCAGCGACCGAGCGATCCGTTCATCCCGCGGGTCAACCCCACGGCCAACCGCAGGCTGCGCCCCTACGCTCTTGCCATCGACTTCACTCTGGGCTGATCTCACGCCAGGCCTCCACCACGTACATCCCTGCCTTCGGGAAGAAGGGCGGAGGACTGGAGCTCATGCGGCTGTCGTAATGATAATCCTTCGAGTACCCCGTCCTCAGGGTGTTGCCGGAGAAGGTGCCGACGGGTCCCCTGACGCTCTGTGCGATGCTGCCCCACACCACCAGCTTGCCCCTTGGCTGACCCTCGTTGTAGCCTTGCACGGTGAAACTGGTGCCTAGGGCCATGATGGATGCGTCGATCACGCAGTCCCGCTGGTTGGCGGGGTTGTTGGAGACGATGACGTTGGCCTGCGCCACCAATCCGAGGCGATCCTCGCATCCCGGGACGGGCCGGCCGGAGGCATCCGCGCAGCTGTACCTCAAATCATCCTCGATGTAGATATTCCCCCCGCTCACCGGGCCATTCTTTTCGGCCAGAATGGTCAGGGAGCCCATCACCGAGCCCTTCACCTCCACATCCCCGCGTATCCGGATCAAACCATCAGGGATCTGGTCCAGCGGGAGGGAGCCGGAGACCGGATTGCCGCTTGCATCCCGAGCAGAGTACTCGACGATTCCCACACCTCCCACTACTTTAAAGGTCAGCTTGGCGCGCTGGTTGTTGCCAGCATACAGTACCGGCGCCTTGCCAGAGCCGTACTGAGCGTAGTTGGCGAGGACATCGTTCATCGTGGGCAGGGTGATCCGAGGCACCCCTAAGCGGTACCCGGCGCGGAAATCGGGATCGTAGGAAGTGCCCTTCTTGATCGAGGTGGCGGCGCTGTAGACGGGCCCCAAGAAGACCGGCGAGCCGTAGATCGCGATCTGGTCATTGGTGAATAGGGGACCGTCGATCACGTCGCCCGTGTAATACCAGATCGTCCCTACCCCCTCATCATCGGTGGCCCAGAGGAAATCCGCGAAGCTCACCATCCTGACCTGCACCTCGACAGTGCGGATGGCCTCGCCCACTGTGGCCTGGGAACGCACGATGTATCGTTTCAGATAGGTGTATTGGTTCTCCGGGGCTGGGATGATCAGGATATCGACCTTCCCGGGCCCGATCGGGACCTGGCTGGCGAAGGTGAAGGGCTCAAGCTGGGTGGGAGCGACGGGAAGCTTGCGGAGCCAGCCGGTTGCCAGTTCCACTCCGCCCTCCGCCGAGGCCAGAGCCTGAGCTGACTCCACACTGGCCGTGGAACTGCGCAGGTCCGTCACCACGATGCTACTCAGCACGAAGCCCAGGGTGAGAGTCAGGCCGAGCAGCAGCATGAACGCGGCTAGCGAAAATCCCCGCTGGTCCGCCAGGCGGAAAGGCTTCCCGGACGTAGCACCGCACGGTGTTGTTTGCAGCCCTCCGATCACAGGTTCCTCGGTCTCACCTGAGTATGAAGCTCCACTTCCTTCCCTTCGACGGCCACTCGGACGGAGACACGGATTGCCCGGATCTTTTCCCGATCCTGCACCGGGGTGGAAAGCAAGTGACCGTCCTGGTCAAAGTACTCGAGCCGGAAGCTGGACACGTGTCGCGCCACGGGGACGTCATTCCGCAGAAGGAGTTCACCCACAAGGGTTAGGGTGACCTCCTCGTTGTCGATCGTCACGAAGGTCACGGACCGCTGGCCTGCCTGAAGGATGCTGCTTGTGTTGCGAATTTGGCGAAGCTCTCGTGATACCGCATTGAGGGCGATCCGCGCCTCTCTCAGGGCTTCCTTGCGACTGGTGGCGAATTGAAACGCATCGACGCCGGACAAGAGGAGCCGTCCCAGCACGAGCGAGAACACCGCCACCAGCGCCATCACCGTGATGAGCTCGACGAGGGTGAAGCCCCAGACGCCCCTGCCGGTGGATGCGGTGGGGGATTGGCCGAGAACCGATTTCGAAAGTTCTGCCAGCGGTCGCTGCGCCATGGCGCACCGCGGCCAACCTTTCGAGAGAGCCTTTCCCGTGGCCTTTGTCATGACCCTTTGGCCAGGTTCAGTAGTTGGTGAGCCAGGTCTCGAGACTCACGTCCGGCACGTTCGGATGGCGGACCGTCACCACCACCCGGGCGTATCGGACGCCGTTGTACACCTTCCCCGTGGTGTCGATGGTCACGAAGCGTTGGAAGCCCTGTTCCGGGGAATCGGCTGGGTAGCGGCCTGGGGTCACCACGACGGCGTAGCCTCCCGCCACGTTCTTGTCGTTGAGGATCTGCTCCAGCTTCTCTTGAGCGTAGAACACGGCTTTGGTCCGCAGCTCCGCATCCACGCTGCCGAGGATGCTATGCCCAAAGAGGCGAAGAAGCGGCGGGATGGCCACGGCGATCAACACCACGAGCAGCACCGCTTCCACCAAGGTGAATCCCTCGCAACACTTTCCGGTCTTCCTTTCCCGCATGTCAGGTGCCTCCCGGAGGTGGCAAGACCGATTCAGCTTCCCAAGGATAGGACCTCCAGATTCCCCGTGGTCGGCTCAATCATGATGGCGTAGCGGGTGCCGAGCCGGGCCAGGAGTAAACGCTCGCCGAGGGGTCCTGTGAGATGGTACGGACGCCCGTCCGGCCGGAATCGGAGCACGTAGCCGGGCAGGGACGAGCCGGTGAGCCGGACCGCGCGGTAGTCCCCGATTCCGAACTGCACCACATAGTCCCGCGCCCCAGCGGGGGTCCTCAGCGGCGTGCCGTCGGACCAGGTGAGCAAGTAGCGGTTGTTGTCGAGGTCGATCCGCACCTGCACTTCGCGCCCAAGATTCATGGCCAGTTCCTGGGCATACTGGATGTCGGCCTGAAGTTTCTTCACGGCGGCTTTGGTTTGCACGCTCTCGCTGCTCGCCGTCGTCTTGAGGATGGCCACGAGGGCGAGGAGCGCAGCAATGCCCAGCACCACGGTGAGTTCGACCAGCGTGACCCCATGTTCTCCGCGTCGATCCGCACTCCTCATCGGCTCTCGCATGACGTTTGTCCTTCTCGCCTGAGCAGTCGCCTCGCCCTGAGGGAGGATGCTCGTCTCCTCACTCTCCGGATGAAACTGGCTCCCCCTCGGCCACCATTTCGAGGATCTCCGAAGGGCTCCCTTTGTCCGCCCAGAAACCCGGCTCACGCTCTTCTCCGCTCATCGCCAGCTGGAGAAAGGGGAAGCGCTCGGGTGTGAACGCTTCCCCTGGAGGATGCCGCCTGATGGGCGTGAGGCTTATTCGCGCTGGTGGTTTTCCTCGCTGCAGGTCACCTTCAGGTTGTCCGATCCCTCCACGAAGGAGTACGTCCCCCCGCTCGGGCACTGGGGGATGGCGCCGCCGGCCATGTAGGGCGCTACATCGTTCAAGCTTGCAGGCGCCTGTCCGTGCTCGGCCACATACAGGGAGATGGCCGTTTCGATCGCCGCCTGATTGGACTTGCAGGCGCTGGCCTCCGCGTTGGACCTGAGGTCCACGAACTTCGGGATGGCCACCGCAGCCAGGATCCCGATGATCACGATCACGATCACCAGCTCGATCAGGGTGAAACCCTTCGCATTGTGCATCTTCTTCATCGCCAATACCTCCCTTGGCTAAAACCTCCGTTGCTTGTGCCACCCGGCCCCGGGTCCCAGTTGGCCTCCATCATTGCGTTCCAGGCGTACTTTAGCCAAAAGCTGTGCCATTGCTGGCCCCTCTGGGCTTCAGCCGGAGTCTTGCGGAAGGCCTTCCGCAAGATCAGATTTCGGCCGGATCGGCCGTTTCTTTAGGCCTTTCCGCGCTTTCGTCCATCAGGGCCGTCCCGAAGTGGGACTCGGCGTGCCGAAATGGAATAGCGTGCGCAGGGAGCAAGGCGAGCGTGTTTCTCAGCGGGCGATGCTCGTGAGGCTCCACATGGGCAGGAAGATGGAGAGAGCGAGAAACAGGACGATGATTCCCAGCCCGACCGTGAGGATGGGCTCGATCATCGTGCTGAGGTTTTTCACCGCGTAGTCCACCTCGAGGTCGTAATGCTCGGAGATGCTGAGCAGCATGTCGTCGAGGCTTCCGCTTTGCTCGCCGATGGCGATCATCCGGACGACCATTGGGGGAAAGAGCTTGCTCTGGCGGAGCGGGTCGGCAATGCCTTCGCCGCGCTGTACCCCCTCGGCTACCTTGTGGATCTCCTCTTTCACCACCTCATTTCCCACCGTGTCGGCGAGGATGCTCAGGGTTTGGAGGATGGGCATCCCCGAGCTGTTCAAGGTCTGGAACATCCGGGCGAAGCGCGACATGGCCACCTTGAGCGTCAGTGGCCCGAAGATGGGGAGTTTCAGTTTGAAACGGTCCCATTGGTAGCGTCCTCGCCTCGTCCGGACGAACTGCTTGAAGGCGATCGTCACCCCGAACACCGAGCCGACCAGCACATGCCAGTAGTGTTTCATGGCGTTGCTGGCAGCAATGAGCATCTTGGTGGGGAGCGGCAGTTCCATCCCGGACTGGAGGAACATCTCCGCAAAGCGCGGGACCACGAAGGTCATGAGCGCGAAGAAGGCGACGCTCAGAGAGGCGATCACAATGAGGGGGTAGCGCATCGCGGACTTCACCTTGGTCCGCGTCGCCTTGTCGTGCTCCAGCAAGGTGGAGAGGCGTTCGAGCACCTGGTCGAGGGCGCCGCTCAGCTCGCCGGCGCGGATGCTGTTCACGTAGAGCTCGGGGAACACCTTCCTGTGTTTAGCCATGGCGTCCGAAAGGCTGGAGCCTCCCTCCACATCCCGGTAGAGATCGGAGATGACTTGCCGCATCGTCGGATGCTCGCTTTGCTCGTACAGGGCTTCGAGCGCCGAGAGAAGCGGCACTCCCGCCTTCAGCAAGGTGACCAGCTGCTTTGTGAAGAGGACCAGGTCCTCCAGCTTCACCTTCTTGGAAGTGCCGAGCGCCGTGTTGCTCAGCCGGGAGGCGGCCAGGCCCCGGACTTCGTTGATTTGCAGGGGGATCAGCCCGGCGCGATCCAAGAATTCCAATACGGCGTTGCGATCGGCCGCCTCCAGCGTGCGTTCGACCACCTCTCCGTCAAAGCTTGCGGCCTTGTAGGAGAACGTCGGCATCGACGAACTCCAGACCCCTACTTCCTTAGCTCACTCGCCTGAGAATCGACTTCCCCGGAAACTCCGCTTCGAAGGGGCCGGCTCCTCACAGCGACGAGGGAGGAGCTGCGGCCGGTTCGGCGGCTGGGGTGCGTTCGCGCGGGAGGAGCCTTTCCCGCACCGCCTCCAGCGTGTAGGGTTTGATCAGGAAGCCGCTGGCGCCAGCCCGAACTCCGGCGAACAGCTGCTCCTTGGTCCACGCTCGGGCACCCAACAGAATGGGACATTCGCGATTGAAACTGCGGAGGAGCTGGACTAGCCGTAGGGGCTTGGCGGGATCATCCTCGACGTCGATGGCGATCACCCGGATGGCCCCCTCACGAAGCTCTTCCGCAAGGGTCTGTACGTCGCGGACCTGCACGATCTGATAGCCGAGAAGGCTGAGGATTCGACGCAGCACGTCAGCTTCGCAGCTGCTTCCGATGACGATGGCTTGGCCGCGCGGGCCCTCGCCGCCGGGGCTCTCCTCACTGGTTTCGCCCTCCGAGAGGAGCTGTTCGAGGCTGGCCTTGTCCATGGCGACGCCGAAGATGTGGGCCAGGCCCCCCAGGTCGGCCACGATCTCGAAACGGTCTGAGAGAAGGCGCGGGATCCGGATCGTCACTGGGTAAAGGCAAGCCAGTCCGCTCGGCAGGGTTTCGGGGGGTTGGGGAGCCTGGAGCAGGCCACCCAGGGCGAGGTGTACGTCGCGGTAGGCGATCTTCCGCAGGCTGCGCATGAGTCCGCCGCGGAGCTGGTTCCCGATCTCCATCAGCACGTCCAGGTCCTCCTGGATCAGCTCCTGCTCCGCGATTCTTTCGCGGATGCGGCTGTCGGCCATCACCAGCAGGAGGCCGGAAAGCGCAATGCCTACGGCAAAGGGGAAGTGGATTTGAAAGTGCGCTCTCTCGCCTTCCCGCAGAACCAGCCAAAAATCGTTGGGACGGGTGGGGAGCTCCCGGAGCTCTTGTTCGGTGAGGAAAGAGATTTCCCCGACGGTGCACTCGCACTCGCGATTGAGCAGGACCGGCAGGTCCTCGTTGAGGCGCTCCTGGATGTGGAGCGCCGCCTTCTTGCATTTCAAACGCAGGAGCTCCACCCGGGAGTCGAACTGCGGGGGAGCCTCTTTCTCCGGGGATCCCGTCATCGGCTTACCAGGGTTCGTGCTCTTCCATTGGGATGAAGTGCACGTAGAATCGACCGACCTCCGAGTCCAGGACCAAGGGGGGCTCCGATTCCAAATTGTAGAACTCCGCGCTTCCGTCGTCGCTCAGCACGGAGGGGTGCGAATGCCGGACCTGCTTGCCCTGGAACAGGAGCCCTGCTTTGATCTGGCCGATCACCAGGTTCAGAACTTCGGCCAAGAGGTCCCGGACGTTGTCCTCGTTGGCTTGGACGTAGCCATTCACCACGCGTTCGAACAATCGGAGCGCAGTGACCTGATTGCAGCGCAGGGCCAGAATCCCGTTGACGTCGCCGCGCAGCCCCGACATGGCCATGAGCCCCGTCATCTGATGGTCCAGCCACAGGTTCTCGCTCTCATCGACGGGTGTCACGGGGGCACCGATAATGGCGCTCAGGGTTTCCGGTACCGTCTGGCCAAGGAGCGTCGTCACATCCATCCTTTCGACCTCGGAAGTTCCGCTGTGAGCTGCGCTTGCATCTCCTTTGCGAGGAAAAGGGTTCGAGAAGAATCCTCCGCTCCGTAAGCGCTTCAGCGCAGAACCCGTTCCAAGCGGTCTTGGAGCTTTTCCGGTGTAAATGGCTTGACGATGAAGCCGTCGGCGCCGGCGGCCACAGCTTCGCGGACCATCTGTTGGGATCCCTCGCTCGTAATTACGATGATCGGCACCCGTTTGGAGAGCGGCATCTGCCGCACTTTGCGGATGAACTCCAAGCCGTCCATCTCCGGCATGTTGATATCGCTGAGGATCAGGTCCACGTCGTCTTTGGAAAGGTGGTAAAGGGCCTCGAAGCCATGCCGGGCTTCATAGCATTTGTCCACCGTGTAGCCCGCAAGGCGCAGATTCCGTAGGATGATCTTGCGCATGACGTCCGAATCGTCGGCGATCAGGACCTTGAGGCCCATAACGTCCCTCCTACGATTTGCGATATCAAATCTGGCAGTCGGGCCAAGGGGACTTCGGCATCGGCCACGCCGGCGTCGAGGCAGGCGCGGACCATTCCGGCCACCACGCAAGAATACCGATCCTGAACCAGCGCGATCCCGCCTGCCTCCTTGATGGCTTTCATGCCCCGCCGGCCGTCGCTTCCCATGCCTGTGAGGATCACGCCGAGGCACGGCCCGGCGTAGACTTTGGCGGCCGAGAGCATCATCACGTCGACGCTCGGAGCGAAGATCTCGTTGGCGGGATTGCTTTGTCGGATGTGAATAATGGGCGGCTCTCCGAAATGTTGCTTCAGCACCGTCATCTGCTGACCTCCCGGAGCCACGTAGACCTGGCCCGGGCGGATGGGTTCCCCGTTCTCTGCCTCTTTCACGTGCAGCTTCGACTCTCGATCGAGCCGTTCGGCCATCGCGCGGGTGAAGGTCGGGGGCATGTGCTGCGCGATTAGGATGCCGAGCGGGAAGTCCGCCGGCAGATTGGGGATGATCCGGGACAAGGCCCTGGGTCCACCCGTCGAGGAGCCGATGAGCACAACCTCGCGCACCGGGTCCTGCCGGAAATGAACCGGAGGCAGGTGGAAGGACGGGGCTTCCCCCTCCTCGGGCTGAGCTGGCGGAGCGGCCTTCCCTTGGGTGCGGGCGAAGGCGTGGGCGAGGCGAATCTTGCGGATGAGCTCGCGCTCGAAGCGCTCGTCCAGGCCATTGCTCTTGGGGATGTAATCAAAAGCACCCCTCTCCAGCGCCTCGAGGGTGATCTGGGCCCCGGTGTGGGTGAGGGAGCTCACCATTAGCACTCCGGCCCCGGTGTGGCGGGTGAGTTCATCCAGCGCCTGGAGGCCATCCATCCCCGGCATCTCCACGTCCAGGGTGATCACATCCGGCTGGGTGCGGACGGCCTTTTCGATGGCTTCGGCTCCGTCGGCAGCCGTGGCCACGACCTCCATACCCGCCTTCTCGATCATCCGCTGGAGTACGAGGCGCATGACGGCCGAATCGTCGACCACCAGCACCTGGATTTGTCGGGTTTTTCCCGTCACGAGGCGTATACCTTTCGGCTTTCCGGTTCGAACATGGACTTGACCAAGGTCCTGATCTCCTCCGCCCGACCCTCCAGGTCCATGCGGAATCGCACCCAGTCGGTGCGAGAGAGGACCGGGAACGTCCCCTTCAGGATGAGCCAGGATGGCTCTTCGTCAATCACCCAGCAGCGATAGCCAACCGGTCCGCATCCCAGTCCCACGGAAAGGCAGAAGATATCGGCCAGGGAGACCAGCGCGACGAGCGCCGCATTGGGAATCCCTGGCTGGGGTTCCTCATGGTAGTACATCACGTCCACGAGTTCTGGAGGAAAGGACCAGCGCCGGCCCAACCAGGCGCCGAAGGCGTTGTGACCGACCCCCAATACCTCTTTCTCCGCCGCGAGTAGCGGTATTCCCTCCTCATCCACCTTGCGGATGATGGCCTCCGATGCCTGGGGCAGGAACTGGCTGATCAACACGAGCCCGAGATCATGAACCAGACCGCCGAGGTAAGGGGAGTCGAGATCACCGAAGTCCAAGCTATCGGCAATCTGAGAGGCGACTACAGCCGTCGCCAGAGAGTGTTCCCAGAACCGGCGTGGGTGAAGTTTCGCGCTGGTCCATCGGAGAACCCGGAAAAGCATCGTGGTCATGACGAGGCTCCGCAGGGTCCGGAGCCCGAGGAAGACGATGGCCTCGCGGATGGTAGCGATTTGGCGGTGTCGGGCGAAGAATGAGGAGTTCACCAGGCGCAGCACGTTGGCCGTCAGGGCCTGGTCGCGCAGTACCGCCTCCGCCACTTCCGAGATCTCGGTGTCCGGATCCTCCAGCATGCGGCTGATCCGGACCAGGACCTCCGGGAGCGTGGGGAGGTTCTGAACTTCCCCGATCAAAGCCTCCACCCTCGCCAGATCTTGCTCCATGGCGCACATGAGGTATTACCCGTCTCCTCTGCTCTTCTTGTACGCGAATCCCCCGGGATACTGGATAATCTTGAACTGGTCGTTCACCCCGAACAACGACTCGGAAGGGCCGACAAAGAGATAGCCTTCGTCCAGAAGGGCGTTGTAGAAATGCTGGATGACCCGCTTCTTAGCAGGAAGATCGAAGTAGATCAGCACGTTGCGGCAGAAGATGATGTCGTAGCCCTTCATGAAGAGCATGGCCATGTCGTCCATCAGGTTCATGTACTTGAATTGGACCATCTGCGCGATGTAAGGGGAGAGCTGATAGCAGTCCCCGTCGAGCTTCTGGAAGTAGCGCTCGACGAACTCGGGCGGGGAGTTGCGGAAGGAGTAGGACGTGTAAACAGCCTTTTGGGCCTTTTCCAAGGCGGGACGGCTGATGTCGGTCGCGAGAATCTCGATTTGCCAGCCAGCCAGAATTGTGGAGGCCAATTCGTGAACGATGATGGCGATCGAGTATGGCTCCTCTCCAGAGGAACATCCTGCGCTCCAGATTTTCAGGCGTCGGAACCCGATGCGTCCCTTGCGGTGGGCGATCTCCGGCAGGAAGATCCGTTTCAGGGCATCGAATTGGGGCAAGCTCCGGAAGAAGCTGGTCTCGTTGACGGTGACCTCATCGAGGAGGAATTGGAGCTCTTCTCGCCACTGCCGGGGATCCTTCACGTACTGCAGGTATTCGGTATACGAGCGCAGACCTAAAGCGCTCATCCGCCTCCGGAGGCGGCTCTCCAGGAAAAAGCGGCGCTGCTCGGAAAAGTACATGCCGCAGGTGTTGTAGATGAGATCCCGCAGCTCCCACAAGGCCAGATCCTCCGGGCGGTTTTGGGTGGCGACATTCCCCGCTGTGACCGGGTACCCTGTCGGAAGTGCCACGTGCGTTTTCTCTCCCCTTGCTGGAGTCCGTACTGTGCCGTCTGCTGTCAGTTCCGGTCAGGATGCCCCTGCTTCTCTGTCCCGCGGACGAAGGGCGATGCCGTACCTTTGGATCTTGCGGTACAGCGTGGTGCGCCCCATGCCCAGGCGAGATGCAGCGGCTGTCACATTATACTTCGTCAGTCTCAACGCAAGCTTGAGTAGCTCCTGCTCCACTTCTTCCCAGCGTGGCACCTCCGTGGCCGTGCGCAGGGCGTCACGCCATGAGGTGGCCGAAGGCATCTCCGCTAGGTCCGGGGAGCGAATCGTCGCGGGCAGATGCACGGGCCGAAGCACCCCGTCGGTGGCGTGCAACATCGAGCGCTCGATCACATTCTCCAGCTCGCGCACGTTCCCCGGCCATGGGTAGCGCATGAGGCATTCGAGCGTCTCCGAAGCCACGGCGCGGATGCGCCGGTGAGGGGGCATCCGCCGGTTGAAGCGTTCGATGAAGTTCGCAACCAGCGCCGGGATGTCTTCCTTGCGTTCGCGAAGCGGAGGCAGATGAATAGGGTAGACACAAATTCGGTAATACAGATCCTCCCGGAAATTGCCCTTGCGGACCTCCTCCAGCAGGTTCTTGTTGGTGGCGGAGATGATCCGGACGTCCACCTCCACCGGCCGGTTCCCTCCCAAACGTTCGAAGCGCCGTTCCTGGAGCACCCGCAGGATCTTCACCTGAGTGGCTGGCGACATCTCCCCAATCTCGTCCAGGAAAAGGGTGCCGCCGTCCGCCTGCTCGAACCGGCCGATCCGCCGGCCCACGGCGCCGGTGAAGGATCCGCGCTCGTGCCCGAAGAGCTCGCTCTCCAGGAGGGTTTCAGGAATGGCGGCGCAATTCACGGCGACGAAGGGCTTGGTGCGCCGGGGACTGTTGTAATGGATGGCGCGGGCCACCAGCTCTTTCCCGGTTCCGCTTTCCCCCTCGAGAAGCACGGTCACATCGGTCTCGCAGACGCGCTGGATGGCCTCAAACACTTCGCGCATCTTCTTGGACTGGCCGATCAAGTTGTCGAAGCCATACCGCTCGCGCAGGGCCTTGCGGAGATCCCGGACCTGTTCCTCAAGAGCACGCAAGCGACAGGCATTTTCCAGAGCGAGGTGGAGTTTGTTCCAGTCCACCGGCTTTTCGAAGTAGTCGAAGGCCCCCTGCCGCATGCACTCCACCGCGGTCGGGGTGTCGCCGGCTCCGGTGATGATGATCACCGGCACGGTCGGGTCCAGGCGGCGCAGCCGATCCAGAACCCCGTGGCCATCTAGCAAGGGCATGCGTAGGTCGAGGAGCACGGCGTCGAAGGACTGGAGGGAAGCCAACTGGAGCGCCTCAAAGCCCGAATGGGCGCAAAGCACATCCCAACCCCGGCTCGAGAGAATGTCGCGCGCCAGGGCGGTGAAATCGCGCTCGTCGTCCACGAGCAGGATTTGCCCCCGGAATTGCTTCTTCTCGGGGATGATCACTCCAGATTCCGCTAAGGCCATAGACCCTGCAAGCCCGTGCGCTCGGAATCCGTTCATGGCACAATGGTCTCAATCCAGCTGCGTGACGCGGAAGACTTCCTCCAGCGTTGTGATCCCTTCTGCCGCCTTCTGCAGTCCGGAATCGCGAAGGGTCCGCATCCCCTTGCGAATCGCGAGGGCGCGAATCTCCGTCGAAGCTGCGCGTCGGAGGACCAGTTCCCGAAGATCGTCGTCCATCACGAGGATTTCGTAGATGGCGATTCGGCCCTTGTAGCCGAGCATCTTGCAACCCAGGCAACCCTTCCCCCTCACGAACTGGGTGTCTCCTTCCGGCGGCAAGCCGAGGGTTTCCAGAAGCTCCCTGGGTGGCACCCAGGGCTCGGCGCAATTTGGGCAAACCCGCCGCAACAGGCGCTGTGCCACCACGCCCTGCACGGAGGAGGCGATCAAGTAGGGCTCCACTCCCATGTCGATGAGGCGAGTGAGGGCGCTGGGGGCATCGTTGGTGTGGAGGGTGGACAGCAGGAGATGCCCGGTCAGGGCTGCCTGAACGCTGATCTGGGCGGTTTCGAGGTCGCGGATCTCGCCCACCATTACGATATCCGGATCCTGCCGCAGGATGCTCCTCAAGCCGGCGGCGAAGGTGAGCCCGATCTTCGGGTTCACTTGCGACTGGCTCACTCCCTCCAGCTGATATTCGATGGGATCCTCCAGGGTCACGATGTTCTTGCTGGTGCGATCCAGCTCCATCAGCGCCGCGTACAGGGTGGTGGTCTTCCCGCTGCCGGTGGGCCCCGTCACCAGGATCATCCCGTGCGGGCGCTTCAGGAGGGAACGAAGGATGGCCAGTTCCCGCTCGTCCAGGCCGAGCTCCTCCAGGCGGATGGTCTTCTTCTTGTCCAGAATGCGGAGCACCACCTTCTCCCCGAATGCGGTGGGGAGGGTGGACACGCGGAAGTCCACGTCGCGATTGTACAGGTGCATGCGGAAGCGGCCGTCCTGCGGGAGGCGGCGCTCGGCGATGTTGAGATCGGCAAGGATCTTGAGCCGGGAGGTCAGGGCCAGCTGGATGGCCTTGTGAGCCGTGTGGACTTCCTGAAGCACGCCGTCGATCCGGTAGCGAACCCGGACGCGATCTTCCATGGGCTCCACGTGGATGTCGCTGGCGCCGTCCTGAACGGCCTGCTCCAGGATCAGGTTCACCAGCCTGATGATGGGCCCTTCCTCCGCTTGCCTCCGCAGGACCTGATCGTCCACCTGGTCCGTTTCCTTCCCATCAGGGGTGGCGATCTTCAGCTCCTTAATGGCTTCGCGGAGCCGGTCGCTCCCGTAATAATGGTCGATGGCGTCCGAGATCTCCTGCTCCGAGCAAACGACGGGCTCCACCTTCATGCCCGTGGTGCGGCTAAGGGCATCGATGGCCACCACGTCCAAGGGATTGGCCATGGCCACAGTGAGCGTCTTTTCGATGGCGAACAGAGGGATCAGGCGGTAATTGCGGGCCAGCTCCTCGGGCACCAGCTTCACCACCTCCGGGTCGATCCGGTAGTTCTTGAGGGAGACGTACTGGACCCCGAGCTGTTCGCTCAAGGCCTTGATGAGCTCTTCCTCGCCGATGAACCCCAGCTCGATGAGCGATCGGCCCAGGAGCTTTCCCGCCTTCTGCTGGTACGCGAGAGCTTTCTTGAGCTGCTCCTCGGTGATCAATCCCTGCTCGACTAGGAAATCGCCCAGAAGGATGTTCTTCTTGGCCAAGGTTGGTCCTCCTCGCGCTTCCGGGTATCTCGGTCCTGCGTCTGTCGCCCCTCCGCGTTCGGCCCTCGCCTACCTGGCTAGCCCGCTTGTCTGGCTTTGAGGAGACCGTCGATCACAGCCAGGAGCTTGCGATGGTCGATGGGCTTGACGAGGTACACATCGGCTCCCACGCTGAGCCCGAGGTCGCGATCCTTCGGCGTCGCACGGCCCGTGAGCATCACGATGGGGATGTGGGCGTAGCGCTCGTCGTATTTGAGGAGACGGCACACGTGGAAGCCGTCCATCTTCGGCAGCATCACATCCAGGATGATCACATCCGGATGGAGTTGGCGGGCCAGCCGGAGCCCTGTGTCGCCATCGTCCGCTGTGAGCACCTCGTAGCCCGCGCTCCGCAAGCGGAGGGTCAGAGCGAGTTGCGTCTCGGGGTGATCCTCCACGACGAGAACTTTCGGCATGGCCATCCCACCTCACTTCGATCTCGTTCTTTCTCAGATTCCTTATCGGCACACGGCGCGATTACTCCAGATTGGTCACGCGCACTACCTCCTCCACGGTGGTGATGCCGCGCAGCGCCTTGATGAGCCCGTCCTGTCGGAGGGTTCGCATCTTGTGGCGAATCGCCGCCTTCCGCAGCACATCGGATGACACCCGCTTCAGGACCAGCTCCCGGAGCTCATCGTTCATGACCATGACCTCGTGGATTCCGATTCGCCCCTTGTAGCCCGTCCGCTTGCAATGGCGGCAGCCTTCGCCGCGGTAGAGTTTGATCGGCCGGTTGCCGGGCTTGATGCCGAGCTCCTCCAGCAGCGCGGGGCTCGGTTCGTAGGAGACGCGGCAGTGAGGGCAGATCTTGCGCACCAGACGCTGGGCGATGACGCCGAGCGTGGCGGATGCCGTGAGGAACGGCTCCACCCCCATGTCGGTGAGCCGGGTGATAGCCCCGGGCGCGTCATTGGTGTGGAGGGTGGACAGCACCAAGTGGCCGGTGAGCGCGGCCTGCACCGCAATGGAGGCCGTCTCCGAGTCCCGGATCTCCCCCACCATCACCACATCGGGATCCTGGCGGAGGATGGACCGAAGGCCCGCTGCGAAGGTGAGGCCGGTCTTGGGATTCACCTGCGCCTGCCGAATGAGGGGCAGGCGGTACTCCACCGGGTCCTCGATCGTGATGATGTTCTTCTCGATGGAATTGATGGATTGGAGGGCAGAATACAGCGTGGTGGTCTTGCCGCTCCCGGTGGGCCCGGTCACCAGGATGATCCCGTAGGCAGAGCTGAGCATCTGTTTCACTTTCTCGAGGGTATCGGGAAGGAAGCCCAGATCCTCTAGCCCAAGGAAGATGTTGGACTTGTCCAGGATGCGCATCACCACGTTCTCGCCGTGGACGGTGGGGAGGGTGGAGACGCGAATGTCCACCTCCCGGGTGTCCAGGCGCACCTGGAAGCGGCCATCTTGAGGCACGCGCGTCTCCGCGATGTCCATCTGCGCCAGGATCTTGATGCGCGAGGTGATGGCCGCTTGTAGGTGCTTCGGCGGCTGGAAGGCTTCGTGGAGCACTCCGTCGATGCGGTACCGAACCCGGAGATGACGCTCCTCCGGTTCGATGTGGATGTCGCTGGCCCGATCCCGGATGGCCTGCGCGATGATGAGGTTGACCAACTTGATGACCGGCGCCTCTTCGGCCTTGGCTTTGAGCTCCTCCGCCGCGGAGGCCGTTTCCTCCGGCTGCTCGCGGACGATCTCCTGCAGCACCTTGTCCAGGCTCGTGTCGAAGGCTTTGGGGATGCCGTAGTGGGTCTCGATGGCGCTGAGGATGTCGTCCTCGGTGGCGACGGCGGGTTCCACCTCCAGTCCGGTGTGCGCGTGGATGCGGTCGATCACGGCAATATCGCCGGGATCGGTCATCGCCACGGTGAGCACGTCGCCGATCCGGAAGAGCGGGAACACCTTGAGCTCGTGGGCCAGCTCAGCAGGCAAAGTCTGCAGGGCGTCGGGATCCACCGCGTAGTCGGCCAGACTGACGAAGGGGACCTCGAGGATCTCCGCCGTGGTCCGTAGTACCTCCTCCGGAGGCAGGTATCCCATTCGCTCCAGCACTTTGTACAGGGGATCGCCCGAGGAGCGTTGTTCGGAGAGGGCGTTTTCCGCCTGCTTCTCCGTGAGGAGCCCGCGCTGGATCAGCGCTTCCAGAAGGCGCTGGGAGGAGCTTTTTAGCGCGTAATCTGCCACGGCCAGCCCGAGCTATTCGAACAACTGAAACATCTCCTCTTGTGCGTCAAAGGTGGCCCGGAGGATGGGGATGAGGGAAAGGGCCTCCTCCTCCCCAATCCCTAGCTCCTCCAAGGCCTGTGGTACGAAGTCCGTCGGACCGAAATTCCCGCTGTGCCCGATGGCCATCTGCCGCACGAGGGTGTCTGCCACGCACACGATCGCTACCAGCTTCGGTTCGCTCCGGAGGATCCGGGGCCGGTGGTGGAGAGCAATTCCTTCAATCAGCTTGGGAGGAAGGCCCCACTGCTCGCCCAGATACTCGCCCACGTCGCAGTGAGTGATGCCCAGGAGCCGGCGTTCTGCCTCGAATAGCGAGAGGCCCTCCATCCTGCTGAACTCCAGGCAGGCCATGAATTGGCTATGGAGGTACTGGTCCAGGACGATCTTGCCGATGTCGTGCAAGATTCCGGCGGCGTAGGCCTCCTCTTCGCTTCCCTGATGAAGTTTGCTGGCGAGGAAGCGGGCCGTAGCCGCGGTGCCGAGGGCGTGCTTCCAGAACTCGGCCCGATCGAAGTCCTCCTTCGATCCCTTGCCAAAGACATGGACCACGGAGAGCGCCAGAAGGGCGTTTCGCACCGCATTGAAGCCCAGGAGCACCACCGCCTGCCGCAGGGAGGTGATCTTCCGCGGCAGGCCGAAGTAGCTGGAATTGACCAGTCGCAGCACTTTGGAAGCCAGCGCCTGGTCTGACTCAATGAGTTGGGCGATCTGCGCAGCGGACGCTTCCGGAGTTCGCATGGCCTCTTGAACCTTGACGTACACGGATGGAAGCGTCGGTAGACTCCGGATTCGCTGGATGACCCGGCTCAATCTCTCCGCATTCTCCAACGCAGGCATTCGACTCACCTCTGGGGTGCTTTGCCCGAGCCCGACGGCGCTTGGCCCCCGGGAGGCACGTCCCGCTCCCGATCGGCCCCGGCACGGCGTTCCAGGTACTCCCGGATCTTGGCCATCAGCTCCGCGGGATTGTAGGGCTTAGGGAAATACTCGTCGGCGCCGACTCGCTTGCTCATCTCCTGGTCCGCCTTGCCCGTCCTCGAAGTGAGGACGAACAGGGGGATTCCGCGGTATCGTTCATTGAGCTTCAGGAAGCGGCATACCTTGTAGCCGTCCATCTTCGGCAGCATGATGTCCAAGATGATGAGATCGGGCTTCTCGCTCTGCGCCACCTGAAGCCCCTTGTAGCCGTCGTAGGCGACCAGAACCTCGTAACCGGCCGCCTCGAGCCGCATCTTCAGTACCTCGACGATGTGAGGGTAGTCCTCAACGATCAGGATTCGTTTACGCATCGATCGGGACCATCCCTTTCCGGTCCGATGCCGAGATTCTCCCTCAGGTGCGATCTCCGTGTCTTAGCGGTCGATCGTGGGCCGGGCCATCTCCGTCCGGGAACCGAAGCCCCTGCGTCCCCTCGTCGTCCGGCCCCCTCTCTACCGCGCACACTGGGCTTCTCAGCGACTTCCGCCCAGGCCTTCGTCGCCCCCCGTGCCGCCCGCCTGAGGCTTGGGTTGCGCCGAAGGCAGGGGGACGGTGAATCGAAAGGTGCTCCCTTCGCCGGGCCGGCTTTCCACCCAGATTCGGCCGCCCCAAGCTTCCACGATGGACTTGGCGATGCTGAGCCCCAAGCCGTAGCCCTCGGCCTGATCCTCTTCATCCTCGTCGTCCGCGTAGAGCCGGGTGAATTTCTCGAAAATCCATTCGTGGTATTCCTCCGGGATGCCGATCCCGGTATCCCGCACCCAGACGAGGATTTCGTTGCCGTCGCGGCGGGCGCCTACCTCCACCAGGCCTCCCACGGGGGTGAATTTCACGGCGTTGTCGAGCAGGTTCTGGGCTACCTGAAGGAACCGGTCGCGGTCCCCCTGCACTTGGGGCAGATCTTCGTTGATCACCGTGACCAGGCTTAACCCCTTCCGGGCGGCGCGATGCTGGATGCTATCGACTGCGTTCTGGAGGGTGCGTGCCACGTCGACGTACTGCCGGCGTTCCACGGGGTAGCCTGGCCAGTCGTAGCGGCTCAGATCCAACAAGCGCTCCACGAGTCCGGTGAGTCGGGCGATATCGCGCTGCAGAAGTTCCAGCAGATGCCGTTGTTTCGCGTTCAGTCCCTCCGTTCCGTCCTCCAGAAGGAGGGATACGGCATCGTTCATCGACGTCAGCGGGGTGTGGATCTCGTGGGATGCCACACTTAACACGTCGTTCCGGAATCGCTCTGCATACCAACTCTGCGTGATGTCGCGGACTTGAACCAGCCAGCCCCAATCCCGGCCCTCCGCATCCCGGATTCTCCTACCCTTGATTCCAAGCACTTGTCGCGGGTTTCCCTCCCAGCGCCAGATCCGATTGAATTCTCTCTGGTGCGAGGCCTCTGCATCCCGAAGGAGCTGCAGCACAGGCGGATGGCTTTGGCTGTCGGGGAAAGCCCAGCCGGATGTCGTCTTGCGAAGGCCGACCAGCTTCACCGCGGCCTGATTGGCGCAAAGGATGTCGCCCCTCTCGCTCACCAGAAGGGCGCCGTCGATGAGGTTGTGCAAAATGGCCTCCAGCTTGTCCCTCTCCCTGGCGACGGCGCTCCACAAGGCCTGAAGGGCTGTGCCCACCTCCGTGGCGATGCGCTTCAAGGCTCTGAAGCTCCTCGGGCCGGGAAGTTCATCCCAGGTAGCCACAGCCAGAACCCCGATCTGATTTCCCGATACGGAGAGAGGAATGGGCATGACGCGTCGGAGGCCTGGGGAAACGAATTCCGGAAGCTCTCCCAGCTGTCGGTGATTCAAGAGGATGACCTCCCACGCGGCCTCCTCGCGGGATTCGAGGGAAGCCAGGGTAGACACGATCTGATGGATGTCCTTCCTTCCCAGGGAACGGGGAGATAGGATGTGGAGAGTCTCCGTCCCGGAGGCCGCGTACGCGATGCAGATCTCCGTTCGCACCAAGGCCCGAAGAGCCTGGGCGAGCCAGGACAGGATTTCGGTGCTGGCTTTGGGGTCCTGTGGACGGTCCAATTCCCGCGCCTCCGCGCTGATCTGCGTAAGTCACCGTCGGGTTTTCAGCCGACTCCTCCTCGGGGCCGTCGCGTCAGGGCTTCGCAAAGCCCTCACCTCAGAGATGCCAAGTACAGGCGCCAGAGGGATCGACCCCAGAACAGTACCACCAGGGTGGCAACGGCAAGGAACGGCCCGAACGGGATCTTCGAACCCAGCGAGAACTTCCTCGCGCACAATCCGATGATCGCCACCGGCAGGGCGAGGAGAAATGACAGGAACAATGCCCCGAGCAAGGATGCCCAGCCAAGGTAAGCGCCGATGGCTGCCAGCAGCTTGAGATCGCCGCCTCCCAGACTGTCCTGGCCAAAAAGGGCGGATCCGAGATGGGCAATTCCCAAGGCAGATGCCGCCCCCGTGATCGCTCCCAGCACGGATTCCACGCCGGAGCACCACCCCAGGAGGAATGCCGTCGCAACGCCGAACCCAAGAGCGGGGAGCGTGACGACGTCGGGAATGATCTGGTGGTCCAGATCGATGAACACCGCGGCGAGGAGGGCGCAGCCGAGGAAGGCGTAGCGCAGTGCGACGAGACTTAGCCCGAAACGGAGATAGACGGCCACAGCGAGGATCGCCGTCATCAGTTCCACCAGTGGGTAGCGGGGCGAGATCGCCTGCCCGCAGTACCGGCAGCGGCCCCGAAGGTAGAGGTAGGCCACGATGGGCACGTTCTCCCACGGGGCGATGCGGTGCTGGCAGAGGGGACAGAAGGAAGGCGGCCATGCTACAGAGATCCCGCGCGGGATCCTGTAGATGCACACGTTGAGGAAGCTGCCGACGACAGCTCCCACGGCAAATGCGGCGACCACCATCGCCACGGGTTCCTCCCCACTGAGCCGGACGACCCCGACGCTCTCAATTCCTCGAGCTGCTGTCCATCGCCTTGCGCACTGCTGCCGCAAGGGTGTAGCCCTCGTCCAGGTACTGCTTGATCCTGCGCAGCTTCTCGACGTCGTGTTCGGAGTAGCGCTTGAATTCGCGAGCTCCCATCGTGATGATCTTGGGTTTCACGATGCCCTTGAGCTCCCAGTAGTACAGCTGCCGGAGACTGATCTCGAGCGCCTCCGCGACTTGAGAGCTGGTGTACCAATTCGCGCTGGCCATCTCGTCACCTCATCCTGCTTCCACCCACTTGAGGGCATTCTCCCTTGTCACATCTCCCATTGATGCATTATCGGCAGGAGTGCGCCAATCTTCGGCTTCCCGCTCCAGCGGGGGGAACCTTCGGACCCGGAGAGAGGAACGGGCACCTGCCAGCGCAGCCGCTCGGCAACGCCTGTGCCACGGAGGCTTCGGCGGCAGGCGGGTAGGAGGGTAAAAGCTGGCCTGCAGAGGGACACGGGCGGCCCCATCTGCCCGGGAGGACAGGGGCGAGGCGCCTCGGGTCGGAAATTTCTGCCGGGAGGGGCAAGAAAACGCCGGCCGCCCCGGTGGGCAAGGATCCGGGACCCGGCGTCGGGGGGTTTCACGCCGCCATTGGGATCCGTCCGAATCCGCTGCGCGGCGAGGTCGACGGAAGGCTAGGCGACGCACCACGACTGGCTGGTGCCGCGGGGGCGGTCGGCAACGAAAAAGCCCGCCCGGAAAAGCCCGGGCGGGCTTGAGCCTCGGGGTCAGCGGTTGGGATCGAGCCAGCGCTCCCACTCGGGATCGTACAACTCTCCCCGCGCCGTGGAGTGGACCAGCTCGTACGTGCCCATCTCGCGCTTGTCCACGAAGACGAACATCACGCCGCCCTGCAGGGAGTAGTAGTGCCAGACCTCATAGGCGCGGCGGTCCATGGAGAAGGGGTAGCGTTCAATCTCGTCCGGCTTTCCGTAGGTGAGGAGGATGCGGCCCCGGTCGGTCTTGTAGCCTTCCCGGAAGCCACCGAAGTTGCGATTGGCCATCTCCACCAGCTGGAGATAATCGCGCTTGAACTCGTTGACCGGCGTGCCCGGCGTCTGGTCGCGTTTGGCCCAAAACTCCTTGATGAAACGGCGCTTGCCTTCCAGGTTGAGCCCCTTCCAGATCTTCTTCTCTTCCTCCGTGGCGATGTAGCGCGCGTAGTCGAATTCCTTGTCGAGCTCCTTCTCCGGCATGACGTCGTAGCGCTGGGCATCGCTGCCGGGAGAACCCGATCCGGACTGGCTGGATTGTTGCTCGACGATCTGGCGGGCCTCGGCCAGTTGTTCCTCCGTGTAGTCGCCCGAGCGGAATACGAAGAATTTCTTGAAGGTGGTGGCTTGCTCTCCGGTGGCGTTGTCGGTGACGTCCACGAACAGGTAGTACGGGCCGCTCTTGAGCGAGATGACGTTCAGCCCCCCGATCTCGGCCACGGAAGAAGCCCGTTTGGTCTTCGTACGCGGTGGGTAAGAGCGGATTTGGTTCCCGTCAGCGTCCAGGATGCGGTAGCGAACGGTGTAGGTGCTGTCTGCGCCAGGGCGTGTGTCCAGATTGTAGACTTCGGTGTAGAAGTACATGACTTCCAACCCGGTCCCGAAGATGGCCGTGGGATTGGGCTGAACGAAGAGCCCATTCTTAACGAACTCGTTTTCAAAATCGGCCGAGCGGATGGCTGTGGCGAACTGGATATCGCTCATGGCCAGGCTGTCGCTGGGGAAAGGCTCCAGATGCACGCGGCTCGAAAGCCACTGCCCCTGGGCCAGGGTGTCGGTCCGATCGCGAACCGTGACCAGCAGCCGATAGTCCCCTGGTTCGAGCTGCAAGAAGCCGACGCTCGGGATGCGGATCTCATCCCGCACCTCGCCGAGGCTATCCACGAAGTCGATCCTTTCCCAGCGGATCTCGCTGGCCACAGTGTCGCCTCGAATAGCCTTGATATCCACGGAGAAGCCGCCGGCGAAGCGCCTCCCTTCCGCGGGTAGGTAGTGCAACTTCGCCCGACTCACCCACACGTACGATTCCAGGTAGATGCGATCGCCGGCCCCCCGGAAGCGGGCGAAATCGATGTCGAATGGGACCAAGCGTCGCTCGGCACTTGACCCGTGCTGAGGCTGCTGGGCGAGGACCTGGCCGCATGCCAGGAAGAATGCTGCGACAACCCACGACCGACGCACGGTACATCCACCTCCTGCCTATTCGCTTTGCGGGGCATCGCCCCGGTTTTCAAGCCGCGTTCTCGACCAGCTCCTCCTCCTCAAAGCGCACGGAGACGACCTTGGACACGCCATCCCGTTGCATCGTCACGCCGTAGAGGGCGTCGGCGGCTTTCATGGTCAGCTTGTTGTGGGTCACGACGATGAACTGGGTGGTCTCGGCGAATTTCCGCAGGGCCTTGATGAAGTGCTCGACATTGGCGTCGTCCAGCGGAGCGTCCACCTCATCCAGTATGCAGAAGGGACTCGGCTTCACCAGGTAGATGGCGAACAAGAAGGATAAGGCGGTCAAGGCCTTCTCGCCGCCACTGAGAAGCGAGAGGGTTTCGATGCGTTTGCCGCGCGGGCGCGCGAGAATCTCGATCTCCGATTCCAGGGGATCGCTGGGGTCCGAGAGGCGCAAATCCGTCTCTCCCCCTTCGAAGAAGCTCTGAAAGACCACGGCGAAGTTTTTCCGTACCGTCTCGAAGGTCTCCATGAAGCGCTGCCGGGCAGTGTGATTGATCTGCCGGATCGTCTCCACAAGGTTGTCCTTGGCCTGCAGGAGATCATCTCTCTGGGAAGTGAGAAAGTCCAAGCGGTTCCTCATTTGCGCGTACTCTTCGAGCGCGAGGGCATTGACTGGGCCAATGCGTTCCAGCTTCTCGCGCAGCTCACCCACTTCCTGCTCCAGCGTCTCCGGATCCAGATCCGGCCGATCGACCGGCTCGAGCTCGACCTGCCAGGTTTCCCGCGCTCGGTTCTGGAGGCTCTCCGCCCGGAGGCGAATCTCCGCGATCCGAAGTTCCAGCTGGTGCGCCTCCTCGGAGAGGCGATCGTGATCGGCGGTCAAATGTCGGAGCACCTCCTGTCGCTGGGCGATCCGGTTGCGCCGCTCGGTGCAGTGCCGCTGGGCAGTGTCCACCTTCCGATCGGCGGCCTCCTTGCGCTCCAACGCCGCGCCGAGATCCTGCTCCGCGCTCTGGATCGCCGCCTGGGTGCTGGCGAGCCGCTTCTTGAGTTCCTCCTCCTCAGCGCGCCGCCGACGGACCAGCTCTTGCACCTCGGCTCGTTCCCTCTCCAGCCGTTCCAACTGTCCCCTGAGCCCCTCCATCTCCGTCGTGACCCGGATCTTTTCCAGACGGATCTGCTGGTAGGATCCGTCGCAGACCTGAAGTTCCTTTTCTCGTTCCTCGAATTGCGCCCGGAGCTGCCCGACCAAGCTCCGCTGTTCATTCAGGGAGGTCTCAAGCTCGGCCCGCTGGCTCGCAAGCTTTCGGAGCTGCGATTCGATTTGGTCCCTCTGTCCGCCGATCTCCGCCAGGATGCGCCCGTTTTCCTTGAGCGAGTGGGAAAGTTCCTCCTGCCGCCGTTGGACCTGCTCCAGTTCCAACCGGAGGCGGTTGGCCGTTCGATCCAGCTCCGTCAGATTCTTCTCGGCTGCAACGCGGAGGGCCTCCAGCTTCTCCAGCTCAGCTTCCGAATCTTTCCGCTTGTTGACGAGCTGCTGGTACCGAGAGCCGAGCGTCTCCACTTCCTGACGCAACACCTCGAGGCGGTTGCGGCGGTCGAAGAGCGCGTGCGGATCGACGGCGGCGTAGCCCCCCTGCACGAGAGTCCGGCCGCGGATCAACGTGCCTTCGCGCGTGACCACGGTGAAGTCTCCTTCCGGAAGAGGTGCTACGAGGCGGTGCGCCACCTCAGCGGTTTCTACGAGGAGAACCCGGCCCAGCAGCATTTCCACTGCGGGTCGGAGTTCCACAGGGCAATCAACGAGCTCACTGGCCCACCCCAATACGCCGTCGCCTCGTACCTCCGGCCGAGGTTGCGACGTGGGACTTCCCGACAGAGAGAGGAAAATCGCCGTTCCGCCCTTCTGCTCGATGAGCAGATTGACGCCCTCCAGTGCCGCGTCCAGATCTTTGACCACGAGCGCGTGTTCAGCCGGCCCGAGGGCGGCAGCAATGGCTCGGCTGAGATCCTGAGGTACAGAGAGCAGGTCGGTGAGGGGGGCAACGACTCGCTCGCGCAAGCGCTCCGAGGACACAACGAGACGAAGAGCCTCCGGCCGATCTTCGTAGGTCTGGAGGAGCCGCTCGAGGGAGGCGAGCTGTTGCTTTGATCTTTCGAGTTCGGCGGCCAACTCGAGCTCCGCCTTCCGCAGCTCCGCAAGCTCGGTCTGTTTCTCTTCCACTCGGAGGCGAAGCTCTTCCCCCTCTTTCCTGGCCATTTCCAATTCGATTTCTGTTTTCCGCAACGCTTCGGCGAGGGGGATGCGGGTTTGGTGCGCGCTCCGCAGTTCCTGAGCCGAGCGCGCCGCCAGCTGTTCTCTCTGCGTCAACTCGCGCCGGAAGGCTTCGAGCTGAGCGCTCAGTTTCCCGGTCTCAATCTCCAGCTGGGTCCAGCGACGCTCCGCCTCGGCAAGTCGGGACTGCGCCTCGGTGAGTCGCCCCCGGGCGGATTCCCGCGCCTGGAGGGCCTTGCGTCGTTCCTCCTCGGCCCGCTGGAGCTTCTGCTCCACCTCCGCGTTGCGGCGTTCCGCCTGCGCCAGTTGCTCTCTTGCGGTCTCCCTTTCCTCGTGGATCCTTCGGGAGCGGATGTCCAGTTCCGTGAGCTCGCGCGCCAGCCGCCCGAGGGAGTCCTCCGTGGACCGTGCCCGTTCCCGGAGTACGAGCAGGTTCTTTTCCAGCGATCTGGCCTGGGCCGCCCGCTCATTGGCTTTGTGCTGCGCCTCCGCCAGTCGGGACTCAGCCTCGGCCAGCTCGAGCCGCATCTGTTCCAGCTCGGATTCTTCCAGTTCGATTCGCGCACGCAGGCGCTCGCGCTCCCGGCGGATTTCCTCCAGCCGGGCCCGCAGGGGGGATTCCTCGCTCAGGAGGCGATGGAGCCGGATGCCGCTTAGGAGCAAGTCCTTCTCTCGCAGCTCCTCCTGGATTTCCCGGGCTTTCTCGGCGCGCCGCACCTGCGCCTGGAGGCTCCGCACATTGCGTTCCACCTCGGTGATGAGGTCGTTCAGGCGCAGGAGGTCAGCTTCTGTGGCTTCGAGCTTGCTGAAGGCTGCGCGGCGGCGTGCCTTGTATTTCCCGACCCCAGCGGCTTCTTCCAAGAGCCGCCGGCGCTCGTCGGCTCGCCCGTTGAGGATCTGCTCGATCATGGCCAACTCGATCACCGAATAGGCGTCGGGAGCCAAGCCGGTGTCGAGGAAGAGATTCTGGATGTCCTTGAGTCGGCAAGGAGCATCATTGAGCAGGTATTGGCTCTCGCCCGAACGGAAGAGCCGGCGTGTGACCTTGACCTCGCTGAATTCGATGGGCAGGATATTTCGCGTGTTCTGCAGCGTGATGCTGACTTCCGCCATTCCCAAAGGCGGAGCCGAGGCGGACCCGTTGAAGATGACGTTTTCCATCCGCTCGCTCCGCAGGATCCCCGCCCGCTGTTCGCCCAGGACCCAACGAATGGCGTCCACCACGTTGGTCTTGCCGCAGCCATTGGGGCCAACGATGGCGGTGATCCCGGGAGGGAAACGAAAAACCGTCTTTCGCGCGAAGGACTTGAAACCGAGAATCTCCAGACTCGAGAGGAACAATCCGGACTCCCTTCTCCCTGTGACCGAGGAATCTACATCTGGGCGTGGAAAGCCGTCCGACGCACGATGTTGCACAGAACTCGCTTTCAATTTAGCGACGCACCTCTGGAAATGCAAGCCCTTTCTCCCGGCCGAACGGGCTGAGTAGGGGGGCCCGTCCCGGCACGGCTCAGTGGACTGCCGGCGGGGGCGGCCGGAGCGGGATAGGCCTCGGAGCCGCAGCCGGAGCAGCTGGGGGAATTCGGCGGGAACGCGCAGAGAGAAGCCCCAGGGCGGCCCGCAGCTTCGAGCCGAGCCCGAACCCCGAGACCTCGGGGATTGCCATTCCCCCCATAGCGAGGGGCTGGGACGTGCTCCAGTTCGCGCCGGTGCGAGACCCAGAGACCTGCCTGGTTGTGCGGTTTCTCGGATAGGCGCTTCGTCCGGCGCTCGTCGTCGGTCAGGCTCGCTTCGACCAGCCCCTTCGGACCGCTCCACAGCCCGGCTCGCCCCGAGCCCAAATCCGCCCATTCCCGGTGGAGCCAGGGCGTTGGCACCCAGCGGGAGCGATTTCTCCGGGGCGAGCCTTGCAACGCTCCGTCCGAAAAGAAGATACGTCAGGCTTCTTTGGGAACGAGTTCGTTTGGATTCCTGCTTTGACAAGGCCGAATTTGAAGGCGTCTGCAGACCCATCGGTCCGTGCGCCAATTCGAGGCAGCTTGCGGCGAGAGCAGACGTTCGCGTCGTCGCGGCGCGGGACGATCTTCGCGAACTCCGCAGCCTTCCGCATGGGCTCCGGCCGGGGAAACCTCCGGAAGGTCGGTAGCCCAATTCGCACCGGTGGTGGCCGCCCAGTTTCGGCAGCGAATTCCTATTACACTTCGATCTGACGGGTGAAAAGGTAGTAGTCGAGCTTGGGCAGACGGGCGACCAGTACGAGCCACGCGTAGGCAAAGGTCAGGACCGCCGCGATCAGGTATCCCCAGCCCAACGCTGCTTCCCCCCATCGGGTCGAGATCAGGGTCAGAGTGACGTTGGCAGCGAGAAACCAGAGAGCCGATCGGGCGGCCTCCCGGCACAGCTCGAGGTAGAGCATGAGGACCAGCGTGTTCATCAGCAGTGCGCTGGCAAAGGCGGCCAGGAGCAGGATCCGAAACAGCCTCGGCGATACCCAGCCGAACCCAATCGCCCGGAGCAGAGGCCCTGCCAGGATCAGGCAGGCGAGGGTGAAGATCCCTTGGAACATGGCCATCCCGCTGAGAGCCCGACGCACGGCCTCACGAAGCTCCCGGCCTGTGCGTTGAATCTGGACCAGCGGCTCATGCAGTAAGCTTTCGGCGAAGGCACGGTACGGCCGCAAGAAGTTCGCCTCCCCGGCGGAGAGGCCCCAAATGAGAGCCGGGACCAAGCTCAGGAAGGCTAGGAGGGCGGGAATATCGTAGGGAGGGTAGGGGTGCAGCAGGTTCGCCCCCTGGGATGTTCCCCGAGTGATCCAGAGGATGATCTTGTCCGCCCAGATGCCGGCGTTGTAAAAGAACCCGGCCAAAGCCAGTGGAGCATACCGCTGGAGCCTCGCCAAGCTCCCTCGGTGCCACCATCCGCGGCCGCGGAATTCCCGCTCGCCGAGGTAGGAAAGGAGGGCCACGGAGAGGGCCTGTCCTGCGACGTATCCGAGCAAAGCCGAGGAAACCAACCCTCGCCGAATGGCCAAGATGCTGAGGACCAGGCTGATGGCGCTTCCAGCCAGGAACGGCAGGAAAACGAGGAGGCGGGTTCTTGACGATCCCAGGCAGCTCATGCCGATCCAAAGCTCGCCGAGGATCGCGAAGAGCAAAACCGTGGCGAGGCGGAAGAGGAGTGGGTCATGCACCGGAGCATCGAATCGGGCGAAGCAGGTGGCGGGTCCTACAACGGCAAGGCTTAGCCCGAAGACCCCAACCCCTGCAGTTCGGATCCCGGGTAGGATCTCCTCGGGATGTCCCTCGGACAGCTTGTCGGCGATGAACCGCACCAATGGGTTCTGCCACGCCCCCGCCAGGATGAGTGAGAAGGCGTACGCATGGATGATCGTGCCGAGCAGCAGCCACGGCGCCCCTGCCTGAAGCGCAAGCGGTGCGTACATGCCGAGCGCAGCCAAGGCGGCGGTGGTGGTCAACCACGGTCCCGAGGACCTGACGGCGCTGCGGAGGAAGGCGCGGAAGTGGGGGAAGTACCCGCCGCGCTTCGCCGGTTCTTGCGGTTGCAAGCCTATTCCCGTCACGACCTCCCCTTTTCCCCAGCGAGACTGCGGTAAAGAACCGCGTACTGCTCCGTCAGTTTCCGAATGTCGTATCGTTGCACCACACGCTGCCTGGCGGTTTCCGAAAGCTGCCGGGCCTGCTCCGGGTGGGAGAGGATCTGAATTGCGGCCCTGGCCAGACTCTCGGGGTCTTTCGGCGGTACCACGGGCCACTCGGGGTACAGAAGGTCCCTGGCGTCTCCGACATCGGTCGACACGACCGGAATCCCCGCACACATTGCTTCCATCAGGACGCGCGGCTGAGTTTCCTTGATGCTCGTCAGCAGCACGAGATCGAGCTGAGGATAGTACTCGAGAACATCCTGACGGCCCAGGAAGCGCATGCAGTCGGACAGACCGAGGCTGGCGGCCAATTCTTGGCACTGGCTGGAGTAGCCGGGGTCCTCGTCCATTGGCCCGATCACGGAGAACTCAGCCGACGGAAACGCGTCTTTGATGATCCGCCCGGCTCTGATGAACGTGCGCACGTCCTTGTCGGGAACCACCCGCCCGACAAAGCCAATGTGAGGGATAGGCTGCCGATCCCCCGGGCGAAGGCCATTGAACTTGTCCACCTGGATTCCGTTGGGAATGATGCGGGTTTTCTCGCCCGCAGCCCCGAGGGACAGCTGGAGATTCCGGCTGCGCTCGCAGGGGCTGATGATGAGGTCTGCCTGATCGTAGGCGATGCGCGCCAGGCCGCGGAGGACATTGCTCCACATCTGCCGCTGGGATCCTGTGACGGCGTCGCCGCCGTAGATCTCCCTCTCACGTTCCTTCACGTAGACCCCGAGCTCGGTCAGGAGCATGGGGCGACGCGTGCGCAGCTTGGCTACCGCGGCGAGCAACCCCGCGTAGCCGGTGGAAAGGGCATGGTACAGGTCGGCCTCCGGAATGGGCTCCTCCAGAAGCTTCAACAAGGGCAGGTGGGTCGCGTACCAACCCCCGTAGTATTCCGCGAAGGGATGAACCGCGTCGCTGGACTTGTGGAAAAACGAGATCAGCCGCCACGACTGCTCGTCCCGGACCACGTGGAAAAGATTGAGGCGGCGCTTTGGGCCGCTCACAAGCGCCTGAACCTGCTCGAAGCGTCCGTACCGCTGCTCCAGCATCTCAAGATGGAAGCGGGTCACCTCATTCCATGCCTCCAGCCTCTCCCCCCGAACCGGCAGATCGCTGGGGATTTCCTTATCGAGACCGACCCGATGCCAGGCCGAGACGTTTGCTGGGAAGGCATACTTCGATGCTTCGTCCCCCGCTGGGGAGATGGTCCACAGGACGAACTCCACCTCGGGGAGCCCTTGGATCAAATGGTGGACCCATTCGGAAACGGCGCCCATTTCGAGCGGGTAAGAGCCTTCGAGCACCAAGCACACGCGCATCACGATTCCCTGATTCTGCTGCCGGCACGTCCTATCCAGCGGTCTCGGATTTCCCGGCGCCGCTTCCAGGTCTCGTCCTCGCCGGCTTGCAATTGTTTGGCTCTTCTCTTAGCCAATGCGATGCTGTAGAGCGAAAGGAGGAACACTACAAGCATGAGAGCGCCCAAACGACCGTAGGATGGCGGGTGCGCCACGGCAGCCGAAGGTAGCAAGCGCAGGGAGAGGAATCCCTGGATCGGCACACGCACGCGAAGGCGGCCGAGGGAGTCGCTGTCCGCGAAGTAGACCTTCCGCTCTTCAACGCCGTGGATGCGGTAGCGAGAGCGGGGCGCGAGGCCAGCCAACCACACGTCCGTGTCCCCGAATCCCCACGCGGTGAAGGAGACCGAGCCACGCGAGGCGTCCGCTTTCCAATCTTCGATCGGATTGGCCGACTCTAGCACGAAGGGTGGAAACACCATCTGGGTATCCGCAGGGGCGAGGCGGATGCGATGGATGTGCCCCTCGTCCAGATGCACGTAGAGGTAGCCTCGACGACGGCAGTATCCCAGGACGCCCTGGCTCTTCGTCAAGTCCACGATCCGATCGTTGCCGTCGAAACGGATCGTCCGAAGGTGGCCGCCGGTGCGGACGAACCAGGTCCCTTTCCCCTCGCGCGCGATTTGCACCTCCAGGAAATCCAAAGCGATCCGTACGTATTCGGAGACGCGAATCGGGCAGGCGGACTGCTTCCGGGCCCATTCCAGTACATCCTTCAGGGCTTGGAGGGAGCTCCTGTTCTGCGCGCTGCACCAGGGGAAGCAGAGGTCGATAGGCAGGATGGGATAGCGCTCCCAGCCGTAATCAAAGGTGCGAAGCACGTCCCTGTAGCCATCCAGAGGGCCCTGCCAGGGATCCGTGAACCTATCGTCGCTGGCTGCCCGTCGGAGGACCTGCACCTCGCGGCCGACGTGGCGGAACGGGGGAAGGAGATCCGCCAGGGAAGGCCTGTCGGAGTGCACCCGGCAGTTCCCCCCGTTGATGGCCAGGAGGCCTCGCTCCCGCACCTCTCGCAGCACAGCTTCCGGGGGATTGCAGTGCCCAGTCCAGAGAAAGAGCTTCGACGGACGCTCCCGGCTCAAGATCCTCTCGTTGAGGAACGCGAGAGAGCCGAAGATCTCCTTTTCCGGATCGAGGCGAGAGTACCCGGGTAGCCCCGTGAGCATGAGATCGCCCTTCTCCCAGTCCATCGGATGGCCGAGGCCATGACTTGCGACCTCCACATTCGGAAGGCGTGCAATCTCCCGAGCCAGCTCCACAAGCCTGTCCGTGCCCACGTAGGCCGGGTCCACTTCCCCCTGGATGAACGACACGGTGAACGGGAGGGCGGTTGACGTCAGGATTTCATCGCGCATCCGGGAGCCGCAGACGTATCCCGGATGGAGATCCGTGGGCGAGGCGAAGCCATCTCCGTCGATCTGGGCGAAGAGCATTCGCCGGCCGAATAGGACTGCCAGGTCCGCATGCGGCTCCTCCTCGCAACCCAGCGCCCGGGCCAGGAACCGGACGGGATCGAAATGGAATTGCGGCTTGGAATCCTTGTTGTCGCTCCGGGGGCCTTGGCAGGTGAACGGCTGAGCCAGGAACGCCCCTCGCGGCGAAAGAAACCCCGCCACGTATCTCCGACCCGAGCCGGGCGGGGCCTCCAGTTCGACCACCGGCTCGAGGTTCGGATCTTCCTTAGTCAGCGGGTAAAAGCCTTGCACCCCGTCGACCAAGACGTCCTTCTCGAAGCCGAAAAGATCTGGAGCCAAGCGGATCAGCCTCGCGCTGCGGGATAGTTGCCAGGCTTCGCGGTCGTAGCGCGCACCAAGGGCAGCGAAAATGGCCTGGGTCTCCTCCAAATCGCTAGCGCTCGCGACACATCCGGGCTCGGTAACGGCTCCGAAGCTTCCGAAGATCAGCAACTTCGCGCCCGATTCAACCTGGCGCAGGAGCCAGTGCCGGTACGCCTGGGCACCCGGCAAGTCGTCATTTCCGAACCAGGTGACGATGGCCCGGTAAGGACCGATCGGACAGATGCCATCCACTCCCTGACACAGATCGTGGTAATGGACCCTGAAGCCGAGGAAGGTGAGTGGCAGTTCGAAGAATAGGTGGACGGGGTTGTTGTGCTGTGTCTGCCCTTCGTTGCTCTTGTAGAGAGCCAGGATGTCGAGACGGAGCGCTTCGCCCTGACCGGACGTGGCCTTCACTTCGCCGCGAATGGCGGTCGGCGCAAGCAGGAGCTGGAGCAGGAGAAGCGCTGCGGCCGTCGGAATCCTCCGGCTGTGCGTAGCCCCTGCTGCCGGGGATCGTGACCTCGGTGTCCAGCCCGCGGGATTGCAGCCGGCGAGCCTGCGACGGGATGCTGTTGAGCTCGGGAGCGCGCTCATCCTATCTCCTGGTTTGCGGCTTCCGCACTTTCCGGAGCCAGCCAGAAGTTCACCACTTCTTCCTGCTGTGGAGTTAGCGGCGACTGGGACGCGTAGCGACAGCAATGGCGGACGGAATCGTAGTCGCCCAGGAGAAAGAAGGCTTCGGCCAGGTCGAGGTAGATTTTCGCCTCCATCGGGCGGAGGCGCAACGCCTCGCGGAGATCCTGGACCGCCTTTTGGGGCTGGCCTAAGGCCTTCCAAAGTTTACCCCTGACATGCAGGGCTTCGGCGCTGCGGGGATTGTCCGACAAGACCTCATCGACAAGACCGATGGCCTTCCGCAGGTACCAGCACCCCAACGAAGCTCCGGGGAGACCTGCATTCACATAGTCGAGGTACACCAGGGCCAGGAGCAAGCTATCCTTGTGCGCTCGCGTCTTTGTCCTTCTCTCCTCCAGGTGGCGAAATGCCTGAAGGTAGGCCGTGTCCAATTGTTCCAGAGCTTGGGCGGCGTAGAGTCTGCGTTCTTCGTCGCCTTCTCGGGCGAGCTCCTGCAGCTTGGAGACAGCCCACGCCCGATTCTCGTGGCGCGCAAGCCGGAAGATGGCCTCACGCCGCACCGAGAGAACCGGGTCGTCCAGACGGTCCGCAACCGGTTCCATGGAGAGGCTGAGTTCCACGTACTCGGGGATGTCAATTACCCCCAGTTCCAGCGCCTTCTGGGCTTCCCTCACCGTCCGGGGACGGTAGCTGGGATGCCCGAGCCGGAGGGTCAGGTCAACGACGTTCGTCCTCCTGCGCCACATTTGCCTCTTGTGCCTCCTTCGCAGGTTTGCCCTCTGGGTCGCTGCGCGTCTCGGACTGTCGCGCCAGTTCCAGGGACTGCTCAGCCAGCTGGATGAACATCTGTGCATCGCGGATGTAGGGTCGGTAGGTGGCGAATCCGAACCAGAGGTCCAGCTTGGCGTGTTTCAGGCCGAGAAGCTTACCGGAGGCCCGGACGCGCTGGCGGAGGCGCTCCACGACCTTCAGGGACTGCTCCAGCGAGGTCAGAGGGAGCATGACCCAGTAGGTGCCGGAACGACGCCCGGCGCAAATCAGGTCGATCTCGCGCAGGTCGTGACGCAGCATCTTGGCCACGGCTCGCACGACGATCCGCCAGGACTTCGGCGAAAGAGCCCGCCGGAGGTGTTCCGAACCGGCGATTTCGAGCACGAGGACCGTCAGCTGGAGCTTGTGCCGGGCGACCCGGTGAAGCTCTCGCGTCAATGCTTCCAGGAAATAGCGGTAGTTGTGTAGCTCAGTGGCGCGGTCGATCTGATCCTTCGCTTCCATCTCCGCGAAGCGCACCGCTTTGGCGACAGCCGGGGCCACGAGCTCGCCGATCACGCACAAGGCTTGCAAGGTGGGGATGGTCAGGCGCAAGAACGGGATGTCGTCCACCGAGAGGATGGCCAGGAGTACGCCTCGTTCCCGGACTGGGACGAGCATTAGGCTCCGCAAACCCAGGCTCCGCCAGGCCTGCTCGAGATCCAGGTCGTGGACCAAGTCTCTGACCGTCAGAGGCTCGTTCCGTTGGACCAAGGTTCGGATGACGGGATCAAGGAGAGGGATGCGCGCGGGATTCTCGCAACGGTCCTTCCAGCCGTGACTTGCCACCAGCACGGCCTCATCCTGCGCGTAATCGACGACGTACAACGAAGATTTGTTGGCTCCGACGAACCTCTCGGCGATGCCCAAGATCCCGGCGTAGACTTGCTTTTCTTCAAGGGCCTCCAGAGACCTGGTGGCCTCGTAGAGGCTTTGCACCGTAGCTTCCTGCCCCAGGACGCGCTGCTCCAGCTCCTCTTTCACCTTGGTGACGGCCAGAAGCTGTTCCCGGAGCCGCAGATTCTCCCCTTTGAGCTCCTCGTGCTGCTCCTTCAGTCGGCGGCAACTCTTGCGGCGCGCTTCCTCCAGCCCACCCAGGATTACAGCGGCCAAGAAGTTGGGCACAATGGTGCCGAGAAGGCCGGTCATCGGGAAGAGCGTCTCGGCGCCGGCCGGTCGGACGATTGTGCCCTGGGCGACCACAAGAATGCTGGTGAGAAATGCGGCCCAGAGACCGGCCGCGAGACCGAACTGGGCAGCGCCGATCAGCACAGCCAGGAGATACGGGTTCGGTGCGATCTTCAGAAAGCCCGGGTCACGGGGGAAAACGGAGTAATTGACAGCCACGAGTCCGAGGAGGACAGAGCCGATGGTCCGGAGGAAGTCTTTCTCCAGACCCAGCTTTTGGGCCAGTTTGGGCAAGGGTGCCTCCATCACTTTTGCCTTTCAGCCAGGAGCATGTGAATGTCCGGGAATTCCTCGCTTGGCTGGGGAGTTTCCACCCGAGTGACTTTCGGTGGCAGATTGCCAGAAAGCTGCGCGAGGGCTTGTTTGGGGTCCGTGAGGATGTACCCGCGCCACTCATTGACCTGAGCCAGGAGCACGGCAGCGAGCCTCGTCGAGGCCAGGACGTACAGCTGCACGCCCGCCTGCTGATCCCGGGCGAAGGCACCGTAAAGCTGGGATAGTGCCGAACTGTCGAGCGACTCCACAAAGCGGAGGTCGAGCACGTGGACAGCACAGCGCCGCGACGATCGGTCCAGCTCCCGCAGCAGGGGGAAAAGGTTCTCCGCAGCGAGGTGCGAAGTCCCCATCACCTTCAGCCACTCCCCACGAGACACCGGGCGTACCTCCACCCGAGGAGACGGCCGATCCGCTTCTGCGACATGTGACCCCTCACCGGAAAGCATCCGTGCGGCGGTCAGGACGTCGCCGTAGATGGGCAAGGCCTGCGCCAGCCGCGTCACCTCGAAGATCTCGCGCACGTGCGGGCGTGCCCTCGCCAACGCTAAGGTTCCTCCGCGTTTCCGAAGGAGCCGTTGGAGAAGAACGAAGTGGCGAAGCCCCGCGCTATCGATGAAGTCCAGATTGGCCAGATCGAGCACCACCCTGGGAAGCTGGGCGGAATGACCCGCGGCTTCGTGAAAGAACGTGCCCGCATTCTCGATGTCGAGCGTGGTCTCCGCGGCAAAGCCGAGGATGAGGGTCCCGTGCTTGATCTTCGCCTCAAGCATCTTCCCCTCCGCGAATGGAGTGAAAAACTCCTCTTGGCGTTCCTCCGAGAGTGGGCCCGTTTTCGTGGGTCTTCTCGCTCCTGCCTATCGGATGCCCACGGGATTTCTTGAGCTTGGAGAGTCGAGGTGGTCTGCGCGTGCGCGTCGGTTGCTTCATGTCGGGGCACTCGCGGCGCAGTGTCGCAACGATCGGTCCAGCGGAAAACGGCCTTCAGCCGAGCGCCGGCCCCGAACCCTGTCCCCCGAAAAAGGCCTTGACAGGAAGAGGGGCATTGGATAAATTAAAATTGTCGAACGGGCGATTAGCTCAGCTGGTTAGAGCGCTGGTCTCACATACCAGAGGTCACTGGTTCGAATCCAGTATCGCCCACGCATGAGCGGCGGAAAGCCGCTTTTCTGTTTCATGAAGAAGGGGGTGGATTGCCCGACAGCCGTGGCCGACCGTGTGAAGATGTGCCCTGCCAAAAGGGGGGTTAACTTCCAGCGATGAGTTCCCGGTACAGCTCCTCATACAGATCCACTACCCGCTCCTGATCGTACTTTTCGCAAGCGATGCGTCGGGCATCTCGCGCCATTGCGTGTCGCAGCTCCGGATCGCGGAGGAGCCGCAACGCGGCTTGCGCCATGCCTTCCACATCCCCCACAGGAAAAAGAAAGCCCGTCTTGCCATCCTCGATCAGCTCTGGAAGGCCGCCCACGCGGGTGGCAATGACCGGGACGCCGCAGCTCATCGCCTCCAGGGCCGACAAGCCGAAACTCTCCTGTTCGCTGGGAAGAAGGAAGAGATCCGCGCAGGCGTAGAGGCGCTCCGGGAATTCCTGCTCCCCGAGGAAATGCACGTCGGCCTCCACGCCGAGGTCCTTGGCCAGGCGCTGCGCGAAGATTCGGTCGGGGCCCTGCCCGATGAGCAGCAGTTTTGCCGGCATTTCCGTCCGGACCCGCGCGAAGATGCGCAGCACGTCCCCCACCCGCTTGAGCGGGCGGAAGTTGCTCGCGTGCGCGAGAATGGGTTCGCCATTGGGGGCAAACACCCTTCGCTCGGAGCTTTCAGGCAGGTCCCGGAAGCGTTTCGTGTCCACGAAGTTGGGCACTACCACGATGTCCCGGCCGATGCCGAATTCCTCCTGCGTTTGCCGCCGCAGGGACTGCGAAACGGCCGTGACGCGATCGGACTGCAGGATGGAAAACCGAACCACGCGGAAGTAGGCTGGATCGGTGCCTACGAGGGTGATGTCGGTCCCGTGCAAGGTTGTGACGACCCGGACCGGGCGCGGCGCGACCAGCTGCTTCGCGAGCCAGGCACTGGTGGCATGAGGGACGGCGTAGTGGGCGTGAAGTATCTGGAGTCCCGCTTCCTCCACCACCTCAGCAAGTCTGGCCGCCAGCGCCAGGTCGTACGGAGGGTACTTGAAGAGCGGGTAGGTGGAAACCTCGACCTCATGCAGGATCAGGTTCCGCTGGAACCTGGGTAGGCGGAAAGGGTGGGCGTAGCTGAAGAGGTGCACGGAATGGCCGCGCCGCGCCAGGGCCATGGCAAGCTCCGTGGCCACCACTCCGCTACCGCCTTGGGTGGGGTAGGAAATGATCCCGATTTTCATCCTCATGCTCTTGTCGGAAGACCGCTAACGGTCTCACCTCAGCTCGCTGAGGTGGCCGAAAGTTCGAACCAGGTCCTCCACGGGGATGGGTCCGTGCCAGCGAAATGGCTCTCCGTACCGGACGCCTATCCTTGCTCCCCAGTACTTGGCCCTCGTGATGATGTAATCCAGGAAGTCGGGAGCACTCAGGAGCGTTGGCGGAGCTTGCGAGGATTCGGGACCGCCGCCGTGAAACTGGGATCGGTAGCACTGGATCGCTTGCAGCTTCCGTTCGAAGGTCTCGGTCACGTCGACCACGAAGGATGGTTGGAAGTCCAAGTAGAGCGGGTAGTACACGATCGTGCGGGGCCTGTGGGGCGGCTGATCCGTTTCCAACCGGGCCAGGCCCGAATAATACGCCGCCTCTTGCACGAGCCGGCTCGTCTTGACGTGATCCGGGTGACGGTCCTTCCAGTACGGAGCGATGACCAGATCCGGCCGATACTCCCGGATCACTTGGATCAGCCGACCCCGATGTTCAGGTGTCAGCTCGATCGCAGCGTCGGGCAGATCCAGTGCCTCCGCCACATCCAGACCCATCGTGCGCGCGCTCTCTTCGAACTCCCGCAAGCGCGTCTGCCAATCGCCCCTCGTCCCTCGCTCCGCCCGGGTGAGGGAAACGATGCCAACCCGGTAGCCCTGCTGCTTCAGCTTGACGATCGTTCCCCCGCAGCTGAGCTCCACATCGTCAGGGTGGGCGCCGAAAGCCAGCACGTCGAGCTTCAATTGCCATTCCCTCCAGATGTGTCGTGCCCGCAGCGCTCCTCAGGCGGTGAGAACCGTATGGTCGAAAGAGTCCAGCTGCACTTCCCCGTACAGCCGTTGAATCAACTCCTTTCCGGCACGCACAAGGAAGGACAAAGGATTCAGGACACGTTCCTGCGGCCGACCCAGCGGCAGGAGCGTGTTTTCGATCATCCGCAGGTGCTCCCGAAGCTCTTCGTCCTTTCTTCGTCGGGCGCGAGCGACCTTCGCCTCCGCCTCCGCGAGGATGTGCAAAAGCTGTCCGAGGCTTTTCCTCAGGTAGCCCTCCAGAGAGCCATCGATGCGCAAGGCTTTTTCCGTCAGTTTTCCCCACGCGCGGGAGAGCTCTTCCCCCATCCCGGCAATTTGGCCTCGGATTTCGGCAAGTTCCTGGTCGCCTGCCAATAGGCTCCGGCCAATGCGGCCGGTCCGGAGCAAGTCCGCCGGATCCATGCCCAACCGCTCCAGATGACGCGCAACCGGCAAGGTGAGCAGGGTGAAGCCTGTCCGCGGCCAGATGACCGGCATGGAAAGGCCGAAGGTGCGATACACTGGCCCGAGCTGCGCATAGTAGGCGATCTCCGCTGGCCCGGCGACGTAGGCGACCGTGGGCACGAGGGTGTCCTGAAATAGCGGGCGCAGGACCACATTGGGACTGAGGCGCTCCGGATGCTCGAGGGCGAAGGCGAGGAACTCGTCCTTTCGCCAACGTTTCCCGACGCCTTGCGCCACGACCAGTCCGTCTCGGAGGTGCAGCGCGTGGCGGCCACCTTCGAGAAGAAAGAGATTCAAGCGATCCCGCTGCAGCCGAATCTGAGGAGGGAAGCCGAGCCGGGAAAGCTCTTCTGTCGCCGTGGCCACAGCCCGGCTGGCCGGCGAATCCTCCTCGATTTCCTGCTGGAATACCCGCAGGGCGAGCTGTTTGAGACGGGGATCGGCTGGATCCAGGAGGACGAGCCCCATGTCACCCAACAAGTACAGCATCCACCGCGCGAAGGCGCGGGGAAGCGATTCGCCCGGTCGGTAGCAATCGGCGAGCCGATCCAGAAGCGCATCGCGGTGCGAGGTCGCCGGCAGTCGTTCCCGAAGCAGCAGGTGATGTTCGGATGAGTCCTCGGACAGCTGAACCTGATTGGCCGGGCGAGAGGGCCCGCCGAGGTCCAGCGAAAGCGTGAGGAGCTGGTGTCTCTGGTCCAGGAAATGCGAATGTCGAATCTCCTCGAGATCGTGATCCTCGGAGACGAGGTAGAAGATGGGCACGCAGGGTCTTCCGCTCCGCTGGGAGATGACCTCAGCCAAGCGGATGGCCGTGAGCCCCTTGTAGAGCGCGTACGCTGGGCCGCCCAAGTAGCCCACCTGCTGGCCCGTGACAACCGCCAGAGCGCCGCTCTCACCCAACCGACTGCAATTGGCCAGACTCTCCGGAGGAGCGCCCAACTCCTGATTCTGGCTGTGCAAGATGGCCGCCACGCGCGCGGGATCAGCCCGACTGGCTCGATTCCGATCCGCAAGGGCCGACCAATCGCGTTCCAGCTGAGGCGGCTCCGGGAAGAATTGGGCGAGGCGCGAAAACTCCGCGAGGTACGCTCGCGTGAGCGGGGGCAGTCCCGGCAGCTCCTTCGGTGATACGTATGTAACCACCCTGGCTGACCTCGGTCTTCCTTCGATCGCCCCGCCGGCGGCACAAGGGGATGCCGCTGGCTCCGGAATCCGATTGACCTTCGTTGCCGCTGAAGCGAGGCGAGCTCGGTAGCGATGCTTCGGCTGAACGAAGTCAATTTATCCAGCCATCGAACAAATGCAAACAGCTGTCCGAGCGGCGATATTCCGGTCTGGGCCGGTTTCGCGATGCCGGCAAGCGCGATGCGGCGTGCTCCCCTTCGAAGACGTTTCCGCTTGCCGTCTCTTGAGCGATTTTGTACTTTTCAGCCGCGTAACAACCCAGACAGCCCAAAGCGGAAGGAGATCTTCGGATGGAACGCCAGTCGGATCGCGAAGGAGAGAGCAGAATCCCTCGACGGTCGTTTCTCAGGTCTGCCGCCGTTTTGGTCGGTTTGCCTCTAGTAGACAGGACGGGTTTGAATGCCGGTACTCTTCCTCGGAAAGGGGTGTTCGTCGATGAGGGCGAGATCCCGCGGTTGCGGCAGAAACTGGATATGCCCGCCATGGAGCATGTGCGCCTGGCCCTGCGGCAACATGACGTGGGCGCGGGGCTCCGTTTCCTGAGGTCGGAAGCCAGTTACAAGCGCCGCATGTGGGACATGCCCATAGTCTGCCTTCATCTCCGACGGGGAGCCCTACTGGCTGCTGTGTGGGACGAGCGGCTGGGACTGGAGTTGGTTCGGGAGGCCTTCGAGACGCTCAGAACCTTCCCTACCTGGGACTACTTCCTCGACGGAACGGAGCCGATTGGCCTGCAGCGTGCCCCGGAGGCGGTGATGAGCGTAGTTTTCGCACTCGAGCTCGTGGGAGACAGGCTTCCCGGCAAGCTGCGCGAGGAGATGGAGCGACAGCTTGCCACCAAGGGCTGCGCTCCGTGCTATCGTACGCTTTGGGGAATGGAGCACCCGGACTCCGTGAACGGATGGGGCTTTGCCCCAGACGCCGAGGTCAATCTCAGCGAGATCGACTTCACGCGCTGGCCGATCATCCTTCGCTCCACCAACCTGCACGCGGTTCCCCTTGCCGCGCTGGGCATCGGGAGCCTTTATCTCGGCGCTAAGGACCCGAGATCGGAACTCTGGCTGTCGACGGCGGTGGCCCACGTGGCAGACTTCTGTAGCCGGACCATCTTGCCCGACGGCGCCTACATCGAGAACGTCTCCTATTGGGGCTACGCGATCAGCAATCTAGCCCTGTTCTTGCGGGCAGTGGAGAGGCGAAGGGGCCTGGATCTGTTCGACCTCTCGAACTTCCCAGAGCAGCTGGAGTTTGCCCTCGCTATGCAAGCTGGGACAAGACCGGTCCCCGGGGATCCCTGGAACCGGCTCGTCCAGCGGGACGGCCAAACGCCGGACGTCGTCAACTTCTCCGACTCGTTCGGGAGCTTCGTCCAAACTGCTGCGTTAGCCATCGCCGCCAAGATGCGGGATCCCCTGGCCCAAAGGGCGGGGCTTGAGCGCGGCGGGTCTTGGGATGAGTTTACTCCGGTTGTGTATGATCCAGAAGTACCGGCCGCGAGCACCTGGCCTACGCACCTCATGAGGAAGCGCTTCGCCAATGACTGGGTGGTTTGGAGGACTGGGTGGCGGGAGGAGGACGTGGTCGTGGGGTTCCGGAGCGGCGGGCCAGCGAATCACGAGCATGCCGACCGGAACTCCGTGGTGCTCAAGGCCTTCGGGGAGTGGCTGCTGCGGGATCCTGTGCGTGCGGCGTACGATCGCGCCAACGAGGCCTGGCTCCTTCGCCTGACGGAGGCGCACAACGCAGTCCTGATCAACGGCAAGGGACATGCCTACATTGATGGACGGGAGGGCACGAACTCCTCCACCGCGTGGGCACGGTTACGCCGATACCTGGAGAGAGACAATTGGCTCACACTGACGAGCGAGGCTACGGAGGCCTACCAGGCTGTTGTGCCGAACGTACGGAGGGTCGTCCGGACGCTCGTCTGGCTCGCCCCCGATTGCCTTCTGATCGTGGATCAGGTGAGCGCCAAATCCGCCGTGGAGGTCGCGGCCCGCTTCCTCCCGGACAATGGAGATGGAGCGGCGGTGATTGAGACCGACGAAACGAGCTTTGTGCTCCGACGTCCGCGGGCGAGCCTCTGGGCCACTGTGGTGGGTACTGGGCGAATTCGGGTGACGGCTGGCCAGCTTCCCCTGAAGAGCTCCGCAACCCCTTATCCCTACGTCCAAGTCGCCCATGAGCCGGCTCAAGAAGCGTGCATTGTCACGGCCGCCGTCGTCGGCCGAGGCGATTCGCCGCCGGCCCGCGCTTCAGTGGAATGGCCTGGTGCGGGAGATCTGCTTGTAGCCTGGACCGGCACGAGCGGCACGAGGTCCTGTCGGGTCCATCTCGTTGGAGAAATCCCCGAGGTGGAAGTGTAGCCTGGTCTGAGGTGCAGGGAAGGGGGAAGATGGTTGGGAAGTGGGCTCTGCGTTATCGGCTGTCGCGGGGGCGACTGCGGGGATTCCTCGCCGTGGGACTACTCGTTCTCGTCGCCACACGCGACGGATTCGGGGATGGGGATCGACGCCGAGGGGCGGGGGAAGTCGCGGATGTTGCCATCGTCGAAGGGGGATTCGACCCTTACCAGGAGCCTGCCGCTACTGCCGCCGCAACGGCTGCAAGTGCCCTGCAGAGCGCCGGAATTGCGGCGGATTACGCGCGCCTCTCGACCCTCCTTGGGGGATGCGCCTCGGCCCTGAAAATCGCGGTGCAGAAGGAAGGGATTTACCGCGTCGCCGGGCATGCCATTCTTGCGGCGGATCCCCGTTGGCGAGGCGCGAAGCTTCAGGATCTGCGCCTTCTGTGCCAAGGGGAACCCGTTCCCCTTTGGCTCGAGGACAGAGACAGTGACGGGCTTCTCGATTCCGATGACGCGGTGGAATTCTGGGGAGAACCCTACCGGCCGGATCCTCGGTCAACTTCCCCCGATCGCTACTGGGACCCGTACACTCGGACGAACGTCTACTGGCTCACGCAAGCGCCCTCGCTGCCTCCCCGCTGGCTGGTTCCACTCCACGCCGGGGTGAGCTCGATGGCTCTCCCGGAGGCTACCTGGGCACCTCAGCAGATCCATATTGAGGAAGATAGGCTTTTCGATCGGCTCGGCCGTGTGTCGTATCCTTCCGGCCGGGATCACTGGTTCTGGGGCGCTGTGCACGGGCAACGGCTGGAGCAGTTTCCGTTTGAGCTTCCGGTTCCGGACACCGTTGGCTGCGCCAAGATGGAGCTCACCGTTTGTCTTTCGGGGAAAAGCTGCGATGGCCTTGGGCAGCACTCGGTGCAGATCCTCCTCGGCGGACGGCAAATAGGGGCTCCGCTCCGGTGGCGCGATCAGGAGTACGTGATCGCTACCTTCGGCCCGGCCGAGGGGTTGCATCCCTCTCTCCTGCATCCGGGGACCAATGTGCTCGCCGTGCTCAACCTGAGCCCGGATGAGGCTGACCAGGTGCTCTTCAACTGGGCTGAGCTTGTCTTCCCGCAGCAATTTCGGGCTGTGGATGGTTTGGTGAAATTCCGGTCCCCGCCGGCAACGATCGGCCGGAGAGTACGTTTCCGCGTGCGAGGCTTCACTTTGCCGGAGGTGGAAGTTTTCAGACTGGGAGTGGGAAAGCTCGAGGGGTATCGTGTGGAAAGGGCGGCGGATGAGCCAACCTGGGACGTCGTGTTCGAAGATTGGGTGGATGAGGCGGGGACCTATGTGGCCCTTGAGCCGAGGCGGAAATGCACTCCGGTGCGAATCTGGCCCGCCGAGCCTTCGTACTGGTCGGCACTGGAATCGGCGGGATTCGACTACGTCGTGATCGGGCCGGACTCCTTCCTCCATTCCCCTGCTGTGGAAGAGCTTGTGGCGCTCCGCGAAGCAGGCGGACTCCAAGCTGTGCGGGTTCCTGTGGAGCACATCTACGACGTGTTCGCCTGGGGCATCACGACCCCCGAAGCCATTCGATGCTTTCTGCTCCACGCTCTGGAGAGCTGGCCGCGGAAGCCTCGGTACCTTTTGCTTCTCGGGGCCGGATCCCTCACGCGCGAGACCTTCGGTTCCGGCTCTTGCCTCCTGCCGAGCATCTGGTCGCAAACGGTGAAGTACGGCGCTGCTCCGTGCGATAACCAGTTCGTGGTGCGCTCCCTCCTCGATCCGATCCCCGAGGTTGCGGTTGGACGTCTGCCCGTGCGGAGCGTGGGCGAACTGGAGACCGTCGTCGCGAAGATTTGCGCGTACGAACGAGCCCCGCCGGGCCCGTGGCTGAACCGTGTTTTGGCCATCGCCGGGGTCGGGAGCACGTTCCGAGGGCAACTCACCGAACTGCTTGGGCATCACTTGGACTGGGGGTATCAGCTGCGACGGATCGACGCTGGGCCTCCGCCATCCGAGTACAGCGGCAGCACGCAGGATTTGTTGGACCAGTGGAATCGCGGGCTGGCGATGATCCACTTCCTTGGCCACGGCGGCGGAAGAATCTGGTCCGATGACTTGCTCATGACATTCGACGCGGTTTCTGGGCTGACAAATGGCTCCCTGCTGCCTTTCGTAGCCAGCTGGACCTGTTTCACCGCCGCCTTCGATGGATCCGAGTCCTTGGGCATGCGGCTCCTCCTCCAGCCGGACGGAGGTGCTGTGGCCGTGCTCGGAGCCACAGGAGTGGGCTGGGTTTGGAATGATTACTACCTCCTGCGCGAACTCTTGAGACTGCTGGAGCAAGACGGCGTCGAGACAATCGGGGACGCCGTTCGCCTGGCGAAAAGGGAATACTACCTGAGATACCCTTCCGCGCTCGGTCGGTCCCAGCTGAACCAGTACACGCTCCTCGGGGACCCGGCCACGCCCCTGCGCCTTGCCCGGGAGGGCCTGCGACTGGAGGCGAAGTGGCTGGGTGGGGATCCTCCGGTGATCGAGATCGGCCCTCTCGAGGGCGTGAGCGGGGCTTCCGTGGAGGGTTTCCATCCGCGGTCCCCGGTGCGCTCAATGGAATTGGCCCACGAATTCCGGGACGGAAGGATCTGGGTCCAGCTTCCGAGCAATGGCTCGCCAGGGGACTCTCTCTTGCTGCGGGTCACGGCATGGGGCGATCGCGGTCAAGCCGTGTGGCATGCTGTGGTTCGGCCCGCTCTCCCGGGAGCCAAGATTGACTCCATCTGGTGGGAGCCGCCCCACCCGACCGCCGGCGAAGAGATTTGGCTTTGCGCTTGCGGCAACTTGCCCGCAAGTGCCGAGCTTTCGCTTTCCTGCCCGGAGACCGGCTTCACCACGACATTCTTCCGACAACCAGACGGCTGTTTCCGGTCGGCCCGCGCCCTCGTTGTTTCGGATCCGGGTCTGGTGGACCTCGAACTTGTGGCGAGGGATCCGGACGGCCGTCCACTGGCGTCGAAACGCATCGAGCTACCGGTCGCATCCAGAGGGGGTTACGCCCTGGCTTGGGAATCGGTGGAATGGGAGGCGAGGGGCTCGCACATGAATCTCTGCCTGACCGTTTCCGCCGGGTCATGGGTGAGGGGAGAGCGATGTGTGGTTCGCGTTTTTGTGGCCCCTACCGATGCGGGTCCCTGGCGGGAGGTCGGGGCCGATACCGTGGAAGTGGCGCCGGGAGGCACGGCTCGTGCGTCTCTGCCGTGGCGGGGATCCTTCGAGCCCGTCTGGATTCGCGTCGAATGCGCCGGGATCGGTACGGAGCCAATCGCCAGCATCGAGAGAAGGCTCGACCCGCAGGTCTTCGGGATCCTTCCGGATGGGCGCTTTCTCGGCGTGGCCGAGGAAGCAAAAGAACTGCGGCTCGGGCCCTTCGCGCTCCGTACGACGGATGCGCCGGGGGAAACGGTGCTCGTAACCTACGCGCTCCTACCAGCCGATTCTCTCCGCTCTGGGCAGCCGGGCTTCGTGCCGCACGGAGAGGCGAGTCCCTGTGGGCTTCGGATTGCTTCGCTCTCCGCGCACGCCATCGCCCTGCGCGTGGGCTGGCCCGCTCTCGACGCCGGGGGCCAGGTCCGGTGCTGCTTGCTCAACGGGAAAGATCAATGGGCTGTTGCGGACGCACGAGGCGAGCTTGTGTTGCGACTCCCGGGCAAGGGGCGAACTACCGTCGGCCTCTTCCGCGTGGAGGACGGGACTCCGCCGGCGGTGAGTTTTCTTGCAGGTGGCAGGGAGTTTGGGCTGGGCGATTTCGTCTCGGAAGGCGACGTTCTCATTCGCGCCTACGATGCCAGTGGCATCGACGGCCGCCCCGGCTCGGTTTCGCTCCTCCTTGACGGCGATGAGCTGGATGCGCAGGCATGTCTGGAGCCAGTTAGCCAGCACAGGGATGCCCTGATTTGGCGCTTTCGACGAAACTTGGCGGCTGGCGAGCACGAACTGGCCGTGCGCGTGCGCGACAACGCTGGAAACTGGACGGAGTCAACTGCGCGATTCCGCATCGCGGAGACAGCAAAGCTGGTTTTCCTCGGGAATTATCCCAATCCGTTTCGAGAGCACACGGTTGTGACATACGAGCTCACGGTCCGGGCGGAGCGCCTGAGCATCGACGTGCACACAGCCTCGGGCCGGCGGATCCGGCGACTTGCAGACGGCAGAGCGGAGGACCCGGACCTGCTGGCGCCTGGCTACCACGAAGTCATTTGGGACGGGAAAGATGAAAGGCAAGAGCCCGTGGCTGCGGGCGTGTATTTCGTGCGCATTGCTGCCTTGCTCCGGGGGCGATGGCATGAGTACGTGGCGAAAGTGGCTCGGATTCCCTGAAGCCTGTGCCTCAATGGCCTTGGCCGGGATGGCCGCTGTTCTTATCCCTTTGGCCTCCGGCGCCCAGGGCCGGTATGCCGCGGAGTGCTTCCGGCTCGGAGTCGGCATCCAAGCCGTGGCCGCAGGTTCCTGTGGGGCGACGATCCCCGGGAACGGCACTGCGTTCTTCTGGAACCCGGCTTTGGCCGAGCGCGCGCATCCCTCCGCCTATTTCGAAGAGGCCGGGGTGTTCGGCTCCCTGAATAGCTCGCTGGCTCGTTTGCGGACCGCGGCGGTGGGTTTACCTCTTGGCCGCGCGGGAATCGTGCAGGTCGGATACGTTCATTTTGCCGTCGAAGACATCCCGAGATACCCGAGCCTCGGCGAGAGTAGCTTTGTGGAGCGACTTGCCGATCCAACCCTGCGCGGAGGCGTCGAGCCAGACGGCTGGTTCGAGGACGGTGAGAGCGCCTTGTACTGGTGCTACGCCCATGTCTTCCGTCTCCCATTGCGCCTGAGCTGGATGGCGGAAGAGCTGCTCCTGGAACTTCCGCTTGGGGTTTCGGCGAAGCTGCTTTCCCATCGGTTGGATGCCTGGAGGGCGCGCGGCGCCGGCGTGGACATCGGGGCTGCTTTGCGCTTGGATCTTCGGCAGCTCTGGCAGGGCACATGGTCGGGCGAATTCCTCCTTGCCTGGCGGGTCGCCGACGTCCTTGGCACCCGATTGCGCTGGAACAGCGGATCCGTCGAGCAAATTCGACCCGCAAAGAGCTTCGGGATGGCCTACGCCGTCAGTCCGGTAAGGTCGGTCCGTTTCCTCTTCGTCGCCGAGAAGGATCAGGATACGGCGAGCTGGCCGAAGTTCGGTACGGGCCTGATGACGGATCGCTTCGAGCTTCTGGCCGGAAGGGGCCCGGAGGGCTTGAACTTCGGTTTGCTTCTGGGCTTGGGCAGGCTCCGGATCGGGTACGCAAGGCAGACCACAGGCTTGGGGCCTGTGGAACGGATCGGCGCGGAGTTTCTCTGGTGAAGCTGAGGTGTCTACCTTTCGTGGCGGGCCTTCTGGTTTTGTCCGGCTGCGCCCGGCACGGGACGGAGCCTTCGCTGTCGCTCGAGAGGCCGATCTTGCTTCCCCCTCCGGACGACCTCGCTGAATCCGAGAGAGGGATTGACGCGATCCCGGAAAGGGACGCCATCCGGCTCGAATGGGAGAAGTACCCCGATCCCGAGGCTGAGCTGGAAGTGTATCGCGCTGAGGAGGCTCCCGGTCGTTTCACCCGCCTCGCCCGGGTCAGCGCTCAGGATACCTGCTATCTGGACGAGCGGGTTGCGATCGGCAGAAGATATTGGTATTTTCTTGCGGGGCGAAAGGAGGAGAAACGGAGTCTGCCGAGCGACACTCTTAGCTACAAGTTGCTGGAAAAGCCATTCGCGTTGTCGCGCACAGGGGGAAGGGCGCCAGTGTTCCGTTGGCAGGTCAAGGAGGCCCCGGTCGCCTTCGTCGTCAAACTTTTCGATGAGGGTGCCGATAGGAAGGTGTGGTTCTGTTGGGTATTTCCGGACTTCGGGGCCTTGGCGCAGGAGGTCCGTTACAATTGGGATGGGACGGCTCGGATGGACTCGCTGATCAGCGGGCGAGTCTACCGATGGCGGGTGGACGTGGTGGCGCCAGAGGCAAATGCGGGCGCGGAAAGTCAATGGCAGGTGTTCGTCTGCCCGTGATGAGAGGGCACACAGGAGGTTGGGTCACTCGCAAGGAGGTCAGGAAGATGAAACGGCAGATGATCGCCGGAGCGAGCATATTGCTGCTATTGGCGACGGTCGCAGAAGCCCAGCATCTGAACGGCGCGCGGGGATTGCCCTACGTGCGGGCCGCGTGGGTAATGGAACCAGGCTACTTGACCATGTACGCTCACAGCCGATTTTTCGGCAAGGTGGGCCACGTGCAACTGGGTAGGCTCACAAGCGCCGTAACCTACTGGGATGTTCAGGGGACCCTCTACTTCACCTACGGGATCAACCGGCACATTGAGGCCTCGGTCTCGCCCATCATCTACCAGGACACAAACAAGGGTACTCCCGGCTACAACATCCCGGATGACCTTTTCCTGTCGGTGAAACTGGGCTCCTACGGGAGCAAAGGGAGCTCTTTCAGCTACGGCATTGCGGCCAATGGCCGGATTCCCACGGCCAAGTATCATAACCTGGTGTTCGAGCCGTATTCGGCGGGATCGTGGGAGTGGGGTTTCACGGGGCTGCTGAGCTACACCCTGGATCCCCTCTACCCCGAGGAGGCCTTCAATGCCCACCTGAACTTGAATTACAACCATCACAACGACGCCGGGAAGAAGCTGAGTCTTGCTCCGGACCTGGTGGATACGATTCGCGTATTGAGCCCCACCCAGACCCTCTCCTATGCCGTTGGGCTTCGCCTCCCCACGGACAAGTTCGACTACTGGCTGCAGCTGTTCGGCACGATGTTCCTCCGTCAGCCGCCGGTTACCGCCTACAGTCGCGAGGACTTCACCTACATCTCGCCGGGCGTGACCTACAAGCCCTACCCTTGGCTATCCCTTGACGTATGCGTCGATGTCCGACTGAGCAAGGACGAGGACCAGACGCAGTACGGCTTGGAAGGCGTCCACAAGATTGCGGAGATGCCGAACTACGCCGATTGGCGGGTTAATGTGGGCATGCACGTCACGATCCTCCCCACTTCAGTTCGAAAGGTGACGGAGCGGGATCTTCTGATGAGGAAGGCCGAGAGCCGCCGGGCATTGTTCGAGCAGATGATCCGCGAGCAACGGGAAACCGAATCGGCGGAGCAGGAACTGGAGCGGATCAAGGAGGAACGACGCAAGGCCGAGCGAGAGCTGGAGCGACTCCGGAGCATCCTGGAACAGGAAGCCAGGAAGAGGCAAGAGGAGCAACAGAAAAAAGAGCAGCAACCCTCCCCCGAGCGTTAGGCTGCCGGTAGAAGGGCAAACGGAAAGGCCCCGCCCATCAGAGCGGGGCCTTTTCCGTGGCAAGAAATACGAGGAGAAGTGGGGGAGGCGGTAGTCTACTTGACGAGCGTCATCTTCTTCGTGTGCTTCACGTTACCCACCTCGAGCGAATACAGGTAGGTGCCACTGGCCACGGGCTTGCCGGAGCTGTCGGTGCCGTCCCACACGACCCTGTGTCTCCCCTTGCTCTGCAGTTGATCATTGACCAACACCTTGACGACCTGTCCCAGGGAGTTGTAGACCTTGATCGTCACCCGCTTATCCAGCGGCAGGGTGTATTCGATGGTCGTGGAGGCGTTGAACGGGTTGGGATAGTTCTGCGCCAGTTCGTAGTCGCTGGGGGTGATCACCCGCCAACGTTCCATTTGGACGCCCGTAGGTCCGGCCTCGAGCACCCAGAGCCAGGTCTTCGACCAGTAGGACTGGATGGTACTGATGACGAGCTCCTTCTTGCCGTCCCCGTCCAGGTCGTCGGCCATTTTGAGCCCGAAGGAGCCGTGAATGAGGCTGATATCGCCGTCGTTCCACTCCCGGAGGGCAGCGGCCCAGCTGGCCGAGTCGGGGTAATCCTGCCGCTTGGGCTTTGGCACGAAGGAGTTGTCGTAGAAGCCCTCGGAGGTGACCCAGCTGGCTGGATCCATGATATCCCCTACGCCGTTGTACGCGAGGGCGTTGACCTGCCCGCGGGTGTAGTTGCAGAAGAATAGCTCCGCCTTCCCATCCCCGTTGAGGTCGCCGAGCACATTGTTGAAGGTGGCGCCTCCGGCCGCTTCACGAATCTTGGCGACATGCCGCGGGTTGCGAGGATTCAAAGCCTGCAAGCCGCCCTCGTTCACGGTTGGCACGTTGACCAGGAATACCCAGCCCGGGGTGTCGTACATGGCGCCCATGAGTTCCTCGGCTCCGTCGCCGTCGATGTCGTAGTGACCCACGCTCACGTAGAACACCCCGTCGGGGCCGGTGGTATCGAGCCGCACCGTGCGGAAGACGAAGGAGTCGGGCCGGACGGCGTCGAACAGCACGATCTTGCACAGATCCCAGGGGAGGAAGACGGGTTCTTGAACTCCGTCGCCGTCGTAGTCAGCAGCGATCGCTCCGATGGGAGATCCGCCGATCCCCAAGGTGGGCCGGTCCCAAAAGCCTTCCATCTTGATCACTGGGAAACCGCTCTCCAGGGTCCCGTCCACGCAGGAGACGATGGTGAAGAAGTCGGCGTTTCGCCCGGTGCCGCTGCCGTTCGACGGGAGCAGAAGTTCCTGGCGCCCGTCCCCATCCACGTCCGCAATCCAGATGAACTCCGTGGCATTGGTGTTGGTGATTTCGGGATTGATCTGATTGTCGGGCAGGATGTAAGTGGGTCCTCCTTCGCGGGCGCCGAAACCGTTGTCGCTGCCATTCCACTCGAAGAAGTAGAAGCCGACGCTGTCGGCGTGAGGAGGTGTACCCACGGCGCCGCCCATGTGGAAGATGATTTCCTCGATCCCGTTGCCGTCGAAGTCGCCGACGACGACGTGCCGCGGCTGGCTTCCGGTGTAGACCGCCTTGGCGGTGCTGTCCACCCAGATGAGCTCGAGGGTATTATCTCGCACGACTTCGTAGCCAACAATCCGGCCCGAGTATTGGGTTGCGAAGATCTCTTTCTTGCCGTCGCGGTCTACGTCGGAGCCTACCCAGAAGCCGCGAGGATTGCCCTTGATGGGATCGTTCGGGTCCTCCTGGGGCGTCGGGTCGTGCCACACCGCCTGCACCCCGAAGTTGGGCAGGGGTTCGTGTTCGAGGATGATCAATCCCTCCGGATCGGAACTGCCGGCAAACCCGATGGCGATTTCCCGCCTGCCGTCCATGTCGAAGTCTCCGGTGGTCACATCCTGGAAGCGCTGGGCCACCTGGAACACCGGGTAGACCACCCAGTTGGCGGGATTGCCCACATCGCCGTTCGGGCCGCCAATGTATTCGATGTCGTAGAGCGTTCGGTCGTCGCGGGAGGCGATGTAGATGTCGCGCCCGTCGTGACCCGGGCCCGTGAAGTCCTGGTCGCCGACGTCCGCCCCGGCCAGCCGGGAATTCAACACCGCCACGGGATGGATGTGAGTCGAATCGATCTCGGCCACCTCGCCGGGATTGGTCACGATGAACACGATTCCCGTGTCCGAATAGGTCGGATACACGAGCTCGGCGAATCCGTCTCCGTTGAAGTCGTAGCTCAGGAGGCTCCGGAGGGAAACGCCGTCGGCGTAGGGATAAGTTAGCTTGCGGTAGAACCGCACCGCGTACTGATCCGCCCCAACGTTCTCGTACACGATGAGCCCGTTGTAATCGTATTCCCCGACGGCGAAGTCCCAATAGCCATCGTTGTCGAAGTCGCCAATAGCAAGACCCCAGGGGCTGTAGCCGATGGTGCTATCGCGCATCTCCACCTTGAAGTCGGGGAAGGAGATGTCGCCCGTGGTTTCCTCGAGGACCCAGACTTCATCCAGCCGGGTTTCCAGGACGATGAGCTCGTTCTTGCCATCCTTATCGAGGTCCCAGGTGGCCACTGGCGCGTCGATGTCCGCGCCCACGCCGTTGTGGAGATCGATCTCGCTTGTGGGGAAGTCCGGCAGCGGGAACCCTTCGATGGTCGGATCCACCTCGAAGAAGCGCAGCCCATTTTGGCCCCGTCCCACGTTGAGGCAGAGGATCACTTCAATGCGTCCATCGTTGTCGGCATCCCCGTAGCCCGCGCCGAACTCGTAGTTACAGTCGGCCGCTCGGTAGTGCCAGACCACTTCGAAGCGGTCGTTGTCGGCCCGCTCGTAGATGTAGAAGTCGGCGCCGCCGCTTCCGTCTTCGGCATCGCACGCCACCAGGATCTCCGGAGCGCCGTTGTCATTGAGATCCGGCAAGTAGACGAGATCCCACACCGTGCGCACCGGGTCAGGCATAGCCGTGCCGAAGATCTTCACGAACTTGTTCTGCCCGTTCTCCGCCGCCCAGAGAGGGCAGACGGCCACGAGCAGCGCCGCGATTGCGGCGACCGTCCATTCCCTCCTGCGATGCTTCCTCATCTCTGCCTCCTCCGAGTTTTCACCACCACCTTCGCGCATTTCCCTTCGCCACAGGTTCCGATGGCACACCTCCTTCCCACCGTTCACCTACACTCCACTCGTCCAGCCCGTGCCGATGGCTGCCGTCCCCCCTACCGCGAGCCAATATTACATATCTTTATCCAGCTTGTCAAGAGCCAATGTGGGCTTTCTGCGCAAGACGTTTCGCGCAGGCCGTCTCTCTTTTCAGCCGGTCGAAAGTGGCTGCCTGGCTCGGCCGAGAGCAGCCTGTCCATCGCCTGGACCGAGGCATTCGCCAAGCCGTGACGCGTCGCAGCCCGCGGGGGCCTCCGCCGGCCCTGCGATCTTCTGCAGTTTATCTTGCGAGTTCTGTGAGACAGGTTGGGATTGGACTTTGCAGCAGGCGCTCCGCCACGCGAAGGCTGGCGGCGGGAAGTGGAAAGCGAAGTAGCTCGATCGGTCGAACCCAGGCGAAACGCTGGCAGCCGACGGGTCTGGGTTCACCTCCGCGGTGGACGCAATGATACGTGTGCAACGTGATCCGGAAATGGCTGTAGGCGTGCTCCACGGCGACAAACGGGCAGCAAACCGCCACCTCAATCTGAAGCTCCTCCCGGATCTCGCGGATCACGCATTCCTCCAGGTTCTCGCCAGCCTCCGGTTTGCCTCCCGGAAACTCCCAGAGATTGGCAAGCATTCCGTCCGGGAGGCGCTGGGCGATGAGGATCCGCCCGTCGTTCCAAATGATCCCGGCGGCGACATGGAAATGGGGCAGATTTCCGCTCCGGCTCCGGTTCGGGATGAGATCCACCTCTTGGGTCTGGTATGCTCGGCACGCGACGACGAGCGGACAATCGGGACAACGTGGCTTCCGCGGTGTGCACACTACAGCCCCCAGCTCCATCATGGCCTGATTGAAGTCGCCGGGGGAGTTCCGGCCCATCAGATGACGAGCGAGATTCCGGAGGCGACGCCGATTCTGGGCGAGGGAAGGCTTGCCTCGTATCCCGAAGAAGCGACAAAGGACGCGCACGGAATTGCCGTCGAGGACTGGCTCGGGGTGACCGAAAACGATGCTCGCGAGCGCGGCAGCGGTGTAGGGACCCACGCCCGGCAAGCTGGCCAGCATTTCCGGCTGGTTGGGGAGCTGCCCTTGATATTCCCGAGCCACGATCTTGGCCGCTTCGTGGAGGTATTGGGCTCGTCGGTAGTAACCCAGACCCTGCCAGGCCTTGAGCACATCGTCCAGCGAGGCCGAAGCCAGGGCCTGGAAGCTCGGGAATTGCCTCACGAAGCGTTCGAAGTACGGGAGGACGGTAGCAACCCGGGTCTGTTGGAGCATGACTTCGGAAACAAGGATCCGGTACGGGTCCTTGCTTTGCCGCCAGGGTAGGTCACGCTTTTGCTGGCGGTACCAGGAGATGAGCCGGTCGCCATGAGGGCCCAAGGGCCGGGGTCTCACGAACCTGGCTCCTCGGGCTTGGCTTCGGGCGCGCGAAATTCCCAGCCGGTCGCAAAGCGTGCCCCACAATGGGGACAGTGGAGAAGTACGACAAACCGATCACCTTCCCGCTTCAGCCCGATGTGGAACCCGATGCTGTAGCCGCACTCGCTGCAAGAGGTCCAGTCCTTGTTGGGGTCCAGCGGTAACCACTTCATCGCCGTGCTTCCTCCGTGATGATCCTCCGGTGTGGCATGATCCGGTGAAGCCAGGGGAACAAGATATCGCAAGTCTTGCTCAGCGAAGCCCCGTGGAACAGGTCGTGGCCTTCCCCTTCCAACACCATGAACTCTTTTCCTCTTCCGGACCAGGCTTCGTACACCGCCCTGGCCCCCGACATCGGGACCATGCAGTCGGCGGCCCCTTGCAAGAACAGGGCCGGGAGGGTCAGGCGTGCTGCCAGGGTCGGGGCTACGGCCATGGCCTCGGACATCTCAAAGAAGAGTTGTACGCTAATGCGGTCGTGCACGAAGGGATCGTCCAAATAGGCTTGAATCACTTCTGGCTCTGTCGAGAGGCACTGGATCGGCAGACCGTGGCTCATCGTTGTGGCTGGAGCGATCCGTCGCAATAGTTTTCCGGCAAGAAGTTTGATCCGGGGGATTCTGTCCGGCAAGGCGAAGGCTCCCGAGCAGAATACGACCCCTTCGAATTCCTTCGGCTGGGAGCCGACGAAATGCAGCGCGATGAGGGCTCCCAAGCTTTGTCCCACGAGGAAGGCCGGGACCTCTCCGCGAGGGCCGAAGCGCAGCCAGAATACTTCCAGATCTTCCACGAATCGGTGGAAGCGATCCACGTGGCCTCGTTTACCAGCGGAGCGGCCATGCCCTCGGTTGTCCATTGCGAAGACCGCGAATCCGTGGCGATTGGCCGCCGCGGCGAATTCTTCGTAACGCCCGCTGTGCTCCCCTAGCCCGTGGACCAGGAGAAGCGCCCCTTTCAACTCCGCGAGGGGTCGCCACTGGCGGAAAAACAGATCCTGCCCATCGCGACTCCGGAAATAGCCGGCTTGAAACCGCATGCGGTTCTCCCTCTCAGGTTGTCAGTCGGTAAGAACAAGCCCAGCCGGGCCTGAGCCTTGGTTGACCCAGCCACCTGGACCCGGTCATTTCCCCTTTGGGGCAATTGCGTACTTGGAGAGGTCCCAGGCTTTTACCTCCTCATCGTCTGGGAAAAAAGCTGTCAAATCCTGGCCCTCGGCCTGGATGGCGACGTACTGTCCTTCCGCCGACGCGTGAAGGCTGCCATCCGCGCCGAGCAGGGAGCCTTCCGTGACGGCCAGGTTGCGACGGAGGTACTTGACACCGGCCGCGACCTTGAGCCGTGCCCCAATGGGGACCGGACGGTGATATCGGAGCGTAAGGCTTGCCGTCGCCACCATCCGCTGGAGGCCCACGGCGGCTGCCCAGAACATGGCTTCGTCCAGTAGACTGGCGATGATCCCGCCGTGAAGCCAGTCATGGAAGCCGCAGTGGCGTTCCTCCGGGGTGAAATGGATCACCACCAGGTTGTCCTCCAGTTCCGGCTCAACGCACAGCCCGTACGGATTCTGGGAGCCGCACACGAAGCACTTGCGATACCGAGGGAGCTTCATGCCACCACCTCGCGGTCCGGCCGCGCATTTCCCCGACGACCTTGGCCCCCTGGCCTGGCGGAAGGGACTCCTCAGGCGTGCGCAATTTATCCACGGGAAGTCAGTCAGTCAAGCCGTTTGCCCAGGGTGAATAAGAGAGGAGCCGCTCCTTCCCGCGCCGTCACTGCGCCTGCGGGGCTGGGGGGCCGGACGTGCAGCGCTCGGCTAGAGCCCGAGACAACGACCCGCAGAGGTCCGGTAACTACCGGAAGTCTTTCCGTCGGGGAAAAGGATTGATTTTCGGCGGCTTGGAAGGTATATTAAAAGGTTCCGGGCAGGGGTGAACCCCTGCGACGCAGTGTTGGTTCGTGGAGCGAAGAGAAGAACGCATTCCGTTGTGGACGATCGTTACATCGAAATCTACGGGGCCCGGACCCACAACCTGAAGAACATCGATCTGCGCCTTCCCCGGAACCGGCTGATCGTGATCACCGGGGTTTCCGGCTCGGGGAAATCGAGCCTGGCCTTCGACACACTGTACGCAGAGGGCCAGCGCCGGTACGTGGAGAGTCTATCCCCGTACGCGCGCCAATTCCTCGAGCGGATGGATCGCCCCGATGTGGACGAGATCCGCGGGATCTCGCCCGCGGTCGCCATCGAGCAGAAGAACCCGACGCGGAGCTCCCGATCCACTGTAGGTACCTCTACGGAAGTGCAGGACTACCTGCGTCTTCTTTTCGCCCGCATCGGAAGGACCTACTGCCCGGACTGTGGGGTGGAGGTTCGAAAGGAGCAAGTCAGGGATGTCCTCGAGACCCTGGGTCGGCTTCCGGAGGGGACCCGGGTATTGATCACGTTTCCGGTGGATGGGCAGGGGGAGGAGCTGGTGGAGTCGCTGCGGGAGAAGGGCTTCCTCCGGCTGCTGCGTCCGGATGGCGCGGTGGTCAGCCTGCACGAGGTGGAGCCGCACGACTTGGCCGGAGCGGAGGTTGTGGTGGACCGGCTGATCGTGCATCGGGGTGATGAGGCGCGCTGGGCCGACTCCGCAGGAATTGCCTTCCGCGAGGGGGGAGGCGTCGCAACGCTGGTGGTGCCGGGAGAGCAGCGGATTCGTTTCAGCCAGCGTTTCGAGTGTTCGCGTTGTGGCCGGGTCTTTCTCGAACCAGAGCCCAGGCTCTTCTCCTTCAATAACCCCTTCGGGGCCTGCCCCACTTGCAAAGGCTTTGGCGACCTGATTCAAATCGATCTAGATCTGGTTGTGCCAGATCCAAGCCGGAGCATCCGGCAAGGGGCCATCGAGCCGTGGAACACGCCCACCTATTCGTACTTCCAGCGGGAACTCCTCCGGCGCGGGCCCCGGCACGGAGTGGATGTCGACAAGCCGTTCGGGGATCTGACCCCGGATGAACTCCAGTATGTGCTACACGGCGACGGCGCCTTTCCCGGCATCTACGGGTTTTTCGAATGGCTGGAGACCAAGCGGTACAAGATTGGAGTTCGCGTTTTCCTGAGCCGCTACCGTGGATACGTGCGTTGCCACGCTTGCCGGGGCACTCGCCTCCGTCCCGAGGCATTGTACGTGAAGGTGAACGGAACCACCATCGCCGACATCTCCAGCATGACCATTTCGGAGGCGCGGAGGTTCTTCGAGGAGCTCCGCCTCACGGAGTTCGAGGAGCAGATCGCTGGGCCCATCCTTCGCGAACTCCGGAATCGTCTGGGATACCTGGAGGACGTGGGGCTGGGCTATCTGACCTTGGATCGCCGCACGGCTACACTGTCGGGGGGCGAATACCAGCGCATCAATCTGGCCACGGCGCTCGGATCCCAGCTGGTGGGTTCCCTCTATGTACTGGACGAGCCCTCCATCGGCCTTCACCCACGGGATACCCATCGATTGGTGCAGATCCTGCTCAAGCTTCGTGACATCGGGAACACCGTGGTTGTTGTGGAGCATGATCGGGACACAATGGAGATGGCCGACTACATTGTCGACCTCGGGCCGGGCGCTGGCGAGACAGGAGGGAGGGTAGTTTTTCAGGGGACGTATGAAGATCTTCGTCGCGACGGCCGTTCCCTCACCGGCTCCTACCTCCGCGGGAACCGTCAGATCCCCATTCCCGACGTCCGTCGGAGGCCAACCGGAAAGGCGCTTGTGATCCGGGGTGCCGCCGAGCACAACTTGAAGAACATCGACGTGGAGATCCCCCTGGGTCTCTTCGTCGTGGTGACGGGCGTTTCGGGCTCGGGCAAGAGCTCGCTGGTTCACGATGTGTTGTACACGGCTTTGAAGCGCCGGCTGGGAGGATGGAAAGGGCGGGTGGGAAGGCATCGCGAACTCCTCGGCGCCCAGTACCTGGACGATGTGATCCTCGTGGATCAGTCCCCCATCGGGAAGACGCCGCGCTCCAATCCGGCGACGTACGTGAAGGCCTTTGACGGCATTCGCCAGCTATTCGCCCAGACTCGCGCCGCTCGCGTGAGGGGCTTCGGGCCGGGCCATTTCTCCTTCAACGTGCCCGGCGGTCGCTGCGAGACGTGCCAGGGCGCGGGCGCGGTGAAGGTGGAGATGCAGTTCCTGGCGGATCTCTTCTTGGAATGCGAAACCTGCGGCGGCAAACGGTATCGGCCGGAGGTCCTCGAGATCCGCTACCGGGGGAAGAACATCGCCGAGGTCCTGGAGATGACCGTGGATGCGGCGATGGAGTTTTTCGACGGGCATCCCATGATCACTCAGAGGTTGAAGCTCTTGCAGGATGTGGGGCTGGGCTACATGCGGCTCGGGCAGCCGGCCACTACCCTGAGCGGCGGCGAGGCTCAGCGGGTGAAGCTGGCCGCCCACATGGCCAGTCGTCCCGGCGAGCACATCCTGTACATTTTCGACGAACCCACTACGGGACTTCACTTCGAGGACATTCGCAAGTTGTTAACCTGTTTCGACCGACTGATCGAAGCGGGCAATAGCGTGCTGGTGATCGAGCACAATCTGGATGTGATCAAGTGCGCGGACTGGGTGATTGACCTCGGGCCCGAGGGGGGCGATGCGGGCGGTTACGTGGTGGCCTGCGGCCCGCCAGAGATCATTGCGTCGGAGCCGGCTTCGTACACGGGGCATTATTTGCGGAGGATCCTTCCATCGAAGGCAGCGTGAAAAATCTGCTCCTCACAGGCAAACCGGGCGTGGGCAAGACCACGCTAGTCCGGAGGGCGATCGAGCAGGCTGGGGTCAAGGCGCACGGCTTTTTCACCGCGGAGATCCGGGAAGGCGGGCAAAGGGTGGGCTTCGCCATCGAATCCCTGGACGGCGAGAGGGGAGTGCTTGCAAGCGTGAAGTTTCCGGGGCCGATTCGCGTCGGCAAGTACGGGGTTTCGCTCTCGGAGCTGGAGCGAGTTGGCGTGGCTGCCATCCGTCGGGGTCTCGAGTGCGGGTCCCTGGTCGTGATCGATGAAATCGGGAAGATGGAGCTCTTCTCGTCGGCGTTCGAGGGGGCTGTTTGGCAGGCGCTGGAAAGCCGATGTCCTGTTCTCGGCACGATCACCCGGAGTCCGCATCCGTTCGCGGAGCGCGTCAAGGCGAGGCGGGATGTCCGAATCCTTGAGGTGAGGCCGGAGAATCGCGACAGCCTGCTGGAACAGGTGCTTTGGCCCTGGCTGGAGGAGAACGTGCGCGGGTCGCTGCTGCCTTGAGGTCTGGCGGTCCGAGCCGGGCGATAGCATGGCGGACGCGGCAGGGCCCGCGAGGAGACGGGAGATGCTTGGATGCGGAGGTGCGGCTATGTGGTTCGATTCCCCGGATTACAAGGTGAAGGTCGGTCTGGCGGAGATGCTGAAGGGCGGCGTCATCATGGATGTGACGACGCCGGATCAGGCTCGCATCGCGGAGGATGCGGGTGCGGTGGCCGTGATGGCCTTGGAGCGCATCCCGGCGGACATTCGCGCCCACGGGGGTGTGGCGCGGATGAGCGATCCGAAGGTGATCCGCGCCATTCAGGAGGCGGTTTCGATTCCCGTGATGGCCAAGTGCCGCATCGGCCACTTCGCCGAAGCCCAGGTACTGGAGGCGCTCGGCGTGGATTTCATCGACGAGAGCGAGGTGCTGACCCCGGCCGACGAGGAGCATCACATCGACAAGTGGAAGTTTAAGGTGCCCTTCGTCTGCGGCTGTCGCGATCTGGGGGAGGCGCTGCGCCGCATTGCGGAAGGTGCCGCCATGATCCGCACCAAGGGCGAGGCCGGCACGGGGAATATCGTGGAGGCGGTACGGCACATGCGCGCCGTCCAGCGGGAGATCCGAAGGATCACGACCCTGGGCGATGAGGAACTGGTGGCGGAGGCCAAGCGTCTCGGGGCTCCGGTGGAGCTGGTGCGCTACGTGCGCGATCACGGACGGCTCCCCGTTCCGAATTTCGCCGCCGGCGGCGTGGCCACCCCCGCCGATGCCAGTCTGATGATGCAACTTGGGGCCGAAAGCGTCTTCGTCGGCAGCGGGATCTTCAAATCGGAGAATCCGGCGGCCCGGGCTCGGGCGATTGTCCTGGCTACCACCCACTACATGGATTTCGACCTCATCGCCCGCGTTTCCGAGGGCCTGGGCGAAGCAATGCGCGGACTGGATCTGAGGGAGATCCCCGAGGAACAGCGGATGGCAGGCAGAGGATGGTGAGATGCGGATCGGGATTCTGGCTCTGCAAGGGGACTTCGAGCGGCACGAGGCGGCGCTGCGACGGCTCGATGTGGATACTGTGCTGGTGAGAAAGCCTGCGCAGCTCCAGGATTGCGACGGACTGATCCTACCGGGAGGCGAATCGACCACCTTCGTCCATCTGATGCGTGAGACCGAGCTGTGGGAACCGCTCAAGAGCTTCTGCGATCGCCGGCCCGTGTTCGGGACCTGTGCCGGTCTGATCGTGCTGGCGACCGAGGTGGTGAACCAGCGCGTGGATACGCTTGGCGCCATCGACATCACGGTTCGCCGCAACGCCTACGGCAGGCAGCGGGAGAGCTTCGTCGCCGATGTCGAGCTCACGGTCGGGCAGGATCGGCGCCCCTTCGAGGGCGTGTTCATCCGCGCCCCCCGCATCCTTCGGGTGGGTAGCTCGACGACGGTGCTTGGCACGCGCGGAGAGGAGCCTGTGCTGGTGAGCAATGGCCAGATCCTGGCCGCCACCTTCCACCCCGAATTGACGGACGATCTCCGGATCCACTCCCTTTTTGTGGACATGGTCCGTGGCTGGCTGGCGGGTCGGGATCGAGCCGCGCTCGGCAAGGAGTGAAGCGGCGATCCCCGGGGAGAAGCTCGTCCAAATCTGGGCAGGGTCCATTGGTCGTCTACGACAAAGGCATTCGGATTTCTGGGACGCGGCTCCATCTGGATGCGCAGCGGGTGGTGGAGTTCTCTTTTGTCTCCCACGGGCACACCGATCACCTTCGCAGTCACCGGCGGATCCTGGCCACGGCGCCCACCGTCCGTTTCCACCAGCTTCGGGGACATCGCTCCGAGATCCTGCAGGTCGAATATCACCAGCCGATTGAGATTGAAGGGATGAGGGTGGAGCTTCTCCCATCCGGGCATATCCTCGGTGCCGCTCAGATCTTCATTGAACGCCGAGGCGAAAGCCTGCTGTACACTGGCGACTTCAAGACCCGGCCCGCGGCAACCTGCGATGGACTGGAAGTGAGGCACGCGGACATCCTCGTTCTGGAGTGCACATACGGCCGCCCAGAATATCGATTCGCTTCCACGGAGGAGCTTCTGGAGCGACTGGCCCGTTTCGTGCAGGATTGCCACCGTTGGGGGGAAGTGCCGCTGGTATTGGGTTACGCCCTGGGGAAGGCGCAAGAGGCGGTGTATTGGCTGAACCGGCTGGGCGAGCGGGTGTACGTCTGGCCAGAAGTGGCGGCCATCTGCGCTGTGTACCGCGAGTTCGGCCGTGATCCCGGGCCCTACGAGGTCTGGTCCGGGGGCCCTGTGGACGAAGGAGTGGTCGTCGCCCCGCCCCACGTGTTGCGAACACACGCAATCTGGGGGCTGGGCTCCTTTCGCTCCATCTTGCTTTCGGGTTGGGCAGTGGACCGGTCGGCGAAGTACCGCTTCGGGGTGGACGAGGCCATCCCCTTCAGCGACCACGCCGATTTCGACGAGCTCTTGGAGTTCGTGAGGGCGGTGCGCCCCCGGAAGGTCTTCACGATCCATGGCTTCGAGGAATTCGCGGCGGAGCTCCGTTGGAGGGGATACGACGCCCAGCCTCTCGAGCCGGGTCGGGATCGCTGGCTCCTCTGACGCTGATCGAGATCCGCCCAGAACCCGAGCTGATGGCGGGTGAGTCCCGCTGGGACATGCAGGCAGAGTATGGCCGAAGTTTCGAAATACATCACCCCAGAGGCCGCGGCCAAGATCCGGAGGGAGATCGCCGAGGCCGGCGGGAATGAGGTCTACCTCCTGGGCTACCTGGACGGTTCGCTGCGGGTGACAGACGTGGATGTGGTGGCGCGCGGCAACGAGGCCGCCGTGCCCGCCATCCTCCAGCTGGCCTCCTCTGGGGACGTGGTCATTCACAATCATCCTTCCGGGGATTTGACCCCCTCGGATGCGGATTTGTCCATCGCCGCCCGGTTGGGCGCCGAGGATGTGGCCTGCTACATCGTCAATAACGACGTCACAGCCATCTACGTGGTCGTGGAGCCCTTCCCCGCCCGCGAGATCGTCCGCCTCGACGAGCGAGAGGTCGTGAAGCATTTCCTTCCTGGCGGAGCCATCGCCCGCAATCTGTCCGGCTACGAGCACCGGCCGCAGCAAGTGGAGATGGTGAAGAGCGTCGTAGGGGCCTTCAATCGGGACGAGATCGCTCTCATCGAGGCGGGTACGGGAACCGGGAAGACTCTCGCCTATTTGGTGCCGGCCGTCCTCTGGGCGCTCCGCAACAAGGAGCGGTGTTTAATCTCCACCAACACCATTAACCTCCAGGAGCAGCTCCTCTTCAAGGATATTCCGCTTTTGCGCTCGGTGATCTCGGAGCCCTTCACCGCTGTGCTGGTCAAGGGGCGAGGTAACTACGTCTGTCTGCGCAAGGTGGAGGACTTGGAGCGCGAGCCCGATCTGCTGGAGGAGGCGGCGGAGGAAGGGGCTAAGGAGCTGCGGCTGATTCTGGAATGGGTTCGGGTGACGAACGATGGGAGCAAGTCCGACTTGAACTTCAGCCCGCAGCCCGAGGTGTGGGAGAAGGTGGCGTCGGAGAGCGATACCTGTCTCCGCGCCCGCTGTCGTCACTACAACCGCTGCTTCGTCACCCGGGCCCGAAGGGAGGCCGCGAAGGCTCATCTCCTCGTCGTGAACCATCATCTTCTCTTTGCCGATCTGGCTCTGCGGGACGTTCTGGGCAGCGCCGGACAAGTGGCTCTGCTCCCGCCCTACCAGCGCATCGTCCTGGATGAGGCCCATCACATCGAGGACGTGGCCACCAGCTATTTTGGCTTTGGGATCACGCGGGCGGGCATGCGGCGCCTGCTTGGCCGGTTGCACCGGCAGAAGGGCCATCGCATCTCTGGGCTTGTGCACCAATTGCTGGAGGCACTCCGCCGCGGGGCGGACCAGCTGCGACAGGAGCTGCGCGAGAGCCTGGAGAGGCAACTCGCTTCGGAGATCCTCCCCAATGTGGAAAGTGCCCTCTCCCTCAACGAACAGGTGATGGAGGATCTTTACCAGGCGACGACAGAGCTCGCCACGGAGCAAGAACGCCAGGACGAGGAGCCAAGCGAGGAGATCAAGCTGCGGATTACCGAGCCTGTGCTGGACTACTACCGCAACTACAGCTCGCTGTGGGAGGGGCTTAAGGAGTATCGCCTGCTCCTGGATCGACTCTCCGCTCAGATCGCCGATTGTCTTCCCGACCTGCATCGCGCCGAGGTGGTCCTGCCCACCTTGGGCTCTCCGATCATCGAATTCAAGGCCACGGGCGAGCGGTTGGCCGCAGCCAGCAACACCCTGAGGGAGATTTTCTGGTCGGACAGCGAGGATTGGGTGCGATGGATCGAGGTCCGCCCGCAGGCGGGCCGCAATGTCGTTCACCTTCGCTGTTCTCCCTTGGAGGTGGGGCCAAAACTGGCCGAAGCAGTGTTCAACTCCTTTCGGACGGTGGTGCTCACCTCAGCCACGCTGGCGGTGGGCCAATCCTTCGATTTCTTCCGGGAACGCGTTGGCCTGAATCTGGTAACCGGGGGCCGGATCGTGGAGAAGATCTTGGAGTCTCCTTTCGATTTCAACAGGCAGGCCATCATCGGGGTGCCGACGGACATCCCCGAGCCCAACAGCCGAGCCTTCGCGGAGGAGTTGGTGCCCCTGTTGGCCGAGGCGTTACAGCTCACCCAGGGCAGGGCGTTTGTGCTGTTCACTTCCTATGGTCTTCTCACCTACGCCTACAATCGTCTGGCTGGTTTTCTCAGGGACAGGGGGATCGAGGCCTTCCGCCAGGGTCAGGCTCCGCGGCACCGCTTGCTCGAGTGGTTTCGGCAGGACAAGCACTCGGTCCTTTTCGCCACCGACTCGTTTTGGGAAGGCGTCGACGTGGAGGGCGAGGCCCTGACGGCGGTGATCATCGTGCGCTTGCCTTTCCGCGTCCCGACGGAGCCGATTGTCGAGGCGCGCGTGGAGGCCATCACCCGAAGAGGCGGCAACGCCTTCCTGGAATACACCGTGCCCCAAGCGGTCTTGAAGCTCAAGCAGGGTTTCGGCCGGCTGATCCGGAGACGGACCGACCGGGGCTGTGTGTTCATCCTGGACCGGAGGCTTGTGGAGAAATACTACGGCAACATATTCCTCCGCTCCTTGCCGAAGACTCGAATGGTGGTGGGGCCGCGGGCGGAGGTTTTCCGGACCGTGCGCGAGTTCCTGGAGGAGCCGAGCCTTGTGCTGGCTGGTCCAGAGCCGCGCCCCTGATCGGGGCTCGGAAAGGAAAAGACTGGGTTGGGTTCCTCCGCTCTTCGGCGGAATGCCTTGGAGTTCATGGCTAAGCTTGTTAAATTTCGCGCGCTGAGCTCGAAGGATGGATAAGTTGGGAAGGATGCTTGAGGAGGGAGCAGTCGCGTGGCGCGGGAGGCTTGGCAACGCACCCACACGTGCGGGGAGTTGCGGACGGCTCACGTGGGGCAGAAGGTGACCCTGTGCGGATGGGTCCACCGGCGGAGAGACCACGGCGGCCTCATCTTTATCGACCTGAGGGATCGCTACGGGATCACCCAGGTACGCTTCGACCCGGAGGTGAATCGAGCGGCTCTGGAGCGCGCCCGAGCGCTGAAGAACGAGTACGTGGTCAGCGTGACCGGCCGGGTTGAAAAGCGTCCCGAAGGGATGGTCAATCCCAAGCTAGCTACGGGGGAGATCGAGGTGGCGGCGAGCGAGGTGATCGTCCTCAACGAGGCCAAGACGCCGCCCTTCGTCATCGCCGACCGCACCGAGGCCTCCGAGGAGCTGAGGTTGAAGTATCGGTATCTCGACCTCCGGCGGCCGGAGATGCAGGAGAATCTCCTCCTGCGCCACCGGTTGTATCAGGCAGTGCGCTCCTACCTCAATCAGCAGGGGTTTGTGGAAATTGAGACGCCTTTCCTCATGCGGAGCACTCCGGAGGGGGCGCGGGACTTCCTGGTGCCCAGCCGGATCCACCGCGGCAAGTTCTACGCCCTCCCCCAGTCTCCGCAGACGTACAAGCAGATCTTGATGGTAGCTGGCTTCGACCGCTACTACCAGATCGTCCGCTGCTTCCGTGACGAGGACCTGCGCGCCGATCGGCAACCGGAATTCACCCAGATTGACCTGGAGATGTCCTTCGTCACCCGAGAGGATGTGATGGAGCTGGTGGAGGGGTTGATGGTGCACATCTTCCGAGAGATCCTCGGCCAGGAGCTCCGGACGCCCTTCCCTCGGCTCACCTACGAGGAAGCGATGCGGCGCTACGGGACGGATAAGCCGGACCTGCGCTTCGGGATGGAGCTCTTTGACGTCACCGATGTCGTGGTCGAGTCGGAATTCAAGGTTTTCCGGGAGGTGGCCGAGAATCACGGCGCGGTGGTTGGCCTCTGCCTGCCGGGTGGGGCTCGCTACTCGCGAAAGGAAGTGGACGAACTGACCCAGTTCACCGTGTCCAGCGGCGGCCGTGGGTTAGTGGCTTTGAAGGTACAGGATCGAGCCGTGGAGGGCGGGATTGCGAAGTTCCTTTCCACGGGCGAAAAGACGGCGATCTTGGAACGGAGTGGGGCACGATCTGGAGACCTCATCCTGCTCGTGGCCGATGCGCGGGAGACGGCGCTTGAGGTGGCGGGAAACCTGCGTCTCTATCTGGCCGAGCGGGAGAATCTGATCGACCGCAGCGTCCACCGGCTGGCGTGGATCGTGGATTTCCCCTTGCTGGAGTGGTCGGACGAGGAAGGTCGATACGTGGCGCGGCATCACCCCTTCACCAGTCCCATGGACGAAGACTTGCCGTTGATGGACAGCGCGCCAGAGAAGGTGCGGGCCAAGGCGTACGACTTGATCATGGACGGCAATGAGATCGCCGGCGGATCTATTCGGATTCACACCCGAGAGCTCCAGCGGAAGATGTTCCGCCTCCTACAGATCAGCGACGAAGAGGCGGAAAACAAGTTCGGCTTCCTGCTTGAGGCCCTGGAGTACGGTGCACCTCCGCACGGAGGCATTGCCTTCGGGTTCGATCGCCTGGCCATGTTGTTGGCGGGTCGGTCCTCCATCCGAGACGTGATCGCCTTCCCCAAGACCAACCGGGCGGTGTCCCTGATGGATGGCGCTCCCGCCGAGGTGGATCCGCGACAGCTTGCGGAACTCGGGATCGTCGTGATCCCGACCACCGTCGTGTCGGCCGGTAACTGATCCGTAATCTTTCCCCTTGACATTGCGGGAGGGTTTTCGTATTATAGCTTCGCGAAGTGCGGGTGGTGGACGGTTCTTGTTCGGGTGCCGGAGATCTGTCCCGAGATCAGCTGAGCGTCGGACGAAAGGAGGTGTGATCCGCATGCGAAGAGTACCGAAGGCAATGGCGGCGCTGGGGATGGCGGCATTGGTGATGGCCACCCTGTCTTGGACCGGATGTGCCAGGCACCCCAGCAAGGAGCAGCTGCAGCGGTTGGAAGAGACGAAGCAGGCGGCGTTGGCAGCTGAGCAGCAGCTGGCGCAATGCCAGCAGCAGAAGGCCGACCTGGAGAAGCAAGTCAAGGCCAAGCAGGACGAGCTCCAGAAGGTCAGAGCTGAGAAGGCGGCGGTCCAGAGCCGACTCCAGGGGATGTGAACCGAGCGGTAGGTCGACCTCGCGTGCGATGAAAAGGGAGGATGTCCGATGAGAGTAGGAAAGACCGCAATGCTGATCGTCGGCTTGGGCATTGCCCTTTCCATGCTCCTCAGCGCCAACATTAGCCTGGCCCAAGAGAAGAAGATGAGCATGGAAGAGTACAATGCCCAGCTGAGCCAGTGGCAGCAGCGTGAAGCCAAAGCCAAGGCGGACCTCCAGAAATGCCAGGCGGATGTCGAGCAGCTCAAGGCCCAGATCGCTTCCCTCGACGAGCAGATCAAGGCTGCGTGGAAGGAGGTCTATGATCTGCTCGGGGTTACGGAGGCGGACGTGCAAGCATACCGCCAGCAGTTGGTCGATTTGGAGAGGCAGGTAGATGCGCTGGCCGCCCTTTCGCCGGAAGAGCTTTTCAAGCGGCGGAAGGAGATCGATGACGCGGAGGCGAAGCTGAACGCGCTGAAGAAGAACAAGATCGCAGTTCTGTCCGAGATGCAGGATCGGCTGGCGCGAATCGAGGGCAAAATCGCGCAGCTGCGCGCGAAGCTGCCGAAGTCCCTCTACGACGAGTACACCGTAGTTCGGGGGGATTACCTGTGGAAGATCGCGGGAAAGCCCCAGATCTACAATGACCCGTACCAGTGGATGCGCATCTACACCTACAACCGCGACCAGATCAAGGATCCGAACCTGATCTACCCGAACCAGGTGCTGAAGATCCACCGGCAGTGCGGGCCGGGTGAATACCTGGTGGCCAAGGGAGACTATCTGCAGAAGATCGCCGCCAATCCGAATGTCTACAACGACCCGACGAAGTGGACGCGTATCTACGAGGCGAACAAAGATATCATTGGCAATGATCCGAACTTGATCTACCCGTACTCGGTGTTTGTGATTCCGAAGGAGTGAGAGGAGGCGCGGACCGTCCGCAGGGGGATGGTTTCCGGGTGACGCAAGGACGGCCGCGCGGACCCGCTGGGACCTGTCGGTAGCCGATGGCGAGACCAACGGGTACAGTGGGGCGAGGTGATACTCATAGCTCTCGGCGCCATGAGGGGCCGAGGGCTTTTCTTTTGCAGCGGTCCGGCTGCGAGAAGCAGAGGGAAGGGATCATTTCCTGACACCATTTCGCGGTCCGGAGGAGTTCAATCCTTCGGAAGCGTTTTGGGATCCTCGAGAGATGGAGGGCAGGTTCGGGAGGTGGCGGTAAGGAGGATGAGCGAACGTCGGATTTCCATTCGTGGGATCGATCATCTGGGGCTCCTCGGTCTGCACGATGCAAATCTGCGAAGGCTTCAGGAAGCCTTTGATGCGACGATCGTAGTCCGAGGCGGGGAGATTGTCCTCCGCGGAGAAGAGCAGGAGCTGGATGCACTGGAGCGGATCTTCAACGAGCTCATCTTCATCCTGAATCGGACGGATCGCGTGACGGAAGGGGATGTCGATACCGTGACCCAATTGGTGCTGGCGGAGCGACGCAGGGGCGAGGAGTCTCGCGCCGTCCGGATGGCGCGGAGCGAGACGATCAGTCCCGAGCGTTCCGTCATCCTCTACAGCAAGAGCGGGATCATCCGTCCCCGCTCGGCTGGACAGCAGCGCTACTACGAGGCCACGCTGGAGAACGACATCGTCTTCGTGATCGGCCCGGCCGGGACGGGAAAGACCTACCTCGCTGTGGCGATTGCGGTGGCAGCGCTGAGGGAGCACCAGGTGGAGCGGATCATCCTGACGCGCCCGGCCGTGGAGGCGGGCGAAAGCCTTGGCTTTCTGCCCGGCGATCTGAGGGAGAAGATTGACCCGTATCTGCGCCCGCTCTACGATGCCCTGCACGACATGATCCCGGCGGAGAAGCTGCGGAAGCTGATGGAGACCAATACCATCGAGATCGCGCCCCTTGCCTACATGCGCGGACGTACCTTGAACAACGCCTACGTGATCCTGGACGAGGCGCAGAATACCTCTACGCTGCAGATGAAGATGTTCCTGACACGCCTCGGGGTGAATAGCAGGGCCATCATCACCGGCGACATCACCCAAGTGGATCTCCCCAGCTCCGCTCAGTCCGGATTGGTGCAGATCCAGGACGTGTTGAAGGGGATTGAGGGGATCGCTTTCGTGTACCTCGATGAATCGGACGTGGTGAGACACCGGCTGGTCCGGGAGATCATCCGCGCCTACGATGCCTACGACGCCGCCAAGGCCGTATCCTTTGACAGGACTTCCTCCGAAAGCGCCCGCCGGTCCCGGGGCGAGGGCAAGTCGGACAATAACCCGCGAGCCGACGCGTAGGTGAGGGGGGACCGGCATGCCGGAAGTCTTACAGAAGTTGCGCCGGAGGCTGTGGCGCAAGAAGCGACCCAGCGAACTGCTCCCCGCCCGGGCTCCAGGTCGAGCCAGGAGTCTGGGGATCCTCCCCCAGCTGCTCATCTTTGGGTCCTTCGTTGCCGTCACCGCGCTTCTCTTCCCGCGGAGCAAGAGTTACCAGTTCGCGAATCTCCGGGTGGGCGATGTGTACGTGGGGGATGAGATCATCGCTCCGTTCACTTTTCCTGTGAACAAGACGGAAGAGGAGTACCGGCAGGACGTGGAGCGGGCCCGGCAAGCAGTCCCATCCGTGTTCGCCAAGGCGGATTCCATCCGCGATTTCGAGCTGGTGCGATTCCGCGCCCTTCTTCGAAAGCTTGATGCAGCGCTGGGCGAAACGCCATCTGCGCAGGGTCGAAGTCGTGGCCTCTCCTCCCTGCTCAGTGACTACGGCGTTTCGTTGCCGGAGGAAAGCCTCCGGCTCTTGCCCCTTCTCTTTCGCTCGGGTTTCCAGACGGCCATACTGTCGGAGATCCTACGCGACCTCTACGACACGGGTATCCTGAACCTGGGGAAGAACCAGCTTCCAACGGCTTCGGAGAAGATCCTCATCCGTGCGGACGGCCTGGAGGTAATGGATGAGCTGCGCTACTACTACGATCTGCCGGAGGCAAAGGCTGCGTTGCTGGACCGCCTTCGTCAGGCCCTCGGCAATGATGACCTGGTGAAAGTGGCGTATCAATTGATGCTCCCGCACCTGCGTCCCAATCTCCTCTATCAGGAGGACCAGACGCAGCGGATGATCGAGGAAGCCGTTCGCAGTGTGCCGCGAGTCAAGGGGATGGTTCTGGAGCGGGAGCGGATCATCGACAGTCACGAACGGATTACCCCGGATCATCTTCAGAAGCTGCGCAGCCTGGCCGAAGCCCTGGCTGAGCGCCAGTCGGAGGCTGGGCATCTGTTAGCCTTCCTGCCCCGGCTGGGCCACATTCTTTTTGTGGCGCTGGCCGTGGGACTCCTTGTCGTCTATCTCGCTCTGGGAGAACGCCAGGTCTTGGCCGCGTGGGACAAGAATCTCCTTGTCGTCATCATCCTCTTCTTCTCCGTGCTCATTAGCGCGCTTGCCATTGGCGCCAGGTTACCGACCTATTTGGTCCCCACGGCTGTTTCTTCCATGCTGCTCACGATCTTCTTTGGCCCGCGCACCGGGTTCGTGGGCACCGTGACGCTGGCCCTCATCTTGGCCGGTATGTGGGGGAATGACTTCTCCTTGGCGGCGCTGGGACTGGTGACCGGGGCGGCATCGATCACGGCGGTCAGCCGGTTGCGTTCGCGAAGTTGGGTTCTGAATGCCATGGTCCGGCTGGTGGCGGCGTATGTCTTGGCCATTTCGGCCCTCGAGCTGGTTCACTTTGTCTCGTTCCAGAAGCTTCTGGTGAGCTGGGCGTACGGAGGGGCGGCGGGGTTCCTCGCCCCTGTGCTCACCTACGGTCTGGCGGTTGTCCTCGAGTTCGCCTTTGACGTCACCACGGACATGAGCTTGCTGGAGCTTTCCGACCTGAATCACCCGCTGTTGCGGGAGCTGGCGGTTCGAGCTCCGGGCACGTACCATCACAGTCTCATGGTAGGGAATCTGGCCGAAGCTGCGGCCGAAGCGATCGGAGCCAATTCGCTCCTTGCCCGCGTGGGAGCCTACTATCACGACATCGGCAAGCTCGATATGCCGGAATACTTCATCGAGAATCAAGGTACGGGCAAGAATCCGCACGACAAGCTGTCCCCCACCATGAGCGCGCTGATCCTTGCCAACCACATTCGCCAAGGGATTGAGAAGGCCCGCGAGGCTGGCTTACCGAAGGAGGTCATTGCCTTCATCCCCGAACATCAGGGGACGCAGCTGATGAGCTACTTCTACGAGCGGGCCCGGAAAAGCAGCGCGGAGCCAGTGGAGGAGCAAAAGTTCCGTTACCCCGGTCCCAAGCCGCAGAGCAAAGAGACCGCCATTGTCATGCTCGCCGACGCTGTGGAGGCGGCCGTGCGAAGTCTCAAGCAGCCCACCCCCTCGCGCGTCCGTCAGGTGGTGAATTCCATCATCCAGCGCCGGTTCAATGAAGGGGAGCTGGACGAGAGTCCGTTAACTCTGCGTGATCTGAATCGGATCGCGGAGGCCTTTGTCCAGGCGCTTGCCGGGCTATTCCATCCGCGAATCGAATATCCGGAGATGATTGCAACCCGGGCCGAGACGGGAGAGCGCAAGAGGCCGAGTGAAGGCCCGGCTCCTTCCGGCCCGAGCGAGGAACCCGTTGGTGAAGGTGCAGGTATTCAACACCACTGGTCGGCGCGTCCCCCGAGGCCGGATCCTGCGGCTCGTACGTGAGGTCCTCACCCGATACGGCCCCTCTGGGGAGGCGGAGATCCGGGTGATCTTTGTGGATGACGAGACCATCCAGTCGCTCAATCGACAATTCCTCCACAGGGACGAGCCAACGGATGTGATCTCTTTTGATCTCAGCGAGGATGAAAGGCGACGGGAGGGGGAGGTGTACGTGAGCGTTCCCACTGCCGAGAGGCAGAGCAGGGACTATCGCACGACCCTTTGGGAGGAGCTGGCGAGACTGGCGACCCACGGGGCGTTGCATCTCGTGGGATTCGATGACGCGACGGAGGAAGACCGGCAGCGCATGCACTCGGTCGAAGACGAGCTGCTGAAGACCATTCGATCGACACGTTAGGTTGGACCAGCAGGAAGGAGGGTTGATTCTCATTGGAAGTGGACTACTGGAGTAGGCTGCTTCTCTTTGTGATTCTCATAGGTCTTTCGGCATTTTTCTCGGGGAGTGAAACGGCGCTTTTCTCCCTTTCGGAGCTTGAGAAGCGCCGGCTGCAGGAAGGGGGGACTCCGGGAGGGAAGCGAGTGCTGGAACTGCTGGCACGCCCTCGCCTCCTGCTCACGACCATCCTCATCGGCAATACGTTGGTCAATGTCTCCGCAGCTACCCTTGCTGCCCTCCTGACCTCCGATCTGGTGACGGCTCACGGATTCAGCCGCACCTGGGCCGTGATCATCCAGGTGGGAGTGGTCACGCTGGTGCTCTTGGTCTTCTCGGAGGTAACCCCGAAGATCCTCGCTCTGCAGCGGAGCGAGAGGTTTGCGGTGGTTGCGGCTACGGTGCTGCGGCCCATCATCTGGCTCTTGTTCCCGGTTGCCGGGCCGATTGAGGCGATGTCGCGCCAGCTGGAGCGGATCTTCGGGGTGAAGGAGGGCGAGTTTGCCTTGTCTGAGGCGGAGCTGCGCGCTCTCATCGATGTGGGAGAGGAGGAAGGGGCCCTCGAGGCGGACGAGAGGGAAATGATCCATTCCATCTTCGAGTTCGGGAAGACGCATGCGCGCGAGATCATGGTGCCCCGGATCGACATGGTCTGCATCGAGCGCTCCGCTTCAATCCGAGAGTTGGTGGAGCTCATCAAGTCCTGCGGACACACGCGCATACCGGTGTACGAAGGGACGGTGGACAACATCATTGGCATTATTCACGCAAAGGATCTCTTGCCGTACCTCGGTCGCGAGGAGCAGGAGGTGGACTTGGCGCGGATCGCTCGGCCCCCCATGTTCGTGCCGGAGAGCAAACTCATTGACGAGTTGCTGCGAGAATTCCAGAAGCAGCGGAGTCACATGGCCATCGTGGTGGACGAATATGGCGGTACGGCAGGGTTGGTCACGCTGGAGGACGTGATCGAAGAGATTGTGGGCGAGATCCAGGACGAGTACGACCGCGAGCTGCCCCTGTACCAAGAGCTGGACGATGGCTCCTACCTGATGGACGCCAAGATCGACCTCGACGAGGTGAATGAGGTCCTGGGCGTTGAGCTCCCTACGGAGGAAGACTACGAGAGCCTGGGCGGGTTCATCTTTCACCTCACGGGGCAGGTACCACGGGAAGGGGACCGAATCCAATACGGAGACCTCGAATTCATCGTGGAAAAGGTCCAGCGCAACCGCATCGTGACCGTGAAGGTTCGCCGCAAGGAGGCCGAAGCATCGAACTCCTGAATCGGCCCTCACTTGCCATATCTGTCGGCAACGTGCCGTAGGTTACTCTTGATTCAACGCGTGCGATTTGTTATTATCTGGCCAGCTGCGCCGTAGGCCGTTCGGAAGGCATTCGTTGGGAATGGGAGCGGAGGCTTTCGTCGGAGGAGTTGCGGGGCGAGGACGGGAACGGGAGAGGGCATTGAGCGCGGATACAGATTGCGGAGCCATCTTAGCGAACGTGAAGGGGTAGATGGAGGCAAGGGAAAGGAGGACTCCGATGGTAAAGCTCTATTTCGACTTCCGGGACGTATTTCGATCGCCGCGGATTGCCTTGAGCTTGCAGCGCATCTGGATTCAGTTCGTCGGGCTGGCAGTCGGTTACGCTGCGTACCTGATCTTCACCTATCTGGCTCTCGTGGCGGCTGGCAAGGGACTGACCGACATGTGGGACAAGTGGGGTCTATTCCCTTGCCTCTGGGCCGAGACGGGCGGCATTCCCTGGTACAGCTGGCTCCTTTATGCGATTGGCCTTGCCGTCCTCGTCGTGGCTTGGTGGATCGCTGCCACTGCTGTATCCCGGGCTACCTTCAAGCTCCTCAAGGGAGATAGCTTCTACACCTGGAAGGAAGCCTACCAATTTGCCTTCAAGAAACTGCCGTCGGTGGTGATGGCCCCCGTGGGGATTGGGTTGATGGCTTTTGCCTTCGTGGTGGGGGCTTGGTTCGTCGGACTCTTGGGACGCATCCCCTACGTGGGCGAGCTGGGTCTCAGTTTGTTCACCTTCTTCTGGGTCGCCGCCGCTCTCCTTTTGGTTTTCCTCATCGTGGTGACCATTGTTTCGGCGGTGATTGCGCCCCCAGTCCTGGCGACCACGGACGAGGATGCGTTCGAAACCATCTTCCAGTCCTTCTCGGTGACGTGGAGCCAGCCGTGGCGCTTCGTGGTGTACCAGGCTCTTTCCATCGTCCTCTCTCTGGTGGCTTTTGGGATCCTGGCCTGGTTCGTGAAGAAGGCCGTGGTTCTGATGAACGCCCTGTTCGCCTTCGGAATGGGAGGGAAGTACGTGAATCTTGCCTCCCACGGCCAGTACCTGGTGCAGAAGTGGGCTTTTCTGTCGCAAGACTGGATCGAGGCTATCTTCCGGAGGTTTGCTCCGCACATCTATTTCGCCCGTGAATTCTACGCGCTGGAGCTGCCCACCGTATTGAACATCTCGGCTTACATCTTCGCGATCTCGCTGGTGGTGGCGGGAGCGTGGGTCGTCTCCTACGGGCTCTCGACCTTCAACGTAGGGAACACGATCATTTACGTGGTGCTTCGGAAGAAGAAAGACGACGAGAACCTCCTGGAACGGAAAGAGCGGGAAGAGCAGGTCGCCGAAGCGGAGAAGAAGGTGACTGAAGAGACGAAAACGGAGGCCCCGAAGACGGAGGAGAAAGTGCAGGAGACGGCTTCCCCCTCCCAAGGGTCAGGCTCAAGCCAGGAAACCGCATCCGCAGGAGGCGAAGGAAAAAAGGAAAGCTGACGGGATTGTGCGGAGAGTGCGCATCAACTGGGGCCGGTGCCTACGCGCCGGCCCTTTCGTTTTTCGGGCCAAGCGGGGAAAACTGCCCGCCCCGGCGAGGGCTTGACACGCGAAAAGTTGACGGGGCCGCGACATCCCCCTTCCCTCGCTCCCCGAGGATCCGTGTTGCGTCGCTACCAGCCTCAGGCAACTTGGAAGACGGCTCCTGCGAAGGGGAACGGAGGCGAAGCTACCGATCCTATTCCTCCAGGATCTCTTTCTCCTTGGCCTTGACGATCTCGTCGATCTTCTCGATGTACTCGTCCGTGAGATCCTGGACTTCCTTCATCGCGCGGTGGGCATCGTCCTCGGAGATTTCGCCGTCCTTCTCGGCTTTCTTCAGTTCTTCATTGGCATCGCGTCGGATGTTGCGGATTGCCACACGACCTTCTTCTCCGAGCTTGTGCACCACGCGGACGAGATCGCGTCGCCTTTCCTCCGTGAGCGGAGGGATGGGAAGTCGGATGATGCTCCCGTCGTTGATGGGGTTCAGCCCGAGATCGGACTTCAGGATGGCCTTTTCGATCTCGGGGAGAACCTTGCGATCCCAAGGCTGAATGGTGATCAGGCGGGGTTCCGGGACGCTGATGCTTGCCACCTGCTTGAGGGGCAAGCTGCTCCCGTAGTAATCCACCCGGATGGTGTCCAAGATTGCGGGCGAGGCCTTGCCGGTTCGGATCTTGCTCAGCTCGGCCTGTGTGGCTTCCACCGCCTTCTTCATGCGCGTCTCTGCATCCTGGAGAATCTCGTCAATGAGCATGGCTCCCACCGTCCACTTTGGTACCCACATTCTCGCCGAGAACCACCCTGCGAAGATTGCCGGGGACCTTGAGATTGAACACGATGATGGGCAAGTTATTCTCCATGCAGAGGGTGACGGCCGTCGTGTCCATCACCTTGAGCCGCTGTTTGACGACGTCCATGTAGGTGAGATGTTCGTATCGCTTGGCATTCGGGTTTTGCAGGGGATCGGAGTCGTACACGCCGTCGACCTTGGTCCCTTTGAGGATGGCTTCGGAGTCGATCTCGACGGCACGTAGGGCAGCTGCGGTGTCGGTGGTGAAGAAGGGGTTGCCGGTGCCGCTGGCGAAGATGACGACCCGGCCCTTCTCGAGGTGGCGCACGGCCCGGCGGCGGATGAAAGGCTCCGCCAGCTCCTCGATCTTGATGGCGGAGAGCACGCGCGTGGGCACATCAAACCGCTCCAGCTGGTCCTGCAAGGCGAGGGCATTGATCACTGTGGCCAGCATGCCCATGTAGTCGGCGGTCACTCGATCCATCCCGCGCGCGCTGGCGGAAAGACCGCGAAACAGATTCCCCCCGCCGATCACGATGGCAATCTCCACGCCCAGTTCCCGCACATCTTTGATCTCCTGGGCGATCCTGGCCACGACATCGGGATCGATGCTCAGTCCCCGCTCCCCCACGAGCGCTTCCCCGCTGAGTTTGAGAAGTACTCGGCGATAGATCGGCGTTTCCATTCCGGACGCCTCGATTAGTCCAAGGATTGCCGTTCCTCTCGCCCCGTGTCTCGACACCCGCTTGGCTGCAGGTGGGGACCAAAGATCAGTCGCCCAGCTGGAAACGGGCGAAGCGACGTACGACGATGTTCTCGCCGAGCTTGGCGATGGCTTCTTCGATGAGCTGCCGGACCGTTACGTTGGGATCGCGGATGTAAGGCTGCTCCATCAGCACGTTTTCCTGGAAGAACTTCTCCAGGCGTCCCTGGGCGATGCGCTCGACGATGGGCTCCGGCTTTCCCTCATTCCGGGCCTGGGTGCGGTAGATTTCCAGCTCCTTCTCCACCAGGGCCGGGTCCACATCCTCGCGGCGGATGGCGATGGGATTCGCCGCGGCGATCTGCATCGCAAGGTTCCGGACCAGGGTGCGGAATTCCTCCGTCCGGGCCACGAAGTCCGTCTCGCAATTCACCTCCAGCAGCACCCCAAGTCGGCTGCCTGGATGGATGTAGGCCTCAATCAAGCCTTCCTTGGCCTCTCGAGAGCTCTTCTTTTGGGCTGTGGCAATTCCTTTCTTCCGCAGAATCTCTACAGCCTTCTCGAAATCGCCATTGGCTTCGGCCAGGGCGCGCTTGCAGTCCATGATCCCTGCGCCGGTTTTCTCGCGTAGCGTTCGTACATCCTCTGCTGTCACTGCCATGCCTGAACGACCTCCTTTCCCGGGCGGCGCCGTACTCGGATTCTCAGCTTCCAGCCTGAGGAAGTAGATGATGGGGAGCCGCTATTCCTTTTCGGGATAGTACATTTCTTCCTCTTCCACCCCTTCCACGGCATATTTCCGCCGATCCTCTTCCTCTTCCTCGACGGCCACCTCCGGCACCTCGGTACGGCCTTCCAGTCCCTCGATCACGGCCTCGGCGATCGCATGGGTGATGATGTTGATGGACTTGAAGGCGTCGTCATTGCCGGGGATCGGGTAATCGACGAGGTCGGGATCCGCATTGGTGTCCACGATGGCGAACACCGGGATTCCCAGGCGCCTGGCTTCATTCACGGCGATCAGTTCCTTTTTCACGTCGACCACGTAAAGAGCACCAGGCAAGCGCGTCATGTCCCGGATCCCGCCCAGCACTTCCTCCAGCTTCGCCTTCTCGCGTTCCAGGCGAAGGATTTCCTTCTTGGTGAGCTTGTCGTAGGTGCCGTCGGTGGCCATCTTTTCCAGGTTCTTCAGCCTCTTGATGCTCCTGCGGATCGTCACGAAGTTGGTCAGAGTTCCGCCTAACCAACGTTCGACCACGTAAAACTGTCCGCAGCGCTCGGCTTCCGTCTGGATGATCTCCTTCGCCTGCTTCTTGGTGCCGACGAAGAGGACTTGCTCCCCCTCGCGCACGATGCGGGTCATCTCCTGACAGGCTCTCTGGAGCAGGGCAAGCGTCTTCTTCAGATCGATAATGTGGATCCCATTGCGTTCCATGAAGATGTACTTCTTCATTTTGGGATTCCAGCGCCGGGTCAGATGTCCAAAGTGGACCCCGGCGGCGAGGAGATCTTGCAGCGTCACTTCGACCATGCTTTTCCTCCGTCGCAGTTTGGGTTTGGTCCTCCATCCCCGTATTGGCCCGGTCACCCTTTGGGGGGCACCCACCGGGGAAGCAGGGATGTGTGAGTTCGGGATTCTCCAGCTACAAAAACGCCTCCGCCCGAAGGGGACGGAGGTTTGGACCTCGGCTCAGCGCTTGCTGAACTGGAATCGTTTGCGGGCCTTGGCTTGCCCGTACTTCTTGCGCTCCACCATGCGCGGGTCGCGCGTGAGGAAGCCGCCTTTCCGCAGGATCGGGCGCAGGGACTCGTCGTAGAGGACCAGAGCGCGTGCCAGGCCCAGACGCATGGCGCCAGCCTGCCCGCTCAGTCCCCCGCCCTTCACCGCGGCGTAAACGTCGAACTTGCCCAGCGTGTGGGTCACTTCCAGCGGCTCCTCGATGATCATCTTCAGCGTTTCCCGCTTGAAGTATTCCTCCAACGGGCGTCCATTGACGATCATCTTGCCGTCGCCAGGCACCAGACGTACCCTTGCCACCGCTTCCTTTCGCCGACCCGTGGCTTCAAAAGTCACCGCTTTTGTCGTCATCGTCTCCCTTTCCCGACTATGCTCGAACGGTCCTCAGATTTCCAGCGGTTCCGGCTTCTGGGCTTGGTGCGGATGATTCGGACCAGCGTAGATCCGAACCTTCTTCAGAAGCTTCCGGCCGAGGCGGTTGTGCGGCAGCATGCCTTGGATGGCATGGTAAAGCACCTTTTCAGGCTGTTCGTGCATGAGCTTCGCGAAGGTGATCTTCTTGAGCCCGCCCGGGTAGCCGGAGTACCGCAGATAGTACCTCTGTTGCGCCTTCCTTCCGGTCACTCGGATCTTGTCCGCATTGATGATGATCACATGATCGCCGAGATCGAGATGGGGCGTGAATTCCGGCCGGTGCTTGCCGCGCAGGATGGCGGCTACGCGGCTGGCCAGTCGGCCCAGAACCTTGCCTTCGGCATCGACCAGATACCACTTGCCTTCGGTGCGGCTGAGCTTGGGAACTGTCGTTCGCTGTCGTTCCAACGCCTAACCTCCTGCCATGCCTTCGTTTCAAGCCGCCAAATTTAGCGAAATAGACCCCAAGAAGCAAGCCCTTTGCGTCCCCTCCGTCGACAAACTGCTCTTGAATTCCCCATCGCTCACCGGAACGGCTCCTGGAAAAGCCCGATGATCCGGTACACGAGCTTGGCCGCCAGGAACTCGGTGGCGGCGGAATCTGCGAGGGGGCGGAGCTCCACCACGTCGGCGCCGACCACTTGCCGCTGGCGGATGACGGCCTCGAGGAGCTCGAGCGCTGCGTACCAGCTGAGTCCGCCCGGTTCCGGAGTGCCTACCCCCGGGGCCTCCGAGGGATCGAAGCAGTCCAGGTCGATGGTCAGGTACACGGGCCGTTCGGGGTGAATTGCCCGTAGCACATCGTCGACAGTGCACGCTCCGCGCACGAGATCGCGTGCCAAGAACAAGGGGATGTTCTCCGATCGGGAGAAGGCGGCCTCTTCTTGGCTCACGCTGCGAATCCCGATGCCCACGTGCGGAGCCAGGGCGTGGATCCGTCGCATCACGCAGGCATGATTGAATGGCGAGCCCTCGAACTCGTCCCGCAGGTCGGCATGTGCGTCGAACTGGACTACCTGAAGATCGGGGTACGAAGCCTTGTGCGCTTCCACCAGGGGCAGGGTGACGGTGTGTTCGCCGCCAATCGCGATCACCCGCTTGCCGGAGTTCAGCAGCTGAGCCGCGGCTCCCCGGATGCGCGAGAGGCATTCCTCGATGGGCACGTCCTCCTCGAACTCCAGGCGCGCAGCGTAGATCCCGGCACGACAAGGAGAAATCCCGAGCTCCACGTCGTAGAGCTCGACTTGCTGGCTCGCGTTCAGGAACGCCTCCGGCCCTCGCCTGGTCCCTCTGAGGTACGTTGTGGTCCGCTCGTAAGGCAGGAGCAGGAGAGCGAAGGTCGCTGTCTCCCAGTCCCTGAGGGAAGGGGCCAGGTCATATGCGTTCCACTCCGAGAGGCGTGGCCAGTCCCGCGTCATGGCTTCGAACTCTGCTGCGGCGTGGCTTGTGCTCCGGTCAGGTCGCTGGATGGGCTCATTGGCCCCCCGGGGGTTCGAACCGGAGCTCGGGCAGCTTGCGCCCGCGGATCAGCTCCTCCTGCTCCGCAAGGGCCGTGGCCAGGAAGGGCAAGGCAATGGTCGCGTCCACGTGCACGGCCACCTTCGGGGCTGTGCGGTGGATCTTGCCCCAGGAATGGGATTCGCTGAAGGTGCAGCCGGACAGTCCCCCCCACTGGGGTACGTCGGTCGTGATCTGCACGGCGTAATGATGCCCCTCTGCCGGCCAACCGATGATTTGCGCGGTGACCTCAGCCTGCTGGATGAAATTCTTCGGCGTCCCTCCTCCTACGAAGATGATACCCGTCTTCTTCGCCCGGGACACCAGTATCGCCAATTCCCGTACGTCGGCGATGACATCGAAAAACACGCGCGAGCGCTGAGGATCCATGCTAGAAAGGGCGATGCCGTATGAGGAGTCGCCGATGGCCGGGCAGTAGATGGGTACACCGCGTTGCCAAGCGCTGGTCAGGATTCCAGGCTCCTTCGCCACCTTGGTGAGCTTCTGGCCCAAGCGGGAAAAGAATTCGCGCGTGGTCAGCGCCCTGTCGGCCGGCAATTCCTCGGCGAACTCGCGGATGAAGGCATCGACGCGCTGGAATTCCAGGTCGTCGGCGAAGGTGTCGTAAATGCGGTCGATCTTCTCGTCTCGGAGCAAGGTGTCGTCGGCGTCCGGATGCCCGAGGTAATGATAGAAGCCGAGGGACTCGTGCAGGTCGTGGAAGAGGTTGGCGCCGGTGGATACCAGGCAGTCGATGAGCCGATTCTCGATTAAAAAAGCCACGATTCTCCGCATGCCGGCCGGCACCATCGCCCCCGCCAATCCGAAGAGGATGAGCGTTTCGTCCCGGAGCATCTGTTTCCAGACCCGAAACGCGTGCGCGAGCTGGCGGCCTTGGAACGAAATCCCCTCCATGCGCTCCAGGATGCGGCTCACGCGATCCGCAGGTATGACTTCGAAGGGGGTGGTCGGTGCCTGTAGGATTTCCCGCTTGGTCGGCCTGCGCTGCCCATTTCCTCGCATAGCCACTCCTCAGCTTCCTCTGGCAAAGCTCTCCGGGCCCTGCTGGAGTTGGATGGGCCCGGCGACCCTCCCCGGTCACGGCAATAGGACCACAGCCGCCACCACGGTGGTCCAGAGGCCGTCTTTGTCGCCCACCGCCGTCTGGGTGATGTTCTTGGTCTTCACGATCTTCCCGCTGATGCGCCAGATCTCCCGCTTCTCATCCCAGGAGGCATTGGGATCGAACTCGACGCCGAGCACAGTCGCCAGCATGCTGGCGGCGAGGTCTTCCGCGTAGTCGCCAGCCACCTTCTCCCGCTGGCCGAATCCGTGGTGCTCGGAGAGGTAGCCGTACAGGTTGGGATCGCTGGGGATAGCAATGCCCACCGAAGCGGCGATGAGGCGGTGCGGCTCGTTCGTGGAGTTTTCGCTCATCACCACAAAAGTCACTTGTCCCGGATGAACCAGCGAGAGTCCCTGGCTCTTGCTGATCAGCTTGCAGTGGGGTGGAAAGATGCTGGACACGCGCACCAGGTTCAGGTGGGCGATGCCTGCCTTCCGCAGAGCCATCTCGAAGCTGGTGAGTTTCTCCTTGTGCTTGCCCACCCCCCGGGTCATGAAGGCCTTCTTCGGCACGTACTGAAGACCGATATCCAACGTCCTCCGGTCGCTCACGCTTCTCGCCTCCACCACAGTCCATTGTTGAATACTGCCCGGACTCTCCCAGGCAGCTCCCAGTCCCGAAATGGGGTGTTTCTTCCCTTGCTGAAGAAGCGATTGGCGTCCACTCGCCAACGTTCCTCCGGCGCGAACACGGTGAGATTGGCCTGCGCCCCCTCCCGAATGGTGAGGGTTTCTTCCTTGCGGATGATCCGAGCCGGCTGGTAGGAGAGCTTGTCGAGGACTTCGGCCAGGGGGAAGCTGTGCTCCTGGACGAGCACGCGGAGCACGACGCCGAGGGTGGTCTCCAGGCCGATCACGCCGAAGGGGGCGTACTCCAGTTCCAGCTCGTCTTTCTCGTGCACGCAGTGAGGGGCGTGGTCCGAAGCGATGGCATCGATCGTCCCATCCCGCAGCCCTTCGATGAGGGCTTGCACGTCCTCCGCGGTCCGCAGCGGCGGATTCATCTTGAAGTTGGAATCGAAGCGGCGCATCTCTTCATCCGTGAGGGCGAGGTGATGCGGCGTGACCTCGGCGGTGACGGCAAGGCCCTTCTCTTTCGCCCGCCGGATGAGCTCCACGGAGCCTCGGGTCGAGACATGCGCGATGTGCAGCCTGCCTCCCACATAGCCCAGTACGCTCAGATCGCGCTGGACGATGATCTCCTCCGCGATGCGAGGCATCCCCGGAAGTCCGAGCTCCGTAGCGACGAAACCCTCGTTCATGACCCCGCCCTCGTCCAGATAGGGGTCTTCGCAATGCTCGATGACGGGCACGTCGAACATGCTGCTGTACTCGAGGGCTCGACGCAACACGGCTGTGTTCTTCACCGAGGAGCCGTCGTCGGAGAATGCTACCGCCCCGGCCTCCACCAGGTCGGCCATCTCGGAGATTTCCTCCCCCTGCCTGCCTTTTGTGATGGCAGCGATGGGGTACACGGTGACCAGCCGCCCGGCCGCGCGCTCCCGGATGAACTCGATCACGCTGCGATTGTCGGCCGGAGGATCGGTATTGGGCATGCTGCACACGGCGGTGAAGCCGCCGGCCATGGCGGCCTGGCAGCCCGTGGCGATGGTCTCCTTGTCCTCCTGACCGGGCTCGCGCAAATGCACGTGAAGATCCAGGAGCCCGGGGCATACCACATGCCCCCTCGCGTCCACCACGTCTCCGGAGAAGCTCGCCTCCTCGATCCTCCCAATGGTGGCAATACGCCCGTTCTCGATCACGATGTCCACCTGTTCGGCACTCCTGCGTTTCGGATCGAGGAGCGTGCCTCCCTTGATCAAGACCCTCTTGGCCTGCTGGGGTTCGTTCACGGGAAGTTCCCTCACGCTACGGTCTAATCCACACTCGTTTCGCCACTCAGCAGGTAAAGGACGGCCATGCGCACGGCCACGCCGTTGGTCACCTGGTCGAGGATGACGGAGAATTCGGAGTCGGCCAAGTCGCTGTCCAGCTCAATGCCGCGGTTGATGGGTCCCGGGTGCATGATCACGATCGGCTTCCCGGCCTTTTCCAGCCGCTTTCGGGTGATTCCCCACCGCATGTGGTATTCGCGAAGGCTGGGGAAGTAGCCGCGGGCCTGGCGTTCGCGTTGAATGCGGAGGACGTTCAGCACGTCGGCCCAGGCGATGGCCTGATCGACATCGTAGAAGATGGGGACGCCCCACAGTTCCGCCTCCGCGGGGATCAAGGTGCGCGGTCCGCAGAGAGCGACCTCCGCCCCCATGGTGCGTAGGCCGTACAGGTTCGAGCGCGCCACGCGGCTATTGGCGATGTCGCCCACAATGGCTACGCGTAGCCCCTCCAGCGTGCCGAATTTCTCGCGCAGGGTCATCATGTCGAGGAGCGCCTGCGTCGGGTGCTCGTGTCGGCCATCGCCCGCATTGATCACGTTCGCCCGCACGTGCCGGCTCAGGAAATGAGGAGCGCCGGCAGCCGAATGCCGGATCACGACAATGTCCACCTTCATGGCCTCGATGTTCCGGGCCGTGTCGCGAAGGGTTTCCCCTTTGAGCACCGAGGAGGAAGAGGCGGTGAAATTCACCGTGTCGGCCGACAGTCTCTTCTCCGCCAGCTCGAAGGAGATGCGGGTGCGCGTGGAGGGCTCGAAGAACAGATTCACGACCGTTTTTCCGCGAAGGGTGGGCACCTTCGGGATCGGGCGTTGCAGGACCTCTTTGAATGTCTGGGCGGTATCGAGGATCAACTGGATGTCTTCCCTGGGCACCCCCTGCAGCCCCAGCAGGTGGCGGCTCGAGAGGCTCATCTTCCCTCCTCTGGTGCTTCCACGAGGAGGACACAATCCTCCCCGTCGACTTCTTTGAGATGGACCTGCACTTCCTCGCCGATGGAGGTGGGGATGTTCTTGCCCACGAAGTCGGCCCGGATCGGCAGCTCGCGGTGGCCGCGATCTACCAGCACGGCCAGCTGGATGCGCGCTGGGCGGCCGAAGTCCATCAGGGCATCGAGGGCGGCGCGGGTGGTCCGCCCGGTGTAGAGCACGTCGTCCACCAGGATCACGTTTTTGTCGTCGATGCTGAAGGGGATGTCGGTGCGCTGCACCTTCGGCTGCTTGAGGCGACGGCGGAAGTCATCCCGATACAGGGTGATGTCCAGAGTGCCGAGGGGCACCGCCACCCCCTCGATCTCCCGGATTTTGTCCACGATGCGCTGCGCCAAAGGGGCGCCGCGGGTGCGAATGCCGACGAAGACGAGGTCCTGCGTCCCCTTGTTGCGTTCCAGGATTTCGTGAGCCAGCCGGGTGATGGTCCGGTCCAACCCTTTCTCGTCGATGAGAAGGGCCTTTACTTTCGCCCGCATGGTCTCCGTCCCCATAGAGAAAAAGCCTTGCGCCGGGCGCAAAGGCTTCGTCCACCCATTCGCCCCTTGCCGCCTCGCGGGGTCAGCTTAAAGGGGGACTTTGCTAACCTTAACTTAGGGAAATCGGCCCTAACAATCAAGCGGAAAGGCCGGTCCAGGGCCATCTCCGGCAGCCCGTCTGTTTGGGCCTCATCTCGACCGGAGCTGGTCGACACAACTGCCTTGATTATTGAGGTGGACTTTCTTAAAATTGGTCGTCCACGGCAGGTAGGGCAACTCGGAGGAAATGGGTTTGCATCGCCATTCGGCAAGCTGGCGAAGGCGCCGGGGATTTTCATGTAGTAGCGGAGCGTCTTCGTTTACAAGTCAGACTCGCGGGAGGCAGAAGGGACAGTCGGAGCCGGCTGTCCCTTTTTACTTGTTCGGTGGAGGCCGAATCCGGAATGACTAGCGGCCCTCGCATTCGGGTAGAAGGTCAGCAAGGGGAGAGCCTATGAGATTCGCGCGACGGATGGGTCGTCTGGGAACGGAAACGGCGTTCGAGATGCTGGCGAAAGCCAAGGCGCTGGAGGACCAGGGGCGGGACATTGTGCATCTGGAGATCGGGGAGCCGGATTTCGATACCCCGGTCCACATTGTCGAGGCGGCGATCCGGGCTTTGCGCCAGGGGTTCACCCACTATGGCCCAGCGCCCGGGCTGCCGATCCTCCGCCAGACCATCGCGGAGGTCGCCGGACGGCAAAGGAACATCCCGGTGGCGATGGAGAACGTGGTCGTCACCCCCGGGGCGAAGCCGATCATGTTCTTTGGCATTCTCGCCTGCGTGGATGAGGGTGATGAGGTGATCTATCCCAACCCGGGATTTCCCATCTACGAGTCGCTCATCAATTTCGTGGGGGCCAAGCCCGTGCCGATCCGGCTGCGGGAGGAGCGCGACTTCAGCTTCGATGTGGGAGAGTTGGAGCACCTGATCACCGACAAGACCAAGATGATCATCCTGAACTCGCCCCACAACCCGACGGGAGGCGTGCTGTCCCGATCGGATCTGGAGGCGATTGCCGAGATGGTGCGGGAGCGCGACATCTGGATCTTGTCGGATGAGATCTACAAGGACATCATTTACGACGGGGAATTCTTCAGCATTGCTTCCCTGCCGGGCATGCAGGAGAAAACCATCATCCTGGACGGGTTCTCGAAGACTTATGCCATGACGGGCTGGCGTCTCGGCTACGGCATCATGCCCGTACCCCTGGCCGAGAAGGTGACGAAGCTGCTGGTCAACAGCCATTCCTGTACCGCTACCTTCATCCAGATGGCGGGGGTGGAGGCACTGCGGGGCCCGCAGGATGAGCCGAAGCGCATGGTGGCCGAGTTCCGCCGTCGCCGCGACGTCATCGTGGATGGCCTCAACCGCATCGAGGGCTTCCGCTGCCTGCGGCCCAGAGGAGCCTTCTACGTCTTCCCCAATGTGAGCTCGATCCCGATGTCGACGCGAGAGCTGGAGCGCTTCCTGCTCTACGAGGCGGGGGTCGCCACGCTCTCCGGGACCGCCTTCGGAAAACACGGGGAGGGATACCTGCGGTTCTCCTATGCGAACTCGGTTGAGAACATTCAAAAGGCGCTGGAAAGGATCGAAGAGGCACTCAAGAAGGTAAGGTAGCCGAAGTGGGAACCAAGAAGACCGCCCTCTACGAAGCGCATCTCGAGCTTGGCGCCAAAATGGTGGAGTTTGCCGGCTACTGGATGCCGATCTACTATCGGGGAATCTTCGAAGAACACCGACGTGTCCGCACGACAGTGGGGATATTCGACGTCTCCCACATGGGGGAGTTCTTCTTCTCCGGGCCGGAGGCAGGGCCCTTCCTGCAATGGATGACGGTCAACGATGTGGGAAAGCTTTCCGTCTACCAGGCGCAGTATTCGGCCATGTGCTACGAGCACGGCGGTCTGGTGGATGACCTGATCGTCTACCGGCTTCCGGACGGCTACATGATGGTTGTGAACGCGGCCAACATCACCAAAGACTGGGATTGGCTTCAGGCGCATCGTCGCCCGGGCGTTGTCATGCACAATCGCAGCGATGAGCTCAGCTTGATCGCGATCCAGGGCCGTCAGGCCCAGGCCACCCTCCAAAAGCTCACCGAAGCCGAGCTCAGCCAGATCAAGTACTACCGTTTCGTGGAGACCAAGGTGGTTGGAGTCCAAGCCCTCGTTTCCCGGACCGGTTACACGGGGGAAGACGGGTTCGAGATCTGCGTCGAGAACGAGCACGCCCGGCGGGTTTGGGACGCGCTCCTTGACGCCGGCCGGGAGTTTGAGATTGAACCGGTGGGGCTTGGCGCCCGGGATACCCTCCGCCTCGAGATGAAGTACTGCCTCTACGGCAACGACATCGACGAGAACACCAATCCCATCGAAGCCGGCCTGGGGTGGATCACCAAACTCGACAAGGGCGATTTCCTGGGGCGGCAGGCGATTCTGGAGGTGGTCAATCGAGGGCCAGCCCGGAAGCTGGTGGGATTGGAAGTGGACGGCAAAGCCTTCCCGCGCCACGGGTATCCCATCTACGACGAGGCAGGCGAGACCCAGGTGGGCTTTGTGACCTCTGGCACCTTCTCGCCCATGCTGGAAAAGCCCATTGCCATGGGGTACGTCCGCACCGACCTGGCCGCAGTGGGGACTGCCCTGAGCGTAGACCTCCGCGGCAAGAAGGTGGGAGCGCGAGTGGTTCCCACTCCCTTCTACAAGCGCGACTATTGAACCGGCTGCGCCCATGCTTGTCGACGTCGCCTTGAGTCCACGGTGCCTGCCGGCTGACCGTGCGAGCGAAAAGGTGGTGGTCGTGGTCGACGTGCTGCGGGCGGGGACCACAGTGGCCTTTGCCTTGCACCACGGGGCGGAGGCGGTGATCCCCGTCCGCAGCGTTGGGGCGGCCCGGGAGCTCGCAAGCCGATTCCCGGGAAGGGCGCTCCTCTGCGGGGAGCGGCGGGCGCTGCCGCTGGCGGGCTTTGATCTCGGGAACTCGCCGCTTGAATTCACGGCGGAGCGGGTGAGGGGGAAAGTGATCGTCCTCACGACCAGCAACGCCACCCGTGTCTTCTACCGGCTCAGAGAACCGAAGGCCGTGGCCCTCGTCGGCCTCGTCAATGCCCCGGCTGCGAGTCGGTGGCTGGCCGCGCTTGGGGAAGATGTCCTGATCGCCTGCGCGGGCCGCGGAGGCGAGCTTGGGATCGAAGATGCCTTCGCAGCGGGAGTGATCGTGAACGGCCTGCGAGAGCTCGTGCCCGCCGAACTTACGGACTCCGCCTTTGCCGCGGGTCAATTGGCAACCGCCCTCGGAACTCGGGTCAAATCGGTTCTCTGGGAATCCAAGCATGGCCGCTACCTCCGAACCCTGGGATTGGAATCCGATCTCGAGGTTTGCGCGCAGGTGGGGACGATTCCCATCCTCGCCGTCCTCGAGGAAGGGAAACTCGTAGCGGCTTTCCCTCCGGAATGATCCGGTCCCCGCAAATCTTCGGCTTCCGGGCGGGAAGGCTTTTTCGGACGGCGTGAGCAGTTGGCGGAAATCCGCTGGCGGCTTCCCGATCGGAATGCAAGGTCGCTTGTCCTGTAGAAGCCCACGACGGGCTGGCGTTAGCCGTCTCGACCCGCCGCAAGGCTCTATCCCGCCGAGGATGCCCGTTGGGGGTCCGCCTCCTTTCCCGGCCGCGGCGGGCGGGGCTGATCCCGTTTCGGTCGCAACGCGATTTTCCCCATTGCCTTTTTGGGGGAACGGGGGTACATTTGCTGCGCTGGGATGTCCGATTCCCTCTGAAGCTGCGGGGCAGGCGAGCAAGGGACCCGCGGGAGTGGTGTGAGGCCATGTTGAGGAAGCAGCGCGAAAGGCCCCAACACGACAGGCGGCAGGAAACCCTGGGCCTGCTGCTCTTGATGTTCGGCCTGTTTCTGCTCATGGCGCTGCTCACCGCTCATCCAGACGAAGTTCCGGGCCAGATCCGAATCGGCAAGACGCGGAATGCGATGGGCGTAGTGGGAGCCTATCTCGCCTACTACCTGATCCGCTACACCCTCGGCTACGCGAGTCTGTGTTTCCCCCTGCTTGCGTTGGCCATTGGCTGGAACCGATTTCGGCAGAAGGATCCTCGTCGGCTGGTGCGGCTCTGCGCCAATGTGCTGTTTTTCGCGGTGTATGCCTCCGCCTTGATGGCCTTGCCGTACGAGCTTCATCCGGACGGACTGCCCGACTTCCGGCTCGGCGGAGCCATCGGGATCTCCTTGGCTCACCAGATGATCGTTTGGCTGGGCTTCGCCGGGACGGTGATACTCCTCTTCGCCATCGCCCTCATTGGCTTCTCAGCGATCACACAAGCGAGCCTTTCGGCTTGGGTTTCGGGTCTCGCCGGAAGGGCGAATGATCTCCGGCTGGCTCTGGAGAGAAGGCTCAACCAGTACCGGCAGGTGCGGGCGCAGCGCAGGTTGGCTGAGCGCGAAATGTCGACCGCGGAACGACGTCCCCCGCGATCGGACCTGGAAGAAGAGGAAGAGCCCGAGGAAATCGAGGAGGAGTTCTCCGATGCGGATGAAATCCGGGCTCTCGGCTCGCGCGCTGAAGTGATTCCCTTGCGACGGCCGGAGCAGCCGCGCCTGAAAGGCGAGCAAACCCAGCTGGAACTGCCGGTGGAGGGGGGTGCCGAGAGGATGGAGGTTCGCCCCTACTCGCCAAGCACCTACCGATTCCCGCCGCTATCCCTCTTGTTGCCGTCGGAGCCCGTCGATGAGATGTCCGACGTCGAGCTCAAGCGGAACGCTGAGCTCTTGGAAAAGGCTTTGCTCGAGTTCAACGTCCAGGCCAGAGTGGTGGAGATCAGCCCGGGCCCGGTGATCACGCGGTACGAGGTGGAGCCGGCTCCGGGGGTGAAGATCGCGCAGATCCTGAGCTTGTCCAATGACCTGGCCCGCATGCTCCGGGCGCAGAGCATCCGGATCGTGGCTCCCATTCCGGGAAAGGCGGCAGTGGGCGTGGAGATCCCGAATCGGAACCCCGCCATCGTCCGCATCCGGGAGATCCTGGAGTCGAAGGAATTCGCGGAGTCGCCGTCGGTCCTCACGGTGGCCCTGGGGCGCACGGTGTCCGGCAAACCCTACGTCACCGACCTGGCCAAGATGCCCCATCTCCTTGTGGCAGGCGCTACGGGATCCGGGAAGAGCGTCTGCCTGAATGCCATCATCACCAGCATCCTGTACAAGGCGCGCCCGGACCAGGTACAGTTTGTCTTGATCGATCCCAAGCGATTGGAGCTGTCCCTCTACGCGAAGCTCAGGGATCACCATTTGAATTACGTCGACGGGCTGGACGAGGTAGTGATCACAACGCCGGCGAATGCCATTGCGGCGCTTCGCGCGGTGGAATACGAGATGCAACGCCGCTACGAACTCTTCGCCCATGCGGGAGTCCGCAGCTTCGAGGATTACGATCAGAAGGTCCGGCAGGATCATGTGCTCGCGGAGAACGGGGTGCCTTTCGAGCCCATCCCCCGCCTGGTGGTGATCATCGATGAGCTGGCGGATTTGATGCTCACGGCGGCGAAGGAAGTGGAGGAGCCGATCGCTCGCCTGGCCCACATGAGCCGAGCCGTGGGGATCCATCTCGTGCTGGCCACGCAGAGGCCCTCGGTGGACGTTCTGACGGGGGTGATCAAGGCGAATTTCCCGGTCCGGATCGCCTTCCGCGTCTTTTCCAAGACGGACTCGCGGACCATCCTGGACATGAACGGTGCTGAGAAGCTATTGGGAAGGGGCGACATGCTCTTCGTGCCTCCGGGCAGTCCGGAGCCGATTCGCGTGCACGGCGCGTACGTGTCCACCGAGGAGTCCGAGGCATTGGTCAACTGGGTGGCGAACCAGCCGCCCCTCCCGAAGGAGCCGCTGGCGCAGATGCGCGAGACCCAGGCGACGGGGACCGAATGGGGAAACGGCGAGCGCGATCCCCTTTTCGAGGAAGCCGCGCGACTCGTGGTGCGGCACCAGCAGGGATCCATTTCCTTGCTCCAGCGGCGACTGAAGATCGGCTACTCCCGCGCCGCCCGCATCATCGACGAGCTGGAGGAAGCGGGCATCGTCGGCCCCTTCGACGGAAGCAAAGCCAGAGAAGTGCTGGTGGACGAGGAGGGGCTGATGGCCATGGGCATCGCCCCCTACGGCGACTGACTTCGGTCGTCGCCGCAAGCGAGACGCCGGCGGTGTCCTGACCATCGTGGTGCCACCCAAGCAGAGGGAGGCGATACGGTGCGGTTTAGAGCCAGACAGATTTCGTGGGTCTTGGTGGGAATCCTCTTGAGCCAGGTGGGTCAAGCGCAAACGGCCGAGGAGATTGCCCGCAAGACCAGACAGCGGTACGAAGGGGCCAAGTACCTTGCGCTTCGCTTCCAGCAGGTGTTCGAGTGGAAGCTCACTGGAGAAAGGCAGGAGATCGAGGGAACGGTTCAAGTCGCTCCAGGAGAGCGGTACCGGGTCGAGACGCCCACGCAGCTGATCGTGTGCGACGGCAAGACGGTCTGGACCTACAACCGACCGATTCAACAAGTGGTGATCGATCGCTTGGGTGAGGATCGGACCCCACTCCTGCGCGATCTTGTGGTCCGGTACCTGAAGGACTACGCGGCCGAGTTGGCGGGGGAGGGGGAAGTGGACGGCAGGAGATGCTGGGTGCTCCGCCTGCGGGCGAAGAATCCGGCCGAGCTTGTGGCCGAGATCACGGTCTGGGTGGACCGGGAACGCTACATTGTTTGGCAGACGGAAGAGACCGACGCCAACGGCAATCGCAATCGCTACCGGGTCCTTTCGTTCGAAGAGCCTGCCTCCCTGCCGGAGACGGCCTTCCATTTCGATATGCCACCTTCGGTGGAGGTGATCGACCTGCGGGTCCACTGAGGTCTCCGCTCCGCGGGAGCGGGTGCGAGATGGGGGGTTCTGGCCGTGCGTCAGCCAGTGGAACGGCGAGATCCGTGGCCCGACGAAGTAAGGGTTGCGGGGAAGCGGGGGATCATCCGAGGTAATCGGTTCACCGGAGAAGATGCGAAACGGGCGCCCAAGAACTTCGAAAAACGCGTTGCAACTTTGTGTGGGCTTTGCTATTATTGGCGACGTTAACCGGGAGAGGAAACGTAGAGGCTGAGGGGAGACAGGCCGATGCAGGAGCCTCTCGAGCAGCAGGTGACCCTGACGGACTACCTCAGGGTCCTCTACCGCGGCCGGTGGATCATTGCCGCGTGCTTCCTGATCACCCTTGTCACCACCGCGTTCTTCACCTTCACGGCTGAGCCCATCTACGAAGCCTCCGCGACGGTGATGATCAAAGAGGAGGGCGGCGTTTCCGACGTCCTCTTCGGGGGGGTGGCGAGCGCCTTCCGCCGCGATACGGAGATCAACAACCAGGTCCAGATCCTCAAGAGCCGGACCCTCGCGGAGGAGGTCATCCGGAAGCTGCGGCAGTCGGACAAAGCGACTACGCTCAGGGTCCTTGGGAACCTCCCGGAAGACGTGCGACGAAAGGTCAACCCGCTGGGCTTGCTGACGGGTGTGCTGCGTGGTGGGGATGACAATCATGCCCCAGCGAGCGAAGAGGCTCTGATTGTGGCCCTCGCGGAGGGCTTGCGGAAGCGCCTGAAAGTGACCCCCGTCCGCAATACGGACATGATTGAGATCAAGTTCGAGGCGCCGAGCGCTTTCGAAGCCGCCTACGTGGCCAATACCATCGCCCAAACGTATCGGGAAGAGGACACCCGCTGGAGCCGCGCTGAGGTCAGTCAGGTCAAGGAGTTCCTGGAGCAGCAACTGCCGAAAATCCGAGAGGATCTTGAAGCCACAGAGGAAAGACTGCGAGAGTACCAAGAGCAGCAAAACGTCTTTGCCCTGGACAAGGAAACGGAGAAGCTGGTCGAGAACATCTCGCAAGTGGAGGCTCTGTACCACGAGGCTCTGACGGAACTCAACTCCACTCAGAAGCGGCTGGCCTACGTGGATTCCGTGCTGGAAGTGAGCCGCACGCACATTGACGTAGATGCCATTGCCAGCCAGCCCTACCTCGAGGAAATCCGGCGCCAGATCGCCCAGAAGGAAATTGAACGCGCTGCCATTGTCAGCAATCTTCTGGACCACGGCCTCTACCGGGAAGATGAGCCGACGTTGTCCCAGATCGACCGGGAGTTGACGGAACTCAAAGGGAAGTTCCGCGAGGAGGTGGCCAAGCTTGCGGCTTCTCAGATGCCCGATCCTCTGGGGGTATCCAATCAGGTGCTGCAGCGCAAGATCGAGCTGGAGGCCGAGCTGCGGTCCCTTCGCCCGAAGGTGGAGTCGCTCGAGCGCTTGCGTCAGGAGTACAATCGCCGGCTGGAGGGTATCCCGACCAAAGCCCTGGAGCTGGCCCGGCTGAAGCGGGCGGCGCTGGTCAACGAGAAGATCTTCACCATGATGCAGGAGAAGTACGAGGAGAGCCGGATCACGGAGGTAGGCCAGCTGGGGAAGGTCCGCATCGTGGATCCGGCGCGCGAGCCCCTATACCCGGTGAAGCCGAAGAAGAAGCTCAACCTGACGCTGGCGGGGATCATCGGGCTCATGCTCGGCGTGGGGATCGCCTTTGTGATCGAGTACATGGACAATAGCGTGCGCACTCCCGAAGAGGTGGAACGCCTTGGGATGCCTCTCCTGGGCACGGTGCCGATGATCGAGCTGGAGCCGGAGGAAGAGGAACGGCCCAGGCTGCGCCCTGGGACCAACGGGGACATGGAGGCCCAAGAACTCTCCAGCCGTTTGGTGGCTCACCTGCGACCCAAGTCGCCGATTGCTGAGGCCTACCGGACTGTCCGCACGAACATCCAGTACAGTCGTCCGGATCGGCCAGCCCGGACCATTTTGGTGACGAGCCCGGGACCGGGCGAAGGCAAGTCCACCACGGCGGCGAACCTGGCTATCACCTTCGCTCAGCTGGGCAACCGGACCCTGCTCGTGGACGCGGACCTGCGGCGGCCGATCATGCACCGGATTTTCGGCATCGATCGCAACCTGGGGCTCACTAATTGCATCGTCGGTCGGGAGGACATGGACAGGGTGATCAGGGCTACGCCCATCGAGAATCTGTTCGTGATGGCCTGCGGTCCCCTGCCCCCGAACCCGGCGGAGATCCTCGGCTCGGACTCGGCAAAGGAGCTTCTTCGCCGCATGAGCGAGAGCTTCGATGCCGTCCTGCTCGATAGCCCACCCATCCTCGCTGTGACGGACTCGCTGGTGCTCGCTACAGAGGTCGACGCCGTGGTTTTGGTTCTTCGGGCTGGCCAAACCGACCGACAGGCGGCTCTGCGCGGTTTCGCCTCGCTGGAGAAGGTGGGGGGCAAGATTCTGGGCGTGCTGTTGAACGGGATTCGGGTGGAGAGCGTCTACGGGTCCTACTACTATTACTACCACTACTATTACTACACGCGCGATGGCGAGCGGAAGGTGCGCAAGAAGAAGAAAGCGCGATCGCACTACTGATTCGGTGGGGAGGCTCTTCGTGCCAATAGCTGCCGGGGAAGGTCCCATGAGAGAGTCGACGAAGGCGATCCTCTGGGGAGTGGGATCCCTTTTGCTTGCCGGTTGGGCATGGGCTCAGCAGACAGCGCCGCAGGCTCAGGGCTATCAGCAGCCCGCTCGGTATTATCTGGGTTCGCTCGGGCCCGGGGGGTCGGATCAGTTGCTGATGCATGTGAACGTATGGGGGTACGTCCAAAAGCCCGGTCAGTACCTTGTCCCAGCCAACACAAACCTCGTTTCGCTCATTTCCTTCGCGGGAGGGCCGCTGGAGGACGCGAGCCTCCGGCGCGTCCAGGTGATCCGGGCCACGGCCGACGATGGACAGCCGGCCGTCCTGAATGTGGACATCGAAGCGTACCTCAAGCGAGGGGATCCGGCGCTACTGCCGATCTTGCGCCCCGGCGACACGGTCATCGTTCGCGCCGGCCGGATGTACGGTGTGCGGAAAGTGCTGGACTACGTCTGGCGTGTCGCGGTCCTCGTACAGGCCTACGCTCTGTTCACCTACTACATCAAGCACAGCTGATCTGAAGCCCGCTGCCACTCGCACGGAACTGTCGCGCACTTTGGGGGCGTCGGCTGACCAAGCGGAGGAGGTCGATGGGCGGAGATGTCGCCGCGAATGAGGCCCGATGGTACGCACTTTACACCCGATCGCGCCACGAGAAGAAAGTCGAACACCAACTGATCCTCAAAGGCATCCAATGCTACCTGCCCCTGCGCGAAGTCTGGAGGGTGTGGAGTGACCGGCGGAAGCTGATTCAGGAGCCCCTCTTTCGCTGCTACATCTTCGTGCACGGCGACGAGCGCACGCGACTCGCGGCGTTGCAGACCTACGGAGCTGTCCGTTTCGTGAGTTTCAACGGCCGACCGGCGGTGGTGCGCGACGAGGAGATCGAGAACATCCGGCGCATCCTCCGACAGCACCCCGAGGCGGAAGCCTGCGAGAGCTGGTTGCTGGGAGAGATGGTGGAGATCGTGCGAGGGCCCCTCACCGGCATTCGGGGGACACTCGTGGAGATCCGCGGAAGTCGCCGGCTGGTGGTGAGCATCGATTCCATCCGGCAGGGCGTGCGCTTCGAGGTGGACACGGCCGACGTCCGCTCCCTGGGCCTCCGCGATCGCGTTTCTTCTTCTCGGACGTATGTTCTGGATTCGGTGGCGGGGATCGAGTACCGAAGGAAGCTTCGCTGAGATCCGTCGCCCCTCGCCACTGGCTCCATCGCCAAGCAGGTTTGAATTTCACGGGGGGATCCTGCACGGTGCGAAAAGCGTCGCATAAACCTCCATCGGTTCCGGAAGCGGTGCGTCCAGGGAGAAGAGGGGGGCTTACTCTCGCAGCTTGTGAGGTAATGGGGTGGAGAGGACCCCAGCTTGCCAACTGCGCTAGCCCAACCGGCGTCAGATGGATTGCCAGGGGTGCCGCGCGGAAAGTCTCCCCCGGGGGATTTTCCCATTGCCTTTCTCTCGACGAAGATTAGTTTACATCGCAGATGGGCGATCCACCACATTGGAGACCGGGGAGGTGGCCATGGAGATGGGCGAAGTCGATCGGAGGGAGTTCTTGAAGCGATCCGCGGCGGCCGCCGTGGGACTTGGATTGTCCGCGACTCCGGAGGGGAGGGAGGACACCTTGTCCCGCAAGCGACGGGCCGCGAGCGCCAACGACAGGATCGTCGTGGGTTTCATCGGCTGTGGCGGAATGGGGAGGGCTAACATCCGCTACTTCAAGGAACAGCCCGACGTGGAAATCGCCGCCGTGTGCGACGTCTACCAGCCACATCTGGACCAAGCATTGGCCCTGGCAGGGGAGCGGGCCAAAGCCTACCGCGACTTCCGGCGCCTCTTGGAGCAAAAGGACATCGACGCCGTGGTGATCTCCACCCCGGACCATTGGCACGCGCTCCAGACCATCCTCGCCTGTCAGGCCGGGAAAGACGTGTACGTGGAAAAACCGCTGGCGCTCACCATCGTCGAAGGCCGGCGCATGGTGGAATACGCGCGACGCTACAATCGGGTTGTCCAGGTGGGCACGATGCAACGCTCGGGCAAACACTTCCAGCAGGCCGTGAAACTGGTGCAGAGCGGGATCCTCGGAAAGGTCACACGTGTCCGCACCTGGACGGCAGGAAACTCCTCCCCGCAGGGGATCGGAAATCCACCGGACAGCGATCCCCCGCCGGGGCTGGACTGGGACATGTGGCTGGGACCGGCCCCCTACCACCCGTACAACAAGAACCGGTGCATCTACAACTTCCGCTGGTTTTGGGACTACTCCGGCGGCAAGTTGACGGACTGGGGAACGCACCTGCTCGACATCGTCCTCTGGGCGATGAATGTGCGCGCCCCGATTGCCGTTTCGGCCTGTGGCGGGAAATGGGCCCTTGAGGACAATCGAGAGACTCCCGATACTCTGGAGGTGGTGTACGAATTCCCGGGCTTCGTCTGCTCCTACTCCGATCAGGAGGTCAATGCCCGGGGGATTGACCAGCAGGGATACGGGATCCAGTTCTACGGCACCGAGGGCACGTTGTTCGTGAGCCGCAGCGGCTTTTGGCTCTACCCTGAGCTCAAGGAGGGTGAGGAGGAGCAGAGGGTCGGGCGAGTCCCCATCCTCCAGCGGGGTAGCTCGCCGATGAACGAACCGCACGTGCGCAATTTCCTGGACTGTGTCCGGAGTCGGCAGAAACCCATTTGCGACGTGGAGATCGGGCACTACAGCACCACTGTGGCCCATTTGGGCAATATCGCCCTATGGAGTGGCCAGAGGATTCTGTGGGATGCCGAACAGGAGCGCATCACCAACGTCCCCGAGGCGAATCGCTTCTTGAGCCGGGAGTACCGCAAGCCGTGGATCCTTCCGGATTGAGGCGCGCCGGACGTCCGGGTGGTGTTTTGCATTGACTGGATGAGGGTCGATTCGTAAATTGGCGGTTCCGATTTCGGCTCAGTCGAAAGAGACGCGGCCGGGGAAGCGGCCCCGTGCAGGGATGTCGCGAGCGGCCGATACGCATCGATGGAATGTGGAACGAGCCTTGCGACGACGTCCGTCGGCCTCACTTCGGGGAGCGCTCAAGCTCGCAAAAGTGTGCGGAGGTGGGGCGTCTGACCGGAGACGGACATCCTTACCGCGGGCAATTAGGTACGGAGATCGTTTGGAACAGCGCGCGGAACCTTTCGCGACGGCACAGTGAGGCTGATGGTTGAGAAGGTTGTGACAATCAAGAATCGATTGGGGATGCATGCCCGGCCGGCTGCTCTGTTTGTGAAGACCGCTTCCCAGTTCAAGAGCGATGTTTCCGTCATGAAGGACGGGCTGGAGGTGAACGGAAAGAGCATCATGGGGGTGATGATGCTGGCGGCCGAACAAGGTAGTCAGCTCGTGATCCGGGCTCACGGGGAGGATGAGAAGGAGGCGATAGCCGCTCTTGAGAAACTCATTGAGGACAAGTTCTACGAGGACGACGGTCCACTCCCCGGAGGACGAAACCCCGGCGCGTGAAGCCTGCGGCTCGGCCGTGGAGATCGAAGGGGACGAAGTGCGTCTGCGCGGCCTGGCGGTCTCACCGGGCATCGCCATCGGTCCCGTGTTCCTGGTGACGCACGAGGTGCCGGAGGTGGGTGTCCGTCACCTCAGCGCGGCGGAGGTGGCCGCGGAGAAAGCCCGCTTCCTGGAAGCGGTGGAAGCTGCCCGCCGGGAGATCCAGGACCTGCGAGATCACTTGGCGCGAAACCTCGGGGAAGAGGGGGCCGCGATCTTCGAGGTTCACGAGCTGCTGCTGTCGGATCAGGCGGTGGTGGAGGCGACAACTCGGCGGATCGAGCGAGACCTGCTCAGTGCCGAGCATGTGTTCACCGAGATCATGGAGGGTCACGAACGCACCCTGGAGGCCACGAATAACGAGCTTTTCCAGCAGCGGGCCGCCGACGTACGCGACGTCAAGCGCAGGGTCTTGAGACACCTGGTGGGGGACCGACGCACAGCCTTGACCAAGCTGCCCGAGCGGGGCATCGTGGTGGCTCGAGAGCTGACGCCTTCGGACACTGCGGCCATGGATCCGAAGCGGGTGCAAGCTTTCGCCACCGACCTCGGGGGCAAGACCTCGCATGCGGCCATCATGGCCAGGGCCTTGCGGATCCCGGCCGTGGCCGGACTCCACTGCCTGACGGCTCTGGCCAGGCCGGGAGACACCATCGTCGTCGATGGGCTGAGCGGCGAAGTGGTGTTGAGGCCTCGGCCGCTCACGCTGGAGCATTTCGAGCTGCGAAGGCAGCGTTACCTTCGGCTTTCCGCTTCCCTGAGGAAGATCCGCGATCTCCCGTGCCGCACCCTCGACGGCAAGGACGTGACCCTCTCGGCCAACATCGAGCTCCCGGAGGAACTCGAGAGCCTGAAGGAATTCGGTCCCTACGGAGTGGGCCTGTATCGCACCGAGTACCTCTACCTGGCAAAGCCGGGTCCGCCGACGGAGGAGGAGCTCTACCAGGAATTCGCCAAAGTCGTGCGAGCCATGCGACCTCACAGCGTCATCATCCGGACGTTGGACATCGGCGGCGACAAAAAGCCGGATTGGATGACCTTCCCCGAGGAGCAAAATCCCTTCCTGGGCCTGCGCGGGGTGCGTCTGTGCTTCGAGCGGGAGGAACTGTTCCGCACCCAACTACGGGCGATCCTGCGCGCCAGCGCCCACGGGGACGTCAAGATCCTCTTCCCCATGATCTCCTCCCTTTCCGACCTGCGGCGATGCAAGGAGTTCGTCGAACAAGCGCGGGAAGAGCTGCGCAGAGAGGGCAAGCCCTTCGCGGAAAAGGTGGAAATCGGGGTGATGGTGGAGATCCCCTCGGCGGCCATCACCGCAGACGTGCTGGCTCGGGAGGCCGACTTCCTATCGATCGGGACGAATGATCTCATCCAGTACACCCTGGCAGTGGACCGAGGCAATGAGCACATCGCGGAGCTCTACCGTACCTTCGACCCCGCCGTGCTGCGTCTGATCAAGGAGACGATTGAGAAAGGCCACCGCGCGGGAGTGTGGGTCGGCATGTGCGGAGAGATGGCGGGCGATCCGCTGGCCAGCCTCCTGTTGCTGGGACTTGGACTGGATGAGTTTTCCGTGAGCCCCATCACGCTTCTCGAGATCAAGCGGATCATTCGCTCGGTCACCTTCTCGGAGGCGGAGCAGGTGGCGCGGTGGGCTTTGGAGCTGCCGACGGCGCAACAGGTGGAAGAGTTCCTGAGCGAAGTGATCCACCGGCGTTTCCCGGATCTACAGGTTTGAGGACGCGCAACTGGCTCTCGGAAACCGGCAGGAGGGTGGATGGATCTCCAGGAAGCCATTCGCAAGTACGACGGATCGGACATGCTCGGCAAGCTGGCCTCGTTCGCGGACCAGCTGCGGCAGGCAAGGGCTCTGGCCGAAGGGCTGGACCTGCCCTATCGCGGCAGCTCCATCCGGCATGTGGTCATCGCGGGGATGGGAGGCTCCGCCATCGGCGGCGACATCGTCCGCTGCCTGACCTACCGGCAGTCCCCCGTCCCAGTCAGCGTCATTCGCCATTACGAGCTCCCCGCATTCGTCGGGAAGGACAGCCTGGTATTCGTCTCCAGCTACTCGGGAGAGACGGAGGAGACGCTTGCCGCGTTCAGGGAAGCGGTGGCGCGCCGGGCGATGATCGTGTGCATGTCTTCCGGCGGCACCGTCAGCCAGCTGGCTCAAGAGCATTCCCTGCCGCTCGTGCGGATTCCCCCCGGCTACCCTCCCCGAACCGCGCTCGGGTTCCTGACGGTGCCCATTCTGGAGACGATGGCCCGTTTCGGACTGGCCTCGCCCTTGGATCCGGGCTTCGGTGAGACCGTCGCGCTCTGTGACGAGCTCGCGAAGGCGTATGCGCCGGGCTCTCCGGAGAATCTCGCGGTGCAGATCGCCGAGCGCCTTCTGGGCAAAATCCCGGTGATTTACGGCTCGGTGGTGCCAATGGAGGCGGTGGCCCTCCGTTGGAAGGGGCAGATCTCGGAAAACGGCAAGATGCTGGCCTATGCCAATCTCTTCCCGGAGTTGAACCACAACGAGATCGTGGGCTGGGGGCTTCTACGGGAGATCCAGAATCGGATCCAGGTGATCTACCTCCGCGACCGGGAAGACCACGACCGCATCGCCAAGCGGATGGACATCAGCCTGGAGATCCTGCGAGGCCAGACCAGTGAGGTCATTCAGGTGCAGAGCCGCGGCGAGTCGCTCATGGCTCGCCTTTTCTCATTGATCGTGCTCGGCGACTACGTCTCGTATTATTTGGCGCTGCTCAATCGGGTCGACCCAACCCCGGTCGATACGATCACCTACCTCAAGAATCGGCTGAAGGAGGCGTGAGAGCCCCGCGGGCCTCGTCTCCGGAGGCGGGACCGAGGAGGGGGCTGGCGAAGCCCCAGCGAATCCCAAACACCTGGAGGGAATGGACGATGCGGAAGTACTTGTTCACTTCGGAGTCCGTCACCGAAGGTCATCCGGACAAGATCGCGGATCAGATCTCGGACGCCGTCCTGGATGCAGTGATGGAGCAGGATCCGCACGGTCGGGTGGCCTGCGAAACCTTCGTCACCACCGGCCTGGCCTTGGTCGGCGGTGAGATCACCACCGAGTGCTATGTCGACATCCCGAAGTTGGTTCGGGAGGTGGTCAAGGAAATCGGCTACACGGATGCCCGCTACGGCTTCGATTATCTCACCTGCGCCGTGCTGACGACCATTGATCAGCAATCGCCCGACATCGCCCTCGGCGTGGATCGCGCTGGCGCTGGCGACCAGGGGATCATGTTCGGCTATGCGGTGAACGAGACGCCGGAGCTCATGCCGATGCCCATCATGCTGGCTCACCGCCTGGCAATGCGCTTGGCCGAGGTGCGGAAAAAGAAGATCCTCCCGTACCTGCGCCCGGATGGGAAGACGCAGGTGACCGTGCGCTACGAAGACGATGTGCCTGTCGAGGTCACGGCGGTGGTCGTCTCGGCGCAACATGAGCCGGACGTGTCCATCGAGCAGATCCGGGAGGACATCATCCGGGAGGTCATCCACGCGGTCATCCCGAAGTCGATGATCAATGAGGAGCGCATCGTTTATCACATCAATCCCACGGGCCGGTTTGTGATTGGCGGACCGCAGGGCGATACCGGACTCACGGGAAGGAAGACGATCGTCGACACCTACGGAGGGATCGCGCGCAACGGCGGTGGCTGTTTCTCCGGGAAGGATCCCACGAAAGTGGACCGTTCCGCCTCGTACGCGGCCCGCTGGATCGCCAAGAACATCGTGGCGGCCGGCTTGGCGAAGAAGTGCGAAATCCAGATTGCCTACGCCATCGGGGTGGCTGAGCCCGTCTCGGTCAGCATCGATACCTTCGGTACCGGAGCCCTGCCGGACGAGGAGATCGAGAAGCTCGTGCTGAAGAATTTCGATCTCACCCCGGCCGGGATCATCGAAGCCCTCGATCTGCGGCGACCCATCTACCGCAAAACGGCCGTCTACGGGCATTTCGGACGGGAGCTGGAAGAATTCACCTGGGAGCGAACCGACCGGGTGAAGGACCTGCAAAGAGGGCTGTAGCCGCCGAGGGACTGAAAACGCCGCGGCGCGGTGTCGCAATCCACTAAGGAGGATAAAGTGGTCGATTACGACATTGCCGATCTCAGCCTGGCCGACGAAGGGAAGAATCGAATTGAGTGGGCCGAGCGGGATATGCCGGTGCTGGTCAAGATCCGGGAGCGCTTCGAACGGGAAAAGCCGCTCGCCGGGAAGCGGATGGCCGCCTGCTTGCACGTCACCACCGAGACAGCCAATTTGGTCCGGACCCTCAAGGCCGGCGGCGCCGACGTGGTGCTCTGCGCCAGCAACCCCCTCTCGACCCAAGACGACGTGGCGGCGGCTCTGGTGAAGTATTACGACATTCCAGTCTTTGCCAAGAAGGGCGAAGATCACGACACGTACTATGCCCATATCCGCCGTTGCATCGCTCACAATCCCGTGGTCACGATGGACGACGGCGCAGACCTCGTCTCGAACATCCACTTCGACTACCCGGACGTGGCGCGGCAGATCCTGGGCAGCATGGAGGAGACCACTACGGGGGTCATCCGCCTCCGGGCGATGGAACGGGATGGGGCCCTCAAGTTCCCCGTCATCGCGGTGAATGACGCGGAGACGAAGAACTTATTCGACAACCGCTACGGCACGGGGCAATCCACGGTGGATGGCATTCTCCGCGCCACGAACATCCTCTTGGCGGGTAAGGTGGTGGTTGTGGCGGGTTACGGCTGGTGCGGGAAGGGCTTTGCGATGCGCGCCCGCGGCATGGGGGCCAACGTCATCGTGACGGAGGTCAATCCCATTCGCGCCCTGGAGGCGGCCATGGACGGCTACCGTGTCATGCCCATGATCCAGGCGGCGGAGCTTGGGGATGTTTTCTGCACCCTCACCGGAAACTACCATGTCATCCGTCCGGAACACGTGGAGCGGATGAAGGACGGCGCCATTCTGGCCAACTCGGGCCACTTCAATGTGGAGATCGACATCGAGGGACTCGAGAAGATGGCCACGCGCGTGCGAAGGGGGATCCGGCGATTCGTGGATGAGTACACCCTTGCGGACGGACGGCGCATTTACCTCCTGGCCGATGGCCGACTCATCAACCTGGCCGCGGCGGAGGGGCATCCCGCCTCCGTGATGGACATGAGCTTCGCCACGCAGGCCCTCACGGCGGAATGGGTGGTCAAGAACGCCGGCAAGCTGGAGGTGAAGGTCCACCGCGTCCCCAAGGAGATCGAGGATTGGATCGCCAACCTCAAGCTCGAGACGATGGGGATCGCCATCGACCGTCTCACTCCGGAACAGGAGAAGTACCTTCGCTCCTGGGAGATGGGGACCTGAGGTAGGCTCGTCGGGGGCTTGATTGCGATGGGGGGCTTGAGGCCTCTCTCCCCCTCCTTTTTTACCCAGGCGGATATTCCCTCCGCCACGGTGGCATGGATCGTGCAGCCTGTCCTCCGGTAGGTCGTTGCCCCTCAAGTCCGCGAGCGGGGGGACGATAATAGGAGTGGTGTCATTGGAGGAAAGGTTTGCGCCTTCATCCATCCAGGAGTTTGCAATGAAAGGTCCCGGTGTAGCTCGCCTGTTGCTATTGATCCCGCTCGCCTTCGCCCTCAGCTGTTCCGTGGAGAAGCCGGTGGCGCCCAAATGGGAGACGAGCGTCGCCGTGCCGCTCATCGACAAGACGTTCACGGTGAGAGAGCTCGTGGAGGACGAAGAGGATCTCTTCTTCGATCAGGACAGCGTCCTCAACTTCTCTGTGGAGAAGTCTCTGGACACCTACTACGTGGGCGAGCGGCTCAAGATCAGCGCCCTCGAAAAAATCGTTTCCGCCGACATGGGGAACTTCCGCGTGGATTCGCCCGACACCGTCTCGGTTCACGTGACCTTCGGGGAAATCTATCCGCCATCCCAGTCCATTCCGCCAGGCCAATCGGTGGTGGTGCCGGCCTTCGAGTTCCAGACGGACGTGAAAGCTGCGGCCCCATTCTCCGCCTTCCAGTACGTGAAGCTGTCGGGCGGTTGGCTGGAGCTCACGGTAGTGAACGACCTACCAGTGCCGCTCGGTTCACCGCCCCAGGCTCCGCTCTCCGCCAAGATTTGGGGAGGTAGCCCGAGCGGAGAGCCGCTTCTCGTGGCGGAGTTTCCAGAGGCGATTCCACCAGGCAGCCGGCGCAATCTGGAAGTGGACGTGTCCGGTTTGCTCATTCCCGGTCGACTGTACATTCAGATCACCGGCGGCTCCGAGGGTAGCCGTGGTCAGGCTGTCCCCATCGACCCGCAGCACGGATTCGCGGTCTCGGTCTACTTGCGAGATCTTGCCGTAGAAGAGGCCGTGGCCAGGATCCCCGAGCAAGAGATTCGGACGCACGCGTCCTTCCCAATCAAAGATACCCTCGCCGTTCAGGAGGCGGTGATCAAGCGAGGCGCCGTGGCCGTGGACTTCGAGAATGCGCTGCCCCTCGGGGTAAGGCTATCCTACGAGATGCCGAACTTCCAGCGGGACGGCAAACCTCTCCGTGGTGAGTTCCAGCTTAGCCCGCGTACGAAGCGGCGCGAATGGATTGACCTCGCGGGCGTGCGCATCACGGCGCAACCTGGCTCTCGACCCGGCGAGCAGGAGCTCGACTTCGACTGGCTCTTCTCGACCCTTGGTACGGGGAGCGCGATGGTTCCCCTCCGTGCGAGCGACAGCCTCCATGCGCGGCTCAAGCTGGAGGAGATCGTACTCTCGGAAATCACGGGCGAGGTCGGGGGGATTCGCGTTGGGATCGATCCGATTGTGCGCCGGATCGATGTGCCGGATCAGGTGGATTCGCTGGAGTTTGAGCGTGTGACGCTGGAGCTTGCTCTGGAGCACACGCTGGAATTTCCCGCCCGGGCCCACATCGTGATCGAAGGTTCGAGGGACGACGGCAGGACGGCCGAGATTGCGCTGGACCCGACGCTCAACCCTGCCCCTCCCGACGGTCCTCGCACCGACCGCTTCATCATCGATCAGGACTATCCCGGCTTCAAGCAGTGGATTTCGATGCTCCCGACTTCCGTTCTGGTGAGGGGCTCCGTGGAGGTGGGAGCGCCGGGCTGGGTGGGGACGGTCTCCGAACAGGACTGGCTGAGGGGAAGCGTCACCATCAGCGCCCCTGTGGCGGTACGCATCCCGGAGCAGACGACGCGCGGGAAGGTCGACAGCCTCAAGTCCAAGGCCGAGGATCGTGAGGAAGCACTGGACTTTGTGAAGGGCGTGCGCTTGGTCGCGGAGGTCGAGAATCGGCTCCTGTTCGGCGGCAGCGTCGTCCTCAAGTTCGCGCACGACAGCAGCCTTGTGTACGAGCAGCCGGAAGTGACTGTAGGACCCATTGGAATCGACCCCGCGCGAAAGACGAATGGCCAGATTCAGCCTGCAAGACGGACCATCGAGATTGCACTGGGCGAAGCGCAGCTGAATTTCTTCCGCAGCGATCCGGTCTACTCGGGAGTCGAGGTGTACTTCCCCGGCACGGGTGACCAGCCCGCGGAGCTCAGGGCTAGTGACTACCTCCGCGTGCGAGCGTATCTGGAAACAAGAGTCCTTGTGCATGAGCGAAAGGACGGGGATTGAGTCCCGATGAACGGCTTTCGACAGTGCCGACACCCAAATCCGTATCCCTGGAGGCCCCATGAGTAGCGGCAAGCTTGGAATCCACAGGAACGTATCGGGGCGGTGGATCTTCGCCAGTCTCTGCGCCGTGACGATGGGATTCGGGCGGTTCAACCTTGCCCATGCCGATGTGGGACTCCAACCCAGGCTTCTCGGCATGGGAGGGGCACGCGCGGCCACCGCTTGCGGTGCGGAGGCCATCTTCGCCAACCCGGCCAATCTCGCCCTCCCGGGAGGGAAGACCTTCGAGTTCCACCTGCTCGGTCTGGGTCTGTTCGTCTACAACAGCTCGCTTTCCCTTCACTTCTACAATCGGTTCAACGGCGACTCCTTGGACGAGCACGAAAAGCAAGAAGTCCTCTCCTACTTCCCCGACGATGGCTGGAAAATCGGCTTCCTCAGCGAGGTGCCGGCGTTCGCTCTGCGAGTCGGGCGTTTCGGGCTCGCTGTGCAGGTGGGGGCCGACGGCGCCATCGCCCTGCCGAAAGAGCTCGTGCGTCGGCCTCTTTACGGCCTCGGTATGCACCAGACGTATCCGCTGGAGCCCTTCTCGGGCGAGGCCGTGGGCTTCGCCAAAGCCGAGCTCGCCTACGCTCAGCCCTTCGAGGTGAGTTTCTTCGATCGCTTCGCCGTGGGGATCGGCCTGAGCTACCTCCAGGGCTTGGGACATGCGGAGATCCTCGAGGCCAAAGGCTACTTCACGAACGATTTCAACGCGGCTCTCGACTGGCGCGTGCGGGCGCGCACGGCGACACTCGGTAGCGGCTTCGGCCTGGACCTCGGTGCGGGGGCCACGAGGGGAGCTCTTCGCTTCGGACTCGCCGTTTCGCCGGTAGTCGGCCGCATCGCCTGGAAACAGGACACGAAGGAATACTTCTTCTGGATCCACGGCGACTCGCTGAATGTGACCCGATTGGACACACTGGATTCCGACGAGGTCTTCCAGAAGCAAGACAGCAGCTACGCCGTCGGTTCCTTCGCGACTTCTCTCCCGAGCCAACTTCTCGCCGGGGTCTCCTACCACTGGAAAAAGCTCGAGGTGGCCCTGGATTTCCATCAGTATTTCCAGGAGCGCTACGGCCATTCAACGACCCCGGAATTCGCCCTGGGATTGGAGTCCAGATACATTCCCTTCCTTCCGATGCGATTGGGCGTCGCACTGGGAGGCGGACGCAAGATTCGACCGAGCTGCGGGTTTGGCATCTACCTCCCGGGCCTCCGCTGGGATTTCGCCATCGGCGGTTCGGGGAGCTTCATCCCTTCTCGCTGGAATGGGCTGGCTCTTGGCACCGCCCTCCGTCTCGCGCTCTGAAACGCGGGCCGAACAGGGTGGACCTGACGGGATTGCCGCCAACAGGATAGCCCGAAAACAGAACGCCCCTCGGCTGAGGTCCGAGGGGCGTTTGTCTACGGGCAAGTTCGGTAGGGCGGCTACTTCATGAGGATCACCTTCCGCGTCGCACGGAAGTTACCGGCCTCCATGCGAATCAGGTAGACTCCGCTTGGTGCGGCCTGTCCCCTTTCGTCCGTGGCATCCCACACAGCCGAATGCACGCCGGCAGGTTGGACTTCCCGGACCAGTTCCTTCACCTTCACACCCAGCAGGTTGTAGATCTCCACCCGTACGGGCGAGGCAGCCGGCAGCTCCCATTCAATCTGCGTCCGCGGATTGAAAGGATTGGGATAGGCCGGCCGCAGGGCGAAGTCGCGAGGCAGTTCCGGGTCCCGATTCCCCTTTTGCTCCACGGCCAGCGCCTCGCGCAGATTCAGGGAGGGCAGCTCGAAGTCCACCTGGGTTTCCCCTGTCCCCACATTGACGGGTGTGGCGGCCGAGGGGATCTCTACAGCGAACGGCAGCGGGAGGAAGAAGGGGATGACGTCGGCATCTTTTTCATGCGCCGAACCATGGCGCATGAGGGCGAGAACCAGGTCGAGCAGCGAGAGCTGGCTCAGGTCGAGGTCCGTTGCGTACACGCCGTGGTGCCACACGTCCAGGTGGAGCTCCGGGAGCTCGAACATTCCGCCGAGATTCATCAAGCCCGAGAGGTCCGGGATGCCTCCTTCCAGATTCGGGAGGCCCAGCGAAGTGAGGTCCAGTCCAGCCCCGAGAGGGATGGCGCTGGTCAGGGCAAAGGTCCGCAGGTAGTAGGTCCCGGGTCTGAGCCCTTGGATCTTGTAGACGTCCGGCGATGCCGTCGGCGTGAGGCTACTGAGATCCACCCCTGTGACGCCCAGTCCTTCGAGATGTCCGGTCACATCGTAGGCGAGTACCATCGCTTGGGTCAGTGGTTTCCCTGTGGTTGCATCCCGAACCTTTCCGGAGATCGAGCCGGAAGCTACGGCGAGGGTGATGTTAGCCTGCCTCAGCTCGTTGGCGCCAAGATCCAGGACGGTGGATGCCGGATCGCCGAAAGAATCTCCGCCACCCACGTAGGTCGTCGCGTATCCGTAGAGGATGGGGACGGCGGCGATCTTGTAGGAGCCGGGCATCAGATTGTGGATCCGGTAGCCGCCCGGGAACTGCACGAAGGCGAAGTCGGCTAGTTTCCCCGTATTGGCCTCGTATGCGACCACCGGGAAGCGGTAGAGGCTGTCCGCGCCCACCGGCACGCCGTTGGGGAAGCGGACGAAGCCAGCCACCGTGGCTCCTCGCTCCAGAGTGAAGTTGATCCCGGAGTGCACGCCGGACCCTGGGATGTGAACTGGGGTGGCGTGGGCTAAATCGTAGGCGCCATCGTAGAATTCCGATAGGTGGGTCTTGTCGGGGATCAGGCACAGGATGGCGTAATCGCCTGGGGGAAGCGGGCCGAGGGAATAGGAGCCGTCTTCTCCGCTATTCCCGAAGGCGAACTCGGGGAGGCCACGGTTCAACTCGATGGCCACGAGCAAGGCGTCCACCACAGGGTCGCCGCCCACGGCGTCCGTCACCAGGCCGGTGACGAAGGCAGGGGCCTCGAGGGTGAAGTCCACGCCGGAGATAGTGGCGCCCTCGCCTGCCTGGATCACGTTTGCCTGTTCGAAGTCCCACAGGCTGTGGTGGTTCTGGTAGTACTCATCCAGCACTTCTCCGCCATGTTTCAGCACCGTGAGCGTGCGCAGCACCCACTCGCCCTGCCGTAAGCCGGTGAGCATGTACGAGCCATTCTCGTCCGTGATGGATACCTCGATCTGCAGGTGGCTCAGGAAGGGATCATTCACGGCAGTTGCGATTTGACGGTCGACCGCCACCACCAGTACGGAATCCAGTCCCTTCCAGTCCGGCCCTTTCACCGTGCCCTGGATGGTAGCCCCCTTGTCGAGCATGAAGTTGATGCCGGCGGTGGTGTCGTTTTCCACCACAGAGACCAAGGTCGCCTGGGAGGGGGTTTTGGCATTATCGTAGAATTCTCCCTGGTAATTGGCGGCCGTCGGCAGGAGGCCGCGCATCAGGTCGCCGAGCAGATCATTGGCCCAGACGTAATAGCGGCCCGGAGGGAGTCCGGAAATCACGTACGGCGATCCCAAGAGCGAGAGCCCGATTCCCGCAACCGAGGTGTCGGCGGCATTGAAGGCAACGGCGAAAGCGAGGAACACCGGGTTCACGAAGGTGGGGCCCATGATCTGGCCGCTGATGGCCCCTCCTGCCGTCGCAGGGGAGATAGGCCTGAGGGTGAAATCCACACCGCGTATCTCGTCCGCCGTACTCCCGATGTGGATGACGTCGGCCTGCGTCCAATCCGTCTTGTCGCGGTACCAAATGGGACCATATCCCTGCGCCTCAGCGGACAACTTGTAGTCGCCCGGGGCCGGCACATGGAGCACATAGGCTCCAGTGGATGGGTCCGTAACCCCTTCATAGGTCAGAAGGACGGTCGGGTTGGAGGCGCTGGTGAGCTTAAAGGTGACGACGTCAGTGAACGGGAAGCCGTCCGGATCCAGAACTGTGCCGGAGATCACCGCCCCATCGTCAAGATCAAAGTTGATGCCGGCGACCTGGGCCCCGCGCGGCACCACAATGGGAGTGGCCGCTCTCCAACCCCTCTTGTCACCGAAGGGCGCCGGGACGTTGTCGTACAGTTCATCTACATAGTCATTGCTGACGGTCATGACGTAGAATTTGCCGGGGCCGGTCATCAGTTCGTATTGCCCGGAGCGGTCCGTCTCCCCCACCTGAACGACGTAGCCGAGAGAGTCAAAGGCGACCACCGCGATGGGCCTCTCCGGCGTCCTTCCCGCCACCGTAACCGTGCCCCGGATTCCCTCTTCCAGGTACGCGCTCAGCACGGCGGCAGAGGTTTCGCCACGGCTCTTCTTCAGCTCTTGGACGAAGTCGATGCCGCGTGCTCGGCTCAGCAGGATGGCCGTCCGGATTGCCTGCAGTCTGATCTCCGGCGTGATGGCTCGGGCCGCTCGCTCAGCCATGCGTTGGGCCGCCTGGTGATCGGCGAGCGCTTTCAGGACCTGGGCGGAGGTCGCCTTTCCCATCTCTTGCGAAGCGAGCCCGAGGGCCAGAAGCTCTCGCTGCGTCGTGGCCTCCGAAAGGAGCTTCTTGAAGGCCTGCTGTGGCGGCGTGTCGGCCTGCACAAGCGCTGCCAGGACTCCCGAAAACAGGAGCACCACCATTCCCAAGCTGCCCATCCGTAGCAAGACCCGTCTCATCTCCGCACCTCCTTAGGCAAGTGCGCTCTGTTTCCCTTCATCTTCGATGCATGGGTCACGCGTCCGTGACATCCGCCCCCACACACGTCAATGTACACCCATCCCCCGGCGATTGCAAGGGGCTTCTTTCGCTCCCTTTGCGCCTCTCCGTCCGGAGGATATGCCCCTGGGTTCGGCGCCGGTTGGCGAAGTGTGCCTCCAGGCATGAACGCCGATTGGCGGTAGGAAAGAAGCGGGTTCTTTACGGTTATGCTCCGCTGCGGGGGAGCTCGAAGGGGGCCGATCGGCAGGTGTAGGCGCGGTTCCCCAGGCCGATGAGATCCACAAGCACACCCAGCAGACGGCTCCCTCCCTCATCATGGGGTTGCGCGCGAAGCTCGCGGGCGGCCTCTCGGGCTTCTCCCCGGAGCCACCGCTGGATCTCCCTGTAGCTCTCCAGCGCCAATGGCTCGATCACCACCGTGAGCGTCAGGTAGTAAGTCCCTGGGGGCAGCAAGGAAGCCTTGGACGTCACCCGCAGGACCCGGGGTCTTGAGAGGTAGCTCTCCAATTCGGTGACGTCCACGTAGGTAGGAGGGCTGGTGTCGGGAAAGGATACGGCGTACGCGATCTCGAGCGGTTCGAAGTACAGCTTGGCCCGCTCCACCACCTTGCGAACGAGTTCGTCCGGCAGGATCCTGCGGACGCGCCAGAGGCGGATCTCGAAACGGATGGCCGAGGTGGCGCCTCGCGTGACCGCAAGGAGGAGGTCGCGGTTCAAGACCGGCCCCACGGAGACTTGGACCAGGAGCGTGTCCTGCCGCACGTAGACGGAGTCCACTTGCACGCGCCCCGCTTCCGCTCCGATGGCAGAGCCTCCCTCGCCCAGCGTCAAGAAGGCTAGGAAAAGGGCCATCAGACCCTGCGCCTTGCCACGATGGCGATCCACTCCTCGCGCCTCAGACAGTCCTCCGATCGGAGCCCGAATCTTGCCATCTCTGACGTGATTTCTTCCTCTTCGGTTTCGATCAGACCCGCCAGCACGGCGACTCCGTTCGCGTTGAGGTGCGTGGCGATGTCGTCCAGAATCGGGAGCAGGATCTGTCGCTGGAGATTGGCCAGTAGGATATCGAAGCGCGCGCCGGAGGCCAGAGCGTCGATGGACCCCACGACCAGCCGGACTTGCCCTTCCGCTCGATTCAGGCGCAGATTCTCGCGCGCATTTTCGATCGCTACGGGATCGATGTCCAGGCCGATGACCGGAGCGCATCCCAGCTTGGCCGCGGCGATGGCGAGGATGCCGCTTCCTGTGCCGAGATCGAGCGCGCTCATGCCCGGGCGCGCATGCTGTTCGAGCGCCTCAAGCGTGAGCTGCGTGCTGGGATGGGTCCCCGTGCCGAAGGCCTGTCCCGGCTGGATGACGATCGGGAGATCCCGATCCGTTGCCCCCTTCGGCACCTCATGCCAAGGAGCACGGACCAGCAGGCGGCGGCCTACTAGCACGGGCCGGAAATGGGCTTTCCAGGCCGATTGCCAGTCGCGCTCTTCCTCCCAATGGAGCTCAAATTCGATTTCCTCGGCGCCTGAGCCGAGGCATTGAAGCAGCCGGCGGAGGCAGGAGTGAACTTCCAATGGATTGAATTCCGGAGGCAAATAGACATGCACCGCACTGCCCTCTTGCCAGGAGCCCAGCGCGCCGTGTTCGAGGAGGAGGTCGCTCAGCGTTTCCATCAGCGGGGACGGCGCCCGCAGAGTAAGCCGGAGCCAGCGTTGCTCCCTCACCATTGGCGAATCACCTGCAGGAGCACTCGCCCGACCTTCTCCAAGCTGGCCGGGCTGCACTTGTCCGGCGTGTCCTCCAGGGTGTGCCAATAGGGGTAGTCGAAGTCGATCACGTCGATGGCGGGAATCCCGACGGAAAGGAGCGGGACATGATCGTCTGTCACGTAGTATTCGACTCGAGGAATGAACTCGGCGAACCCGAGCCGGTGAGCTGTGCTCCAGACCATTTCCACCAATGAGCGGGCGAAGCGGTGAGAGTAGCCTTCCATGTAGAGATTCAGGTCGCGATCGCCCACCATGTCCAAAAGGATGGCTGCTTCCGGCCGCTCCTCGCGGGAAAGGCTGCGTGCGAAATGGCGGGAGCCAACGGCGTAGGTATCCTCATCGCCCGGCCTCCCCTGATCCTCCGCATCGAAGAGGACGATATCGATGCCCACTTTGGGCGGCGACTCCTGCAGGACCCTGGCGAGCTCCAACAGAACTGCCACTCCTGAGGCTCCGTCGTTGGCCCCGAGGATGGGCTTGCGGCGGTTCCTCGGATCCGGGTCCTCGTCGGCCCAAGGTCGGGTATCCCAGTGGGCACAGAGCAGAACTCGTCGCCGGCGCTCGGGCCAGAGGCGCGCCACCAAGTTCGTTGCCTTGGCCACCTGCATGCTATCCAGACCGAATCGGTGGTCGAAGCTCTGGTGGGTGACGGCCGAAGTGTAGCGCCTGAGTTCCGACGTGAGGAAATCCAGGCAAGCGCGATGGCCCGGCGAGCCCGGGTACCGCGGCCCGAAGGAGCACTGCTTTTCTAGCAGCGCAAAGGCGCGGGATCCATCAAAATCGCTCCCGGCGCTCCGGCATGAAAAAGAGGCCAAGACCATCGCCAGCGCCAGGGACCAGCGGAGGCCCGCTTTCGGTCCCCGCGTACGGAGCTTGGATAAGCTTTGACGATTTCTCAGCGAGATCTCTCCGGCTGTCCCAGTTAGCCAAGCTTCCTCGGCCTCAGCTCCCGCGAATCGATATTTGGACACTGATCCCAAGCTCCTGGATTTTCGTTTCGCCCATCAGCGAATTCTTGGTGTGGCCCACGGTGAAATACGCGCTTCCGCGGACCTGCGTGCTGAACGTGTAGGTGACCCTCGGCGAGAATTCCCATTTGCTGGTTTCCGCGGTCGGTTGGAATCGGCCATCTCGCCCGCGGCTTTTCAACGTGGTGTTGGTTCCGTAGATGAGGCTGAACTGGAAGTCGACGCTATTCTTGAGCTCCTTGTTCTTCAGGATGGGCACGCGGAAGCCGGAGCGCTTGCTGTATCGAGCCGTCAGGCTGAGATCGCGGCTGAGCTGTTTCGTCGAGCCCACGCCGTAACTGGTGCTTTGGCTCAGCTGTTCGCTGGAGTTGTAGCGGAGAGAGATGTTCATGCCGTTCTTCAGCTGAACGTTGACGCCCACCAGCGGACGGAATCCCGCCTGGAAGTCCAGCCGTGTCGTGGTGCGGACACCTTGCGGAGTGAGGTTCCAGGTTTCGCTGCGCTGGCCGTCGAAGGAATGGTCCAGCGAGACCGTTTGCGCGTACTTTTGTAGGACCTTCCAGCGCTCCAGCCCGGACCAACGAATGGTCCAGGAGGGGAATGGCATGTCCAGCCCTCCGAGACGCATGTAGGTCTGGTTGATACTACCGGTCACCGTGGTGGTCCGATTCTCTTGCTCAGACCAATTGTAGCGGAGGTCCACGCCGATGTTCCGACGCGGGCGAAGGCCTGTCTGCAGACTCATGCCATTGGAGACGTTCTCCGCACCTCGGTTGGTCCCCACATTCTGCAGGCTCGGTACCCCCGGATCCAGGCTGAAGCCGAGCTGGAAATCGCTGCTCGGCATTTTCTCGCTGGCCAAGCCGTACCGACTGGCCCCTTTCCGTTGCTGCAAGCTGAGGCTGATGGGATCGAACATCTCGAAGAACTTGCCGACATAGCGCAGCAAGGAGAAGGGCGTGCCCTCCTTCTTCTCTTCCTTCTTGGCTTGCTGGCCGGGCGGTGACTCCTGCTGCGGGGTCTGTCCCTGCGTTCCCGGCGGAGCACGTCGAGCTCCAGGAGGCTGCCGGCCCGGCATGGGCCTTCCGGCTGGAGCGGAGGGCCGGAAAATGGAATTCCACAGCCGGTTTGGGTCGAGGCTGAAGCTTGCCGAGAGATTGGCGCTGTTGGTGGCGCTCCGACCGGTCGTCTTTTGCTGGAGGTTGTTGTTGTACTGGAAATTGGACGAGTAGTTGACGCTGTTGGTAAGCCAGGTGAAAATCTTCGGGCTGTACTTGACGCTGAAGGTCTGGTTCACCCCCGTCGTTTGGCCAAACTTGAACTTCCAGAGGTCACTGAGGGGACTTTCTCGCATATCCGAGGCGTAGCTGCGGCTGTAGTCAAAGCTTAGATTGTCGAACATCTGGTACCCGGCCCGAATGGATCGGCTCACGTTGAGCACGTAGGTCGCGGTGACTGCGCCCGTGCGCGTGATCGATCGTTGGTCGTTCTGGTTGAAGGAGCCATCCAGAGAGAGGTTTGTCGGGGTGTAGTAGAACTTGGTGGCTGCAAGCTTGCCCACGATGGGGATGGATCCGAGGAAGGAGAAGGGCTGAAGCGCCTTGCCTCGGCCAAGGGTAAGGTTGTATCCGATGCGTCCGGAGCGCGAGACATTCCTGGAGTCCTCGATGGTGGAGCTGCTGGAATGGGATTCCGTCTCGCTGTAGGAGATGGAGATGCGATCCACGGTGTTAGCCAGGATCCAGTTCTTCGATTGGGTGCTCCGCCGCAGCGAGACGCTGAAGCCGCTCTGTTCCTGCCGGGATTGAATGGTCTCGAGCACCGACTGCGGGATCCGGCCTTTTCGGACCTCGATGTCCGTCCCGGGCTTGTACTTGGGAGTGGCCTCGGCCGTGCGCTGATTATAGGTGATCGGGATCGAAAGGCCCAGGAAGGAGGGGAGCAGCTTGTCCAGCTGGAGGCTGGCGTTGAAGGCGGTGGAGAAGCGATTGTCGCCGGAGCCGTATCGGCTCTTGATGTCGTGGAAGTCGGCGTCCTGCCGATCGATGTCCACGTTCACGCGCATCACATCCGCCAGGGCGAGATCCGCGTGCGCGCGCATGGCGATCCCGCGTTCTTTCTTCACGTAGCTCAATCGGAGCTCATTGAGCCAGATCTCCCCGGTGAACGGCAGCGGCTGAGCCCCGTATCCGGCCGCGAAGGTGCCCATCAGGTTTCGGATCCCGACGGCGAGCATGCGCACGTTCGTCAGGCTCGGCCGACCGCGGATCCGGTACTCCTTCCCATTGAGCAGCGCCTTCACGAACTCCCCGGAGGTGCTGTCGTAATAGGCCGAATCGAGCTTCACGGCCGTCAGGTCCAGAAGGTCAATCACGATCTCGTTCCGTTTGTCCCAGCCGGGGTAGACCCGTTGCCGGAGCTCGTAATAGTTCTTCAAATCGGATCCGAAGCGGAAGAAGAGCTCGATGTAGCTTGTGTCCTGCCGGATGTGCGTCCCCGCCGGGTCCTTTCCGTAGACGTACATCTTCATCTTTTCGTAATGCAGGTAGTCCTGGGCGGAAAAGAAGGTCTTTTGAACCAGGCCGCTGTAGCCCGGTTTGAGGTCGCTGACCTTGAGGACGAGGGCTTGTTCACGGGCCTGGACGCGGGTGATGGGATCGATCTCACCCGAGACGCCGGGAGGCGGCCGGTATTCGGGATTGTCGTGGGTGTTGACGACGGTCACCGCGACCGTGGTATCGTCCCGCGCGTCGTACTTGTCGGGGGCTTCGGGAGAAGCGATGCCCAGTTCCTTCCAATCGCTGCCGACGAAGTTGATCTCGGCGATCCGGACCCGGACGCCGTTTCGGTTTTTCACCCCATTGATCCAGATCCGCACGAACTCGATGCGGGTGAAATCGGGATTCCCAATCTCCTTGCGGTGGGTTAGGTCTGCAAGCGGGATGCGATACTGCCACCATCCCTTCTCCGGATTGCCGCCGGAGATGTAAGCGGTGTCCGGAGAGTCCTTCGCCAGGTTGATGGTGTACTCGAAGTAGTTGTTGCTGAGATCGACGGCGCCATTTCCGTTGATATCCTCCGTGTCTGGGCGACGGCCTCCCTCGTCGTTTTCATTGCCCTGCGTCCCATTGATGCGGCTGTAGTCGAAGCTCGCGGGGGCGTAATGCCAGTCGTCGAGACTGAGCGGTTCGCCCGGATCTCGTTTGCCATTTCGGTTGATGTCCCAGAAATCGAGCGGGTCGGGCAGGTCCATTCCGTCCAGTCCGACGTCTTCTCCCGGGTCGAGCAGTCCGTTGCGGAATCCCCCAGGCGGGGCCTTGTCTTCCGTGTCCAGCCGGCCGTTCGGGATCACGTCCTCGGAGATCTGGCCAAGGTCGATGTGGAGGATCCCCTCGTCCCCTTGCACCATGATCTCCAAGAACTTGCTTTCCGTCTGGTCATGGTAGCCTGCGGAAAGGCTCTGCATGATCCCCGCCCAGGAGCTGTCGAGTGGGAAGTAGTAGGGGGAACTGGGCGGGAGATGGGTACTGTCGGCCGGGGTGAATTCGATGCTCAGGACATGTACCCGCTGGGGTACATTGGGGTTGATGTCCCGATTGGGCCAGATGTCTTTGATGTAGACCTGCTCCCACGGGTTGTACCAGATGATTCGACCCATCCGGCTCACGTTGGGATAGATCCCGACAGGTGCCGACGCCAGAGTCCATGCGCGGCGGGTGATGCTCAGCCCGATCGTGCGCTTGGAGCCCTCGAAGTCGTCGATGTAGGCGACTCCGCTCGGGTCTCCGGTGGCTTCATTGTTCCGGGTGTTCGGGTTCGGGAGGATCTGGGCCACTTCGCCTTCCACGTTCACGCTGGACGGGGCCTGCGTGTCCACGAAGGGCAAAAAGTTCACCGCGCGTGTAAGGAAGTAGGGCTGGAAGCCGAACTTGCCGTTCACATCCCAGATGAAATTCCGCATGGGGCCCTGGCCCACCCGAATCTTCCGATCCAAGGTCGTCTGATTCATGTAGAGGAGGGAAGCCCCGATGAAGCGGTCGTTGCCGAAATCGTATTGAGCGCGTGTGCCCACCAGCGTCTTCTTCTCCAACTGGAATAGCTCGTTGCTCTCGTACGAGATCTGGACGTCGGCTGTGGGAAGCGTGGCTTCCTCATTCAGGATGGTGAGGGTTCCGGTGTAATAGTCGATCACGTAGTCGGTGCCGCGCTGGAGAGGCCGGCCGTTGAGCCGCACTTCCTCCGAGCCCTCAATGAGATTGAATCCCAGCTGGTAGGTGGCACTCTTGTTTTGGGACTTCACCTCGATGTAGAATTTGCTCGCCGCGGTGATGGCCGCTTGGCTGGTGGTGTCGTACAGGGTAGGACTGTACTTATCGGGGGCCAGTTCGGGCTTCACCAACTTTCCATCGATGTACACGCCGAGGGGGGCAAAAGGGAGCAGGTCCGGGAAGATCAGCTCGCCCCGCGCGAGGTTGATGATGTTCGGATCGATGTCGATGGCCCCATCGGGATTCGGATTGCCGTTCAGGTCAAAACGGTCCAGGCCGAAGATCTCGAGGTACGTCTTGGCTTTCCCATCCACCACCTGAGTTTCTTCCGGGTCACCGGAGGGAGGTTTGTAGAAGATCTTGAGGGAGAAGCCTTCCCGCTGGATGTTGCTGGCCCCGAGGTAATAGACGTTCTTCCATTCGAGATCCCAGGCGCTGTCCTTGGGTGTGGGCTTCGGGGACTTCAAGATGCGCAGGATGATGGTGTTCTGGGAGGTGGGGTCGAAGTCGATATCGCCGACGCGGCGGCCGGAGTTCGTCTCGTACGCTACGGCCAGGACCTCCCCGTCCCCCACCGGATTATTCAGCTGGATGTAGCCGAGGTCGGTGTCGACGAAGTATTCCGTTTTTTCCATCCGCCGGAAGTAGCCAAAGTAGTGGTTCTGGTCCACCCGGCTGGTGTCGACGTCGAAGGTTTGGAGGCTATCGGCGAGCCCGGGCTGGTCCGGCCTCTCGTCGATCACGGCCCAGCCGCGGATCGAATCCGAGTACCGCGTGTCGTAACCCGGCTCGGACTTGTATACTTCAATTCTGCGGATCGACCAGGCGGGATTGTACAGGTGGTTGCCTTCCTTGTCGTAATAGCGGTACTGATTCCGGTAGTAGCGGTCGAGGAAGAAGTAGGTGCCGCGCCGGTATTGGTAGTCTTCGATGCGCTGCGTCTGCTGCTCCGCCCCGCCGCTGAGGCTGATGCGTCTGCTCTCCCCCTTTTCCTGGCTGGCGATGGTGGTGACCTTGAGGTTGCCGAGTTGCATATCGGCCTTCACGCCGAAAAGCCCGGAGTTTCTCCCGCTGAAGGTCACGAAGCGCGTTGCGGGGAGGGAAAGGGAGATGTTTCCCGCCTCGACCGAGGTCACCACCTCGTCTTCAAAGCCCGTGTATTCCAGTCGGATGGTATTTTCGAAGTCGAAGGGGCGCTCGGAGTCTTGGTCCACGCGGACGCTCACCTTTTCGCCAATGTGCCCCTCGACACCGAACCGCTGCTTCTGCTCCATCTTGAAGTTGTAGTCGGAACCGCGGGTGAGCGCTGTTTTCACCTCGCTTCGTTTTTCGTGGCGGAAACCGCCGTCAATGGTGATGTCGCCGGTCACGCTCAAGCCGACCCGGGAGCCGCCGAAGAGGGTCTGGAAGGTGCGGCTGCGGATTTCCATGGGGAGGTCGATGCGCACGCCTTGATCGCGGCGGCGTCGGTCGTCCAGATATTCCCGGGGCTTCTTGAGCATGGTTTGCCGCCACAGGCTTCTCAGCTTGCTCTGACCCTGCAACTCGACGAAATCCCAGAGGGGCATGCGCAAGGGGTAGAAGATCTCGCTCCGGCCCAGATTGTAGGTCAAGGTGATCACCCTGCCCACGCTGTCCACTGCGGACTGAAGGCGAAGGCTGCGGATCATGCGGGGCATCGGGGGGATGTGCAGGGAGTCGACGGGAATGCCGTAGTAGCCATCGTCGAGGATTGGGGCGCGCAGAGGATCGACGACTCTGCGAGTGAGGGGGGCAAGGGTGAAATCATTGGGGGCTGCGAGCAGACCTTCCCCGCCTCCGCCGACAAGGAGGATCACGGCGGCCACGCACCCCAATCTCACCCATGAGGGGCGAACTGACCTGGTCGCGTTCACCTGCACCGCTTGCTATCTGAGCCGTTTTCTGCGCCGAGGTTCTCGAAAGTCCATTCTCGAGATAGCTCTGCGGATCCCGGTAGCAACTGTCGATTCGCCCCTCCTTGCTGCCACTTTCGCCTCAGGGTCGAGTTGGCTGCTGCGGGCGCCCGCCGTACTCGACTGCAGGGCCAAAGTAGCGAACCTGACCCTAACTTGCAACCGGTAAGCGGAGCAGCCGGCCCCGCGTCGGGGAACGGTCAGCGATCGGCTTTCTTCGAAGAGTCGGCATCTACTTTTATGCGGGGCCTCCAAAGGCGGTTCCCCGCCGGCGCCGCACCATCATCCGCCCTTGTTATCGGGGGAGTAACTGATTACATTAGGGCGGCTCCGGAGGCTACTTGAAGCCCCGCCCGGCGGCCGTGCGTCTACAGTCGTAAGGGCAGGCGGGCTGCCCGCGCGGGGCACAAGGACGGGGAGAGAAGCGGTGTCCATCCTTTCGCGCTACGTTCTTCGGGAACACGTGGGCCCCTTTTTCTTCGGGTTCGGGCTGATCACGCTCGTTTTCGTGCTGAACCTGGTTTTTCGGGAGCTCGGGCATGTTCTCAGCAAGGGCCTGCCTTTGGGCATCATCCTGGAGTTCTTCGCGCTGAATCTTGCGTGGATTGTGGCCCTGGCTGTGCCCATGGCCGTCCTTCTGGCTTGCCTGATGGCCTTCGGTCGCCTGTCCTCCGACAACGAGGTCACGGCCTTCAAGGCGAGCGGAGTGGGTCTGGTTCGTCTATCGCGGCCCGTGGTGGTGACCTCGGCGGTGCTGGCGGCCGGGCTGGTGGTGTTCAACAATACGGTGTTGCCGGAGGCGAATCACCGCCTGCGGCTGCTGGCGTCGGACATCTCGCGCAAGCGGCCCACGGTGGACCTCGAGCCCGGCGTGCTTTACCGCGGCATCCCGAATTTCGACGTGATGGTCAGCCGCATTCACGAACGCGAAGCTTGGTCCCGCGCCTACGGCGTGATGATCGACGACCACAGCACCGATGGCGTCCGCAAGACGATTGTGGCCGACAGCGCGGACGTGCAGGTGGACCTGCGGACGGGCCTCCTCCACCTTACGCTGTACCACGGCGAGATCCACGAGGTCAACCTGAACGAGCTCGGTTCCTACCGGAGGCTTCGCTTCCCTCGGCATCGGATCACGCTGCAGGTGCCGGGCATGGTTCTGGTCCGACACGAGTCGGACTACCGCGGCGATCGCGAGAAGAGCGCAGGGATGATGCTGCGCGAGATTCGCGAGAACGAAGCTCTGCTGCGGGAACATCAGGAGCGTTTGGCCGAGAGGGTCTGGCGTACCGCGCTAAGGCACCTCCCCTGGTTGGGAGAGGAGGCCCCCGACTCCACCAGCGACAAGCTCCGCCTGTTTCGGCGGTCTCTCAATGACCTTGGCGCGGTGCGGGCGGAATACCAGCGCCTCCTCTCGGAAGCGCAGAGCGAAATCGCCATCATCAGGACCTACCAGCGAACGATCAATTCCCTCCGGGTGGAGGTTCACAAGAAGTACTCGATCCCCGTGGCGTGCATCGTGTTTGCCCTCATCGGATGCCCTCTGGGAGTGATGGCCCGGCGTAGCGATCTCGCTGTGAGCGGAGGGATCGGGCTCTTCTTCTTCCTATTCTACTGGGCTTGTCTGATCGGAGGGGAGGAGCTGGCCGACCGTGGTTACATCCCGGCTTTTTGGGCGATGTGGACCCCGAACTTTGTGGTTGGGTTTGCCGGTTTGTACCTGCTTTTCCGGACGGCACGGGAGGCCACATTCATCCCGTGGGACGCATGGGCCAGGAGCTTGCGATTGAAGCGTCGGGGGGAGGCCGAATCGTGAAGATCTTGGACCGCTACATTCTGCGCCGGTTCCTTCTCACACTGATTTTCGCCCTCATCGCCTTCGCTTTGATCTTCGTGGTCGTCGATCTCATCGAGAACCTGGACAAGTTCATCGATCGAGGCGTACCCCGAGAGATCGTCGTCCGCTATTACCTCTTCTACCTTCCCTACATCTTCACGCTCGTGCTTCCCGTGGGGGTACTGCTGGCCAGCCTGTTCAGCGTCGGGCAAATGGCTCGGTACAATGAGCTCATCGCGATGCGCAGCTCGGGCGTCTCTCTGTACCGGATTCTTCAGCCCCTTTTCCTGCTGGGCATCCTGCTCAGCTTGTTCGACTACTACTTCAGCGAGCAGATTGCGCCCATCGCCAACGATCGCAAGTTCCAGATCAAGCGGCAATACGTGGATCGGGTTCCGGAGTACGTCTGGGCCAAGAAGGCGCACCTGTTTGTCCAGGACTCGCCCACTCGGCGCGTGTTCGTGGGGTTCTACGACGCGGAGCAGAACCTGGCGCGCAACGTCAGCATCCAGGAGTACGAGAGCAACCGCATCCGAAGCCGCTGGGACGCGCCGCGGATGCGCTGGGATGGCGAACAGTGGGTCCTTCTTGACGGATATCACCGGGAATTCGTTGGCGACCAGGAGATCGTCACCCCATTCGGACAAATGCCCTTTGCGGGCCTCAGCTTCCGGCCGTACGATCTGGCCAAGGTCCAAAAGCCCACGGAGGAGATGAGCTACCGCGAGCTCAAGGCCTTCATCCACGATGTCCAGCGAAACGGAGGCGACCCGCGCCGGTGGCTCGTGGACCTGTATATGAAGATCGCCTTCCCCTTCTCCAACCTCGTCATCGTGATGTTCGGAGCCCCGTTGGCTTCCACTAAACGGCGAAGCGGTCCCATGGTGGGGTTCGGCATCAGCCTGGCCATCTGTTTCTTCTATTTCGGCCTGACCCGGGTGGGAGTCTCTCTCGGCCACAACCTGCGAATCCATCCCTGGCTGGGAGCTTGGATTGGGAATCTGCTCTTCGGAGCGGCCGCGATCCCCCTCCTGCTGCGCGCCGAACGCCACTGATCGCTCCCATGCCTCTGGGCGGCCCGCCGAGCCCTGAATCCCGTCGTCCGCCGGGAGGCTCCGCGCTCGGTCAATCCGAACCTCGGATAGCTGGCTCCGTGCTCTTGCAGGAGCGCCGTGCCAGGAGGATCCCGAGCAGAATTCCTCCGAGGATCACGACCTCGCGCAGGACAGCGTGCAGGTTGTGGTTGGAGAAGAGGCTGATCCAGAATCGGGACGGGTCGGCCGACCGACGGACGTCCAAGAAGAAAGAGACAGGGCTGAGGAAGTAGGCGTTGGAAAGGGGCCACAAAGCCGGGATGCCATATGGAGCGCGCGTATCTACGGCGAGCATGTCCAGTAACAGGTGGCTGGCGTAAGCCACGACGGAAATGCTCAGGGCCGCCCGGACATTGGCGCCAAGCAGTCGGGCCACTCCAGCAGCAGCCAGACTGACGACGACGAGGGCGCCGAGGCTGTGTGAAAATGCGTGGTGGAAGCGATTGGCGTCGCCTACCAAAAGACCGGGTAGGAAATCCAGGTCCGGCAGATCGGCGACGAGCACGGCGAGCACGAACAATGCGATCCTGCGGCGCCTATCCATTGCCGCCCAAGTGGCAGTACCCGCCAGGCTGTGAGCAATAGGGGAGGGCATCGCCAGATCCTCTCGTTCCTCGGAGATCCCTACCAGTCAACACAAATCCAGGCACGCTCGGATTTGGGCAGGCTAACTCCCACAGGAGTCCCGCGACCAGCAACCCGGGATTCCCCTTCGCCCGGAATTGGCCACAAGATGGGGCCAGGGAAGACGAGCGCATCCCCTATCCGGGCTAATGCTGGCGAATCCCAGATGCGGTCTCTCGGACGCTTTTCTAATCGGTCCCGATCACCGGTGTGCAAATCCCGGGCCCGAGCGATTGCGGAAAGAGTCATCCCGGTTTATTCCGTGGAAGCTGGCCCCAGGGCCTAGCTCCTCTTGCGGTGCTCAGCGTGGGTAGCCTGTGCCGTTTCCGAGGGACGATCGATGAATTCCCCCGGCTCCGGCAGCAGCGATGGCCGACACCAGAGGGCGGGGCTGTCCCGAGGTGTTTCCCCGCGGGCCGCGAGCACCAATCTACCGTGCAGTCTTGCGTTCGCGTCGCTCCAGGAGAAAAACTTCCCACCGCGAGACCGCCGGCTGAGCGGGGATCCGACGTGTCGGTTTCGGGTGCGGGCGGGAAGGAGATTCCGGTGCAAGCTCAACTCCTGCGGCGCCTCCTCCGCACCAGGGCGATGTTCGTGCTTGTGGCGAAGGTTGGGCAAACCCAAACGGCTTTCAGCAGCTCCGCTCGGCGCGTTTGCCGGCGACCGCGAGATAAAAGGTTGGCTCATCGACGTATTGCGTCAGGACCAGTTGACATTGGGCCATCCACTTGACGAGGATGTTCCTGGAGGGTAAAAGGTCGTGGCGCACCGGCTCGCCGGCGCGGCGGTGAACTTCCCGGAGTGCTTGCCGGCCAACCGGATGGCAGATCACCAGGCTGCCACCCGGGCGAAGCACTTGCGCCGCGGAGCGGAGCGCGAGGAACGGCTCCCGGAAGTGGGCGAAGGCGCTGAACATCACCACGACATCGAAACTGGCGGGAAGGAAGGGCAAGGCGTGCGCATCCGCCTGACAAGCGGGTGCCTCGAGTTCCGGCCATCGCCGGCGCATCTCCCGGAGCATGTTGAGGGAGATGTCGGCTCCCACGACCCGCGCGCCTTCCCCCACAAGCTGGTGGAGGATGCGACACAGCGACCCTGTGCCGCAACCCAGATCCAGGATGCGCATGCCGGGTTTGGGGTCGATGGCTACGATCACGTCCTGAAGCCGGTGCGTCTCGTTCACCGTGTCCCGCCAGTGGGTCGCGAGGGAATCAAAGAAGCTTCGCCGGGGATCCACGAGCGCCATGCTCAAACCTCGAGATATTGGCCCAGTCGCGGCAGGATGAGCGGGATGGACAGCGTGATGAGCGCGATGCCCGGGAGGCCATAAACCACCGCGGCCCATCCCGTCCAGTGGGGTGGTAGCCCCAGCACCGGCGCGATCCCGAAGGCCAAGAATAGGAGCAGAATCCGGTTCAGGAAGAAGGCTACGAGCAGTGTCGGGAGGGGTTGGAGACCTGCACGGTACAGGAGCGAGACCGTGGCGCCGAAGATTCCCAGCTCCACGCTGAGCACGGGGGCCACGGGAGGCATGAGGGCCGGCATCCCAGTGAGGACGGTGGAGACCATCGGCGTGACCATGCCGGCGAAAGCAGATGGCCATGGCCTCATCACGAAGCTACCCAGGGCGATGGGGAAAAACATCGGCAGGAACACCGGGCCCAGTCCCACTTGATGGAAGATGATGGGCAGCAGCACGCCCGCGGCGACGACTGCTGCGCCCACTGCAAGTTGCCGGGGGCGGTCTGGCCTCTTCGGCAAAGAATGCCGAGGCCGGGAGCTACTCTCCGCCGGCATCACAGCGCCGTCCCGATTTCCAGAGAAAGGGACCTTCCCGGCATGGGATAGCCGAGCATGAGCTGGTAGTGCGCATTCAAAGCGTTCTGAAGACGCAAGATCACCTGCGCCATGCCTGCCCGATATCCAAGGCTGAGGTCGAGGGTGGTGTGGTTCGGCAATTTCTCCCGGTAGCCGTCCTCGCCGTAGAGTTCCTCGACCCGGTTGAGGTTGGCTGCCAGATCCCAGCGCTTGTGGCTGAGCGTGCCCGAGAGCCCGTAGCGCCGCTTGGGGGCGTAGCGGGTTTGCTGATCCGGGTCCAGTAGGGAACCGAAGAGGCGGAGGCTGGCAGAAGGAGCTGGCTGCCAGGTGAGGTCCCATTCCAGCCCTTTGTGCACGAAGCTGCCGGAATTGCTCAGGCGCAAGTTGGGGTATTTCCCTTCGACCCGGATCAAATTGCTCCCCTCAGCCCGGAAGGCGGTGACGTCGACCACCAGGCGGTTTCGCCACTGGGCGCAAAGGCCGAGCTCGTGGTTCCAAAGCCGCTCCGGCTTCAGCGTGGGAGTGGGCGCTGGGAAGAGGTAGAGCTCGCGGATCGTCGGGCTGCGGAAGCCTTTGCCCGAATTGAGTCGGAGGCTCAACCCATGCATCGGCTCCCACACCAGGCCGAGCTTCGGGACCATCTCGTAGCCGAAGAGCTGGTGATGCTCGAGCCGCAATCCGCCGGAGGCGATCAGCGTGCCCGCCAGCGTTTGTCGTACATGGAGGTACGGCGCCCATTGCGTGATGTAATGACGTCCGTAGTCGCGCCGGGTCTTCGTGTTCAGGCCGTGCCCCCCGTAGTGCGTGAAGTCCGCGCCCAGCGTGGCGATGGCGCCGGTCAACGGCTTTGCGGTGAGATAGGCGCTGATCCCGTAAGTCCGATCGATGGAGTGCCAGCCATCGTAGATGTTGTGCCGGCCGTAGTTCACGAAGGCGCGGACCACTCCCGTCCCGAATAGCGTTTGCCCCCGCATCTGGATGTCGGCCCCGGAACGCAACACGTCCACCCAATGATCTGGGTACGGTTTGGAGATGGGCCCGGGGTCATAGGCCCGGTAGTCCGCGACGTAGCCGCTGGAGCTCAGCTCCAACCGTTGGTCAGGACGGAGACCAAGCCGGTAGGTGTAGTTCTGTCCATCGAATTGCGCGCTGGGACGGTGCCCATCCGTATGCTTTCCCGTGCCGGTGATGTAGTAGTCCCAGCTGCCCAGGTTGGCTCCGTGGCGCAGCCCGATGACTCGGGTATCCCAGCTCCCACTCCGGAGCCGGATCTGGGTCTCCATCCCCGGCTCCTTCACCCGTCGCGGGATGATGTTGATCACCCCGCCCATCGCGTTGCTGCCGTAAAGGACCGAAGCTGGGCCTCGTACGACTTCCACCCGTTCGGCCGATTCCAGATCGTAGGCGTCGGGTAGGGGATGCCCCATCAACCCCATCACGTCAGGCCTGCCGTCGATGAGCATGAGGACCTCGGTATTGGGCGTGCCGCCGATGCCACGAATGGTGATCCCGCCGGCGGCATCCGAGCCTACGCCGAAGCCCATGACGCCGCGCTGAGTGACGTAGATGCCCGGGGTGGCTTGGGCGAGTGCCTCGTGTACCGAGCTTGCTCCGAGGAAGCGAGGCACAGCTGCAGGGAGAACGCTCACCGTTGCGTCCACTTCCCGTTGCGGCCCTTCCACCCGATGAGCCGTGACGACGATCGGACTGAAGTAGTATTTCACCGAGTCCGACCCCAGGTCCGTCGCGCCCGTGTTCGCACCAGTCGTCGCAGACCCGAGGCCAAGTGCGCAGAACAGGCACGCCGCGATGGCTCGCTGCATATCGATCCTCCCATCTTGGCTTTTTCAGATGATCGTGGCCCCTGTCCCGGTGACGGTGAGTTTCCCGTGTTTGACTCCCTTCTGGCTGATCAATAAGTCGGCCAGACTCTGAACCGTGCGCACCGGTCCCCGAATGGCCACTACTTCCAGGCAATTGTCCTCGTCGAGATGAACGTGAAGGGTGGCCAGGACGTGTTGGTGGTAGGTGTGCTGAAGGTCGAGGAGGCGGTCACTCAGCTCCCGCTTATGATGGTCGTAAACCAGGGTGATGGTGCCCACCACCTCCGCATCGGCTGTTTCCCATTCGCGCCGGATCAACGCATCGCGCACCAGGTCGCGAATGGCTTCGGAGCGATTGGGATAGCCCTTCTCCTCGATCATCTCATCGAACCGGGCAAGCAACTCCTCATCCATGGAGATGCCGAAACGGACAATTGCGCCCATCATGGCCTCCGGTGCTACGATTTTTCCAAATGTAACACGCACGAGCGCCCGGCGCAAGGAATTTGTGCCGCTGGCGTCCCGGAACTCTCGCTTTCCCACTGGCGCGGGCGCACGGTTCGTCTCCCTTCTGCTCAATGGGATCGGCTCCCTTGGAGCGCCGGCTACAAGGGTACGGGCGGGGACGCACATTGCCGAGCCAGACGAGTCCCAGCTCGCCATTCTCCTTCCGCTGGGCGGAGGATGGAGCAGGCTCGATCCCATTCTGGTCTACCCTGGAGCCCGATGCAAGAGGACGGATTGGAATTCGGTTCGCCAGCCAGACGTCCAAGGAAGCGGTTTCGGAGTTCATGGCGAGCCGGGGCGAGCGGAGCCAAGGGGAAGGCGGATGGTTTGGAAAGGAGGTCTTTGTCCGCACTGGGGGGAGGAATCTTGCTGGGAGTGCGCAGGGATCTGGCTGGGTCACTTGCGCAGGGTTGGCTCGCATTTTGTGCCCGTGCCCCTCGGGAAGCTCCGCGCTTGAGGCGGCTTCAGTCCGTCCCGGAGGGAACGGATCGGAGGGTTCCGAAGCCCCCTGAGGAAGCTCATTCCGGCGCCGAGCCAATGGAGAAGCTGCTGGTCCTGCCGGAGGAGGCAGGACGCCGCCAGTGAGCCTCGCGGGCAGATTGCAGGGTCGGGTCGACGAGACCGAAGGATCTCCCTGGAGCAGTTTGCCGCCGGCCAGGCATGGTTTCGGGGAAGGTCTTCCGTCGGTTCGGATGTAAAATCTTGCAATGTTGGGGGTCTACCGCGACGCCGAACTTTGAAGAGAGCCGCGCATTTCCGACAATTAGGCCTGTGAGACACGTGTGGAAACGGGAGACTCGAAACTCTACGGCAGAACCAGAGATGGCAAGGCGTCGGACGAGCCCCTGGGTCTTGGGAACTCTTGCGTTCTTCCTTTCGGCCGCGGTCCCCGCCGGGGCGCAACCGGTTCGGAGCATGGAGGCGGTGCGCGTCAACCCTGCGCCGCGGATCGATGGCAAGCTGGATGATGATGCCTGGCAATGGGCCCGCTGGGATGGGAACTTCGTGCAGCGCGAACCGCAGGAAGGTCAGCCCGCCACCGAGCCGACATGGGTGGCGGTGACCTATGATGCGCATAACCTCTACTTCGGCATTCGCTGTCGCGACTCCGAGCCGCACAAGATCATCGCTCGGGAGATGCGGCGCGACGCCCGCCTTGACGCGGACGACAACTTCCAGATCATCTTGGACACCTACCACGATCTCCGCAGCGGATACTACTTTGTGATCAATCCTCTCGGGGCTCGTCGCGACGCCACTCTGGCCAACGATGGGACCGTTTTCAATGACAGCTGGGATGGCATCTGGGAGTGCCGTACCGCGCGCGACGACAGCGGCTGGTACGCCGAAATCGCCATCCCGTGGAAGACTCTGCGCTTCCCCAGGCGCGACACGCTGGACATGGGGGTGAACTTCGTGCGAGTGGTGCGCCGGAAGAACGAGGAGGACTACTGGAAACTTGTGCCGCGAGATCGGGGCTTCTTCGCCGCCTTCCGGGTGAGCGAGGCCGGGGTTCTGCGGGGTATCCGGGGCTTGCGGAGCGGATGGTCGCTGGACTGGAAACCCTATTTCCTGGCCGGAGCTCAGAAGGACGAGGCAAGTGCGGCATCGTACAAGCCCGTGCGGCGGCTCGGTCTCGACACACGGCTTTCTCCCGTCTCCAACCTGACGGTGGACCTCACCTGGAACACGGACTTCGCGCAGGTCGAGTCGGATCAGGAGATCGTCAATCTCACGCGCTTTTCCCTCTTCTTTCCGGAAAAGCGAGACTTCTTCCTCGAAGGGGCGGAGATGTTCTCCTTCGGCGAATCGCCGGACATGCGTCGCCAGATGTTCGGCAGCCCGCTGCAGATCTTCTACAGCCGCCGCATCGGCCTGAAGGAAGGGCAAGCGGTGCCGATGCTGGGAGGGGTCCGATTGACCGGGAAACTGGGAAACTACCAGCTCGGCGCTTTGAGCGTCGTCACCGACCGCGCCGAACTGGAAGACGGGACGGAGCCCAGAACCAGCTATAGCGCCCTCCGCCTCAAAAGGGACATCTTCGCCCTATCGAGCGTCGGCTTCATGGCCCTCAACAAGCAAAGCCTTGACGACGCCTCCTACAATCGCACGGTGGGACTTGACCTCCGTCTCGCCCCCACGGAGGAGCTCACGGTGAACGTAGCAGGTGCGGGGACGTTTTCGCCGGACCGCTACGATGACGACGGCCAGTTCCTGCCTGGGAGCCGGCAGAACTACGGGTTCTATACCGGCCTTGCGTATCGCTCGGACTTGTGGAACCTGCGCGCTTCCTACCTCGACATCGCTCCCCATTTCAACCCGGAGATGGGGTTCGTGCGGCGGACGGATATCCGCACCAGCTCGGCCAGCCTCCGCTACCAGCCGAGGCCAGCGGACAGTCGCCTCGTGCGTCAGTACCTCTTCGGAATCGAGGCGGAGAATATCGAGAATCACGTAGGGATCCTCATGGATCGCAACCTGGAGCTGTCCTTCGGCGCTCGGTTCCAGAGCGGAGCCTTCGCCCGACTCGGGGTGATGAGGCGGCGCGAATTTCTGGAAGAAGATTGGGAGTTGCGTCCGGGTCTCGTCGTGCCGAGGGGCGTGTACCAGGGCTACCAGCTCGACGGCTTTTTCCGCGGGGACGAGAGCCGGAGCTTCAGCCCGGATTTCCGATGGTCTTTCGGCGATTACTACGGCGGCTCGTCCATCTCCTTGGGCACGGAAGGGACGCTGACCTCCATTCGGCGCGTTCGCCTGGAATTCAGCTACGACCACAATCGCGTGACTCTGCCCGCCGGTCGCTTCCGAACCCACACCCTGGGCAGCCGATTCGTCTACTACTTCTCCACGAATCTTTTCTTCAAAGCCTACCTGCAATGGAAGTATGATCCGTTGGACGAGGAGGGGTCGCAACGCGCGGTGGCAAACTTGCTCCTCCGTTACACGGTACGGGACGGAAGCGATCTGTACTTGGTATTCAACGAGTCGGTGGTTCGCCGGAATGATCGTTGGCAAAGCCGAGATCGGGTGCTCGCTTTGAAGTTCGTGTGGTTCACACGGACCTGAGGTCCGCGAGCGGCTTCACCGCAGGATGGTGATCGCGGTGTGGCAGGAGATCCCCGCCCTTCGGCAGCGGAGGAGATAGCGGCCTGAGGGGAGCGGGCGACCAAGTTCGTCGCGGCCATCCCACATCGTGCCCGGGGGACTCGCCGTGAGTCGCCCTATCAGATGCCCCGCGAGGTCGAAGATCTCCACTTCCGTGGGCTCGGCCCCATCGACCAGAAGGGTCGTGGATGTGCGGAAAGGATTGGGATAGACCACCAGCTGAAGCCCCTCAGGAATCGTCCGGAGCTTAGCCGTCGCGGCAGACAGCACGGAGGTGATCACAGCTGCATCTTCGGAAGTGGCCTCCACCCTCAGCTCCATCTCCGTCTGGCCCAGGGCAAGGCTCCAGTCCTCGGCCGGCGAATCCCAGCTCTGTCCCGGCCAGAGGGACCAGCTATCCGTGCTGATTCGGTAGGCGATGATGCGGTGATGCGAGCCCTTGCCAAGGGGCCCACGAGTGCTTCGGTATTCCAGGAGCAAGCTTGCATCTGGGAGGTTCACGAGCACCGGATGGTGACCCACGGTGAACCGCTCGCCTGGCTCAACCGGCTCCGGAGCGATCCATCCCTCCCGTCCATTGGAGGGATCACCATCGAGATCCCAGCGAAGGTAGGCGCACAGCATTGCGGGCTCGGAGCCCGGCGGATCGCCGTTCCAGCATCCCAGACTCATGAGGCAGAGGTCCTGGGGGCCAGTCTCGATGACGACGTCGGGCGCTCCGAGATCGTGGGCGAATTCGTGGCAGAAGGTGCCGAGGGGACTCGTCTCCGCCACGATCATCGCGGTTTCGATGCGAACTCCGTCCACTCGTTGTGGCTCTCCGAGCGCAATCTGGCGCGACCACAAATCCTGGGGGCATCGGCTCGTGGCCTGGTCGTCGCCCGCGTGGATGATCAGGAGGTGGTCGACAGCTCCGTCGCCGTCCAAATCATACTGGGAGAAGTCGGTGATGGGGTCGGCGAGCTCAACCGCATGTCGAACCAGCTCGTCCGGGGAGAAGAGGCCCCGATCGTGAACAGCCGGATCAGCGTTGTTCGGGCCGGTATCTGAGCCGTACGCGGCCAGCGGAGCCTCGAGTCGGAACCAGCCGCCGTCAGCGGGGAGGACCTGGCCGGAAATCTGCAGCTTGCCTTCTGAGGCTTCGAGGAAGTAGCGGCGCAAGCTGCGCTCCGAATCAAAGAGGAGGGAATCATGGCACGACGAGGGGACGTGGCCCGGCCTGTCCGCAAAGGCGATCCGGAGGGCGAGCACGGCCGTGGAGCCGAGCAGAGATTTGCGCCAGGCCTTGGACTGGAGCGACAGGTGGGAATCATCCGCTCGCAGGGCCTTCGCGGAGAAGCTGGTCCTTTGGCGGAGTACGACCGCGCGCGGCGTCATGGGCTCGGCAGCGCCTGGCCACGGAAGTTCCTCGCGAAGTCCGTCCGACGTTCCATCTGACTCGCCGGCAAGGGGCCGACTCGTGGCCGGATGGAGCCCGGGCGGGAAGTCCTGGGGCGATCGGGTGGCACCCGGGATCGCCGTTGCCTCCCGTGCTGCAACCAGAGCGAGGACGAGGACACCACCGCGGATGATCTTTCCAAGAGTCTCAAGCACAGCAGCCGCTCCCTCTTACCGAAAGGGCGGAATCGCAAGGGGTGTACCACAAGCACGAGTGGTGGGAGGGGATAGATAATCCCTGCAGTTTCAAGGAGTTTGGCTTGGCCCGTTTCGGTGCGAATCCCCGTTTTCCCGTTCAACGAGCGGACGACGTCTCAGGAGCGAACGAGACAGGGATGGCCATGACTCCGTCCTCGGCGAGGGGGGTCTGGGGAAGCCCAGGCGTCGCCGCAAGTGGGGGCCGTGGGAACGCTCGCCGAGGAATGCCGCGCTGGTCTTTTCAGGCTCGGACCGGGGGAGCGCAAGCACCAGGGGACTAGAACTCACGAAGGCCGGAGGGTCCAGCTCAGCGCTCCGGGAACTCGGCCTCAATGGGATACACCGGCCGAATGTCGATGGGAATGTCCGTCAGCCGCCCGAGCGCTGCCTGTAGCTCGGCCGGCATGGTCCCGTATTTCCGGATGAAACCCCTTGCCCCTTCGTAATCCAATCGGGCCTGGATCATGAGCACCTCGTGAGCCAGCTCCCGGATTGCCTCGGGCAAACGATCCCGGTCGACGCGGAAGCGGGCCGTCTCTTCGTCGTACAGGAACGCCTTCTTCTCCCGGAGGAAGTTGAACTGGATCAGGTTGGCCAGTCCGTGAGCCTCCTGGGTGCCGAAGCGGATCGAACGGAACATCCCGCCCAAGTAGGTGACGAACAGGCTGTCCCGGAAAGCCGGGGGAAAGACGCCTTTGTTGACGAGAAACAGGGCATTGTACATGCCGAGGACGTCGGCTTTGGTCTCCTCGATGGTCGGGTAGGTTTCCTTCAGCTCCTTGTTCACCGTGGTGGTGCGACCGTCCGGCAAGCGGATCATCCCCGGGCCCAGTCCGTGCGAAACCTCATGCAGGAGCGTGTGGGTGAAATACGCATTGAAGCTGGCGAGCGGGAGCTGATCGGCGCACAGAACGCGCGCCGTGATGGGCCGCCAGCATTTTTCGAACTTGGCCCCGGCCACGTTGCGGAGGAGCACTTTCTTGCTCCCCTTGGCTTCGCGCACGCGCTCATCATTCGGAAGATTGAAGGCCGTGGTCTGGACGCCCGCCTTGGTGTCGCCGGCGGAAAATACTTCATTGACCACTCGGATGGGCGACGATCGCCCACGGCTCAGATTCTTGTAGGGGTCCGGGATTGGGAGATTCCGCTCCAATTCGTCCAGATAGCCATAGATGATGCTCAGCTTGGCCGTCTCTTCCCGGTCAATGAGGGTGACAAAGGCCTCGAAGGCCGCCTTGTACCCGAAGAGCCGATCCTCGTAGACCTCGTAGGGGCCAATGACGAACTCGATGTCCGGGTCGTCCAGATCCATCCAGGCGAGATCGCTTTCGAAGTAGTCGTTGGTGCGGAAAGCCTCGGCTCGGGTCAGGAGGTAGCGCTTCAGGCTGGCATTTTCCGCCAGCTGCGCGGCCTCTTCCAGGATGCGGGCCGCGGGCTCCAGGAGGTGCCGATACTCCTCGGAATAGGGCACGGCCACGAGGCTATCCCCTCTGCGGCGAATCACGGTGAAATTGCTCTCAAACGCCTCTCGATCCTGCGAATGGCTCTCCAGCCATCGGGCGAACTCCTCTCGGGTGAGATCCTCGGGGTAGAAGTTGGCGCCCAGGGGCTTCGCCTTGTCGCCGAGGAACGGGCGGTCTTCCTCCAGTCGGTCGAAGGGGCCGAACATTACGCGGAAGTACTCGAGCCGGAGGGAGTCCAGCGGATCCCGGCGGCGCATGAGCTCGTCCCGGATCTCGGGATTCCGAGCGTAGACCTGGCGGAGGAAAATCTCGTCCATGTAGCGGGATGCCTGGACGAGCTTGAGGACCAACTGCCTCTTCGCCGGCTCGAGACGGCTCAAGTCGGCGTGGATTTCCGCTGGTGCAAGTTTCGCCAGCTGCCGCCTCAGATGTTCCGCGTCGCCAGACACTCCTGCCTCCTTCGCAGTGCAGCCCATCCCTACGAGGGCGAGGATCACAATGGCGGCTCGCATCAAACCCTCCGCGCGCTTGCCTAGGCCTGCGAGCTGCAGGGCCTTCGAAGTCCCGCTGAACCTGTTCTTTGCCGAGCCTATTCCCGCAACAGAGAGCTGTCCCGCAAGTCTCCGGTCGCCACCTCGACCCCGCGGCCACGAGTCGCTCCAAATGTAACGCTTCCTCCAGCGTTTGGCAAGGAGCCCCTGCCGGAACTTGGACAAGCGACGCGGCGCAATTTTGTCATTGCACAGCGGCATGCGGGTGATTATTTTGCAGACGTCCCCGAGCGCCGCCAGGAAGCATGGGAGGTGGCCGTTGCGCGCGTCGGCCTTTCCGCTTGCGCAGGTGCGAAGGGCCCGACTGGGAGGGACAGTGTGAGGCAAGCCTTCGTGCGGGGAGGAGCGGTCTGCCTTCGTCCCACAATCAGCGTTCCATCCGGACTTCCACCTGCACGAGACATCCCATCCGCGCTGTGAGACCCGCAGGAGCCGCCCCGCGAGGCTAATGTGCGCGGGGGTCGATTCGGGGGGAAGGATCCGGATCTTACCGCGAAGATAAGAGTCCGGTGTCCAACGAGGTCGGCGGAATAGATGACAGGAGGCAGAGATGAAGGAGCGTCTCTCCTCTGGCATCGAAGGTCTCGACGAAGTCCTGTGGGGCGGGTTCTGGGCCGGGCGTTCCTACCTCCTGCGCGGAGGGCCAGGGACGGGCAAGACGACCTTGGGCTGGTACTTTCTCCGTGCCGGAGTGGACGCTGGGGAGCCGGTGCTCCTGATCAGTCTGGGTGAGCCAGTGGACCAAATGCGGGAGCACGCCGCGGAGATCGGCATTGACCTGGGTCCGGTGCACATGCTGGATCTAGCTCCTACACCGGAGTACTTCGTGCAGGTGGAATCTTACGATATCTTCTCGCCCGCCGAGGTAGAGCTCCAGCCCACCACCAAGCTCATCGTGGATACCGTGGAGAGGGTCCGGCCTAAGCGCATTTTCGTCGACTCCATGACCCAGTTGCGCTATTTTTCCCGCGACCCCTTCCAGTATCGCAAGCAAGTGCTCTCTTTTCTGCGCTTCCTCAAGGAAAGCGGCGGCACGGTGCTCTTCACCTCGGAGGGCAGCGCTGAGGCTCCGGATACGGATCTGCAGTTCCTGGCCGACGGGGTGATCCATCTCGAAATCGTGGGCCGCGAGCGGAGCCTCGAAGTGATCAAGTTCCGCGGCTCGGGTTTCGAGCCGGGCAAACACGCCTTCCGCTTGGATGCAACCGGCTTGCACGTGTTCCCGAGGCTGGTGCCCGAAGCCTTTCGCCGCGAGTTCGTCCCCGAACGGGTCTCGTCGGGAATCCCGGAACTGGACGGGATGCTGCACGGCGGGATCGCGCGCGGCACCGTGACGTTGATCAGCGGCCCCTCGGGAGTGGGGAAGACCACTCTGGGGCTTTATTTCCTTGTTGAGGCGGCGCGGAAGGGCATGCGATGCGTACACTACCTCTTCGAGGAAGACGACGCTACGGTGCTGGCGCATTGCCGGAGCATCGGCCTGGACTTGGAACCCCTCCTGAGGGAAGGGCGAATCCGGCTGGTGAACGTGGAGCCGCTTCGGCACGCTGGCGATGAGTTTGCCCGGCTGGTGCATCAGGAGGTGGAAACCGGCGACGTCCGCATGGTCATGATCGACAGCATGCCCTCCTACCGCCTTGTCATTCGCGGCGAGGACTTGGCCGGGCATCTCCGGGCGCTCTGCAAGTACCTGACGAACATGGGAGTGACGGTCCTGCTGGTGGATGAGGTGACGCACCTGACCGGCGATTTCCGCGCCAGCGAGTATGGCCTGAGCTTCGTGGGCGACGCCGTCATCTTTCTTCGCTATTTCGAGGCGCAGGGACAACTCCGGCGGGCCTTGGGTGTGCTCAAGATGCGCTACAGCGACTTCGAGAAGACGCTCCGCGAATTCGAAATCACCGAGCGCGGCATCCGGATCGGCTTGCCGCCCCAGGACCTGCAGGGCATCCTGACAGGGACTCCGGAGGTGGTGCCCCGCGGGGCCCACTCGCGATGACCAAGGTGCGCACAAGATCCGTAACCCACGGTGTGGCGGTGCAAGTTGGCCGAACAGAGGATGAGGAGTTTCTCCCTCACCCCGGGGGAAGGAAAGTCATCGCAAGTCGGCTCGTACTCATAGTCGAGCGCAGCCAGCGGAATCTCGACCTTCTGCAGGGCGCCCTCGCGAAAGAGGGGATCGAGGCCATCGGCGCGCACTCCACCGAGAGCTTGGAGGAAGTTCTGTCCAGGACGGAGGTGGCTCTGGTTTTGATCGATCTCTCCGGTCTCGACGAGAGGGTTTGGGAAGGTTGCGAGACGCTTCGGACGGCAGGCGTCCCCTTCGTGGTCATTTCCCCCCGTCAGTCCGCGGACGTATATCGGGCGAGCGCGGTGCACGGGGCTCGCGGGGTTCTCGTGAAGCCGCTGGCGGTGAGGGAGCTACTGGCCGTGGTGAAGGGGCTCCTCGGAGGGGATTGAGTCCGGGTTGGGGGCCGCGTTCTCCCGGGTAGCGGCCCCGAACGAAGAGCGAGGCGAGTTGCGATGCATCGCCTGTTGCTGTTGGTCGCCCATCACGAGAATCGGCGGCTTCTCGAGGAGTGGCTGGGGGACAGGTACGAAGTCGCCATATCCGAAGGGGAAGAGCTGGGACAACCGTTCGATCTCGGCATCCTGGATGGGCCCGCCTTGGACCTCCTCCAGGAGCGGATCGAAGAAAGGCGGCGCCAGGAAGAGCCGGTCCTTCTGCCCCATCTGCTGATCACATCTCGCGCGGACGTTCGGATGGTGACCCGACAGCTGTGGAGAACCATCGACGAGATCCTCCTGACCCCGATCGAGAAGATCGAGCTGTTGGCCCGCGTGGAGATCCTGCTGCGCGCCCGCCGTCTCTCCGTGGAATTGGCGGAACTGACGGCGAGGATGGAGCAGATCCTGGAAAACCCCTTGGTGGGCGTGTACGAGGCGGATAGCTCCGGTCGGTTCGTCTACGTGAACCGCCACCTGGCGAACATGTACGGGGCTACCCCCGGCGAAGTAGTGGGCCGGCTCGGGATGCTGGATGTGATCGCCCCCGAGTATCGCGAGATGCTGGCCGGACGCATGGCCCAGCGGCGTGCCGGGCGCGAGTGGCTCGATATGCTCGAGGTCCAGCTCCTGCGGAAAGACGGCTCCCGTTTCGATGCCCTTGTTGCCCCTGCAGCCAGCCGTCGTCCAGATGGGACACTCCGGGGTTTCGTGGGGATGGTCGTCGACATCAGCGAGCGCAAGCGCTTGGAGCGGGAATTGCAGGACAAGTTCGAGCAGCAACGCAAGCTTCTGCGCCTGATGGCGGGCCGCGAGATCCGGATGGCAGAGCTGAAGGATGTGATCCGCAGGCTTCGCCGACAGCTCCAGGAGGCGGGTATCGCCCCCGCGGCCGACGACCCTCTGGCCGGGGAGGAGCAGGAGGAGTAGAAAGGCCGCCAGTCACGGGCTCCAGCCTCGCGATCGATTCCAGTGGGCCGTCTCCCGTCCCTGCGGAGGGGCCACAGGTCAAATGGCCCGAGGAAGCGACGAAACGGCAGGCGAATCCTGCGGAGTTCGAGGCCGCTCCCGGCTGGGAAGGATGGGAACGGCGCCACTTAGCCTCCCAAATCGGAAGAGCGAGGAACCGTCGGAGGTCAGGCGGAGATGACGAAGCGCACGAGGGCCGATGCGGCCGAGAAAACCGGCCTGCTCTTCTGTGAGCTCAGTCGCCGTCTGCTTCGGGCGGACGCCGTCGTTGCTGCCCGGCGCGAGGGCGATCGACTTGTCCTCTGGACTTGCTCCGGGATAGAGCCGCCCGTGGCAGAGGAATTCCTGGCCGCGCTGGAAGGCATGGAGCCTACATTCCCAGCCGGAACGGGCGGAAAGGCATGGAGCCACTCCCTCTCCCGGCGCCTGTTTCCCTCCTGCGCGAGGGAGGGCTTCCGGAAGGTCACCGGTTACCTTGTCGCGGGAGAGCGAAAGTTGTTTGCGTTCTACAGAGGGAAATCCCCCTCCCGTCGGTGGGAAAGCGCGGACGAACTCCTTTCGGAGCTCCTGGTCTGGTTCGAAGGGGAGGCCCGGAAGATGGGGATGCCAGGGGTTCCAGCTTCCGCTGGGGCCGGCGTTGAGGGTGCACTGCGAATGATCGTGACCTTCGACAAGAAGGTCCTGGCCGACCCGAGGATGTCTCGATTTCTCGGCTGGTCCGGGCCCGTGTCGCTGAGCGAGTTTCTGGAGAATGTAGATCCTTCGGCACGGCCACAATTGGGGCAAAGCATTGAGGCGATCCTGGCGCGCCGGGTTGGACCGCGGCGGGCGCTCTTCCGCATCCTCTGTCCCGATGGCAGCTGGCGCGAACTCGAGGCATTCCTCTCGCCAATCCGATGGGAAGGAAAGTCGGCGGTCTCCGTTCTCTGCCGGGAGGTCGCTGGGCCGTCGGAGCTTGAAAAGAGAGCGCGAGACGCCGAAGCCTTTGCTGGAACGCTGTTCGAGACCCTTCCCGTGGGCGCCTTGATGCTGGAGGAGCTCACCGTCACTCGGGCCAATCGTGCGGCCGCGAGTCTGATGGCGGAGCGGAGCCCTGATGAGCTCGTGGGGACCAGGCTGGAAGGCTTTTTCGGTCCTAGGGAGGCAACCCGCGTCGAGCGGTGGTTGGAGAGGGCGCGCCACGGCTGGGTGGCTCCGCTGCGGGAGACAGTGGTTCGTGCCGACGGGACCCGCGTTCCCGTCGAGCTCAGGGCGACGTGGATCCCCGGAGGGGAGCGCGTCCTGCTATTCCTGGTCGACTGCTCGGAGGTCGAAGCCCTCAGCCGCCAGGTGGAGCAATCGGCGCGGCGAGCGTCTGCGCTTCAGCGGATCGTCCGCGCCGTGCTTGACTCCAGTACCGAGAAGGAGGTGGCCGCTTCCTTCCTGCAGGCCCTGTTTGGGATGCTTCCGTTCGATGCGGGTTGCGTGGCTTGCCACGTCATCGAGGAGGGGAGGAGCGAGCTCTTGGCGGGACTGGGCGAGGAGAGCGCCCTGTTCGTCCCGCCCGGTTGGTGGGTGGATGCTCTGCCTCAGAGGCGGCCCTTTGTGGCCATGGATCTGGCCGGCGAGAGTGGGCTCCCGGAATGGCTCGTCCCTGCTCGGGAGAAGGGTTGGCGGAGCGTCATCTGTTTCCCACTGCTGGAGGGGGGAGGCCTTTTCGGCAGCCTCACCCTTTTCGCGGCGGACCCGTCCGCTTTCCGGGGGGAGGAGCTCGACTTGGCCATCCAAGCGGCGGAGGTCTTGGCTTTGGGCCTGCGCTGCACTCGGCTTCGACGGGAGTTGGAGGAACAGTCGCGGCTACTGGAGGAGAGGATCGGCGAGCGAAGGCGGGAGATCGAAGAGAAGGCCGCCGAGCTCGAGCAGCTGAACGCCGCGCTGGTCAACCTCCTGGACGACCTCCGCGCCACCAATCTGAGACTGGAACGGACCACGCAGGCTTTGCTCAGGGCCAACGAAGACCTGGAATCCTTCGTCTACACCGTTTCGCATGATCTTCGCGCGCCATTGCGTGCCATCCAAGGCTATTGTCAGGCGGTACTGGAGGAAGCAGCTCCCTTGCTGACGGCAGACGCGGTGCTCTACCTTCATCGCTCGCTGGAAGCCGGCCGCCGGATGGAGGCCCTGATCACCGACTTGCTCGAGTACAGCCGTATCGGCACCATGCGCGTCGCTTCGGAACCCGTGGACCTGGACGGGGTCGTGGACGAATTGCTCGGCCTCTACGAGGAAGAGATCCGTTCCCGCAAAGCCAGAGTGAGGGTGGAAAAGCCGCTGGGAAGGGTGCTGGGCGACGAAGGGATGCTGGTGCGCGTCGTGGGAAATCTCTTGGCCAATGCCCTCAAGTTCGTGCCCCCCGGCCGGCGACCTCGCGTGCGGATCTCCTCGGAGCAGAGTCCGGATACCGTCCGTATTTCGGTTCAGGACAATGGGATCGGGATCCCGCCGGAGCACCGGGAGAGGGTCTTCCGCGTTTTCGAGCGCCTGCAAGGCGTGGAGAAGTACCCCGGTACGGGCGTCGGATTGGCGATCATCCGGCGAGGCGTGGAACGGATGCGTGGGAGGGTGGGAGTGGAATCCGGACCCAGGGGAGGGAGCCGCTTCTGGATCGAGCTACCCCGCGCCGGACCCGGAGCTTCCCGCGAATCGATTCCCCTCCCCGGGCCGGCGCGGGCAGAGGGTCAGCCGCGATAGCCGATCCAGAAGCCCAGTGCGAGGAGAAGACCCGTCGCCAAATGGACGGCGATCGTGGAGGCGTTGACGCGCAGGAGCTCGTAGGGCAGACGTTGGCGATCCGCTTGTGGGTCATCCCAGCGGCGAAGCCATTCCTTGCCCCAGCGGATCATCCGGATCACCAGTGGCACCGGCAATACGGCGATCCATGCCGCAGGCGAGGAAAGGCTGCGATCGACTACCCCGAGTGCGGATAGGAGCAAGATGTAGGCGAAGGTGGCATAGAGAAAGGCGCCGTAGCACCGGAACGGTTTGTCGTAACGGATCCTTTCGCCGTGGACCTCCGCGAGGCGAACCACCCAGGTATTCTTCCCCACGAGTTTGTCCGCCAGGAGGTCCTGGAACTGATTGATCCAGACGACCAGCATGATCAGAATGGCGACCGGCACCGAAGCCAGTAGGGGAGTGAGCCAGGGCCAGGTAGCCCCCTCCTGCCGTAGGTACGGGCTGAACATGACGTAGTGAGTCCCGAGGACCATCACCGGGCCGAAGCCGAGCGCGATCGAGATCTCCCCGAGGCCACGGTACCCGAGGCGGACGGGGGATCCCGTGTACAGGAGGCCGAGAGCGATGCCCGCGACTCCGATCCAAAGTAATGGGCTGTTGCCCAGGATCGAGCCGGTGATGCGATGGTTGAAATGCAGCCCGATGGCGGCGGTGGCGGCGAAGCAGCTGAGCGCCGCGAAAAGCACCTTCCAGGCGGGAAGAAGTCCTGCCTGAATCATCCGGCTACCGCCATTGAACGGGCTGAAGTAGGGATTGTACTCATCGTTTCGGGAGGTGTGATCGAAATAGTCGTTGGCCATGTTGGTTCCAGCGTGCGCCAGTAGTGCGCCGAGCATGACCAGGAGGAAGGTAGGCCAGTTCCAGAGGGATGCAGCGCCGCGGGCGGCAAGATCTGCGTGAGCGATGACCGCGCCGAGGACCACAGGCACCACGGTTGCCGTGAAGAAAGGCGCGCGCACCGCCCGCACCCAAAGGGCCAAGCGGTTCTTCGCGCTTCGGAGGAAGACCTTCAGGTCGCTCGGTTGGTTCGCCGGGTATTCGCGCCACGCGAACTTCTGCGGAGCGTAGAAATCGATGTAGCGGATGGCCGTCGGGCGAAGGCGATAATAGCCGGCAATGCCGTTCTTGGCAAGGAAAGGGTCGTCCATGTACGACTGGAAAGCTGGGGTGACCTCCAGGAGGAGCTCCCGTACGCGTTCCACCTCGCCCGGATCGGTAATGCGCTGGCATTCCCCCTCGATTTGGACGCCGCGGATTCCCTCCTCGCCCCGGGGCCAGACCATGGCTTGCACCCGTGGATTGTACCGGATCTGTTCCGCCTTGCGGGTCGTGGTGAAGGTGAAGAAGACCAGATCCTGGCCATCGCGTGCGAAGAAAACCGCCGAGGCCGAAGGGTTATTGTCCACGGCCGTGCTCAGGAACAGCCGGTCGGTCGAATCCAAAACGGAGGCGATCCTTCGGTCCAGTTCGTCCCTTTCCATGAGCTGCACCCTGTGGTTACCAAACGATTTCGTTCCTCTTGTGCCCAAATGTACGGATCTCGCCCTTCAGATGCAACGGGCTAGAGCCATTGGCGGGACTTCCGCGATGCCGCTGCGAGCGGCATGCGGCTGCACTCGTGGGCGAGGGGAAAAGATAGCCCGGAGCGAATCGGATCCTGTGCCCGGGAGGTGCTCGAATGTCAGGTTCTGAGCGGATCACGGTGCTTCTCGTGGAGGACAACGTGGACGATTACCTGCTCGTCCGGCGGGCCTTCGAGAAATTGGGCCTCGGCCAGCCGCTGTGGCGCGTGGAGGATGGCGAGGCCGCCATTCGCTATCTCGAAGGCAAGGGAGAGTACGCCGACCGCTCGATCTATCCCCTTCCCGTGCTCGTGCTCCTGGATCTCAAATTGCCGGGTCTTTCCGGCTTTGACGTGCTGAAGTGGATCCGTAGCCAGCAGGTGATCCGCCGCATCCCGGTAGTAGTGCTAACCAGCTCCTGCGACCTGCGCGACATAAACCGAGCTTACGAGCTCGGCGCCAATTCCTATCTGAAGAAACCCGTTTCCTCAGCCGATGTGGAAGGGATGATCGCGGCGCTCGGCCTCTACTGGCTCCGCTGGAACCAATATCCGGAGGTCGTCTGCACGTAGGTTGGCTTTGATCCCCGAGGTGACGATCTGCGGACGAGGGGACTCATGGGGCGAAGGAGGAGGTCGCATGGCTGCAGAGCTGCGAGTGGTCCTCGTGGATGACAACCCGGATGATCGATTCTTGCTCATCCGGGAGCTGCGGCGGGAATTCGGCGCGGTCCAAGTGGAGCAAGTGATTGGGCCGGAGGAGTTCTCCGCGGCGCTGGACGGGGGCGACTTTGACCTCGTCATCACGGACTACAAGCTCAACTGGTCCAACGGTCTGGCTGTGCTCCAGCAAGTGAAGGCGCGCTACCCGTACAAGCCGGTGATCATGTTCACCGCCACGGGTACGGAGGAGATCGCCGTCCAGGCCATGAAGGCGGGCCTCGATGACTACATTTTGAAGTCGCCGAAGCACTTCGCGCGTGTGCCGGCGGCCGTCCGATTGGCACTGGAGCGGGCAGCCCAGCGTCGGCTCCTCGTGGAGGCGGAGAATCGCTACCGCGATCTGGTGCATCGGGTACCCGTCGGTCTTTACCGCCTCTCGCCAGATGGCAGCTTCGTGGATGCCAATCCGGCCCTGGCCTCGATGCTGGGGTACCCGAAGGCAGAAGCCCTTCTCGGCCGCAAGTTCTGGGACTTTTTCACGGAACCGGCCGTCGCCGCGCAATGGTTGCATCTGATCGAAGAGACGGGCCGTTTGCAGGGGTTCGAGTACCAAATGGCCCGTGCGGACGGCCAGACCATCTGGGTGTCCGACCATTGCATCGTCGTACGCGATCCCGAGGGTCCAATCCGCCAGTTCGAAGGTAGTCTGGAGGATGTGACGGCTCGGCGCCGGGCTGAGCAGGAACTGGCGGAAGAGCGCAACCTGCTGCGCACGATCCTCGACAACATCTTGGATCACGTCTTCGTGAAGGACCGGGAAGGCCGTTTCGTCGCTGCCAATCCCTCGCATCTTCATTTCCTCGGTGCGAGGTCCTCGGAAGAGGTTGTTGGCAAAACGGACTTCGACTTCTTGCCTCGAGAGGTGGCCGCTCGCCGTCAGGCCGATGAGCAGCAGGTGATTGCCTCGGGCCGCCCGCTGGTCAACCGACTGGCCCCGGCTACGGACCGACACGGGAACGAGCTCTGGTTCCTGACGAGCTACACTCCCCTTCAGGATGCCGAAGGGAACACGATCGGCTTGGTGGGGATCAGCCGCGATCTGACGGAGTTGCGCCGAATAGAGGCGGAGCGGAATCGACTCGTGATGGCCGTGGAGCAGGCGGTAGATTCGGTCGTGGTGCTCGACGCCGAACTTCGCATCCGCTACGCCAATCGCGCTTTCGGTCGGCTCTCGGGAAAACCTCCCGCCCAATGGATCGGGTGCGACGCGCGAACCGCTGGTCTTTTCGAACTGGACCCGGTGAGGATGGCGGAAATCCGAAATGCTTTGCGGGAGCGCCAGTGGTGGTCGGGCAGGCTGAGCGGCCGGCGGAGCGATGGCTCGGAGATCATCTGCGAGGTGGCGCTCTCCGTCTTCGCCCCGGAGGAGGAATCCACCCGGCCAAACTACATAGTGGTGATCCACGATCTGACGCAGGTGGTGCAGCTGGAGCGTCAGCTGGAGCAGGCGCGCCGCCTGGAGGCCGTCGGTCGCCTGGCCGGAGGCGTGGCGCACGACTTCAACAACGTACTCACGGCCATTTCTGGCTATGCTGATCTCGTGCTCATGGACCTTGCTGCCAATGACCCCGTCCGGCAGGATGTGGAGGAGATCAAGAAGGCTGCCGGTCGCGCCGCCTCCCTCACGCGGCAGCTCCTGGCGTTCGGGCGTAGGCTCACCATGCAGCCCCGGGTCCTCAACTTGAACGAGCTGGTGGAAAACCTGAGCAAGATGCTCCGGCGTTTGATCGGCGAGGACATCGAGCTTGTGGAAGTCCTCGAGCCGGAGCTGGGGAACATCCAAGCCGATCCGGCCCAGGTGGAACAGGTGATCGTGAATCTCGTGGTCAATGCCAGGGATGCCATGCCGCAAGGGGGCCGTTTGGTCATCGAGACTTCCAATGTCAGCCTCGACGAGGAGTACGCGAAGCGACACGTCGATGTCCAGCCGGGCAGTTACGTTCTGCTGACCGTGAGCGACACCGGGATCGGCATGGATGAGGAGACCAAAGCTCACATCTTCGAGCCCTTCTTCAGCACGAAAGGGGGAGAACACACCGGACTCGGCCTGGCTCAGGTCTACGGAATCGTCAAGCAATCGGGAGGGCACATCTGGGTTTACAGCGAGCCCGGTCATGGGACCACGTTCAAGATCTATTTCCCGCGCGTGGATGCCCCGGTGGAACGGCCACTGTCCGAGGCGGAGACGCGAGTGAACCTGGGCGGAACGGAAACCGTGCTCGTGGTCGAGGATGATGACCTCGTGCGGGACTTGGCCTGTTCCGTGCTGAGGCGCTTCGGCTACGCCGTGCTGGAGGCCAAGAGTCCAGGCGATGCACTGCTGATCAGCGAGCGGCACCAGGGTCCCATCCATCTGCTGATCACCGACGTCATCATGCCGGGGATGAACGGGCGTGAGCTGGCCGAGCGACTCTCGAGTCTGCGTCCCGGCCTGCGTGTGATCTACGCCTCCGGTCATCCGGACAACGTCATCGCCGCTCGCGGCCTGTTGGAACCCGGGATCGACTTCTTGCCGAAGCCTTTCCCACCGGAATCTCTGCTCCGAAAGGTCCGGGAGGTGTTGGAACGCGAGTGACTCCCCGCCGGACAGGGTCGCAAAGGTCCGACCTTCTGAACTGGGACGACGGAGCGACTACAGGGCCTGGGGAGCGGGTGGAGGAAGCCTCGCGAGGAGCAGGGCAGGCGTGAGGGCCAAGGCTTTGCGCCGCGCGGTGCTCGTGTGGCTCGCATGGGCGAGCTCGTTTCTGGCGCCGAGGGCATCAGCCCAAACACCGGAGGAGTACCTCTCCTTCTTCCGCGCCGCAGCACAGCGCCCGGAGGAGTACGACTCGGCCGCTGTTCTGAGGGAGTTCGATCGCTGTGAGTTTGCCTTCGTGCAGGCGCCGCAACTGGGGGAGATCCTCAGGCTGCGCTCGTTCTACCTCGGATTGCTCGGCAGATGCCGCGAAGCCTGGGTCACCGCGGCGAAGGCCGTGGTCGTTTTTCAGATCGCGAAGGAGAGCGTCCTCCCCGAGCTGGAGAGCCATTGTCGCAGTCGTGTGCCAGCGGAAGAGAGTAAGGGTCTGTCGGTCCTCTTCGGGCTTCGGACGGCGGGGACTACCCTGCCGAGCCGGGCGCGTCGATTCGTGCTCGCCCTTCTCGCCTTGAGGCTCGGCGAGCTGGAGACCTGCGTCCGCCGCGAAGTGGAGTGGTACATCGCGTGGTTCCCCCAGCCCCTGGGCGCCGATTCGGTGCGCGCCGCCTTCGGGGATTTCCTCCTCGCCTCGGGCCACCCGGCGGAGGCTTTGTCCGAATACATCTCCGTGTTGGAGTTTTTCGACGGGAGCAAGCTGGTGCCGGAGGTGAGCTGGAAGGCGTTCCAGCTGGCCAGGAAGCTGGGGAACGCGCGCTTCGCCCAGCGGGCCATTGAGCTCACCGAGAGAGCGTTGCGACCGCTTTGGCTCTCTGACGCGGAGGTGAGCGCCCGACTCCTTGCCCTCTCCCGGATGTACTTGGAGCTAGGGGAGCCTGGAAGGCCCGGACTTGCGTCCTTTGCTCGGCTCGTCGATCAGTATCGTGACGCTGCGATCCCGCCTGACCTCCTTTGGGCCTACGCCCAAAGATTTGGCGACGCGGGCGACACGACTCATGCTCTGCTCTGCCTGCGACTGTTGGTCGATCGCTATCCCAGCGATCCGCGCTCTACCGAGGCGAGAACGCTGATGCGGAGACTGGGGTCCCGCATCCGGGAGGACCTCCAGCGCGCCTTTCCGCCCCCTCCCCCTCGCGAGCTGCGATTCCGGCCCGTCCTGGCGCCGTCAGAGATCGCTGCCATCAAGTCGGCTTTTCTGAACAGGATCAATGCGGATCGGCGCCGCCTTGGCCTTGCGGCGCTGGCGATGGACTCCTTGGCCACGGCTGTGGCCGATTCGCACTGCATGGAGTCTTTGCGCTGGGGCTACTCTGGTGACCTCGACCTGCGTGGGCTCAAGCCCTATCACCGTTACGCCTTGACCGGCGGCTACCACGCGCTCAGCACCAGCTTCCTCAGCGGAACCTGGCGCTCCTTTCGAACGACAGCCCAACGCTTGCTGGAAGTGCTTGTGCGGACCCATGAGCGGATGCTGGAGGGTCCTTCCGAGTCCAATCCCTACCGCACCCACCTGCTGAGTCCGGAACACAACCGGTGCGGGATCGGGTTGGCGGTTGGACCGCATGGCTATCGGCTGGAGATCGCCTTCTTGAATGCGTACGTTTCCCTCGACCCCCTTCCGACTCAGCTCTATTCCGTGCGGGAGGCGGAGCGGGAAACGCTCTGGGTGACGGGCGCTGTCCGCGAAGGGGTGCAGATTGTGGGGGCAAGCCTGGGGTTCGAACCCTGGCCCCGTCCCGTGTCTCCCGAAGAGATCACGAGTCGGGAGAGCCACCCGTCGCCAGTCTTCTACACCTCGCTGGGCAAGCTGGAAAGCGTCGTCCCGGAGGAAGGAGGTGCTCGAGAAGCCCTCTTCTGGTTCTGGAAACCTTGGTCTGGGTTCCGCTTCGTTTTCACGGAGGACGGGCGCCGGTTTCGCCTGCCGGTTGTGTTCCACCGGGGCGGTCCCGGGATTTACACGCTCACCATCTGGGTTCGCCGCGAGAAGATCCCGCGCGAATTCCCCGCCACCTACCTCTGCTTCTTCGTGATGTGAAGGCCGGCTTCGGCTGGCTCGGCCGCGAGATGGCAATCCCTGCCACAGGGAAGCACCCCGGTTACGCGTGATGCACCCGGACCTTTCCTCCCGGCTGTCCCTCTTCGCGGATGCGACTTCTTGGTCGCCCCGGAGTTTGAGCCCGTGGGCCATTGGATCCCGCGAGGGCGAGGAGCTGGCGGCCAAGCCCAATCCGCCGATTCACCTCGAGGAAGGCTTGCCGAATGAGCGCCAGGGTTTGCTTCGCTTCGGGTTCATCGAGCCTACGGATCAGCCACAGGCTGGGGAGCCGCAGGATGGCGGTCGCAGCGAAAAGGATCTGGTAGTTCACAATGGTTAGCATTCCCACCTGCCATCGGTAGGGCGAGAGCAGCTGGGCGAGCCATCCCCCGAAGGTGGAGGCGAGGAAGTTCATCAAGCCGCTCAGGGCCGCCTGCAGGGCCACGAAGCCGGGGCGTCCCCGCGGCGGAGACGAGTGAAGCACCAGATTGAACACGGCGGTGTTGAATCCTGACCAGAAGATCCCGCTGAAGATGGCGTTGGCGTAGATGGGCCAGTGCCAGTCGTAGGGGCAAAAGGCGTAGTACAGGGGCACGTGGACGAGGACTGCGGCGGTCACATACAGCACCGGCTTGTGACCGTACCGGTCAAGGGCCTTCCCCCACAAAGGCTGGAAAAGGACCGCCAACGCCGCCGCGATGATGTCCAGCGAAGCGATGCGCTTGAAATTCCACCCCAGATGCTTGATAAGATGGGCCGAGAAGAAGGGAGAGGCGATTCCTACCACAAAGAGCCAGTAAAGGTAAAAGGTGATGACCTTGCGGTAGGCGGGGTCCAGGAAAGGCCTCACGACATATTGCCGAAGGGACGGCGGACTTTCTCTGGAATAGGGTGGTTCGGGTTGCTTGCGCAGGCAAACGAAAGCCAAGAGCCCGGCCACCACGGCCAACCATTGGATGGCCATGAACCCCAAGTGGGTCGCTCCTCGGTGGCGCGCCAGATCCAGGACGGTACCGACCGCCAGGCTTGTGACCACAGTGACCAGGGCGACGATGCTGTTCCTCCAGCCAAAGTACCTCCCTCGGATGCGGGGAGGAACCAGATCGCTCATCCACGCCACCCAACCCGGTGCCGAGAGATTCAAGAGGGCGCCACTCAACGCGACGAGCACCATGAAGGCAGCCACCGGATTCGAAAGGGAAAGCAGGGGAAGGAGGGAGATGGGTAGCCACATGCTCCGCCCGAGGACGGCCGTCCAAAGGGCTACGCTTTTGCGCTGGCCCGTCTTCTCGACGTAGTAGGCGCCCACGATCTGGAAAGCCTGCGCCAAGAGCGGCAGGGCGGTCAGGACACCGAGCTGCAAATCATTGGCTCCTAGGAAAAGGGCGTACCCCACCAAATAGGCGCCGGTGGTCACCACAGCGTGGACCGTGGCCCACGAACCTTCAATCACCGACATCTTGAGGCCGTAACGGGTCAGTCGTGGATCGAGCACGGGATCCGATCCCTCCGGACCGAGAATGGGGTTGCGCCCATTTCGGCAGTGTCGTAACTTGCCGTCGAGGTAGCGTGCGCCGGAGCGCTACTTCGCCTGTGAAAAAGGCCCCCAAACTGCGGGCCTGAGTGACGAACGCGATTTGTAACGATGCACAAATACGACGGCGTCAGCAAATAGTTCCGAGCCGTGAGGGAAAAAGTCGCCATGTTGCTCAGGTCCCGGGTAGCACCTCCGCTTTTGTCTCTCGGATTTCGTTGCAATCCCGGTGCCGGAGGGATCCAATGGACCGAGCGGTGATCCTGGCGGCAGGGTGGGGCCGCAAGATGTGGCCTTACTCCTCCACCAACAGCAAGGTCGCATTGCCTGTGGCCAATGAGCCCATCATTGCGCGGCAGGTGAGAATCCTGCAGGAACTGGGTGTGCAGGAGATCCTGGTGATAATGCACCATCGGGCGACCCAGGTTCGGTGGGCCGTGCGCGCCTTCAACGGACTCAACCTCCTAGGGGACGGAACGTGCGGCGAGGGCACCGCCTCGGCCTTGGGCTTCGCGTTGAAGCAGGGTCTGGAAGGGCGCCTCCTCGTGCTCTACGGGGACACTGTCTGGCTCAAGGAGGACCTCGCAGCTCTGCTCGAGGCGGGGCGGCGCCTGAAAAGTGGGCAGATGTTGGCCGGGGTCCTGCCGCTCGAGATGGATCGCCCTCAGGAATGGATTTGCGCGGAGGTCTCCGGGGGCGCGGTGAAGCGGATCCTCGCTCATCCGCGCGACGAGGTGACTCACCGCTTGGCCGGAGCTTTTGTGATGGACGGCAGGATCGAGCGGCATCTGTGGGAACAAGCCGGGCAGCTCCGCGAGGTGCGAGTCGGCGCGATGCCCCCCGACGAACTCACCCTCGAAGGCGCTCTGGCCGAGTTCCTCCGGGCCGGCGGGGAACTACTGGCCCACGAGATTTCCGGCCCGTGGTTTGATGTGGATAAGCCGTGGCATTGGCTGGAGGCCAACGAGGCGATCCTGCGCCACGATCTCTCCGCCTTGGAAGCGTCCGTGATCCATCCCACGGCTCGGGTCTCCGACTCCGCGGAGATCGATGGCCCGATCGTGGTCGAAGAGGGTGCGGTAGTGGGCTCTCACGTACGGATCGCCGGGCCCGCACGCATCGGCAAGGGGGCCAGAGTCACGGAGGGAGCCATCCTAGAGGGGTTTTCTGCTGTCGGCGACGGGGCTTGGATACGCCAGTATTGCCTCGTGGGGAAGGGATCGTCCATTGGGCCGGAATGCGTGCTTGGGCACGCGGCGGAATTCTCCGGCATCATGCTCGATGGCGCCTACATGTACCACTACGGCGAGTATTGGGGTATTCTCGGGGCTAAGTCGGATTTGGGCGCCGCCACGGTCTGTGGCAACCTGCGCTTCGACGATGACGATACGGTGCACAACGTACTCGGTCACCGGGAGAAACCGCGTTTCGGAGCCAATGCCGCCTATTTGGGGGATTTCGTCCGAACCGGCGTCAATGTGATCTTGATGCCAGGAGTGAAGGTGGGGCCGTACTGCGTCATCGGCCCGGGCACCATCGTCCGAGAAGACATCCCTGATGGCACGCTGCTCTACACGGAGCAAACCCTGGTGCGAAAGCGCTGGGGCCCGGAAAGATACGGATGGTAAGGGGTTGACGCGGGATTTCGGAGGAGGGCAGCCATGAAGCGCTTTTGGCGTCTGCTGCGCAGGATCCTTTTGGGGCTTGCGGCCCTCATCGCGATCTTGCTGGCGTTCGTTTGCTGGCGTGTGCGGGATCGCCAACGCGGTTACGAACTCAACCTCTTCCTTCCCAAGAACCCGGCCGGAGAGGTGAGGGGCTTCCGAATCGGCTTCGGCCGAGCTTCCGTCACACCCCGGGATTGGGATTGGGTGCTCGACCGCGACGGCAATGCCCGCTACGAGCCTGCCAAGGGGGATTCCTTCGTCGACGTGAACGGCAACGGCAAGTTCGACCCGATCTACCTGGCCGGCTTTCACAACAACCGGCCAGCGGCCGGCGTGCACGACGAGATCGAAGCCCGGGCCGTGGTGCTGGATGACGGCCGATTGCGGGTAGGGCTCGTTTCCGTGGACGCCATCGCCGTGATGCACAACGATGTCGTGGACGTCCGCCGGTCTCTTCCCTCCGAGCTTGGGCTGGACCACCTGATCATCCATGCCACGCACAATCACGAAGTGCCCGACCTCATCGGGATCTGGGGTAAGAGTCCGCTGCGTTGCGGCGTGGATCCGGCCTACCGCACGTACGTGCTGGGACAGATCCGCCGCGCTGTGGATCAAGCTGTGGCTTCCCTGCGTCCGGCCCAGCTTTTCTGGGCTGAGGCGGACACACCGGAGGAATTGGCGGCCGATTCCCGCCCACCGCTGGTCGCGGACCGGACACTGCGGCTCCTGATCGCTCGGGACGCCGAGTCGGGCCAGGTCCTCGGCTCGCTGATCTTCTGGGCCAATCACCCGGAGACGCTGGGAAGCCGTAACCTCTTCATCACCGCGGACTTCGTGGGCTACCTGCGTCGGTACGTGGAAGAGGGCATCCAATGGGAAGGCCAAACGGTGGCCGAGGGGCTCGGCGGGGTGGCGGTGTACTTCAACGGGGCCATTGGCGGGCTGATGACCCCGCTGGGCACGGAGATTGAGCACCCATTCACCCATGCTCGGCTGCGCGAGAACACCTTCGAGAAGGCCGATGCGTTGGGGATGCGACTGGCCTTGATCGGATTGGAAGCGAGTCGTACGGCTGTTCCCATCGCGGAGCCGGCTCTCTGCGTTGCCGCGCGCACCTTCCGGGCGCCGCTCCAGAATCGTTACTTCCAGTTGGGAAGCATCCTCGGCGTGATCCGCCGCGGATGGTCCGGCTGGCTCAAGATGCGAAGCGAAGTGGACCTACTCCAGATCGGGGAAATCAGCGTCCTGACCATCCCCGGGGAGATTTACCCCGAGATCGTCGTAGGAGGCATCGAGCATCCGCCCGGGGCGGATTTCGATGTGGAGCCGGTGGAGGTGCCACCCCTGCTGGAGCTTCTCCCCGGCCGTTACCGCGCGCTCATGGGACTGGCCAATGACGAGATCGGGTACATCATCCCTCTGAGCGAATGGGATGTGAAGCCGCCTTACCTCTACGGGGCACCCGAATCGCCGTACGGGGAGGAGAATTCGATCGGACCCCAGGCGGGCCCAAGGGTGTATGCAGCGGCACGCGGACTGATCGAGGATTTCCGCAAGTGGAAGGGGAGCGGAAGCTGAGCCTCGCCCCCCTCTGGCGAGAAGCGCTCGATGAAGACGCTGGGCCTGCTGGGCGGGATGAGCTGGGAGTCAACGGCCGTCTACTACCGCCTCATCAATCGCGAGATCCGGCGGCGACTGGGCGGGAGCCACTCCGCAAGGTGCGTGGTCTATTCCCTGGACTTCGCCGAGGTGGAGGCGCTCCAGCGTGCGGGGGAGTGGGGATCTGCTGCGCGGATGCTGGCCGAAGGGGCTCGACGGCTGGTCGCAGCGGGCGCGGAGCTCCTGTTGATCTGCTCCAACACGATGCATCGCATCTTTGATGAGCTCGAACGGGAGGTACCGGCGCGCTGGCTTCACATCGCCGATGCCACGGCTCGCCGGATCCGAGACAGCGGGCTACGCCAGGTGGGTCTCCTCGGTACCCGGTTCACAATGGAAGAAAGCTTCTACCGGGAGCGGCTCGAGGGAAGGCACGGGCTCCGCGTGCTAACGCCCGAAGCACCGGACCGCAGGCGGGTTGACGAGGTGATCTTTCGAGAGCTGGTGCTCGGTCGAATACGCCGAGAATCGCGGGCGGAGTTCGTGCGAATCATCGAGCAATTGGCGGAACGAGGAGCGGAGGGAGTGATCCTGGGTTGCACAGAAATCGGGCTTTTGGTGAAGCCACGCCACACCCGGGTACCCTTGTTCGACACGACGGAGATTCATGCCATGGCCGCGGTCGAGGCGGCACTGGCTGCGGAGTAGCCGAGCCGAGGGTACGCTCGGGGGTAGAGATCCCGACGAAAGCGCTCTGTGGAGGCGGTGTGGGACTCACGCTGGCGAGTCCGGACTTGCCGCCGGAGAAAGGAGGTGAGGCAGATCCTTCCGATCCGCAGGTGGATGCCGCTTGCCCTCGCCGCGATGATTCCCCTTGTGGGAGCGGCCGGAGTTGTGTCAGGAGAACCGAGACGCGTTTGGAGACGGGCTCCCACCGAGCGGGGGATCAGTCTCTGCGTCGCCGGAGCGACCACCTTCTTGCGAAGCGGGTTCTACGATGTCTACCTGCCTCTCCGGGCCGGAGCGGGGATGGAGATGGCGCTGGGCTACCGCTGGAGCCGATGGCTTCAGACCTACGTCTCCATGATCTACACCGAGCACGAACTTCGTCCCGACTGGCCGTGGCAGGATCGATACGGATTCTTGGTGGCCGAGCTGCACGTTGTGGTTCCTCTGGCCCGCTGGAAGAGACTGCGCCCGGCGGTGGTTGCCGGACTCGGCCGCGGCGTGCTGGCCGGGGGCGAGGAATCGCTGAAGGGAAGCAGCCTCCTCATCGGCGTTCAGCTGGAGTATTTCCTCACCCGGCGCTGGACGGTGGGAGCGGGAGTGCGCGCCCGATACATCGATTACTCCAGCGTTCAGTATCGGCTCCCCACGCTGCTGGCCACAGGCACAGTGGACGGCTCCAACCTCAATTTGTGCTGGATACGGATGGCGTGGCATCTGGGCCGGGTGCTCCCGTGGAAGTGAACCCCCTCACGCGCAGGAGGCGGTAGAGTTCGTCGTAGGAATTCGCACCCACGACGAAGTCCACGGCAATGGAACGGGGAATCCAGTAGCCGAAGGTGTGGCTGAAGTCGTCGTAGCGAATCCTTCCGCCCAGGTCCCCGCTTCGGGAATAGACCCTGACCTCGCGGACCTGGTAGGTCTTGGAATCGACGTCCAGTTCCACCCGGCCGACGGGAGAGCCGACCTTTTGGGGAAGAAGGGTGGCGCGACAACCCGTCTTCCCCGCGCGATCCACGCGGGCGACGGAGTAGGCCGGCAGCAGCCAACTGAAGACGTCGGGAAGCAGGACGTACAGTTCCCGCTGCTCCACCGGGTCGTGATTCACGTTAGAACGCTGAAGGACGAGGGGATTGCCGGGCAAGCGCTTGATCCGGATGGTCTGGCGATCGATCCGGATCCATTCCCCTTCGCCTCGGGTCACGCGGAGCAGGGAACTATCCTGCCCGGCCACGCAGAGCGACAGATCGAAGTAGCCGTGTCCCTGCCCGAGGGGGACAATGACTTGCCCCGTAGCCGCGTAATGACGCCGGTCTATCCGGTAGTGTGCCGAGACGCTGTCGACCAGTGCCTGCGGGTTTCGGCGGAAGGGGCAGGCGGCCGGGCGCGTGCATCTCGACCCGATGAGAAAGAGCAGAATGGCCAGGCATCCCTGGACGATTGGAAGGAGCTGGGAGAGACGTCTTCCTCCGGGCATGGGGTGTGGCTCCGACTTGCTCCGGGTTTCGACCGCGGGCCGTGTGCGCGCCGGCAATGTAGCGAGCGGCAGGGCGTTTTGCAATGGTTCGGCAGAGCGGAAGAGCGAGCGCGGAGGGAGATGCATGAGGGATGGACGAGTGCGAGCCTTACGAGGGATCGTCGTTCCTTTGGTCACGCCGCTCCGGCCCGATGAGAGTTTGGACGAGCAAGGGCTGGAGAGGGTGATTCGGCATGTGCTGGAAGGCGGGGTGCACGGAGTCTTCATGAACAGCACGACCGGGGAAGGACTTTGCCTCTCCGAAGAGCAAAGGCGGAGGGCCTTGGAGGTGGCCCTCCAGTCGGTGGACGGGAGGGTCCCCGTCTTGGCGAACGTGGCGGGGACCAGCTTGCGGAACGCCCTCCGGGAGCTGCGTCAGGCGGTGGAAATTGGGGCGGACGCCGTGGTAGCGCATCCGCCTTTCTTTTACCCGATCAACGACCAGCGGGAGATCCTGGACTTCTATCGCCGGCTTGCGGAAGAATCGCCGCTCCCGGTGTTCATCTACAATCTGCCCATGGTGGTGGGGACCGGCATTTCCCCTTCCGTCCTTTCCGAGCTCCTGGAATACGAACGAATCGTCGGGATCAAGGACAGCTCGGCCGACTTTGTCTACTTGACCCGGCTCATTGAGCTCAAGAGACGCCGGCCTGATTTCCGGATCTTCATCGGCAAGTCGCACCTCTGGGCCGCCGGGATTTGGAGCGGGGCGGACGGCGGGCTGGATGGCGTTTCCAACGTGGCGCCGCGGCTCTGTGTGGAGCTGTTTGAGGCGCTGGAACGGGGTGAGCTAGAGCGAGCGGTCGAGCTCCAGCGGCGGGTCAACGAGGTTTGGAAGCTCTACGAATGCCGCTCCTTCTTGGCGGCGGTGAAGATGGCGGTGAGCAAGCTGGGCCTCTGCGGACCGACGGTCTCGTCCCCCATTCTCGGTCTGAGTCCGGAAGAGGAGGGGTACGTGGAAAGCGTGCTTCGGCGCAGCGGACTGCTTGAGTTGCAAGCGAACGAGCGCGAGGAGCGGAGGTAGGCTTGGGAGACGGCATTGGGTTGCGCCCGGGCGATGCCTGGGCCATCGGCGCGTACGCGGTGGCGATGCTGGCTCTGGGTTGGTGGACCGGCCGACGAATTCGAGGTACAGAGGGCTACTTTGTAGGCAATCGCTCCTTGCCCGGATACGCCGTGGGCCTTTCCCTCCTCGCCACGGCCATCAGCTCCGTGACGTTCTTGGCTTATCCGGGGTCATCTTTCGAGGGGAACTGGAGCCGCTTGGTGCCGGGATTGATGCTGCCCATTGCGGCTCTTGTGGCTGTGCGCTTTTTCGTCGTCTTTTACCGACGCACCCGCTTCGTGAGCGCCTACGAGTATTTCGGTCGTCGCTTCGGAGCTTGGGCTCAGTCCTACACCAGCGCCTTCTTCTCCCTCTACTCGATCTACCGGATGGGGATCATCCTATTCTTGCTTTCTCTTCCCATGCGGGTCATGACCGGCTGGTCCGTCATGGAAGTCATCCTGGTGGTGGGCGTCGTCGTGACCGTGTATACCGTTCTCGGCGGGCTGGAAGCCGTCATCTGGACCGACGTGGTTCAGACGGTGATCCTCCTGGCCGGTGGGCTGGTGACCGTGGCAGCCATCGCCCTGAGAATCCCCGGCGGCCTGCCCGAGATCGTAGGGACGGCACTGGCGAACCACAAGCTCGACCTGGTGGTGTCCTTCGACTTCAGCCTCGCTCGCGAGACGTTTTGGATGTTCGCCATTTCCGGCATCATCGGGAATGTGCAGGAGTTCTCCACGGACCAGACGAAGATTCAAAGGTATTTGGCGGCACGGAGCGACCGCTCCGCCATCGGGGCCACCTGGACGGTGGGCTTGGGGTGTATCCCCATCTGGTCGCTCTTCATGTTCGTGGGGACCTGCCTATGGGTGTACTACCACCACTTTCCCGAGCGTTTGGCCGCAGGGCTCAAGCCGGACGAGGTCTATCCTCATTTCATCCTCACAGAATTACCCGAAGGCTTGGGGGGCTTGGTGATCGCGGCGGTGCTGGCCGCCGCCATGTCCAGCATCGATTCCAGCATGAACGGGACCGCGACCGTCCTTACTGTGGACTTCTACAAGCGGTATCTGTGGAAGAATGGCTCCGATGTCCACTACTTGCGGGTAGCTCGAGCTTTGAGCTTGGCTTTGGGGGCGTTGATGATGGTCGTCGCTTACCTGCTCTCGCTGATCCCGGCCCGCACCATCTTAGACATCGGCTTTTTCCTCGGCGCGGTGATGGCTGGAGGGATCGGCGGGCTGTTTCTGTTGGGGTTTCTCTGCCCCTGGGCGAATCGAAAGGGAGCGGCCATTGGGGTCATTGCGGGTGTGGTCATGATCCTTTGGTGTACCCTGAGCAAGCTGGCAGCGGTGCCGGAAGCATGGGCTTGCCGGGCGCATCCCTTTGTGATCAACGTGATTGGTAACGCCACAGTGTTCGGGGTAGGTGCACTGGCCAGCTTCGCGTTCCCCGCCCCTTCGCGACAGGAGCTCCGGGGGCTCAGCTGGTGGACACGTCAAATGGAGGACATCTGCAGCACCGACCAACGAGGAGGGACGGATGACCCAGCAGAGGGAACCCGCATTAGATGAGTTCGCCGGGGTGGATAAGGTCCCGGTACGCTTTCATCGCATCGCGCGGGCCATTGCGGTCGGTTTGGCAGGGGCGTACGGCTGGGGGGTACGCGGGATCTTCGGACACGAGCTCGGAGCGGCCATCCCAGGCGTCTTGATCGGGGCCACCCTGGCGCTTCTGTCCGGCCACGACCTGTTCCGGCGGCGTCAGTGGGTCGTGGCAGCCACGGGTGCTGTGGGCTTCGCCATCGGAGGTTCCATGAGCTACGGCCTGCTGGTGGGGTATACCCGTCATGTCCACACGGGCTCGGTGCTTTACGGCTTTCTCGGTCTCCTGCTTGTGGGCGCTCTGTGGGGGCTCATTGGAGGCGCATGGATCGGACTGGCGCTTGCAAGGGCGATTACTCTGCGGCGCCTGCTTGAGGGAGCGGCGGTGATGATGGGGGCCGCGGCCTCGGGGTACGGACTTCTTGTCTCCCTGCTCGGGCTCCATCTCAGTCCACCTCGCTCCGATGCGTGGGCTGCCGTACTGGGTGCAGCCTTGGGTCTCAGCTGGCTCTTGCGGCGGTGGGGTGTGCCCGCGGGATGGGGTGGCGCCATCTTCGGGGCCTTCGGCTTCGGCCTGGGCTTCGTTTTCGGCGACGCCCTCCAGACCCTCGGCGGGATCTCCGGGCTGGCCTTCGACTGGTGGAAGGTGATGGAGGTGACCATGGGCTTCTGCGGCGGAACCGCTCTGGCCTGGGGGATCTGGCTCATGGCGGATCTCGGCCGTCCCCTGCTGCGGAGCCCGAACCTCCAGGAACCCGGCTACCCTCTTGCCACTCGCCTTGTGGTTTGGGCCCTCATCTTCCTCTGGGTGCCGGCGGGCATCGCGCTGACGCGCTTCAGTCCGAAGGCGTTGAGCGCGCTGGCCGAGGGGCTCGGCTTTCAGCCGATCGGTCCCTTCGTGGGCATGCGTCAGTGGTGGGCCTGGACGGCGGTTGCAGTTGGCATCCTCGCCACGGTTCGCTGGCTCTTCTCTCAGCCCTCCCGAGCCCGACAGTGGGCGCGACTTCTCCCCCCTCTTTTCGCCTTGCAGATGCTCTTCTTGGCGGCTCTCCGTTCTCTTTACCCGGGAGTTGGGCCGATCCCCTGGCGCGTGCTTGTGCTCTTGGCCGGATTGCTGCTTGCCGGGATCGTCTTAGCGGCGTTCCTGGAAGTCGATGCGCGCGTTTTCCATCTCCACCCGCCCAAGCCGACGGCTCGATTCGTCGGGTCTCTGGCCGTGGCGGCGGTGGTGGTCACGGTGGCGGTCAGCCTACTTGTCCGGTTCTCCCATTCGACGCCGCTGCCCGGGGCTCACCTCCGCTGGTGAGACTCCTTGCCGCGAGGCGGGAGGTGTTGGCGCTGAAGTTCCTGCAGAGGACGGTAGCTGATCATCTGAACTCCGAGGCTGTCCAGGAGAGCCCGGGTGCGCGGATCTTTGAACACCTGGTAGTCCCACACACGGCGTTCCCACGCCCCCGAGATGGCCCGGATTTCCGGCATGTCTACGGCGACGTGGATGTAGAGCTCCGTGACCCCGGGGCGGAGGTTGCGGAAGATCGAGGCGTATTGTTCCCACGTCTCTTCGTAGCTCTTGCGGTGCTGCACTGTCTGTAGGAAATCGGGCAAGGCGAAGCCTTGCCTCACCGCGGCCGCGACGATCCGCTCGATCTCCCGAAGGCGATCCTCCGGCAAGGCTTGCCGCAGGTTCTCGTTCAAATTCCGCGGCAGGCGGAACGGAAGCCCGTATTCCGCACAGAGCTTGAAGGTGACATCCAGGAAATGGCGTCCAGTCATGAGCCCGTAGACGGAACCCATGTGATTGTCCAGGTGGGTTGGGTTGATCCCGAGGTTGATGGCGCGCTCTATCTGGGCTCGGATTTCCCGCTCGACTTCTTCTGGCTTGGCGTGGGTTTCCACCCAAAGGCTGCTCTCTGGGAGGTAGCCATCGGGAGCCTGGAGGCTTGGCACGGCAGCTCCAAGGACGGGGCCCCACTTGTACATCGTCCACTCGGAGGTGAGGGTGGTGTGAATGCCGATGGCGATCTCCGGGTGCTCGCGGGCCAACTGAGCGGCCTCTTTGAACCAGGGACAGGGCGGCATCGCGGTCGCCGAGGTGATGTATCCTCCCAACAGAAGCTCCATGGTAGCCACGTTCTCCGCATGGCACATGCCGAAGTCGTCGGCGTTCACGATGAGCAGCTTGGCGTCTGCCGGGTAACCCAGCATCTCCGCCGTGGTCTGCGGCAAAGCGGCGTTCATTGGCCAGAGGGCCAGGGCAACCCACATCGCAATGCGGGATCTCATGGCTTCTCCTCCTCTCAGCGTGAAGGCCCGAGATAGGTACCCTTTGAGCATACGAAAAGCTCGCCTTCTCAGCAAGTCTGCCCAGGAAGGGAGTCCTTCGCACGGGCTGGCTACCGGCTCGGCCTTGCATGTTGGGCAGGATTGGCATACCTTGTTTTGAGACAGCGGAGGTCGGCGCGGAGGGATGGGTCATGGCAGGGTCATCCGTTGCATGCTACAGGTGTGGAGCGGTGGTGAACTTCACGCCGCCACTCAGTCGAGCTGCCACATGCGAATCGTGCCATGCGTATTTGCGCTGCTGCCGGAACTGTCGTTTTTATGATCCCGGCGCGCCGCAGCAATGCCGGGAGCCGCAGGCTGAGCCGGTGCGCGACAAGGAGGCGGGCAACTATTGCGACTTCTTCGAGCCCCTCTCCCAGCACGCCGGCGGGGAACGAGACCGGGCCGTGGAGGCGAAGCGAAAGCTCGAGGATCTCTTCCGGAAGTGCCAGGATCCGTGATGCGCTGGGGGGTTGGCGGCACTGGGTCCAGACGGTTGGGAGAACCAAGCAGGAGGAGCAGCTATGAAATGGCATGCGCTGGCGACGGGTATGTTGCTTCCCTTCTTCGTGCTGACGGCGCGGGCTCAGCAGTCGGCTTCGGGGCGGGCCTGGCTGGTTGGCCACGCGCACATCGATCTCTCCTGGCTCTGGCCGCGAAGTGAGACCATCCACGAAGTCTGCCCGCTCACCTTTCGGAACGTCCTCGACCTGATGGATCAGTATCCTGACTTCGTCTTCGCGCAGAGCTCTGCGCAGGTTTACCGGTGGATGGAGCTGTACTACCCGAAGGACTTCCAGCGGATCGCTGAGAGGATCAAGTCCGGGCAATGGGAGGTGGTCGGCGGATCCTGGGACGAACACAACACCAACATCCCCTGCGGCGAAAGTTTGGTTCGCCAACATCTGTACGGTAAGCGCTATTTCATGGAGCGGTTCGGGGTCGATGTGCGGGTAGGCTGGTTGCCGGACGTCTTCGGCTTCAATTGGAATATGCCCCAGATCTACCGGAAGTCGGGCATCGAGTACTTCCTCACGCACAAGCTGAAGTGGCAGGTCGAACGGAATAACCCGCCCATTCCCTTCCCCTACCACGTGTTTTGGTGGGAAGCCCCCGACGGGTCGCGGGTGCTCGCCTATCACACGGTGGGCGGATACGGGGAGCGGATCACCGCCAAGGACATCCTGGAGGATCTGGATACGCTGCGGCAGAAGCACGGAATCGAGGATCTGCTCGTCGTCTACGGGCGGGGAGACCACGGCGGCGGGCCCATGCCGGACATGCTCGAGCGCGCGCACGAATTGGCCCAGCGCCGGGACTTCCCGAAAATCCTTTTCACCAAAGCCGTCGATTACTTCGACCACCTGAAGGAGCTCTCCCGGGAGCACGCCTTCCCCGTCGTGCGAGACGAACTCTACGTGAAGACACACCGCGGAACCCTCACCACGGACTCCCAAGTGAAACGGGACAACCGGCGCTGCGAGGAACTCCTGCTGAACGTCGAGAAGCTCTCCGTCCTCGCCCGCGCCTTGGGTGGAGATTACCCCTCCGAACAGCTCCGAAGCCTTTGGGAGAGACTGTTGTTCGGGCAGGTCCACGACAACCTCGATGGGTCTTCGGTGAAGCACGTGTACCTCGATGCAGCTACGGACTATGCCGACATCAAGCGGGAAGGGGGGATTCTCCTGGATCGTGCTCTCCGGACGATCAGCAAGAGGATCAACACCGTAGGCCCGACCGAGCTCGCGCTCGTGGTTTTCAACACCCATTCCTGGCCACGCACCGAAGTGGTGAAACTGGACCTGTCCCAGGTGGGTTCGACGACCGCCTCGGTGCGGAAGGCCGACGGCACCGAGCTCCCGGCGCAGATCGTGCAGGACGAAGACGGGCGCTTCCTCGTGTTCGTCGCGCAGGACGTGCCAGCCTTGGGTTACCGGACCTACTTCCTCAAGCCGGGGACGCAGCCTTCTCCCGGTTCCACCGATCTGCGCGTGAAGGATCTGGCCCTCGAAAACAGCTTCCTGCGCGTGGAGCTAGACAAGCGGACCGGCTACGTCAAGACGGTCTTCGACAAGCGTCTCAATCGGAACGTACTGGCTCCGAAGGCGCTGGGCAACGTCCTGGAGATTTACGAGGATCAGCCGCCCAATGCCCCGGGGGGCGAGCCAGCCTGGAACATCTACCTCGGTGCCCGAACGGTGTTGCAGGAACCGGAGAGCCTGGAGATCCTGGAGCGAGGGCCCGTCCGGGCAAGGATTCGGGTCGTTCATCGCTTCGGGGGCTCTCAATTCTGGCAGGATGTGATCCTCTACGCCGGGTCGGACCGCCTCGACTTCGAGTTCCGGGCTGATTGGCACGAGCGCTACAAGTTCTTGAAGGTGGCCTTTCCGGTGGCTGCCCAGAATGACTACGCGACCTACGAGATCCCGTACGCTGTAATCCAGCGCTTCACCCACCTCATCAAGGAACCCGTGGCGACGGAAATGGAGTTGCCGCCGCGGGCCTGGGAGCCGGCGGATCAGCTCAAGTTCGAGGTGGCGGCTTTGCGCTGGATCGACCTCACGGACCGAAGCGGCGAATTCGGCATCACCCTGTTGAACGACTGCAAGTACGGCCACTCGGTGGCTGGAGACACCATGCGCATCAGTCTGCTGCGAGGTCCGCGGCGCGGCTACCCCCGCACTCCGGAAGCCTGGGCGGACCAGTCGGAGGACCCCATCGTGGGGATCCACCACGTCCGGTACGCATTGGTCCCGCACCCGGGCGACTGGCGGCAGGGTGACGCAGTGCGCCGAGGGTTGTCCTTCAACGAGGGATTTGTTCTCCACGTCCTCAAGGGCAGGCAAGGTGACTTGCCGGGCGAGTTCAGCGTCATGGAGGTCGCGCCGGCCAATGTCATTGTGGGAGCGATCAAGCGCGCCGAAGACGGCGAGCATGTGATCCTGCGCCTGGTGGAGACGGCTGGCCGTCCCGCAACCGCCTTGTTGCGCTTTGCGAAGGGTCCGTCCAAGGTCACCGAGACGGACCTGATCGAGTGGGACAAGTACGTGCCGTCCCGCTCCTACGATGTGGTCGGGAACGAAGTCTCGGTGAGCATGGCTCCCTTCGAGATCAAAACGCTCCGGCTGTACTTTTGAGGCTACGAGCACCTCTCCGGGAGCGTGAGGGAAAGCCGGGACCCCGGACCCGACAGGTGCGAGGGGGAAAGAGGGCTTCACGAGGGGGTCTTCTCCCCTAGGGGAAGTAGGTCGCCCGGCTCGGTGGTCGAGGCCGGGCGGAGGGCTACATGGGTGCTGCAAACGGCGAAGGGGAACATACTCCTGTGCGACGACGGCTGGCGATCTTTCCGGGACCTCGAAGCGCGCTCATCCGTGCCTTGCTCTACGCACTGATCTCGCAGCTCTGTCTCCTCATCCTCGGTGTCGCAGAGGGTTTTCCAGCTTCGCAGCGGCTCATCCAACTCCTCAGCTGGGAAAACACGGGGGATGGGATCCAGGCCCGCTGCCTCACTTCGGTGGGCGACACGCTGTTCCTGCGCGCCGACGTATACGGGGTGGGGATCCTTCGCCTGCAGCTTGGAAAGCTGTTGCCGATGCCCGAAAGCGCGATTCTGGCGGATCGACTGGCGCAGCGGCCTGCCTATCGGATCTTCGAACGCCGCGAGGAGGTGGACCTGATCACGGCGGAGATCCGACTCCGGCTCGAAATCGCCCCTCTGCGCTTGGCATTCCACGGGAGCGAGGGTGAGCTACTTCTCGAGGAGCCCGAAGGGAAAGGCATGTGGAGCGGTCCCCGGGAGACAGGGGCGACCTTCGCGATTCAGAAGGGGGAACATTTCTTCGGATTGGGGAAGCCGCAACTTCCGCTCGACCTGCGTGGCCAGATCGTGGAGATGAGGGTGCAACCTGGCGGGGGCAGCCGGTTCCAAAGTGCTTTTCTCTTCAGCACGCGAGGCTACGGGATCTTCCTGCCTTCTGCGGTCGGATGCGGTTTCGACATTGGTGGCTCATCACCCGAGATGCTGCGCCTTTGGCAGGAACAGGAGCATGCCCTTGACTACTTCTTCATAGCCGGAAGTTCGCCCGAGCAGGTCCTGACCCGCTACACGCAGCTTGTGGGGCGTCCGCCATTGCAGCCTCCGTGGGTTTTCGGTGTGTGGCTATTCCCCTCCCCGGGGCAGGATCCCGCCGCCGTCGCCGAAGGTTTCCGCCTCCGCGGCTTGCCGCTCGACGTCGTGGTTCCGAATCTCTCGGCGGGGCGAGGTTCCCGGGGCGCCGAGCGAGCCGACGTGCGGACCAGGCTCCAGTCGCTTTCCCTCCACGCCGGATGGGCCTACGCGCTGGAAGCGCCTCTTGTGAACGGGTCCCGGGCCACGGCAGACACCTCCTATCCCGAGCTCGCCGCAGAGTGGTGGAGGGCGTGTCCTGCGTCGTCCGATTCGGCACGGGAACCGATCGTCCTTCTGTCCCGGCCGGAGATCTATGGCCCGCGCTGGTTTTTCCCCTTTTTCTGGGTCGAGGCCGTGTCGAATGGGATCACGAGCGCCGGAGGGTGTCCGGCGCTCGTGACGGATGCAGGGCTCGCCGGCGTACAGAGGTATGCGCTCGCCCTGCAGAAGGCAAGTTCCCGGGGTTGGGCTGGGCTGAGCGAACTGGTGAAGTCCGGACTCACCGCCGGGCTGTCCGGCTTCGGGATCTGGGGCCCCGGAGGGGTGGAGGTTCCGGGCGAGCCGAGCGCCGAGCTATACATCCGCTCGCTGCAACTGAACCTGCTCGCTCCGATGGCCTTTCTCGAGGGAGGGGTTTTGGGCCGACCGCCGTGGGACTACGGGGAGGAGGCTCTTCGCAGCTACCGCCGTCTGGCCGGTTTGCGGATGCAGCTCTTGCCGTACTTGTTCCACTTATCCGTGGAAAGCCATCGGACGGGCTTGCCGGTGATGCGCCCCCTGGCTCTCTACCATCCGCAGGACGCGCGGTCCGTGAGCGCGGATCACGAGTACCTGTTGGGCCGGGATCTTCTGATTGCCCCCGTTGTGGATTCGTCCGGCTTCGGAGACGGGACGGTGGTGATGCCCATCTACCTTCCGGAGGGCCAGTGGTACGACTTCTGGTCACACCTTCTCTTCCGCGGCCCAAGGGAACTGAGCTACAAGGCTGACCTGGGCCGTTGCCCCATCTTCGTCCGAGCCGGTGCAGTCCTGCCGCAGGGGATGAGGGTTTCGTCCGTCCGCGAAATGGGCTGGGACCCGCTGTGGTTCTGCCTGTACCCGGGAGAGGGGGAGGAAGGATGGGACGTTTGGTATCCCGCCAGTTCGGATGCTTGCGCTGGCCTCCTCCGGAAACACCTTTGGGTCTCGTGGGGAGATACCGTGCGGATCCGACTCGAGCCCCTGAAGACGGAGGAAGGACGCACGGTGGCCCCCCGCGGCACGCTCCTTTGCGTGCAGGAATTCGAGGCGGCGGAAGTCCAGGTGGGGGCGTCTGCTTGTCCCGAGCTTGAGGACCCGTCTCTGGCGGATGGCAAGCGATTCGGGTGGGCGCTTCGCCGAGCTCACGGGGACGAGACGCTGATCAGCATCCCCGCGTCCGTGGGGCGGAAGGTCGTGGAAATCCTGCTGGTGCGAAAACGGTAGCTGAGCCCGCGGGCGAGACGTTTTTCGCGAAGGCCGCGCCGGAAAGTCTTGATCCGCGCGTGCTCAGCGCGTACATTGCAGGCGGAACTGGGCTTGTGGGATTCTGCGAACAAATCATATAGGGAGGTAGGGCATGGCGTTTGATCTTCGAGAGCTCGAACCGAAGCGATTGTGGGCCCATTTCGACGAACTGCGCAAGATACCCCGCTGCTCGGGGCACGAGGCCAAGGCTGGCGAGTACGTCATTTCCGTGGCGGAGCGCAACGGCTGGGAGTGGGAAAGGGATGAGGTCGGGAATGTCGTGGTCCGGAAACCGGCAAGCCCCGGGCACGAGAGCGCTGAGACCGTGGTGCTCCAGGGGCATCTGGACATGGTGTGCGAGAAGAACTCGGACGTGCAGCACGACTTCAGCAAAGACCCGATCCAGGTGGAGCGGCGCGGGGACTGGCTGATGGCCAAAGGCACCACCCTCGGCAGCGACAACGGGGTGGGCGTAGCCGCTGCTTTGGCCGTCCTGGAGGACAAGTCCCTCGTGCACGGTCCGATCGAGTGCCTTTTCACGGTGGATGAGGAGACGGGACTGACCGGCGCAAGCCACCTGAGGCCAGGGTTTCTGAGGGGAAGGAAGCTCATCAATCTGGACAGCGAGGAGGAAGGGGTGCTTTTCATCGGATGCGCCGGTGGGGGAGACAGCGAAGTGACGCTTCCGATCACCCGCGACCCGGCCTTCGGTGGAGAGAGGATCCGGGTCGGGGTGACCGGCTTGCGCGGGGGGCATTCCGGGATCGACATCGACAAAGGAAGGGCTAACGCGATCCGAGTGGTGGCGCGCCTCGTGTACGAGCTCCAGGGATCCCTCCCTCCGCGCCTGGTGAGCCTTGAGGGAGGCAACAAGCGGAATGCCATCCCCCGGGAGGCGGAGGCAGTCGTGGCGATCCCTGCGGGTGAAAACGGGCGAGCTGCGGAGACGTTGCGCCGGAGCTTCGAGGCCATCCGCTTTGAGTTCAAGGCCGTGGAGACGGAGATGGCCCTGGACGTGCGGCAGGTCGAGGATCCCGCGAATCCGATGTCGGCGGAAAGTCACCGCCGCGTGCTGGGTCTTCTCCTCGGCTTCCCGCACGGGGTGCTGGCCATGAGCCAGGAGATGCCCGGGCTGGTGGAGACTTCGAACAATCTGGCCGTGGTGCGCACGCTGAGTGACCAGGTCAAGATCGCCCTCAGCTCGCGCAGCTCCATCATGTCGGCCCTGAACGCGACGCGGGACGTCATCCGCGCCCTGGCGGAAATGGCCGGCGCCGAGGTTGTCCAAGGCGGGGGCTATCCGGCTTGGACGCCGAACCTGAATTCGCCGTTGCTCCGCACGGTGAAGTCCGTGTACCGGGATTTGTTCGGCAAGGAAGCTGAGGTGAAGGCCATCCACGCGGGACTGGAGACCGGGATCATCGGGGAGAAGTTCCCCGGGATGGACATGATCTCCATGGGGCCGCAGATCGAGCATCCCCATTCGCCGGACGAGCGCGTCCACATCCCCTCGGTCGAGCGCTTTTGGACGTTCCTGACCAAGGTGTTGGAGGCTTTGGCCTAGGGCTACAGCCGACTGCCGATTTTTGCGTGGGAAAATACGTCGGGCTGTGGCGGAGGAGGTGCGGCATGAGAACAAGAGCCCTTTGGCTTGCGCTGGCGGTAGCGCTTGTGGGAATGGGCTGCGGGGGCAGGAAAGCGGCTTACCGGATTGAGGCGAGGCAAGAGCCGTTCACCTTCTCGCTCAAGCTCGAGGGACAGACCGTCTTTGCGGAGCAGAAAGCCGATACGGCGGCCTCGTCCATTTTCTACCTTACGAAAGAAGGCCCCCAGTTTCTGGTCCGGCCGATGGAGTTCCACGCTGGCCGTACCCGCCTGAAGGCGGTGTACCTCACTTCCGATGGTCGTCGAGCAGAGATTCGCATAGATCCGCAAAAGCACGGAGGATGCCGAGTATCCATCCGCGTGCAACCGGAAGAAGGGATCCTCGGGGTGGGGGAGACGCTCGCCTGTGGCCCGGGGGAGCATCTGCACGGGCTCACCGAGCGCGTGGTGGGGAACGATGATCGCGTGCCCCGTGACCCCTCTGTCCCGGCCAGCCTCGACCGCCGCGGCCACCACGTGGAGATGATCACCCGCGGCACGATTTCCATCTACTCGCCCTTCTACCTGAGCAGCGCCGGCTACGGCCTGTTTGTGGAAGGGACGTGGACGGGCGAGTTCGACATGGCGGCGCAACGCCCGGATCGGATCTGGTTCCGTTTCGACGGCCCGTCCCTCACGTACCACGTGTTCCCCGCCCGAGAGCCGGAACGGATCCTCGAGATGTACACCTCTCTGGTGGGCCGCGCGTTTCTGCCTCCTCGCTGGGCGTTTGGCCCTTGGCGGTGGCGTGACGAGCACAGAAACCTGGACACCCTCTACGACGGGACCCCCTACCGTGGCCCCTTCAACTCCCAGGTCTACGAAGATGTGGCCATGATGGAGAAGCTGGACATTCCCTGCACTGTCTACTGGCTCGACCGTCCGTGGGCTAAGGGGCAATGGGGCTACGAGGGCTTCGAGTGGGATTCGGTGCGTTTCCCCAACGCTCGCAGCATGGTGAAGTGGCTGGACTCCAAAGGGATGAAGCTCCTCCTGTGGATCGGTCCGTGGGTGGTCGGCGACATGGCCCGCGAGGCGCTGCAGAAGGGATACTATCTGCCCTCCTTCCGCATGGCCTGGCTCGGTATCCTGGAGGGGATCCCACTGAGCTCCGTGGAGGCTCTGGAGCAGGCGCGTCAGCGGGCCCTTGAGGCCGTCGCGAAACTCCCGCCTCAGGTGATGGCCATGATCGCCAGCTGGCGTCAGCGGCAGCGGATCCCGGCCGAGGACCTAACAGCGGTGGAGAATGCCCGCCAGTCCCTTCTGGAGGAGCTCCGCCAGATGTCCCCGCAGCAGTTCTTCGATCTTCTTCAGCAGGTGGACCAGGGTCGGGTCCTGGTGGACTTTACCCATCCCGAAGCAGTGTCCTGGTGGCACAGTTACCTGAGCAAGGTGCTGCGGGACGGGGTAGCCGGCTTCAAATTGGACCGGTCGGAAGAGATTGTGCCGACCGAGCGCGATGTCCACGCTCACGACGGCCGGAGTGTGGCGGAGCTGCACAATGCCTATCCTGTGCTTTACCTCCGACGGACCTACGAGGTCACGCGCAAGCATCGAGGCAGCGATTTTGTCCTCATGCCGAGGGCAGGCTACACCGGGTCGCAGCGATTCGGGGTGTTCTGGGGTGGCGATGCAGCCAATACCTTCCTCGGCCTGCGCAACATGATCATCGGGGCCCAGCGGGCGGCGATCCTCGGCTTCCCGATCTGGGGTTCCGACACGGGCGGCTACATGAAGCCGACATATCGCGAGGTCCTGGCCAGGTGGCTGGCTTTCAGCGCCTTCTGCCCCATCATGGAGGTCGGCCCCACCAGCGATCGGGCTCCCTGGGACATGCCTTTTGAACCTCACTACGACACGGAGCTGATCGCCATTTGGCGGACCTACGCCAAGCTGCATCAGCACCTGCAGGACTACACGTACCGCTATGCTCAGGAAGCCCACGAGCTCGGCCACCCCATCATCCGACCGATGTTCTACGAGTTCCCGTCGGACGCCAACGCCTGGGACGTGTGGGATCAATACTTCTACGGGAAGGATTACCTTGTGGCGCCGGTCTGGCAGGAGGGAGCGGCCGAGCGCGTGGTCTACCTCCCCCCGGGCATGTGGATCGACTACTGGAATCCGGGGAACGTCATCCAGGGCCCAACCACCCTGCGGGTGGCATGCCCGCTCTACAAGATGCCCATCTACTTGCGTAAAGGGAGTAGGGAGAAGATTCTGGACCTCGAGCGGCTTTATCGGGAGTCCCTTGAACTGGCGTCCACGCCGCCGCAGCTCGGGGACGGGAGCGAGATCCGACCCTGAGTTTGCCGCCGGGACGCCAAGGCCGGCCGCGGTTCAGGAAGCTCGGAAGGAAAATGGACATCCTGAACGAACTTCCCCCGGATCAATTCCGGGAAGTGGATGATCTTCTGGCTTTCGTGAGCATCTACGACGATCGCCGAAGGACGAAGGCCTTTCTGCGCCTGCTGCGCCGGCACCGGAGAGCGATTCGGGGCGGAGTCTGCGTGGAGGCTGGCTGTGGCTTCGGGATCTTCTCGGAAGCCATGGCGAACATGGGTGCGAGGAAGGTCTACGCGGTGGAACAGAATCCGATTTTGGCCCGGATCGCTCGCAAGCGACTGGCCTCCTATGCCAACGTCGAGGTGGTGGAAGAAGCGATCCAGCAGTTCCGGCCTCCCGAGCCTGTGGATGTGTTGGTTCATGACTTCTTTGGCCAGCTCCTGTACGACGAGGACCTCTGGGCCCTCGACCACCTCCGCTTTCAGCCCCAGCTGGTGCTTCCTTCCCAGGCGGAGCTGGCCTATGGAGTGGTGGATTCCCGGGACTATGTCGATGAGTCCGTCACGCCCGATGTGCTGGCCGGGCTCAAAGGGGCGCTCGTGTCCGGGCTCTTCGAGGAAAAGGGCGGCGAACTCCGGGGGGTAGCGGTCAGCTGGAACTACCCCACCGGTCTTTCCACCGGCCCCGTGGACATCCGCGATCGCCCGGGCGATCTCCTCGTCTTCGGGCTCCGGATCCTGGATAATGGCGAAACCGTCTGCGAAGCGGCGCGCTGCCCCAACTGGTCCTACGTCTGGACGCCCCGCGCCGGCGATCGCTTCCTCTTGCGCTTCGTGCCGGACGTTTTCGGCAGCAAGTGCCTCTTCGAATGGCTGGAGTGAGAGGGAAGGACTCTCGCTCATTGGGTGGCCAGCGCTCCAAGGCCAGTCGCTGGAGCCGAGGCCGGCAGTTGCTCTTCTTGGATGGGCACGGGAGGGGGCCATGAACAGCAATCCAGGCAAGGGGAGTGCACAGGGGGCGGCATGTGTGCTCTCGGCCGCAATGCTGGCGCTGGCCGTTTCCTGCAGCTTCCGGCGCCCTACGGTGGAGGAGCAATTGTCCGGCGACAAACCGGCGTTGACCTCCTACTACGTTCGCTCCGCGCTGCGGCTGGAGGGGGAAGGCGATTATCGCGGCGCAGCCGGTTTCTACCGGAAGGCCCTCGAGCTGGCCCCCTTTGACCCGGATCTCCACAACAACCTGGGTTCCTGCTACTACTACCTCGGCGAGCTCGATTCTGCCGTCGCTGAATTCACGGAGGCGGTCCGTCTTCTGCCTTCCTACAGCGCAGGGTACGTCAACCTTGCCAACGCCTACCGACTCCTTGGGCGCCTCGACCTCGCTTTGGCTGCGGCGCGAGAGGCGCTCCGTTTGGAGCCCACGGATGCACGGGCTCACGTGACCATGGGCCTCCTCTACGAGCGGATGGACGAGCTCCGCTTGGCGCGGAAGGAGTACGAGATTGCCGTCCGCTTGGCCCCGTCGGATCTGGTGGCGCGCTGGAATCTGGGCAGCGCGTATCTGCGGCTCGGATATCTCAACCCGGCGATCGAGAATCTTCGCTACGTCGCCGAGGCTGAGGGGGAAAACCCGAGGGCACGCTACTTTCTGGCCGTAGCGCGGCTGGCCAAGTGCGACCCCGAAGGCGCCTTGCAGGAGCTCTCGAAAGTCCAAGGGTCTCCTTCCTGGCGCAGGGATGCAGTTTACGTCACCGGCGAGGCGCTTTGGCTCCAGGGAAAGCATGAGGAAGCCGTGCGCTCGTTCCGCGAAGCCGTGGCCCTTGCCCCCCAAGTGCCGGAATTCCGATACAACTTAGGCTTGGCCCTGCTCGAGCTCGGCCAGATCGAAGAGGCCCGTCGAGAACTGGCGGCTGCTCTGGAGCTGAGGCCCGGCTGGACCAATGCCCTGATCCGCCTGGGCGAAAGCTTCGAAGAAGCCGGGGAACGGGCTATCGCGGCTCAGTACTACCGCCAGGCCATCTCGGCGGACTCCGCGTCCTTCCTCGCCTGGCAGAGGCTTGGGCGGGTGCTCGTCGACCTCGGTCGGGTCGATAGCGGCTATGCGGCTTTGCAACGGGCGCTTAAGCAGTGGGAGTCGGGCAAAGAGTCAGGCCCGCGCCCCCCTGGGCAGCTGGCTACCTTGGACGACTGGACCTTCTGCGCAGGTCCAGAGGAAGCCCGGAAGAGCTACGTCGAAGCCCTGATGTACCTCGGCAAGGCACATGCGGCGCAAGGGCAATACAGGGCGGCGGACCACGCGCTGCGCAAGGCCCTGGCCGAGTGTCCCACCTGCCCGGAGACGTACGAGACGCTATCCCAGATCCACCGGGTATCGGGAAGGGAATCCGAGGCGCTCCGCGAAGAGGCATTGGCCCACTGGGCAAGGGGAGTTCAGGCGGCGAGCCGCGACTCCCTTCGGTCGGCCTTGTGGTACTTCCGCAGGGCCCTCCAGCGAGTGCCCGGTCTCGGTGAAGCGCACGTGGACCTGGGTCGAGTCTACCTCCTGCGGGGCCAACTGGATTCGGCCTTCACCTTCCTCCGGCAGGGCCTGCTGATTGACGAGCGCCAGGCGCGCGCATTCCGGTTCTTGGGAGACTATTACGCGCAGGCTGGAAAGTTGGACCAGGCTATCGCCTTCTACCTGCGGGCCATCTCCGAAGAGCAGGAACCCGTGGAGGCCCTGCGCGGCTTGGCGGACGTGTACATGCAACTTGGCTCGGCCGAAGAGGCGAAGCGCATGCGGGCGCAGGCTTACTTCCTCTCCGCCAAAGCCCTGTTGCGGGAACACCAGACGGATCGAGCGCTGGACAAGCTCGAGGAGGCTATCGCGCTCAACCCACGCCATCCGGGCGCGCTGTTCCTCGCCGGGCACCTCCTGTATCAACGGGAAATGCTGGAGCCTGCATTGGCGTACCTGTCGCGGGCTGTGGAGCTCGATTCCTCCCAGGCGGAGGCCCGATGTTCTCTCGGAGCGGCGCTTTTGGATCAGGGGCAGATTCAGCAGGCGACGCGCCATCTCGAAGCGGCAATCCGCCTGGATCCTTCCCTCGCCAGGGCATACTTCCAGTTATCCAGGGCATATCTGGAAGCGGGTCAGCCGGAGAGGGCCAGGGAATACCTCCGGCACGCCGAGTCCCTCGGATACAAGGTGCCGGTGGAATTCATCGAGCGTCTCGCAGGGGCGGTCCGAGAGTCGCGCTGAGGGCCGCGGCCGGCGCGTTTGGTGGCGACCCGGAGGAGGCCTCTGTCTCAGATCCGGCGCGGGGGAGTTGGACGCCTCCGCCGCCACGGCCGCGGAGGCGGGTGTTTACAAATGCGTTGACTTTTAGGAGGGGTCAGGTTATATTCGGGCGCTTTCGAAGACAGGTGAGGGGCGTCACAATAGACTGCGTGAACTGGTCTTTCGGAGGGCATACCTGTATGGCGACCACCTCGGATTTCCGGAACGGCATGACCATCGTTCTGGACGGCGAGATTTGGACCATCGTGGAGTTCCTGCACGTGAACCCCGGCAAGGGGAGCGCCTTCGTCCGCACCAAGCTGAAAAACCTGAAGACGGGCCGGGTCATCGATCGCACTTTCCGATCGGGGGAGCGGGTGGAAGATGTACGGGTGGAACGAAAGGAAATGCAGTACCTGTACCAGTCGGAAGGGCATTATGCGTTCATGGATGTGGAGACGTACGAGCAGGTGATGGTGGACGAAGAACTGGTCGGCGACAAGAAGCTCTTCCTGAAGGAGGGCCAGACGGTGGGCGTGCTCTTCAGCGGAGACACGCCGGTGGGCGTGGAGCTGCCCTTCTTCGTGGAGCTGGCGGTGGTGAAAACGGAGCCGGGTGTGCGGGGGGATACGGCTTCCGGGGGGTCGAAGCCGGCGACGCTTGAGACCGGGGCTGTGATCCAGGTGCCGCTTTTCATCGAGGAAGGCGACGTGCTGAAGGTGGACACCCGCACGGGTGAGTACATCGAGCGCGTCAGGTAGCGGACGCGCCCTCGGAGGGAGGCATGAGAGAAGAAGAAATCCGGCGACTGATCCGGATCGTCGAAGAGAGCAACATTGCCGAGCTGGAGGTTCGCCGGTGGGGCCGCAGCGTGAGGATCCGCAAGTTCATCCCGTCCCCGACGGATGGGGATGGGGCGACGACGGTGGTTCATGCCATCCCGCAGCAAGTAGCCGCACCTGTCCCGCCGGCGGTCGCGGAACCGAAGCCGGCTCCTCCCGTGGAGGTTCCGTCGGCACCCCCTAAACCTGCTGTCCAGCTGATCGAGATCCGCTCGCCCATGGTCGGCACGTTCTACCGCGCTCCGGCGCCCGGGGCTGAGCCCTACGTGCAGGTGGGGGACATCGTTTCCCCGGGCCAAGTGCTCTGCATCATCGAGGCCATGAAGCTGATGAATGAGATCGAATCGGAGGTCTCCGGCCGGATTGTCGAAATCTGCGTGGAGAATGCTCAGCCGGTGGAGTACAACCAGGTGCTCTTCCGCCTGGAGCCAGTGTGAGGGACCGCAAACGGGACCGGGTGACGCTGGGCGCAGCAAGAGGTGGCCTTGATCCGGAAGGTTTTGATAGCCAATCGTGGGGAGATTGCCCTTCGCATCATCCGCGCTTGCAAGGAGCTGGGCATCCAGACGGTGGCGGTCTATTCGGAGGCAGATGCGGAATCCCTCCCGGTGCGATTCGCGGATGAGGCCGTGTGCATTGGCCCGAGCCCCGGGCACCAGTCCTACCTGAACATCCCCCGACTCATCGCCGCAGCGGAAGTCACCAATGCTGATGCCATCCACCCGGGGTATGGTTTCCTGGCGGAAAGCGCTCGTTTCGCGGAGATCTGTGAGAATTGCGGCATCGTTTTCATCGGCCCGACTCCCGAAAGCATCGCCAAGATGGGCGACAAGGCCGTCGCCAAGAAGACGATGCGCGAAGCGGGAGTGCCGGTGATCCCGGGGAGCGAGGGCGTTCTGCGCGACGCCAAGGAAGCCCTGGAGGTGGCTGAACACATCGGTTACCCCGTGATCCTGAAGGCGGCGGCAGGCGGTGGCGGGCGGGGGATGCGGATCGTGCGCGAGCCGAAGGACATGGCCCCGGCCTTCCTCACGGCAAGCTCGGAGGCGCAAGCAGCCTTCGGCAGCCCGGACCTCTACCTGGAAAAGTACTTTGAGCAGCCCCGCCACATTGAGGTGCAGGTGCTCGGCGATGGCAAGGGCGGGGTGATCACCCTCGGCGAGCGCGAATGCTCCATCCAGCGCAAGCACCAGAAGCTGATCGAGGAGGCTCCCTCTCCCGCCGTCACCCCGGAATTGCGGCGGAGGATGGAGGAGGCGGCGCGCCGAGGTGCGGAGGCGGTCAACTACCGGAGCGCCGGCACCATCGAGTTCCTCCTGGACCGGGACGGGAATTTCTACTTCATGGAGATGAACACCCGGATCCAGGTGGAGCACCCGGTCACGGAGATGGTCACGGGCCTGGACCTCATCAAGGAGCAGATCTTGATCGCCGGCGGGGGGACGTTGGAGCACGTGGTGTGGGACCACCAGATCCGCGGTCACGCCATCGAATGCCGCATCAATGCGGAGGACCCGGAGAGAGGGTTCCGTCCGTCGCCAGGCCGGATTGAGAGTCTGCACCTTCCGGGCGGGCCTGGGATTCGCATCGATTCGCACATCTACGCCCAGTACGTGGTACCTCCCTTCTACGATTCCCTCATTGCCAAGATCATCGCCTACGGGCGCGATCGCGAGGAGGCTCTCCGTCGCATGCAGCGGGCGCTGGACGAGTTCATCATCGAAGGGATCAAGACCACCATCCCGCTCCACCAGCGGATTCTCGCCCACAGCGACTTTCGGGCGGGGCGAATCGATACCGGATTTCTGGCCCGTTTGGAGGAGAGCGCGGCCGAGCTCAAGGCCGCTTCGTGACCCCAACGGAGGAAGGAAACGCTGTCATTTCGGACAAGAGCGCGAGGCTACGAGGAGGCACCGATGAACGTCCCTGACGATCTCCTGTACACGGAAGAGCACGAGTGGGTGCGCGTAGAGGATTCGGAGGCGGTAGTGGGCATCACGGATTACGCCCAGAGCGAGCTGGGCGACATCGTCTACGTCGAGTTGCCCGAAGTGGGAGCCCGGACCAAGCAAATGGAGCCCTTCGGCACCGTGGAAGCGGTCAAGGCTGTCTCCGACCTGTACGCCCCGCTGAGCGGCAAGGTGATCGAAGTCAATGAGGCTCTGGCGGATCACCCCGAACTGGTGAACAAGGATCCCTACGGGGAAGGGTGGATGATTCGCATCGAGATCGAGAACCCCGCCGAGCTGGGCAATCTCCTCGACGCCGACGGGTATCGCAACCTCATTGGCAAGTGAGCGGGCGAGGCAAGAGACGACCATGAGCTACATCCCCCTCACCGAAGAGGAACGCAGGGAGATGCTGCACGCCATTGGCGTCGGCAGCATCGACGAGCTCTTTGCGCACATCCCGGAAAAATACCGGCTCATGCGGGCCCTGGATCTCCCCCCGGGACTTTCGGAGCTGGAGGTCACGCGTCTGCTTCGTTCGTTGGCCGCAAAGAATGCCACGTGCGAGGACTACGTCTGTTTCCTCGGCGGAGGCGCCTACGACCACTTTGTGCCTGCTGTCATCGATCAGATCTTGTTGCGCTCGGAGTACTACACCGCGTACACGCCCTACCAGGCCGAAGTGAGCCAGGGCACGCTCCAGTCCATCTACGAGTACCAGACCATGATCTGCGAGCTGACCGGGATGGATGTGGCCAACGCCTCCATGTACGACGGAGCCTCTGCGCTGGCCGAGGGCGTGCTGATGGCGGTGGCGCACACCGGGCGCAAGCGGGTGCTCGTCGGGGAAAGCCTCCACCCGCATTACCTCGAGGTGATCCATACCTACTGCCACGGGCAGGGGATCGAGGTGAAAGTGTTGCCCTGTCCGGAGGGGCGTCTTTCCCCGGTGGAGGTGGGGAAGTCCATCGGTGAAGCCGAGTTTGGGGCGCTGGTGGTCCAGCACCCCAATTTTTTTGGCCTGTTGGAGCCCGTAGCTGAGCTCTCGGAAATGGCCCACGCAGCCGGTGCGCTGCTGGTCACGTCCAATGACCCTATTTCCCTTGCACTCCTCAGGCCGCCCGGTCGCTACGGGGCGGACATCGCCACGGGGGAAGGTCAGCCGTTGGGCATCCCCCTCAGTTTCGGCGGGCCGTACCTCGGCTTCTTCGCCGTTCGAAAGGAGCTTGTGCGCCGCATGCCTGGCCGGCTCATCGGGATGACAGTTGATGGCCAGGGGCGCCGAGGCTTCGTCATGACCCTGCAGACCCGCGAGCAGCACATCCGGCGGGAACGAGCCACTTCGAACATCTGCACGAACCAGGCCCTCATGGCCTTGGCAGCGACCCTCTACCTCACCCTCCTGGGTCCGCAGGGGCTGCGCAAAGTGGCCGAGCTTTGCTTGCAGAAAACGCATTACCTGGCAGACCGCATCGCAAGACTCCCCGGCTATTCCCTCATTTACTCCGGCCCATTCTTCAAGGAATTCCTCGTGAGGACGCCGGTGCCGGCCAGGGATTTAGTCCTGGCTGCCCTGGAAGAGAGAATCTTCGCCGGGGTGCCCCTGTCGCGCTTCTGGCCTGAGCGATCCCATGAGCTCTTGATCGCCGTCACTGAGAAGCGCACGCGAGAAGAGATGGACCGCTACGTGGAGCTTCTGAAGAAGCTAGCGTAGCCCGGCTGCTGGTGCGGTGCGACGCTCACGGAGCGCGCAAACCTGGCCAGCCTGAGCGGGCCCGGCAAATCATGGGGGATTTCAGAGGGGGTCATTCCACGTCGGCTGGTCAGGAGGCGATCACCCATCGGATAGCGGGATCCTTTTTCGCTGCGGGAGGTGCGGAGATGCCCAAGTGGGTGAAACCGGCTCGGGTCATGGCGCTTGTCCTGTGTGGCGTATGGTCTTCCGGTTGGGTCTTTGCGCAGCAGAGCGGGGAACTCGAACGGAGAAAGCAGTACCTGGAGCAGCTTCGTAGGATCTTGCCAGCGAGCCCCGAATGGGAGGACTGGCTCGAGCGCTCGGGGGAGTTGCCGCCGGACTTCGCCGCCTTGCCTTCCTGCGCCGAGCTTCCTAATCCCCTCCTCCGCCGCCAAGGCGGAAGGGAGGTGCCCGTGACCTCCCCCGCAGAGTGGGCCGTCCAGCGAAACGAGCTCAAACAGCAGCTTCAGTATTGGCTGCTTGGTTCTACTCCCCCACCCCCGGATCAGATCAAGATCGAGATCCTCCGGGAAGAAGATCTGGGCTCAGCCACCGCCCGCGAGGTCGTTCTCCGTTTCGGACCGACAATGCAGGCGCGTTTGTGGCTGGAGCTGATGATTCCGAAAGGGAAAGGGCCCTTTCCGGTCTTCCTGACGCAGGAGAATCATCGCGGGTGGGCCATATTGGCCCTGCGCCGGGGCTACCTTGCTTGCGTCTACGCTGGTTGCGACTCGCGCGACGACACCGATACCTTCCTCCGGGAATATCCCCAGTACGACTGGTCCCGCTTGACTCGCCGAGCCTGGGCCGCGAGCCGCTGCATCGACTACCTCGAGACCGTGCCGGAGGCCGACACGGCTCGCATCGCCATCACCGGGCATTCGCGCAATGGGAAGCAGGCCCTCATCGCGGCGGCCCTGGATGAACGGATCGATCTGGTCATCTCCAGTAGCTCGGGGGCAGGCGGTGCGATGACGTCCCGCTACCTTTCGGAGCAGCATTTCGGTGAGGGGATCGAGCTCATCACCCGCCGCTTCCCGGATTGGTTCCATCCTCGGTGGCGTTTCTTCGTGGGGCGGGAGCAAAAGCTGCCGGTTGATCTTCACGAGCTCGTGGCCCTTGCCGCGCCCCGGCCGTGTCTTCTCAGCTGCGCGTTGAACGACGGCGTGGAAAGCGTATGGGCCATGGAGCAAACGTACCTGTCGGTCAAACCGGTCTACCGGCTGCTGGGCGCAGAGGATCGCATCCGGATCCTGTGGCGGGAAGGCGGGCACGAGACCAGCTCCTGGCTCATCGAGCGCTATCTCGACTGGTGCGATCTGCAATTCGGCCGGGGCCAGTACGAGTTCCCGGAGCATTTCGTGTACCCGGTCGACTGGGACGGCTGGAAGGCGCTCAGCAAGGTGGAACTGGATCCAACTCGTCTGGCGAGGCAGGGGGTACGGAATGCCCTTCTGAGCGCCGGCGAGCCGATCGAAACGCCGCAGCAGTGGGAAGCGCGGAAGAAGGCAATCCGCCGGCAGGTGGCGGAAATGCTGGGGGAGGAGCCTCCGCGTGTCCCCAATCCGGGGGAGACGTACGGCTTGGGACCGGAGTACGTGGCATCTCTGCTCAATCGGGCCTCGCCGCCGACTCGAGCGGGTCTGGAGACGTGGCTTCTCAGCGGGGATGATCTCGTGGACGCGGCAGGTTTGGCGAAGCGACTTCAGTCCCGCCGAGGTGCACTGGAAAGACACATCTGGGATCGTCTGCCGGCGGATGTTCGGGCGCGATTGGCGGAGGCTAGCCCGGCCGAGGAGGCGTCGATCCGGGCCCTGCTCGCTCACCAACTGAATCGGATCCTGACGGAGGATTCTCTCCTTGCGCACCTCGAAGCGCGGGAAGGGTTATCCCCCCGGAAGTTTCGCAAGCTCTTCTCTTCGATCGCCGATCCGGCGGCGCGTGCTCGGGCCAATCGAATCCTGCTGGAAGAGGTCTTTCCGGGCCACGTGCAACGGACGTTGGCATTGCTTCGTCGGCAGGTGATGTTCGGGGAGTATATCCAGGGCGACCTGATCTATCCGGCGGCTGCGGAGGCTCTCGGCGAGCGGATTCCGGTGGTTCTCTGGCTCCATCCCATCTCGCACCCAAGGGGATATGCGGCGGCCTACATGCGAGGGGAACAACCGTATCGTCGCCTGGCCCGCGCTGGATTCGCCGTGTTCTGCTTCGATCAAATCGGGCACGGATGGCGGATCCACGAGGCGACGAATTTCTACCAGCGCCATCCGCGGTGGTCGCTTCTGGGCAAGACGGTCCGGGACGCGCAGGCTGCCTTGGACGTGTTGGGGAGCTTTGAATTTGCCGATACGAGCAGGATCTGGGTCGTTGGCTACGCGACGGGAGCCCTGGTGGCTCTGCATCTGGCGGCGTTTGAAGATCGGCCGTGCGGGTGGGTGTTGGTCTGCCCGCCTCCCCCGTTCCGCCTGGACGCGGACCGGCGGGAGACGGGTGGGATCAGCCGCTGGGCTCAGCTCACCATGCTATTACCACGGCTGGGGTTCTTCGTCGGGCACGAGGACCGGGTCCCGTACGATCTGCACGAGCTTATGGCCTGCATGGCACCCCGCCAGGTTCTCGTCGTGGCGCCCACCTTGGACCGGGAAGCTCCTCCCCAGCTGGTCGCGGCCGCGGTGGAAGCCGCCCGGCCCGTGTTCCAACTCCTCGGAGCGCCCGACGCTCTGACCTTGCTCTCTCCCGAAGATTACAATCACTTCGGCACGGCGATGCAGGACAGAGTGATCGAATGGCTGCGGGAGCACGCGCTCGGGGAAACCGGAGACTGATGGGGGAGGCTGCCTCGGAGACGCGTCACCCCGCGGGTCGGAAGACGAAGGTCTGTCGGTATGCCTCCGGGGCTTCGCTCTCCGGGCTCGCGGGGAAGATGAGTTCCGCGAGGATGCTCGCTGCCTTCTTTGCGAAATCGGACTCGGCCAACTCGCCGTCGAGGATCTCCACCTTACTGACTCGCCCGAAAGGCTCGACCACGATCCGGACCGTCAGGCTTCCAGCGAAATCCGGGTTCAGCCGGAGCTCCCGCTGGTAGGCGTGCTGCAGAAGCTTCGTCCCGTACAGCATCACGGCCCGTACGGCGGCCAGATCGCGCCCGGAGGAATCCTTGCGCCTTGGATGCGGCGCCAACTCGGTGCGCCGAGCGGGTCGCGGCGGAAGTGCGATCTTCTCCAGGGGAGCCGGCTGGATGGTCTCGGCTGTCGCGCTTCGCGCGGGGGCGAGATGCTTTGGCTGGGATGGCCGTCCGGCCACCCCCGGTCGAGCGATGGCGACGGAGGGAGAGCGCAGAAGCTCCGCGGCGGGGCCTGGCTCGCGCCTGTCCTCGGCTCCACGGGGCAGGGAGCACGAGGGCGGACCGGAAGCGACGCCGCTCCGCGCGCCTCGCAGGAGAGCGGATTTCGGCCGCAGCAAATGTTTCCCCGTTCCGAGGTAGAAACCGAAGGCCAAGAGAAGGATTGCGCCTGTAGCGACGGGAATGCGCTTCCGGAATCCACGCATCGAGGAGCCCTCTCGCTCTGGTCCGCACTTGCCATCGACATTCGGCTATGTACGCACAAGAGGGGGCGACTGCAGAGGGAAGGATGCCGGAGGGGGGTGGACTTCAGAAATACCACTCGAACCTCAGGAAGCCGGCGCTTGGGTAGGATCCGTACTCGGCGTCCCCGGCGCCGCTGCACGCTTGGAGGCCGGCGCTGAGGGCGGCGTTGTCCGCGGCCGAGTAGCTCAGGTTCGTCAGGACAAAGCGACTTCCGTCGTCCAGGTTCAGACAGCTGCCCACGCCGAAACGCACCAGCGGATGAAGCTGGAGGACCGTCTGGAGGAAGACGTTCAGGATCTCACCGCGAAATAGCCGGGCGAACTCGTATTGAGCCCTTTCCCGTTTGCCCTCGCCGTTGAAATGGTATTCCAGGAGTCCGTAGAGTTTGGGGTTGAACTGGTAGTCCAATCCCAGGATCGCCCGGGTGAAGGCAGGGCCGGCTTCCCCCTTGGCGAAGTGGGCGATTTCGCTGGGACGGTCGATGCTCAGCTCAACCAGCGGATCCTCGTGGTAGCCGCTGCGATAGATCTGCACGTGCCCCACGTGCAGGCCGATCTGGTTCCGCGGCATCTGGAAGGCCAGTCCCCGGTAGAGACTGTCCTGAAGGATCATCGCCACCGTGGCGACCACGAGGGACCCCAAGATGATGATCGACCTCCGGCGGTTCCGCCAGAGATTGCGCCAGGCGATTCTCCACAGCATCACATGTACCGGATCGCTTTGAGCGGTTCGAGCTTGGCCACCTTCCAGAGGGGGTAAAGACCGGCCGCAAGCGCAGCGGCCAGGATGGCGAGGGTTGAGCTAGAAAAGATGCCAGGTCGCACCGATGAGGTCATCACCGGAAGCCAGCCGAACTCTTCCATGTAAGAACCGACTCAACGGGATTGCGGTCAGCACGGCGGCGAGGATCATCGTGCGAAGCCGCATCACCTGCCCTCCGGAAAGAGATCCGCCAGCATCTTGACCCGCCCTTTTCACCCCCGGTGCGGACTACGGCCGGACGGGGGCTCCCGGCGCTGGAGCGCAACGAGCCCCCTTGCCCTGATTGCCTACGGAGCGCCATCCGGGTAGCGGATGGTCCCCCTGCTTGGCTTGTGGAGCTCCACGTATCCGTCGTCACAAGGACGCGCGTAGGTCGGGACGATGGGCAGTTTCCCCAGCTTCGGGCTGTCGACAATGTAAAGAGGGATTCCGAGGCCTGAAAGCTGGCCTCGCAGGGATTCCACCAACTCCATTCCGCGGAAGACGGAGGTGCGGAAGTGGGCGGTGCCTTGCGTGGCGTCCGCGTGCAGAAGGTAGTACGGTCTCACCTTCAGGCGGAGGAGTCCCCGGAAAAGCTGGTACAGCACCTCGACGTCGTCGTTCACGCCGCGGAGGAGGACCGTCTGATTGTTCACCGGGATTCCGAGGAGCAGGAGGGTTTCGATGGCTTCGGCTGCGGCATCGGTGAGCTCACGCGGATGATTGAACTGGGTATTCACCCAAAGCTTCCGCCGGTGACGCGCGAGCACTTCCCGCAGGTTCGGGTCAAAGAGCCTCTGCGGCAGGACAGCCGGCTCCCGCGACCCGATGCGGATCACCTCCACGTGGGGGATGGCCGAGAGGGAGGCGAGCAGCCAGTCCAGCCGCCGGGCCGAGAGGCACAAGGGATTGCCGCCCGAAAGCAAAACGTCGTGCACGCGCGGATTCCGAGCCACGTACGAGATGGCGGCGCTCAGCGTCTGGCGGTCCGCGTAGAACGGTTTTCCCCGCATCAGCCGCTTCCGCGTGCAATGTCGGCAGAGCACCGGGCAGAAGGTGTTGGTGAGGATCAGCACGCGATCCGGGTAGCGGTGTACCAATGCCGCGAGAGGGGAGTGGAGCTCTTCCTCCAGCGGGTCCTCCTGGAGTCGGGCGTCGATCCTCAGCTCATCCCGGGAGGGGAGCGCCTGCCGGCGCAGCGGATCGGAAGGGTCGCCCCAGTCGATGAGGGAGAGATAGTAAGGGGTGATCCGCATGGGGTAGGTGCGGACTACCGTCTCGAGTTCTTCGGCCTCGTCCCGGCTGATCAGTCCGAGCTCGGCAAGCTGGCTGGGGCGCGTCACGGCATGGCGGAGCTGCCAGCGCCAGTCGCTCCACTCGGGCGAAGCCTGCGGAGGCCATGGAATCCGCCCGCTCCTGCAGTCGGAGCCCGGCGGGTCTTGGCGATCGGCTCGCCGTTGTGCGGAGAGAGCAGCCGCGCGGCGCTCGGTCACAATGCCCTGAGCTCGCACCACTTCTGTCGTCAGCGGTTGCATCACCTTCAGGCGAGGGGACTTACTCTGCGAAGTCCTTCGGTTTTTCCTCGGCACAAAGCATCGCGGTGAGGACGACCCGTTTGAGCTTCGCGCCGGTCTCTTGGCCGCTAACCCCATCCAGCACGTGGATGTCCAGCAGCTTCCCGCTCTCCACGTAGCCGATCCAGAAGGGGTACGCGATGGTTTCCCGGTACTGGCAGCCAAGGACTTGGGCCGAAGAAAGCCCGAACATCCGTTTCTCCAGGCAAGACCATCGGGCGTGGTCGAGCACTTTCTCGCGTACACTGGACGGGCTCACCCGCGGAGCGCAGACGAGTTCGGCCCTCCGCGCCGTCAGTTCCAATCGATCGTCAATGCTGGCGATCATCTCCCCGGTGACGGCGTCGGCTGCGATGGACACGACGCCTTCCCCATCGGGATTCCACACGGGGCACAGGAACAAATGGAACGGCAAGTAAACCAGCTCCACTCTGCGAAGCCTCTTGGCCCTGCGCCAAAGTCCCCGGCGGAGCAGGCTCTGGAATCTCCCGGCGGCCCCTTCCGAATCAAGGCGCGGAATTGGAGAACGCACGCAAATCCTCCGCGGCTAACGCATGCATCTAGAGAATGTACTCTTCTCGGTTCAATCCGGCAAGGGCAAACGGCTCCTGCGGCGGCGGGAAGGGCGAGGGGGACGAGGGCATCTTCTCCGCGGGTTCGGCGCTTGTTGCGCGAGGCGTCGCCGGCGAGGAGGGCGAGGGGTCAATGGAACCCGCTCGTTCGAAGTGCCGTTAAAGCGTACACCGCTGGGAAGAGAACCACAATCGAAGCGAGAGAAGGGAGGAATCCATGGCAGGGAACGTGTTTGAGTTCACCGACCAGAACTTCGACCAGGAGGTTCTGGCATCCGACGTGCCGGTTTTGGTAGATCTCTGGGCTGCCTGGTGCGGGCCTTGCCGCCTCGTGGCCCCTCACGTGGAAGCCATCGCGCAGGAGTACGCGGGGCGGGTGAAGGTCGGGAAGCTCGACGTGGATCGTAACCGACAAACGGCGGTCAAGTACGGGATCCGCAGCATTCCCACTTTGCTTATCTTCAAGGGCGGCCGGGTGGTGGACCAGATCGTGGGGGCAGTGCCGAAAGAGCACATCGCGAGGCACCTAGATCGCGTCTTGTCGGAAGAATGAGCCTACCGTGAGAAGCTCGTGCGAAGAGGAAGGAGCCTCTGTATGGGCTCCTTTTTCGTGCCCAGCCCGAGGGGTGACGACGGGGATGTGCGGGGGACTTGTGGATTTCATCCTTGATTGAGGCGGGCCCTTTTCGTAGATTTGGGTCTAGGCGCGGGAAGGGCCGGTGAGGTACGGCGCCGTTGTCCTGCATGTGTGCATCTCTCGTGAGCGAGCGCGGGAGGCGCGGTTGGCGCAAGGTGCCGTTATCACCCTAGCCGTTGCAGATGGGAGAGTGAAGCACAGCCTACGGTCGCGGACCTGCGCGGCATCCCTGCATTGTTGGCCTCGAATTGTCCATCCCAAGTACATCTTTCCCAAAGCCGAGGGGCAAGGGCAATGTACGCCGTGATCATGGCCGGGGGGTCGGGTACGCGCTTTTGGCCTCGAAGCCGGGAGGCATGGCCCAAACAGCTCCTCAACCTGGTCAATGACCGCTCCATGTTGCAGAACACCGTGGATCGGATGACCGCGCTGGTCCCGAAGGAGAACCTCTACGTGGTCGCCACCCGGCTTCATGCCGAGGCCATCCGCGAACAGTTGCGGGACCTCCCCCCGGGGAATATCCTGATCGAGCCCAAGGGGAAGAACACAGCGCCCTGCATCGGTCTGGCTGCCCTCTACGTCCGCCGGCGCGATCCCGAAGCCGTGATGGTCGCCTTGCCGGCGGACCATCTCATCCAAGACGAACCGGAATTTCTCCGCCTGCTGCGCAAGGCCGCTGAGCTCGCCACCCGCCACGACGCGCTGGTTACCCTCGGCATCCAGCCGTCTTATCCCTCCACGGGCTACGGCTACATCCAGTTCGGCGAACCGGTGGCAGGGGATGGCGAAGCCTTCTGGGTGAGGACGTTTGCCGAAAAGCCCACCTACGAGGTGGCCAAGCGCTTCCTCGAAAGCGGCGACTTCCTGTGGAATAGCGGCATCTTCATCTGGAAGGTATCCACCATCCTGCAGCAGATCGAAGAGCACTTGCCCGAGCTGTACGAGGGCTTGCTGGAGATCGAAGCGAAGCTCGGGACGCCGGCGGAGGAGGAAACGGTCCACCGGGTGTACTGCCAGATCCGGAGCATCAGCATCGACTACGGCGTCATGGAGAAGGCGCAGCGGGTGATTGTGCTGAAGGCGACCTTCGGCTGGAATGATCTCGGGAGCTGGGAGGAGATCTACAAGATCAGCCGGAAGGACGCCGACGGCAATGCCGTCACCGGCGAAGTCCTGCCTTTGGATACGAAGAACTGTCTGATCGATTCTCCGCACCGGCTCATCGCCACGCTCGGGGTGGAAGATCTGGTGATCGTGGATGCCGGCGACGCCATCCTGATCTGCCGCCGCGACCGGGCGCAGGATGTGCGCGAGCTGGTGGAACTGATGAAGCGGCGTGGACTTAGCAAGTACGTCTGACAGGCGATGAAGGTCGAAGAGCTGATCCAAGAACTGGAAAGCTGCGCTCAAAGGCTCGGGGTCGAGGTTCGTCGCGACAAAGGGGACTTCGAGGGGGGCCTGTGTCGGGTGAAGGACCGCCGATTGATCATCCTCAACGAAAAGGTGCCGGTCACGAAGCAGCTTCGCATCCTCGCGCGGGAACTGGCGCGCCTCGAGGTGGATCAAGTATATCTGGTGCCGGCAGTCCGTGAATTGATCGAAAGCGCAAGCGATGAGGCTCTCTGAGCCATGGAGGACGCGAGAATGGAAAGAGCGGAGCTGGCCCTGTTCTTCCGAGAGGGACTCTTCCTACCGGACATGAAGGCGAGGACCAAGGAGGAGGCGTTGGAGGAGCTGGTGGATCTCTTTGTCCGCGAGCACCTGGTCCGGAACCGGGGGATTGTCCTCGAGATGCTCCACAAGCGCGAGGCGCTCGGAAGCACGGGGATCGGGAAGGGAGTGGCGATCCCGCACGGGAGAACCCTGGCCGCCCCGGACATCGTCATCGCCTTCGGTCGTTCTCGCCAGGGGATCGAATACGATGCCATGGACGGCAAGCCCGTGCATCTTTTCTTCCTCGTGCTGGCTCCTCCGCAAGATCAGTCCAACAAGTACCTTCCCGTCCTGGGTAAACTCGTCGAGATGCTCAGCGAGGACGAGAATTGCCAGAAGCTGATGCAGGTGGAGTCCTTCCAGGAGTTCATCGACGTCGTGGTGGGAGAAAAGTGATGCTTAGGAATCAGCTGGAAATGCTGGTGGCATTGCAGGATCTGGACTGCATGCTGCGCGAGGTGGAGGACGTCAAGGCCCTCGGTTTCGAGGTCCCGGGGAAGGTGGACCTGGAGAAGGCCCGGGAGGAACTGGCCCGCCAGATCTCACCTCCCCTACTTTCCACCTACGAGCGCCTCCGTGCTCGCTACAAGCGCGCCATCGTCCCGGTGAAGGACAACAAGTGCCTGGGATGCTTCATGCGACTGCCCACTAGCCTGGGGGCCCGAGGACGAAAGGATGAGGAAGTGATCACTTGCGAGGGCTGCGGGCGCATTCTCTACTGGCTCGACTGACTTGCCCCCGAAAGCGTGCTCACCCCACACGGACATCTACCGGACGTTTCGACTCCGTCGGCGCTCCCCCTGGGGAGCCCTTTTGCTTTTGGGGGGAATGCGGGAGAAGGAATCACCCCGCGCTTGGGATTCGGGCAGCTCGGGTACCGCGCGGCGCTGAGCCCGCCGACACGCCACCCCGCAGAGCGCTCCCTGATGGCGGCCGTCAAGCCTGACGGGAGCTTCGGGCGCCGGCAAGCGGGCGGGTTGTCTTTGCGGGGATGTTCGAGATGATAGCGACGCAGCTGCCAAGAGCTGGGATTCTTTCGCATCTTCGACACCAGCCTACTGGCACGGGTGAGCAGGCCACCCTGGGGTCCCATCGGCGGTGGGTTGTGTACGACAGGCCGAAAGGAATCCGCGTAAGGCAGCTGGAGCTTTCCAAGTCGGCTGATCGATGGCTATCCGCTTTTCACAAGGTGAGATCGCTTCCGGTTCTGGGTTAACCTCGAGAGTCGGGGTAGATTGCCTTGTGGTGGAAAGACGAGCGCGCACAGATCCCCGAGCGTTTCTCTTAGGAAGGGCTCGGTGTACGCGGTGCTTCACTGCACCGTTCCTGGCCCGTAAGGAGTGAAGACCGGGAAGCCACTGCGCTCGGCAGAACCAGCAGTTCAGCCCAGGGGGACCGATCCGCGAAGGGTTAGACAGTCCGCACGGTTGTTGGGGTCGTTGCAGAACAGGTAGGCAGTGAGCGTGCGGTCAGCTCTCAGCCTGTGCCCCGGGGGCAGGAAGGCAGAGCGGCAGGGGAAACTAATCGGAGGAGGACGATGCGACGAGCGATTCTGACTTTCATCATCGCGCTGAACGTATTTGCCGCAGTCACCCTGGCCGACGAGGGCATGTGGCCTCTGGACAGTCTCGACAAGCTGCCCTGGAAGGATCTGCGCGAGCGGGGCCTCAAGCTCTCGTCCGAGGAGATCTTAGCCCTGAAGGATGCCGTGGTCCTGCTGGGAGGTGGGACGGGCTCCTTCGTCTCGCCTCAGGGCCTGGTGATCACCAACCACCACGTGGCCTACGGAGCCATCCAATTCCAGAGCACGGCTCGGGAGAATTTCATTGCCAATGGATTCCTGGCCAAGACTCGTGAGGAGGAACTCCCGGCCCCCGGCTACACGGCCTCCGTCCTCGTGGACTTCCGCGACGTGACCCGAGAGGTTCTGGCGGCCACAAAGCCGGAGATGAGCGATGCCGAGCGTCAGCAGGCCATCGATCGGAGACGCAATGAGATCGCTAGGGAGGCTGAAAAGCGGGCCCCGGGCCTGCGAGCCACAGTGGTCGACATGCTGAGTGGCAAACGGTACATGCTCTACGTCTACCAGGAGTTCAAAGACGTGCGTCTCGTCTACGCTCCTCCGGCCAGCGTGGGCGAGTACGGGGGCGAGATCGACAACTGGATGTGGCCACGCCACACCGGCGACTTCTCCTTCATGCGAGTATACGCGGGTCCGGATGGCAATCCCGCCCCCTATTCCAAGGACAATGTGCCGTACCGTCCGAAGCGCTGGTTGAAGCTCGCCACGAAGCCCGTGCGGGAAGGCGATTTCGTGATGGTCCTCGGCTACCCCGGCACGACCATGCGCTACCGCTCTTCCTATTCCATTGCCTTCAACCAGAATGTCACCTATCCGCGGCAGATCGCCTTCTACTCGGACCTGATTCGGCTCCTCGAGGAGGAGGGCAACAAGGATCCGGAGCTGCGCGTCCGCTTCGCCTCGCGCCTCAAGGGGCTGTACAATAGCCTGAAGTACATGCAGGGCATGGTCGAAGGACTGAAAAAGACGCGTCTCGTCGCGAAGAAGCAGGAGCAGGAGAGGCAATTCCAGGCCTTCCTGCAGCGTCGCCCGGATTTTCAGCAAAGGTACGGGGACGTGTTGCCCTCCATCGAGAAGTTGTACCGGGAGCTCAGCACGTACGAGGCCAAGCAGGCGGTTCTGGGCTATTTCAACTTCAGCACCGTGTTCTCCTTTGCGCGCACGATCTGGTACTGGGCAGACGAGCGTGCCAAGCCTCCGGAAGAGCGGGATCCGGGCTTCAATGAGGAGGAGCTCCCCAGGGTCAAAGAGAACTTCCAGAATGCCGAGCGGAATCTGCACGTCCCGACCGACAAGCGAATCTTGGCTCTGGTCCTGCGCCGGGCAGCCCAGCTTCCCGAAGGCCAGCGGATTCAGGCCCTCGAGCCTGTGCTCGGCAACTGGAAGGGCGAAGTCCTCGACCAAAGGATCGAGAGGTTTGTCGATTCGCTTTATGCCGGCACCAAGGTCATCGACTTGAACGAGCGCCTCAAGATGCTCGGCATGACAAAGGCGGAGATCGAGCAGCTGGGGGATCCCTTGATTCGCTTTGCAGCCGAGCTGCGGAAGGAGAGCAAAGAGCTCGAGGACAGGTACCGTGCCTTTTCGGGCGCGGTGACGCGTCTGCGAGGACTCCTCATTGAGGGATTTCAGGCCTGGAGGGGCGGAGCCCTCTACCCCGATGCCAATCGTACCCTGCGCCTCACCTACGGCACGGTCTGCGGCTACTCGCCTCGCGATGCCGTCTGGTACAAATGGGCGACCACCCTCCGCGGCGTGGTGGAGAAGGACACGGGCGAAGATCCCTTCGACTGCCCCGAGCCTCTAAAGGAGATCGCCGCAAGCCGGGACTACGGGCGGTACGTCCATCCTGACCTGAAAGACGTCATGGTTAACTTCTTGGCCGATCTGGACATCACCGGCGGGAACTCCGGAAGCCCGGTGTTGAACGGGAAGGGCGAGCTGGTGGGGGTGGCGTTCGACGGGAATTACGAGGCCATGACGAGCGACTTCGTCTTTGATCCCGACCTCACCCGAGCCATCTCCGTGAACATCGGCTATGTGCTCTTCATTGCCGATCGGTTGAACAAGGCGGAGAATGTGCTGCGCGAGCTCGGTGTGCGATGAGCGATCCCTTCTCCTCCACCGCCTCGACGCTCGACGATATCCGCCGAGCGCACGAGCGGATCCGTCCGCACGTCCACCGGACGCCCATTTTCACCAGCCGGACGCTCAACGAGCGATTCGGGGCGGAGCTTTTCTTCAAGTGCGAGAACCTGCAGCGAGCTGGCTCTTTCAAGATCCGAGGCGCGGCCAATGCCGTGTTTTCGCTGTCTCCGGAGGAAGCCCGTCGCGGGGTGGTGACGCACTCCTCCGGGAACCACGCGCAGGCGGTGGCTCTTGCGGCTCGACTCCGGGGGATACGGGCCATCGTGGTAATGCCTGAGAACGCCCCCGCCGTGAAGGTGGCGGCCGTACGGGCGTACGGCGGCGAGATCGTCTTCTGCTTCCCCACCTTGGCTTCGCGCGAAGAAACGGCGCAGCGCGTCGTGGAGGAGACCGGCGCGACGCTGATCCACTCCTACAACGACGAGCGCGTGATTCAAGGCCAGGGTACCGTGGCCCTCGAGCTTCTGGAGGACGTGCCGGATCTCGATCTACTGCTCGTCCCGGTGGGAGGCGGCGGACTGATCAGCGGCATGGCCCTCGCGAGCAAGGCCTTACGGCCCTCGGTAACGGTGATCGGATGCGAGCCAGAACAGGCTGATGATGCCTTCCGCTCTCTGCGCGAGGGGCGGATCATTCCCGTCGAGCATCCGAACACCATCGCCGACGGACTCCGGACCTCGCTCGGGGAGAAGACTTTTGCCGTGATCCGAAGCCTCGTCGACCAGATCGTCCTGGTGTCGGAGGAGGCCATCGTGCAGGCCATGCGGTTCCTGTTCGAGCGGTTGAAGCTCGTGGTGGAGCCATCCGGGGCTGTGCCGCTGGCGGCGTTGCTGGAGGAGCAAGTGGACGTCCGGGGTCGACGGGTCGGACTCGTCCTCTCGGGCGGGAACGTGGACCTCGAGAAGCTACCGTTCCGAACCGGGTAGGAGGTCGGCGATCGGGATTCTCCGCCGGCTCTTTGGCTCAAGCCTTGCCGGAGCAATCTTTCGGGAGCAAGTGGTCGGGGGCCTCCGCGTGCGGATTTTTCGGCCGGAGTGGGAGAATGGCGGTAGATGTTCGTTAGCTTAGGGACGAAGCTCGCACCTACGGAGGGATCCATGGACGGGAGGGTGGTGGTGAGGCTCGTGGGGGGGATCGCCGCCGTGGTGGTCGCTGCGGGATCGCTCCGCGCCCAGCCGTCGGCCAGGATCGACGCGGGGTTCTTCCACCCGGAGGGCATTCAAGTCTTCCTGGTGGGAGACCTGGGACTTACGGGAGGGCCGGTCGCGCCGATCTTTTGGGTCCAACTGAGCAATCCGGACACGACCCCGCACGAGGTCATCCTTTCCCTGAGAGTCGAGGATGGTGCTGGCCAGCTTCTGGCTTCGGGCCAGAGCGACGAGTTCTCGCTGGAGCCTGGGGTGCTCCGGATCACGAATCAGGATCTGCAGTCCGGAGCTCGGCCCTGCCGTCTTCGCAACTACCAGATCGAACGAGAGGCGCGGGAGCTGGTGGACAAGGTGCTGAAGACGGGCAGGCTCCCGAGCGGAGTCTACCGCTTCCGCCTGGCCCTGACGGACCTCACGGCCGGAGGCAGGGAAGAAGCCGTCATCGAGGCCAACCTCACCAATCCCACGATGCTCGACCTGATCGCCCCGGGAGCGCCGGCCGGTGCAGAGCCGCCGCAAATCTACACTTCCTTCCCGCTTTTCCGCTGGGAGTCGAATGCTACGCGCTTCCGCTTGATTGTGGCGGAGCGGTCTGGGGCGCCGGGAGAGACTCCCGAGGCTGCCATCGCCAACAACGTTCGGTTCGAGCGCGAGATCTTCGTCCGGCGGGGAGACGAGGCTCCACCGCAGGACCTCCCAGCCGACGCCGTCATTACGCCCGGGACCTTCTTCCAGTACCCGACGGGCGGGGTTCTGCCCCTGTTAGAAGACAGCACCTACTATTGGCGGGTGGTGGCTCTCGTGCCCACGTCCTCGGATCCGCAGCACCCGCTGGAAATCAGCAGCAGCATTTGGGCGTTCCGCGTGGCGCGCCCCGGAGCGATCCAGACTTCCGCGCTCTGGGAACGGCTCCGGGAACTGCTCGGCACCCTACTTTCGGCGGAGCAATTCGATGGATTCTTTGGCCAAGGCGGACAGCTCGCGGGATTCCGGCCGACGGGGGTCATCCGGCACAACGGGAAAGCCATCTCGCCGGAGGAGCTGGAGCGCTGGATGACCGAGGTCCGGAGCGGTCGTTGGAAGGTCACCTCAGCCACGGTTGAATGAACGAGGTGGGCGATGAAAGGAGATCGATCGTTGGCGCTGTGGCTGGTGGCCCTTTCCGCCTTGGCCTCAGCCGGGGCGCGCCCGGTCCGGGCGGCAGTGGATCGTGACGTGGCCCTCGTGCTGAGGGCGGAGGGAGAGGCGCGGGTCCAGCGCGTCGTGAGTAAGCAGTGGGAAGACGTCGTCCGGGGCAAGAGGCTCGACTCCGGAGATCTCGTGCGAACTGGCGCGAAGGCCCTCGTGGCGGTCGTGTTCACCGACGACAAGAGCCTGCTCAAGATACGCTCCAATTCCGAGGTCGTGATCCGGGGAAGCCGCCAGCAGGCTTCCGTCGCCAAACGCATCTTGCTGAATCTCGGGGAGATCTGGGCCAGGGTGGCGCAGGGCCAGGCGGATTTCCGGGTGGAGACCCCGTCGGGCGTGGCCGCGGTGAAGGGCACGGAGTTCTACGCGACGATGGACGCCGAGGGTACCTTCACCGTCATCGCGGTTTCCGGACTGCTTGAGCTCTCCAACCAGTTCGGATCGGCCCTTCTGCGCGCCGGCGAGACGGGGCAGATGCGCAAAGGAGAGCCTCCGTCGGTGGCGCCCACCACGGGGTATGAGGACTGGGCGCGGGAGCAGCCGGGGCAGGAAGAGATCGAGATCGAATTCGAGGATTCCTCCGGCGGCAAGAAGATCCTCCGCATTCGCCTTCAGCCGCAGCAATGACGCCCACGACTGCTGGCGGATGGTGGACTCCTGAAGCGGGAAATGTGCGTGCGAGACGGAATCGATCGGGGAGAGGGAACGTGCGGGCAGGTGGAAGGGGAATCCGCAGCGTGTTGTGGGCCGCCTCGTTGCTGCTCCTGTTCCAGCAGCGGAGTTCGGGGCAGGGTCTGAAGGAGACGATCGAGCACTCCCCAGTGCGGGAGGCGATCGCTGGCCAGCCTTTGCGCATCGAGGTGCGGATCGGATTGCCGGGGGCGGAGATCCGGTTTCTCCGCGTGTACTACCGCCCGAGTGGAGAGGGTCGCTTTCGTTTCCTGGACTTGCAGCCTTTGGGGGAGCTTCACGTAGCCGAACTCCCGGCGGAGGAGGTCACGGAGGCAGGCCTGGAGTATTTCTTGCTGCTTGCTACAGTGAAGGGCGATCTGCTGACTTTGCCGGCGCAAGATGCCCATCGCTCTCCTTTCGTGGTGCGCGTCAGGTCGGAGCGTCCGGCTGCGGAAGAAGAGCCTGCGTCGCTCGTCACCGTCCTCTTCCCCGACTCCGGACAAACCCTGCTTCCGTCGGAGGTATTTGTGGCAGTGTCCTTCACCCAGCCGGATGCGGTGGATACGAGTCGAGTCCGTCTGCTGGTGGACGGCGAGGATGTCAGCTCGGAGGCATCGATTTCGAGATACGTGCTCACCTGGACCCCGAGCCGGGCGATCCGGCCTGGCCTGCACTTGGTGACCCTGCAGCTGAGCACCCGATCCGGACGTTTCGCCAGGCCGTTGCGCCTTGGCTTCCGTGTGGCGGGAGAAGAGGCGCGCCCGAGCGTACGCTTGCCCGAGGTCCACGGTGAGTTGTACAGCCAGGTCTACGAGGAGAGGGTCGCGAAGCGGAGCTACGAAATGACCGCCGTCGGGGGCCGGGTGCGAGGGATGGCCGGTCCCGCCAATTTCGAGGCGGATTTCTACATAACGAGCCAGGAAACTCGCAGCCAGCAGCCGCGCAACCGGCTGCGACTGGCCGTGGAGACCCGCTACCTCGGCTTGGAGCTGGGCGACTCCTACCCGCGCTTTTCCGAGCTGACCCTCTGGGGGCAGAGGGTGCGGGGAGTATCGGGCAGGCTGAGCCTGGGGCCCTTTTCCTTGCAGGTGGCGCACGGCGAGCTCGCCAGAGCGGTCGAGGGGGTCGGATCTCGCTCCACCGGAGTGGCGCCCGCCGGTTCCTACCGGGTGGTGAACGGGGACACGCTGATCATCCGCAAATTCGGCACCTACCGGAGGCGGCTCATGGCGGTCCGGGCCGGCGTGCAGAAGGGCCAGCTGTACGAGCTTGGCCTGAGCCTGGTCAAAGTGCGAGACGATACGAATTCCATTCGTTTGGGGATGAGGCCGAAGGACAATCTGCTCATCGGGCCCGATTTCCGCCTGCAACTGCTGGGAGGCAAGCTCCGGCTGTGGGGTGCACTCGCTTTCAGCTTGTTGACGGACGATATCTCCCGGGGTCCCGCCTCGAAGGCGGAGGTGGATTCCCTTTTCAAGCGGAGTCTTCCGTTCGACCCGGAGTCCTTCTCCTATCTCCTGATCATCAACGAGAACACGGTCCCTTTGGACCCGCGGGGACTGACGTCGGTGGCGTACGAGCTTCAGGCTTCCCTGCGGATGGGCCGGAATGCGCTTCGGGCGGGGTATCGGTCGGTGGGACCGGACTACTGGTGCTTGGCCAATCCGTTCCTGCGGAGGAACCTGCGCGGCCTGTTCGTGGACGATCGTCTGCGGCTGTTCGGCGATCAGCTTTACCTCAGTGCGCGCTTCGAAAGCTACGAGGACGGCTTCTCTCGCTGGGACAATCTGCCTACCAATCGGCTTCGTAGCCTGTCCTGTGGTCTGAGCTATTTCCCCGGCTCAGACCTGCCGCAGGTCAGTTTCTCGATCCGTGGGCATAGCCGAAGGAACGGTTTGAAGGACACGACCCTTGTCGCCGGTGGGTACGATCCCCGCGTGCACAATTCCACCCTGGATGCGAGCTTCTCGCTATCCCATAATCTGGAGGCCTTCGGGCGTACGCACCGGCTTCTCTACGATTTCAGCCGCAGCTTGCGGGATGACCGGTACGGCGGTCCCCTCGGCGACCTCGGAAGCGCCATGCATCTCTTGCGCTGGCAGGCTCAGCTGAGCCAACTCGTGCAGGCGCACGCCCATTGCACCTGGACCCGCAGTCGAGCCGGTTCCGGCGGGAATATCCACCCGTTCCGCTACAGCTACCTCTCCGTGGGTTCCCTGTTTCGGCTTTGGACGAACCGCCTTCAGGCTCGCCTGGAATTGGGGCGTCTGACATCGGCGTCGGAGCTTCGTTATGCGGAATCCGCGCAGAGTGGGAAGGTGGGAAGGACGGGCCTGACCGTCGGAGGGGACCTCCTCTGGGGCCAGCACAGGGCCTCGGTCGAGGCGGGGATTGCCGCTGTGGGGCAAGAAGAGAGCGGCGGGCGCACCGATCGGTACACGGATCTCTCTTTCCGCGCGCGCTACGAGTTTCGCTGGTAGGCTCCCGCCGCCAAGCGCTTGTCCGCATCCGCGACGCGGGGCTTGCCCGACGTGCGCAAGCCGGCGGGACCGGGGACGGGTGCACGGGAATCGAGGGTGTAGCGGTTTTCGACAAGAGGAGCGGTTTCTGAGTGGCTGATTTGCTTCGAAAGAAGGACTGGTGGGTCCAGCCGCTGATCGTCGCGGGGTCGGTTTTCGCCGGGCTATTCCTCAGCGGCCTCCTTCTTTTGGAGGGGCTGGAGCTGAAGACCCTCGACGCCCGCTTCGGCCTACGCGGCCCTCTGGAACCCATCGATAGCTCCCTCGTGGTAGTCGCCATCGATGACGAGGCTTTCTTGAGCCTGCCGTCGAAGTGGCCCTTCCCTCGCACCTACTACGCGCGCGCCATCCGCAATCTGGCCCGGGCAGGGGCGCGGCTGATCGTCCTGGATATCGAGCTCACCGAGCGCTCGTACGCGAATCCTGCGGAAGATTCCGCCCTCGTCCGTGCGGTTCGCGAGGCCGGCAACGTCATCGTAGCGGGCAAGGTCGTCTACGAGGCCGGGACACACGGCCTGGAATATGCCCACTTGCTCCGGCCATTTCCGGAACTGGAGCAAGCCGCGCTGGCATGGGGCTTGGTCAATGCCCTGGAGGATGTGGACGGGTTCATTCGCCGCTACCCCTTATGGCAGAGGGTGGGACGCGATACGGCATATTCCCTAGCGACCCAGGTTTTCCGCGCCCTTCGCGGTGAGCTCGGGAGCTCGCCGAGGATCGAGCACGGCCACTCTCTCTGCTTCGGGGATGGTTGCATTCCCCAAGGGGCCCGCGGCTGGATTTACATCAACTACGCGGGTCCGGCGCTCTCGTACCGGACGTACTCACTGGCGCACGTGCTGGACGATTCTGGGTTTTTCCTCCCGCCGGACGAAGACACGGACATCTTCGAGATGCACCTCCAGTGGGGGACTTTCCGGGACAAGGTCGTCTTTCTCGGTGCCTCCGCCGAAGAACTTCAGGACAATAAGTACACGCCGTACTTCCGCTATCTGGGCCGGAAGCAGAAGATGCCCGGAGTGGAGACGCACGTCAACGCCCTTGCCACGATGCTTGCTGGAAATCCTCTGCGTCGCTTCGGGGCGGGGATCCAATTCCTGATCCTGCTTCTGTTTTCCGCGGGCATCACCCTTCTGTGTCATCGGTCGCGACCGTCCCTGGCCCTCGCCGGCATGGTTGGGATGTGGGTCCTTTACATCGCCGCCACTACCGTGCTGTTCGCCCGCCTCGCCTGGGTTCTGCCTGTGGTGTCGGTGGGGGTTGTGTCCGTGCTGAGCTACGTGGGAAGCATCGCGCACCGGGTAGCCACTCAGGAGAGGGAGAAGCGCTTTTACCGGGATACCTTCGCTCACTACGTGTCGAAGGAGATCGTGGATTTGATGCTCAGCTCGGGCCAAAGACCCCGCTTCGGTGGCGAACATCGGGTCATGACCGTGCTTTTCTCTGACATCCGGGGATTCACCACGTACTGCGAGCTTTGTCCTCCCGAACAGGTGGTGGAGCAGCTTTCGGAGTATCTCTCCGCGATGGTGGAGGTGATCTTCGCTCACGGAGGTACCCTGGACAAGTTCGTGGGCGATGCGATCATGGCCCTCTACGGCGCCCCGTACTATTTCGAAGACCACGCCCTCCGTGCGTGCCGGACGGCCGTCAAGATGCTGGAGAGGCTCCAAGAACTGCACCGCAAGTGGGAAGCGGAGGGCCTACCCCTGCTCGACTTCGGTGTCGGAATCAACACGGGCCGAATGATCGTGGGCAATCTCGGCTCGAGGCAGCTTTTCGACTACACCGTCATCGGCGACAATGTGAATGTCGGTGCCCGACTGGAGGGGACGAACAAGCGCTACGGGACGCACATCCTCATCAGTGAGTCGACGTACCTGGAGGTGAGGGATCACGTGGTGGCTCGGGAGGTGGATCTGGTGCGAGTCAAGGGCAAGACGCAGCCGCTGCGGATCTACGAGCTGCTGGCCGTGGATGATTCGGCGCCGGAGCTGCGCGAAAGAGCCGAGCGTTTCGAAGTCGCCCTCTCCCTTTACCGAGAGCGGCGCTGGGCTGAGGCGCTCCAGGCTTTCTACCACTTGCTCCAAGAGGACCCGGAAGACGGCCCATCCCGTCTCTATGTGGAACGGTGCCTCAATCTGCTGGAGCATCCTCCTGGCCCAAGCTGGGATGCGGTCACCGACATGTGGTGAGCACTGCGGTAGCGCCCGTCCTACCGGAGCACGGGTGTCCTTCGAGGGGGAAACCGCCTGCAAGGGCTCGGGGGACGCTGGGGGTGGGGGGCTGGAGCCAAGGCCCTGTCCTTCCGTCGGCAAAATTCGGCGACTCATTCCCCGGTTCGAACAACCCCCTCGGCACTTTTCCCGTCGGAGGAGAAACAACAAATCGGCTTGCGACCTTGGGTAACCTTCGCTAAGTTGGGAGTGCGGAGTGGAAGGCTTGGCCCACGGGGTCATCTACACGAGCGACGGAGGGAGCCATGTTCAGGTTTGGCAAAGGGATTCTGTTGGTTGGGCTGGTGCTGTGGAGCCGGGTTGCCCCGGCCCAGCCGGACACGCTGGTGGTGATCCACATCAACGATACGCATTCGCATCTTGTGCCCTACGGCCCCAAAGATGCGCGCGGCATCGGCAAGCTGGGCGGGATCGCTCGCGCCGCCACCGTAGTGCGCGAGATTCAGGCGACCGCCCGCCACACCCTCGAACTCCACGGAGGCGACTTGATGGTGGGAGACTTCATGTACACTCGCTTCCATGGGGTGCCGGAGATCCGCCTGCTCCTTTCCCTCGGGTGGGACGCCTGGACCGTGGGCAATCATGAATTCGATGCGGGACCGGATTTCCTACTGATGTCTCTGAGCGAGGCTGGTGTTCCGACCGACTCCTTCGCGGTGATCTCAGCCAATCTGGATCTTTCGCGTCATCCCGGTCTTGCGGGCCGGATCAAGCCGTACGTGATTCGCGACTACGGGAGTTTCAAGGTGGGGGTCTTCGGCCTGACGCCGCTCATGGCCAACACCTACTCGCGGCCAGCTCCGGTGGTCATCACGGACCCGCTAATTGCGGCGCGAGCCATGATCGATACCCTCAGGACTCGCTGCGATGCGATCATCTGTCTGAGCCATTTGGGCTTCGGGGACGACCAGCGGCTCGCCGCGAGCGTGGGAGGCATTGATGTCATCGTGGGGGCCCACTCGCACACCGTGCTGCCGACGGCAGTGGCCGTGGCGAACCCCGCCTCGGATACCACCTGGATTGTGCAGGCTGGCAGCCACTACGATTACGTAGGGACCTTCCGGCTAATCCGGCTGGCTTCCCGATTCCGACTTTCCGACTACCGCCTCCTCCCGGTGGATGACACAGTTCCGGAGGACGCGGAAGTGGCCGCTGTGGTCGCGGCACTTCGGGATACGCTGGCCGCCGATCCCCGCTACGGGGACGTCTACGGGGAAGTTGTAGGAGAGGCTTTGGTGGACATGGATCGCCAAGTGGGTTCCGGGCGCGAGAAGGACACGCCGGTAGGGAACCTCATCGTCGATGCGCTACGGGAGGCAGCCGGAGCCGACGTGGCGATCGACGTTCACGGCTGGATCAGCGACAAGCTGTGGGCTGGGCCGATCACGCGAGCCGACCTATTCCATATCGCCTACTACGGGCTCGACCCCATTACGGGCCACGGCTTCAATGTGATGCGGATCGGCCTCACCGGCTCCCAGATCCGGCTGGGCATGGAATATACATTGAGGAACGCACCGCAGGATGGCGATCTCTGGCCGGAGGTTTCGGGCATGCGGGTCGTCTACGATTCCCGCAGCTTTCTCTTGCTGGTGAAAGAGATCACGGTGGGCGGAGCGCCGCTCAAAACCGACTCCGTGTACTCCGTGGCTGTCACGGACGGACTCGCTGCCTTCCTGGGGGCTGCGGGTCTTACGCCGGTGTACATTCAGCCGGTGGGGATCTCCGAATATGAGGCTTTGGTGAATTTCGCTCGCACCCATTCGCCGCTCGGGTACCGCCTAGAGGGCAGGATCGTGGATTTGGCGGCTCCCGCAGGCGTCCGCGGTTCCTCGGTGGAGGTCCTGGGCTCTTTCCCCTTGCTGCAGAGTTGGCCGAATCCGTTCAATCAGGCCACGGTGATTCGCCTCGAATTCGGTCCCGTGCCACCGGAGGCCTTCTCGCTGTACATTCTAGATGCGAAGGGTAAGCGCGTTCGGACGCTGCACGAAGGGCCGCCGGACGGCCGCCGAGAGTTCGCCTGGGACGGCTCTTCGGACGATGCCACACCCCTCCCTAGTGGCCTGTACCTCGCAATCCTCCAGGCGGATCGGCAGACAGCCGTGCTCAAGATGCTGCTTCTGCGGTAGCAAGTGCGGGGGTTGGGCACGCGCCCCAGAGAGCGGCCGGGATCTACTCCGCCACCTCGGCGCTGGCGGATGACCGGGACGAGCGGCAACGGTCTGCCACAGCCGGAAGGGCGCGGCCAGTGCTTGCGCCAGGCGGACACGCACTTCCCGCGGGCCAACGGGACTTTCCCGGACGGCAAGGCCTTTTCCCCTCCGCGAATGGGCCTGGAGATACCGGATATCCCCTGTGGAGACCCTTTCAGCCTCGCCTTTTTGGGACTGACGCGCCGGGATGGCGAGGCGGAAAGCCCCGGGGAGTCCCGCTTGAGCCTTCGCGCCGGATGGTGCGCGGCGGGGACCGTGTTGGGGCCCGAAGGGGCTGGGGCAGCAGGTGCAACCGGGGATGAGGGGAAAGAGTTTGACAATCAGCGGACGAATGGCTACTTTCTTCTTCCCCAACTCCGTGTGGGGAAATTGACTTAGTTAGCTCGGTGACCATGGCACAACGAGCGAGAATCCTTTGGGTGGACGACGAGATCGAACTCTTGCGCGCCCACGTGCGCTTCCTTGAGGAGCGCGGGTACGACGTGCGTACGGTGCCCAATGCCGAAGATGCGCTCGTCATCCTTGGTCAGGAGAGTTTCGACGCCGTCCTGCTGGACGAGATGCTCAACGGCATGGATGGTCTGAGCGCCTTGGCCGCCATCAAGGAGCGATATCCCTCGCTCCCGGTGATCATGGTGACCAAGAGCGAGGAAGAGACGCTGATGGAGGAGGCCATCGGCAGCAAGATCGATGACTACCTCACCAAGCCCGTCAATCCCAGTCAGATCATCCTCACGCTGAAACGTGTGCTGGAGGGACGGCGCATCGAAAGGGAGCGGATTTCGAAGAAGTACCCGGAGGAGTTCGCGCGCATCGGGGCCAGCCTGGCGGCCGCTCAGGGATGGCGGGAGTGGGTGGAGATCGCCCTCCGGCTCACCGAGTGGGAGCTTCAGATCGATGCCCATCCTGAGGTGGGGCTCCGGGAGATCCTCCAGGACCAGCGCAGAGAATGCAATGCGGCGTTCGCCCGGTTCGTGGAAGAGCAGTATCTCGACTGGATCTGGGAACGGACTTCGGACCGCCCGCCCCTCTCGCCGGAGGTGTTCGGGCGCTGGGTCGTGCCTCTTCTCCGGGAGGGCCGGAAGGTGCTCTTCGTCGTGATCGACAACTTGCGCCTCGACCAGTGGCTCGCTTTGGAGGACCTTCTGTTTTCCTCCTTCCGGGTTCGGCGCGACTACTACCTGAGCATCCTTCCGACGGCCACCCCATTCTCCCGGAACGCCATCTTCGCCGGACTCTTCCCCATCGACATTGAGCGCCTGCACCCGGATCTGTGGTTGCGCGGTCCGGATGACGAATTGAGCCGCAATCGTTACGAGGCGGACCTTCTGAACCGGCAAGTCAAACGCTTCAACCTGTATCTTCGCGAGCCGCCGAGATATGTGAAGATCGTCGAGGCCGAGGAGGCCCGGCGCTTCGAGCGGGAATTCGGAAGTTTGAGCGGGACCAGTCTGATCGCTGTGGTGCTGAACTTCGTGGATATCCTGGTGCACCGGAGGAGCGACTCCGAAGTGCTGAAACAGATCGCCCCGGATGAGGCTGCCTTTCGCTCCATCACCCGTAGCTGGTTCGAACACTCCTACCTGCTTCGCGTGTTGCGGGAGGCGGCGCGTCTGGGGTTCACCGTGGTGATGACCTCAGACCACGGGAGCATCCGGGGCACCCGAGGCGCGAAGGTGATCGGAGACCGCGAGACCTCCACCAATCTGCGCTACAAGTACGGCAAGAACCTCCAGGCCCATCCCAAGCAGGCGATCATTGTGCGCGATCCCCGGAGCTACAAGCTTCCAGCCCGAGGTATCAACGCCAATTACCTCATCGCCAAAGAGGACTACTACTTCGTTTACCCGACCAATTACCACCAGTACCTGGCGCAGTACCGCGACAGCTTCCAGCACGGTGGCGTCTCGCTGGAGGAGATGGTCCTGCCGGTTCTGGTGATGGAACCCCTGGGTTGAAGCCCGGTGCGGACGGGATGCACGGCGCAGGTTTCTCGACGGTGCGAGGAGCGGATTTCGTACGGGGGCAGGACGTGCGGGTGCTTTCCCACTCCGAATCGGAGACGCGGGAGGTGGGTGCCCGACTGGCGACTGTGCTCCAACCGGGCGATGTGGTGGCATTGTACGGGGAGCTGGGCGCCGGGAAGACCCGTCTCATCCAGGGCATCTGCCGCGGACTTGGTGTGCGGGAAGAGGTGACCAGCCCCTCATTTGTCCTGATCAACGAGTACCGCGGCCGGATTCCCGTTTACCATTTCGACTTCTACCGCCTTGAGAGACTGGAGGAGATCGCCGGGCTCGGGATCGAAGAATACTTCGATGGCTCTGGCGTCTGTCTCATCGAATGGGCCGACCGCGCGGAACCCTTGCTTCCGCCCGAGCGGATCGAGGTGGTGATTTCCCTGATTCCGGCGCCCGGTGAAGAGACCGAACGCGAGATCGAAGTCCGATGGAAACGACCGGCGCGGTGAACATCCTGGCGATCGAGACGGCCACGCAAATCTGTTCCGTGGCGGTGGCGGCAGGCGAGCTTCTCCTGGCGGAAGAGACGCTGAATATCGGCAGGATCCATGCGGAGAAGCTGGCGGCCCTGGTGGACCAGCTCCTGGCCGAACTCGGCAAACGGCCGGACGAAATCGACGTGCTGGCGGTGAGCGGCGGACCCGGTTCCTTCACGGGGCTGCGGATCGGTCTCGCCTTCGCCAAAGGCTTCGCACTGGCCGGCGGGCAACGGCTTATCCTGGTCCCGACGTTGATGGCCCTGGCCCTGCGTCCAGGGATTGTCCGAAGGCCGGTGTGCCCCGTTCTGCGCTCCCGACGCGGCGAGCTGTATGCTGCCGTCTACGAGTGGCGTGGGTCGGAACTGATGACGGCAGTGGCGGAACGGGTGCTGCCGGAGGAGGAGCTCGGCCTTTTCCTCCCTCGCGGCGCTCTGCTGACGGGCGATGTCGACTCGCTCCCGCCTGAGATCCGATCGCAGGTGGAGAGCCGCGAGGACGTAGAGCTCGCTGCCCCTTGGCTTCGGACTCCGTCTGCAGCCGCTGTGGCGCAGGTAGGGTTTTGGCTTTGCCGAAGAGGGGAATTTGCGGACCTGGACACGGCGGAGCCCAGGTATCTGCAGGAATTCGTAGCGCGAAAACTCGAAGGCGTGGAAAAACATGTACAGTGAGACGAGGAGCTTGGAGCGGGGAGGAGGGGAAACGGAGGAGGCCCCGGTCACCATCCGGCCCATGCGATTCTCGGACATCCCTACGGTGGTCTACTGGGAGCGCAAGATCTTCCCAAGCCCCTGGTCTCCGGAGAACTTCCTGGCGGAGCTGGAGAATCCGCGCGTGTCCATCGCCGTGGTGATGGAGTGTGGCGGCGAGTTCGCGGGGTACGCAATGGCCTGGGCGGTGGCCGACGAGCTACACATCACCAACCTCGCTGTCGTGCCGTCTTTCCGGAGACGGGGAATTGCGGAGAAGGCCATGGAGTACCTCCTCCAGCTCGGCAGACAACGCGGATGTCGCTATGCCCAGCTCGAAGTGAGGGTGAGCAATACGGGAGCGATCCGCCTGTACGAAAAACTCGGCTTCGCCAAACTGGGTATTCGCAAGAAGTACTATTTCCGCGAAGGGGAGGACGCCTTTGTGATGGGCCGAGAACTGTGAAGGGGCGGAAGAGGGTAGGCGATTTGGCGAGGGACGAATCGGGTGGAGTGGACGTCCGATGAGCTGGTTCCGAAGGACGCAAAAGGGCCTTGTGGCACAGCAAAAGAAGGATCTCCCCGACGGGATGTGGCTGAAGTGCGAGAAGTGCCGGGAGATCATCTACCGCAGGGATCTGGAGGAAAACTACTTCGTTTGTCGGTTTTGCGGTTTCCACTTCCGCATTCGGGCGTACGATTACGTCCGGCTCCTCGCGGATGAAGGGAGCTTCGAGGAATTCAATCAGCACCTGGAATCGGTGGATCCCCTCGGCTTCCGGGACAGCAAGCGGTACTCCGATCGGCTCAAGGAGGCCAAGAACAGCACGGGCATGAACGAAGCCATTGTGACGGGCACCGCCCGCGTGGAAGGGATCCCCTACGTGCTCGGGGTGATGGACTTTGCCTTCATCGGAGGGAGTATGGGCTCGGTCGTGGGGGAGAAGGTGGCCAGGGCGATTGACCGTGCGATTGAGCTTCGATATCCGCTGGTGATCGTGAGTGCTTCCGGCGGCGCCCGCATGCAGGAAGGGGCTCTTTCCCTGATGCAGATGGCGAAGACCTCCGCGCGGCTGACCCTGCTCTCCGAAGCTCGCTTGCCGTACATCTCCGTCCTCACGCATCCGACCACGGGAGGGGTCACGGCAAGCTACGCGATGCTCGGCGACGTAATCCTGGCCGAGCCGGGAGCGCTCATCGGCTTCGCCGGACCGCGGGTGATCCAGCAAACGATCCGCCAGGAGCTGCCGGAAGGTTTCCAGACCGCGGAATTCCTGTTGCAGCATGGGTTTGTCGATGCTGTGGTCCCGCGCAAGGAGCTCAAGGCCCGGATCGCGCAGCTGTTGCGCTTCTTCGGTTTCACGCCCGTGCAGCAGGCTGGGGAGCCCTCCTTCGCATGCCCGGAGGTGGAGAGGCAATGAAGGAAGATCGGAAGCCCTTCATCCTGCTCACCAATGATGATGGGATTTCCGCGCCGGGGCTCCAGGCCCTACATGAGGCTCTCAGCGACATGGCGGACCTGATGGTCGTGGCCCCATCGGGCGAGATGAGCGCCGTGGGGCATGCCATCACCCTCTCGGATCCGCTGCGCGTCTGGGAGTTCGAGAAGGACGGGCGCTTCTTCGGCTACGCGGTGAAAGGAACCCCTGCCGACTGCGTGAAGGTGGCTTACTGGGCCTTGCTCAATGGCCGAAGGAAGTGGGATGTGGTGATCTCCGGGATCAATCACGGCGCCAACACGGGGATCGACATAATCTACTCCGGGACGGTCTCGGCCGCGACGGAGGGCGCAATCCTCGGCATTCCCTCCTTCGCCATCTCCGTGGCGACATTCCGCAAGCCCGACTTCTCCGTAGCCGTGGATTTCGCCCGCAAGATGGTGAATTGGATCCTCGACCATGGGCTGCCAGCCGGCGTCTATCTCAATATCAACGTGCCGCCGCTCCCCAGGGAGGAGATCCGCGGCGTTCGCCTAACGCGCCAGAGTCTGGCCGTGTACGAGGAGCGCTACGAGGTGCGGCGCGATCCCCGGAACCGCGTGTATTACTGGCTGGCTGGCGAGAAGGTGGGGGTGGAGTCTGACGACGAAGTGGATGAGCAGGCAATCCGGCAGGGCTTCATCTCGGTCACCCCGCTCCACTACGACCTCACGAGCTACGAGGCCCTGCGCGAACTCCGAAGCTGGTCTTTGGTCCCATGAGCGAGCAGGAAACCCTTCTCGTACTGGATTTCGGTTCGCAGTACACGCAGCTCATCGCCCGGCGGATCCGGGAGCTCGGCGTGTACTCCGAGATCTGGCCCTGCTTCAGTCCCCTCGAGCAGATCCGGCGTGCCCGACCGAAGGGGATCATCTTGTCCGGAGGTCCGGCGAGCGTCTACGATCCCGGGGCGCCCCTGCCGGATCAAGGCTTGTTTCAACTGGGCGTTCCTATCCTCGGGATTTGCTACGGCCTTCAGGTGATGGCGCATCTGCTTGGGGGCAGGGTCCAGAAGGCACCGCAGCGAGAATACGGCCGGGCCGAGCTGGTGGTGGATGTGCCTGAGCCCCTTTTTCACGATCTGCCGCGGCAGATGACCGTGTGGATGAGCCACGGAGACCGCCTGGAAGAGCTCCCGCCGGGCTTCGAGGTGGCCGCTCACACTGCCAACTCCCCCCTGGCCGCGATCCAATCGGTGAGCCGCCAGATGTACGGACTTCAGTTCCACCCCGAGGTGGCTCACACCCCGCTCGGCAAGGAGATCCTGCGCAATTTCGCTTTCCGGGTGTGCGGATGTCGAGGCCTTTGGAACCCGCGCTCTTTTGTGGAGCATACGGTGGCGGAGATCCGGAACCAGGTGGGAGATGCGCGCGCCATCTGCGCCCTCAGCGGTGGGGTGGACTCCTCGGTGGCGGCGGTGCTCGTGTCGCGCGCCATCGGCAAGAATCTGATAGCGATCTTCGTGGATACCGGGCTCCTTCGGGCCAACGAGGCCGAGGAGGTGCGGCAGAACTTCGAGGGGAAGTTCGATTTCCAGTTCCGCTTCGTGGATGCGCGGGATCTTTTCCTCGGGCGGCTGCGCGGGGTGACCGACCCGGAGCAGAAGCGGAAGATCATCGGGGAGACGTTCATCGAGGTGTTTGAGGCCGAAGCCCGGCAGCTGGGGGACATCAAGTACCTGGTGCAAGGCACTTTGTATCCGGATGTGATCGAGAGTCGGTCCACGCGGGGGCCCTCTGCCCGGATCAAGACGCATCACAATGTGGGTGGGTTGCCGGAGCGCATGCATTTGAGGCTGATTGAGCCTCTGCGGGAGCTTTTCAAGGACGAAGTGAGGCAGGTGGGGCGCGAGCTCGGCTTGCCCGAATCGATCCTGCGTCGCCATCCTTTCCCCGGACCGGGGCTTGCGGTTCGCATCCTTGGGGAGGTGAGTCCCGAGCGGGTACAGATCTTGCAGGAAGTAGATCGCGTGTTCATCGAGGAGTTGCGCAGGGCCGGCCTTTACGATGAGGTGTGGCAGGCTTTCGCGGTGCTTCTTCCTGTGCGATCCGTTGGGGTGATGGGCGACGAGAGGACGTACGAGCATGTGGCGGTCTTGCGTGCGGTCACCAGCGTCGACGGCATGACCGCCGACTGGGCGCGGCTCCCTCATGAGTTCCTGGCACATGTCTCAAACCGAATCATCAATGAGGTTCGGGGAGTCAACCGCGTCGTCTACGACATCAGCTCCAAGCCGCCCAGCACCATTGAATGGGAGTAGTGGGGACCTGCGCCTCGAGGCGGCAGGCCAGATCCGACCCTGCGCAGGGCAATGGCTTCTTGACCGCGAGTAGGGAGGGGCCCAATGTGCGGGATCGTCGGTTACATCGGGGGTCGGCAGGCCGTTCCCATTCTCCTGGAGGGGTTGAAGCGCCTGGAATATCGGGGGTACGACTCCGCGGGCATCGCCGTCGTGGCTGAGGGCCGGGTGCTGGTGGAGAAAAAAGCCGGGAAGATCTCCGATCTCATCGCCCACCTCCAAGGACGCGACCTCCCCGGCACCGTCGGCATCGGGCACACCCGCTGGGCGACTCACGGCGAACCCAATGACACCAATGCCCATCCTCACGTGGATTGTACCGGCGAGATCGCCTTGATTCACAATGGGATCATTGAGAACTACGCTGCCCTCAAAGCTGAGCTGATCGCCAAAGGCCATCGTTTCCGGACGGAAACGGATACGGAGGCCCTCGCCCATCTGATCGAGGAGTTCTACCGGCGAAATGGCAGCCTTGAGGAGTCCGTGCGCAGCGCCCTCCTCCAGGTCCAGGGCACGTTCGGGATTGCGGTGATCTCCCGCCGTGAGCCGGATCTCCTCGTTGCGGCGCGCCGGGGCAGCCCCCTGGTTTTGGGCCTCGGGGAAAGGGAATACTTCCTGGCCTCGGACCCGAACGCGCTGGTGCCTTTCACCCAGCACGTGATGTACCTGGACGACGATGAGGTAGCTGTGGTCCGCAAGGACGGCCTATTGGTGAAGACGCTACGGGACGTGACCGTAGAAAAGAAGGCCGTCGAACTGGGGCTGGACCTGGAGCGCATCGAGAAAGGGGGCTATCCCCATTTCATGCTGAAGGAGATCATGGAGCAGCCGGAGACGATCCAGGATTCCATGCGTGGTCGACTTCTTCCGGAGGAGGGGACAGCTCGCTTGGGCGGCATTCAGCACGAGATTCCCTCTTTGCTTTATGCGCGACGGATGCTGTTCACAGCCTGTGGCACCTCCTGGCATGCGGCTCTCATCGGCGAGTACCTGATCGAGGAATTCGTGCGCACCCCGGTGGAGGTCGAATACGCCTCCGAGTTTCGCTACCGGGATCCGGTGATTGACCGCGACACCGTGGTGTGGGCGATTAGCCAAAGCGGAGAGACGGCCGATACCCTGGCGGCCATCCGCGAAGCGAAGCGAAAGGGGGCCAAGGTCTTCGGGATCTGCAACGTCGTCGGGTCTTCCATCGCTCGCGAGACGGACGCTGGGATCTACCTCCACGCCGGGCCGGAGATCGGCGTGGCCTCCACCAAAGCCTTCACGAGCCAGGTGACGGTGCTCACTCTCCTGGCTCTGCTCTTGGGACGAATGCGCTCCCTCTCCGCAGCGCAGGGAAGGGAGATGGTGGCGCACCTCCAGGCGCTGCCCAGCAAGGTGCGTCGGGCACTGGCCAATAGCGATCAGGTCAAGGAGATCGCCGAACTCTACAAGAATTCCCGCAATTTCCTCTACCTGGGACGCGGGTACAATTTCCCCGTGGCATTGGAAGGGGCGTTGAAGCTGAAGGAGATCAGTTACATCCATGCCGAGGGCTATCCGGCGGCGGAGATGAAGCACGGTCCCATCGCCCTCATCGACGAGAATATGCCCGTGGTGTTCATCGCCACGCGCGACGCCACCTACGACAAGATCCTGAACAACATCCAGGAGGTGAAGGCGCGCCGCGGACGGGTGATTGCCGTGGCTACCGAAGGCGACACGGAGATCACCCGCTACGTGGACCACGTTCTATACGTGCCGGAAACTCCGCACTTCTTGAACCCGATCGTGTCCATCATCCCCTTGCAGCTCTTGGCGTACCACATTGCCGTCCTCCGCGGTTGCAACGTCGACCAGCCTCGCAACCTGGCCAAGAGCGTGACCGTGGAATAAGGGTAAACGGAGTGGACGCCTTCGGCCCCTGAGGGGTGTCGGACAGCCCGAGTGCGCACCCGCGCTGGAGAAGGGGGACGTCCGACACGTGAGGCAGGCCACTCCCTGCTCGCGATGGACGCCCGAAATCCGACGGATCCAGGGGGACGATCTACCCGTATTCGCCGCACGCTCTGCCATCGACGGAGAATGCGCCGATCATGCGGCTTCCGCCGGCGGTAGCGGCTGCAAGCGCTGCGGAGTAGCCAGACGCGCCGGGATCGCCGGGAGCGACCATGTCCCTCGCTCCAGTTCCGAGTTCGCCTGCGCACTCCGTGACCACCTTGTTTGCCCGGCCATCACTTGAGCCATCTGCCGGCGTCGGTTGGGTGGTCCTCGGGTGACCTCAAACCAGCATCGAAAGCGAAGGCCGCAAGCGCCGCGCCAGGGGCCTCCTTCCATGCGGCAATCCGGGCTTGCGTGTGGCAGAGGGGATCCGACGAAAAGGCAGTGGGCGAGGACGACGGCCCTTTCTCTCCATGGCTTCCCGTGGCTGAAGGACCTTATGCGGAGCCGCCACGCGACAAAGTGGGTCAACGGGCGGGCAAGTCCAGCTGTCCGTGATGCTGGAGCTCAGGCGGCTCACTCCGTCTCGGAAGCACGGCCACGGCGGCCTGAGTAAGGTACGTGCGGTGGGTCTGGCGAGCTGAGCACGGCTGAGGGGGGAGTGCCAGGGGGTCGGGATTGTCTCGCTCGGTAGCCGCATTCCCAGGGCGCTGTCCGACATTGCCGGGTTGGGGGAGGGTCCGACCGGGGGTGGCTTCGCGGAACGCCTTCCCAGATAATCGAAAGGGGGATATTTGTGCCGCTCCTGATGGAGCAACCGTTGCGGACCTGTTTGTCCAAGGGATGCACCTGGATGGGGCTTCAATGGGCGGCCGCTCGGAAAGCTTGTTCCGTGCGCGATCGTACGGGAGCCGCACGCAATTTTATCTTGACCGTTGATCTTAGATAGGTTACATTCGTTCCGGAGAATCGATCTTGCTAAGGTTCGAGCCAGGACCGCCATGCTTAACGAAAGAGTTGCCGCCGTGGCTCGTCGCCTTCGGGAGCGGGGTTATCGTTTCACCCCCCAGCGGATGGCCATTGTGCAGGCGATCTTGGAAAGCAGGAATCACCCCTCCGCCGAGGAGATTTACCGGCAGGTCTCCGCGGTCTTTCCGATGATCAGCCTTGCCACCGTGTACAAGACCCTCGAAGTCCTCAAGGATATCGGGGAGATAGCGGAGCTCTCGGTGGGAGGCCGAACGCGCTACGACGGAAATCCCCAGCCCCACATTCACCTGGTCTGCGAGAGATGCCACTCCGTGACAGACTGGGGGGGCGATATGGTCTCGATCCCAGAGGAAGTCCTCGCAGCCTCCGGTTTCCGTTCGCGTTACTTCCACCTGGAGGTCCACGGACTGTGCCCGCGTTGTCAGGCGGAGAGCAGGACTGAGGACGATGGCGCTTAGAGGCTCGGTGATCGATCCACAAAATAGCCGATGCGATGGGGTCTCGCCTGGGTTTTTCGGATGGCCGATGTCTGGAGAAACTCGAATAGGAGGTGTATCATGGCAAGGGTAGCACGGGAGATGGTGGAAAAGGCGGGGATCCATGTGGACCAATTGCTGAACCTGCTCGTCAGGAACGCAGCGGCTGAACTCACAACCTATTACTACTACACCATTCTGCGCGCGAACTTGATCGGCCTGGAAGGGGAAGGGGTCAAAGAGATTGCCGAGGTTGCGCGCATCGAAGACCGGAATCACTTTGAGGCCCTGGTCCCCCGCATATACGAGTTGGGAGGCCGGCTTCCTGACGACTTGAAGGAGTTCCATGACCTCTCGGCCTGTCCTCCTGCCAGATTGCCGGAGAACCCGAGCAACATCCAAGCCATGTTGACGGTCCTTGTAGAGGCGGAACGATGTGCGGTGCGGGGGTATACCCACATTTGTAACCTGACAGCAGGCAAGGATCACCGGACCTACGACTTGGCTTTGGCGATTCTCAACGAGGAGATCGAGCACGAGTCGTGGTTCTCCGAATTCCTGGGTGAGGGTCCGTCCGGTCACTTCATGCGGCGGGGCGAGACGTCACCCTTCGTGTCCAAATTCCTGAGATAGGGTCGGGAGCGGACGGGGGGACTCGTCCGTCCCTTGCTACTTCCTGTCGGCCAAGGTCATGGGCCGGTGCCTCTGGACTGACTGGAATCCAAATTGTGCACCAGGAGGAGGTTTGCCATGCACAAGATGACCCAATCCAACCTGGAGGGCGCCTTTGCCGGCGAGAGCCAGGCGCACATGAAGTACCTCATCTTCGCCGAGCGGGCGGAGCAGGAGAACTTCCCGAACGTCGCCCGCCTCTTCCGGGCGATTGCCTACGCCGAGCAGGTCCACGCGACCAATCACTTCAAGGCTCTGGGCCACCTGGGGCAGACCGCGGACAACCTTCAGACGGCCATTGGCGGCGAAACCTTTGAGGTCGAGGAGATGTATCCCGCCTACCGCGCCGTTGCTGAGCTGCAGGAGGAGAAGTCGGCTATTCGCACCACCAGCTGGGCGATGGAGGCGGAGAAGGTCCACGCCGGCATGTACGAGAAGGCTCGGCAGGCTGTGCTGGCGGGCCAGGATGCCGCTGTGGGCGACATCTACATCTGCGAGGCCTGCGGCTGGACGGTGGAGGGGGAAGCTCCGGACCGCTGCCCCATCTGCGGTGCCCCGCGGGCGAAGTTCCGCAAGTTCTAATCGGAACGCCGATGGTGCCTCCCGCTGGGGAAGCCAGCGGGAGGCTCTTGCTTGCCTCACCGCTCCATTGCAGCGTTTCGCGGCGCGAGCCCTTAGCTCACTGCGCAGGATGCGCCCGCTCCTGCCGATTGCTGGGATTCCAGTTGCGGTGGACGCTTCCGCCGCCGCGGGGCTGGGGCCTTGAAACGAAGCCGGGAGCCGCCAAGGGGCCTTGGCCCGTGGCGTACTCGAACTCCAGCGGAGCCAATTCCAATACCTGGGATCATTCGCTCTTGCTTGGTCCGTTGTCAGCTCTTCGCGGCGGAGCCGCGGGGCAGGTGAGCGCATCGGCCGATCCACAAGCGGCTAATGCGCTCGATCCCTTCGGCGAACTGGCGTTGGCTGCTCATCGGCCAGTGGGTACAACCTCCCGCGTCCGGCAACAGCGCCGGACGACCGGTCATCTCCAGCCTTCTCTGACCGGCGAAGGTGGGCGGTTACCCTGGCCCGCCGATCGGGGAAGTCCGCTGGCGCCCTCCGTCTGAATCCTCGCGGGACGGCATATCTCGGGCGTGAACCGCGGGTTCCGCGAGGATAGAATCCCCGCCTCGTTGCCATCCCCTGCTTATCTCACGGTTTGACCCTGCGCAGGCCCGGAGTGCTTCGCCGGTTGACGGATTCGCTCGGCTGCCGTATATTGCGATCGGGCGACTTTCGAGTTCGGGCTGGGTTCGAGCGCGCTCTCGCAGCGGCTGGTCTGGGCGTAGCTGCGGGGGGAGTTTTCGGGGCAGGGAGGGGTGGCAAAGCGCTCGTGGAGGGAGAGGACGCATGAGGACGATCGCGCCGATGATCATCGTACTGAGCATGGCGGTTTCGCTCTACGCGCAGCGCGAGCCAATTCGCATTGCGTGCGTGGGCAACAGCATCACCCAAGGCTATGGGCAGACGAACATCCGTTCCTACCCGAACCAGCTGGATACCCTCTTGGGCCAGAGCTATGAGGTGCGGAACTTCGGCGTCGGGGGAACGACCATGCTCCGGAAGGGGGACCTGCCCTACTGGAATCAGCCGGACTTTGTGGAAGCCAAGCGCTTTCGCCCGCACATCGTGATCATCTTACTGGGGACCAACGACAGCAAGCCCCAGAACTGGCAGTACAAGGACGATTTCTTCACCGACTACTGCGATATGGTGCGGGAATTTCGGGCTCTCGACACAAAGCCCCAGATCTTCGTTGGCTTTCCGCCTCCCGTATTTCGGGATGACTACGGGATCCGGAACAGCGTGATCCGGGATGAGATTATCCCTCTCATCGACTCGGTGCGGGTGACGCTCAAGACCTTCGTCATTGACTTCTACAGCCGAATGCAAGGGATGGGCGATCTCTTTCCCGACGGCATTCATCCCAACGCCGAGGGATACCGGCAGATGGCGTTGATCGCTGCCGACGCGATCCTTCACCGCCCGCCGGGCGTCATCGAATATTTCTCCGCAGACAATCCCGTCTTGGAAGAGGGGCAAACGACCTGGCTCCGTTGGAAAACGTCCCGGGGCTCGCTGGTCACGTTGAATGGCCTCCCCGTGGCTGAGACGGATTCGCTGGCCGTCTCCGTGACGGAGAACGCGGTATTCCGGCTCATCGCCAGGGGTCCCGAGTACACGGACTCCGCGGAGGTAGTCGTGCGCTTTCTTCCGTCGGGCACCATCAAGTTCTTCACGGCCGATCCCCCAATGCTGGAGATCGGGGCGGGCGAGACGAGCGTGCTGCGCTGGGCCACTTCTGTCAATTCGCAGGCCTTCCTCAATGGGGAACCGGTCCGGGCATCGGATTCGCTTGTAGTTCGCCCGAACGAGACCACCACGTTCAGACTGGTAGCCACCGGAGTCATCTCGGACACCGCCGAGGTGACCGTACGGCTCTTGGAGGCTGGGGAGATCAATCGGGCCCTCATCGCCGCGGGCTACCAGGCCTCTACCACGGCTTATGGGTCGGATCTTCGCCGGGCTTTCGATGGCTTGGAGGAGACCTATTGGGAATCGGAGCGATCTGGCACCCAGTGGCTGATGGTCGACCTGGGGCGGGAGATCTTCGTGGAGCGCGTGGTGATCCGCTGGGGCGAGGTATATGGCAAGCTCTTCCACGTGCAATGCATGGACGCCTCGGGTGGTCAGTCGTACTTCGCATCGAGCGTGGCAAGTCAGGGCGGACGGGATGACATCGTGCGCAGCCCGAAGCGCTGCCGATGGCTCCGCCTTCTGATCATCCAGTCGAATAATCCGCAGGCTGGCTACCGGGTCCGAGAGATGGAAGTGTACGGGACGTCCAAGGGGATCAGCGCCGTTTCCGAGCGATCGGAGGTTTTCCCGGAGAGCCTCGTCCTGCATCCGGCTTTCCCCAATCCGTTCAACGATGGGACCAGCATCGCCTACTGGCTGCCGCGAGCGGGTCGAGTCCGTCTCGCCCTGTACGACGTCGCCGGGAGGCTGGTGCTCACGGTGCTGCACGGCGAGCAAGAGGCGGGCTGGCATCGGTCGCAGCTAAATCTGGGCAAGCTCCCGAGTGGAGTGTACTACTGTCGCTTGGAGACGCCGGGCGAAAGTCGCGTTCAGAAGCTCGTGCTGTTGAAGTAGCGCCACCCCGGGCTCGGCGCGGATCAGCGGCACCTCGGTTTGCGGGTCGGAAGGCGCCAGGATTCCTTTTCGGGACCAAGGACAGGGGTGTTTTGCTGTCGCCTGACGTCGGCTGGGAATGCCGACGTCCCTGTGTGGGCGGCGGGCCATCTTCTCCGAGGGCCAAGGAGGTATTGGCAAGTTGGGCGTGGTGCCGTACATTGCGTTGTCCAGACTTCCGAGAGCCAGGAAAGGGACCAGCTGGCGTCGGGTGGTCTCGCGCGGAATTGGGATCTGAGTGGCGGAGGGACGGTTGCGACTCGCAGCGTGGATTCTTTCGCTCCTGTTGACCCTGCCGGCGATGGCGAGCTGGGGGGGTCCTGATTTCCAGGCGGCAAGGCGGGAAGAGGAGGACCGGGCGCGATTTCAAGAGGCGATAGAATTCTTCCGCCAGGGATACTACTCGCGGGCGCAAGAGGTCTTGGAGGCCATCGCGGCGGATCCGAACTCGAACCTAGCCAGCGCGGCGCAGGTGATGCTGGCGCGCACCCTGTATCGCCAAGGGAGGATCCGCGAAGCGGCGGAAGCTTTGGAGAGCTTCCTGCGGCACTCCCCGCGCAGCCGATATTCGTCCTACGCACACTATCTCCTGGCGGCCTGCCGAATACGGGAACACGATTCCTTTGCGGGGGCAAGTCACCTCCTTCGCAGTCTATCCCAGGCCGATTCGGCGCTATTCCGACGTGCTCTGCACGGACTGGCTGTGCTCTCCACGCAGCTGAGCGGATCGCAATGGGAGCAGCTTCAGGGCGAAGCTCCGGACCGACCGACCCTGGAGGCTTTGCGTCTGGCGGTTTTGGAGGGCAAGCTGGGTCAGGGGCGCCTCTCCGAGGTGATCGCAGAGGCGGAGGCGCTGCAGTCGGAGGCGAAAACGGAGCGAGTGCGGGTCCGTGCCGCCGAGCTTGCGAACATCGCGCGCCGAGCGCAGCAGGGGGCTTTGCGGGTTGGGGTGATCCTTCCGCTCACCGGCCCCCTCCAGGCGGAAGGCCGCAGCCTGCTGCGAGGTGTCCAGCTCGCCTTGAAACGCCACCTCCCCCCGGGGCTGCGGGTCGAGCTGGTGGTGCACGATTCCGAGAGCAGCATGCTCCGAGCCGTGCACGCGATCCAGGAGCTCATCCGGGATGAGCGCATCGTGGCCGTGATTGGGGAGCTGGAGGGCGACAAGAGCGTGGCCATCGGAGCGATCGCCGGGATGGCTCAGCTGCCGGTGCTCGTCCCTGCCAGCAACACCACCGGCCTAACATCCGTGGCCGGGACGGTCTTCCAGCTGAACATGGATCTGGCACACCGGGGCCGCCTCTTGGCGGAGTTCGCGGTACGGGAGCTGGGATGCCGGAGCTTCGCTACCCTCGCTCCCGCGGACGAGTATGGGATGGAAATGGCGGACGCCTTCAGCAACCGCGTGGACGAGCTCGGCGGAATCGTGGTGGCTCAGGAGTGGTACTACGACAGTCCCGAGGACCTCAGCAACCAGTTCAAGAGGATCCGACGCCTTGGCCTTCTCTACTGGCTCGCGGATAGCTTGGCCAGGAGGAGCAGCGGTGGATCCCTTCCCACCAGCGCCCAAGTCCAAGCGATGTTCCAGGCCCTCAACGACTCCATTCGCATCCATGCCAAACCGGGCGAGCCCACCAACGTGGTGGACGAGGAGGATTACCCCGTCCGGGGCGTGGACGCCATCTTCTTCCCCATCCATCCGGATGATATTCCGTACGTCTCCTCGCAATTCGCCCGCTTCAATATCCGAGCCCGGCCCTTGGGCGGGGCGGAGTGGTACTCCCCTGAGCTTCTGCAGACCAACCGGCGCTATCTGGAGAACCTCGTGTTCGTGACGGACTGGTTCTTCGACGAGGCGGATTCGACTTACCGCCGCTTCCGCGACGAATTCCGTTTGGAGACAGGGACAAGCCCCGACCGCTGGGCTGCGTACGGCTACGACAGCATGAGCTTGATCCTCCGCGCGCTCGCCGAAGGCGCGGTGACGCGGCAGGAGCTCTGCCAGGTGCTCCAGGGAACCGAGAAGGTTCCGGGCATTCGCGGGCTCACGACGTTCAAAGGGAATGACAGGTCGAACGCCGAGATCAATCTGATCCAGTTCGCGGGCGGAAGACTGGTGCGGATCCGGTGAAGCGCGACGGGGCAAGGGATCGGGTGCCCTGGCCCATTCCCCCCGGGGATTGCCGTTTGAGCCCGGAACGGAGCGGCAAGCAAGGGATCCCCCGCACCGGCAGAGCCAGTCCTTGTTGCGGGGGCGGAGATTCCAGCCATCCGTCGACGCGCGAAGGGGATCGGGGGTCGCGCGGGAACGAGAGACTTCGCTCCGGTGGCGCGAGGGAGGGTGGTTCGCTCTGGGGGCAGCGTTTTCCGCGAGCCGGATAGCGCGTCACAAGGGTGTCCTGCGGCGTTCCGATCCGGCGAGCGTCGCGGGCATGCGCGTTCGCGGGGGGGCGGCGTCGAGACTCCGAAAGCGCGTCCGAGTGCAGAGAAGGGAGGGAACGAGATGGCGCGAGCGATGGGTGCGGTTGGGATTCTGCTCTGTCTTCTGACGGGTGCAGTCGCCCAGCAAGTCCCGGTGGCGAAGGTCCTGCTCATTACCGGGGAGAACAATCACGACTGGCGTTCCACGACTGCCGTGCTCCGTCAGGAGCTCGAGGAGGCCGGGGCGAAGGTGGTGGTGAGCGAGGAGCCGGGAGTGCTTGCCATCCCCGCGGCCTCAAAGTATGATGCGATCGTCCTCAATTATAACCGTACGGAGCGCTGGGACTCCACCACGGAGCGGGCGCTCATTCGTCTCGTGCGCGAAGAGGGCAAGGGGCTCGTGGTGGTCCATGCCTCCGATAACGCCTTCCCGGGATGGAAGGAGTTCGAGGAGATGATCGGTCTGGCCTGGAGGGAAGGTGCGGGGCACGATCGCTACGGTCGCTTCACAGTGCGAATCGTGGATGCCGAGCACCCCATTACCGCTGGGCTTAAGGATTTCGAGACCACCGATGAACTGTACCGTGACTTGACCGAATTCAGCCCTTCGCGAGTGCTGGCCGTGGCCCATTCGAGGGATAAGGATCGGGACTACCCGATGATCCTGGTCCGGAGCTTTGGCAAAGGCAGGGTTTTCCACACTGTGCTGGGGCATAACGCGGAATCCATGCAAAACGACGGATTTCGCACCACATTTGTGAGGGGCACCCTCTGGGCTGCCGGGAAGCTGTGATGGCCCGGGGCACGCTGGAGGTCCCCTGCCTCCGCAAGAAGACGCCACGCCATGGCCGGGCGGCGGTCTCCGTCCGGGTTTCTCCCAACTGTCCGTTGATTTTGTGCCGCGGTTTGGGTATCTTGCGCGGCCCAGGGGGATGATTCGGCCTGCGTTCGGAGAGCTTGCTGGGAGCGAGCGACGTGACATCCAACCCAACCTCGCGCAGACGTCCCACGTGGGATGAATACTTCATCCAGGTCGCGGAGGTGGTAGCCAAGAGGTCCTCGTGTTTTCGGAATCAGGTGGGAGCCGTCATCGTCCGGGACAAGGATATCATCTCCACCGGATACAACGGAGCGCCCAAGTACCAGAAGAACTGTCTGGAGATCGGTTGGTGCTACCGGGATCGGAATGGCATTCCGAGCGGGACGCAGCTGGAAAGGTGCCGAGCGGTGGGCTCGCACGCCGAATCCAACGCCATTGCGCTAGCGGCACGGAACGGGCACGCCACCTCCGGAACGACCATCTACGTGGTGGGCCACGACGCCATTTGCAACCAGTGCAAGGCCCAGATCGCTAATGCGGAGATCCAGCGAGTCGTCCTGAAGAAGCGTAACGGTGAGATCCAGGAGTTCTTTCCCGCGAGGGATTGGACCGTCCACCCCGTGGACCAAGGCGCTCCGGAGGAACTCGACGAAGGCTAGCGACGGCTACAATCCAACGCATTGCCGCAAGGGACACCGCCAATGGCTGTGTACGATCTGATCCTGCGTCGCAGAACGATTCGACGTTTTCGCCAGGATCCCGTGCCACTGAACCTGCTGCTGCAAATGGTCAATGCGGCTCGCCTTGCCCCTTCGGGGGCCAATCTGCAGCCTCTGGAGTACGTGGTCGTCACGGACGAGGCTCTGCTCCCGCAGGTGTTCGCGGCAACGCGCTGGGCGGCCTACCTGGGCGAGGAGGGGACTCCGAAGGAAGGCGAGCGTCCTCGGGCTTACATCGTCGTGTTGATCAACCGACGCGTGCGGCCCAACGGCGGCTACCACGATTGCGGCGCCGCCATCGAGAACATGATCCTCGTGGCCCTTGAAGCCGGCTTTGGAACCTGCTGGATCGGTTCGCTGGACAAGAATGCCCTGCGGAGCACGCTGGACATCCCCGATGATTACGAGATTGACTCCGTCCTCGCGGTCGGAGCCCCGGCCGAGAGGGCCGTCGTCGAACCGATGACGGATTCGGTGAGGTACTATCGGGACGAAGAGGGCGTCCACCACGTGCCGAAGCGTGCCTTCCGCGAGGTGTGCCACCTGAATTGCTTCGGGACTCATTACGACGGCCCGGAGCCTTGACCTGCGGGCGGAACAGGCGGACAATCTCTGGTAGCCCAACAGCCAGCCCAGCATGAAGTCCCGCGCAGGGGGCGTCGAGGTCGATCGAGAGAGCGCGGGGCGTGCTAGCGAGGAGATCGACGGCCAGCGGGATGGAGGCTCGGTGCTCAAGCTTTCGGTGATCACCGACGAGGTCAGCCGGGACCTGCGAAGGGTGGTGGAATTCGCGCGGCATTTCCGCCTGGAGGGACTCGAGCTTCGTTCCGTGTGGGATTGTCCGGCGGAAAAGCTGACCCGCGAGCAGATCGACGAAATCCGCAAGCTCCTGGCCGGTACCGAGCTAGTCATCTGCGCCGTTGCTTCCCCCTTCCTCAGATGCGACCTGGACGATCGGGAGGGATTGGACCACCAGCAGCGGATCCTGGGTCGATGCATCGAAATCGCGGAGCATTTGGGATGCGATCTGGTGCGCGTCTCCACCCCACCGAGAAAGGGTCGGCTCGAGGATCGGTTTGACCAGCTCGCCGAGGTCTTCCAGCGAGCTTTGTTCCTGGCGGTGCGGGCGGGCGTGCGCCTCGCCGTGGAGAACGGGCACGCCACGCTGGTTGGCACAGGGCAAGAGCTGGCCTGGTTCCTCGAGCGGATGAATTTCCCATTGTTGGGGGCCTGCTGGGATCCCCAGGAGCATTTCATTTGCGTAGGCGGGCGGGAGGAGACGCGCCAGGGGTACGAAGCCCTGCGAGGCACGCTGATGCATGTGCACCTGAAGGATGCCCGCATCGCCCCGGGAGGAGGAGCAATGGAGTTCGCTCCGATTGGAGAGGGAGAGGTGGGAATCGGGGAGCAGCTGCGGGCGCTGGTATCCGACGGGTATCGGGGGTTCGTGTCCCTGGAAACCGGCTGGCGCCCCGACGTGCTCCTCTCCGAAGCGGCGAGCCTCGACCCCGGCTTCCCGATTGCCACGGAAGCGGAATACGCCAGCTGGTTCTGCATGGCTCGCCTCCAACGGCTCATCGAGGAGATGGCGGAGGAATCGATTGGATAGTGCTGGGTCGGTCCGAATGGCTGAAAGCCGGGGATCCTCGGTGCAGGGACAAGCAACCGATCGGGAGGTTTGGCTTTTCGTCCCTTGTCTTGTGGATCAATTCTACCCGGAGGTCGCGGAGGGCATGGCGAGGATCCTGGCGCGCCTGGGCTGCCGGGTCCATTATCCTCCGCGCCAGACGTGCTGCGGGCAACCTGCCTTCAACACGGGGCATTGGCACGATGCCCGCCGCGTGGCGCGGCATTTTCTCGATGTGTTCGGGGAGGCCCCGACAGTAGTGGCTCCTTCCGGATCCTGCGTGTCGATGGTCCGGGTCTTTTTCCCTCGCCTTTTCCGCAGCACCCCTGAGGAGGAGATTGCGCTACGTCTGAGCGGCAAGGTCTTTGAGTTCAGCGAATTCGTGGTGCGGCAACTGGGCCGGGAGGACGTGGGTGCCTCTTTCCACGGACGGGCGGCGTATCACGCTTCCTGCCACCTACTTCGCGAACTGGGCATTCGAGAGGAGCCCCTCCGACTCCTTCGGAAGGTGCAAGGTCTGGAGCTGGTCGAGATGAAGGATGCGGAAGCATGCTGCGGGTTCGGGGGGACTTTCGCGGTGAAATTCCCTGAGCTCTCCACTTCGATGGCTGAGTACAAGATCGAGCAAGCCCGCGCTGCGGGGGTCCAGTACATCGTGATGAACGACGTGAGTTGCCTCATGCAACTTCAGGGCGTGATCGATCGCAAGGGTCTTCCACTGCGCGCGCTGCACATCGTCCATGTCCTGAGCGGCGGAGGTGCCGGGCGATGAGGCGAGTGACTCTGGACCCCAGGTTTTTTCGGGAGAACATTCGCATCAGCCTCGGGGACGAGCACCTTCAGAGGACGCTTCGGAAGGCGTGCGACGAAGTCCTGACCAAGCGCGCTGCCCTTGTGGAGGATATTCCGCACTGGGAGCAGCTCCGTCAAGCCGCACGTCGGATCAAGAGCCACACCCTCGCCCACCTCGACCAGTACCTTTTGCAACTGGAGAAGAATCTCCAGGCGAACGGGGTGCGCGTCCACTGGGCGGAGGACGCCGAAGAGGCTTGCACGGAGATCCTGGCGATCGCCAGGAAACACAATGTGTGGACGGCGGTGAAATCCAAGTCGATGACCTCCGAAGAGGTAGGGCTCAATCATTTCTTGGAGGAACGCTGCATCCGCCCCGTGGAGACCGACCTGGGTGAATACATCCAGCAGCTGTCCGGTGAGCCGCCTTTCCACATCGTGACCCCGGCGATGCACCGGACGCGTGCGGATGTGGGGCGCATTTTCGCCGAGAAGCTGAGCGTCGAGTACACGGATGATCCCGAGGCGCTCACACAAATCGCCCGGCGCACATTGCGGCGCGAATTCCTGAGCGCCGAAATGGGGATCACGGGGGCCAACTTCGCCGTGGCCGACCCAGGGCTGATCGTCGTCGTGGAGAACGAGGGTAATGCCCGGATGAGCACCACAGCTCCTCGGGTCCACGTCGTGCTGGTGGGGATCGAGAAGGTGATCCCCACATTGGAAGACCTCCGCGTGTTCTTGGACCTGCTCTCCGTGAGCAGCACTGCCCAGCGGCTTCCCTGCTACGTGAACCTCATCCGCGGCCCCCGTTCGCACGCAGATGCCGACGGTCCGGAAGAAGTGCACGTGGTGTTCCTGGACAACGGCCGAAGCGGCATTTTGGTCGACGACGAAATGGTCAGCGCTCTCTTCTGCATCCGCTGCGGCGCCTGCTTGAATGCCTGTCCCGTCTTCCAACGCATTGGAGGGCATGCGTACGGTTGGGTCTACCAAGGCCCCATCGGTTCAGTCCTCACCCCGCTCTACCGGGGAATTGAGATTGGGCATCAGCTTCCCTTCGGTTCCTCCCTGTGTGGAGCTTGCGGCGAGATTTGCCCGGTGGCCATCGATATCCAGCACCTCCTGCTCGAGTTGCGGGCGCGGATCCAGAGCCAGCTGAACGCCACGAGCTTGCCGGAGAGGCTGCTCTTCCGGCTCTGGGCTTTGGCGGCAAGTCGGCCGATCCTTTACCGGACAGGAGCCTTTCTCCTACGTGTGGCCCAGAGGCTAGCGATGCCTCGAGGGCGGCATCTGCCGGTTCCGGTGTGGGGAAAGACGCGGAGCTTCCCGCGATTAGCCCCGGCGAGCTTCCACCATCGCTGGAAGCGACTGGAACGTGAGCTGGTGAGCGAGTGAACTCGCGGCCGGACCGAGTGTAGCGGCAGTTTTTCGGGCAAACGAAGGAGCAGCGGAGTGTCGGAGCGTTCGCGGAAGCAGATCATCGAGCGGATTCGGCAGGCTACCGGCCGGCGAATTTCGTCGTACCCGGAGGCGGAGGTGAAGGACTCTCGCGACCGGCGGCTCGAGCATGCGAGCGAGGCCGAACTGGTGGAGGTATTCTGCGCCCGTCAAGAAGAGCTGGGCGGTCGCGTATTCATTGAGGGGACGCCCGAGACTTTGCTGGAGGCACTGGCGGAGCGCGTCCGGCAGCTCGCCACGGGCCCGGTCTGGGTCGAAAAAGGTCTGGAAATAGGGGGGAGACCTGTGCTGGCCGCGCTCCGGCAACGGGGGATTCTGTCCCTGCATGAGGCCGGGACTCCCCCACAAGGGCTGTCCTGGAAGGAATGCTTGGCCGAAGCCTCCGTGGGGATCACTGGGGCTGACTGGCTCTTGGCTCAAACGGGGAGCGTAGTCCTGGTGCACACGAGCGACCGACCGCGATCGCTCAGCCTCCTGCCCAGCGTTCACCTTGTGGTCGCACCGGTCCGGATCCTCGTCCCGGACTTGGACGCGGTGATCCCTCGCCTGGGCGAGCGCTTCGGCACGGGCGGTTTTCCAGCGGTCACGGTCATCACGGGCTCCAGCCGCACGGCGGACATCGAGAAGATCCTCGTGCGTGGCGTGCACGGGCCGCAGATCTTGGAAGTGTTCCTGCTGGTCTGAAAGGGGGGAATGTTCGCGGGTCAGTCGGCCTCGGGACGGCCGCCCGCCGGGATCGGTTCCTCCGGGAGGGGGAAGGGGAAGTTTGGGCGCAGCGGCCAGCGTTGGCTCGGCTCACCGGAGCGCGTTTTCCATTGAGGAGGGGAAGGTAGGAGGTCTTGGGAATACGGGAGGGAGCCGTGGAGACCTATCCGATTCCGATGGTTCCAGGGCCTACCTCGGTGGCTCAGGAGGTGCTGAACGCCTACACCCGCGACTACGGCTCGGCAGATCTCGAACCCGAGTATTATGCCCTGTACGAAGCCACGCAACGCCAGCTTCAGGAGCTGCTGAGGACCCGGAATCGCATCGCCATCATGTCCGGCGAGGCGATGCTTGGGCTCTGGGGCGCGCTCAAGAGCTGTCTCCGGCCTGGGGATCGGGTGGTGGCGGTGACGACCGGAGTGTTCGGCTACGGCATCGCCGAGATGGCAGCCGCTGTGGGCGCGGAGGTGGAGGTGGTGGGGTTTGCGTACGACGAGGCTGCCGACCCGCAGCGAGTGGCCGAGACGATCCGCAAAGTGCGGCCGAAGATGGTGACCGCCGTGCATTGCGAGACGCCTTCAGGGACCCTCAATCCGATCGCCGAGATCGGGCGTGTGGTGCGAGAGCTTGATGTTCCCCTGTTTTACGTGGACGCCGTCTCCAGCGCGGCTGGCGCTCCTGTTCTGGTGGATGAATGGGGGATCGATCTCTGCCTTGTGGGCACCCAAAAGGCGCTTTCGGCTCTGCCCGATTTGGCCATCGTCGCAGTGAGCGACAAAGCCTGGGATGTGGTTCAGGAGGTGGATTACAAGGGGTACGATGCCTTGTTGCCGTGGCGCGATGCGCTGGAGCGGCGCTGGTTCCCGTACACGCCCAACTGGCATGCGCTCGCTGCTCTGCACCGAGCCGCCCAGCGGATCCTCGACGAAGGGCTCCCGGCCGTTTGGGAACGGCATCGGCTGGCCGCGGAACGCTGTCGGCAAGGCGTGCAGGCATTGGGTCTGGAGCTTTTCCCACGTTCGGAGGAAATTTGCTCGCCCACAGTCACGGCCGTCAAGGTACCGGAGAAGATCAGCTGGCCAGAGCTGGATCGGCGCCTCCGCTCCCGCGGCTTAGTTGTAGGCGGCTCGCTCGGTCCTTTGGCAGGGCTTGTGTTCCGCATGGGTCATATGGGACGGCAGGCCACGCCAGTTCTCGTGGAGAAAGCCTTGTTGGTTTTGGAAGAGGTGCTGGCAGAACTCAGGTGACGGGCGCCGGATAGCTCCGACAGGTGCCCCTTCCATTGGAGGGGGTTGGCATGCACAGGGACGAGCTGCTTCGCTATCTCGACGATCTCCTGGCGGCCCGGGAGATCCAGGATTATAGCTTCAACGGACTGCAAGTGGAAGGGAGGGCGGAGGTCCATCGGGTTGTGGTTGGGGTTTCCGCCTGCGCGGAACTCTTCCGGATTGCCATCGAGAGGGGAGCCGATGCCGTTCTGGTCCATCACGGTCTCCTGTGGCAGGGACAAGATCCGAGGATCCGGGGTCCTCTGCGCGACCGAATCCGCCTGCTCTTGATGCACGAGCTGAGCCTGTATGCCTACCACCTCCCGCTGGACAAGCATGCCGAGCTGGGCAATAATGCACTGGCCGCTACAGCCCTCGGTTTGAAGGATTGGCAGCCCTTTGCCGGGGTGGGGATCCTTGGGTCTGCCGATGGGCTCAGTATCGACGACGTGCTACGGAAAGTGGAGGAGCTGTACGGCGGCTATAGCGGTGGCCCCCTCGTGTTCCGCGAAGGTCCCGAGGTGATCCGAAAGGTGGCCATCTTGGCCGGAGGGGGCGGGAAATACGTGGGCGAGGCCATCCTGGCCGGCGCCGAGCTCATGCTCACGGGTGAGGCGGCCGAACCCGTCCTCCATCTCGTCCGAGAAGCCCGAATGCATTTCGTCGCCGCCGGTCACTACGCCACAGAACGGCTCGGGGTGCTGGCCCTGAGCGACCATCTCAGGGAGGCGCTTGGCCTCGAGACCCTGTTTGTGGATGTGCCCAACCCCGTGTGAGGGCGCTTTGCCAGGGAAACTCCGCTTCTACGATTGTCACTGTCGGGTCGGCTCGAGCCAGAAACAACGGCCGGAGACGCGGCTCGGCTGGGACGGGCTGAGCCGGGTCTTCGCTCACTGCGGCATTGAGCGGGCTCTCGTCGTCCACGCACATGCCCTGGAGCTGGATCCGCTGGAAGGCAACCGCCGGCTTGCCCACGCCTGCCGCGAGAGGCCGGAGCTGCTCCCGTGCTTTGTGCTCCTACCCCAGCATACGGGGGAGATGCCGCAAGGAGACAAGTTGCTGGCCTACCTCACGGAGGAAGGGGCGAGCGCGGTGCGGCTTTGCCCGCGGCTTCACCGGTTTTCCCTCGCAGAGACCTGGTCGGGGAATCTCCTATCCACGCTGGACGAAGCCGGATATCCTGTCCTCCTCGCCGCCAACGAAGTGGGCTACGAGGAGCTGCACGGCGTCCTCAGGGCGCATCCGGGGTTGTCGGTCGTCTTGCTGCGCCCCTGGTACCGGGATGCGAGGTGGCTTTACCCCCTTCTCGAGAAGTTCGATCGGCTGTACGTGGAGATTTCCCTGTACCAGCCGTTCCGAGGGCTGGAGGAACTCGCCCTTCGTTTCGGTCCGGAAAGGCTACTCTTCGGCAGTGGTTTACCCGACTTCGATCCCTGCGCCACTGTGTCCGCCGTGCGCTGGGCCGATCTGCCTTGGGATTGGCTGGAGGCCATCGCGTGGAAGAATCTGTCGCGTCTGTTGAAGCTGGGAGCGTGACGGAGAGCGCCCTTTGGGAAGCCTGGCTCAGAGGGGAGCCGCCCGCGGCTGTTCCCATCATCGATGCCCATGCCCATTTGGGCCGGCTGGCGGAATTCCACATTCCCGGGGGAGGTCGGGCCGAGGACTTGCTTCGGGAAATGGACCGGCTGGGAATTCGCTGCTGCCTGTCCGCACCTTTCGCCGCCTGGGCTGGAGAGCTCGGCGAGGGCCACGATGAGATCGCCAGAATAGCCAAACTGTACCCTGGCCGATTCTACGGCTACTGCGTGTATAATCCGGCTTTCGGGGTGGAGCGATCCCTGCATGAGCTGGAGAGCCGTCTGGCATGTCCCGAATTCGTGGGAATTAAGATTGCGCCCAGCACGCACGGATTTGCCGCCGACGACCCTGACTACGCACCCATGTGGGACTTCGCTAACCGCAGGGGCCTCGTGGTCCTGACTCACTCCTGGCGCGGCTCGGCGGAAGACGACCCGCGGCGCTTCGAATCCATCGCGCGCAGGTATCCGCGCGTGCGCATCCTGCTCGGTCACTCGGGTGGGGACGTTCAGGGGATGGTCTCAGCGGCGCGGGTTGCATCCGAGGCCGAGAATATCTACCTTGAGCTCGCATCTTCGCACACGCCCCTGGGGATCTTGGAATGGATGGTCGCGACGGTGGGTGCGGAGCGCATTCTGTTCGGGAGCGATATGCCCTTCCTCGATCCGCGCTGGAAGTTGGGGCAGATCCTCGGCGCTCGCATCCCGGATGCCGCAAAGGAGAAGATCCTGGGCGAGAACGCAAGGCGTCTTTTCGGCCTCGAAGTCTGACCAAGGCCTCGCCGAGCGAGCGCCTGGTCTTTGGAATCGGCTAAGGGTTTACCGGGGACATCTGAATCCGGCGTTTGGAAGCAGCCGCAATTGCCAATGGGACCAGGAGGGGAGAGCTTGCAAGAGAAAGGAAGACATCCGCTCTTGTTGAGGCGAGACCAGGCAGTCCTCCTCGTCGTGGATGTTCAGGAGCGACTCCATCCGGTGATGTGGAACAAGGAGCGGGTGGAGGCCAACGTGGCGCGGCTCCTTCGCGCTTTTCAAGTCCTTTCGCTGCCCGTCTTCGTGACCGAGCAGTACCCCAAGGGACTTGGACCCACGATTACAGCGCTTCGCGAGCTGGTGCCCGATCTCCGGCCATACGAGAAGCTGCATTTCAGCTGCTGCGCCGTGTGGCCGCTGATGCGGGATCTCCAGGACCTCGGGCGCTTTCAGGTGGTCCTCTGCGGGATTGAGGCGCATGTGTGCATCCTGCAGACGGCGATGGATCTCCTCCATTCCGGCTACCAAGTTCATGTGCCAGCTGATGCGGTCTCTTCGCGGCGCGAGCTGGACTGGCAGATCGCCCTGGACCGGATGCGACGCTCCGGGGTTGTGGTCACCACCACGGAGGCCGCGCTGTTCGAGCTTCTGGAGGTTGCGGGGACAACGGAGTTCAAGCAGATCTCGCAGTTGGTCAAGTAGGAGAAGAGCGAGACCCGGGAGCCGGGCAAGACCGGCGAGAGGATTGCGACGGGACGGACGGTGGAATCCGAGGAGGCAAGGATGAAGAGAACTTCTAGCTGGGCGATGATCGTTGGTCTGCTAGTCTGTGTTGGGGCGGGCAGAAGTCAGGCCATTGGCTCGCTGCGAGCCAGCTACCTCGAGTACGCGCGGGAGGCCGCGGACTGGGTGTGGGATCACTACGACTCGCTTGCTGAGGTGTGGAGCTCGCGCCTCGATCCGAACAGCCCCTTCGGCTATCAGGGCCCCGGATGGTTCCTGGACATGGCGGGGATCTATTCCTTCCTGTACGAGGTTGAAGGGAATCCGGTCTACGCCGAGAGGGCGAAGAAGGTGCTGCTCACCTACGGCGACTTCCGGAAGTTCTACCCGGCGAGCGCGGCCCAGCGTCGGTGCGAGTACGATGACGGGGTGCCCGCCCTCCCGAACATGTTCACCACCATGCGCTACTTGCGCGCATACGAGCGACTGAAGCAGCGCGGTGCACTGACCCCGGCGGAGCAGCACCAGATCGAATCCACGGTGGCGGAGGCGGCCGAGTTCACGCTTCGCACCCAGGAGTGGGGGCCGATGAATCGCACCATGTTGCGGGCTGAGGCCTTGGTGCTGGCCGCCCGTCTCTTGCCCAATCACCCCCGCAGCCGCTACTGGAAGATGTATTGCGACGCCATGGCCTACGACAATTGGGGGAATTGGGAAATCGAAGATGCCATGCTCTACCACGGGGTCTGGCTTTACTCCCTCCTCAGCTATGCCGACGCCATCGGCAAGCTCCAGGAGCTGTTCCACACCCCGGAGATGTACTACTACAGCCAATACTTCCTGAACCTCATGGCGCCCAACGGTATGATCCCGGATTTCGGGGATTCCCAGCTGAATAGCAGCTGGCCCCGCTTCCTGGCCTTCTTCGAAGCGGCGGCTTCGGCGTACCGAGATCCGCAACTCAAATGGGCTGCCCAAACCATCGCGCTCCAGTTCGTCGACTTCAACAGCCGGGTCAAATCCACGGACCTGGGGTACATCCTTACCGACTGCTACCGCTGGGGTGCAGAGGACCTGGAAGCGAAGGCCCCGCAGGAGCTGAGCATGGAGGTGATGGAGGATGTCCAGGGGAAGAAGATCGTATTCCGGAATGGCTGGGAGCCGACGTCCACGTACCTCCTGCTCAACTACCGCGATGAAGGCGAAAGCGGGACGGTGTTCAAGGACTACCTCCGCGACACGATCCCCATCGAAGAGGAAAAGGTAACGCATGGGCATGCCGATGAGAACAGCATCGTGGCCCTCGTGGCGGGCGGAGCCTTCCTGTTGCACGACGGCGGATACCGCGATTACATGCCGAGCGGCCCCTTCGGTGCTTACCGCCAGGACTACTTCCACAATCGCGTTTGTGTGCGTCAGGAGAAGATCTGGATGGGGCAAAAGCCCGGCGAGGCCCGGCTGAGCGTGAATGAACCCGTTCCTGCCCAGCCGCTCCTCGACTTCCTGCACAACTCCGGCGCGTACCGTCGGGTCAGGACACAGAAGATCGACTTTCTCACCCTGCCGGAGTTCGATTACAGCCGGACGCGCCTCATCGACGACAAGCTGGGCTACGAGTGGGATCGGGTGCTTGTCTACGTGAAGAAGCCGGAGACCTTCGTGGTCTTCGACATTGTAAAAGCCACCGTCGAGGAGTACTTCACGGCGGCCGCCCTTTGGCACACGCGCAAGATCGTGGCCTCCGGACCTCACTGGTACGACACGCTGTACGATTCGCTGCAAACGGTGGCCTTGCCCACGAACTACCGGCTTCTCGTACTTTTCCCCGAGTCTCGCTTCCGGCTCGAGGGGGTGGAGGAAGAGAGACGGTTCTACCAGAAAGAGCTCGTGATTTACCAGCTGGCTTCGCAGCACTTGGAGCTCGGCGAAAACGTAGCCCTGACGACGGTGCTCATCCCTCACCCGGCGGAGCAGGAATCGCAGTCGCTCGCGGGGCAGGTGAGGATCGTGGAGAGTGATCCGGCTGGCGCAGCCGTGGGCATCGAGATCCGCGATGCTCAGCGGATCATCCTGGTGGCCGCAAAACGGGATCTCCGCAGCCATGTGGTGCGGGATAACCGGCGGCCTCGGTATACCTACGACTCCGGGCGGATGCGTCTAGGCCAATGGGAATGCGACGGCGACTTCCTGTACGCAGAATCAACCCCCGAGGAGCTGCGCTATACAGCCGTCAATGTCACTGCAGTCAAATACGGCGAAACCGCCCTTTTCCAGCAGAAACCGACCACCTACGGGTTGGCTTTCGATGGCTCGCCAGACGGTCCCGGGATTGGCAAGGTGAGGTACTGGCGGGATGGGATTTCGCTCGGCCGTCCGAGGTCGACGCGGACGGGACGACGCTGAGCAGCCGGTCGCTCCAGGGGCACAAAGCACGTTGGCCCGAGCCTTGAGGGGCAGGCTCGCGCCGGGCGAAGAGTGAGGGATCACGGTCTCGGGGAGCAAGTCCTCGACAGGGAACCAGGAGGGGTGCAGATGGACGTGGAGTCGGAGCGGAGAGAGATTCGCAACTTTGCGCGCGAACTTCACCTCTTCTTTCCCGGCTTTTTCAGTGGCGAAGCTCCGGTCCTGTTCACGCGTGCCCCGGGGCGGCTGGACGTCATGGGAGGCATCGCAGATTACTCGGGCTCGCTCGTGCTGGAACTGCCCTTGGATCGGGCCACATTTGTGGCGATCCAGCCCCGCCGTGATCGTCGCCTTGTGGTCACGAGCTGGAATGCCCAGTCGGAGGGGTGGGTCGAACGGGTCGAGTGGGATCTGTCCGAGCTCTGGACGGACCGGGGTCCCTTGAGCTATGAGGAGTTCCGGGAGAGGTGGGGTAGGGACCCGCGCCTGAGGTGGGTCTCGTACGTGCTCGGAGGGCCCTTGGTCCTTGCTCGCCATGGGCTCATCGGGGAGGGGGCAGCAGGAGCAAACGTGGCAATTCGCTCCACAGTGCCCCTGGGCGCCGGCGTGTCCTCCTCTGCTTCGTTGGAGGTGGCTTCCCTTTTGGCGTTCTGTTCCCTTTGGGATGTGGAGCTCGAACCGCTAAAGCTGGCCCTATTGGCCCAGGAGGTCGAGAATCACGCGGTCGGCGCTCCCTGCGGGGTGATGGACCAGGTCACCGCCTTTCTGGGGAAGCGCGATCAGCTCCTCGCGATCCTGTGCCAGCCGGCGCAGGTGGTGGAATGGATTCCGGTGCCTCAAGAGCTCTGTTTCGTGGGGATTGATACGGGGGTGAAGCACTCAGTGGCGGGGAGCCGCTATCGGGATACCCGTGTGGCGACGTTCATGGGGAGGAAGATCATCTCGGCCCTGCGGAGAAGCGGAGGGGAACCCGATATCCCCGGCGGCTACCTTTGCAATGTGAGTCCCGAGGATTTTGTGAAAAAGTATCGCCGCCACCTTCCTGGGAAGATCAAAGGCGCGCAATTCCTCGCTGAGTACGAAGGCCATGACGACCCCGCAACCCGCATTGACCCCGAGGCGATCTACGCCGTTCGCAGCCGCACCGAGCACCCAATTCGGGAGAACCGGAGGGTGCATGAGTTCCTGGAGCTCTTGCGGGCGAAGGGTGGAGAGCAGTCCTACGTCCGCGCCGGCCAGCTCATGTACGCTTCCCACTGGAGCTATACCCGTCTTTGCGGTCTGGGGGCCAAGGAGGCTGATTTCCTGGTGCAGACCGTCCGCCGGGTGGGGCCGGAGAAGGGATTCTACGGCGCCAAGATCACGGGAGGGGGCTCCGGCGGGACGGTGGCGATTCTTGTCAAAAAGGAGGCTCGCCAACTAGTCCGCCGGATCGCCGACGCCTACTCCTCCTGGGCAGGGCACTACCCGGAGATCTTTTGGGGGAGCTCGAACGGAGCCGCTTGGGTGGGAGCCGTACGCGTTTGAGCTTCGACTGCGGGGATCGAGCCGCGCCGTAGATCCGGCTCGCTGGGAGAATGCCGGTCCGCCGCGCGAGGTAGCGACCAGGTCGTGCCAAAAAGCTGCGGGAGCAAAAAGGGGTTCACATCGGCAAGGAAGCCCGGAGCCGCCTCTTGATTTTCTCCTAAGGCAGCGCAATATTGTTTTCGGTCGGGAGCCTGGGCAAGGGTTTTCCTGGGGGAAGCGAAAGGTCGGATGGAGCTGCCAGTCGGGGCGGGACGGATCGGGTAGGTGGACGGGATGTCCACGTGAGGCCGTGGCAGATCCAAAACCGGGAGGAAGGAGCCATGAGAAAACCCACCTTGCTGACGGCAGCAGCGGCGTTGCTGCTCGGTGTGGCCTCGAATGCGCTTGGACAGGTGAGTACGTCGGCCGTCATGGACCAGGGGAAATCCTACACCATGGGGATCTTCTACGGCGGCTCGGAGCCCTGGCAGGAGGCGGGCGGCTACTACGACCACGACTACTACCTTTTCGGCGCTACGGCTGGCGTTGAGGGTCTGACCAGCTGGAAGGCTGGACGCCTGGGGCTCCGAATGGACCTGGGCTACATCCCCTGGAAGATGAAGAGCGGCCGCAGTGACTACAAGAGCACCATCATGATGCTCACCTTCCGGGCCGCTTGGAACTGGCCAGTATACTTGAACGGCAGGCTGCGAATTGCTCCCACCGCAGGTGTCGGCTTCTACCCGATCGGCTACAGCGTGCCCGTCACTGAGGAGGAAGAACCCGCTAACCAAGCCAAGGCTGGCGTGAACTTCGGCGGAGAGCTGAGCTTCCTGGCCAGCAACAAAGTGCTCCTCACGCTGAGCGCGATCCATCACATCGTGTTCACCGATTATGTGGGCCGGGTAGGGGGAAAGAGGATTGATGGGGAGACGCCCTTCACCGTGCTGTCGCTAACGGCGTCGTACGTCTTTCCGGCGGAATGACTGCCAGATGCCTTGCCCAGGCATCTCCGATCCCGATGAGCGAGGTGTTCGAGGCGCGGGGAACTCAGCGCCACGATGCCCCGCGCCAAGGGGGGTGGGCCACGCTTCTTCGTTCGGGGCCGCGGTGGCTCACAACTGCAGCCGAAGGCTGAGTTCCGGCCCCGGGAAAAGCCGCAGTGACCAGTCCCAGTCGCGGCGAGCGGCGCAAGAAGGGAGTGCGTGTTTCCTCGCCGCCCACACGGCGTGGACAGCGCTCAGCAGATGATTGGCGAGGATGCCGCCAATCGTCAACTCGGCGCGATTGGCGTACCGATCGCTTTCCACTCGCATGCGTTCGTAACGCTTGCGATTTTCGGGGGAATCCCACTGCCAGGCGTACTTCTCGCGATCTCGGTAGTAATCGCGGAGGTTGCGTTGGCGTAGCTTGGCTTGGTTGTATTCATCCAGGTTGTCGTAGTTCTCGATATTCACGTAGAACTGCTTGTCCTTGCCTCGGGGGTCGATTCCGGCGTGTTCGCAGGCGAAGAGACGGTAGGCGTCCTCTTTCCATTGCGCAACCGCGTGAAACGCGGCGTAAGCGGTCCACAGGCTGACCTCGCTGGCGAGAAAGAGACGGAAGCCCCTTGCGGATCCCGCTGCGCGTTGCCCCCAGCCCGGCAGGAGAAGGGAGCGCAGGCCAGCGTCCCGAGGCGAGATCGCTTTGCGCGTGGACACGCTCTCGCTCGCGGACTGGCGGTCAAATGATGCGTTGTCCCTCGTAGAAGCCAAGCCCGGGGCCGGCCGCAAAAGCGACGCCGTGTCTGCCTGCCCAGCGGATGACGGGCCCTGTGCAGCTGCGAGCTCGGCCAGCAAGAGGATCATCAGCGCGGCGGTGGCCGGCTCCCGGCCGAAGCGCATTGGGCCTTCCCTTCTTCTTCGGCGGTCACCAGTCAATCCGTACCTCCAGTGCGGGTATTAGCTTCGACTGCCAAGCCAGTCCGGTGGCACGGAGACTGACGGCAGTCAGGCGGTTGTTGTGGCGGACAGTGGTCCAGGCCGCGTCGATGGCGCTGAGGACGTGGTTGACCATGGCGATGGTTGCCCCGGTGGTCGCCGTCTTGAAGAAGCGGTTGGCTTCGGCCCTCATGTCTTCGTAGACTTCCCGGTGCCGCGAATCCCTGCCCCGATGCGTGTCGGTATCGTCCCAACCGGCATTGAACTGGTTGTACTTGCCGATCATCTCGTAGTACTGTTGGTCTTTCTGTTCGTGCAGGCTGTGGCTGTAGTGGCTTCGTTCGTATTCCCGGAGGGCGGCGAGGTCATTGGGGTCCAGGCCGGCTTCGCGGGCGATCGCCTCCCAATACTCTCTCTCGCTCCAATGGGCATCGGCGAACGCCTCAAACTCGTCCTCCTTGCGGCTCCCTTTGCTTTGGTAGAGCGCATAAGTGGTCCAGGCGGCGGCTTCGACCGCCACGAAGACCCCCGCTTTCAGCTTGGAGCCGACGTACCACTGCCCGGCCCCGGGGATGGCCGCGGACAGAAGCAAAGCGGTTCGCGGTGACTTCCATCCCAGCGGGCGAGGGGTTGCAGATTGCTGGTCGGTAGGACCTGGGGTTACGTTCCAAAATGCGCACCAGGCGGGACTTCCCGGAGAGGACAAAAGGTCGGGCCTGTCGTCCGCGTATGCGGCGATGGCCGCGATGCACAGCAAGACTGCGGCGGTCATTGCGGAACGCATCTTACCACCCTCCCTCACTCATCCAGAAACTCAAAGGCCATCCCGAAGTAGAAACGCCACTGGCGCCCGTAGCGCTGGCCAAGATGTTCGAACCGGGAGAATCCGTAGCAGGCATCGAAGAAGACCTCTACGGGATAGCTGTAGAACGAATACGTTCGGAGGCGGATCTGGAGGCCGGCGTCGCTCCTCAGCTTGGACCAGGGAATTACGTCCCCATCGAAGGCAGTGCCGGTCTCCGCGAAGGCAGCCGCGTACATTTTCTGCACCTGAAGCGGGCCCAAGGAAAGCGCGAGGTTCCGAAAAACCGGGATGCGGTAGCAAGCGCCGAGGTGGAGGAGTTTGCGTCCCTCAATGCTGTAATACGGGTATCCCTTGAGCCCCGGAAGCCCTCCTGCGAAGAAGTGGAAGAAGCTATCTACGGGTCGATCGATCCATCCGCCACGCAAGCGAAGCGCGAGGCTGTGGTCGCGCGTCCAGGGGATTGGGAGGTACTCTCGCCAGTCCATCTCGGCGGAGAAGTAGCGATAGAGATCGTAGACCTCCTGGAGCGTGCCGTAGGGGTTGTCCGTCGAGAAATCTTTGAAGAAGTTGTTGCGGTGGTAGCCCAGCTGGATCTTCACTCGTCTTCCGGCGCGAGGTGCAATCTCTGCATCCACGGTACGGGCCAACTGGTCCAGCGTCAGGTCCAGGAAGGCCTCGGTTCCCAGGTAGTAGGTATTCTTGGGTGAAACCCAAAGGCGATTCTGGAAGACGAAGTCCCCAATGTGGCTCGTGTACCGGCTGTGGCGAAGACTGAGACTGCCGGTGAGCTGGTCCCCGAGCGGGTACCGCAGCCCGAGATCCGCTTCCAACAGGTTGAAGCGGATGCGCGTCCGGACCTTCGGGTAGTTCTCCAGGACCTCGATGTCCTCGTCGAGATGGCGCGAGATGGCGTACAGCTCGACGAACATGGTCGGCGCCCACCGCCGATACTCGAAAACCCCGAACAGGTCGAAGTCGCCGGCCCGATTCACGGCTCCCCCCGCGAGGAGCGAAAGGCGCTCCAGCACCTCGGATGAGTAAAGGTAAGCCCCGAGTTTGGGCATGCCGTAGTCCACCAGAAGACGCGGGAGGGCGAAGATCTGGCCGTAGTGACTCTCGTACGGCAGCGGATCGCTGCTTGAGGCCATCTTTCCGTCGGAAGCCCAGTGACTGGTGGCCTTCGGCGAGAGCCAGTCTGGTGCAAGACCGTACGCGAGCCAATCCTGAGGGAGCGGCTGCACCTCCTCCAGCAGAGCCAGCTTGTATCCGTCCACGCGGAAGCTTGTGTACGCCAGTTTCCCCGCGGCGCTCACCGTGGGAGCAAAGGCGCCTCCCAAGGTGTTCGTTACCGGCTCAGGTCGACCGTCCGGAAGCGGCAGGCGGTAGATGTTGAAGATCCCGCTCCCATCCCAGCTGAAGTAGAGGTAACGGCCGTCCGGGGAGAAGGCGGGGTCGCGCAAGTCGCCGGGGAGCCAGAGCAGGGTGTCGAGGGAGCCGCTCCGAGCATCTACGGTCAGCAGGCCCCTGCCGTGCTCGCGACCGAAGGACACGACCACCCGATCGCCATCCGGGGTCCAGGCGGGGGTGAAAAGCGTCTCCCCGTCGTGGAAGGCGGTGAGCTGACGCACTTCGCTCCCGTCCGGGGAGACCAACGTGAGGTTCTGCGTGCCATCGCGCTGGGTGACGCAGGCGATCCAGCGGCCATCCGGGCTGACCGCCGGGGCAAAGGCGCGGAGCCCTCGGGTCAGACGATGGCTGCGTCGGCTCTCGAGATCGTAGACGTACAGGTCGAAGAAATGGGAGCCATTTCGGCCCACGCGGTGCAGCTTGGCATAAACCAACCGTCGACCGTCGGGAGTCCAGCTCGCCGGGGAGGTCACACCCGGAACCAGCACGTCCACCTTCCGTCCAGCGATGTCGAGGAGACAGAGGCTAGCCGCGGAGAAATAGCCGCTCCTCCGGCTGGAAATGAAGGCGAGCTTCGTTCCGTCGGGAGAGAATCGGGGGTACAGGTTGGCTACTCCCTCGGTCCACGTTGGCTTGCCTTCGACGAGATGGGGCTGGAGATTCTGGCCGGCGCGCAGGTAACTGTCGCGAAGGAAGTCCCTCCACTCCTGATAGAGCTGGGACGCACTCTTGTGCAGAACCTTTCGGCAAGCGGCGTCGAAGCTGAAGACCAAGGGCGAACGAAGTGCCCTTGCCAGCTCGGCCAATGCCTGTTCTCCGTACGTACGGGCGATGTAGAGCGTCAGCGCGTAGCCCTGATTGTAGACTCGCTCGTTGCCCAAGCCATCCTTGCCGAAAACGCTCATGTCTGCCAAGGAGAGCAGACTATCGGCGAGCACTGCCGTACGCAGCAGCATGTCGCGATGGCTATCCCAGAAATCGTGACGGAGCCCGGCCCGTTGGTACTGGGCCATTCCTTCCGCCAGCCACATGGGCACGATCGTCCCCGGCAGGGGATACGACACGATCACATTGGGGTAGCCGTAGATGACGTCCGGCCGCCTTTCCCTTTCGTAGCCGATCCATTGGAGGTAGAAGCCCGGGATGCGGCGCGTCAGTTTGCGCGCGGCGCCGAGGGAGATCAAATGGGTGAACTCGTGCGTGACCACGTTCGGCAGCCAGTCGTGCGTACCGCGGAGTTCGAAATCGAGCGCCGGCGCCCAGATCTCAACCTTCTGATCGTAGTAGTAGGCAGCTCCGTTGGAATTGTCGTCGTGGTCCTTGATGATAAGATGGACCTTGCCCTCCGGCTCGTACCCGTACAACGAGGTGATCGGCTGGTAGATGGACTCTGCGATACGAGCTACCTCGCGCGCGGTGCGCTCTGTACCCTCATGGAAATGAACCGCGAAATGTTCCGTCTCGAGGGTGAACCAGCGGAGCTCCGGGTGATTGTACTCCTCCCACTGGGCATAGGAGCTGGCAGCCAGTCCGCACAGCGCCCCCGAGACGGCGGCCCGAATCATCATGCTGAGATGTTGGCCAACTCTTCGGCGGAGACTTTGGCACCTTGCTTTCAGCATCTTCGCTTGCTCTACGCCTCCGGACTCCGGAGCCAGCTCCTCAGGGCGTGACGGCCAGCTTGATGATGGCCGTTTCCTCCGCGGTCTCGCTACGCGCAGCGAGACGCACTAGGTAGACGCCCGGGACGGCGTCGCGACTGTCCCACACAAGCTCGTTATCCAGCCCCCCTCGCCCCCGTGCACGAAGCTCAGTTACCTTACTCCCCGCCAGGTCGTAGATCTCGGCGCGAATGGAGGCGTCGCATTTCAAGGTGAAGCGAATGTGCGCCATCTGACCTGCGGTGGGATTCGGGTAACAGTGCGCGCTTCCCGCCACGAGCACCGTCCCCTGCCCCGATGGGGGCTCAGGCGGTGCGGGAGTCCTCTCGGCGGAGCCGGAGGCATACCCGTTGGCGAGGGGCTGTGGCCAATGGGCGCCTGCGGGGGATGCGTCCGTCTCCCACGCGTACACGAGCCCCTCCCTTCCGGCTACCACCAGTTCCAACAAACCGTCGGCATCGATGTCTCCCGCAGCCACTCCGACCACTTGCGCAGAGACGGCCAGCGGGAAGCCGGGTAGCGTGCGGCCATCTCGGCGCAGGGCGTGGAGGCCGCCGAGACCATCCGGCGCGATGAGTTCCGCGCCACCGTCGCCGTCGAGGTCCAGCAGGATGGGGGTGGTGGGCAGCGAGGGAGGATCGTCCGGCAGCGGGGCGCCCGGACGGCGCAGGAGCACTGGCCATCCCGGAACCACAAGTCCGCCGCGGTCCAGCACCACGGCCGAGCCCTGATCCGTCACAAAGGCAATTTCATACCCGCCTCGACCGTCCATATCTCCTAGCGCGGGGAATCCGGAGCAAGGGCCCACGGGGCGCGTCGGAAAGCCGGGCAGTAGGGTTCCCGTTTCGTCGAAGACGGAGACGGCCCCATTTTGCGACAGGGCCACAATCTCCGGCGAGCCATCTCCGTCCAGATCGCCCACGGCCAGGTGGGCCGGGCCTTCGGGGATGGGGGCGCTCCAGCGGGGGCGGAGCTGCGCATCGAAGGCGTGCAGTCGACCGCCGAGGTCCACGGCAAAGCATCCCTGTGCCCCGGCGGCAAAGTCGAAAAGTCCCCCAGGGATCTCGCTGCCTTCGGCTACGCCGGGCGATCCATTCCGGTCAATCCAGAGGAAGCGAACGGAGTTCATCCCCGGGTAAAGGCTGTAGATGGTCCCCTCGGGTCTCGGCCAGGAGCGGAGGGGCAAGCCGGCGTTCCAGGAGGCCGAGTCAAACCGGGCGATCGCACGGGCCATTCCGCCTCCCCACGGCGCACGCAGCGCCCAGATGCTCCGACCGGCAGCCCAGATGACAAGAGGGGTTACACCGTCGTGGCTCAAGACGGGGTTCCGAATCGGCTCGGTCGGATTCGCGAGAAAAAACGTCGCATCCGAGTGCCACACGGTATCGCGGCTGGCCCCGACGAGGGGGATTCGTTTCGCGCTGCCGGCAAAGGGGGTTCCGTCGCCGCGCCAGCATACCAGGCGTGCGTCCTTCGTGGCGGCGAGGATCTCCTCGGCTCCGTCGCCGTCCACGTCGGCAAGGAGGGTGTGCCCGACCAGTTCCGCTCCGGCGTACACCGGGAATCCGCGCTTCCCCTTCTCGCGCCGGACGGAGAAATACATGATCGAGTCCAAGTCGGAGAAGCCGGTGACGAAAATGTGGGAGGCGGCGCCGGAATAGCTATGGGTGTTCGGCTCCGTGTAGGGGGTGAAGGCCACTTCCGGCAGGCCATTCACCAGCCGATTGATCTCGTTCCCGGCCCAAAAGGCGTCCTCGGGCACGCCTTCCTCCGCCCCAGAGCCAGGGGAGAGAAGGCCGTAATGCTGACCAATGTCCTGGGCTCCGTCAGCTTCCTCCAAGTCCACGGCGCGGTGCTGGGGGTCGGCGTTCACGCGATTTGACGCCAGGTTACGACGGAGCACCTCCTCGTCGATGTGCCAGATGAGGATGCCACTACCCGGGAGGCCGAAGTCATACTCGTCGACCTGTGTGATCACCCCCAGCGTCCCTTCATGCAGAAGCTGCAGGCGGCCGTCCCGGTCGAACTTGAATTCGACCCGGTTGCCATGGTTGTCTCGGCCCAGCGCGATGCCGTCGCGATTGACGTCGCGCTGCCGGTTCTCGATCAGGAAATACTCGTGCTCATTAATGGGGATCTTGTAGATCTTGCGGGGATCGCGCGCCTTCCAGGCGGCAACGGCGAGGCTTTCCGCCTGGTCGATCACGATGGGCTGGCACCAGCCGAGATACACGCGGCTCCAGGCGCAAGGCTGCGCCGGGAGGAGTCCGGAGCCGTTGCCCGAACCCTGATCCATCAAGCCCCACCGACCGATGCCCGGAGAGCCGTCATCCGTGTTCCACAAGGCCGGAAGGCCAAGCCAGCTCCCGAAAAGGATGCATGCCGTGCCGAGTAGCCCGATCTCGTAGCCTTCCTGACTTTGCGTCTCCGGGAGGATCATCCCCTCGCGGACGAAATGGCGGCCTCCGTCCACCGGGATCCCCGGCCAGGAGCCTTCCGCTTCCCCGAGCCCCTTGGCCAGCGCGGCGGGGTCAAGGAAGGCCGATGGGATGTCGTTCGGCGTAGGGTCGAAGTCGAAGGCGAAGTCCTGTCCTACCCCGGCGTGAAACACGATCACGCAGTCGTAGGAGCTGAAGCTCACCTCGGAGTCCGCGTCAGCCAGCTGCACGGCATCGCGGAAAAGTTGGGCAAGGCGTTGATCGCGGAGTGCGCTGTTCGAAGAGGCCTCCGGCGGATTGTAGTAGTCCATCCTGTGGGCTAGCCGGTAGGCCGACTTGTCATCCCGGGGGAAGACGTCTCCCCGAATCACCAGCTTCCCGCCGGAGACAGAATAGTAGTAGTTCGCGAGAGCCAATAGCTGGGCCTGGAAGTAGTTTCGATCGTGGGGAGGAGGGTCGATGGTCGTGGCCGCCGAAGTCGAAAGGTCGAAGGTCCCGTCTCCGGTCGTGGTGGAGAGGTTGTCCGGCTGGAATTCGACGCGGAGAGCGAGGATCCGCACCGTGTCGGGTGTGCCTGTGATCTGGGAGCGAAGGGTAGCCCGCTTCGGCAGGGGGCTCGGGAGGGCCTTGGGGCGAGGGGCGGGAGCACGGGTGAGCTTCGCCTCGCCGCCCTGGACGCTGGAACCGCCCCAGGCGAAAGCCAATGCGAGGAGCCCCACCACGTATCGAGCCACCGGCCTTCTCGCCGCCTTCGGAGGAAAGTGCTTCCCGCCCCTTGGATCGTGCATCCGTCTTCCGAGGTTTGAGCTGGTCTTCATCGCGATCGCGGAGGCTACCGTCGTGCGCCGCTTTCCCCTGTCCGCGGATCAAAAAAGGGGCAAGGATGCGAGGCGCGTGCCCGTCACACCGCATCCTTGCCCGAGCCGACCAGACGCAAGCAACTGCCTCGGCTCAGAACCCGATGGTGAGGGAGAATCGCATGGTGTCGGACAGCGGGTGGCCTTCCTTCGCCGAGACGTAGGCGAAATCGAATCGGTAGAGGTGGTACTGAATCCCGGCGCCGAAGGTGGCATACTTCACCTGCCCCTCCTGGTCGTAATAGTAGCCCGCCCGCAGGGCGAAGAGATTGGAATACACGTACTCCACACCGCCGCTGTAGATCATGTTCCGGAACTCATTGCCGAGCGGCTCATCCGTCCAGGCGGTGAAGATCGCCTTGTAGAAGGGATCGGAGGTACCGTCCTTGTAGCGGCGGACGAGCAGCTTGTTGGCATCGAAGGCCAGGGTCATGCGGTTGTACTGACTCCGCACCAGATCGTAGGACAAGCCGAGCTTGAGATTGGTGGGGAGGGGGTCCGCCTGGGCCGCATCGATGTACGTGATCTTGGGTCCCATGTTGGAGAGATTGGCGCCCACGCGGAATCCCTCCAGCCACGGCGCTCGGTACAGGATCCCGAGATCCACGGCGAAGGCATTGGCCTTGCCCTCGCCGCGCTCCGCCCCCGCCCCCACAGGAGAAAGGTTGCTGCGGATGTAGCGCAGACCCACTCCGACCCCGGTATTCCTCCCCACTAAGGTGCCGTACGTCAGGGCTACGGCGAAATCGAAGCTCGTGAACTCACCGAGGATATCCGGGCTTTCCTCTCCTGTGATGTATTGCTTACCCATGTTCAGGTAGGTCACGTTGATCCCAAAGGTGCCGAGCCCCTCGACGGACTGCCGGTAGGCCGCAAAGTCGTAGAACATGTCATTGGTGAGCTGAGGCAGCCAGTTGGCGTGCATCAGCGTAAGCTCGCGCCCCGTTTGGAACGCCAGTCCTGCAGGATTCCAGAATACCGCTGTCGCGTCATCGGCTACAGCAGCAAAGGCTTCTCCCATCCCCGAAGCCCTTGCCCCAGGGCTGATGAGCAGGAACGGAACTGCCGACTCCGTGATGCCACAGGCCTGCCAACTCACTCCGAGGATGGTCAGCATCCCGGCCAACACAAAAGCCACCGCTCTTTTCATCTTCACGACCTCCCTTCGCACTCCATGGCTGTCGCTCGGGATGAACAAAAAACCGAATGACCCTGGTTTCCCCTTGCCAAGCGGGACAACCTCCAGCCATTCGGTCCATCTTCGGGGAGGAAACAGCCCGCTTCGCGCACCCGGAAGCATCCCGGCGCTCTCACTCCGGTGGCTCTTATTTCCTTGTCAGATCCGGGATACTCCCTTGAGGAAACCGTTAGCGAACTGTCCCTGCCGTCCTCCCCTGTATCTGCGACGCTCTTCCGCCGTGGACTGCCCGAATATATCAATCGAGGCTCAGTTTGTCAAGGTGTTTGGGCTCTCAAGGAAGCTATCGGCAGCTTGTGTCCTTTGCTTTACCTTGCCGCCTTCGAGAAGCACTGGGGAAACGCATCGCGGGGAGCAAAGTTCCAGGTCCGGCCCGTAGGCGGCAAGTTTTGCCCCGATGGTGATCAACTCCGGGTTCACTGCACAAGATCGTCTTCGTCGAAATTGGCGATGGCGCCCACCACAACACGGCTGAACCAGGCCAGGCTCCGGACCAGCTGGTGGCACAGAAGACCGCCGTCGTAGCTGAGGAAGTAGTCCGCGAGAAGGATGTCGCTGGCTGCCACGGAGAACCGGGTGAAGACAACCTCGTCGTTCATCCGGTTCACGAGGCTCAGCTTGCCGGAGAGCGGCGCATTGGGCCGAAAGCGGTAAGCCGTGTAGAACTTGAGCAGCCTTCGGACCTCATCCACCGCGATATACACGAAGGTGCCTTCTTCGGTGGCGACCCGCACATCACCATCCTGGTCCACTTCGGCGAGGAACTCTTCCTGCCGCAGGAGCTCGGCCAGCCTTTCGGCCGTCACCTGCTGTTCGGATAGGATTGCAGGCTCGTGCATGGGGTCTACCCCTCCTCATTTCGGCAGCACGGCCGGTCGGCGCTCGACACGTCCGCCCCGTCTTCGCCGGCGCCTCCTTCGGGCCGGGACGGCGATGACGGAATGCTGGGTCATTGGCGGGAGCCCTTCGGACGGGATCTGTCTCCTCCACCAGCTGTCCTTTCGGGTCCCGAGATCCGGGGCGCACCTGATAAGATTAGGAAAACTCCGACCGAAAAGCAAGGGGGCAGGGGTCAGGACGTCTTTCCGCTGACCGCCTTCTCGGGCGATGGCAGGAAGGACTTGGCCTCAGCCGGATCAACCACTCCCTGCTCGATGAGGCGAAGGATCGCCTGTTCCATGGTCTGCATCCCGACCTCCGCGCTGGTCTGAATGATGGAGGGAAGCTGGTGGGTCTTCGCCTCGCGGATGAGGTTGCGAACGGCCGTGGTGGCGACCATCACCTCGAAGGCCGCCACCCGGCCTTTGCCATCTTTTCGTGGCAGGAGGCATTGCGAAATGACCCCGGCCACCGAATTGGCGAACATGGAGCGGATCTGCGGCTGCTGCGCCGCGGGGAACACGTCCACCACCCGGTTCACCGTCTCGGAGGCGCTGATGGTGTGGAGGGTTGAGAACACGAGATGCCCGGTCTCGGCTGCGGTGAGGGCCAGAGAGATGGTCTCCAAATCGCGCATTTCCCCCACGAGGATCACGTCCGGGTCCTCGCGGAGTGCGGCTCGCAGGGCATCCGCGAAAGAGCGCGTGTGCGCGCCGATCTCGCGCTGGTTAATGAGGCAGTTCTTGGGCCGATGCACGTACTCGATGGGATCCTCAATCGTGATGATGTGCTCTCGCCGCTCCTCATTAATGCGATCAATGATCGCGGCCAAGGTGGTGGACTTTCCGGAACCTGTGGGCCCGGTCACGAGCACCAGGCCTCGGCGGAGCCTTGCGAAACTGACCAGCACGGGCGGAGCCCCGATCTCCTCCAATCGGGGAACGCGGTCCGGGATCACGCGGAGGGCGATGGCGTCTCCGCGGGACTGCCGATACACGTTGCAGCGGAAACGCCCCACCCCCGGAAGCTCGTAGGCGAGGTCCAGCTGAAGATCACGCCGGTACTGCTGGAGCTGCTCTTCGGTGAGCACGGACGCCACCAGGCGCGCCATGGCGTCTGGGGCGAGGGCTTCCGCCTTGAGCCGTCGGAGTTTGCCGTGGATGCGAAGCACCGGGGGGGAGCCCGCGCAGAGGTGGAGGTCGCTGGCGTGCTGGGAAACGGCCAGCGCGAGGAGTTTTTCGAGTTCCGGCTTGGTCATCCCCTGGCCCGGGTTTGGCGAACCGGGGCCGGCTCCCCCACGGGGAAGCTCAGTCATGGCCCGGTCAGAATGTGCGGCGTGAGAAAGATGAGCAGATCCGTCTGTTTGCGCTCGAGCTTCTTATTGCGGAACAAATGGCCCAGAAGCGGAATGTCCCCGAGCAGCCAGATCTTGTTCACCGTCTCCTGCTTGTTTTCCTTGATGAGTCCGCCGATGACGACGGTTTCCCCATCCTTCACGGTCACCACGGTTTCCACCGAGCGCTTGGAGGTGATGGGGGCTCGGTTCTTGTCGATCACCACCTCCCCCGTCACCTCCTCGATCACCGGGTTGACGAACATGGTGATGGTCTGATCTCCCGAGACGTGCGGAGTGACCCGCAAGGAGATGTTCACGTCCTTGTACTCGAAGGTCACGATATCGCCCTGGCCTCCCACGCCTCGGTTGATCTGAGGCACGGGGAAGGTTTCGCCCACGCTGATCACGGACTCCTCATTATCCGCAGCGATGATCCGCGGGTTGGAGATCAACTTGGACTGCGTGTTCTCTCGCAGGTAGTTCAAGACGGCGGCGAACTGGGAGGCGGAGAGCGTGGCGTAGCTGATCTTGCCGAACGGGGGCTCGGAGTAGGCCGAATAGGGGAGCGTAGCCCCGGACGCCAACGCGCGCTCCCCGTGCAGGCTCACGGTGATGGCCTTTGTCCAATCGATGCCCAGGCTGCCCGTCTGTCCGGGATTGAGCTCGATGAGCTTGGCCTCAATCATGACCTGGGGCGAGGCCACATCCAGGGCTTCCACGATGCGATCCACGTGCCGGATGTTGTCCACCAGGTCCGTCACGATGAGCACGCTGGAGCGTCGTCCGGTCTGGACGCTGGCGGTAGTTCGGCCGCCGGTCGTAGACGGTGCGGAGGCCGCCGGGCTACTCTGGAAGTTCGTCGAGAAGACGAACACCTTGGCGTTCTTGGAAAGCACGTCGGCAACCGCATCCTTGAGCGCCCGCGCATCGATGTAGCGGAGGCGGTAGACCTTGGTCGCCATTTCGCCGAGGTCGAGCTGGTCCAGCTTCTTCACGCGGATGACGTCGCCGTCGATCACGTACGTGTAGCCGTTGGCCTTGAGGATGTTCTCGAGCGCTTGGTCGAGGGTCACATCGTGCAGGCTCACGGTGATCTTTCCCGTCACCTCGCTACCCGCCACAATATTGACCCCACTCTGCTTGCCGAGCATGCGGAGCACGTTGCTGATCTCGGCGTCGAACACGTCCAATGTGATCAGCCGGCCTTGGGCCAACCTCTCCTGAAGGCTCTGGAGCTCCCGTTGCGGTTCAGGAGGCCGAGTGCGAGGTACCTCGACGTGAGAGGCGCGGGTGCTGTCGCTATCTGGGTTCACGAAGGAGACGCGCATTCCCGAGGGAATGGTCTCGGCTCGAAGGAGCCCTGGCGACCTCAGCCGGAAGACCACCGCCGTGGATGGCGGTTCGCGGCGAAACTCGTAGATCTCGATCTGCGACACCAGGCCCTCTTCCATGCTCCGCTTCTGCCAGCCGAGATCCGGCTGTGTGCCGTGGAGGAACAGGACCCAGTTCTTGCGCGACGGGTCCATCTGCGTGCTGAAGGTCACCAATTGCGTGATCTGCAGATGGAAGGTCTGCGGCTGCACCGCCTCGATGGATTGCAGCTTTGCCTGTCCTGAAGCGATGCCCCACCAACCCAGGGGAGCGAGGAGAAGGATCAGCCTTGCTCCGCGCCGTATGTCTCTCGGACTCATGTCAGAGCCTCGACTACTTCTCGGAATTCGGACGGAAGAGGGTGACGTTCTTCCCTCTAAATCGGCAGATCACGTAATCTCTTTCGATCTTAATGACCTCCAGGTCTCCTTCGCGCTGGCCCTCTCCGAGCACGTACGGCCCAATGATCACCATCGTGCTGCGCGGCGTGCGCGAGATCCCTTTCCACGCAAGCTCTGCGCTGTCGGCCGGCGAGGAGGCGGTATCCGGTGGGGCCAGTCGATTGGCCCCAGCGAATGGATCGCGACCCCAGTCCGCAAACATCTCTTTCACGGCTGGGGGAATGGTGCTGGCCCTGGGGCGTGAGGCCACGCCCAATTCCGCAGCAGCCGCCTGAGCCGTGCGCGCGATCGTCTGCGTCACCTTCCGCGCCGCGGTGGGCTTTTTCTTCCCGCCGGAGAGGAACTGCGTCCACACCACCACCAGCAGCACCACGCCGAGGATGGCCAAAAGGATCTGTTCGCTCTTCTTCAGCTTGGGCATCGACCGCCTCTACATCTGTTGGGCCCCTGCCTCGCCGGCTGATCCGCTGGCGGGGAGCTCGGAGCCGCGCAGGTACAACAAGCACGAAAGGTAGATCCTCAACTTCGGGTACAGACCAGGATCGTACTGGAGGATCGTCCCCGTGGGCTCCAGGAAGAAATCCATCTCGGGCAATTTGTCCAGGAAACGGCCGAGGGAGAAAAATGAGCCCGTTGCCTGAATACGGAGCGGGAGTCGGACCACCGGGCCCTCGGCTTTGCCCTCCACGAGCACACCGTAGTCGGGCTCCACCGAGGTGAAGGCTACGCCACAAGTCCGCGCATGCTGGGCCAGCTTCGCGACGACCTCGTCGAGGGATTTGCTCTCCACCAACCGGGCCCGGATGCCGTCGAGAGCCGCCTCGAGGCTGTCCACTCTGCCTTGAAGCCGACGCACCTGGATGGCGGCCATCTCCGCCCCATGCACCTTGCCCGTGAGCAATAGGCGCTGCTGCCGCAGATGGTCGATGCGGGCCTGCGTCGGGCGCATGTACAGCAGATACCATCCGAGGAGTAGCGCCACTTCGATGCCGGCAATCAGCCCCATCCTGGCCCACGGGTTCTCGAGGCGCCGTTTGATCATGGTGCCGTCCCTCCAGGAATCTCGGCGACGATGGAAAACTCGACCCCGACCCGCGGATTGTCGCTCGTCCGGCTCTCCTCCATCCGAACATTGGCGAAGAGGCCGGAGGTTCTGAGCACGATGAGAAAGTGCGCCAGATGAGTCCCCTCGTTCGGTGGGTCAGGGAAGACGATCCCGCGCAGCCGCACGAAGGCCAGCGCCTGGTCGCTGACCGTCTGCCGCATCTGCTCCACCGCTTCCTTCCGGTCCACGAGCTCGACAGCTGTGAGCGCGATCTGCGCCGGCGTGAGCTTCGAAAGCACGTGCAGGTAAAACGGGACTAGAGGATCCTGCGGCAAGGCCTCTCGCAGCTCTTTCATCTCGCGCTCCAGCTGCGTCCATGCCTGTTGCAAGCGCTGAAGCTCGCTCTGATGGTGCACCAGGGATTGGTACTGGTCCTGGAGCACGGCAAGTTCGTTCCTCTCGATCCTCTCCGAGTAGATGGCTTGTCCGGTGAGAAGGCCGATGGCAAGCAGACCGAAGACGGCGCCATACGCCAGCGATTTCTGGGCGTACCGAATGGCGCTGCTCTGGCGCAAAGGCCTGGGCAGCAGGTTGAGGTCCTTCGCGGGTCCAAGAGCCAGACCGAGAGGCACGACGAGAGAAGGCCCGTAGGCTTCCAATCCGTCGAGGGAAGCCTGGATTGGTAGGCCGAGCCCAGGATCGAAGGGATTGAGGCAGGCCGTGGGGATCCCGGTCTCCGCTTCCAGCGGTTTCCCGAGGTTGAGTACGGTGGACCCGATGCCGCAAATCCAGATCTTTTCGAACGAAGATACCCCGAATTTCTGCCGGAAATAGTCCAAGGACCGGGCGATCTCGCTTGCGAATTTCTCCAGCACGGGCCGGACGGAGATGGCAATGTCGTTCAGGGGCACCCCGTCCGAGGTGGTCTCGCCCACGCCGAAACCCGCCACCCCGTAGCGCTGCAGGATCCAGAACGCCTCGCGCTGGCTCAGGGATCGGCTCTGCCCATCGTAGAAAAGAGTGTCGGTGAGGGCGCTCAGGAAGTCGTCCAAAGCCACGGAAATGGTCCGCTCGAAAGCCAGTCGCCCCCCGTGCACGAACAGGATCTGGGAGCGCAGCATGCCCACGTGAACCAGAACGTGGCAGGTTTCGGGATTGTGCGCCTTGGTCCGGCGAAAGAGCTCGAAGAGCGCGACGGAGGGGGAGTAGATCCCGGTAGGGCGGACTCCCGCGGTCTGGAAAAGTTGGGCGTACTTCAGCAGGCCATCCCGCTCGGCCCCCACCACGAGCAGACTTTGCTTCTTGGGCTGCGAATCGTCAACGACCCGATAGGCATATTCCCCGTTCTCGGCTGGAAACGGAAGATCCTTCCGCAGCGCCCAGGCAATGGCCCGGAGGGTTTCCTTCCGCGGAAGCTTGGGCAGCTCCAGGATCCGCGCCGTCATCTCCATCAGCTGGGAGGTGACTTCGACGGTGGCCTGACGGAAGGCCTTCTCCTGAAGAAGCTCCCGCAAAGTGCGCGAAAGGGTTTCCGAGGCTTCTCCACCTTCGCCCATCTGCCGGAAGGGCAGGATCCCGTACGCCTCGAGCTCAAAGCGGCGACCCGTGCGCACGAGCGAGACAAAAGTCACCTCGCTGCTGCCGATCTCCACGCCGAGGCGGCGATCCACCTCTCGGAAGCCGAACTGATGGAGGATGCTGGCGCGCATCAGGCTGCGTTCCAGGACTACCTCCATGGTATTCTCGACAGCCGAGCTGGCCTCCTCATCGGCCCAGGCCGCCTCAAACCTCTGGGCTACCTCTTCCAGTCCGATCTCCGGCGGCATCCCCACAACGGAGCCTGGCTCTCGCCCTTCGGCCACCGCGTCCCTCACCGGCGCGGAAGGTTCGCCTAACCCGTGCGGTTGGGCCGACTCAACCCCGCTCTCGGAGGGAGCTGTCGCGGCGTGAGTCGCCCCGAGCTCTTCGGCCTCCGGGAGCGTTTCCAAGGCGGCCAGGAGATCATCCAAGGCGCGCCGGCTTTCATCCTTGGATTGTGCCTCCTTTGTCAGCGGCTGTCCGGCCTGGAGGTCTGTGATTTTGGTTTCGGTTTGCCTATCTGAAGGCGAGGGCTTTTCCTCGATTATCGACTCGGCCTCTCCTGGGGGGAATACGTCTTCGAGAGTCTCCTCCACAAAGGCGCCCGACTCTGCCTCCAGGAACGAGGGTTCCCGCACGGAGGTCTCGGGTTCCACCTCGGCCAGCGCCAGATCGGAAAGCTCGGAGAGCTCAGGGGTCAGCCCGGCGAAGAGATCATCGGTTTCGGGGGCCACTTCCGGCTCCAGCTGAGAAGCGGATTCGGCCAGCTCAGGCGCAGGGGGAGCCTCCTCCAAATCGAGCCATTCGAGGAGCTCCTTGAACTGCTCTTCCGAGGCGGAAAGGGTTTCCGGATCGATCTGATCCGGCGAAGGATAGGCTGTGTCCGTCTCTTCGAACGGTGAGGAGCTGGGAAGTCCCCCGGCCGGTGAGGCTGCGGACTGCTGGATCAACCAGTCGATATCGGCGAACGCGCTGCCCCACGGCCGTCCGTCTGGGCGGACCGTTTCCGTCTCACGGGATTGGCTTGGGGCGTTCGCCCGAAGGGATGCTCCCGAACTCGGTTTGGTCATCGTTCCCGAGGCCCTTTTCCGCTTCACTCCGCTCCCTCTCGGCCAGGGGGCTCTTCGCCCACAGCGACTCGGCCAGGTATTCCACGGGCGGTTCCAGACCGATCCTGAGGAGCATATCGACCTGGGCGAAGATTCCTTTAGGCTCGCCGTCCAAAAGCACCTTCCCCTGGCGCATCACCAGCAGGCGCGGGAACGATTCCACTTCCTCCGGGAACTGGGTGATGAAAACAATGGATCGCTGCGGGTCCTCTTCCGCCAGCTCCTGGACCAAAGCCAGCACCTCGGCCCGGCCGGCTGGATCGAGGACAGAAGTGGGCTCATCGAAGATGAGGTAACGGGGGCGCATCGCAACTACGCTGGCGATCGCCAAGCGCTGCTTTTCCCCGCCGCTGAGCAGGTGAGGCGGATGATGGCGGTATTCCCGCAGTCGGAAGCGCTCGAGTACCTCCTCCACGCGGCTCCGCATCTCGCGCGGAGCCAATCCGAGGTTCTCGAGCCCGAAGGCCACTTCCCTTTCCACCGTAGTGGAGACGATCTGATTGTCGGGATTTTGGAAGACCATCCCAACGCGCCGCCGGATCTCGAGCACGCACCGCGGGTCGCGCGTGTCGAGCCCATCCACGAGTACTACCCCCTTGGTGGGCCGGATGAGGGCGTTGAAGCAGCGGACCAACGTGCTCTTCCCGCAACCGTTCGGTCCGATAAGGCCGACGAGCTCCCCCTCTCGGATGTCCAGCGTCACCCCATCCACCGCCCGGATGCGCGAGCCATCCGGACGCGGGTACTCCACCACAACATCGCGGAGCTGGATCATCGGACCACGGACCTGTAGGTTGGATGCCGACCGACTGGGGCAGATTTGGCAGGAAAGGGAAAGGAAGGACTGCACCGACCGCCTCGGTCAGCCGGGGGTATGGAGGGAGGACGTTGAAACAGCGCCCGTCTCGGCCCGCCGGGCAGATGTCTAGCCCCTCGGGCGTGCGTCTCAGTGCCTTCCCTCATGGCAAATCCAGTTCGAAGCGAGTGATCTCGTGGAGCTCGAGCACGCGCTCCTTCACGTCCGCAAGGGTGATTTCCCGCATCCGCCGGAGGCTGAAGTCCTCTACACAGAAGGAGGCCAGCGCCGTACCTACCATCACGGCCGACTTCAGGGACTCGAATCGAGTGTCCCCTTTGCGCGCCAGGTAGCCCATCATCCCGCCGGCGAAGGTGTCGCCCGCGCCCGTGGGATCGACCACGCGGGCCAGAGGATAAGCTGGAGCGGAGAACACTCTGCCCTCGGCGAAGAGCAGAGCCCCGTGTTCCCCCTTCTTGATCACCACCGACTTCGGCCCCATCCGCTGGATAGCCTCGGCGGCCCGGGCCAGGGTGTACTGGCCGCTCAGCTGGCGTGCTTCCTCATCGTTGATGATGAGCATATCCACCCGGCGGAGCGTACGGCGCAGATCGTCAGGCGCCCCGGAGATCCAGAAGTTCATCGTGTCCATGGCCACGAAGCGGGGGCTCCGCATCTGATCGAGGACGTGGCTTTGCAGTTCCGGGTGGATGTTAGCCAGGAAGACGAAGGGGGCGTCGGTGTAGCTCTCGGGGATGCGGGGTGAGAACCCCTCGAACACGTTGAGATGAGTGTAGACGGTCGTGCGTTCGTTGAGATTCTCGTGGTAGATGCCGCCCCAGCGGAAAGTTTTGCCTTCCTGCACCTCGAGGCCGTCGAAGTCGACGCCTCGCTCGCGCAGGAAATCGATCTGGCCCAGTTCGAAGTCGCTGCCGACCACGGCCACCACCTTGACCGGGGCGAAGAAACTGGCCGCGGTCGCGAAGTACAGAGCCGAGCCTCCGAGCGCTTCTTCCACCTTTCCGGCTGGAGTCTCGACGCTGTCCAGCGCTACGGAGCCCACCACGACCACGCTCATCGGTTCCTCCGGAGGGGAAGTCGGGTCACATCCGTTCGGGCGCGCTCACGTGAATCAGGCGCAGCCCATTGGCCAACACGATCCGCACGGCTTCCGTCAGACAAAGTCGGGCGGCCGAGAGCTCCGGGTCCTCACCCACCACCCGATGCCGATGGTAGAAGCGGTGGAAGCTCGCCGCCAGCTCTTGCAGGTACGTGGTCAAGCGATGCGGTTCCAGGAACCGGGCGGCCCCGGAGATCACTTCCGGGAAATCCATCAGATTCTTGATCACCTCAAATTCCTCCGGTTCCCGCAGAAGGTCGAAGTTGGCCTGCGCCGGGAGCTGGAGGCCCCGTTCCTCGGCAAATCGGAGGATGTTGCAGATCCGCGCGTGAGCGTACTGGACGTAGTAGACGGGGTTTTCCTCGGACTGCTGTTTCGCCAGGTCGATGTCGAAGTCGAGGGGCGCCGACATCTTCCTCATCAGGAAGAAGAAGCGGGCCGCATCGACGCCCACCTCTTCGATCAGCTCCGCCATTTCGATGATCTGCCCTGCGCGTTTGGACATCTTCACCACCTCGCCCCCGCGCAGAAGATTTACCTGCTGGATGATGTTCACCTGGAAGCGTTGCGGATCGATTCCCAGCGCCTGCACTGCCGCCTTCATGCGGGGGATGTAGCCGTGGTGATCTGGCCCCCAGAAGTCGTAGACAAGGTCGAAGCCCCGCTCGAACTTGTTGCGATGATAGGCGATGTCCACCAGGAAGTACGTGGGCTCCCCCTCGCGGGTTACGAGCACTCGATCCTTCTCATCGCCGAACTGACTGGCCTTGAACCAGATCGCTCCGTCCTGCTCGTAGGCCAGCCCGCGCCGCTTGAACTCCTCCAGCACTTCCAGATGCGCATTTGCCTTTCGGAGTTCGCTTTCCCGGAACCACACATCGAAGTGGACGCGGTAGGCGCGCATAGCCTCCTGATGCTGGCGGATCATCTTCTCCAGCGCGATCTGAGTTAGCTGCTGCTGCCGCTCCTCCGCAGGCATGTGGACGAAGCGATCGCCGTATTCCTGGCGGATCTCCATGGCCAAGTCGCGGACGTACTCGCCGTGATAGCCTTCCTCCGGGAAGGGCTCGTCGATTCCGAAAAGGGCCATGTAACGGGAGCTCACGCTCATCCCGAGCAGCCGGACCTGCCTTCCGGCGTCGTTGATGTAGTATTCGCGCTCGACCCGATAGCCGACCGCCTCGAAGAGATTGGCGATCACATCCCCGACGGCCGCAGCGCGGGCGCTCACGACGTTCAGTGGACCTGTGGGATTGGCGCTCACGAACTCCAGCTGTACCCGCCGGCCCCGGCCCCAGTTGGAACGGCCGTAGGCTTCGCCCTGGGCCAGGATCTCGGCGACGAGCCGCCGCAAATACCTTTGGGATACGCGGAAATTGATGAATCCCGGTCCTGCCACTTCGACCGACTCGACGTAGTTGGGGTCGAAGGGCTCTGCCGTGAGCGCCTCAGCGATCGCTCGCGGCGGTTTGCGCAGCTCGCGCGCCAGCTCGAGAGCCACCGTAGCCGCGATGTCCCCGTGCTCGGGGAGCTTGGGCTTGTCGAGAGGGAGGCTATCCACCTCTCGTTCTACCCCCAACCTTCGCAGTCTTTCGGCCAGAGTCTGTCGCAGGTAGTCGTCAATCCTCATCGCTCACTTCCGTGATTTCTGCGTCGCCCCAGAGGGATTCCAGGGAGTAGTAGGCCCGCGTTTCCGGTTGGAACACATGGGCCACCACATCCACGTAATCCAGCAGGACCCAGCGTAGGTATTCGTAGCCTTCCCGGTGCCAGGCCCGGATGTTTTCCTTCTCCAGCTCCTCCTCGATATGGTCGGTGATGGCCTTGACCTGCACATCCGTCTCTCCGGTGCAGATCACGAAGAAGTCCGTGATGCTGGTGATCTTCCGCAGATCGAGGATTACCACGTCCAAGGCCTTTTTCTCCAAGCTCAATCGGGCGATGCGTTCGGCGAGGAGGCGCGAATCCGTGCCGCTCCCGCGACCCGGCTCCCTCACGGCAACGAGCTCAGCACGGCCTCGCCGACCTCGATGGGGTGCACGCCTTTCATGCACAGGAAGTGACCTCGAGGGCATCGATCCCTCCCGATGTGTGAACAGGGCCGACAGGGCATTCCCTTCCGTTCCACAATCACGGCATTCTCGCTGCGGGGGGCGAAACCGAGCTCCGGCGTGGTCCCGCCGAAGATGGCGACGAGCTTTTTCCCCAGTGCATCGGCCAAATGCATGAGGCCGGAATCATTGCTGACCACGACATGGCAGTGTGCCAGAAGCGCCGCGGTCTGGCGAAGGTCCGTTCGCCCCGCGAAGCTCGCCGCTGCGGGCTCCAGCTCCCGCTGCAAGAGCTCCGCATGGACGCGGTCCCGCTCGTCTCCGAGAATGAGGAAGGCAGCGCCCAGCCGTTTGCGTAGCCAATGCCCCAACTGAGCGAAATGTTCCGCCGGCCAGCGCTTGGTGGCTTTCCCGGCGCCGATCGCCAGTCCGACCCGTGGCTCCGCCGTGGCCAGGCCAGTCCGCCGCAGCTCCTCGGCGGCCCAAGCCTGTTCCTCTTCGACAAGATAGTATTCGAGGGGTCCGCCGTCGTCTCTCAACCCGAAGGCCCGCAGGCTGTCGAAATACCGTTCGCGGACGGGGCGCGCCGGCGCAAGCCCGCGAAGCTTGAGATGCACGTACAGAGTCCGCCTCAACATCCCCTTGCGGTACGATTCCCAACGGCCCGGCAGGTGGAGTCGAAGCCAACGGGTCCGCAGACTTTTGTGCAGGTCCAGGATGAGGTCGTATTCCCGGCGCCGGAGCGCGATCGCCAGCGCCCGGAGCTCGCTTGCCCCGTAGGGCGGCGAGAGCTCCCACAGCCGCTGGATCCGGGGATTGCTCCGCAGAAGCGGCGCAAAGCCGGCCTTCGTGAGGTAATCGACTTCGGCTCCCGGAAACGCATGGCTCAGCACCCGGAGCAGGGGTGTGGTGAGCAGGATGTCGCCGATGGAGCTGAATCGTATGACTAGGATGCGCGCCGGCTTTTCCAATCCCGGGTCTCCTCCGCCGGCCGGAGCGAGCCACGCCCTCCCCATCGAGTCCCACCTCGGATCGGTCGCTACGCCAGTCCCAATTCCTGACGGAACCATTCGATGGTGCGGCGGAGGCCCGTTTCGACATCCACCTTCGGCTCCCAGCCCAGGAGTTTGCGCGCGCGGGTGATGTCCGGCTGCCGAACGCGGGGGTCGTCCTCCGGCAAGGGGCGGCTCACGATGGGGCTCCGGCTTCCGGTGAGCCGGATGATGAGCTCAGCGAGCTCGCGGACGGTCATCTCCTGCGGATTGCCGATGTTCACCGGGAGGTGGTAGTCCGACATCAGGAGCCGGTAGATGCCCTCGATCTGGTCGTCCACGTAGCAGAAGCTGCGGGTTTGGCTCCCCTCTCCGAAGATGGTGATGGGCTCTCCTCGCAGGGCTTGGGTGATGAAGGTGGGGATGGCGCGGCCGTCGTCCTTCCGCATGCGCGGGCCGTAGGTGTTGAAGATGCGCACGATCTTGGTGTCCAATCCGTGGGCGCGATGATAGGCCATCGTCAGCGCTTCGGCGAAGCGCTTGGCCTCGTCGTACACGCCGCGCGGGCCGATCGGGTTCACGTGGCCCCAGTAATCCTCCTTCTGCGGATGGACAAGAGGATCGCCGTACACCTCCGAGGTGCTGGCCAGGAGGAACGTCGCCCCCTTCTCTTTGGCCAGGCCGAGCGCCTTGTGCGTGCCGAGGGCCCCAACCTTCAGCGTGTGAATGGGCCACTTTAGGTAATCGGCGGGACTTGCCGGGGAAGCGAAGTGAAGCACGTAGTCGATCGGCCCGGCGATGAAGATGTATTCCGTCACGTCGTGCTTGATGAACTTGAACCGCTCGCCGTAGAGGTGCTCGATATTGGCCACTCTCCCGGTCAGCAGGTTGTCCATGCAGATGACCTCGTGTCCCTTCCGAAGAAGGTACTCGCAGATGTGGGAGCCCAGGAATCCTGCGCCTCCCGTGACCAGCGTCCGTGGCATCCAGAACCTCCTACTCTCTCAGGAATCCCGCCGGGGGACCGGGCTGAGCCTCGGGATCGAGGATTTCCAGCATGGCCGAAAGCCTTTCCGTGGCCCGCCAGAAAAGTTGCCCGTTGACCTCGAAGACGATCAGGGTTTCGATGTCTGGGATTTGCTTTGCAATTTCCAGGCCTTTCTCCGGCCCAAGGACGAAGATGGCAGTAGCCCAGGCGTCGCAGAGGGTTGCATCAGGCCCGAGCACGGTTACGCTCACGCAGCCGCGCGCTGGCCATCCCGTCTGCGGATCGAGGATGTGATGAAAGCGAACGCCGTTGTGCAAGAAGTAGCGCTCGTAATCGCCGGAGGTGGCGACCGCCCCGGAGTCGTAGGGGAAGCGCGCAAAGTATTCGCCGGCCCGGCGCGGATGGCGCACCCAGACCCTTCGTCTGCCCGCCGTGACCGGCGAGGAGGAAACCCGCAGGTCGCCGCCGCCGTCCACGAGCACGTCGGCGAAACCACGCCCCCGCAGAACCTCGAAGGCGCGATCCACCGCCCATCCTTTCGCAATGGCGCCCAAATCTAGGCGCATCCCCGGCTTGCCGAGATACGCGCGGCCGTCGCCCACCCAGAGCCGTGAGTACCCCACCAGTCGTCGGGCGGAGTCCACAGCGGCCGAGTCCGGAGGGGCCTGGGGGCTGTCCTCGAAACCCCAAAGCGTGGTGAGAGCCCCGACGGTCACATCGAAGGCGCCGTGGGTCGTTTCCGATACCTGCCGGGCCAGGTTCAGGAGGGTCGAAAGGTCCGCCGAAATGGCCACCGTGTCTCTTCCCGCGGCCCGGTTCAGCGCCGAAATCTCGCTACCGGGCAGCTTCGTGCTCGCCCATCCCTCCACGGCCTGGATGGTGTCGAAAGCGGCTGCGATTGCTTCTTCTGCAGCGGCTGGTTCCACCCGCCCATACAAAGCGATGGTGAAAAAGGTGCCCATCGCCGTCCGCGTCTGTTCCACTACGGGAATACGCTGGCGGGAGCTGCAACCGAAGGAGCCAATTACAAGCAGGCAGGTCGTGGCCAGGTGGAGTATCCGCCCCATCAGTTCTCTCTTTCCACCACGAAGTCGATCAGCTCGGCCAGGGCCTGTCGGTATGGGCTGGGCTCAAAGGTTCGCAGGATTTCCTGCGCTTGACGCTGGAAGTGGCGCGCCTCGTCGAGCGCGGCCTCTGCTCCTCCCCGCACGCGCACCAGCTCCAAGATTCGCTCGAGCTGGTGGTCCTCCGAGTCCCCCCGCAAGAACCCATTCACCAGCTGCCGCTCCTCCTGCGTGGAGCGTTCCATGGCTTTGAGAAGGGGCAGGGTGACTTTGCGCTCCCTGAGATCTTGAGCCGGCGGTTTGCCCATTTTCCCGGGATGACCCACGTAGTCGAGCACGTCGTCGGTGATTTGAAACGCGAGACCGATCGTCTCGCCGAGGGCTCTGAGTCGATCCGTTTCGCTCTGGCTAGCCGCGGAGGCCAGTGCCCCTAACTGGCAGCTGGCGGCGAAGAGGGAGGCCGTCTTGTCGCGGATCACTCGGTAGTATCCCTCGGGATCCAAGGGGTCGATCCCGTCGCTGCTGAGCTGTCGTAGTTCGCCCTGGCTCATTCGCTGAGAGACTTCGCTGATCACTTCCAGGACCAGAGGATTTCGTGTCTCCAAGGCCGCCTGAAGCGCCTTGGCGAACATGTAGTCGCCGAGAAGCACGCTGATCCGATTTCCCCAGATGGCATTGAGGGTGGGGACTCCCCGCCGAGTTTGGGAATTGTCCACCACATCATCATGGATCAGCGTGGCGGTGTGGAGCAGCTCCACCGCTGCTGCGCTGGTGACGTGGCCTCGCGGCGTGTCCCCAGCCAAGCGGCTACACAGGAAGAGCACCACCGGGCGGATTCGCTTGCCGCGGTTGGCCAGAACGTACTCCATCGCCCGGCTCACCAAGGGGACATCCGAGCGAACCAGCTCCACCAACCTTTGTTCCAGCTCCTCCAACTCGCCCCGAATGGGCGCGGTCACAGCATCGGGTAGCAATTGCCTCTCTCCGAGTGGATGTTTCCTACAAGTTCAGTGGCCGGGCCAATTTATCAATTGCCCCTCTGAATGTCAACACGGAATCCGGAAGCGACATTCCCTAGCTCCAGGAGAAAGAGCCGGAAGCTTGCTACGTCGGCACGCGACGGGGTCCGCCGCGGCCAGTTTGTCCTTGTCGCGGCCTCCAGTTCTGATATATTGCTCTCGGGCGTGGGAACGAAACTACCGCGGCCGAGGCGCTGGGCGGATTTCTTGACGAACCAGTTCGCCCGCTGCCTGGCCTGTAACGTGGAGACAGGACGAAGGCCGGAGGAGGGGATGGGAGCTCACGGAAGCGATGCAAAGCCCCTGGATCTCTCCGTGTACGTGATCCTGGATCGGCGATTCCTGCGGGGTAGGTCCTTGCTGGATGTCGCCCGGGCGGTTCTCCGAGGCGGGGCGACGATCCTTCAGCTCCGCGAGAAGGAGGGGGCGACGCGCGAGATGATCGAGTTGGCGCGGGGGCTTCTTGAGGTGACGCGGGAGGCGGGGGTGCCCCTCATCATCAACGATCGCGCGGATGTGGCACTGGCCGTGGGGGCGGAGGGCGTGCACGTTGGACCGGATGACCTACCGCCGGAGGTGGCGCGGCGGCTGATGGGTCCGGAGCGCGTTGTGGGCTTCTCGGCCGGCACAGTGGAAGAGGCACTGGCCGGGCAACAGGCACAGGTCGACTATCTCGGCGTTGGGGACGTGTTTGGAACCAGGACCAAGCCGGACGCCGGCGAGCCCATTGGGGTGGAGGGTCTGCGCTCCATCGCGGCAGCGGTGAGAATCCCCGTGGTGGCCATTGGCGGCGTGACGGCGGAGAATGCGGCCCAAGCCATCCGTGCTGGGGCAGCGGGGGTTGCCGTCATCTCAGCCGTCCTGAGCGCACCAGACCCCGAGGAAGCCACACGGGAGCTCGCGCGACGCGTGGCAGAAGCGAAGACGGGAGTTGGTGAGGGGAACTGACCACCCTTGACCCGCCCGGCAGAGACTGTGCGGTGTGGGGGAAGCCCATCTGGGAGATCGCTACTGCCTCGGGGGTGCGGTGGGAGCGTTCCTAACCGGGGAGATTTCCTGGCATACGCCGGTTCGCTCGTCGGTGTGGCCGCGACTTTGGGCGAAGGGTAGCGGAGAGGGAGCGGGCCATGAAGGCACTTCCCAGCCGCATTCCCCGTGCCGCTGTGGGGTCCCATGGCGGACCGATGCCTCCGTCGAGCGGAGCGTCCGCAACGGTCGGATGCCGGGCCAGTGGATCGGCGATCCCTATATGTTCATGGCGCGGGCGTTCCCAAGGCGCGATAGTGCGCCGATCACTGGACGACCACTCCGTGGTCCATGGCCCACCCGGAGAACCGCAGAGTCCGGTTGGTCTTGATCAGGCCGTACCCGCCGATTCTTAGGGCGGACACGCGTACCCATGGCCTGCATTGCCCTGCGTCTTGCTTCAAGGCGTCGAGACGGGACCGTTCCACCGGCTTTCCTTGTGCAAACTTGCCTTCGAATTCTTGCGTTGGCCGCCTCCCCTCTTGATTCCGTGAGAGAGAAACTCAGCCCCAAAACGGCCGCGATAGCGACGTTTTCGCGACCGATGGAGGGGCTTCTGCAGGCGCCAGGGGATTGGCCGCTGCGTCATCGGGAAACGGGAGGTCATTCCAGCAACGTCATCGTTCTCGTGTTTGGTCAAGGATTGGGTGCCTCGCGGCGTTGGGGGACTCGCGCGCGGAGAGAGGGCGGGAGAGAGGGAGACGCAACTGGCCCGCAATAAGCGAGCAACGATGAGCTGCTGATCCCGATAGTCTGCTCACGAGTTGGCGTGCCTGGGGATACCCGGGAGCCATAGTTCTCCCCTGGTGATTCGTACAGGGGCGGGAGGCGGAAAGAAAAGCATTGACACTCGGAGAAGGATCTAGTAGGTTACCCCTACCGGGTACCGGTAGTTTCTCGATGGATAGGGGAGCCAGTACGGAGGAGGGTTATGCACGAGCACAAGACGATGCACCTAGAGGAGCTGGATCGGCTGCGCAAGGTCGAAGGCCAGATCCGGGGCGTGATCAGGATGATCGAGGAGGGGCGGTACTGCATGGACATTCTCACGCAGATTGCGGCTGTACAAGGGGCGCTGCAGAGGGTGCAAGAAAGCATCCTGGAGCGCCACCTGCGTAGCTGTGTCCACCAAGCCTTCGCGACGGGCGATATGGAGGACCGAGCCGCGAAGATCGAGGAGATCATCGAGTTGTTGCGCAAGGCTCGACGTTGAGGAGGCAAGAAATGAGAACCTCGTGTTTGCTGTTGTTCCTCTTTGGGATCATGGCGGGTATGCCCGCAGAGGCCCAGCGCAAGGTGACTGACCTGAGCCAACTGGTCGCTCTTGTTCTGCAACGCAACCCCAGGCTTCAAGCAGAACGGTTGGAAACCAGGGCACTGGACAGACGTGCAGAGGCGGGCGGTGTGTTGCCAAGTCCAGGCCTCGCTTTTGAACTGAGGAATGTGGGGTGGGACCGGTTGACGGTGGGCGACGAGATGATGAGCGGCTTCGGCATCTCCGTTACCCAAAATGTGCCTTTTCCGCCCAAGCTGAAGCTGCACTCGCGGAGCGCGCAGCTCGAGGCGTCTCAGCAGGCGCAAATGACGGAGGAAACGCGATTGGCCCTGGTTCGGGAGGCGAAGCAATTGTACGCCCAGATCTTTTATTCTCAGCGTTCCTGCGAGCTGCTTCGGAAGAAGAAGTCCCTTCTCGAAAAGGGGCTGAGTCTCGCCCAGACGCGCTATGCGTTAGGCCAGGGCTTGCAAGCAGACCTTTTCAAGGCCCAAGTGGAAATTTCTCAGACCGAGGGCATGTTACTGGAAGTGGAGGAGGTCCTGGGTAGTCTGCAAGCACGGGTTGCCTACCTCCTTGCCTTTGAGCCGGATTCGGTGGAAGTGGTGGCAGCAGAGCTGCCTGTGTCATCTTTGCAACTGACTATTTCGGATCTTCAGGCGCGAGCGCTAATGGCCAATCCACGGTTACGAGGGGCGGAGCTGGAAAAGGAGAGGGCGGCTGTGGCTGAACGCCTCGCTCGCGCCGGCTTCCTGCCCGACTTCATGGTGCGCGCGGGCACCATGTTCCGTGGGCGCTTCCCAGATATGTACGAGGTTATGATAGGGCTGGAATTGCCGCTATATTGGAACCGCGAGAAGAATCTGTTAGCGGAGGCCAGGTTACGCCAGGAAGGGGCACAACTGCGGGCCCTGGATCTGCAGAACGAAATCATCCGGGCGGTACGTGAGAGTTTTGTCGCTGCCAAGAGCGCGGAGGCGCGCGTAGCGCTCTACCGCGAGCGCACTATTCCTCAGGCCGAGCGGTCCCTCCAGGCCACTCTTTCCGGCTACCAAGTCGGGCGAGTGGACTTCCTAAGCCTCCTCTCGGATATCCACTCCCTGATCACTTATGAAATCGAATACGCCAGGAGCCTGGCTGATCTCTGGATCGCGGCGGCGCAACTAGAGGAGCTGACCGGATTCGAAATCCTGCCATTGGATCGGTGAGGCGTTGGAGAAATGCTCCGTGTGCGGGCGAGAGTGAGGGAGGTGCTACAATGAGAAGGAATCATTGGATTTCGATCTGCTTGACAGCCGTTCTTGCGGGTGTGCTGCTGGTTTCATGTGGGGGAAAGGAAGGGGCAACGCAGAAGACCACCGGCGAAGGGCATGCCGGTCATGGGATGCCTCCCGAGAAGGTGCCGCAGATGGAGCATCAGCATGAGCTGCCTGCCGAGAGGCCGGCGTCGCCGAAGGGAGAGGAGAAGTTGGTCTACCACTGCCCCATGCATCCGGAATATACCTCCGACAAACCGGGCAACTGCCCGATCTGTGGCATGAACTTGGTCCCCGTGAAGGCGGAGGAGAAGGAGGCCCAACGGGGTCAGGAGGGTGCTCTGTACATCCCGCAGGAACGGCTCCGGGCCATCGGCGCAACCTTCGGTGTCGCGGAGCAGCGTAGACTTTACAAGCAGATCCGCACCGTGGGCCGCGTGACATACGACGAAACGCTCCTCAAAGAGATCAGCATCAAGTTCTCCGGGTGGGTAGAATCCCTGTATGTGGACTTCACCGGTAAGATTGTCCGGCAGGGCGAGCCCTTATTCTCGATTTATAGTCCGGAGCTCGTGGCTGCGCAGGAAGAGTTCTTGCTGGCGTTAGGGGCGGGTGAGTCGGCGCTTGACCTCCGGGAGGCCGCTCGCCGGAAACTCCGATTGTGGGATTTGTCTGAGGCGCAGATCCTACAACTGGAGAAGACCGGACAGCCATCGCGCGTCGTCACGTTACACTCCCCGGTCTCCGGCTTTGTGGTGGAGAAGCGATTGTACGAGGGCAAATACGTTCAGGCGGGCGAGCCCCTCTATCGTATCGCTGATATTTCGAGGGTATGGCTGAGGGTGGCAGTTTATGAGGATGACCTCAGATTGCTGCGAAGAGGGCAGCCGGTTACGGCAGAGGTATTGGGGACGCCGGGTAGGGAACTGCGCGGCGTAATCGACTACATTGATCCGTACCTGGACGAGGCCACGCGTACGGTGGAGGTGAGAGCGACCTTCCCCAACCCTGATGCCGAGCTTCTGCCGGGCATGTACGCTTCGGTCAGGATCTCGGTAGATCTTGGGGAACGCTTGGCGGTGCCGGAGCAGGCGGTGATGTTCTCGGGGGAGCGGTACCTTGTGTTTGTTGATGGAGGAAATGGGATGTTGGAACCGAGGGAGATTCGTCCCGGCATAAGGACGAGCGATTTCATTGAGGTTCTGGCTGGCATCATGCCGGGCGATCGAGTGGTCACGTCGGCCAATTTCCTCATCGACTCGGAGAGCAAGCTTAAGCTGGCCCTGAGCCGATCTCACACCCATTGAAGGGAGCGTTGCCGGTGATTGAGAAGACCATCGAATGGTCGGCAAGAAACCGATGGTTCGTCCTCCTGGGTGCGATTTTCGCGCTGCTTTTTTCCATTTGGTGCATCCGTCGAGTTCCCCTGGACGCCATCCCCGACCTTTCCGACACTCGAGTGATCGTCTTTTGCCGCTGGGATCGTCCTCCCGATATCCTGGAGGATCAGGTCACCTATCCGATAGTCAGCGCATTGTTGGGCGCTCCCAAGGTGAAGGACATTCGGGCATTGACCGATTACGGCTTCTCCTATATCTACGTCCTCTTCGCAGACGGCACCGACGTCTATTGGGCGCGCTCGTGCGTCTTGGAGTATCTCAACAAGGTCACTCCTACGCTGCCCCAGGGTGTGAAGGTGGAGCTGGGCCCAGATGCCACCGGAGTGGGTTGGGTTTTTCAGTACGCTTTAGTGGACCGCAGCGGCACCCATTCCCTCCAAGAGTTGCGGAGCTTTCAAGACTGGCATTTGAGGTACGCCCTGCAGTCGGTGGAGGGTGTGGCCGAGGTAGCCAGCGTAGGCGGATTCGAGAAGCAGTACCAGGTGGTCGTCCGTCCAGAGGCAATGCTGGCATATGGTATTTCTGTGGGGGAGGTGGTGGAGGCCGTGCGTAAGGCCAATACGGAGGTGGGCGCGCGCCTTCTCGAGATTGCCGGGACGGAGTTCATGGTGACGGCTCGGGGGTATCTGCGTTCCGTGGAGGATCTCAAGCAGGCGGTGATCAAACTTGATCCGCGCGGGGTTCCAATCACGATCGCCAACGTTGCGGATGTGGTGATTGGGCCGGACATACGTCGGGGAATAGCGGAGCTCGATGGTACGGGGGAGGTCGTCGGCGGGATTGTCATCGTGCGCTACGGTGAGAACGCTCTCCGAGTGATCGAGCGCGTCAAGCAGAAGCTGAGGGAAGTCCGGCTTCCCGAGGGGGTGGAGGTGGTCGTCACTTACGATCGCTCCGATTTGATCAAACGCGCAATTCGCACGCTCCGGAGCAAACTCTTTGAGGAGATGGCGGCGGTTTCGGTGGTCATCATCCTCTTTCTCTGGCACGTACGCTCGGCCCTTGTCCCCATTGTGACGCTGCCCCTCGCAGTCCTGCTGGCTTTCATCCCGATGTACTACATGAGGTTGACCTCCAACATCATGTCGTTGGGGGGCATTGCCATCGCCGTCGGGGCGATGGTCGATGCCTCCATTGTCCTCGTCGAAAATGCCCACAAGAGGCTGGAGACGCATCGACCCGGCGAACCCTCCCGGATGGAAGTATTGATCTCAGCGGCAAAAGAGGTGGGCAGGCCCATCTTTTTTAGCCTTCTGGTCATTGCTGTGGCCTTCACCCCCATCTTCACCCTGGAGGCCTACGAGGGCAGACTTTTCAAGCCCCTGGCCTTCACAAAGAATCTTTCCATGGCATTCGCTGCTATCCTGGCCATAACAGTAGGGCCTGCGCTCATGGGCCTCGTTGTTCGAGGCAGAATTCGCTCAGAAGAGGAGCACCCGTTGAGTCGGTTTCTCTTCAGGGTCTACGGGCCTATCCTCGAAGGGGTGCTGAAACGGCCCAAAGCAGTGGTACTCGCGGCGGCCGTCGTCGTCCTCTCGACGGTACCGGTCTTCCTGAAGCTGGGTTCGGAATTCATGCCGCCCCTGAATGAGGGTTCCATCCTCTACATGCCGACCACTTTACCTGGAATCTCGGTGACAGAGGCTGCGCACCTGCTGCAGGTCCAGGATCGAATCCTTAAGAGCTTCCCGGAGGTGGAACGTGTTTTCGGAAAGGCGGGTAGAGCCGTGACCTCCACTGACCCAGCTCCCTTCTCCATGATGGAGACCACGGTTCTCCTGAAGCCTGAAAACCAATGGCGCAAGAAGCCCCGTTGGTATTCTGACAAGGTACCGGAATTTCTCCAGGGCCCGCTCCGGATCTTCTGGCCCGACCGCATTTCCTGGGAGGAGCTAATTTACGGTGAGCAGGGCCTGGACCAGGCCCTCAGGCTCCCCGGCGTGGTCAACAGTTGGACCATGCCGATCAAAGGTCGCATTGACATGCTCACCACGGGGGTTCGCACCCCGCTTGGCATTAAGGTCTATGGCGATGACGTTGCGGAGATCGAGCGGATCGGGATGGACATCGAGCGGATCCTCTCCCCCATTCCAGGCACGAAAAGCGTCATTGCCGAACGACCGGGTGGCGGCTACTTCCTCGACATCGAGTTGAAGCGAGAGCAGCTGGCGCGATTCGGCCTCTCGGTGCAGGATGTCCAGATGACGATCATGGCCGCCGTCGGGGGTGAGGCGGTCACCCAGACCGTGGAGGGGAGGGAGCGCTATACCGTGAACGTTCGCTACCCGCGGGAACTGCGCGATGACTTGCAGGAGCTGGAACGCATATACGTAGCCACGGCTAATGGCGCCCAGGTTCCGCTTTCGCAAGTTGCGGAAGTGAAGCTCCGTCAAGGTCCCTCCATGATCCGGGACGAGAATGGGCGTATCACAGGCTACGTATACGTGGACATGACGGGCCGGGACATCGGTGGCTACGTCCGGGATGTGAAGAAAGCCCTCGCGGAGCAACTGCAGCTGCCGCCGGGCTATTCGCTTGCATTTTCCGGTCAGTACGAGTACATGGCCCGTGTGAAGCGGAAAATGATGCTGGTCGTCCCGCTCACGCTATTCATCATCGTCCTGCTCCTCTACATGAATACTCACTCGTTCACGAAGACTTTCATCGTGCTCTTGGCGGTGCCCTTTTCCCTGGTGGGAGCGATGTGGCTTCTGTACTTGCTTCACTACAATCTCAGCCTCGGGGTTTGGGCAGGGGTTATCGCCCTCCTTGGAGTAGACGCTGAAACGGGCGTGATCATGCTCCTGTACCTCGACCTTGCGTATCAAGAGCGCCGCGCAAGAGGTGCCATGCGGTCGCTGGGCGATCTCAAGGATGCCGTCATGCACGGCGCGGTGAAACGGGTGCGCCCCAAAATGATGACGGTCATGACCACCTTCGTTGGCCTCCTGCCAATCATGTGGGCGCAAAGCCATGAGACCGGCGCCGACGTGATGAAGCGCATTGCCGCTCCAATGGTCGGGGGGATCTTCAGCAGTTTTGCAATGGAGCTATTGGTTTACCCGGCAATCTTCTTTCTCTGGAAGCGCCGCACAGATGAGAGGAGCCAATACGAGAGTCCGACCCGTTGATCGATCGCCGTCTTCTCACTCTCTGCCAAATGGTTGGGATGCCGCCCCTGTGCGTTCGTGCCGGCTCAACCCCACGTGCCCGTACCGGAAGCCGGTCGAAGGCTCAAGCAGGCGATTGATCAGGGCTTAGCGGACGAAGTGGGGAAGGACCTTTTCGCCCGGGCAGGATCCCGCATGGAGAAGGAGGGGAAGGTTGCGCCGACCTCGCCCCGAGCCGGTGAAGAAAGGCGCAAGTCGACGCGTGTCCCGGCGGAAAAGCCGGTCGAGCCGGGACGGTCTGAAACGCGCAGCGCCGGACCGCGCCCGGAGATCATCCGGCCCCCCGAGGCTACGTCACGGCCGCAGACCCCTGGTTTGGGAACCCAACTCCAGCTTGGCCGGTCGCCCCTTTAGAAGGCGATCCATTGCCAACCGGCGCTTCCTATGGGCACGACGTTTTCCTGGTGAATCTCGAGATACATCCGCCTGCGGGGCATGCACGGGCGCGGCCGCTATTCCGCGGCCATGGCTTCGGTGCAGACGCACGCTGGGGGAAGAGCCCTTCATCACCCGCTTACTCGCGCGGGTTCGCACCCGGTTGGGCGCTGAGGCGTAGGGACGGAAGTCGAAGGGTTCGGTGCCTTGCCGTTTGGCTTTCGCGGCGTAGCCCCCGTGGGGTTTCGGGGTGCGTTTGTGGCTCCGGAAACCGGCCGGGGCCGTGCGGAGTAGAAGCAAGCGTACCGAGTCACGCGCATGGGGTCGAGCTGGTGATTCTCGGCTGAACGAGCGGATGGTTGCAAGGAGGTGCCAATGCCTGAGCTCGACGAACGCGTCATCACCGCGGCGATTGTGGATCGTTTCTTCGAAAAGCTGAAGGCGAATCTCAGCCTCGATGTGGCGATTGCGGGCTGCGGGCCCTCGGGGCTCGTGGCGGGGGCGATCCTGGCGGGCGCGGGGAAACGCGTGGCGCTCTTCGAGCGCAAGCTGAGCGTCGGCGGCGGCATGTGGGGAGGGGGGATGCTCTTCAACGAGATCGTCGTTCAAGAGAGCGCAGTTCACCTCCTGGAGCGATTCGGCATTCGCTACCGTCCGTACCGGGATGGTTACTACACGGCCGACTCGGTGGAGGCGATCAGCAGCCTGACAGTGGCTGCGTTGCGGGCTGGCGCGACGATCTTCAACGCGGTGACCGTAGAGGATGTGGTGATGCGGCCGGACCGGGTGATCGGACTGGTGATCAATTGGTCGGCGGTGGACATTGCGGGGCTTCACGTCGATCCCCTCGCCATCCATGCGCGGTTCGTCCTCGATGCCACGGGCCACGACACGGAGGTGGTCCGGGTGGTCACCAAGAAGATGCCGGGAAAACTGAATACGCCCTCCGGGGACATCGAGGGGGAGAAGTCCATGTGGTCTGACCGGGCTGAGACGCTCACGCTGGAAAACACTCGGGAGGTTTTCCCGGGGCTCTACGTGGCCGGGATGGCGGCCAATGCCACGTACGGGGGACCGCGAATGGGGCCCATCTTCGGAGGGATGCTCCTGTCCGGAGAGAAGGTGGCGCAGGAGCTCTTGGCGCGGCTTGGCGAAGGATGCCTTCCGGATGGCGAGTGAGTTTCCTCCCGGAAGGTCGTTGCCAGAGGTCGGCGGGGGTAGGTTTGGCGCGGTCCGGATCGGGTCCTCGGGTCTGGGGATGAGCTCACGGTGGCGATGCCATCGATCCGCAGCCGGCGAGTTGGGACTTTCCATGCCAGCGGGGGCGATGGCTCAAGGAAGGCTCGGAGCGGTTGGCCATCGGTGAGTTCGGGAAATGCGCGGGTCGGGGGTCGAGGCTCGACCCGTCGAAGGGAAGACCAATCAGCGCCGAGCTTTCAGGAAATCGAGGGCGATTTCCGTCCAGGCGGAGACGGGTTTGTTCTGGTAGGTTCCTGGTTTCCAGCGGGTGTTGCGGATGGCGCTCATGGCTGCGAACTCCAGCGCCTCATTCCGGAGCGGGGTGGCGAACTTCACGTCGCGCACGGCGCCGTGGGCGTCCACCAGCACCTGTACGATCACGGTACCCGGGAGCACGGCGTTCTGGGCCTGCGGTGGGATTTCGAGATTGGCTTGGACCGCTTCGACGCCTCCGATGGGTTCCGGGAGCTCGTCCGGCAATTCGACCACGAGGGAGCCGGCCTCGGCTGGGGTCGACGAGCTAGCGCTGGGATGGGCGTCAGCCGTATCCGGTACGGCGGACGTCACAGCTTGCGCAGCTGGGGGAGGGCTGACGGGAGCCGGCCCGAGCCGGGACATCTCCTCCGCGCGCTTGGCCTGTTCCTGGGCATGTTTGAACTCCTCCACCAGCGGCCGGACCCGTTTGGCGTAGGGGGTGTCTGGATACTTCTCGACGAGCATCTGGTAGATTTCCGCGGCTTTCCGGTTCGCGTTGAGCACATTCTCGCAAATCCAACCGATGGCGTAGATCGCCTTCGGAGCCAGCTCGTTATCGGGGTACCGTGCGACGAGCTCTGCAAGGGTATCCATGGCGGCGCGGGGGTTCTTTTCGTCCCAGAGGAGAGACTCGGCGCGCAGGTACATGGAGCGGGCTCCATCGGGTCCAGTGGGTTCGGCCAGGAGGCCCAGTTCCCGTCTGGCCTGCTGGGCTTGAGGGCTGTCGGGATAGCGGGTGACGAGCTTGGCGAGCACCGAATCAGCCATCGCCGTGTCGTGCCGGACGGTTTGCAGGATGTAGGCGACGGAATAAAGCGCCTGGGGGGCGACGGAGGTATTCGGGTACTTCTGCACAATGTCCAGGTAGTAGGCTAGCGCCGTGTCCGGCTTCTCGAAGCGAAAGAGGAATAGCTCGCCGAGCTTGAGCTTATTCCGGGCCACGTTTTCGGGCGTGGCCGCTTCGACGATGGCTTGCTGTTGGCGCTGCTGGGAGGCTGCGCGGGCCGCCGCCAGAGCCCTGCGCTCGGCGGCCGTCATTTGCTCCAGCTCCCGGTGGATCCTCTGCACCGCTGCCCACACGGAGTCGTCCCGAGACCAGCGGAGGTAGACGTTCACCATGCTGTCCGGGGGGAAGATCCAGTAGAGGAGGGTATCCTGGCGGATCAAGGTCCAGGCGGCGCTATCGACGTCCACTCCGCGCCGGACCAAGGTATCCATCCGCGCGAAGATGATGAGCGAGTCGCGCCGAGAGAGGGTCGTGTCGGGGACCCACCACAATTCCCCTTCCAGGTGGCGACGGCGCTCGCCCACTTGCACGATGCCACCGCGCCCGCGCGCGAGCTGGCTTTCCTGCTGGGCCACGAGTTCACGGAGCTTGAGGAGCTGGTCGAGATCCTGGGACAGGCTGATGGCTTCCGGGACCACCTCCGCGCGCGCCGAGGCGGTGCGCACCTGGTCGAAGTGCTCCTTGGCCGTCTTGTAGTCGGCGTAGCGTTGCAGGTAGATCTGGCCCATCAGGAAGTGCGCATGGGCTGCGGCATCGGTACGCGGGTGGTCCTGGAGGATGTTCCGAAGCCAACGGGCCGCATAGTCGATTTCGCCCTTTGCGTAGGCAGCGGCCGCGATCTCGTATTTCGCGTCGGGCCAAAAGCGGGTCATGGACCCATCGCGCAGGATCTGCTCGAAGGTACGGATGGCCTCGTTGTAGCGTCCGAGCTCGCGCAAGGCGATCCCGCAGTTGCGCAGGGCTTCGAACCGGCGTTCCGGCTCCTGGCTGAGCCGCGCGGCACGACGGTAGCTCTCGGCAGCGAGGGCGTGCTCTTTCTCCCGACTGGCGCAGTCCCCCAACCGAAGGTAACACTGCATCTTGAGTTGCGCCTCGTCGATGCGATCAGCAGCCCGGCGGTAAGCCTCCATCGCCTCCCGGAAGCGGCCCCGTGCGTACTGAAGCTCGCCGAGGTAGAAGTGCGCTTCGTCACGGATCCGCCCGGGGACGTTCTTGCCGGCCAGGAGCTCATTCAGCGTCGCTTCCGCGTCGCCAAACTCGTTTTGAGCGATCAGGCATCGGGCGAGCCAAAGCCGGGCTTCCGGGGCCAGCTCGCTGTCGGGGAAGTAGGTGAGGAGCTCTTCGAATTTCCGCTGGGCCGACCCCAGTTGCCCCTGCCAGAAGAAGGCCTTGCCCATAAGCACGATGGCGTCGTCTACGTAGCGGCTTTTGGGATAGTTCTGGATGACCTTGCCCGCCTTCTCGGCCGCCTTCTGATAGCTTTCGATCTCAGCCTGAGTGGGGTTGTCCGTGCGGCGCCTCAGCCGTTGCTCTTCCCCCTTCTTGTAGAACTGCCTGGCATTGTAGAAGGTGTTGTAGTAGGCACACCCTGCGAGGATCAGCGACGAGGCCAAAAGCAGGGAACCGTACCGCCGAAAGGTGGACGCGATCTTGCCTCTGGGAGCGGTGGGCATGGGGATTCTGCCGAACCTCCTCTGTGGACTGACTGGTCGGCAAGCTGCTTACTCACCGACCTTCGCGCTTTGAACGAGCGAGCGCTTCCACGAGTTTCGGGAGCAGCTCCCCCGCCCGGCCGCGCACGTGCTCATCCACCCAGGGGGTGATGGGGGTGGACTCGATATTGACTTCGACCACGTACGCCCCGTATTCCTTCGCCTCAAGGGGCAGTGAGGCCGCCGGCTGGACCACGGCGGAAGTCCCGATGGTCAAGAAAACGTCGCTTGTGCGCGTGTAGAGGTAGGCCTGGGCCAGGGCCTCCTCCGGGAGGAGCTCGCCGAACCACACCACATCGGGGCGCAGGAGCCCGCCGCAGCGGCAGTGCGGTAGCTCGTCCCCCTCCCACTCCAGATCCTCCACCACCTTGCCGCACTGGATGCACCGATTGCGGTGGATGTTGCCGTGGAGCTCGATCACCTTGCGGCTGCCGGCGCGTTGGTGCAGGCCATCCACGTTCTGAGTGATGACCGCGAAGTCGGGGACGAGCCCTTCCAACTGGGCCAAGGCGGCGTGTCCGGGATTTGGCCTCACCTCGCGGATGATGCGGCGTCGGTACTGGTACCACTCCCAGACCAGGGAGGGATTGCGGAGGAAGGCATCGAAATTGGCCAGCTCCTCCGGCCTGAACCGCTTCCATAGGCCATCCTGGCCGCGAAAGGTGGGCACGCCGGACTCGGCGCTGATGCCGGCGCCGGTGAGGGCCGCTACACGCTGAGCCGATTTCAATCTGCCAATCAGTTCCTCCGAAAATGGACCTTGCGGCATCACGTTCTCCGCTGACTTCGGTCTTCGGGTTGGAGGCCGTCACCTTGCCGCCGGTCTTCCGGCTCGAGCGGGGCAAACAGGGATTCCACGCGGGCCAGGACCTTGTCGGGATCGGGCGCAAGCAAGCTGAGGTCGACCCCGTGGGCGAAGGCCTTCCGGCTGGACTCGCGCAGCCATTCCCGCTGAAGCTCATCCACGCAGCTTCGCACGCGCTCCAGGCGCTCCACCACCGCCTGCCGGCACCGTTCCCGAAACGAAGCGTAGGCTTCGAGCATCCGGGATAGTTTCTCTTCGTCTGTGCTTACCCTCTTCCCCCGATCCCGGGCGGTTTCCACCTTCTGAGCGAGCTTGCGGATCTCCGCACAGTACTGAGCGGCGTAACGCTGGCAGGTTTGGAGGTAGTGCTCGAGGCCTTCCATTTCCTGCTCCGCTTTTCGTCGCAGCTCGATCACCGGGGGCAGAAAGCCGGCGTTCCGCAACACGGTGTAGGCCAGGCGCAGTTCCGGAGGGAGGTGGCAATCCGACTCGAGCCGGAGCGGTTTACCGGCGCCGGGCAGGTTATTTAGCTTGCCCGCTTCGATGGCCTCGCGAATTCTCTGCTCAGCGATCCATTCGATCGCCCGCACGGGTTGCGTCTCCCCATTTCGTGGAATCGTTACTCTCGCGCCGGGGGGAAGAGAACCGTGTCACCACTTCAGGATCGCGGCGAAGGTGCCATGGGACCCACGACAGGGGGCGGCGCGGGTTCCGCAGGCGCTCTGTTGGGGATGGTCTCCCTCGCGGATCGGCGTCTTTCCTCCCTCTGGCGTCCTCGGCCTTCATGCTTCCCGCTTTTCCTCCGCTCGACCCGCCGTCCCGAGAGCCCTCCGGAGCGGCTCCCGCACGAGAAGAGCCACCAGCCCTACGAGCGATCCAGCCGCGGCGGCGCTGAGGCCGAAGCTCGGGACCAGAGTTAGCAAGGCCTGGCTCTTCACCAGGAAAACCCAGGCGACGGTCAGCTGTCCCAGGGCATGGCCCGAAGCCCCCCAAAGGGCGATGCCGACGAGTCCGAAAGGCGGGCTCGCCCAGCGCTCAACAGCTCCCATCGCGAACAGCGCAGCTACAGCCCCAGCTAGCGAAAAGGCGAAGGGCAGGTTCGCGAAGGATCCCGTGAGCAAACTCACCACAAGTACCCGCCCCAACGCCACGGCGCACGCCATGCGGAAACCGAAGAGATCCAGCGCCATGAGAGTTACGAGATTGGCCAGGCCCGGCTTGACCCACGGCAAGGGGCGAGGCAATCCCGACTCGAAGGCGTGGATCACCGCTCCCGCTGCGATGAGGAGGGAAGCCAGGGTCACGGTGCGCGCCCGCGCCGCGACTTGCCCAACGGGGTGGGTGGGGATCTCGGGCCCGTGATGCGCACGGGCGCGTTTGGCTCTCCCCGGGCGGGGCGATTGCTTGGAAGGCAGCCCTACGTATCCTATCTCTTTCCGCCCGAACGTCATTGCGTCACGCAGTCGATGTCGCCGACGTGGCGTCGATGCACCTGGATGGTCAGTCGGTTGGGCGCGCACACAATCACGCCGCCGAGGGGCGTGACGGGTCGACTGGCCACGCAGAACTTGTCGGGGCAGCTGGACTCGATCACCCGGATCTTCCCTTGCCGCACGGAAATCGTGACGGGGCCGAGCGGGGCCTGCACCGTGACCTGAGTGTCGTGGGAGAAGCTCAGGATGTAGACCGGGCGGCCGTCGATGGTCACTTCCGCATGCGTAGCCCCGGAGAACCAGGCTCCCCCAAGGAGAAGGGCCAGCAAGCTTCCGGCCACCAAGGCGAGGAGGAGAAGCAGATCGGCGACGGTCAAGTGATGGCGGAGGAGGCGGGTGAGATCCGTCACCGCAGGGACCTCAGGGCTTGGAGGCGGGCCTCGGCGCGGCGCTTGTACTCTTGCGCGCCCCGATGGTTCGGGTTAAGCTCAAGGGCCTTGTCCAGCTCCTCGATGGCCGCCACGTAGTCCTCGGCAGTGTAGAGCGTGATGCCGCGATTGAAGTGACCCTCCGCCAGTTCGTTCAACCGCTGCTGGCAGCGCTCCACGTACTGAAGGGCAACGGCGTTGTCCGGGTCGTTTTCCAGGATCTGGCTGAAGACGGCCATGGCCCGGACGTAATCCCCCTGCTCGTAGCTCTCTTTGGCTTTCTGAATGAGCTCGCGCATGCCGATCATGCCGAAGGTTTGCCGCCGCATCCGCGTAGCCCCCGCGTGGTTCGGTATTAAGACCAGCGCCCGCTCGAACTGCTGGAGCGCCTTCTCGTAGTTCCCACTCTCGTATTCGACCAATCCGCTCTGGTAGTACTGGTCGGCCATTCGCACCATCTGGTCGTAGGCCCTTTGGTCGTACTCGATGGCTTCCTGATGCGTCGGGACGACGGTGAGGATTTCGCGGAAGGCAGCGCGCGCCGCCTTGAGCTTGCCCTCCGCCAAGGCTTTCTTGCCTTCGCGGAGCTTCTGCTGGATGTGCTGATCCACCAGGGGTTGGAGCTCGATCAATTTCTGCCGGGCCACGGGGTTGCCCGTATCCACCTCCAGGATCTTGCGGAACTTGATGCTGGCCTGGATGGCATTGCCTTTCCGTGCGAGCTCTTCCCCTTCCGCCAAAAGGCGGTCCAGCATCTTTTCCAAGTTTCCCTTCTCTTCGGCCACTTGCTCGAAGTATTTCCTGGCTTCCACGTAGTCGGGATCGTATTCCAGAGCCAGGGAAAACTCTTCGTAAGCGCGGGTGAGATTGCGCTGACGGTAGAACCCCAGCCCTTGGAGGAAGTGGTCTTCGGCGAAGGTGTGCAGAATGGCACGCGTGCGCGCCAGATAGTCCTGCGCCCGCTCGTGGTTCGGGTTGATCAGGAGCACCCGCTCGAAGACCGCCCGCGCCTTGAGGTAATCCTCCTGATCGTAGAACTTGACCCCGAGCTGGAAGGCCTGGCGCGCGGTAGCCTCCAGCGTCGGTCTCAGGACGTTAAGTTTCTGTCTCGCCTGCCGGTGGTTGGGGTTCCGTTCCAGAATCTGACTGAATTCGAGGGCGGCGGAGACCAAGTCCCCCTTGCGGCGCAGGGATTCGGCGTGGCGGAAGAGGGAGTCCAGCTGCGCGTCTTCCCGACGCACCACGCGGGCGACCGCTTGCCGCATCTCCCATGCCCTGTGGTCCTCCGGCGCAAAGGCGACGACCTTGTTGAGCTCCGAAAGGGCTTCCCGGAGCTTTTTCTCCTTCGCCAGTTGCGTGCCCCGGGCGAAGTGATGTTCGGCCAGGAGCGCCGGATTCTCTCCCAGCAGGAAGGCGAAAGTCATGATGAGGCGCTGCGAGGTAGCGCTGTAGACCACCTCGACTCGCAGCTGCGTCCAGTGTAGCCGCAGGCCCAAGGCGAGCTTGCGGACGTCCCAACCCTCGCTGCCCATGAGGAAGCCGCTGCGTCCCTCGAGGGGAACCTCCAGGCCCACGTGACCTGTGGACTTCCGTCGTGTCCAGTGCTGGGCGAGCAGCAGTTGAGGACCATTCTCGATGGGGCGCCAGCTCAAACCTACTCGCAACTCCCTGTGCAGCAAGGGCCCTGCAATGGGAAGACCAAGGTAGGCAGCCCCGATCTGAACCTCCCCTATTCGGGATGCAACGGCATTCAGGGCGCTTAGGGGGCCAGGCAGCCCAGGAGCTGCGAGGGGACGCCAGGACAGGCCGAAGCCGTACGTGTAGCTTTGCGCAGAGTCCTGCGAGGTGAGGGCGGCCGTTAGCCCGTAGCAGAGACCGGGGGCCAGCCGACGGGACCACGCAATCGCTCCGTTCCTCCCTCCGCCTGGCCGCGGATTGTGCCACAGGGCGAATCCGAAGCCCCCATTTTCCGGGTCGTACAGGCTCGCTGCGAAGCTCTGCAGTTCGTACGTCCGCCGGAAATCGAAGACGAACGTCGGTTGCCGGACTTCAGCCAGGGCAGCGGGATTCCAGAACACCGCGCAGGCATCGTCGGAGCCCACCACCAGCGACTTTCCCAAAGCCACGGCCCTTGCCCCCGGGGCGGCACCCTCGAACTGCGCCGTAGCCGGCAGGGCCCCCAACAAGAAACCCAGCAGACCGGCAAGGCAACGCAACAACGCTACTTGCCGGCGTTTCCCCTTGCCTTCCTTCTCTCCTCCAGTGCAGGGAGCCGGGCGACCGGAGAGGGGATGGAGATCCTTCATGGTCAGGCCTCCACCGCCAGTTGCCGCCAATCGAGCTCGAGCACGCGGATGGGGCGGGACTTTCCCTTCAGCTGCACCAGTTGCTCGCCGGAAAAGAGGTAATCGCCTTTGCTCGAAGCGGCGATGGCCTCAGTGACCAAGATCTGCCCGGGTTGGGCCATCGCACAGAGGCGGAAGGCCACGTTGACTGTGTCCCCGAGCACGGTGTGATCCCTTCGATCGCGGGAGCCCACGCTTCCGGTCACGGCAGGTCCTGTATGCACGCCGATGCCTACCTGCACTGTGAGCAAGCCTCCCTGGGCGCGCTGCGCGTTCAGTCGCGCCACTTGGCGCTGAATCTCACAGGCCGCCCGCAGCGCATTCTCCACCTGCGCCGCACCGAGGAAGACGGCCATGACCTCGTCGCCAACGAACTTGTCCACCATTCCCCCGCATTGCTCCACGATGCGAGCCTGAAGATCAAGGTACACATTGAGCAGCTCCACCACCTGGGGAGGCGGAAGGGTGTCGGCGATGGCGGAGAAGTTCCGCACGTCGGAGAAAAGGAGCGACACGCTCTGCAGCCGGCTGATTTCCACGCTCTGCCCAACGGTGGCCTTCCGGTGGATCATTTGCACCGTGAGTGGCGAGACGTACTTCTGCATCTCGATCTTTTCCCGGAGGCTCAGGATCATTCGATTGAACTCGTGCGCCAGCGTGCCCAGCTCGTCGCGGGTGATAGCCGGGATCCGCACGTCCAAATCGCCACGTCCCAGTCGGCGGATCCCTTCGGCGAGGTGGTCCACCTGCTGGGTCATGCGGTCGGCGACGAAGGCGATGAGCATGCCCGAGACGAGCAACACAAGGACGATGCCGAAGGCTGCGGTACGTTGCGCCCGGTAGAGGGGACGCAGGACCTCGCGTTGCGAGAGGCCCACCCCGACCAAACCTACCGGCACCGGTTCAGGGGCTCCGCTCGGGCCTGGGCGTCGGGAGACGACCGGGTAAGCGACCTCGAGAATGTCGCGGTCCACGATCAACTGGGGGGAGCCGGAACGCAGGGCTTCGGCGCGTGAGCCGTCTGCTAGCGTCTTGCCCCGCTGAACGAAATCGGTGTGGGCGCGAAGACGCAGCTGCCGGTCCGCCACGTAGGCGAATCGGAAGCCCTGGATCCCCAAGCGCTGTAGATTCACCACCTGGGCCTGGAGCTCGGCTGCGGCAATCTCGTCATTGGCGGGAGTGATCAAATTCTGCTTCACCAGCTCCGATTCCGCCAACTGTCTGCCGGTGAGGAGGCATGTTTCGATCAAGCGCTTCTCGAGGGACGAGCGGTAGCTCCCCAACGTCAGCCCCAAGAGGAGCAGCACGGCGAGAAGCACAATCCCCGCGTGGGTGAGGATGAGCTTGGCCTTGATGGGAAGGCTCGCCAGCGCCTGGAGGGGAGCGGTGGGGAGCGTGAACCCCCTCATGCGCGTGGGCTTCAGCTGGCGCCAACCCCGCGCTTGGAGCTCACGCTCGGCCAGCACGAAACGCACCCTGCGCGTGGATTCCCTTGCCGGTGATGCTTCCACGGTCACCTACCTTTCATTGGCAAGGTGGCGATCTCGACCATCTCGCGAGGGCTCCTCCGGACCCGGATCGGAGGTGCCACGCCCCGTTCCCTCCTCATTGCGTTTGGGTCGGCACCTCGATGACCTCAATGTCCTCGACCTTCATCGGGCCCGACACTCGGCGATCCCGCTTGGCCATGTCCTGGAAGTAAATGAACAAGTACACCGCGATCGCGAGGAGGATGACCAGGACCCAAGGCGACTTCTTTTGCCTCTGGATGGTCCATGCTCTCTTGAAGTAGCGGGTCTCGAAATGGAGGCGCTGCTTTTCCCCCTCGCTCTGCTCCGGCGGCGTGTAGAATCTCGGCCGGTAGGCAAATTGCCGCGGTCGCATCGGTGGCCCAAACAGCATATTGCCTCACCTCACAGGGGAGTTTTCTCACCTGTTTGTTAAACCAATAGGGGCGGTCTCTTCTCGATCATCTGGAAAAGCTGGCCAATCGCTGGCAGATCAGATCCTGGGCGTCATTGGCGAGGGAGGTTGGCACAGTGTAGTTGTTCACGATCAAGGAAAAGGCCAGCTCTTCGCCGTCCGCCGTGGTGACGTATCCACTCAGGGCCCGCGCATTTTCGATGTACCCGGTCTTGGCCCGTACATTTCCCTCCGCTGGCGTCCCTTGCATGCGACGTTTCAGCGTGCCGTCCACCCCGGCGATGGGCAGGGAATCGTAAAAATAGCGTCCCACGGGGTGGCGGCGCATGACCCGCAGCAGCGTGACGATGCTGTTCGGCGTCACGTAGTTGTAGCGCGACAGCCCCGATCCATCGACCATCACCAGTTCCTGGGGATCGATCCCGATCTCGGAGACGAACTCCTTCACGACCTCGATCCCTTTGGCCGCGCTGCCGACGTCGCGAAACTGCTTTCCCAGCGTACGCAGCACCAGTTCCGCATACAGGTTCTGGCTCACCTTGTTGATGGCGGTGCAGATCTCAGCCATCGTTGGCGACGTGTAGGTTGCCACTGGGCAGGAATCCGGGTAAGTGTAGTCGGGCAGATCGTCGATGTCCCAGGCGTTGCCATCCACCTGGATCCCGGAGGCTTCCAAGACCTCCCGGAAGACAACCGCTGCGAAGCGCGTCGGATTTTCGACGGAGAACCAGTCCCGCCGGCTCTCCCCTCCGGCTGGCAACGACCCGTCGATGCGGACAAGATTGGCGGCGCGTTTGCGTTGGTAGGTGATTTCCTTCTCCAACCCGGGCCGCACGGTGACGACGCGGAAGTCGATCTCGACGTAGCGCGTGTTCGGGATCAGCTCGTACTTGACGGGGCTTCCCGGCACAGGACCGGGAGTGTAGACGATATCGACACAATTGTCGTTGAAGCTGAGGGCGCTGATCTGGGCCGCATACCAATCGGACTCGTAGTCCCAGCTCCATCCGGTCCCCAGGATTTCCTCCTCGAACCAGTTGTCGTCGCCCACGATCCGCCCTGCGATCCGCCGGACTCCCCGGGATTTCAAGCTGTCCACCCAGCCCCGGAAAACCGCCAGGGGATCGCCCTCGTGATACCGGCCCGTGATGGAAGGATCGCCTACTCCCCGGATCACAAGATCGCCGTGGAGCACCCCGTCGACGACGGGACCCGTGCGGAAAAGCCGGGTGACGTAGCGGAAGTCGGGCCCGAGCCGAGCAAGGGCGGTTGCCGTGGTGAACAGCTTCAGGTTGGAGGCCGGCATGAAGGCCTTGTGGGGGTTGCGCCGCATGAGGTAGTGGCCGTCGCGCAGGGACTGGATGACGACGCCCCAATGTCCGCTGGCGAAGGCTGGATTGTCCAGGATCTCCTCGATATCGGCGCGAAGACGGGCTTCTGCGTCGGGCACGGTGAGGACCCGTTGCCGGGCGCAGCCGGAAACACCCGCCAGCGCCAATGCCAACACCAACCCCGCCCACCGCGTTCCGAGCCGCCGCTTCATACCTACGCCTCGCCCCTGTTTCGATGCGGCAAACGCGCCGTGACGGCTGTTCGCATCCGCTGCCTGTCGAGACCCTCCTCGGCGCCTGCAGAGGCCCTGCGGTCCGCACGCATCAGAGAGCTGCCACCCGCGCGCTCCCGAAAAGATCCGCCCGCAACTCCGCCCCGATGCCGGGGCCCTCCGGCAGGATCGGCCTCGCTTCTGGCGAGAGCTGCACTCCGGTGAACGGATCGTCCGTGGTCAAGAGGTGGCCATCGAGGTCGAGGTAGTCCACAAGTGGGGCCAGGTGCGCAGCAGCCGTGATGCCCAACGAACTCTCCACCATGCACCCGAGCATCACCTGCAGTCCGTGGGCGCGGGCGACGGCGATCATCTCCCGTGCGGGCCAAAGTCCTCCGCATTTCATGAGCTTGATGTTGATGCCATCGAAGAGACCGGCGAGCTTCGGGATGTCCGCCGGGCTGTGCACGCTCTCGTCCGCAAACAGGGGGAGATCGACGCGGTCCCGAAGCCAGCGCATCCCTTCCAGATCCCCGGCCGGGAGAGGCTGTTCGACGAGTTCCACCCCGAAGTCCTTCAAGGCGCGGATCTTGGCGAGCGCCTCTTCGCGAGTCCAACCCTCGTTGGCGTCCACGCGAAGCGCTCGGTCTGTACGCTTGCGGATCGCCTCGATGATGCGCAGGTCATGTTGACTGCCCAGCTTGATCTTCAACACGGGGAAGGTTGCGGCTTCTTCCAGCTTGGCTAACATTCGATCGAGGCTATCCAGGCCCAAGGTGAAGGACGTTCGCGGGACTTGTTGCGGGTTGAGGCCCCAAAGACGGTAGAGCGGTACCGCCAGCCGTTTCCCAATCCAATCCCAAATCGCCATCTCGAGGGCCGCTTTAGCCGGTGCATGCCTTGCTCCCCAGGCTTGTTCGAGTCGGGAGCGGAGGGATTGGAGGTCGAAGAGATCCTCCGGCACCAGTTCGGCAGCGCGCCCGAGGAGCGCCATCGTCTCTTCGGGCGATTCCGCGTACCGGCGAATCGGCGCGGCCTCGCCGTACCCTTCGATCCCCTCGGATTGGAGGCGAAGGAATACGTTGTCGGCCGTGTCGCTCGCCGCGCGGGAGACGCGAAATGTGTAGCGAAGGTGAAGCGTATACGGGACAACCCGGATATCGACCCGCATCATCGTTCCGTCGCAGTGCCTGTTTCGCTGACCGCTTCAAGTTAACGATTCTCCAGGGCAGAGTCAAGACGGAGCCGGACCATGCCCGAAATCCGCAGGGTTTCTCCTTGCTGGGATTTGGCGAGGGGGTTAAATTGGGTGGCGCCAAGAGGAGCATCTTGGCAGGTTCCATGGTCGGGGCGGTCAAAATTGGATTTGCCGAGGAGCGAAAGGTGAGGTACGCGAGGATTTCGCCTGCCCTACTGATGGGCTTGGGCTTGCTGATTGCCTTTGCCTCCTGCGGGAAGAAGAAGCCTCCGGAAGCCGGGGGCGAAGACGATCTTCTCGCGCGCGTGGGCGATCGCACGATCACGGTGCGCGAGTTCGTGGGCAGGATCCGGTATGCACCCGTTGGGCGGGGAGCGCAGTCGCTCGACCTTGCCTCCAGGAAGAGCTACCTCGACGTCCTGGTCGAGGAGAAACTCGCCGCTCTCGCGGCCCGCGCCAAGGGCCTGGATAAGGAAGTGGACCTCGAGCCGACGCTGGAGGAGGTCCGGGACCAGGCCATGCTCCGGGAACTGTATCTGGATCGGGTGCGGAATCAGGTGGTGCTTCCGGAGAAGGAGATCGAGATCGCCGTGAAACGGGCCACGGAGGAATTGGATTTGGCCTATTTCCGGGCGGCGAGCGAGGAGGAGGCATGGTGGGTCAGGCAGAGGATCCTTGAAGGCCGGAGCTTCTCCCAGGTGGCAGAGGAGCGCTACGGGCGGCGCTTTTCCGAAGATCAGTTCCGGAGGCGGATCCGTTGGGGAGAAGCGGAGCCCGCCCTCGAGGAGGTGGCCTACATGCTCAACGTGGGCGAGGTCTCCGAGCCCGTCCCGGTGGAGGGAGGTTACTACATCCTGAAGCTCCTCGGCCGGCGTCAGACGGGGATTTCCCCCACGAACGAATTCCGTTCCGCGGTGGAGCAACGGCTGCGCTACCGCAAGGAGGCTCGGCTGGCTCGCGAATTTGCCGAACGCACCCTCCGCGCGAATCCGGTGGCCGTCAACCGGGAGGCGCTGGACAGACTTGCCGAGGTCATGCAGAATTCCCTCAGGGAGGAAACTTTCCCCACGGAGATCGATCCCTCCTGGCTTATGTCCGTGGGGGAAGAGTTCGCTTGGCGCGATTCGGTGCTGCTCGAGGTCGGGACGGAGCAGTTCCGGGCGCGGGACGTGTTGACACGCCTTGCACGCGGAGGCCGGGTGCTCCGCCTGGATTCCCTCCGCGCGATCCCCAACTTGCTCGCCGGGATGGTTCTCCAGCTCGCGCAGGACGAAGCCTTGCTTCAGGAAGCCAGGCGGCTGGGATTGGAAGATCACCCCCGAGTGAGGCGGGATGTGGCTGTGTGGGAGGATTACCTCTTAGCTCAAATCCTGCGCGACCGGCTTGGGGAGGAATCGCGGTTTCGGGCAGTGGTCGATAGTGTCCGCGCCAAGCTGACCGTCACCGTGTTTGAAACGAAGCTGGCCAGTCTCGACCTCAGTGCAGCGCGCCAAACTTCCTCCGCAGCATGGGCTTCGCGGAGTTCAGCGCTCCCGCCGTGGCCTGGGGAGTAACAGGGGGGAGCTAATCGGGGGCCACGGGCAAAAGGGGGATGCCGAACTCAACCGGCACGTCCTGGCAGCCTTCCCAGAGGCTGATTCTCCGGAGTCGCGAGTGGGACAATCCCGGATCTGGTGCACTTTTTTGTTCCCGAGGGATGATAACGGGATTGCCAAGCGGGAACTTCTTCGCGCATCCGTATGTTGGAATCGCAACGAAACGTGTGACGCGATGCTTCGTGGAAGCACCGCGCTCGCTCCGGGGATTCGCGGAACGGCGCCCGGGCGATGGCTTAACCTCCTCCCTCGGCAAGAGGAATACAGCGGAAAGGTGGGCTGAATGGCCTTGGCCTTGCCGACAAAGCGGTGGTCGCAGTGGAGGTTTTGGAAGGTTGGACGGTCACGAGCTACTCATCCTCTTGGTCTTCCTCATCACGTACGCGTTCATCGCGATCCAGAGGCTTCCGGGCATCCGCATCGATCGACCGTCCGGAGTGACGGTGGGGTCTACCCTGCTCTTGCTCACGGGGCTAATCAATTTGGAGGAGGCCTACTCCTTCATCGACTGGCATGTGATCACGTTTCTGCTGGGCATGATGGTCATGGTGGCCTACCTCGAATTCGCCGGTTTCTTCGAGTACACGGCCGCTTATCTGGTCAAATTGGCCCCGAACGGAGTGGCGCTTCTCGCTGCGACCCTCGTGGCGTCAGCCGTCTTCTCGGCTCTCTTCGTCAACGATACGGTTTGCCTTCTCTTCACCCCGGTTCTGCTCCGGGCCACGAGCCTGTACGGCCTCAACCCCATTCCCTACTTGATCGCCATTTCTACCGGATCCAACATCGGCTCGGCGCTCACGGTGATCGGAAATCCTCAGAATATGTACATCGGCATTCAATCGCGACTGCCGTTCTTGCGCTTCAGCGCAGTGATGTTCGTCCCTGTAGCCGTGGGGCTGGCTCTGGACTACGCCATCCTCCGGTTAGTATACCGCGACCAGATCACCAGCAAAGCCTTTGAGAGCTCCCATTGGAAACCGCCTCGCCTCAAGAAGACCCTTACGGTGAAAACCCTGGCCGCTTTGGGGCTGACCCTGCTCTTGTTCATCGCCGGCGTGCCTTATCCCCTAGCGGCGTTGTTGGGTGCGTGTCTGATTCTGGTCCTCGGGTATGTCCCACCGCGTTACGTGTTGAAGGATGTGGACTGGACGGTGCTCCTCTTCTTCGCCGGCCTTTTCGTGGTGATGGGAGCATTCCGCAAGGCGGGCTACATGGATCAATTCGTGGCGCTTACGGCGCGGTACGTTGCCAAAGATGGTTTGTTGGAGTACCTCGGACTGGGGTTCGTCGTGGCGCTGCTGTCGAATCTGGTGAGCAACGTTCCTGCCGTCATCCTGATGCAGCCGGTTTTCCTCCGGTACGGGGATGGCCTCCAGCCTTGGATGTTGCTGGCCATGTCATCCACCTTCGCCGGGAATGTGACCTTGCTGGGTTCTGTGGCGAATCTGCTGGTGGCGGAGCGGGCCCAGGCGAAGCGGGTTCACCTCGGGTTCCTGGAATACCTCAAGGTTGGGCTTCCCCTGAGCTTGCTGACCATCGCCTTTGGTGGTCTGTGGTTGTGGCTATTGAGGTGACGAATGCTTCGTGAGATGACAATGCACTCTTGCGGACAACCCTGGGGAGGTGAGGCGACGATGGCCGAGGGCTCAGCGATCGACAACGACTCCAACTCGAACGGCGACGCCAGGCTGTTTGAGCTCTTGGACGGAGCCAGGGGGGATCTGGTCGAAGTCATCCCGCAGGTGGAGGACCAGAAGCGCATTGCAGGCGACCCCACGCGCCCGCTAGAGGAGCGACTGGAGGCGCTGGAGGATGTCCTCGAGTCCGAGGTGGGGGATACGCCACTGACCCGAGCCCGCAATCTGGAGCGAGAGGTGGGGTTGCGGCAGCTCTTCCTGAAATTCGAGGGGGCCAATCCCACAGGCACCCAGAAGGATCGCATCGCCTTCGCGCAGGTGATGGATGCTGTCCGGCGGGGATTCGATACCATCACCATGGCCACCTGCGGCAACTACGGCGCCGCCATGGCCCTTGCGGCGAGCGTGGGGGGTTTGAGATGCATCGTTTGCATTCCCGAGAACTACCACACCCGCCGGATCAAAGAGATCGTGGAGCTCGGCGCGGAGATCGTGCGAGTCCCGGGCGACTACGAGAGCGCCGTGGAGGTGTCGCGCGAGCTAGCTGCGCAGGGCGAATTCTACGACGCCAACCCCGGCAGCGCCAACACCTCCCTGCAGTTGCGCTCCTACGGAGAGATCGCCTACGAGATCTACGATGAGCTCCGCGATGCGCCCGCGGCCGTGGCAGTGCCCGTTTCCAACGGCACCACTCTGGCCGGGATCTACAAGGGTTTCGTGAGCCTCTACCGAAGGGGAAAGACCTCGCGCATCCCTCGCATCGTGGCCGGCTCTTCCTACCGGAAGAATCCGATCGTCCAGGCCTTCCTTCGCGGGGCCCCCGGGTGCGAGGATCTGAAGCCGCAGCTCATTCACGAGACGCTCATCAACGAGCCGCTTGTGAACTGGCATTCCATCGACGGCGACCTGGCCCTGTCGGCCATTCGCAGGAGCAAGGGCTGGGCGGCCAATGCCACCGACAAGAGCATGCAATTCTTCTCCAAGCTGCTGCGGGAGAAGGAGGGCTTGCACGTCCTCCCAGCCTCCACCGCGGGACTGATCGCGCTCCTGGACCTCCACAGCAAGGAATCTTTGCCCGGGGACCGGTACGTCGTCGTTCTGACGGGCCGCAGGTGATCCAGGACGCGGCCCGAGAGGAGGCGGAGATGGTCACGAGCGGGGAAGGCAAAGCGCCAAACGCCGGCGTCATCGACGGACCTGCAATTGTCTACTGCCAAGGAGCTTTCAACACGACCAATGGGAAGACGGCGCACGGGCTCGTGCGACGATCGCGGCGGTACCGGGTGCTGGGCATCATCGATTCCCGTTACGCCGGTCGCGACGCGGGAGAAGTGCTGGACGGTCGTCCTGCCGGGATCCCCATTTTCGCCAGCGTGGAGTCCGCTGTTCGGGAGCTGCGGGAACGGGGGGAAGAGCCGCAGTATTTCGTAATCGGGCTTGCCCCCGACGGCGGTCGGCTGAGCGCTGAGGCCCGTCAGGAGGTGATGCTCGCCATCCAGTTGGGCCTGAACGTGGACTCCGGGCTGCACGATTTCCTGTCCGAGGATCCCGAGATCTGCCGCCTAGCTGAGGCGGCTGGGGTTCGCATCCGCGATGTACGCAAGCCGCCCCCTCGAAGCCAGCTGCATTTCTTCTCCGGCAAGATCGAGGAAGTGGATGCGTTCCGCGTGGCTGTGCTGGGCACGGACTCCGCGGTGGGCAAGCGTACCACCTGCTGGCTTCTCACCGACGCGCTCAATGAGGCAGGGCTGAGGGCCGAGCTTGTGGGGACCGGCCAAACAGCTTGGATGCAAGGGGCCCGCTTCGGCATCATCCTCGACTCCCTGGTGAACGATTTCGTGAGCGGAGAAATCGAACACGCCGTGTGGACCGCCTGGAAAGAAGCACGGCCAGAGGTCATCGTGATCGAAGGCCAGGGGAGCTTGATGAACCCGGCCTATCCTGGCGGCTTCGAGATCCTAGCGGCGGCGCGCCCGCACGTCGTGATCCTTCAGCACGCGCCGGCTCGCCGGGATTACGATGGCTTCCCCGGCTACCCGATCCATCCCCTGAGCCTGCAGATTGAAGTGATTGAAAAGCTCTCCGGGAAGCCGGTCGTGGCGTTGACCATCAATCACGAGGGTCTTGCGCGCGAAGAGATCCCGCACGTATGCCGCGCGCTCGAATTGGCCACCGGCTTGCCCACCTTCGATGTGCTGCTCGAAGGAGCTTCGGGGCTCGCGGGAGTTATCCGCAGGTGGATGGCGGAGACGCCTCGCCGGAGCCGTCCCTCTCAAGCGCGGAGCTAACCGAATGACGCAGGGAGGCGACTCGGACCGGGAGACCTGGCCTTCGACCTTCTTTGCCGAGGGCCTTCTCGCCATTGACCTCCTCGAGGTGGGGCCGCCGCGGCTTTATGCCAATCGCCTCGCTGTACCGTACCGGACTCATCGCGGGGGTCGAACGGACGCGATCGAGCTGCTCTTCTCGTACGAGGAGCCGGTCTTTGATCCTTCCGATGTTTCCTGCCAGAACCTGGCGGCGATGATTGCGGTCCAGCCGGCGCTGAACTACGGGCTTTTCTGCCGCACCATCCGCTTCCACGGCCTCTTCGACCGCGCCGACCGACGTTTCATCTACCAAATGATGGAAAACACCTCCCGCGAGATCTGGGTGAACAAGCTCCTCCGACCTAACCCGTTCCTGGTCCTCCCGTCGGACACCTTGCCTCCGGAGAAGCCCCGGCGATTCACCCAAGCCGGCATCGACTTCTCGATGCCCTGGCGAGAAGGGGTGCGAAGCGGGCGCGCCTGGAAGACGGATCCGACTCGCCACGCCGTGCTGTCGAGCGGCGGGAAGGATAGCCTCCTCACCTACGGCTTGCTCGCGGAGACTGGCCTCGAGGTGCATCCCGTCTTCGTAAATGAGTCGGGCCGGCATTGGTTCACCGCCTTGAACGCATACCGGCATTTCCGGCGGGAAATCCCCAACACCGCCCGAGTATGGACCAATGCCGACCGGGTTTTCAACTGGTTCCTGCGCCATTTCCCCTTCGTGCGTCAGGATTTCGCCTCCGTGCGCTCAGATCAATACCCCATCCGGCTCTGGACGGTGGCGGTGTTCCTATTCCCGGCTCTCCCGCTGCTGAAGAAGCGGGGGATCGGGCGGCTTTTGATCGGGGATGAGCATGACACCACTGTGCGCGGCCGTTTCCGGAGCATCAGCCACTACTGCGGTCTCTATGACCAGAGCCGCTACTTCGACGCCGCCATGTCGCGGTATTTCTCCGCGAAGGGTTGGGCGGTGGTTCAGTTCTCCATCCTGCGCCCGCTTTCGGAGTTACTCATCGAAAAGATCCTCGTGGAGAGGTATCCCGAGCTTCAGGCGCTGCAGGTTTCCTGCCATGCCGCGCACCTGGACGGAAACCGCGTGAAGCCCTGCGGTCGGTGCGAGAAGTGCCGGCGGATCGTCGGGATGCTGGTGGCACTTGGGGCAGATCCCGCCCATTGCGGATACTCCCCGGCCCAGGTGGAACAGTGCTTGCTCGACCTGGAAAGGAAGCCTGTGCATCAGGAGCGTGCCGCCGCTCAAGAGATGCTTTTCCTGCTCCAGTCTCGAGGGGCGATCCACAGCATGGCCGCAGCGCCCCGCCTGGAACCGGCGCCCGAGGTGCTGAAGCTGCGCTTCCATCCGGAAAGATCGCCAATGCGCTGCATTCCCGAGGAGCTTCGGCCGCAGGTATTCCGCAAGATGCTCCAACATGCCCGAGGAGCCGTCCGCTGGAGGCAAGGGCGCTGGGAGGAGTTCGATCCTATGCGGGAACCGGATTTCGCCTCAGCGGAGGACCGTCCCGGGCGTGTCCCGTCACAGGGCTAAAGCGCGGGCAGTTTCCGAACCGTGCCTCTACGCGGACAAAGGCTCCGGGGCTCGAAAAGCTCGCGGGAGATGCAGGCGGCTACGGCTTCTCTTGATCATGTGGCGGAAAAGCGTTATCTCTTGTGGCGTTGGGACCGCCCCGCAGATCGTGTCAGCATTGGCCATGAGCTGTGTCGGAGTTGCGAAAGGGAGAAGGTCACCATGAGTGCCAAGCCTTTGATCCTGAACGAAGACAGGTACTTCAGCAGCAATCCCATCGAGCGGAAGATCGCAAGACACCTCTACGAACTCGTGAAGGACCTGCCCCTAATCTGCCCCCATGGCCACGTGAATCCGCGGCTGTTCGCTGAGAACAAGCCTTTCCCCGACCCCGTGGAGCTGCTGGTGATCCCCGATCACTACCTCTTCCGCATGCTTTACTCGCAAGGGATCCCGCTGGAATCGCTCGGGATTCCGCGTCGCGACGGGGCCGAGGTGGAGAGGGACCACCGCAAGATCTGGCAGATCGTGGCCGATCACTTTTACCTCTTCCGGGGCACGCCCACGGGGATGTGGCTGAAGCACGAAATGCACGACGTCTTGGGGGTCACTAAGCGGTTGACCAGCGAGACGGCCATGGAGATCTACGACCAGATCGTCGAAACCCTCTCTCGTCCCGAAAATCTCCCGCGGGCGATGTTCGAGCGATTCAACATCGAGGTCCTGAGCACCACCGATGCCGCCACCGATACCCTCGAGTACCACAAGAAGATCCGAGAGAGCGGCTGGAAAGGTCGGGTCATCCCGGCTTTCCGGCCCGACAACGTGACCGACATCTCCCGCCCGGATTGGAAGGCCAATGTGGAGAAGCTGGCGGAGGTCAGCGGGATCGATACCAGTACGTACTCGGGTTTTCTTCAGGCGTTGGAGAACCGTCGGCAGTACTTCAAAGAGATGGGCGCGACTTCCACGGATCACGGGGTTTGGACGCCCTTCACCGTGGAGCTCAGCCGCAAGGAGGTGGAGGAGATCTACGAGCGGGCGTTGCGCGGCAAGACCACACAGGAAGACGCCCGCCTGTTCACCGGGCACATGCTCATGGAAATGGCGCGGATGTCCATCGAGGATGGACTGACAATGCAGATCCACCCGGGGAGCTTTCGCAATCACAACCAGCTCATCTACGAGCGCTTCGGGCCGGACAAGGGCTGCGACATCCCCATGGCCACGGATTTCGTGCACAACCTCCGCCCCCTACTGAACAAGTACGGCAATGACCCTCGTCTGACGGTCATCGTGTTCACCCTCGATGAATCCACCTACTCGCGGGAACTGGCTCCGCTGGCCGGGCATTATCCTGCGCTCAAGTTGGGCCCAGCCTGGTGGTTTCACGACAGCCGCGAGGGAATGCTCCGCTATCGGCGCATGGTTACGGAGACGGCGGGCTTCTACAACACCGTCGGGTTCAACGATGACACGCGGGCCTTCCCGTCCATTCCGGCCCGCCATGACCTGGCGCGTCGCGTCGACTGCCGCTACCTGGCTGAACTCGTGGCGGAACACGTGCTGGACCTCGACGAGGCCGAAGAGATCATCGTCGATCTCTCCTACAATCTGGCCAAGAGGAACTACAAGCTCTGAGCTGGCGATGAGCCTTTCTCAGGCCGAACCCTTGGAGAGGGTAGCAATGACCGACACGAGGATAGGCTTCATCGGGCTCGGCATCATGGGAAGGCCAATGGCCGGAAACCTGCTCCGGGCGGGTTACTCCCTCTGCGTCTACGATATCCGCCCGGAGGCGGTCGCCTCGCTTGTGGGGGAAGGGGCTCGCGGCGCGATGTGCGCGCGCGAAGTGGCTGAGCAGAGCGAGGTGGTGATCACCCTGTTGCCGGACACGCCCGATGTCGAACTCGCCGTCTTTGGCCAGGACGGCGTCAGTCAGGGCGCGAGGCCCGGCATGCTCTACATTGATATGTCCACCATCGCCCCCAGTGCGGCCCGGCGTATCCACGACCGTCTGGCAGCCCAGGGAGTGGAGGCGCTCGACGCGCCTGTCTCGGGGGGCGAGCTCGGAGCCCGGGAGGCGACGCTTTCCATCATGGTGGGTGGGAAAGCCAGCGCCTTCGAAAGGGCGTTGCCCATTTTGAGAACCCTTGGGAGGCGCATTGTGCACGTGGGGGGACCGGGAGCCGGACAGCTGGCCAAAGCCTGCAATCAGATCGTCGTGGCAGTTACCCTTCAGGCCGTGGCGGAGGCGCTGACGCTGGCGCGCAAGGCGGGCGTCGACCCGCAGAAAGTGCGGGAGGCCCTCCTCGGAGGCTTCGCCAGCAGCCGCGTCCTGGAGGTGCACGGTCTGCGGATGATCGAAAGGCACTTCGAGCCGGGATTCCGAATTCGCCTTCACCGCAAAGACCTCCGAATCGCCCTGGAGACGGCTTGCGAGCTTTCCGTGCCTCTGCTGGCCACCTCCCTCGTGGCGAACGAGCTGGACGCTCTCCTCGCCAGAGGCTTGGCGGAGCTCGATCATTCCGGCCTCGCCCTGCTGGTGGAAGAGCTTGCGGGCATGGGGCATGCGGGACCGGAGGAAATGGGGCCGCAACCGTCCTGACGCAGGACGATCGGCGCGTCCGCCCGCCCGCACGTAGAACAGCCGGAGGCGGTAGGGCATGGATCTCGCGTCGGGCGTGAATCGATTCCGGAGGGTAGACCTGTTCGGCCCCCCGGCGCCGCGGCTCACGGAGGAGGGAAGCGGGTTGGTTCGGGCGGGGTCGTCCTCATCGCGTCAAGCAGTTCCTCCAGCTGGTGAGCAGGTGGCGAGGATGGCCCGAAGGAGTCGCGCGCCGCAAGGTAGAGCTGCGCCTCGAGGTAAGCGAGGAGCTCCTGGCGCTCCACAAGGGGCTTGTAGAGCCAGATGCGATTCCTCCGGTCCTTCCCGGAAAGCTCCACGGGGAAGACGAAAGGACCCAGGCCCACCATCAGCAGGTTCTGCGGGGTGATGAGGCTCTCCTCCAACAGGCCCTTCCTCGCCATGTCGTGCAGTACCTGCCAGAACCCTTCCGCTGTCAATCCTTCGAGGGCCCGGGGAGGGAGCGACGTATACAGGTCCACGCTAGTCATCGGACCCTGCTCCCAAAGCTGAGCCAGAACTGCGGCCTCCTGCGTTGTGGGTAGCGGAATCTCCCACACGCGCTTCTTGCGAGGGGCGGGGGCTCGGCTCGTCTGCCTTCGAAAGACTGCTCCGAGATCGAGTACCGGTCCCATCCCGAGGTTCCTTCGCGTCAGGTATTGGTCGATTCGATCGCCGGAGCCCGTTGCGGGCTGGAGGGGAAGGCTCTGGGGCGTCCCGGGAAGGGCGAAGACTCGTGTGCTCGGCTGCAAATTGTCAACTTGCTCTCCGAGCCAGGGAGAGGAGCTTCGGGCGGTCATCCGGAGATGGGCTCGCCGCAGGCTCTGCTCGTCAAGTCCGCGGAGCAGGGCGACCATCTCCGATGAGCTTCCCTCTTGTGCCGGGAGGGAATGCGCCAACGACAGCGAGAGACAAACGAGCAGGGGGATTCTGATCCCCTTGGAGGGCGAGCGATCCGAAGAGGGCGCCGATTTTCCCATGCCGACCTGAGTGCCGCCGAGGCGATCTCATCCGCCGCCGGTGCCGAATCCGTTGCGAGTTCTGCGGCAGGTGCAAGTCCGGACTGGACCGTCTCCGCTCAAGGCCACTGGCGACGGGACGTCCAGCTGACCATCAAGAAAAGCAGCGAGAACCCGTTCAATAGGGCAAGGCCCAGCAGAGTATTCTGAACCCCCATCAAGGGGATGACGAAGGTGCTCGTCAGCAGGGCTCCAGCACTTGAGCCGACCAAGTCGATGCCGTAGAGAAGACCGGCCGCCTCCCGCGCTCTTTCCCGCCTGCCCAGCAGAATGGCATTGGCGACGGGGAACTGATAGCCGCCGGCAGCGCCAGCCAGCCCCACTGCGAGGGGAAAGCCGAGCTTGAGCCATTGAGAAACCGTATCCTGTGGCGCGGTGGTGGAGGCTTGGCGGAGCATTTCGAAGAAGCCCAGAACCAGAAGGAGGAAGCCGAGTTGAACGGCGACCGCCCGAGCGCGAGCTCCTCCGCCCCTCTGAGCCGCGCGCGTGCCGAAGAAGCTACCGCATGTCAGGCCGATCATGTAGGCTGCTACGAGCAAGGCGAGCTCGTAGTAAGCGTACCCGAAAAGGGCCTGGAACGCCACGATGGAGGCCACTTCCAGGGAGATCTCCGCAAACCCGACACTGAGGATCGTAACCAAAACGGGCATGCGGCGCAGGTCGCCGGTTCGCCTCCATTCGGCGAGCCCGAGGATCAGACACGCAGCCATCCCGAGGAACGCGGCCCCGCCCAGCAGGGTCCGCCCATGGACGCGCAGGAAGCGCAGGAGGTTTCGCAGGGATTGGGTGAAGAGGGTGCTCCAGAGGGTCACGTCGAAGTAGTAAGCCACGGGGCGAAGGTCCAGGTTCAACCCAGGATTCCCCGCCGCGCGTAGTCGCTCCGCCAGGTAGAGCTTCCGTTCCCGCGTGAGCTGGTAGGGCAGGTAGTATTCCCGTACGTAGGTTGCAGGAATTCCCCGGCTCCGGAGGCGGCCCAGCAGCGTGTCGGCCTCGGCGCTGAGCGCCCCATCCGTGCTGGCAAGGAAGGTTGTGCTCTCGCCGGGGAGGAGGACGACCCGCCGGTATTCGTGCGCCAAGCTCGCCTCCAGACAGCGCAGGAATTCGGCAAGATCGGGTCCGATGGCGTTCTCGGAGGAATTGACCTGGAAGGCGAGGAGACCTCCCGGGGCCAACTTCCGCCGGGCCTCGCGGAAGAATTGTACGGTGTAGAAACGATTCACCTGGACGTTGTGGGGATCGGGGAGGTTCAGCAGGATCACGTCGTAGCGCCGGGGTGTGATCCTGAGGAAGCGGCGCCCATCGAGGTGATGAGTGGCCACGCGCGGATCCTCGAGGAGGGAAACGACGGAGTCGGGGAGCGTTTTCCGCGCGAGTCGGATCACCGTGGGATCGAGCTCAACGTAGTCCACGTGGCGCACGGTCGGGTGCTTCAGAACCTCTGCCAGCAATCCGCCGGCCCCGCCACCAATCAGCAGCACGTCCTTCGGAGCGGGATGCTCCAGGAGCGGGGGATGGGCCGTCTGCTCGGCAGTGAGGTAGTCCGGCCAGGTGAACATCAGGAGCCCATTCACGTAGAAGCTGATCGAGCCGCCGAGGCGGGTGACCACTGTCTGCCCGTACACGGAGTTGCCCACCTCCGTGACTTCCAGCCCTCGCCACAGGAGCCGAAGGGTGGGGCGTTCCAGTAGCGGGAGTACCAGGGCCGCCACGGCGAGCCCACCTGAGACCAGGGCGGACCTGCGGTGCTCGAGCCTCCGGAGGAACCGCGCGCCCGTGCCCAGCAAGGATGCCGAGGCGAGAGCAACAATGCTTAGGTTGCTCAACCAGCGGAGCAGGAGGAAACTTACCACGAGCCCGCCGATCCCAGCCCCGAGCGACTCCGCGAAGTAGATCCAGCCGATCCTGCCCGCGGCTGTCCCAGGCCCCTTTGCCTCCTCGAAGGCGCGTACGCCGGCGGTGAAAAGGAACCCAATGACGACGCAGAAGGGGAAAACCCAGAGTAACGGGGTGAGGAACATCGGGACGAGATCGCTGATCTCGCCGGGGGTGCGCCCGAAGATGGGGGGACTGAGCCTCACCAACACCACACTGACGGGCATGAGAATGCCGGCCAAGACCTGCGCGCGGGCGAAGGACAGAAGTGCGTTGCGCTGCAGGATCCGCGCTCGCCCCAGCACCCCGCTCCCGAAGGCTGTCCCGAGCAACCAAACCCCCAGCAAGAACCCGGTGGTCAGCTCGTTGCCGTAGAAGGCGACCACCAGTTCCCGCATCAGGATGGTTTGAGCGAAGATCCCGGCCCCGCCGCAGATCCCAACCGCGAGGGGCAGAAGACGATCGGGCTGTCCGCGCATCGCCAATCACCCGAAAGCCGGTCCCGCACGACAACCCTCAGCGCGTCGCCGCCCCGGCAGATGACGTTGCGCGCCCCAACCGGAGCTGAACTCCAAACGCGCCGAGGCTGGGATGGTTCCGTCCGAACCACGGGCTACGACGCGTTTGTTGCTCTCACGCAGACGCATTACATTCGCGGCGGCTGGCGCAAAAGGGGATCGATGGGGGAAGAGAAATCTGCGCAAACCAAGGCCACGGAGGTTTGGGATGATCCGCCTATTTGGCATGGCGCTCAGACGCGAACAACTCCTGCCGCGGTTAGGGCATCTTTCCCAGCTCGCCGGTTTCCAGCCCGCAGAACTGAGCGAGGGCCAAAGCCGGGGCGTGCGCGTCTTGCATGTGTGGAACGGGAGCGGATTGGAATTCACCGTCGTCGTTGACCGCGGCTTGGACATTTCCCACTGCCGCTTTTGCGGAATCCCCTTGTCCTGGAGGGCCCCTGTGGGGGAAGCCCACCCGCACCGATTCGACCCGCGCGGGCTAGGTTGGCTGCGGACGTTTTACGGAGGGCTGGTGGTGACCTGCGGTTTGACCCAGGCTGGAGCTCCCTGCGTCGATGAGGGGGAGGATCTCGGGCTCCACGGGTGGTTCTCCCATCTGCCGGCTGAGGAAGTCCGATGGGATTCCTACTGGGAGGGCGAAGAGCTCTACCTTCGTGTTTCGGGGAAGGTCCGCGAATGGCGAATGTTCGGGCCTAACCTGCTCCTCGAACGGACGATTCTGACGCGCCTCGGGGATCCCTGGATCCGCATCGAAGACAGGGTCAGCAACGAGGGAACCAAGCGTACGCCGATCATGTTATTGTACCACGTGAACCTCGGCTGGCCCATCGTCGACGCTGGGGCGGAGATCCTGTGCGCCTTCACGGACGTCCGCCCCCGGGATGAGGAGGCCGCCAAAGGCCGGAGTCACTGGTTCCGGATCCTCGAGCCTGCGCGGGCCTTCCGGGAGCAGGTATTCTACGTGGATCATCCGGCCGGCGACGATGGCTACGTGGACGTAGCCCTTGTGAATCCCCGCCTCCGCGGGGACGGCCTCGGCCTGGCTCTCTGCTACCGGAAAGCCGATCTCCCCCGCTTCACGCTGTGGAAGCAGCTGGATGAGTACGAATACGTCGTCGGGCTGGAGCCGGCCAACTGCTGGGTGGAAGGAAGGGCCAAGGAAAAGCAGCGAGGCGCTGTGGAGTACCTGGAGCCAGGAGAAGCGCGCTCCTTCGGGCTCGAGTTGCGGGTGATTGACTCGGAGGGAATTCACCGGCTGCGCGAGGCACTTCGGCAGCGGGGACGTGTGTCAGCTGAGTGAGCTGGCTCCGTTTCGCCGGACTCCGGGCCATCCGGCGGCGCTGGGATTCGGGTTCCCCGAGGGTGAGTCGGTGGAGTCGGCAGCTCATCCCGAGCGAACCGGTTCGCCGGCGGCTTGCGCTGCGAGGCGCAAATGAACGAGCTTGACGTGCTGATCCTCGGAGAGATCCGCCTGCATCTCGTCGTGGAGGTGGAAAGGCTTCCGGCCGCAGGCGAGACGCTGATGGGCCGTGCCTTGTACCACTTCGCCGGGGGCAAAGGTGCAAATCAAGCAGTAGCCGTTGCCCGGCTGGGAGGCCGTGCAGGATTGGTCGGAAAAGCGGGAGCGGACGCTTTCGGGGACGAACTAGAGAATTCCCTCCGGGGTGCTGGGTTGGTGGAACTCCGGCTGAGTCGCTCGGACAGGAGCCCTACCGGGATCGCCCTCGCGGCAGTGGATGCTTCCGGCCAGAGCGAACTTATCGTTGTCCCCGGAGCCAACGCTGAGCTGTCCCCTGAAGAGGTGCGCCAGGCTCGCGACCTCTTTGCAAGGTCGCGCGTCGTGCTCCTCCAGCTCGGAGCGACTCCGGAGGCCGTGACTGAGGCAATCGGCCTCGCGAGAGACTTTCGCAAGCTGGTCATCCTGAATCTTGGATCATCGGGAGCAGCTCCCCAAAGCCTCTTGAAGGCAGTAGATTTTGTGACGGCGAACTCATCGGAGTTGGAAGTCCTTGCCGGAAGACGCGTGACGGACAAGTCGAGCGCGGAGTTGGCCGCGGCGATCCTGGTCGAAAAGGGTGTCCGCAACGTCGTGGTGACCTTGGGCGCGGAGGGTTGCCTCTTTTGGGGGCCGGAGGGTCGGCTTCACGTCCCGACGGCTCGGACGGAGGCGGCGGATCGGCCGGCGGCCCAGGACGTGTTCCATGCTGCCTTCGCCCTGACGCTGGCTCGCGGTGAGACCCTGCGTCGGGCGCTCGAATTCGCCAACGCTGCTGCAGCCCTTACCACGACGAGACCCGGTGGACAGGCGTCCGCTCCCACGCACGATGAGGTCAGGGAATTTCTGGAAAACGTCTCCGCATCCTCGACTATCGGCTGAGAGACTTCGCGATAAACGGAGGGCATGACCGATCCCCCGCTGCCATGGTGGACGGCGGAAGGCGCGCAAGTCCAGCGCGAGCACGAGCGGAGCCTCTTGTGCCCCAATTGGGGAACGAAGAGGTGGAGGTCCGCTGTCCGCAGGGGCCAAAGCCGCATCATCGCCGAGTCTCCGAGCCGGCTTCTAGCGCGCGTCCGCCGGTGGTGTGGGGGCACAGGGTCGAACGGAGGGATGACCTATACAGGGTTTAGGCTTGAGCAGGATAAGGCTGGATCGGACGGCTTTCGAGTGTAGGAAGTACGCGCAGTGCGCTGGCTGCCTGCTCGGCGACCCTCGGTGTCCTCCGACCCCGCCCGCCGGGTGGTGGCGTTTGCTCTTTCGTGGCAGGTGAACTGAGTTGCGCCGGTATCCCCTTTGCAGCATCTTGCGCCGTCTCGTGCGGTTGACCAAACATCTCGTGACCTACCTCGGCGTAGGCCTCCTCCTGCTGTATCTCCTTTTGCTCAGCCCTCCCGGCCAGTCCGTGGTCAGGCGCCAGGTCATGAAGATCGTCCGGAAGAGCCTTCCCGCCTCTGCGAGCGTTGGGTCGGTTCGCACCGACGTGTGGTCTCACGTGGATCTTCACGATGTGGCTTTTCGCGACTCGGCCAATGCCATTTTCCTCGGGCGCGTCCGGGTGCGCTACTTCCTGCCCGCGCTCCTGGCGCGGAGGATCGCCATCCGCAAGGTGGCCCTTGATGAGGCCCGGCTCCACATTGTCCGAGGTCGTGATGGCCGGGTTTCGCTGATCTCCCTGTTCGGCAAGCCGAGCGAGAGTCGTCCGCCCGACACGACCCGTCAGCGCTCCGGGTGGCAAATCGAGGTGCGGGGCTTCGAGGTGAGGAGGGCGTCTCTTGCCTACGTGGACCAGCCTCTGGGCATGGTTGTCTCCTTCGGGGCGCTGGAGCTGAAGGCGCGGCTCTTCGGCTCAGACTCCGCAGATTTCCGTTTGGACGGGCAGGGTGGGTCCTTCTCCAGCCGATGGTGGCAGGGAGGAGTGGATAGCCTGTTCGCGGAGGGATCAGTCGGTCGGGCAGGGATGTCGCTTCGGGCTGTCCGAGTCCGGGCGGAGAGGGGATCGGTCAGCGCGAGGGGGTTCGTGCCGTTCGCATCTGGCGGGACGTACGACCTCGCCGCTGCTGTCGAGGCGAACCTCGGGTCGGTGGTCGCTATCCCCAGCCCCCTGCGCGGCAGGTTGGGCTCGGCTTCCCTTGCGGGGGAACTCTCTTGGCGGGGGACGCTGGCCTCGCCGGATCTCAAAGCGAACGTCCAGTTTCACCATCTGAACCTCGGTCGGGAGTATCCTCTGTCCGGCAAGATCCTCGCGGATGTGGCGGCCGGGAAGCGGCTTCGCCTTTCGGTCACAGCCGAGCTGGGCGGCCGGGATGTCGAATTCCGATACGATGGCATGGTGGATTCGCTGCTCAGGCGACCCCGGTTCGGTCGCTACCAGGCTCAGCTTACGGCCGATGCCCTCTCGCTGGATTCCCTCCTGCAATTCCTTCCGGTTTCGCTCTGCGCGACGGGCGGGAGATTCGACGCCGACGTCTGGGCCGAAGGGAAGGGGATCTCTCCCCCCGACCGCGTGGTGCTGAAGACCAGAGTCTCCGGTTGGAGTTGCGGGGATTCCTTGCTGCCGGAACTGAGGCTCGAAGGACGGCTGGAGAAGGGTCTGTGGCATTCGCACCTTTTTTGGGGCGCCAATTCCGTCGTGCTCCGGGGGAGAATCGATGAGCGCGGGCGGATCCAGGCGGCGACCCAGGTGGACCTCACCGAGCTTTCCCTCCCAGGCAAGATCATCGGGGAAAAGCTGACGGAGGGGTTCGTTCGCTATCGAGGGGAAGTGTTTGGTTCCCTGCGTCATCCGGGATTCCGGGGAGAGCTGTGGGTGCAGGATCTTTCCTACCCCGACCTGAGCGTCGACAGTCTGTGGGCGAGAGTCCGCGGCTCAACTTCGGCCTTGTTCGTGGAGCAGTCCGTCTTTCGGGTCCACGGGGATCTGGTCGCCCTCGGCCGCTGGGTTTCCCGGCCGGAGCTCCGAGGCCGGCTGTGGGCTACGGGAACGGCGAGCGGACCCATCAGCCGACCTGGCGCTCGTGCCTCAGTCGGGGCAACGAACATCCGGATCGGCTCGTTCCGTGCGGACAGCCTCAACGGGTTGGTCGAATTCGCTGGGGACTCGCTGAATTGGGCCGACCTTCGCATCTCCTTCTCCGACACCCTCGCAGCCGTGAGCCGGGGCAAGCTCGAATTTCGCGCCAAGGCCTCAAGACTTGCGGCGGAGGTCAGCTTGTCTGGCCGTTCCGGGCGAGAGCGCACACCAATGGGGCAAATCTCCGGGATGGCGCTGTTCAGGCCGGATTCCCTTTCCGCCTCCGCTTCCTGGGCGGACCTGGACCTCCACATCCTCAAGCAGTGGGTTCCTGAATTGGGTGACTTGTCGGGTCGGGCAAGTGGGGGCGCTTTTCTCGCCGGTCCGAGATCTTCCCTCACCTTTCATGCGAACGTGCGTGCGGAGAAGTTGAGGTACCGGGAGATGGGTCCCGCGAGACTCGATGCGGAGGCTGCCCTCGATTCCGGCTCGGTCAGCTTCGGGGGTGAGCTCTGGATCGCGGAGGACACGGCGGCCGTGCGTTTCTCCGGCGTGCTTCCGCTGCGGAGCGATCGGGGCTGGAAGCTGGCGCCGGAGCCGGAGAACCCCGCCATCGTGAGCGTGACGACGGGTGGGGTGCATCTGGGGCCGCTGACGGACTGGCTTCGGGGAACTCTGGCTTTGAACGGCAGGTTGGCGGCGAGAGCCAAGCTGTACAATGCCGGCGCGGGGTGGGAGCAAGATGTCGAAGCGACCCTCCGCGATGTGGAGATCGGCTGGCTCAAGCCTTCGCTCACTGTTTCCGGCACGGACGGATGGGTAGCGCTGAAAGGCGCGCTCGGAGCCCCGCTGATCCAGTTCAGCTTGAGGACGGGGAAGGTGGCGCTCCGGGGAGCACAGTTGGACAGCACTCGCTGGCACGGCTCGGGCAGTCGCGAATGGCTGCGGATCCGGCTGGGCGAGCTCTGGCTGAGCGGAGGTAAGGCATCCGTGGCCGGGCTTGTGCCACTCCGCCGGGGTCCGGGCGCGGACAGTCTGCGAGTGGTTTTCGGGGACTTCCCGGTGGGTGCGGCCAACGCCTTCCTGCGCGGGCTGCGAGTGAATCGCGGGATGCTGAGCGGGGAGATTGGCCTCTTCTGGGCCGAAGGGCAGCCTTCGCTCCGCGGCGAGCTCGAGCTGGGCGCGAGCACTGTGGAGGTGAACGGAGTCAAGCCCGCGATCCAGTTCAGCACCTCCAGGTTTCAGTTCGCGGGCGATACGATCCGCGTGCAGAAGCTGGAGGGGAACTGGGGGAGGGGCCGGCTCACAGCCTCCGGCTGGCTGAGCATCTCTGCCCAAGGACTCCGTGCGGCCAACCTGAAGGCGTCCGCCCGGGAGCTTCATTTCACCGTCCCCGACGTGCTTGAGGTGCGTGTGGATCGGGCCGACTTGAGCTTGACTGCTCCCACAGAACGATTGCGGCTTTCGGGCCAGGTGACGTTGGACGAAACGCGCTTCATCCGCAATCTCCGGCTGAGCGATCTCGCTGGAGGTGCCCGGAGAGCTGAAGCACGGGAGGAGAAACGGAACCGTTTCCTCGAGCGACTGGAGCTGGATGTGGGCGTGCTGGCGCCAAAGCGGCTGCTCGTGGACATGAACCTCGGCAAGCTTCGGCTCGACGCCAATGTGGCCGTCTCGGGGACCGCTGCTGTGCCCCGGTTCGCGGGAGAAGTTCAGGTTACGGAAGGCTACGTGCTTTACCTCGACCGGAAGTTTGAGGTCACCCGCGGTGTGATTCGCCAATACGACCCATACCGTCTGAATCCGGAAATCGACTTCGAGGCGGTGGCCCAGGTGGCTCCCTACTCGACTTCTGAAAGGTCCACGACCTACCAGGTGACCTTGCGGCTCACGGGCAATCTCGATCATCCGACGCTGGCGCTGGAGTCGACCCCGCCCCTCTCGCAATCGGACATCGTGAGCCTGCTCACGCTCGGCAGAGTGCGCACGCCGGAGGAATACACTTCGGCCGGCGAGCCCGGGCTGGGAGCTGTCCTGGTGGAAAGAGCTCGGGAGCTGTCGAGCCGCCAGGTGGCTGGCTTGGCCGAACGGCGGATCGAACGGCTCCTCAATCTGGAGAGCGTGAGCATCGAGGGGAATCTCTTCGAGCTGAATCAGTACTGGGCGCCTCGGGTCACCATCACCAAACGACTGGCCGAGCGGCTCAACCTTTCCTATCAGACCGTCGTGGGCCACACGAACGAGCAGCGCATCAAGATCAGCTACCGCCTCACTCCCATCCTGTACCTGGATGGGGAGACGGATGAGCTGGGTCAGGCAGGAATTGACCTGCGCGCGAGGGTTCGATTCAAATGAGTCGGAGACGATTGGTTCTGTTCCAGGCGGCGGTGCTGTTGAGCGTAGCGAACGCGTTCTCCCAACCTTGGTACGTGCGGCAGGTGATTTTCGAGGGGAACGAGGCCTTCAGCCGGAAGGTTCTGCTTCGGCGGATGGCTCAACGTCCCTCCGGCTTTTTCGGGAAGACCCTTTTCTCGCGCCAGGTTCTGCAAGACGACGTGGTTTCGCTGCTGTCCTTTTACCGAAACCAAGGTTACCTGGAAGCGCGGGTACAAGCTCGGGAGGCCCGGTTCGACTCCTCGAAGCATCGCGTGGACATCTGGATCGAGGTGGAGGAGGGGCGAAGGACGATCATCTCGGACGTGGCCGTATTCGGCAATCGGGCGTTCCCCGATTCGTTCTACCTGAAGCTGGTTGAATCCCGTCCCGGGACGCCGTTGGTCTCCGCCCGCATCGATCAGGACGTGCGCCGGATCGTGGAAGCGTTGGGCGAGCAGGGTTACCTGGCGGCGCAGGTGGCGCCGGAGGTGAGGCTTCGGCCGGAGGAGGCCCTTGCGGTGCTGGAGTTCACGGTGAACGAGGGGCCACAGGTCCGCGTCGCGCGTCTTCAGGTGGAGGGCCTGCAACGTGTGCGCCTGCACGCGGTGGAGCGCGAGCTCCGCATCCGGAGGGGGGAGGTCCTGCGCCTTTCATCTATCCGCGACTCCATCAGCCGGCTCTACCGGACGGGGCTGTTCCGTTCTGTGGAGATCGGCCCGGCGGCTCAGGATTCAGCCGACGGCTGGAGGACCGTGTTAGTGCGCGTTTCCGAGCTGGATTTCGGGCAGGTGGAAGGGGGACTTGGGTTCGGCACCTACGACAAGCTCCGCGCCTCCGTGGAAGCTTCCTACGGGAATCTCTTCGGAGACGGGCGGAAGATCGGCCTGACCGGACGGGCCAGCTTCGTTCGCCAGAAGGTGGAACTGGCGTACTCGGACCCCTGGGCACTCGGTCTCCCGGTGCGGCTGGATGGGAACGGCTACTACGAGCATCACGACGAGCAGAGCTACGAAGCGGTCCTGTACGGCCTCCGGATGACCGTGGGTACCCAGTCCCGCCGGCGTCACATCCTACGTTTCGCACTGCGAGACGAGTCTGTCCGTTGGCTGAGACTATTGGGGCAGCCGCCTCAAAACGTACGGGCCAAGAATACCCGGAGCGCCATCGCCAGCTACGCCTTCGACGTGCGGGACGACCTTTTCAACCCGACCCAGGGCAACTACTTCCTGGCCCAAGCGGAACTGGCCGGACTGGGCGGACCGGGTACGAACCAATTCGCGCGTCTCATTCTGGACTACCGTACCTATCGTCCGTGGCGAGAACGGGTGCATCTGTCGACGGCCATTCGCTTCGGAATCGTGCAGGAATACGGGTTGAGCACGGAGGTCCCCATCCAGGAGCGTTTCTTCGCCGGCGGCGCCAAAAGCATACGCGGGTTCAGCGAGAGGCGACTCGGTCCCACCACTCCTGATGGTATCCCGCTCGGCGGACGTGTCTCCCTGGTTGCTAACCTCCTGGAGGCCAGGTTCCCGCTGTGGAAGCCAATCCGCGGGGCGATATTCCTCGACGCGGGCAATGTGTGGACGGACCGGCGCTCTTTCTCACTCCGGGATCTGCGTTGGGTTGGAGGCGTAGGGCTGAGGGTGAATTCCCCCCTCGGCGTGGTGCGTCTGGATTTTGGGCTGAGACTGGATCGCCGCCCGGGCGAGCCAGCGGGCGCCATCCTCCTCGACATGGGGCAGGCTTTCTGAATCGGAAACGGGCGGATAAGAGAGGGATGCAGGCGAGAAGGGCTTTTCGGTCGGAATGGTCTCTATCGGCACCCGCAAGGGCATCGTGTCCGGTTCGGTTCAGCAGGCCTCGGAGGGGCGCATCAAGATGCTCCGGGCAACGGATGTTTTCGCGAGCGGAGGCAATTTCGGGGAGGAGGTCAGAATGAAGATCACAGGAGTTCGACGATCGAACGGTGCTGCGAGAGGCCAGTTCCGGGCCCTCCTTTCGGGGCTTACGAGCGGTGCCCGCTGGCTTGCGATTTTCCTGGGGATCGTCCTCGGGGCGGATTCGGCTGGCCGGGCCCAGAGCTTCGCCGCTTTCATCCTACGCGCCCTGTCCACCCCGGAGGCGAACCGCCAGGCAGTGGTGGATAGCTTCCTTGCCGCATTGGCCTCCTGTCCCCTCATCGAGGCCGATACCGTGGCGCACTTCCTGTACGCGGGTCAGGCATCGAGTGTGACGGTGGCTGGGGACATGAACCAGTGGGATCCCCGCGCCTGGCCCATGAGAAACCTGACTGGGACCACCCTCTGGTATCGAACCGCGGTGTTCGAGAGAGATGCTCGCATCGACTACAAGTTCGTGGTGGACGGCGGGACCTGGCTTCTGGATCCCCGGAACCCATACCAGGTGCGGGGAGGTTTTGGGCCGAACTCGGAATTGCGCATGCCCGGGTACGTGCCGCCCGATGAGGTCGTGTACCGGCCCGAGGTCCCGCACGGGACCCTGCGAGATACGACCGTCACCAGCTTTTTCCTCGGCAACACACGGACGATCCGCGTCTACCTCCCGCCGGGTTACGACGGAGGCCAGGAGAGTCTGCCGTTGCTTCTGGTGCACGACGGCCTGGAATACATCAGCCTGGCGCAGGCCCATGTGGTGCTGGACAATCTGATCGCTGCCCAACGGATCCGGCCGGTGGTGGCTGTGTTCGTCCCTCCTGTGGACCGCACGGCGGAGTATGCCGGGAGCAAGAAAGAGCTCTTCACGCGTTTCCTGCTGGAAGAATTACTCCCGGCGCTCTGTCGACGGTACCGGATCGCCTCCGATCCTTCCTTGCGAGCCGTACTCGGGGCGTCCAACGGGGGAAATATCGCTCTTTACCTGGGTCTCCACCACCCCGAGGCCTTCGGGAACGTTGCGGCGCAGAGCAGCAACGTGGAGCCGGAGATCGCCGCGGGTTTTCGGGACGGCCCGCGCTTACCCCTGCGCATTTACCTTGACCTCGGGACGTACGACATCCCTTTGATCATCGAGCGGGTGAGGGGACTCGTCCCTATTCTCACCGAACGAGGATATCCGCTGCGCTGCGCTGAGTACCACGAGGGTCATAGCTGGGGGAACTGGCGAGCGCACGTGGACGAGGCGCTGGAGTTCTTCTTTCCGGGCCCGGCCCTCCGCGTTGGGATGCTGGAAGAGACGCTTCCCACGACGCCGCGGGTTCAGGTTTACCCGAACCCGATGAAGGGCTCCGGCACGCTGGCGGTCCATCTCCCGCGCGGCACGTCCTTCGAGATTCGTCTCTACGATGTGCGCGGTCGTTGCCAGCGTACGCTCCGGTCTTGCGCCGGGTCCGCCGGCGTCACGACCGTTTGGCTCGATGCGCGGGACGATCGCGGTTTCCCGCTCGAGAGCGGGCTCTACATCTGCCGACTCGCGGCGCCCGGCGGGATCACCTCCGTGGGGCGGCTCATCCTTTTGCGGTGAGCGAAACCTCTCTCTTCTTGGGTGAGAAAGACGATCACGGGAGCTTTTTCAGGATCTCCCCTGCCTTTTTTCGGGCGGCCTTTTCGAGCTCGGACTTCTGCCTTTGCTTCTCTTCCTCGATGCGACGCTCCAGCTCCTGCTTCTTCAGTTCAATGAGCTTGTCGCGTTCCTCGAACAAGGTGCGATACTCCTCCACTTTCTCCGCCACAGGCCGGAGATTCGCGTCGTACCAGGCGAGAAGGCGGCGCCGCTGCTCATCGGCGAGCCGCTGGACTCGGGCTTCCAGCTGCGCCTGGGCCTGGGCGATCTGCTCGCCCACGAGCGTTCGCAGCTGATGGGAAAGTAGGACGTCCAGGTTCGACCGCAGCCGGAGCGAAAGGTGGTCGACGGGTCCGTGGATCTGCGCCTCGAGGTCGAGGTTCCGGATATCGCTGAAGAGGCGGCGGAGCATTTGGGCTACCCGGTCGTCGCCCGCGGGATCGTCGAACAGGAATGCGGCGTCGGGACAGCGGATCAGCATGTCCACGCGGAGATCTTCGCCCTTCAGCTCGAACTGCAGACTGGCGTTCGCCCGGTTCAGCTGGAGACTGGAGGGGAAGTAGCGGCTTCGAGGGAAAGGCACCTCGCCCAGCGCCAGCGAGGTCACCTGCAAGTCGAATTGGTCCAAGACGATCTCCGAAGTGTGGTCCAGCAGGCCATCGAGACGGAAGCGAGTTCCCTGCGTCGTCCGACCTTCGAGTTGGAGCGTGGCTGGCTTGCCGAAGAGCCTCGGGTTCGAATTGAAGTTCTGGAGCATCCCGGAGAGGAACCACGCTCGTGTCGTGTCGGTCCGTGAAGAGACGGCGGAGATTTCCACCCGCCGAACCAGCCATTTGGGCCACCGCTCGGTGACCGGGAAACTCACATTGATCCCCTTCCCTCGCGGCGGTTTCTGCACCTTACCAGCTCTGGCGAAGGCCTGGGCCTTCTCGACGTAGGGCATGGCTTCGCGCGCTTTCTCCACCAGCTGGAGGGCCGTCAACACCCTGTCGACCACGGCGGGGCCGAAGAGCATCTGGGCGACCTCGGCCACATCGAAGCTGGGTAATCCTACCGACGCCCGCAGGCGGGCGAGGTCAGCCTTCGCCCAATCATCGACGCGCTGCATACGCCGGTTGGCCAGCTCGATTTCCGAGCGTACCCAGGCTCGGCTGGAATCGAAGCGCGTGCGGTATCTTTGCAGGGAATTGCGGGCTTCCTGGACGCGCTGGAGGGCGTCGGTGAGCTCGGCCAGCGAGCGGATCTCCGCTGGCCGAATGGGCTGGACAAGCCCCGTCACCCGTTCGAGCTCATCCCGAGGATCCAGCTGCACCACCCGCGCGCGAAGTTCCTGCGCCGTACCCTGGAGGTGGGTAAAAAGCGTTTCCACGCTGTCCGGGGTTGTGAGTCCCAGGACGCGGATCAGGCTGTCCACATCGATGCGCCGTTGTGCGAACCGCGCCAGGTCGGGGAGCGGTGTCTCGTCCAGCTTGGCCTGCAATACCTTCCGCGCCCGCTCCGTGAGGGAGGGGCCGGCTGGCTTCGGTCTTTTCCCCGGGATCGCCCCGTCCGTCTTGCGCGGCGAATTGAAGCGGATCTCCCGGACGTAGAATTCCCGGATCACGTAGCGATTCCAGAGCAGGGGCTTCCATTCCAGCTTGAGTCCGGAGGGGCCAAGCTCGATCCAGTTGTGCCAGGTGTCGTTGGGATTGGTCACCTGGAAGCGGTCAAAGCCCAGCCGAAGGCGGAGGAAGTCCAGCGACAGATCATCGACTTCCACCTTGGCCCCCACGGCCGCTGTCCCGGCGGACTCGATCGCCGACTCGATCAGGGCATTCCGCCGAACGTAGAGGTACACGAGCAAGGCCAGGAGGACGATGGCGAGGACCACGAGCGCTTTCTTCCGCATGGCTTCGTTCCCACCTCTGCCAGAATGCCGATTCTCTCCCCCCGACGGCCGGGGTCAGGAGAGCTCCAAATCCCGGACTTTGAAATACCACTGGACGATCTTCAATCCGCGCACGAAGCGAACGGCCTGGCTGTCCTGAAACTTCTGCGCCCAGGATCGCCGGTAGGCTCGGATGCCTTCCCTCGCTGCGAAGAAGATGGCCGGCGCCAGGACGATCGCGACCACCGTACTCCCGAAAACCAGCGTATTGTAGAAGCGGGTCAGAGGCGCGATGGGCAGATTGTACAGCCGCGTGTAGAATGCCTGCAGGGACGGTAGCGTGAGGAGCGACAATCCGAGAGAGTGAAACCAAGGGTCGAAGAGGTAGGCGATGAAACCAAAGAAGAAATAGGCAAGGCCGAAAGCGGCGAAATTCAATCGCACCACAGCGGCCAAGAGGATGAGCAGGATATTCTGCAAGCTGAGGAAGGGCGTGAGCCCCACGATGAAGCCCACCGTGAAGCCCCCGGCGATCGCTCCGGGGGAATCCCCTTCCCGCAAGACTCTGATGAACCTGGAAACCAGCTGAAGCCAGAACATCGGCCACCTCCACCGCTTGTCCTCTGCGCCGCGTTTTCGAACGGCACGGTATTGTACGCAAGAGAAGACTCATTTCCAAGAAACAGCCAGAGCCATCGCGCGGAGTTGATCCGCCTCACGGCTCATGTGGCGCCCGGACTCACCCCTCCCCACCGGAAGACGGTGCGGCCGTGCGATTTCCACTTGCCGCGGAACGCCAGGATTCGCGAAATTGCGCGTGCGGTGCGGATGCTTGGATGACGGCATCCTCGGGATGCTCACGGCAGTGCAAGGCGTTGGACGCAGGACGAGGGAGGTGAACGGATGCGGAGACGGACCGCCTACTCGGGGCTTTGCCTCCTCTTGCTGGCCGCGGGCTGTGCTCACCAGAGGGCTTCCTGGAACTGGACCAAGGAGATCATCGCGACGGACGCGGCTCCCCGGGCTATCGGCCCGTACAGCCAGGCCGTGCGGGTGGGGCCATGGCTTTTCGTCTCAGGCCAGATTGCCATCAAGCCGTCGACGGGTGAGCTCGTGACCTCAGACTTTGATTCGGAATTGCGGCAGGTTCTGGAAAACGTGGGCGCGATCCTTCGCGCAGCCGGCATGGACTATCGAGACGTGGTTCAGGCAACGGTATTCGTCAGCGACTTGAGTTTCTACGCCAAGCTTAACGAGGTGTACTCCACCTACTTCCGCGGTGACTTTCCGGCGCGCTGCGCGGTACAGGTCGCGCGCCTGCCCAGGGATGTGCACGTGGAGGTCGCCGTCATCGCTTACCGAGCGGAGCGTTAGCCACGGAGTGGGTGTGCTGAAGCCGACGGCACCCAGGGATTCGGGCTGAATGTGACGGAGTCCCGGCAAGCGTCCCGGGAGGAACGGTGGCTCGGCCCGCCGGGTTAAACGATCAGATTCCTTCCATTCTGCGTGCGGTTTTCCTGCGGGACGATCCGGCCATGACGTCGCAACAGGTTCGGCGCCAAGCGGGAGGGGAACCATGGGGCGGAGCCTTCACGTCATCGGCTTCCCGTGGGAGGAAAAGAGCACCTTGCGCCGGGGGAGCATGCTGGGACCGTGGGCCATCCGCCGCCACCTGATTGCGGCAGGACTTCTGGGCGGGCAGGTCCTGCCTTTGCCCGTGGTGGACGAAGGCGTGATCCGGTTGGAGCGGGACGAGAGGGCCTTCGCCCAAATGGGTCAGCAGATCGATCGGATCCTGGATCGCGGAGGGATTCCTCTGGCGCTCGGAGGCGACCACTCCATTACGCTCCCCGTGGTCCGGTCGCTGGCGGAGCGATACGGTCCGGTGCGCGTGGTCTGGGTCGATCGGCATGCCGACCTGCATCCGGACTTCCTCGGGGATCGCTGGTCGCACGCCTGCGTGGCCGCCCGATTGCTGGAAGCCGGCTGCGTCCTTTCCCTCTGGCAAGCGGGGGTGCAGGAGCTGGATGGGCGCGAGAAGCGCTTGGCCCAGAGGTGGGGCGTGGCGTGGACTCGCGAACCCGAGTTGCCTCCGAGGGTAGACGGAGCCCCGCTGTACCTCAGCATCGACCTGGACGTGCTGGATCCGAAGTTTGCCCCGGGAGCGAGCGCGGGATGCCGTGGGGGGTGGAGCCCCGAGGAGTTGCTCCGATTCGTGGCCGATTTGTCCGGCGGGATCGTCGGGGCGGACGTGGTGGAACTGAACCCGAGGCTGGACCGCGGCGGAACGACGGCGAAATGCGCCGCCGAGCTCGTGCTGGTCCTGGCACGCAAGGTGGCCAGCCAATGGTCCGAAACCACATGGGTACGGCCAGCAAATCGTACGGAGGAATCGCAACGGGAGTCCCGCTCGGACTGGACGCAGATTGGCTGGCGGCCGAGGCATCGGCAGATCGGGTGGCGAGCCAAGCGAGCAAATGGGCAGCAGAGGATGACGATTGGGAGGGTGCCATGAGCGTGAAAGCGTATGTCCTCATCGAGACGAGCCGTGGCAAGCACAAGGATGTGGAAAACCTGCTGCGCGGAGTCCCTCAGGTCAAAGCGGCTCACTGCGTCATCGGACCGTACGACGTCATCGCCTTCGTGGAAGGGCAAGACCTCCCGGAGGTGGAATCGGTTGTGGTGGACCAGGTTCATAGCATCGAGGGAGTCGTGCGTACGACCACCTGCCTTGTCGTGTGAGGTAACTCGGGACAGGGCGGATGTGTGACCAAAGCCAATCTGGAGGGAGGCCATGATGCGCCAACGGAGTCTCTCGAGCGGGAAAGCGTTTTCCGTGGCTCCGATCGTGGTTGCGTGCCTGCTTGCGGTGAACCTTCCATCGCTGGGGAGGGGTGGAGAGATGGACATCAAGAAGATCCATTGGCTCGGCCATGCGAGCTTTCGCATCGAGGTGGGGAGCAAACAGCTGTACATCGATCCGTTCAAGCTCCCGGCGAACGTCCCCAAGGCGGACTACATCTTCATCACCCACAGCCACTTCGATCACCTGTCCAAGGAGGACATCGAGAAGATCCGCAGCCCGCAGACGATCTTGGTCGGACCCCGAGATGTGGCTGGTCAGCTCACGGGCATGGTCAAGGCGGTGAGCCCGGGCGAAACGCTCGCCGTGGGAGAGCTGCAGGTGATCGCGGTGCCGGCGTACAACATCAACAAGCGCTTCCATCCGAAGGAGAACGGCTGGGTCGGCTACGTGATTCGCCTTCCCGACGGCATGCGCATCTACCACGCAGGCGACACGGACTTTGTGCCGGAGATGCGGAAGGTTCAGGCGGATGTAGCTCTCCTCCCCATCGGTGGGACCTACACGATGGATGCGAAAGCGGCAGCGGAGGCAGCCGATGCCATCAAGGCTTCGGTGACGATCCCCATGCATTGGGGCGACATTGTCGGCTCGCAGAAGGACGTCGAGGAATTCCGCAAGCTGTACAAGGGGCAGGTGGTGGTCCTCACGCCGGAGAGGTGATCTACAGAGGATTGGCGTAGGCGCAGGATCACAATTTGCTTGATGGTTCGGGCGTCATTCGTTATGTTGGGCGAGTGAAGGAAGGGACAGATGCAGCGAGCGCGGCCGCGAGAATCGAGGCTTCAGGACAGCCGCGAATGGAGAATGGGTAACCTGGACAAAACACGAAACGGAGGAAGCAGTATGCGAAAGACTCTTCTTGCCGTGGTCGGAGCGATGGTGGTTTTGGGCTTGGTCAGTGCGCTGAGCTACTCGCAGCAGAAGACGTTTCAGTACGTGGGCGTCACCAAATGCAAGATGTGCCACCAGCTGAAACCCAGAGGCGAGCAATTCCAGAAGTGGCAGAACAGCGCCCACGCAAAGGCTTATGAGGTGCTAGCGACCGAGCAGGCGAAGGCCGTGGCGAACAAAGCCGGGGTCCAGGGCGATCCGCAGAAAGCGGCCCAGTGCCTGAAATGCCACGTGACTGCATATGACGCCCCGGCTTCCGCCAAGTCGGCGACGTACAAGATGGAAGAGGGAGTGACCTGTGAGGCCTGCCACGGACCGGGCTCGGAGTATTGGAAAATGAACGTCATGAAGGACCTCTACGACGGCAAGATCCAGCCAGCCTCGGTGGGGATGACCGTTCCCAACGAGCAACTGTGCAAGACTTGCCACAACGAGAAGAGCCCCACGTACAGGCCCTTCAACTACCAGCAGGCAGTGGCTCAGATTGCTCATCCCGTACCCAAGCAGTGAGCAATCGGACCAGGCTCCTCTATCCCCGGGGAGCCGGATCCTCGAGGCTCCGCCGAGGGGCAAGCGGCTTGGTGCCGACGCTGTGGACGTGGCAGGACGGATCCAATTGCCGCTACCGGAAGAGGGATGAACTGCGGGAGAGGTCATGCCTTTGGGCAGGAAGGAGTGCAGCTATTGGAGATTCCTAGCAGCATGAGGAGAAGCCATGTCCTCCGGATTCGATGCCCATGAACCGGTGTTAACCATTGGCTTGGCAGCTCAGCGAATTGGGACCTCCGTGCCGACCCTCCGCATGTACGAGGCCGAAGGGCTGATCATCCCCTTCCGGACGAGCTCGGGAAGACGACTCTACTCCTACGAGGACCTGCGGCGTTTCCAGTGCATCCGAAGGCTTTTGCAGAAGGAGGGGTTGAACATGGCGGGGATCCGGCGTCTGATCAGCCTGATCCCCTGCTGGAAAGTTCAGCCGAAGGAGACGGGCCTCCCCTGCCGGCAGGGAACCTGCGCAGCGCAGGAGCAGGAACGAGATCCCTGCTGGGTTGTGATGCGACGGGAGAACCTGCGCTCCGACGAGGAATGCCGCAATTGCCCCGTGTATCGTCGCGCGTTGGCGTGTACCGGTGAGATGAAACTGCTGTACCGCGAAGTCCTGGCTGAAGTGAAAGACTCCAAGTTCCGCGAGGTGGTGGAGCGGCATCTGATGCCCCTTGGAGAGGAGTAGGGTCGCTCGGGGGCCTCCGACCCTACTCGACGGCCCCGAAGTTTGCCGACACCCAAGCGGCGCAGGAGGATGATTTTCTCTTGGTAGCGGCGCGGACGTTTCTTACCTTCGCCTCGGAATGGGCGAGAAAGGTGGATTGGGTACGGGAGGCAAGGGATGCGTAGAGTCATCGTGACGGCGGCGATCCTGAGTCTTTCCATCCTCGCGCAGGGATGCGGAAAGGGCGGGAGCCAGAAGGTCACTGTGTTGAAGCTGGCTCACGGACTGGACATCACGCATCCTGTCCACAAGGCGATGGTATACATGGCGGAGCGGGTCCAGGAGAAGTCGCAGGGACGTCTCCGCATCGACATCTATCCGAACGAACAGCTGGGCAGCGAGCGGGAGTGCATCGAGCAGCTCCAGTTTGGCAGCCTCGCCATGACCAAAACCTCCAGCAGCCCGCTGGAGAGCTTCATTCCGGAGCTGGCTGTGTACGGGTTGCCCTACGTGTTCCGGGACGCGGATCATGCTTGGAAGGTCTGGAACGGAGAGATCGGCCGACGTCTGCTGGCTGCGGGTGAGAAGGTCGGACTCAAGGGTCTTTGTTACTACGATGCGGGGGCTCGAAGCTTTTACACGCGCAATCGCCCCATTTACACCCCCGATGATCTGAAGGGCCTGAAGATTCGGGTGCAGAAGAGCAACATGGCGCTGCGCATGATCGAGGTCTTCGGCGCCTCCGCCACGCCCATCGATTGGGGCGAACTCTACACCTCGCTCCAGCAAGGGGTCGTTGACGGGGCCGAAAACAACCCGCCGAGCTTTTACACTTCCCGCCATTACGAGGTTTGCAAGTACTACACCCTGGATGAGCACACCCGGGTGCCGGATGTGCTGTTGATCAGCACGGCCGTGTGGAAGAAACTGAGCCCGGAATTCCAGCAGATCTTGCAGGAGGCGGCGGACGAGTCGGTCCCCTATCAGCGGCAGCTCTGGGACGAGATGGTGAAGAAGTCCCTCGAAGAAGTTCAAAAGGCTGGGGTCCAGATCATCATCCCGGACAAGGAGCCCTTCCGGCGCAAGGCGGCGCAGTTGTACAAGGAATTCGAGGGGACCGAGGTGGGCCGTCTTGCCCAGGAGATTCAGGCCATCCAGTGAGCTAACTGGACCTTGCGTTGGGGGCCATTCCAGGACGGAACGCAGTGGCCGCGATGGCCGGGTAGTTTGCTCACAAGCGGAAAAGCGGAGTGCGGGAGCGCTGACCAATGTACCGCAGGATCCGTGAGGTGCTCGATCGTTTCCTGGAGGGCCTGGTGGCGCTGGTCATGGGGGTCCTCGTGGTGGATGTGACGTGGCAGGTGATTACCCGATTTGTGCTCAGGAAGCCGAGCTCATGGACGGAAGAGCTTGCGACCTTCCTGCTAATCTGGGTGGGCCTGTTGGGTTCGGCGGTGGCCCTTCGGCGGGGAGCTCATCTCGGCATCGATTTCTTCGTGAACCGCATGAGGCCTCGCAACCGGCTCATCACCGAGCTGATTGTGTACGCCGGCGTCGTGGGGTTCTCGCTGGGGGTGCTGCTATGGGGGGGAATAGGGTTAGTTAGGACGACGCTCAGCACAGGACAAGTTTCCCCCGCCCTGCAGATCCAGATGGGGTACGTGTATACCGCTGTGCCCATCAGCGGCGTCTTTCTGACCCTGTACGGGGCTGAGTTCTTCGTGCGCAGCCTCACCAGGCTGCTTCGGGGGGAAGCGGTGGAGGAGGTCAAGGTGTCTCTCCCCAAAGGGGCGCTGGACTGATCGAAGCCACGACAGACTCGAAAGCGAGGAAAGACCGGCATGAACCTACCGCTTTTCGTGCTGATCGTCAGTTTCGTGCTGCTGCTGTACATCAATGTCCCCATTTCGTTCTGCATTGGTCTTTCCACAGTGCTGACCATCTTGGCGGTGGGAGGCCTCCCCACTTTTGAGATTGTGGCCCAACGCATCGCCACCGGAATCGATAGCTTCGCTCTCCTAGCGATCCCGTTCTTCATCCTGGCCGGCGCACTGATGGGGCGCGGGGGTATCGCGCGGCGCCTGATCGACTTCGCGAACGTGCTGGTGGGGCGTTTCCGTGGCGGCCTTTCCTACGTGAACATCCTCACCTGCATGCTTTTCGGTGCGATTTCCGGCTCGGCAGTGGCGGCCGTTTCGTCCGTCGGGGGCTTCATGATCCCATTGATGAACCAAGAGGGGTACGACCGGGATTTCAACGCAGCTGTGAGCATGACTGCCGCCACTACTGGACTGCTCATCCCTCCGAGCAACGTGATGATCGTCTATTCGCTTGCGACCGGCGGGATTGTCTCCGTGGCTGCCATCTTCTTGGCCGGCTTCCTTCCGGGCATCCTTGTCGGCATCTCCCTCATGATCGTCAGCGGTTGGATCTCGATCCGACGCAATTACGGCAAGGGTACGAAGGTGCCATTTCGGGAAGGGGTGGTCCGGTTCTTCAAGGCCATTCCGCCGCTCCTCTTGATCGTGCTCGTCCTGGGAGGGATCCTTGGTGGCGCATTCACGGCCACTGAGGCTTCGGCCATGGCCGTGACATACGCCCTGTTGCTTTCGGTGTTTATCTACCGGGAGGTCTCGCTGCGGGAGATCCCGGGCATTCTCCTGCAAACCGGAATCACGACGGCGGTGGTGATGCTCCTCATCGGCACGAGCATGGCGATGTCGTGGGTGCTGGCATACCAGAACATCCCCCAGACCATCTCGGCAGCGCTCCTTGGTCTCACGAACAACAAGTACCTGATCCTCCTGACCATCAATCTGATCCTCCTGTTTGTGGGCACGTTCATGGACATGACCCCCGCCGTCCTCATCTTCACACCTATCTTCTTGCCCGTGGTCCAAAACCTGGGAATGCATCCGATCCACTTCGGGATCATCATGATCACGAACCTCTGCATCGGCTTGTGCACGCCGCCGGTGGGTTCGTGTCTGTTCGTCGGGTGCGGGATCGCCAATACCACCATCACCCAGGTGATCAAACCCCTGCTCCCATTCTTTGCCGCCATGATCGTGGCTCTGATGTTGATCACCTACATCCCCTGGATCTCCCTTGTGGTTCCGGCGGCTTTCGGCTTCAAGTGAGGCGTGGGGATCCTGATTTTGCTTCGCGAGAATACCTCCACCGGCTTAGGGGTAGACTCAATCCCCTCATGCTCCGAAAGGGAGATGTGTGCGCCGATGGCGGTTCGCCCGGGAGGGGGTGGCGGCGTGAAGCGCTACGGCCGGGATTGCGCAGGGCCGCTTCGCCGAGCCGGAAGGAGAATTTGCCACAGGTGCGGGGGCTTCGCCGCGTGCGCCGCGCGCCGACATGGCGGCCTACCAAAAGAAGTTCGAGTACGAGATGCGTTCTGCTCGGCCAGTCCGGGATTCGGTCGGAGGTTGGACCACCGAGACACAGGGAAGGGCATTGTGACGAGGAGGGTGCAATGCGGAGGACGTTGGTAGTAGCCTGGGCCTTTGTCTTGCTCCTGAGCGGTCCGGTCTGGGCCGGGAAACGGGCCTTTACCATCGAGGATCTCTACCGCATCAAGAATGTGGCTGATCCGCAGATCTCGCCCGACGGCAAGCAGATTGCCTTTGTCGTCACCGAGTACAATCTCCGCGAAGGGAAGAGCAATTCCGATCTCTGGCTCATGAACGCCGACGGTACGCACCTTCGCCAGCTCACTCACTCGGAGGCAGCGGATTGGCACCCGCGCTGGTCCCCGGACGGAAAGACCATCCTCTTCCTCTCGACCCGGAAGGATGGGGCGCAGATCTGGCTCCTTCCGGTCGAGGGAGGCGAGCCCCGTCAGCTCACGAAGATGTCCACCGGCGTGAGCGATCCCGTGTGGTCCCCCGACGGGAAGTGGATTGCCTTCTCCTCCTCGGTCTTTCCGGAATGCGGCGCCGACGATTCCTGCAACAGGGCTATTCAGGAGAAGATGAACGACGGGCCAATCCAGGCCCACCTGGCGGATGAACTCCTGTACCGGCATTGGGATTTCTGGAAAGACGGGAAGGTGGTGCACACCTTCGTGGTGGAGGTGGAAAGTGGAAATGTCCGGGATCTCACCCCCGGGCCTTTCGACGCGCCCGCCTTCAGCCTGGAAGGTGGCAGGGGCTACGTCTTCTCCCCGGACGGGAAGGAGATCTGCTTCGTCTCCAACCACGACCGAGATCAGGCGCTCTCGACGAACAAGGATTTGTGGGTCGTGCCGGTCACGGGCGGCGATCCAGTGAACATCACTGACGACAACGAGGCCTACGACGCCGACCCTCTCTACTCGCCCGACGGTCGCTACATCGCCTACCGCATGCAGAAGGTGCCCGGGTACGAATCGGATCGCTTCCGCCTGGCCGTGTACGACCGCAAGACGGGCACGAAGCGGGTCCTGACCGAGGCCTTCGACAATTGGGTGGTCGACTTCCGCTGGTCCCCCGACTCCAAGTCCATCTATTTCCTAGGCGAGGTGAGGGGGCACGTTCCGCTTTACCGTGTGGATGTGGCCACCGGGAAAATCAACCTGGTACTGGACGACAAGACGATCGATGCTTTTGAGGTGGCCCCGGACGGCAAATGGATCGCCTACGTGCGCCGTTCCGTCGCCGAGCCGAGGGAGATCTACCGCGTGACGGTGGCTGGGACCGGCCGCAAGCGGCTCACCGAATTCAACAAGCCCATCGAGGAAGAGGTTGACATCCGCCCGGCGGAGGAGATGTGGGTGGAGGGTGCGGACGGGGACAGCATCCACGTCTTCGTTGTGAAGCCCCATGGGTTCGATCCCAGCAAGAAGTACCCGCTCATCCTGAATGTGCACGGTGGGCCGCAGAGCCAATGGGCGGATGCCTTCCGCGGGGACTGGCAGGTCTATCCGGGCGCCGGGTACATCGTGGCCTTTCCTAATCCTCACGGCTCAACCGGCTATGGGCAGCGGTTCACGGAGTCCATCTCGGGCGACTGGGGCGGCAAAGTCATGGAAGACATCATGAAAGTCACCGATGCCCTCGCTGCTCTCCCTTGGGTGGACGAAGAGCGCATGGGCGCCATGGGATGGAGCTGGGGCGGCTACGCCATGATGTGGCTCGAGGGCCACACGGACCGCTTCAAGTGTCTGGCGGCCATGATGGGCGTGTACGATCTCCGCTCCATGTACGGAGCCACGGAGGAGCTGTGGTTCCCCGAGTGGGATATGAAGGGCACGCCGTGGACCTCGGACTTGTACGAGAAGTTCAGCCCGTCGAACTACGTCGTGAACTTCAAGACGCCTTGCCTAGTGATCACGGGCGAGTTGGATTTCCGCGTGCCTTACACGCAAAGCCTGCAGTTCTTCACGGCGCTCCAGAGACGAGGCGTGCCCTCGCGCCTGATCGTCTTCAAGAACGACGGACATTGGCCCAACTTTGTGAAGTCCATGCCGCTGTACTACGCCGCTCATCTGGACTGGTTCAGTCGTTGGCTCGGGGGTGGAGGTTCGCCCTGGCCGATCGAGAAGATGGTGCGTAACATGGCTTGGTGAGCGGAAGCCTCCCCTCCTGAACTGCGTTCCCGGAGGAGCCTTCCCTCGGCAGAGACAAGTTGTGTGAGCGAGCGGATCTCTCTCGACCGTCGCTTGAGCGGAGCGCGGGATCTGGGAAATTCACTTCCGGGGGAAACAATTGGCGCAACTCTTTCGTCCAGATGGTGCGCCGGGCCAGGGCGCTGGATGTCGCGGGGCTGGCCGGGAGCAGGTGGAGAGATAGACGGTCACGGAGGGCGAAGGTGAGGAAAAGAGCCTTTCTTGTGACGATCGTCTGGCTGTGCTCGATGGGCAGCCGGGGAGCGGGGTTTGACCGCACGCAGTACCTGCAGGAGCTCGTGCGCCAGCAGATGGAGGTCCGGGACCGCTACCTCAGGGCCACCGAGGCCAAGCGGATCGAAGCCCTGGCGCGAATGCCCCAGCCCCGCTGGGACGATTTCGACGTCACCTACTACCGCCTCCAGCTCGAGCCGGATTTCACAAACCAGGCCATCTCGGGAGAGGCCCGGATCGGCGTGCGGGTGTTGCGGAACGGACTGAGCAGGCTGGGCTTGGATTTTGTGACTCGCAAGATGGTGTTGGAAGGGGTGGGAGGTGCCGCCACGGGCTACCAGATCCGCGGCGACAGCCTGTACCTGCCCCTGGACCACCCGTATACGACGGGAGACACCCTGAGCGTACGGGTACGCTACCGAGGCAAGCCGAGCGCTCCGGATAACTTCCCCACGCTTTTCTGGAAGCAGGTCGGAGGCTACCCCGCCGTATTCAGCGACAACGAGCCATATTACGCCCGCTGCTGGTTCCCGTGCCGGGACTATCCGGGGGACAAGGCGGACTCCGTGGATGTCCTCGTGCGCGTGCCAAAACCTCTGGTGGTGGCTTCGAATGGCTCGCTGCGCGCCGTCATCGACCACGGCGATGGCACTTGGACCTACCATTGGCACGAGAGCTACCCCATCACGACCTACCTGATCTCCATGCAGGTAGCCGCCTACCGGACGATCCGGGATACGTACGTTTCTCTGGCCGGGGACAGCATGGAGGTCATGCATTTCGTCTATCCACAATCGTATTCGGCCGCCCTGGAGGACCTTTCGCCGACCGTCCCGATGATCGGATTCGCTTCCCGCAGCTGGGGGGAGTATCCCTTCGTCCGGGAAAAATATGGCCACGCGCAGTACGACGGCGCTTGGGGAGGGATGGAGAATCAAACCCTGACGAGCCTTCATTCCGGCTACATCACCGGGGGGCACGTGGCAGACATGGTGATCTTTCACGAGCTGGCCCATCAGTGGTGGGGCGACTGGGTTTCCCCGAGCGACTTCGGACACGTCTGGCTGAACGAGGGCTTCGCCACCTTCGCGGAGGCCCTGTGGTTCGAACACCTGTACGGCGAGGAGGGGTATCGGGTTTACAGGCAGGCGACGATGCAGTCGGCGCTCAGAGAGAGTGAGCCGATCTTCCGCTATCCGGGGATGCCGGTCATCGTCGGGGTGGTGTACGACAAGGGGGCATGCGTCCTGCACATGCTGAGGGCCATGCTCGGGGATTCCGTCTTTTTCGCCGCGCTTCGGGACTACGGAAATCGTTTCGCCTACAGCACGGCCACGACCGAGCAGTTCCAACAGGTCTGCGAGGAGCACTCCGGGCTGGATCTCGGCTGGTTCTTCCGGCAGTGGATCTACGAGCCGGGGCATCCCGTACTCCGGTGGGCCTGGACGAGCACCCGCGTTTCAGAGACGAACTACCTCGTGTGGGGCTTCGTGGATCAAATCCAGACTCTGGGGCCGAAGGTCTACCGTCTCCCACTGGAGGTGATCGTCACCGGCGCCACGGGTTCGCTGGCGGACACCGTTCTTTGGCTGGAAGGCAAGAGCACGGAGTTCCGCCTGCTTGTTCGCGGCGAACCGGAGGCTATGGTTCTGGATCCACAGGGGAATCTCCTGATGGAGACACAGGAGGCGCAGGGTCCGATTTTGCGGCTCGTCGACTGGACGGCGACGGAGGTGAGCGGCAACGGCGATGGCTGTTGGGACCCCGGCGAGACGGTGGAGCTTTCGGGCCGGATTTGCAACGAGGGATTACCCACAGACGAAGTCCTGTTGAGCCTCTCCGCTGAGGGGGAAGACATCATTGTGGAAAGCGCCTCCACAACCCTGCGGAATGTCGGGCATCTTGATACAGTCGCCACGGATGGAGAGCCTTTCCGGCTTCGGGCCGCCCCGGACGCCACGGCTCGCTTGGCGGCGCTTTGGTTGAGCGCGCAATCCGGTCCGATGAGCGAGCGGTTCCAGATCCTGGTGGGATTGGGCAAGCCGCAAATCCTATTGGTGGATGATGATGGGGGAGGCGATAGCGATCTCTACTACCGTCAGGCTTTGGCGCGAAGGCGCATCTATACCCACTACTGGGATGTCAGCCGGAATGGCGCGCCGACCGCCGAGGTCGGCAACTATCCTGTGTTGATCTGGGCTACGGGGCACGCCCGCGGGCGCTCGCTTCATCACGACGAGCAGGAGCTCCTGCGAGCCCACCTGGCCCGGGGCGGAGCCGTGCTTCTGGTGGGCGACGACATCGGGCGCGACCTGATGATCCAGGGTGACCGTCAGGATTCGCTCTTCTTCTCCGAGGTACTGCGCGCGGCGCTGGTTTCGGATAGCGCGAGCATCCGCCGCTTGATCGGCGTCCCCAACGATCCCATTGGAAATCGCCTCTTCGTGTACTTTGAGGGTCCCTTCGGAAGTCCGGAGCCAACCTCGCCCGAAGTCGTCCGCCCCCTTGAACCCGCCGTCGGCTTTCTGCTCTACATGGGCGCTCCGAACCAATTCGCGGGAATCCGTTGGTACGATCCGCAAACGGGCGGGCGGCTCGTTTATCTCAGCTTCGGGCTGGAATCTGTCCGGGGGCCGTACGAGGATACGGCGGCTGAATTGCTGGAGCGCTGCCTCACATGGCTACAACAGCCTACCGGAGTCCGGACGGATGAGAGCTTCCCGCCGAGAAGGTTCGTGCTCCAACCGAATCACCCGAATCCGTTCAATCCGGAAACGAACGTCCTGTTCCAATTGGATGAGGCTGACAGGGTGGAGCTTGCGGTGGTGAACCTCCGGGGGCAAACGGTGCGGGTCCTGAAGAGCGAGCTTCTGCCGCCGGGCGAGTATCGGGTGACGTGGGACGGGAAGGACGACGGCGGGGTTGATCTCCCGTCCGGCGTGTATATCCTGCGTCTGAAGACGAGCCGCGGCCGCCTGGCTACGGTCAAAGCCGTGAAGTTGCGCTGATTCGGAATGGAGGTTTTTGTCGGGTGACGAGGCTGTAGTCCAGGGCTGCGCCGAGCGCGGATTTCATCGGCGAAGGTTCCCCGCGGCGGGTAGAAGCGCAGCGCTGCCTTTCTCCTCGCCCGAGACGAATGAGAAAGCCCCTCAGCGGAGGGGCTTCCTCGTTTCGCCTTGCAGCTTCCCTCGTCATTCGCTCTGGCGAGCCAGCTCCAGCGCGTGGGTGGTCGTGTAATACTTGGCGATCATGTTCGGAACCTCCCAGTCGGGAAGCTTGCCTTCCACCAGGAAGCGCAGGTACTTCTCCGTGACTTGGGCGAAATGGGCTTCGTGGCCCACGCGATACTTGTCCGGGACGACCACGCGCCACCGGTTCGGCTGTTTCTCGAGCGCCACTCCCGGCCACTGATCCTGCAGTTTGGCGATCGCTTTCTCGAGGGCTTGCCCGAGTTCCTGGGGGTTGGAGCCGGGCGCCGGGACCACATACAGCTCAGGCCGATAGTTCTCTTCCTTGCCCTGCTGGATGATGATGTGAGCTTTGCTTCCCTTCATGACGGAATAATGAGTGTCGCCACCCCCCGGCGGGGCTTCGAAATTCCAGATCACCGAAACCTTGGCATGGATGCCGCGGAGGGTGTAAACCATCTCCCCGTTGCAGTAGTAGGGCAGGAGGCCATTCTGGTTTAGCTTGCCCTTCAGGAAGTCGGGGAAATCGGGGAGCTGCGTGACCTTCTGGAACTGCTCGCGGCTGATGAGCGTCGGCCAGTGTCTGGCCTGGAGAAGCTGGATCTCGGTCGTGTCGATGGGTTGCTCGGGGAAGCATTCCCACATCACCAGGTCGACAAGGTGGGTGGAGACGTCCACGATCCCCTCGCCTTGCTGCTCCACATCGAAGTACCAGGCAGGGCGCTTCACCGGCACGCCGGCGACGTACTTGAAGAGATGGTGCACGCTTTCCTTGGTGACGGCGGGATCTTCCGGCGTGCCGCTCTGCAGTTGCCCGAACACCTCAGGCATGTGGACCAGCTCCCGCTGGAGAATGGTGGTGACCTCGTAGCGCTCCGTCATGATGTCGTAGAGCAGAACTCCGTGCTCCTCAGCCGAGCGGAATGCTGCCTTCAGCAGCTCGAAACCTTGCTTATCGATGCACATCGGCTTGTCGGAAAGCACGTTCAGCCCTGCGTCGACGCAGGCTTTGATGTAACGTGGCTTCCTCTGATTGTTACCCGCCAGCACCACCACATTGCCGGGCTTTTCCTTCAGCATCCGTTCGAGGAAATCCGGGCCCGTGTACACCTTCTCCACCCAGTGCGTGGGATCCTGGGCGCGGCTGTTGAAGCCCTCGATCCGCGCCAGATGATCCTGGAGATCAGGTCCCGGAGGGGCATAGACGTGCACGGTGGGATCGATCTGGTCATACATCGTCTTCTGGACGAGGGCCGCGTGAAAGTGCCCCGGATCCAAGGTGATGAGCTTCACCTCGCCTTTCGCGCCTGTGAATTTCATCTCCACTCCCTTCTTGGCGCAACCTGCCACGGAAAGGATCAGCGCACAGGAGATCGCCGCCACCGGGATTCTCCCGCTCATCATTGTTCCCTCCGCTCTCTTGGTTTGACCCAATCCCGAACGTCCGTAGGCCAATGGTAAGGAACGAACGGGTTTCGAGCAAGCGAAAGTGCGCGCCTTCCTTGGCTCCCCCGAGGGCTTTCAGCTGGGATTCGGCTCGGGCTGCGGGGATTCGGGTCTGGCCCGCAGGAGTCATCGGTCGACGGAGTGGCCGAGCACCATGCCGGACCCCGGGTTCTCGACACGCGAGGCGCTGCTGTCTTCCGGGCGGAGATGGTGGAGCGGCGCCAAGCGTCGGATTCACCCTGCCTGCTCAGGGCGGGGTCTGTTCCAGATGAAGGATGTGGAGCAGCCGGTGCGCGAAGGGGGCGATCAGCACCGCGGCCACGGCGAGGAAAGCCACGCCCGAGTAGAGCGCGTAGAAAGCGGCGAAGAGCTTCCCCGCAACGCTGGAGATCTCGTTGACGGGACCCATCCCGCCGAGGATCATCGCCGCGTTCAGCAGAGAATCGATCCATGAAAGCCCGGCCAGGAAATGGTAGCCGAATACCCCCAGCGCCAAGGAAAGTCCGATCGTCGCAAAGGCCAAGAGCGCGTGCTGCAGGATCCGCAAGAGGAAGAGCGGCCGCGGTAAGAGCGGCTGCGACCGATGTTCGTAGCGAAGTGCTGTGAGCATGCGCTTCTCCCGGTCTTTGATCTGGTTCCTTCCGTGGGTGCGGATCAGCCACAGGCCTTCCGTTGACCCCGGTGATCTGCCCAGCGTTGCATACGCCTCGCGCGACTCGATGGCCCCGCCGATCGCCCACGGCCATGTGTCATGGCGGAACGATATACGCGAGTGCCCGTGGGCAATAGGCGTAGCGCCCTCGCGGCGCCCCGCGTGGGTCTGGACTTGCGGGACTCTGGTCGCCGCAAGTCCCCTCGGCAACTTTTCTCGCTGCTGGAGAGGCGGGGGATGGTCAAGCTGCGCTCGCGGTCGAGCCGGATTCGTGCGCGCGGGTCCACACCAGCTGCCCTCCGACGAACGTGGCGAGCGGTCGGAGATCCCGATCGAGGGCCACAAGGTCGGCCTCGAATCCCGACGCGATTTTCCCCAATCGGTCGGCGAGTCCGAGCACCCGCGCGGGATTGGTGCTGCACACGCGGGCGGCTTCGGACAACGTGAAGCCGAGGTGCATCGCGAGGTTGCGGAGGCCGTCGACCAACGTGAGGGCTGACCCGACGAGCACGCCGTTCTCGACGAGGCGGCAGTCTCCTCTGGGGCCGATGCGGTACACACGGCCATCGGTCATCCGGAAGGTGCCGCCCCCGAGCCCCGCACCGCGCATCCCGTCGGTGATGCCCACCAGTCGGTCGATCCCTGCCTCTCGCCGCGCCAGCTCGATCTGGTCGGCCGAGACGTGTACCAGGTCCAGTATCAGCTCCAAGGTCAATTCCGGACTCTCGAGGCAGTAGGAGGCCGTGTCGGGAAGGTGTGGTTCTCGTTCCCGTTTCGGGAAGGCGTTGAACATGTGGCAAACGTGGCTAGCGCCGCTGCGTACCGCGGTTCGGATCTGTTCGCGCGTGGCGGCCGAGTGCCCGATGGCAGCCACAACCCTGTTCTGTCGAAGCTCGCGTATCAGCTCCTCGCTCCCAGGCAGCTCGGGCGAGAGGGTCATGATGGCCAGAAGTTCCCTTCCATGCTCCAGGAGTTCGTCATCCTCGGCAGGGTCGGGAGGACGGAGGCATTGCGGGTCCATCCCGCGCGCCATCACCGGATTGATGTGGGGGCCTTCGCAGTGGAGGCCGAGGAGGCGAGCGCCGCGAAGCCCGCGCTGTGCTTCGGCGCTTCCATCCTGGAGGAATCGCAGGAAGCCGGCCGGAGAGGCGGATGCCAAGGTCGGCACGATCCCCGTCACCCCGTGGCGAGGAGCTGCTTCCCGCATCCGGCGGATCCCTTCGGCGGAACCCGCATCCCCGTCCTCCATACCATGGAGGTGGATGTCGATGAGCCCCGGTGCGAGGTAGCCCGGACGGTAGTCGAAGGCCACATCGGCAGGAGGTGGAGGGCCCGAGCCGATCTCCGCGATCCGCCCATTCCGGACGAGGATCCAGCCATCCTCGAGGATGGAGTTCTCCAGGACGAGCCACCCTCGCAGGAGGCAAGTCCCAGGATGCTCCGGATCACGGGTTGTAGGGTCGTGCGTACCCGTTATTGAGCATCCAGTCGTTGACATTCAAGTAGCTTCCGTCAGGCTGTTTGACCCAGATTTCCGCTAGCCAGCGACCGTACCGTTCCTTGCTGTCTTTGAACGTCCGGAGGAGGACGTCCTTGTCCAGGATAAGGTCCCGGAGGGCGTCGCGGGCCCGAATTCCTGCCTCGTGCTCCTCCCCCCGGAGCTCGGGTGCGTCAATGCGCGCCAACCGTAGCGTCTGCTTGCGAAGGGTGATGTAAAGGCCGAGGTCGAAGTCCACTGTGCAAGTGTCTCCGTCGAAGACGCTCACGACCCGGGCGCGGTAGTGATATAGGTTCTCCTCGAGCTGCATAGATCCACTCCCTCCCCTTGTTTCCTGCCAAGCGGATGTTGCAGCAAGTGCTCACCTGCGCGTCGCGAGGCTGAGCGCTCCTACGCTCAGGGCTACGAGCCAGCGGTCCTCCCCACAAGCCGACCGTGCGGACGAGGGAACGGCTCTACTCCCACCATTCGATGCGAGAGGGCAGGTTCCGCTCGAAGTCGGGTTCGCAGATCCGCCAGCGTACGTTCGCGATCCGAGCTGGTTTCCAGCCCCGGTCGTTGAATTCCGGCATCACCCAGCCTTCCTCACCCTTCCGTGATGCGCGCCAGGTCTGGTCCGTCCGGACCACGGCGGTGGATCCGTCCTGGAGCTTCACCCACAGGTAGAGGTTGCCACTGGCTGGTTCCTCTGGGTCGTAGCTAATCGCCTCGAAGGCCAAGGTGTTCGAGCCCGGCCGGAGGCGCCCAGTCACGTCCCAAGCCTGGACTCGCTCTTTTTCCACCCGGATGGAAAGGCTCGGTCGGGCATACACTTCGCCGATGAGCTCGCCGTTGAGGAACACTCGGAGATGATCGTTGCCGATGGCCTGGAGCAGGGCTCGTTGGACGGGCCGGTCGAGGTGGAAGACCTTCCGCGCGTAGATATTGTTCTTGTTTTTCCCCCGTCCCTCCGCGGTGACGAAGTTCGAGCTGAGCTCGGCCCGCGGGGGGACTTGTCCTCGGCGCAGTCCCTCGGCCGCCGCGCGCAGATATGTTTCCTGCCGGTCGAAGAGTTCCAGCACCAGCGCGAGATTCGCTTCGAGGTTAGTCCGGAGCCAGAGCGCTGTGTATTCCTGGCGAAGGGCATTGAGCTGCTCGGCAAGGAGATCGCACCGATTCGCCAGGTTGGTGAGCATGGCCGCATCGCTGCTGTCCTGGATCCCGCGGCGCAGACGTTCGACAGTCAGACTGAGGTCGGCCCGTTCCCCGATCCATCGGAAGGTGCGGGCGCTGTGGCGGAGGTAGTCCAGCTGATCTCGGTTTCGCCTGACACGGTTTGAGCTGACGTCCAGGAGGCTCTCGACGGAGGCAGCGATGAGGGGAAGTACAAAGCGCTTCCGCAGGAGGCGTTGTTCCTCTTGCGACGACCGAATCTGGTAGAACGGGTGACGCCAGAGGTCCGGGTAGTGGGTGAGTTCCGCTCCCTGCCCGAGGAGCGCGAAGCAGGCTGGGATCTCCGGAATCTCGGCGCCGAAGGCCAACCGGGTGAAGCGCTGGGCGAAGTCGGACGGCGAGGCCGCCTGGGGATTCCAGGCGCATTCGGCTGCCCAGGCGTAGCCGAACCAATTCAGCTCGCGCAAGTTCGCCCCGCCGTAGTCCCCCCAGTTGCTCGTGAGGGAGCCGAAGGCCCCCGCCTGTAGCCCCCGCAGGCTGAGGTGGAGGATGTTGGCCATGGCGCTGCTGAGGTTCGGAAAGATCATGGCCCAGTTTTGGATCCCGGGCGACACCACAAAGCGAAAGCCGGCACGGCGGAGCACCTCCACGCTGGGGTAGCGTAGCTGCGGGTCGTAGTGCCAGTCGAAGAGCACGATGTCCCGAGGCAACTCTTCCAGGATCTCGGGATGCTGGAGCACGATGTCGGCGTACATCATGGTCGTCTTGCCGTACCGGCGCACGATTTCGTTGACCCGCTTGTAGTGCTCCACGTGGACCTTGCCGACGCCCAGCTTCTGGGCTCGCTCGCGAGTCGCCCCCTTGCCCACGTCCCACGATTCGTCCGCTCCAATGTGGAAGTACGGGCTCCGGAATACGGGCACGATCTCGGAAAGCACGGTCTCGAGGAATTCGTAGGTCGCCTCGCAGCTCACGTTCAGGGAGGCTGCGCCCGGAAATTCGGCGAGGTGGATGAATTGCGGCTGGAGCAAGAGGTTCTCGTAATGCCCCAGCGTCTGGAAGATGGGGATGATCTGCACGTGGTAGCGCTCGGCGTAATCCTGCAGCTCCTGAGCCAGCTCCGGAGTCCACGCGCCCCGCCCCTGACCAATCTGGGGATAGGAACGGAAGGTGAACATGTCCTCGAGGTAAGGCATATAGGTGTTCATTTTAAGCTGGGCCAGGCGCTGGATGATCGCCTTGAAATTCTCCGGTGTGGAGACTTGCCCCCGACTGATGTCGTCCGTCACACCTCGAAGGGCGAAGGCGGGCCAGTCGCGGATGGCTGTGCATTCCCGGTGGCCCAGTTCCAGCCACTGGGCGAGCGTGCGCCAGCCGTAGTAGCGTGCCGCCGGAGTGGCGCCGGCAATGATCACCCGATCCGGCAGGACGAGGAGGCAATAGGCTTCCGGGCCACGGTCCTCGGGTAAAGCGGCGCCGTTCCGGACGAGCATTTCGAGGATCTCCGGTGCGCCGCGAGGGTCGCCAAGCCAGATTTCTCCTCCGGAGACCCTCCTGCCTCCGTCCCGTCGGACCTCGCTCAGGCTCAAGGCCGGAAACTCGCGCCCAGCATCCAGCATCTCCCGAATGCTTTGCTCATCCCCGGGACCGGTGCCGGGGCCGAGGAGGATCCGCTTCAGTTGAGCAGGATCCAGTTGGCCAGAAAGTTTCCTCATCTCTTGCGGGGGTGGAATGAGTCCGTTGGCGGCAAGAACAGGCATCTTCGCACTCTCCACAAGCAGGATGGCAGACGTGAGCATGACCGTCCCAAGACGCATCCCTCTCCTCCCACCATTGTTCGGATGCCCGATCTTGCGGAATCTCTCGATGGCCGAGCGCCGATCTCCCCATCCGTCGAGGGACCAACATAGCAGTTTACTCCGAGAATGTCAAACGTTGACGGCGTTCTGCCCGAGGGCCCGCTTTGATTTTTTCGAAAAATGACGGAGATTCCCAAGTCGGGATGCGAGGGAGAATCGCGTGGAGGTGATTCAATGGGTCGGCTGAGGCTGTTGTTGCTTTCGATTGGATTTCTGGCCGGTTGTGCGGGCCAGGCTCCCCGGTGGGTGCGGATCGAATCGACCCTCTTGCCGGACGCTGGGGCGGCAAGCCCCGGACCGGTCGGCGTCGAGGTGGCGGACAACGGATATCGCGTGACGCTACAGGGCTGCGTTGTGAGCGTGGTGCCGGTTGGGGATGCCGAGCTCAATCGGCGCTTCGCGGAGGTTTCGTTCCGCCGGGAGAACTCGGCGAATCCGTACACCTACGGCAACTGGGTGGATCCCGAACTCGGCTACACCCCTCCGCGTTTCACAGTGTTCCGCGTGTCCGCGCGGCAGGGGTCGGACTGCTTGCAGCGCTTGCAGGATCTCCTTCTCGCCACCGACCAGGGCGATACCCTGCGTGTCTACCGCTACCCCGATTCGAGTTCCACGGGGTTGCTAGCGAAGCTTCGCGAGGATTGGGCCAAGCAGCCTTCCTTGCTGCTGGAGGCGGAGGGCATCCTCCGGCGCACGTACCTCGCTTGGGGGCCTGAGGCGGAGTCCCCGCTGGGCGAAGGGTATGTTGCGTTTGACCCGCTGGACTACGCTGTGGATCGCCTCACCCTGATCCTGATCTGGCGGGGCGACTCGCGGCCTGTCCGCGTTCCCCTCGCTTTCCGTCAGCATTTGGCTCGGGTCGATGAGCCTTCCCACTGAGCCGCAGCGATCCCCTCCGGGGCTGCGGACCTGAGCCGAAGAGCGGCTCAAGCGGCCCGATCTTCGGCGGAAGAGTTCCGTTCCTGATGCAGGAAGTGGAGGTAGGGACGCAGGATCTGGTTCTGATCCCCGCGTGTCCCGTCGTATGTGATGGAAACGATGGGGATCCCGATGTCGGCCTCCACTTTCTTGAAGATGGCCTCACTGACCAGCGCCGGACAGCAGAAAACCGGGTTCACATGCACAAAGAGGCGGATGTCCGGGTACTGCTCCAGCAGGTGGAAGATCTTCATGAGGTTCTGCGACGTCTCACCGGGATGGCGGTAGTCGAGATGGTAACGCTCCAGGTGGGAGAGGAGCGAGGAATCATACCGGGGCAGGGGCTCTTCCAGCACCGGAAAGCTGATCCGGGTGAATTTCCGGTCGTAGTACGTGAAAGCCGAGAGGAGCGACTTGTCAATGGCCAGATTCGCGTACTTTCGGCTGGCAGCGAGACCCCGGAAGTGCTTGATGGCCAGGAGCCGGATCAGAAAGCTGTAGGGCGTGGTGAGGGCTTCTGCGCCCATCTCCTCCAGCTGGCGGATGAGGTTCTGGTTCAGGACGTGATTGTCCCGCACGTAGAGGTCGCCGATAATGGCGACGCGGGGTAGCCTCTTCTTCGCCGCATCCGTCGGGATTTGGGAAAACCACTCCACGACTTCCTCGAAGGCCAGCTCTTTCGACGCCCCCGTTTCGAAGGCTTCTCTCAAGCGTCGCAGCGAACGGGCCAGAGTCTCGTCGCAGTCCTCGGGATGCAGCGCTCGTGGCCGCACCTTGCAGACCAACTTCTGCAAGAGCCCTCCGAGGAGATAGCCGCAGTAAATATCCACGAGCAAAGGAAGCGGCATTCCCTGGAACGTGGTGCCAGTAGCCAGGACCTCCAGCTTTTCCAACCCGCCGCCGAGCTTCTCCAGCATCTGTTTGGTCAGGACCGGGTACTGAGGGAGATTGCAGGAAAGGTCGCAGATCGCGTTTAGGAAGAAGCCCGTGCGTGCGGGATCCAAGTTGTACTTGCGGAGGGTGTGCTGGATGGCCTGGAACATGGCGCTGAAGGGCAAGCACTGGCCGTCGTTGTAGCGAACGGAGGCCTGGACCGTGTCCTCGGTCTCCTCGAGGGGGATAGCTTCCAAGCCTCGGAATCGGAACGCCGCAGCGATCAGCTCCGTGCTGTATGGGTCGTAATTGGGGAAGAGGTAGGTGCGTCTGCGCGGCCAGGAGCTGGTATGGATGCGGATTGGCTCGGCCCTCCGCTCGGTCCGCCGGTAATTGCGGAAGGATTCCAGAGCTGCCTCCAACCGCGTCTCGAATCCCTCTGCCGAACTGTGGTCGTCGACCTGGAGGATCAAATACGGCTTATCGTAGCGGTCCATGATCTCGCGGAAGTACGGGATGAGGAACGAATCCGGAGAGCATTTGAAGGCCGTGAGGTAGATGGGGAAGAGCCGGTCGTCGCGCGCCACGAATTCCGCCGCGCGCAGGATGGTTTCCCCGTAACGCCAGTGGTTCCAGCGAAGGTAGTCCGCTGCCACTGAGCCCTGCGCCTCTTCCAGCGGAAGCATTTCCTGGTAGAACACAGGGATTCCCTGGTCGGCCAGCCGCTCGGCGATCCGATGGCTCAGCCGGTCGTCGAGCGCAATGTACGGCCTTCCCAGGAGCACCACCCCGAAGCTAGCCAGCTTGCCCCTGGCCTCGGAGAAGGTGCGTCTTAGCTCGAGCCGCCGCGAATGGAACCACCGGTTTGCCTCCTTCCAGGCGCGCTCGACCTCGCTCAGCGAAAGCCGACGCTGCAGCGGGGCGGGCAACGCCTCCCAAAAGCCGCGGGCGATCTCCGATGCAGGTTGCTCGAGATCCAGGACCGGTGCGATGGCTTTGCCCTCCAACTTTAATTTCGGGTTGTTGAGAAGGAGCGACGTGGCATAGTTGGAGTAGTAGCAGTAATGCTTGTTCCTCGTCTCCGGGCCGCCGCGGAAAAGCACCGGGACGAAGAGGTATTCGCAGCGTTCCGCCAACTCTGCGGCGTGCCCGTGGAGGAGAGTGATCGGGGAGCAAAACTCAGCTCCTGCCAGCGTCCGGCCGCGCTCGAGCGCCGTCGGCGTGGGAGCGAAGGAGACGGGGGTCATGCCAAGCTTGCGGAAGAACATGCGCCACAGCGGCAGAGTGTCCAGATAGTACAGAGTAGAAGGGATGCCCATGCGTAGTCTCCGCAGATCCTCGCCACCCGAGCTTTTCTTGCCGCCCGTGACCAGGGGGATGGGGGGAACTGGAAGCCGGAGAGAAAGCTTGGGCCGAAGACTCAGGGATTTCTCTTCCGCCGAGTCTGAGCGGCCCGTCTCCGAATCCTCGCGGAACAAGGCGCGCTGAAGGCGAACGTAATTGAGGCAACTGGCGGCACGTCTGGGGGCCAGATCCGAGTCCTGCCGGCCGCAGAGGTATCCCCAGCCGATCCGCTCCCCGTCAAGCTGGATCCGGGTGATCTTGCACTGGTTCGCGCAGAGGCTGCAAACCTCCTCCTGGGTCGTGATCTGGATTTCTTCGATCCGGTGGCGGAAGGATGGGTTCAAACGGATGCCCTTGTCTTTCAGCAGCAAGGCCACGCCGACCGCCCCGGCCACGTGGCAGTACGGCGAAACGTAGATGGGCTTTCCGAGCTTCTGCTCGAAGGCCTTCACCAGCGCAGCGTTCTTGCCCGTCGCTCCCTGGAAAAGGATCACGCGCCCGATCTTCTGCACATTGGCCACCTTGGTGAGGTAGTTATCCCGGACGGAATGGATCGCTGCGGCCAGGAGTTCTTCCCGCGCGTAACCCTGGCTCATGAGGTAGTTGAGATCCCTTTCCATGAACACCGTGCACCGATCACTGGTGAGAGGGGCGGGAACACGTTCGGCCAGGGAGGCGTACTCTTGGAGAGAGACCCCGAGCCGACGAGCCTGTTCCTCCAAGAAGCTTCCCGTTCCCGCCGCGCAGACGAAGTTCATCACCGCGAAGACCACCCTCCCATTTCGTAGCACGGTGAACTTGGAGTCCTGACCGCCGATCTCCAAGATTGTGTCCACTTCCGGATTGAGTTGGGTGGCAGCTCGGGCGTGCGCAGTGATCTCGTCCGCCGCCAGATCAGCCTCGAGGACCTTGCGGATGAGTTTTCTTCCCGAGCCGGTGGTTCCGCAGGCCAGCAGCTGAAATCGCAGGCCGCGTTCCGCCTCGATCCTGTGGAGCACGCGGAAGAGGCGTTGGACCGCGGCAATGGGTTGGCCGCTGGTGCGCGTGTATAGGGAGAGGATGGGTTGGCCGTCGGGATCCACTAAGGCGGCCTTCGTGCTGGTGGAGCCGATGTCGATGCCGAGGTAGGCTTGCCACTCCGCCTGTGGAGAAGGTTCACGGTAGAGCTCGACCTCAACGTCCTCTATCACGCCGCTCCAGTGCAATCCATGCGACTGCTGGCGGTAGGGAAGATTCTCGAGAGGGGGGTAGTAGTATTTCCTATCGGAGCCGCTCGTCGGTGCGTCGCGCAAGAAGGCCTCGAGCTTCTCGGGATCCCACGCTCCCCTCCGGCTCAGCGCCAACGACGCCAGACCGATGGCTGGGACAAGCTGCGGGTCCTTCGGTACGAGGATTTCGCGCCGGAGCATCTGGCCGAGTTCTTGGACGAACTTTCGGTTGCGCCCGACGCCGCCGGTGAGGAGGATGGTTTCCGGCAGATCGCAAGACCGGGAGATGACCTCGGCCACATTCCGGGCAGCTCCCCGGCAGATCCCGGCGCAGATGGCTTCCAGGCTATATCCCTTCTGCTGGGCATGCACGAGGTCGGTCTTGGCGAAAACCGCGCAGCGCGTGGCGATGGGCGGCGGCTCGCCCCGAAAGCGGAGGGCCAACTCGGCCAATTCCGCTGTGGAGGCCAGCTCCAGTCTGGCCGCCTGTTGATCCAGGAACGATCCTGTCCCCGAAGCGCAGGCAGAATTCGACACCGAGCCTCGATACCTCCCGTCTGCATCGAGGAGAATCAGATAAAACTTCTCCGCCCCAATGTGGAGGATGGCCGACGCTCGTTCTCCAAGCCAGAGAGTCCCCTCCACGACGGCGGTCTGATCATCGGCGCTGGGGCCGAGACCGAGGGATCTTTCCCCTCTGAGGTTCATGCGGAGGCCGGCGATCCTGCCGTCCAACGGATGAAGGAGGGAGTGGACCGTATCCGTAATTCGGCCCTCGTGTGCCACGGATTGAGCGTGCAGGAGTTTTCCCTCGGGATGAATGACCGCGAGATGAATGAATGCCGAACCGACGTCGAGTCCAACGAAGTAGAGCGCCCCGTTCTCCATCGTTTCCACTCACGCCAGTTGGTGGGATGACCGAGCCGAAGGCCGCGCATCATTCTACCGCAGAAGCTGGACTATCGTTCCGGCGAGGGGCTGATCCGTGAGACGAAAAAACTCTTGACATCGAGGTCGCATGGTATTAGATTCTCGCAGCCGAAGGAGGGAGAGGAGCCTTTGTGAGGGAGGGAAGGCATCGATGCCCACCGGCATCGGGAGTCGTTTGGGCTTGTCGGCGGAAGGGGGATACCGCAACAGATTCCTGCCTCAGGCGTGGTCAGACGTACATCCTCCCCAGCGGAATAGGGGGTGTTTGATTTGTGGCGGCGAATATGCCGAAAAAGGGCTGAGGTTCACACGAGGTGAAGGGAGGTCATCTCATGCGCGCTAAGTGGGTGGTTGTGGGCCTTGTGGTCGCCCTGCTGCCGTCCTTTGTCCAGGCCGCGACAACGGGGAAGATTGCCGGCCGGGTTGTGGACAAGGACTCCAAGGAGCCGCTGCCCGGGGTGAACGTGATGATTGAGGGCACCCTCATGGGCGCGGCAACCGATGAGAAGGGCTTCTACGTCATCTTGAACGTGCCAGTGGGCACCTACAGCGTGCGGGCGCAGTACATCGGCTACCAGACGGTGACGATCTCCAACATCCGGGTCCATGTGGACCGCACCACGGAAGTGAACTTCGAGCTCCAGCAGACGGTGATCGAGGGGCAAGAGGTGACCATCGTCGCCGAGCGGCCGCTGGTGCCCAAGAACGTCACCAACACCGTGAAAGTGGTCAGCTCGGAGGAGCTGGAGAATGTGCCGATGCGGGGCATCACCACCGTGATGAATCTCTCGTCCGCGGTGGTGGAAGGTTCGCATGTGCGCGGTGGGCGGAGCGATGAAAACGTCGCCTACATCGATGGGGTGATGACCACGCGCCTACGGGACGGTGCCACCAATGCCCTTTCCGTGATCCACAACGCCATCGAGGAGGCGGAATTCCACGAGGGCGGTTTCGAAGCCGAATACGGGTTCGCCAACGCAGGGGTTCTCATTGCCACGACGAAGACCGGTGGTCGCCGGCTGAGCGGCAGTTTGGAAGCCTACTCCGACGAAGTCTTCGACGGGAAAGACGACAAGTTCCTCGGCATTCAGACCTGGGGGATCAATCAGTACGTGGGCACGATCGGGGGGCCGGTGCCGTTCACGAACAATCGGGCGCGGTTCTTCCTGGCTTTCCAGCGGGACTACAATCGTGGCTATGCTACTTTCCATACGGAGCGCTTCAAGATCGACACAGTGCTGACCTACGGTGTACCAGGCACCCCAGCCTACCGGGAGTTCCATTTCAAGATCGATCTCCCACCGGGCCGCTTCCCCGGGTATAGCTACCGGGCTCACACCACCAATGGCAATGTGGTGTACGAACTGAGGAACATGCGCTTCAAGCTCGGCGGAAGCTACCATAGGGAGAGGACCCAAGGGGCAGGCACCTGGAACGACCTCTGGAACTACAAGAAGAATGGGGTGACGAAGCGGTGGGATGGCAGCGCGTACCTCAACATCACCCATCAGCTGAGCCCGCGGATGTTCTACACCCTCAACTTCAACTATTTCTACTACAAGGTGGAATACGGCGACCCCGATCTCTGGGACCAGATTGAGAAGTACGCTGATCCACAGTACAACATGGGCCCCGACGGTAAGTCGGCCCTGCGGGATTGGGGCAGGACGTACAGCTTGAGCCTCTTCGGACTCCTCAACCCGATTCCTCCGGGTCAGGTCACTTCTACGTACGGCAAGAGCGCTCAGGAGAACTTTGGGCCCAAGTTCCAGCTCATATGGCAGTTCAACGACTGGAATGAGCTGAAAACGGGCTTTGAGTACAACTGGTACACCATCCGTCGGTATTTCATGTACAGCACGATGGCCGTCTCGCTTGGCCTGCACGAACGGGCGATGGATCCCACGGATACGCGTACGGATTTCGACATCTTCCGGAACCAGATCATCAACTACGGCTACGACATCTGGGGCAATGAGATCGATAAGGATCAGATCTATGAAGTGACGCATCCCACCGGTACCAAGGTGAAGACGGGCGGCTTCGATGGCCCGAAGCATCCGGTGCGAGGCGCCTTCTACCTGCAGGACAAGATCGAGCTGAGAGACCTGATCCTCAATGCCGGGGTTCGCGTGGACTACTTGACCACGGGAACCCAGTCCTACAAGGATTCCCGTCGGCTGCTGATCAACGCTCTCGGCCTTGTGGACAGCATCAGCTACGGCGAGCAGAGAAAGTACGCCATCGTGAGCCCGCGGCTGGGCTGGAGCTTCCCGGTGACGGACCGGACGGTTTTCCATGCCCAGTTTGGGAAGTTCGTCCAGCTGCCGCAGTTGGATGACCTCTACGACGGATACACCGCGGTGGGGCGTTTCCTGCAGGGCGGCAATGCCCGTACGATGCCGAACCCGAACCTGAAGCCGGAACGCACCATCCAGTACGAGGTCGGCTTCAAGCAGCAGATCGGGGATAATGCGAGCTTGGGGATCACGGCATTCTACAAGGACATCAAGGACTACATTCAGATCCGAGTGCAATTCCCGGAGCCGGGTCGCGGCTATGGCGCTTTCTATGAACTGCAGAATGTGGATTTCGGGACCACCAAGGGTGTGAACCTGACCTTCAACCTCCGCCGGACCCGACGCATCGCGGCGAGGTTGGATTACACCTATTCCAAGGCGATGGGGACCGGATCCAATAGCCGCGATCATTTCGACATCGCCTGGCAGGATCAGCAGATGCGCTTCCCGACGATCATCACGCCCCTTGCGCACAACCAGGACCACGTCGGGAACGCGAACATCGATATCCGATTCACCAAGACGGACGGGCCTTCCATCTTCGGTTTCCGACCGCTGGCCGATTTGGGGATTAATCTCTTCTTCGTGACCCATTCGGGCAGCCGCTACACCAAGATCGAGCAGGGTCCGCTCGGTCTCTTCCCGCAGAATGCGCCGCGGCCGATCGAAGCCCTCAATTCGTCGACGCTGCCCTGGTATCATCGGCTCGACATGAAGATCGACCGCACCTTCGAAGTGGCCGGCCTGCGGGTCAAGCCGTACATCTGGGTCTACAACGTCCTGAACCGGAAGAACGTGGTCGGTGTATTCCAGCAGACCGGCATGCCTCAGGACAACGGTTGGTTCTTGACCGAAGATGGCAAGGCTTGGCTCAAGGCCAACGGGAAGACGGGCGAGTACATCGCGCGTAAGTATCTGAGCGGACTCGGCACGCGTAACCTGGATGTCCCGAGGGTGGTGTACTTCGGGATTAAGCTGGACTTCTGATGCTGGGGGGAGGGCTTGCTGTCCCTCCCCTTTTCGCCAAACCGTTGAGGGCCGAGCAGGGCGGGTATTCAATCACGTGAGGAGGAAGGGAGAATGTACCGAAAGGTGATCAGTGGGCTACTGGTGGCAGTCTGGACGGGGTTAGCCGCGAGCCTTGCCCTGGCAGCCGACGTGCAAGGATCCTCTCCGCTCCGGAAAACCGCCGTCTCGCGGAGCGTCAAGTACCTCGATATCAACCAGATCAAGACCCCCGTGATGAACAACGGCACCTATACCCGCCATCCCATCTCGGGGAATGCGGACATGGAATGGCCCAAGGGGTCGGGGAAGTACATCTGCTACAATGCGGGGATCTGGATCGCAGGCAAAGTGAAGGGATCGTTTCGAACCGCATGCGCTGATTACAACTTTGAGTTCCAGCCCGGCGTGATTCTCCCCAACGGTCAACCGGACAACCCGGAGAAAGAGGAGTACCGGGTCTACAAGATTCAAAGGGATTACCCCGAGGGCAAGGACCTCGGCGATCCCTGGTTGGACATCGACCCTTGGTCGGCGTGGCCAGCGCATCAAGGCGCTCCGGTCAATCCGGATGGGACTCCGAAATTCTACGGCGACCAGCAGGCGTTCGCCGTGATGAACGACTTGGACCAGAACCTGCATAGCCGCACCTACAATACTCCACCGATGGGTGTGGAACTTCAGCTTCTGGCCTTCGCCTACAACCGTTCGGGTGCCCTCGGGAATACGATGTTCGTCCAGTATACGATTATCAACAAAGGGGGCCAAACCATCGACTCCACCTACGTGGGCATTTGGGCCGACGTCGATCTGGGGGATGCGAATGATGACCTCGTGGGCTACGACATGAACTTGGGAATGGGGTATGTCTACAATGGATACCCCAATGATGCCCAGTATGGGAGCCGCCCGCCAGCCATCGGCTTCGATTTCTTCCGCGGCCCGATGGTGCCCTCGCCGGGCGATACGGTCCGCCTACCGGATGGCACCGTCTATCCTAACCGGAAAATCCTCGGGGCCACCTCTTTCGTGAAGTATTACAATCCCCACGCCATCTATCGGGATCCAGGCTACAGCGCGCAGGGGGCAGAAGAAGTGTGGAATTACATGAACGGCACCCAGCGGGATGGGAAACCATGGGTCAACCCGATCACGGGGCAGGTTACCACGTTCCTGAACACGGGGGACCCGGTCACCGGGACAGGGTGGCTTTCGACCGCGGAAAGCCCACCGGCGGACGTCCGGATCCTAACCAGCTCGGGGATGTTCACCTTGGCGCCGGGCGACACGCAAGTGATCGTGGCAGGGGTGGTGATAGGGCAGGGCATAAACCGTCTGTCATCGGTTTCCGTGTTGCGCTTTTATGACAAGTTCGCCCAGGCTGCCTACGACGCGGGCTTCAAGGTCTCGAGCCCGCCGCGCCCGCCCCAGGTCACTGTGACCCCGCTGGACCGCGAGATCCTGCTGAGCTGGGATTCGAGGTCGGAAGACTACCACGAGTTCGGGTACGAGTTCGAGGGCTACAACATCTACATCGGTGCCAGCAAGGGCGGTCCGTGGAAGCGCCTGGCGACGTACGATCGGCAGAACGGCATCTACGTGGTCTTGGATGAGCAGTATGATGAGACCACGGGGCTGGTGCTTTCCCTCCCCGTAGCGTTCGGCGGTGACACGGGGCTGAAATACCAGCACCGGATCACGCAGGATTACGAAGGCTACAGCCTGGCGAATGGTCGTACGTACTACGTTGCGGTTACCGCATACAGCGTCGGTACGGCCGTGGTTCCGCGGGTCCTCGAAAGCCCGCTGGAGGTCTTGGAGGTGACGCCCCACAAGCCGCGCCCGGGCACCGTGATCCACGAAGCGCTCTTCGACACGGTCTCTGTCGCCCACACAAAGGGGAATGCGGAAGCCTGGAAGGCGCAGGTCTACGTACCGGATCCTACCGTGGCGCTCCCGGGGAAATACAAGATCACGATCAACCCGGATCGGACCTGGAATCTGCTGCGCAATGGTCAACCCGTACCTGGGTTCACCAACGTGAACCGGTTCGGCATCACCCCGCCGGAGCAGCTTGACCTCCAGGCCTGGTTGGATAGCCCTGTGCACTTCTTCGTCGAGTTCACGGGCTCCTTCGATCAGCCGAAGACCTTCGAGCCCAAGTGGGTCCATGATGAACCTCCTGCCAACCCGACGCTCCTGACCGCCATCACCAGCTACTACCGAGAAGGGGCGCGGCCCAATGACCTGGCCAAGTACGGGACCTTCCGGAAAGGAACGGAGAATCCGGCGGTCATCTATCGTCCCTTGGAAATCCGCTTCACGGGCGTGATGAATGATTCGGGCACGAGGGTGGTCCGTGGCGGGCAAATGGCCACTTGGCTCTTCTCCATGAAGATCCCGCAGGGCAAGAATCCGGCAAACCCGAATCCGGGCTCGACGGCTCCCTTTGTGGTGAGGATACCCTTCGAGGTGTGGGATGTAGGGTCTACTCCGGCCAAGCAGCTGAACGTCGCTTTCGTCGACAGGGCCCAGACGCTTACGGATTCCCTCCTGGTCCTGACCTGGAGCCCGAAGGGTGAGTGCGATGTGTACATCATTGCCACCCCGTATGATGAGAACGTGCACGATGCGCGGACCGACACGAACACCACGTGGGTGATCCGCTGGACGAAGAATGCCACCTGGAGCACCGGCGACGTGATCAAACTCATCTTCCCGAAACCGCTCGTGCCTGGGGTGGATGAGTTCGAGTTCGAGGTCAAGGGCGTCGAGACCGGGGTGGTGGAGGATGCCAAGAAGCGGTTGGATCTGATCAATGTGTATCCGAACCCGTACATCGGTCATACCATCACCGAGAAGGTGTTGCACGAGGAGCACGTCACGTTCATCAACCTGCCGGAGGAGTGCACGATTCGCATCCTGGCCATTAATGGCGACGTGATCAAGACGATTCATCACACGGGTCCGTCCACGACGCACGACTGGAACCTGCGCAACGAGAACAACATCCCGGTCGCCAGCGGGCTGTACATCGCGTACATTGAGGTGCCCAAGGTGGGCACGAAGGTGATCAAGATGGCAGTGGTCTTCCGGCAGCAGCGCCTGCGGAATCTGTGACGCCAGTGGGGCAGTTTGGCCCACGCAAGACGAAGGCGAACCTTTAGGGATGGAGATAGGAGCGATGGCGAACAAGAGACTGGTGGCAGTCGCACTGGCATTGACGCTGGTTGGGACCTGCACCTCCGTCGTCTTGGCAGGCAACAAAGACAAGAAGGGCAGCGCGGGTGCCCTGGAGCTCCTGATTCCGGTCGGATCCCGGATCGCCGGAATGGGCGGGGCCGGAGGAGCCATCGTCAATGGCAACGAAGCGATGTTCTGGAATCCAGCAGGTCTGGATGCTTCCCCAGCGTCGGCTGAGGTTACCTTCTCGCACCTGAATTGGATTTTCGACACGTCCGTGGAGTGGTTTGCCGTATCCGCCAAGTTCGGCCGCATCGGATCCATCGGGATTAGCGGGAAGATCTTCGATTTCGGCGACATCCACGAGACGACGGAGTTTGAGACCGAGGGGACCGGACGTGTCATCTCTCCCACCTTCATCACTCTTGGACTCACCTATTCCCGCCAGATGACGGACCGGATCTACTTCGGTTTGAACGCCAAGCTCATCTCGGAGAGCTTCCTGCGGATGAGCAGCAACGGCGTGGCCTTCGACTTCGGTGTCCAGTACATCAGCCAGGCGGGGTTGCGCATGGGCCTGGCGCTGAACAATCTCGGCCCCATGATGAAATATCAGGGACCGGATCTGCAGCGCACCGTGCAGCTGCCCCACACCGAGGCGGGCGCTGAGCCACTGGATCTGCGCATCGAGGCGCAGTCCTACGAGCTGCCCAGCAATTTCGAGATCAGCTTGGCTTACCCGCTGAAGCTCGGCGCGGCGCAGCAGGTCACCGGTCTGTTCTCCTACCGGAACCACAACGCCTCGTCCGACGAATGGCAGGGCGGTGTGGAATATGCATTCAATGACATGCTCTTTGTGCGGGGAGGGTACGGTTGGGCCGGCGAGGATCAGGCCAACTACATCTTCGGTTTCTCCGCTGGGGCGGGCCTGAAATACAGGCTTCCGGGCGGTACCACCTTCGTGATCGACTACGCTTATCGCGACGTGAAGTGGACCGACGGCAATCAGTGGCTCACGCTGTCGGTGCAGTTCTGAGTCTCGCAACAGACGGAACACGAGCCGGACGGCCCCCGGGCTGTCCGGCTTTTTGTTTTCCCGACTCTGCTAACGCCTGTGCGACGACAGCCCCGACGTGGCGAGAGGACGGGGCGGATTGGTATGCGCCACGTGAGCCGCCGCCTTCGCGTATGCCAGAGGCAGGAGGTGATGTGCGGCGGGCGAGTAGGCTGCCGGGTGAGCAGAGCGTGGGGTGCGGGGTTCAGCGGAGGCGCACGATTCGGGCCACGCTGCGGGAGTGACCTGCTTGGGCTACCGCGAGGTAGATGCCGGTGGGAACGACGGAGCCGGAGTCGCTGCGGCCATCCCAGCTGATCCTCGTGATGCCGCAGAAAAGCTGCTCGCCTCGCACGAGGTAGCGCACCGGCCTCCCGAGAGCATCGTATACGGTGACGGAGACTCGCGCGGCGTCCTTCAGGTGAAGGATGAGGTCGAGCCGATCGGAGGAGGGATTCGGGATTGGGGGATCCAGCCACAGATGCCCAGGGGGCAACTCAGGCGGTGGCGACCTCAGGATCACTCCCCCCTTGCGGTAGACGGCGAGCCCGAGGGTTGTGGCGAACCACTTGTTCCCGTCCCGGTCGATGAGCAGGTCGTACACGAACGCGTCGGGCAGCGGGGAGTTCCATGGGGCGAAAGACTGCCAGGTCTGGCCATCGAAGGCTACCACCCCCTGCGTAAACGTGCCGATCCACTTGACCCCGTTGTTCTCGACGCCTAGAGAGTAGATGTAATCGTCGGTGAGGCCCGAATTGGTGGTGCTGAGCCGGCTCCAGCGCCTTCCGTCGAAGCAGACAAGCCCCGCTCCCCACGTGCCGATCCAGGCAGTACCAGAAGCGTCGAACGCGATCGTCTCTACATGGCCTATGGGGAGCCCGGAGTTGGCAGGGGTGTACACAGTCCATCCCTGGCCGTCGAGGATGGCAATCCCTGCGGTGGTTCCGACCCAGAGCTGGCCACTGGGATGCAAAGCAAGGCAGGTGACGTCATTGGAGGGGAGGGGAGAGTTGCTCCTGTTGTACGTCAACCAGCTCGTCCCGTCGAAAACGGCAAGACCGCCATACTTGGTGCCCACCCACAGGCGATCGCTTCGGTCCGGGAGGACGGACCAGGCGTAGTCATCCGGCAAGGGGGAATTCCGGGAGTTGTAAAGGGTCCAGTTGCGTCCGTCGAATCGCTTGACCCCGGCGATCTTGGTCCCGATCCACTTGATGCCCTTGCTGTCGATGGCGATATCGTAGATCGCCTCCGCCTGGGGCCCGTGCTCGCCGAAGGACCCCTGGGCGGCCTCGATCGCCGCCGGGCGGAGAAGTGGAAAAGCTTCTGCGCCACCGCCGCTCAGCGGAGGCTGGTAGTGAAACCAGTGGAGTCCATCGAAGCTCGCCATGCCTTCGTAGCGAGTCCCGACCCAGACGACCCCACTGGAATCGACGGCCACGCTGAGCACATTCCGATCGGGGATGGAGGAGTTCTCCGGGGTGAAGACCATCCACTCCTGGGCCATCAGCCGGGGGCCGAAGGATCGAGACAGCCACAGGGCAGCCAAGAGCGTGAGGACGCGTCGATTCACGATCGGACACTCCGATTAGCCCACGAGTTGCTCGGCTTGTGCTCCGCCGCGCGACGAAGGACTTCGAAGCGATCTTCGCTTCCTGTTTCCACGAGATTGCCCGGAATTCTCAAAAGCCCCGGCCCGAGGAGCGTGTCTGTCCGCTCCCGCGCCTGGGCTCCGCGCCAGCAGTCACTGCCTCCTGCTCTGCTCAATACAGCAGGTACCGCTGGCGTTTCTGGCGGAAGACCGCGAGCTCCTCTTGCCAGGAGCTCAGGATGGCCGCCGGATCTGCGCCAGCCACGAGCATCGTGCGCACCCTGTCGGTCCCCCAGGCTTTGTCGAACGCGTCGATTCGATCCGTCTGGAAGAGTCGGTCCGGGCCGTAGAGCTTGACCAGCGCATGCAGAATGTGAATCTGCACCTCCACAGGGCGGAACTGCTTCGGTTCCAGGATGTGGATCTGCACCGCGCCCACCGTTTGTCCTGCGAAGCGGAAGTAGAACGGCCGCACCGTGACCGGCCGGAAGCGGACGCCCGGTAGCTGCCTCCGGTTCAGCTCGGCCGCCAATTGGTACGGATCAACCCACGGCGCTCCGATGAGCTCGAAGGGAGAGGGTGTACCCACCCCTTCGCTGACGGTCCCCAACTCGCCGATAGCCCCTGTGGTGGCGCAGTAAAGCGCAGACAACCAGTGAGGAATGTGGGGCGAGGTGGGCACCCAAGGGAGCTGGGTATCCGGCCACAGATACGACCTTTTCCACCCCTGCATGGGAATCACCCGGAGTCGGCAGTGGATGCCGAATTCCTCGTTGAAGAATCGAGCCAGTTCCCCCACCGTAAGCCCGTGTACGTAGGGGATCGGGTGGATGCCGATGAAGCTCCGGAATTGCTCCTCCAAGACGGGTCCCTCCACGAGCTCGCCGCCGAGGGGGTTGGGGCGATCCAGCACCACAAAGGGGATATTCAGCTCGGCCGCTGCTTCCATCGCCAGCGCCATGGTGGAGATGTACGTGTACGGGCGAATGCCGATGTCCTGAATATCAAAGACGAGCGCATCCACTCCCCGCAGCATCTCGGGCGTAGGCTTCCGGTGTGTGCCGTAGAGGCTGAAGACGGGAAGCCCCGTTCGCGAGTCCACGTAGGAATCGACCTTGGCACCGCCTTCCACGTCGCCGCGGACGCCGTGCTCTGGCCCGAATAGGGCGGCGAGTGCGAAGCCGGCTTCGGTCAAGGCATCCACGTTCTGACGGAGGTCGGAGGTGACGCCCGTGGGATTTGTGATCAATCCGAGCCTGCTTCCCCTCAAGTCCGCGGGAGGTTCCCGGAGGAGGGATTCCAGGCCGGTGACCGTGTAAGGCGGGTGGGCTTCTGGCGGCAATTGTGCGTGCCTGCCCGCGCGACGAATCGGCGCACAGCCGATCGCCCAAGCCGCCAGCAATGCAGCGAATGTGGCTGCCCCTGCAAAGCAGCTGACCGTCCGCATGGCTTCTCCCCTCAGTAGCCCGCGCGTTTGCGGTAGCGCCAGAAGGTGCGCGTCACCACGGCTCCCGATGCGCGATAGTAGAAGCTGACAGGTCCGACCCATGGGATGATGGCCTTCTTGTATCCCTGCGCTTGCAGATCCCTCAGGCAGCGGAGGTAGAGGACGCGTCCGATGCCGCGCCCCCGAAGCCAAGGCACCGTGCCCATCGGCCCAAACCAGCCCGTGCCCAAGTTATTGGCATCGTAGGCGGCGAAAGCCACGACCCGCGAGCCCCGAAACGCCAGGTGCAGCGAGATCGGCTCATTCGCAAACGTCCGTTCCACCTCCGGGACCCACTGCGGGAAGTACCTACTGAGGGCGGTCCTCACGGCCTCCCGGTCTTCGGCCCGAGCCCTCCGCACCTCGGTACCCTCGCGGGCCAATCTCGCCTCCTCCTCAGCCGTGTCGAACGTGCGCGACTGGAGCTCGGTCTCCATATTCGCTGTGTCGTCAAACCTCCGATATCCGTGCTCCTCCAAGAAGGAGAGGAAGCGAGTATACCTGGGATCAACCCCCGGCACGAGATAATTGGGCGCCGAGTCGAAGATTTGAAGGATACTTGCACCCCGCGCGGCCAAGCGCCGCTCCACCTCAGCCAACAGTTCCGATCCCATCCCAGCCAGCTCGCCTCCCGGCAGGGTGAAGAGCTTGATCCACCCCCAGCGAGGGGCGAACTGCGGTCGCACGACGGCGGAGGCGAAGGCGACCGGACGACCGCTCGCCACCGCCAACAGATTCAGCTCCGGATCGAAGTCCGGATCCTCCCAGATCTTCTCTCGAAGAAGTCCCTCGCTCAACGGGTCGTAGGGGAAGCAGGCAGACCACAAAGCCAGAAGCTCCGAAACATCCGATTCCGAGATGGGGCGAAATCCGGTCATTCCCGTATCCTCGCCTGAGTTTCCGCTGCGCCGTTGCCGCTGTTGACCGCATGCCAGTTGCCCAAGAAAGCGCGGAGCGACCCGGAGGCTGTCAGGCTGAGTGCCATCGCTCCCCACTGAGGAGGCGGACGATGACGATCACGCAGATGGCCGCCATGGTGAGCAACAAGAGCCCGCCTGTGGTGGCGCCAAGCAAAAGCCGGCCGAAACCAAGGAGCACGGAGTACACCGCCACGATCCCCAGAAGAGCACCGAGGATGTTCTTTCGCGTGAAGAGCGAGGCGGCCTGGGGCGCGTCCTCGTCGAAACGGGCAGCGATTCGCTTCCACCCGGGCCCTCCCGGATGGACGCGGCGGTAGAATTCCATGAGTTGGTTTTCCTCGACGGGTGCCGTGAGCAGGGTCACCGAAAGCCAAATCACCAGACTGATCGGGACCGTGTACAGAAGGGTCCACGGGAAGCTCTTCTCAGGCAGTGTGAAGCCCAACACGGAAGTGGCCGCCAGCGCTGCGGAGAAAAGGGCAAGCCCCGCAGACCCTCGATTAGCCTTCCTCCAGGAGGCATCGCGCACGAGGCGCACGCCGACACAGAGGGCAGCCAGCGTCACACTACCAACCAGTAGGCCCCGCAGCAGCTGCGGGTTCGGAGAGTACAGGATCGCGGCCACGGTCCCGAGAATGGCCAGGATGGCGCTGATCTCCGACCAGGCGTTCACACGCCACCAGTACCACCGGGCAATGTACACGATCCCGATCCCGGCGTTGATGGCCGAGAGCAAGAGCCACGCCCGGAAGATGTCCGTCATCAGGAAGCTCACGGCGCCGCCCAGGATGGCCACAAGCACGGTCACGGCGATGGAGACCGCGACGTAGTGCTTCTCGCTGGCCTTCGGTTTCACGAAGGGCCGGTAGAAGTCATTCACGAGGTAAGAGGCAGCCCAGTTGATCTGGGTACTGATGGTGGACATGAACGCCGCGAGGAAGGAGGCCAGCATCAGCCCAAGTAGCCCCGGGCCCAGATGCGTCAGCATCACGGCGATGTAGCCCACCTCCGGGTCGGGACTATTCGTCTGGGGATTGACGATCCCCGGAAACTGCACGGCTGCCACCATTCCCGCCAAGATCCATGGCCAGGGACGAAGGCAAAAGTGGGCCACATTGAACCAGAGGTAGCCCAGAAAGGCGTGCTTCTCGTTTTTCGCCGCGATCATGCGCTGGGCCAGGTAAGCCCCTCCGTCCGTGTTCCCGACGGTCCACCAGAGCAGAAGCACATACAGCAGGAAGATGTGGAAAGCCTGGGCGTCGGAAGGGGAGGGGACAAGGCTTAACATGGAGGTGGCTTTCTCGGAACCGTAGAGGGACATCATTTTCTCAATGATAGTTTGAACGCCTCCCGCGTGGCGGACGGAAATGACTGCCAAGGTGATCGCCATCCCCATGGCTAGCCAGAACTGAAAGAAATCGGTTGCGATTACCCCCCAGAGTCCGCTGATGGCAGAGTACGCCACGGTCACGGCAATGCAGATGGGCACCGCAATCCCCTTGCGGATGCCGAAAGCCAGAGCCATGATCTTCGTCATGGATAGGTTTACCCAGCCCATGACCAGGAGGTTGTATGGGAGCGCGAAGTACAGCGCGCGGAACCCGCGCAGGATTCGGGCCTCCTTGCCCGAGTACCTCAAATTGACCAGCTCGTTGTCCGTAAGAATCCCCGCGCGACGCCAAAGGCGGGAGAAGAAGAACACCCCCAGCATGAACATCGGCACCTGGGCCCACCAGAACCAGTTTCCCCAGATGCCCTGTTTCACGACGAGTCCGCTGATGGCCAGAGGCGTATCCGCTGCGAAGGTCGTGGCCACCATGGAGGTGCCCAGCAACCACCAGGGGACTCCCCGGCCGCCGGCGAAATAGGCCCCGATGTCCCGCGTCCCGCGCCGGGTGAAATAGATGCCAATCCCGAGAGAGAGAATCACATACAGGGCGACGATGGACCAATCCAGGGGGGTGACGGAGCCGTGAAACTGAAACTGCAGAGGCGGAAGATTGTCCGGCCCAGCCATAGCTCACCTCGGGTTCCCATTGCAGCCTGCGGTTCTCCCCCCTCGGGTGGACGAATTTACCAACGGAATTCCGTTTCAACAACAGGAACTCGGCCGGTAAATGGCTTGACATCCTTGGGGGTGTTTGCTATTTTGGTCCGTACCAAGCTTGGCTCAGAGCGGTGCGGAAGGGCTGTGCAAGGCATGCGAAACCCGGCGACGGGATGTCCATCCAGTGGAAGCTTGTAATCCTGGCGGCATTGTCCCTCACGTGTGGCTGCGCGGAACGGAAGTACTCCAATCCCCTCGACCCTCGCAATCCGGAAACTCATGGCCGCCCCACCGGTCTGCGGGTGTATTCGGTGAGAGACACGGTATTCCTTTCCTGGCGCCGCCTTGAGCTAACGGGGCTGGAAGGAGTTCGGATCTGGCGCTCGGAGGATGGATCGGATTTTCGGCCGGTGGCGATCGTGTCTCCCGGAGCAAGCGGATTCGCGGATCCGGGCTTGCAATACGGGCTTAGCTACCGCTACTTCATAACCGTCCTCGGCGCGGATTTCGAGTCCGCTCCTTCCGAAACCCTCGCGATCCGTCCCGGCCCCACCTCCGCCGTGGCGGTTGATCCGTATGTCGGTCTCGTGACGCGATATTCCTATGACGTTCGCCACGAGATCTGGGAATCTTCGCTGGCGGCCTATCCGTATGATGTGGCTGTGGATCGGAGACGAGGCAAGGTGTGGGTTCCCGATGCGCTGGAAGGCAGCGTTTGGTGCCTCAGCCTGCGGAGCGGGGATTACATCTTGCGCGCCGCCGGCTACTGGAGCCCCTGGAAGATCAGCCTCCAGCCCGCCACCGGGAGAGTTCTCATCGCTGATCTGTACGGGCAGCAGGTAGTTGCTCTGGACGCCAGCGGCTCGGAGCTCTGGCGCGACAATCGGTTCCAGCGTCCGTCGGACGTCGCCGCCGCAGGGATGGGATTCTGGGTGCTGGATCGACAGACGAAGAACGTGGCGTATTACCCCTCCCCCGGGTCGGAGCCAATGTATTCCTGTCCGCTCGCCCTCAACGATCCGAGGGCAATTGAGACGGACAGCAAGGGTTTGTCTCTCTGGCTAGCGGATGCCACGGCCATTTATTCCTTCGACATGCGGAACGGGGAGTGGGTTGCGGTCATGACGAGCCTGCTGGACGTGCGGGCTTTGTCGCTCAGCCCCAACGGCGAGCAAGCCTGGGTCCTGGACGGGGTCGCGCAGAGCCAATTTGTCGCCCGGGCGATCCGTCTGAACCGGTCCGGATTTGTGGAGGCGGAATCGCGCGGCTGGTATGGTGCGTCGGACATCGCCTTCGACTGGGCTACCAAGGGATGCGTCCTGGCCAACCCGCAGACCCATGAACTGGTGCGGCTGGATAGCCTGGGGAACGTCGAGAGCCGGCGTACAGGGTTGGTCCGTCCCACCTTTGTGGAGGTCGAGTGAACTTTGGCCAGTCTACGAGGCAAAGACATCGCCTTTTCGGCCGCAGGGATCATGGGGATGGCCGTCTTCGTGGGGATGACCCTGCGCCTCGATCCCCTGACGGCGGTTCGCCTGCCGGTGCCGAAGGAGCAGATTCTGGAGAGAGCTGCCCAAATCGCCTCTCCGTGGATGCAAGGGCGGGAGGGCCAGGAGCTCAGGGTCCAGCTGTTGAGCGATCGAGCCTGGTTGCGCTACCTCCAGCGGCAATTCGGTCCCCTTAAGGCTCACCAATGGATCCGTGAAGGCGCTCCCGTCTTTCGCTGGCAGGTGAAATGGGCCCCCAACCGCTGGCCATTCCGCTTCGCGCAGGAAATGCCCGAGGAGCAGACCCTGGAGATCTTGCGATCCACGCTCATCGGGGAGGCCTCGATGGAGCTGGACCCTCGTGGGAACCTGCTGTCGTTCTCGCGGCGGCCTTCCCGCTCCGATTCCGCTCGTGTCATTCTGGATTCTACGGCCGCGCGGGAGCTGGCGGTGAGCTTTCTGCGGGTGGCCACCGACCTCTCGGATTCGGAGTTGAGGAACCTTCGTCTCCGAAGGGAGGAACGTCCGGGGCCTCCGCTGTTCGTCTTCCGACTGGAGAGGCCCACAATGGTGCCCGGAGTGACGGCTACCATCGCGGTGGTTGTGGGTCGCGACGGGATTCGCAGTTGCCGCACGGAGTTCAATCTGCCCCAAGCTGCTCCCCCGGGCACCAGCGGCGGTGTGACGCAAGTGTTCAGCCTCATGGGTCTGGTCGCCCTACTGGGGCTGGCCATTGTCTACTTAGTGCGTCGCCTGCGCGCCGACCAACTGGACCTCGGAGAAGGGATCCCGCTGGCGGCGCTGGCGGCGGTATGCATCGGTGCGACCGTCTTCTTCCACCAGACAGCAGATGCTGGGCTGGGCTACGAAGCGATTGGGCTCGTATTCATCTTCGCCATCATTGGAGTGGTCACGCTGGCCCTTTACGCGCTGAGCATGTCCCTCGGCCATGACGTGTGGCCCGAGAAGTGCCGCCCCCTGAGCGCCCTGGCGAGGGGCATGGTTTTCTCCCGGGCCACGGGTGAGGACATCCTCCGCGGTTTTTTGTGGGGCGGGATCGCGGCCGGCTCGGTGCGGATTCTCGACTGGCTCTACTTGAGGTTCGGGCATGCGGGCTTCCTTCTGGATACGCGGCAAACGATCTTCTCCTCCGGATCGCCCATGCTTCTGGTGCTCTGCGCGGCCACGAGCTTGGCCCTTATCCGCGAATTGGCCATGCGGAGCTTCCTCGTCAGCTATCTAAGGCGATTTGTGTCGGGGACGACTCCCCTCGTCTTTCTCGGATTCTTGGCCGGATTATTCGATTTTGCCGGCTTGGGCCTGGGCGAGATGGAGCCGGGGACGGTGCAGCTCCTTCGGCAGGGACTACTTGGGGGCGTGATGACGGCGTCGCTCATCCACGGGAGCTTTCTCGTCCCCATTGCGGCCTCTTGGTTCATCGCCATGTTGCACAAGAGCCTGGCCCTGCTTGCCGCAGGCATGAGTGCCTCCGGCGTCGCTAGTCTGCTCTGTTTGGCCGCCGTCACCGTGGTCGCTGCCGCCGGTGCGCTTTGGGGCTCGGCTCCAGAGGACTTGCGTCGACTTGAGCCGGCGTACATCGCCCGGTTGGCCGAGCGCGAGCGGTTGCAACGCGAGCTGGAAATCGCCCGCAACGTGCAGCGCAGCTTCCTACCCTCGGATCTGCCCCGCATGCCCGGTCTCGACATCGCAACTCGCTGCGTGCCGGCCACCGAAGTGGGTGGCGATTATTACGATCTCTTTGTCTTGGCTCCTGACCGGCTCGGCGTTGTGATCGGCGATGTGTCAGGGAAGGGGATTGGTGCGGCCTTCTACATGACGTTGACGAAGGGCTTCCTGCGCGCTTGCACCCAGCAAAGCGATTCCCCCAAAGCGGTCCTCGATCAGGTGAATCAGCTCTTCTATGAGAATGCCGAGCGGGGACGGTTCATCAGCATGATCTACGGGATATTCGACCTCGGAGACCGACGTTTCTCCTTCGCCCGGGCGGGTCACAATCCCATCCTGCTCCGGCGCGGTGCGGGCGGTACGGTGGAAAGTTTCGCACCGGGCGGCATGGCTCTCGGCCTGGCCCAGTCGAGCCTTTTCTCGGATGTGACCGACGAGCAGGTGGTGCCCTTTGGTTCGGGGGATGTGTTCGTCCTCTACACGGACGGCTTCACGGAGGCCATGACGACGGAAGAGGTGGAGTACGGGGAGGAGCGACTCGCGCAAGCCTTGCGTGCCATGGATCCCCAGTGGTCCGCGGAGCAGATCTTGGAAGAGCTGTTCCGCTCCGTCCGGGACTTTGTGGGGAAGGGCAAGCAGCATGACGACATGACGCTCGTCGTGGTGAAAGTGCTCTGAGGTGTGCCGTGGTGAGAGGGAAGAGCGGCCGGCCCGTTGCCGAGCTCGGCACCTCGGACCCTGATCTGGACGAGGTCCCGGAGGTACGCCCTTCGGGCTGGCTGATCCCGGCTGGCTTGGTGTTCGCTGGGCTAGCGGCCATTGGCAGCGTGGGCGGCGGTACCGCCATGGCTGGCCCCGTCAGCTTGCTGCTTCTGGCGGCCGTGATCACGCAGGCCCGAGGTCTTTCTTCCAGCCCGCGGTTGCGACAGGGGAGTGCGCCCGAGCAGATTCGCTGGGCCATCGCTGGGGCATTGGGTCTTGGGGGAACCAGCTTGCTGAGCAGCATCTTCCTCTCCCGGCCCACGGGTTTTCTGGGGGTCATGGCGGGGCTCCTGGTGCTCGCCGTGGCCGGCAGCTTTTTTGCCGCCCTGCTATGGCTCTTGATCCGAAGCCTCGCCTTTGTGCGTCAGAGGAAGTCCACGCAGCGGAACTTCATGATTCTGGCGGCGAGCGCGGCCACAACCGCCGTGCTGCGGGGCTTGGATCCCTCGGGTGCGGATTGGGGCAAGCACCTGTCGGATGGAGTCCTTGCGATCACGATCGTCTTCGCGGTGTTCAATGGATTTCGTCAGTCGTGGGTACATTACCTGCTACGCCGGCAGAAGATCGCTGGCTTGTGGGCTTCGTTCCTCGTGACGGTTCTGTGCGTCTTGGCGGGGAGCAGCTCCAGTCAGTGGACGGCGCTCGAAAACAGCGCACCCTTCCGGGCTGTGGTGGGGGTGACGGCGCTGGTGGGGGCCATTTATTTCGGCATGGCGAGCGGGGCTCTACTCTTGGCGTTGCCCACCGCTCGGGTGTACGACCGCAGGTCCAAGGGGCTTGCTTCGTTGAAGCACCTGAGCGAGATGACCAGCTCGCTCCTGGATGTGGACGAATTGATCCGCATCATCCCGCGATTGGCAGCCGAAGTGACGGAAGGAGATGCCGCGTGGCTGGAGCTTCGGCGGAACGGGAAGCTCAGAGTAGTTTCCTCCGTGCGGGTGGCCATCGAGGAACTGGAGGGGAGGCTGCTCGATCTGGAGGAAGGGATTTCGGGCTGGATTCTGCGCACGGGACGCCCCGTCGTGAGCCAGAGGTTGCGGCGAGACGAGAGGCTACGCGATCTGCGGAGCATCCCGAGACATTGGCAGTCCGTCCTCGGTGTACCCGTAGCAGCTCATGACCGCCGATTGGGTGTGCTGTTCGTGGCTCGGTACGAACCGTTCGGATTTGAGCCGGACGATTGCGAACTCCTCTTGGCCTTCGCCAATCAGTCGGCTGTGGCGTTGGAAAACGCGAACCTCATCCGCCAATCCCTCGAGAAGGAGCGGTTGGAAGAGGAGCTGCGCGTAGCGCGGGAAGCCCAGCGAAAGCTCCTGCCCACGGGGCCCTTGCGCTGTCATTCGGCTGTCTTCGACGGTTTGTGTATCACGGCGAACGACGTCGGTGGAGACTACCTGGATTACTTCCGCATCGATGAGGACCGTGTGGCGGTGGTGATCGCCGATGTGGCAGGCAAAGGGTCTTCGGCAGCCTTTTACATGGCCGAGATGAAGGGGGTGATGGCCACTCTTTGCCGCCTGGTCCAGCGGCCGCGCGAGGTGGTGGTCCGGGCCAATGAGATCCTCTCGGAGCGAATGGATCGCCGGACCTTCATCTCGTTGATCTACGCCATCGTCGACACAAAGCGACTAAAGGTGCGATTTGCCCGGGCGGGACATTGCCCATTGGCGCACGTGATGCGGGATGGCACGGTCCGTTTCCTCGAGCCCAAAGGAGCAGGGATCGGCCTGGTGCGTGGGCCCGAATACCGCGAGCTGGTGGAGGACGTCGAGTTTTCGGTCCTCCCGGGCGAAAGCCTGTTCCTTTTCACCGATGGGCTCACGGAGGCGATGGATCCGCAGGGCGAAGAGTTTGGGGAGGGCCGGATCTCCCGGGTGCTGTCCGAATTCCATGCTCACGATGTACCGACGATGATGCGAGGCCTCGTGGAAGAGGTCAACAAGTTTGTTGGCCCGAACGCGCCTCGCCACGATGACCTCACCTTCGTCATCGTGAAGTTCACAGAGCCCGCTGCCTCCGGGGTGCCGGCTGATCCGAACTCGCCGGCGGAGGAGAGCACGGAGCTTGTCCCGAGCCCGTGAGCCGCAACGAAAGCCCGGCCGGTGCGTACCAGGGTATGGGCTTTGGAAGGAGGAGGACGGATGAGCGGTTTCGAGATTCGCAGAAAGGATGATGGCTGCGTCTCGACCCTTTACATCAAAGGGTTTCTCGACGCGCACACCGCCCCGCAGCTGGAACGGAGCCTGCAGGAGCTGGTGAACGAAGGCCGCTTCCGCATCGTGGTGAACTTCTCGGAACTCAGTTACATTAGTTCCGCAGGTCTCGGTGTGTTCATGGGGTTCATCGAGACGGTGAGGAAGAACCAGGGCGATATCAAGCTCAGCAATATGCCGCCGAAAATCTACCGGGTGTTCGACCTGCTCGGCTTTCCCCTGATCTACGAGATCTACGAGGACGAACGTCAGGCCCAGGAAAAGTTCGCGGGCTCCGGCACCAGTAGCGTAGAGGACGGGAGATAACCCACGCCCGGAGTGCCGACGTGGAACAGGAGAACACATACCGGCTGAGGATCCCGAGCCGGACCGAGAACTTGGAGATCATCCGCGAGTTCGTCAGCAAGATCGCCCGCAATGCTGGTTTCAGCGAGGAAGACGTGGGCAAGATCCAACTTGCGGTGGACGAAGCGTGCACGAATGTGGTCAAGCATGCCTACGACGGCGACACGCAGAAACCCATCGACGTGGCTGTGCGACTGGATTACGACCGCCTCACCATCGTGGTCACGGACGAGGGCAAGGGATTTGACCCGAAGGCCGTGGAGATCTCCGACATTGCCGAGTACCTGGCCGAGCTACGGGTCGGCGGCCTCGGCATCTACCTCATCCGCTCGCTAATGGACGAGGTGGAGTACAGCATCCAGCCGGGAGTGCGCAATCAGGTGCGGATGGTGAAGTACTTCGGCGGTTCGCCCGAAAGGCCCCCCTTGTCACCCCGAAGCCGTCGGGCGCAGAAATGATGCCGGCTCGCTGCCCCGGCCGTCTTTCCTCCGAAAATACAAGGGTGCTTTCCCCGAGCCGCAGCTCTCGAAGGCTTAGCCACATGAAATAGACGAAGGGAGCCGTGGAATCCAGGGACGTATCGGGACGGAAGGTCCCCGACTTGGCCGAGGTGGCCAGGCTCGAACGGCGTGTGGTCGAGCTCGAAGCCCTCGTCGAGACCAGCCAGGTCCTGAACTCCTCTCTTCGGCTTTCCGCGGTCCTGGACTCCTTCCTCCTGACCGCCATGGGCCGCTTCCTTCTCCCTCGCGGAGTGGTAGCTTTGGATCGAGGGGGCCAGCTTCGCGTGGAGAGCGGGAAGGGATTGCCCCTCGAACTCCGCGGGAAAGAACTGGGTCTCCCTTGCCCTTTGGACGGACCCGTCCTGCTGGATTGGGAGGCGGATCTTCCTTCTGCCTGCCTCGAGACTTTGCGGCGTTGGGGCTTTGCGCTCGTGCTCCCCTTGGCCAGTGGGCGGCGAGAGCTTGGGCTCGTTGCCCTGGGCCCGAAGCCCATGGACGAGAAGTTCGACGCGGAGGAAATCGCTTTCCTCGAGACGCTCGTCCGAATGACTGCCACTGCGGTGGAGAACGCCCTAGTTGTGGAGGAGCTGGACGCCACCAACCGGCAGCTAGACCGGAAGCTTCAGGAGATGAATACCCTCTTCGAGCTCAGCGTGGAGCTGAACTCGAGTTTGGACGAGATTCAGATTGCCACTTCCCTCTGTTACGCCTTGATGGGCGAGATGCTCACGAACGTCTGCGCCGTTTGGCAGTGGGCCCCCGGGGGGAGTCCACGCCTGCTGGCAGCCTTCGGGCCGGTGGAAGCAGAAGTTTCGCCCGCCCCACCGGAGGCGGTGGAGCAACTGGCTCAGGTGGGCCGGGAGCCGCTGATTTTGGGGGAGGAGACCGACGGAGCTCCGGCTGAATTCCTACGCAGGGCGGGGTTCCGGGTCTTCGTGCCGCTGTGGGTTCAGGATCGTGCCTGTGCTGCCGTCGCTCTCGGTCCCCGCCTGGACCGCCGCGACTACGGCCCGGATGAACTCCACTTCTTGATGACGCTGGGGAACCACGCGGCCAATGCCCTCGAGAACGCTCGTCTCTTCCGCGAGTCTCTCGAGAAACAGAAAATCGAGGAAGAGCTCAAAATCGCCCGAGAGATCCAGCTCCGGCTGTTGCCGCTGAGTTTCCCCGAGCTTCCGGGGATGGAAGTCTACGGCGTGCATAAGCCCTCGCGCTGGGTGGCGGGCGATTACTTCGATGTCGTGCAGGTGTCCCCGGACGAACTGGCGTTGGTGATGGCGGACGTGAGTGGGAAGGGGATCCCTGCTTCGCTCTTGATGGCGAACGTGCAGGCAGGGTTGCGCACCCTACTCAGCCCCCAGACCGATTTGGCTCAGCTGGCCGGCCGGATCAATCGGCTGATCTTCGACAACACGGACTTCGACAAGTTCGTGACCCTTTTCGTTGGGGTAGTGTCACTTCCCGACCGTCGGATGCGCTACGTGAATGCGGGCCACAACCCGCCTTACCTCCTGCGAGCCGACGGTACCGTGGAAACGCTGGAGACCGGGGGCCTCCTCATGGGGATGATGCCGGAAATCTCGTACCAGGTGGGCGAGGTCCAGCTCCGTCCCGGGGATCTCCTCTTCCTTTTCACCGATGGCGTGGTCGAAGCGCAGAACAGTCGAGAGGAAGAGTTCGGCGAGGAGCGGCTTGTGGGCCTCCTGAGTCGCGAGCTTACTTCCGGGGCAGCGGAAATCTGCGAGAAGGTCCTCGAGGCGGTGGAGTCCTTCGCCGCGGGCTGCGATCAGTACGACGACATTACCATGCTCTCCTTGAAAGTGAAGCACTCGGATGAGAGTTGAGTGGAGTATCACCCAGGGTCCCAAGAACGCGCCATGAGAGGCTGACGGAGATGAGATTTCGGACCTGGCTCGTCGCGTGGAGCTTGTGGCTTGCTTCGCCTTGGCTTGTTCTTGCCCAAACCCCATTTGGCCGGGTGGCCGGCACGCTTGTGCCGCCGGACCAGCTGGAGGCGCTGATGGAGGAGCTCTCGGGCACTCGCGCTAAGCAGTTTGTTCAGGACATCAGCCGCTACGACCGCATCCAGGCGTCCGAGGGCTGGGTGCAGGCGGCCGAGTACGTGATGTCCCGGCTGAGCGAGGCGGGTCTGGAGGGCCAACTGGAGGGCTACCCGTCCGATGGAGCCCGACGCTATTTCACCTGGACACCCCCGATGGGCTGGCGAATCCGGCGGGGGGAACTCTGGCTCCTTGAGCCTGAGCGGCAAAAGTTGGCCGACTGGAAAGAGCTACCATCCTCCATTGCCAAAGGGAGCCAGTCCGCCGACGTGGTGGCGGAGGTCGTGGCAGTGCGGCGCGGGACTCAACCCTCCGACTACGAAGGCTTGGACGTGCGGGGCAAGGTCGTGCTGGCCGACGGGTACGCGGGAGACGTGCATCGGGAGGCGGTGCTCAGGCGCGGGGCCGCCGGCGTCATCACCTACCTCTCCCGCCAGGACCGAATGGAGTTCCCCGACTTCATCCCGTACCAGGGCCTGTGGATCCGCAAGGAAGAGCAACCCAAGACCACCTTCGGTTTCACCATCAGCCGGCGCACGGCCGAGCAATTGCTGAGCTGGCTCGACCAGGGCCGGCGGGTGGTGGTGCGCGCGATCGTCGATGGCGAGGACTACCCGTCGCAGGTCCGGACGCTTGCCTGCGTGATCCCCGGAAAATCGGGCAAGCAGGAGATTCTCTTCATCGCTCACCTCGATCACTACCAGCCTGGGGCCATAGACAACGCCAGCGGCTCAGCAGCTCTTCTGGAACTGGCCTGCTCTCTCAAGCGCCTGATCGACGAGGGCAGACTTCCACCGCCGGAGCGATCGATCCGCTTCATCTGGACTTCGGAATGGTACGGTACCGTCCCCTGGATCCAGCTCCACTTCCGCGAGCTCCCCAAGATCGTCGCCGGATTCAATCTGGATATGGTTGGCGGGGACCTTGAGAAGACGCGCTCGTTCTTCGTCGTGGTCCATACGCCATGGTCGCGCCCCAGCTTCGTGAATGACCTGTGCTCGGCGGTAGTGGAAGATGTGGCGCGGATGGATGTTTGGTCCCCAAATGGATCCCGCACGCCTTTCAGCTTTCGCATTGGGCCATACTCTGGCGGGAGCGATCACTGGATGTTCAATGACGCCGCTGTGGGGGTGCCGATGCCCATGTTCATCCAGCCGGATTTTCATCACCACACCGTGCAGGATGTGCCGGACAACGTCGATCCCACGCAGATGGAGCGAGTGCTTCTGATCAGCGCGCTTTGTGCACGAACCCTCGCTTGGGCGGACGAGCGAGTGGCGGTCCAGCTCTCGCACCTGACCGCCGCTGGGGCGCATGGTCGTTTGGCCGAGGCGGCTTCGGAATTGGCCATGCAGCTCGTGAACGCGCCCGATCCGCAATGGAAGGCGAACGCACTGGAGGCAGGGCGGAACCGCCTGTCGGAGCTTGGCAGGAAGGAGATGGCCGCAGTGCTCTCCGTGCGCAGCCTGGAGGGCGGCCCGGTCGTCCAGGGTGTGACGCAGTCGCTGGCTCGGGAGATCCAATCGCAGACTCTCGCATTGCTGCGGAGATTCGACTCCCCCAACCTCCGCGCGTTCCTCGGAGTGGAGCCGAAAGGGCTGCCGACACCTCAATTGCCATCCGGGCTTGAACGGACGGGGAAGTGGGTGCCGAGACGGACGCCCGACTTCGTGGGCCCCCTGGCGCCGGGCTACCTGCAGGAGGTGCTGGGGCCGGTGGCAGCAGCCGGGTCTGGCCTCGGAGAGGCGGTGGAATTCGAAATCGCCAATTTCATGGACGGTAAACGGACGCTGCGAGAGATCTGGAACGCCGTTCGCGCCGAGTTCGGCGACGTGGACTACGACAAAATGGTGGGGTTCGTGCAGCTAGTCGAACGGGCGAGGTTGGTGGAGATTGCCCGCTGATTGGCCTGAGAAGAGGCGGGAGGGCGACCATGAATCGCGTGAACTACTGGAAGGGATCCTGGGCGCTGGAGGTCCTGTGGCTTGTCTTTTCCCTCGCCGGCGCGGGCCTGAGCGCGGAGCCAACACCATGGCGACCTCGGATCCGGCCGCAAGCCGGCCCGGACGGATTCGTCCTCGTTCACGGTGGAACCTTCCTGCGGGGAGACGTGTTGCGCGGAGCGGCACGAGCCCTGGCCCGCGTGGAGGACTTCGAGATCCTGGACCACCCGATCACCAATCGGGAATATGCCGTTTTCGTGCGCGAAACGGGTCATCCGGCTCCGCCTTATTGGAAAGGCCAGTCCCCGCCGCCGGATCTTCTCGACCACCCGGTGGTGATGGTGAACCGGTACGACGCGGTTTCCTACCTCAAGTGGCGTTCCGCCAAGGAAGGCAGGCTCTACCGCTTGCCCACTGCGGCCGAGTTCGAATACGCCGCGCGGGGAGGGCTGGTGGATGCCAAATACCCATGGGGCGACGAGGATCCGGAGGGGCGCGCGAACTTCGATGCCGACGGCTCGCGAAATCTGGATCAATGGTCCAGCTACCTCGAGCCGGTCAAGAAACACGCGCCCAACGGATACGGATTGCATGACATGGCCGGCAATGTATTCCAGTTCGTGGATATGTACCCGGATCCGGCCACGCAACAGTACAAGTACCGACTGGATGACCCCATCGGCCTCGAAGGCTCAATCATGGGGGGATCGTGGAACCGCAGCGCCCAGTACTTGCGGGTGGGTTTCATCTCGGGCCATAGCGCCGGGATCCGAAGCCCGGAGGTGGGATTCCGACCCGTGCGCCAGCCGCAGGGAAGCGACTGGCGCGTCGTCCCGCGTCGGGTGGTCGCGTTACCCCACGGGAAGGGGCGCATCTTCCTGAGCTGGGCCCTGTTAGCCAGCGACGCCCCGAACGTCCGTTTCCATGTGTACCGAAGCCGCTACCGCGACGAGGCCGGCTTCCGCACGACGGATAGACCCATCTCCGCCTGTTCCTACGTGGACACGCTGGACGAAAGCTGGCAACGGCTGAGCCGGATCTACTACCGGATCCGTCCGGTGGACGCGGAAGGCCGGGAAGGACCGCTCAGCGAATGGGCCGGGGTGAGTCCGGCGGATTCGACTTCTGCCGTGGTTCTCCGCGTCGAAACGAGATCGCTGGCTGGCGGCCTCGTGCCCGTGTTCGGTGACCTCGACGGCGACGGCCTTCTCGACTGCGTGGTCCGCATCACCAATGGGATCCACGAAATGTCCCAGGATCCCGGCGTCCCGGTGGAGATGGAGGCATTCTCGTCGTGGGGGCACTCTCTGTGGCGCCGACCGCTTGTTTGGCATGACCACTGCTTCGGAAACCACAATAACGTGCCCTTCTGCGTGTTCGATCTGGACGGAGACGGCCGGGCGGAGGTCATCAGCCGCCTCCAGCTCGGGGACTCGGTATACCTCGCCGTGCTCGACGGGTGGACGGGTCGAGTGCTCCGGAAGACCCCGTGGCCGGAGCTTCTCTCGGACTGGAACCGCTCTTCCACGCGCATCCATCTTTCTGTGGCCTTTCTGGACGGCAAGCATCCGTTCATCGTGACGCAAACAGGCCTGTACGAAAACGAGCGCTTCACGGCTTTCGATGGGAAACTTCGGCGAATCTGGGACTTCCAGAGCACGGGGCTTACCAATGGGAGCGGCTCGCACCGCATCGAGGTGGCCGACGTGGACGGCGACGGACGACAGGAGGTGTTCGATGGGACCACATGTCTCAGCCCGGACGGGACGGTGCGATGGTCCATCTATCGGCACCATCCGGATGTGGTGAGCATCCACGACATCGATCCCGATGTGCCGGGTCGGGAAGTCTTTTACATCGTGGAGACGAGCATCGATGCGGGTGTTTACCTGGTACGTGCTGCGGATGGGGGAGTCCTCTGGTTCCACAATCAGGAAAAGGACCCGGCCTGGACCCACGGGCACGTCGGCTGGACCGCCGACATTTGGGCTGGTTCTCCCGGCTACGAATGCGCCTCAAACCGTCGCGGACATGATGACCGCAACATGCTCTTGTATTCGTGCCGCGGCGCACTCCTGCTCGAGGGCTTTCCCTACGGAGCCACGCCCCTGGAGTGGGATGGCGATCCGACACGCGAGCTCATCCTGCCGGACCGCCTCGTCATCGGGGAATTCGACGGCAAAGGGGTCCACCCACTGGAGAGCTTGAAGCTGCCGGCGGCGAATCTGCGCCTCGTGTACACGGCAGATCTGGTGGGCGATTTCCGTGACGAGCTGATTCTTTCGGGTAGGGATGGAGATAGAGTCTCCCTCTGGGTCCTGACGGCGACGAGGCCGATCGAGGCCCGGTGGGAGTCACGCTTGGAGAGTTTGGACTACAGGCTTTGGTTAGCCAGGAACATGGGCGGCGGGTACTCCCAGGTCTTTGACGAACCCCTTCGTACACCGTGAGCCCGCGGGACTCAGGCTGTCATGGCACCAAGGGGATCTCGAAAGCAGGCAAAGGGGCAGGCGGCGCGAGGGACTCGATCGGACCGCGGCCCTTCCCGGTGGCTCGTGAAGCTTTGGGAATCGGACGTCAAGCTAGGAGCGGTGATCTTTGGGCTTGCGCTGCTGGTCCGAGCGGTCTACGCTTTCCACCTGATGCGGAACAGCCCTGCGGCAAACATCCTCATCCACGATTCCGCGCTTTTCAACCACTTCGCCCACCAGATCCTGGCTGGGAAGCTGGTTCTGGATCGGGCATTCTACCTTCCGCCGCTCTACAGCTACTTCCTGGCTCTTGTGTACTGGGCCATAAGGGACTCCCTTCAAGTTGTGCGGATGGTGCAGTTCTTGTTGGGGGCGCTGACTGCGGTTCTCGTGTTCGCGCTGGGGCGGCTCCTATTCTCCAAGCGGGCTGCGGTGATCGCAGGGCTATACGCGGCCGTCTATGCTCCCTTCCTCTTCTTCGAAGGGACGCTCCTCGGCACTTCTCTGGAGTGCTTTCTTCTCCTACTCGCTGTATTCCTTGGGGTCGCCGGGGTTCAGGGGGGATCGTGGTGGCTGGCGGCGCTGTCGGGCATTTGTTTGGGGCTGGCAGCTACCGGGCGTCCGAATGCGGTGACGGTAGTGCCGGCCTTCCTGATGGCATCTTGGCTTCTCCGTGCGGAGGGAAGAAGGGGGCTTTTGGTCGCGGCGTGGGTCGTGGGTTTCGCCTTACCCATCGGCGGTACCGCACTTCACAACTACCTGGCTGAGGGCCAATGGATTCCCCTGACCACCCACGGGGGCATCAACTTCTACATTGGCAATCACCGGGGAGCGAGCGGCGTGTGGGAGGCGCCGGAAGGCATCGAGCCGAACGTGAGCGCCATCAATCTGGAGCAAGCCACGCAGGTGGCCGAAGCCGAGGTTGGCCGTCCACTGACGGCTTCCGAGGTGTCATCTTTCTGGTACCGCAAGGCCTTTCGTTTCATCTTTTCGCGGCCCCACGAATGGATCTTGCTCATGATCAAAAAGTCGCTCCTTCTCCTGAACCCGTATGAGGTGCCGTTGAATTTCCAGTATGCCTTTCACCAGCAGTTCTCCTGGCTGCTGAGAGTTCCGTTCACCAACCTCATGTTCCTGCTTCCCTTTAGCTTGTTCGGGATCGCACTGGCCTGGCCGCAGAAGAAGAGTTTGGTTCTACTTTATCTCGTGGTCGGTCTGTACGCCCTCGGGGTCGTTCTGTTCTTCGTCTCCGACCGGTACCGGCTCGTCATGGTGCCGTACCTGATCTTGTTCGGGGCCTACTGCGTGGACTGGCTGATCCGGGAGAGAAATCGGAGGAAGGCGATGGTTCGGAGGATTGCTCTGGGGCTTGGGGTGGCTCTGGTGTTTTCCTTCTGGCTCGCGCTTAGGCAGACGGCTCGGGCCAATCCCGCTGATGAGTACTACAACCTTTGCGTGGCCCATCTGAACGAAGGGCATGTGGATGAGGCCATCTACTGGGGGCGCAAAGCCATCCTGGCTGATCCTTCGATGGAAAATGCCCACTACAACGTGGGCGTGGCGCTGATGAAAAAGGGCCGATACCGAGAGGCGCTGGAGGCCTTTCAGGTGGTCGTGCGGCTCGATCCCACCGAAGTTCCGGCCTGGGGGAACATCGGCGGTCTCTATCTGCAGCTCGGCGAGGTAAGGCAGGCCACCCAAAATCTGCTGAAAGCGGTGGAGCTCGACAGCACCTATCTTCCGGCATGGCTCAATCTGGGCTTGGCCTATTATCACACGGGGGATTACGAAGCGGCGAGGCGTGCCTGGGAGACGGCACTCCGGATCGATCCGGCCAACGAGACAGCGAAGCGAAATCTCGCAGCCCTTGAAGCTTTGCGCTATTGAGGGCGGCGTGGGGATATAGCCCACTGTCCCGTGCACGCTACGCGGCGAGTCCCGTCTCGAACGATGCGGGATCCTCGACGGGGCCGGCACTGCCCCCCGTTCGGCGCGGGTCGGCACGTCCGGGGATTGCGTCCCGCGCTCGGGTCGAAGGTCGGGCGCGTGGAGAACGGCCAGAGATGTGCAGCCGAATGGGAGTGGGTGTCCCCAGCGTCGCTGGCGCATCGACACGGTCGACCCGGAGGTGCTTCCGCGCGGCACCGGACGGCGCTTCTCTCCTTTGAGGCCTGGGGCGGGGTGGTGCCAGCCGAGCTCAGGGCCCACTGGATCCGCGGCGTTTCCCTTGGACGAACACCTCACTGCTTGCCGAAGAGGAGTTCGTTTCTCCGGGAGATGCGGGAGCCAACGCGATGGAATCTGACCCCACCTGTGCTTGCCTGCTCATGCCCAGGGTCGGGGGGAAGGGGAAGTAGGTTCAGCGTCCGATTTCCCGCGGTGAAACGGAGGCGGAAGCCGCGAGTTCTGCCGCGCGACGGCCAACCCACCGCCGCAGCGTGGCGGCTAGTGCCCCGGACCGCCGACGAATAACCTCGCCGGAGACCAGCGAGCTTGCGAGCCCGGCCTCATCCCGTCTTCCCCTGGGCGCCACCCAACAGAGGCACTGCGCCTCCAGGAAGATCCAGTGTTTCCGATGAGGACCTCCCGTGCAGGGCGCAACTTCGGGTCGACTTACGGGAGCTCGCCCGTTTCTTTCTTCGGCATGAGCCAAAGGGGAGCGGTCAGGAACCAGACGAGGCTGAGAAGGTTCGTCGCCGCGAGATAGGAGCGGAAACTGACGGTTCCCGACAGGTGCATTGCCGCGAAAGCCAGGATAGCCAGCAAGGACATCAGCGAGATGAAGGGCAGAGAGACCCGTAGGATCTTCATGATCCCCTCCAGCGCTACCTTCGGTAGAGGGCCATGGTGAGCAGAATGTACAGGACCTGAGCAATCACGTATCCGGGGAGCCACTTGAAGAAGAGATGAATCGGCAGAGCGAAGACGATCGCGAGGGTTCCGATCCAGCCGAGCAGGGCGGGCCAGTTGATGAATCGGTTTTCGGCCTCAGCCCGATACTGTTTGAGGCGCAGCCGCGGGAAAATCCAGTGCTCGGAGAAGACCACGGCCCCAATGGGCATCAGCACCAGGCCGTAGAGGGCCACGAAGTCCAGAAGCCGCATGAACACCACGGGGAAGCAGGCCACGACCGAGGTCACCAGACCAGCCGCCAGGGTCACCTTCCACCGCGCCCAGTTCGGGGTGATGACCTGGAGGGCGAGACCCGCGCGGTACATTGTGGGATTGGCGGTGGTCCAGCCGGCGACGACCACCGCTACCGCACCGGCCAAGCCCGCGGCCGTGTAGGCCATGACGCCGGGATCCATCTTTCGTCCCACTGCGGCTACCATCACCCCGGAACAGATCCAAGCCAGATAGTGTCCCGGGAACATGCCGAACGCGGAGAGGAAGCCATATTTCCAGCTCCTGGCATAGCGCAGCAGGGCCATGTCCGAGAGACCGACGTGCATTGCCAGGTTACAGAACCAGGCGAAGAAGACCAGATGCCAAAAGCCGTACTTCTCCTGTCCCTCAAGCGGAACGCCGGTCCAGATCTTGGTGGTAGCGACTTGCCAGAAACCGGACAGACTGTTCAGCTGTCCGAAGCGCGGGAGCATGGCCAATGCCCCGGCCACAAAGATCGTCAGCAGCCAGGGTGAACAAACGGAGGAGAAGCGGGAGACCTTGTCGAAGCCGAGGATGGCGAAGAGCGTGACCACCCCGCCGATGAACAGCGTCAGGAAGACCCATCCCGCGCTGTTCGGTAATACATCGGTGAGCGCGGGTGTGGGGACTTTGAAAGCCAACCCCACCGCCGTGGCGGAGACGGAAATCATCGCCCCAGCCAGAATGCAGTAGAGCACGGCGTTCGCAAGATTGTAGAGGAAGGTGAGACCCGGGCCGCAGATCTTCCGGAGGTACCAGTACAGCGTGAGGCGAGTGCGTACCGCGATGGGCGCGGCGATGAACGCCCACGACAGTACGGCCAAAACGTTCCCCACTAACAGGCCAAGGAAGACGTCCCGGGCCGCAACCCCGTGGAGCACGAACATTGCCCCGATCACGAACTCCGTGGCCGCCACATGCTCCCCGGCGTACAGACCCGCAAATTTCCAAGCGCTCTGAAGTTTGTCCGGGGTGACTGGCTCGCGGTCGAACTCGTAGAGCTTGTCCAATCGCTCAACAAGGCTCGCTCGTGCTTGGCTCACCGTTTCTCCTCCCTGCTCCGAAGTGGCTTTCGGCCATCAACCCGGGCCCTGCCGCGCGGAGGCGCAGCACCGAAACCGCAGTCGCGCGCCGCTGGCGATTCGTTGCGCGCATGTTAACGAACTCCTGCATGATTGTCAAGAGGGCGAGCCAGCACAGCGCAATGGGTGCTCTAACACGAGCTGCGTTTCCTGCGATTGACCTTGCCGGGTCCGGCCGGCGGAAGGGATGCCGGGCTAAATCAGGCCGCGGGCGCGGAGAAGTTCTGCGATGAGAATTGTGCCCCCCGCCGCACCGCGGATCGTGTTGTGCACCAGGGCCACGAAGCGGAAATGGAGTACGGCACACGGCTTCAATCGGCCCACGGTCACTGCCATTCCGCCGGCAAGGTCCCGATCCAGAAGGGGTTGGGGCCGGGCGAATTCCTCCGTCAATACGACGGGCTCTATTGGGGCGGAGGGGAGGCCCAGTTCAGCGAGAGGGGACTTGAACTGTCGGAACGCCTCTCTTACCGCCTGCAGCGTGGCCTCGTTTGAGAGCTCCACGGATACCGAAAGCAGGTGCCCATCCCGGGAGGCCACGCGATTGCACTGGGCGCTGATGGGCAGATCCACAAGCTCGATCGTTTCCCCCCTCAGCTGGCCGAAGATCTTCTTCGGTTCGTTTTCCACCTTCTCTTCTTCCCCGGAGATCTCGGGAAGCACGTTGTCGAGGACATCCAGGGAAGGGACGCCGGGATAGCCGGCTCCCGACAGGGCCTGCAGGCTGGTGACGAGGAGACGTTTCAGGCCGAAGCGGCGCCGCAACGGTTCGAGAGCCAGGCACAGCCCGATGGTGGTGCAGTTGGGATTCGTCACGATGGCTCCCCCGTAGCGGCGGAGCTGGAGCCGCACGAGCTCCAAATGCTCCGGGTTGATCTCCGGGATGACGAGCGGCACATCCGGGTCCCAGCGATGGCTCTTGGCATTGCTCACGACGATCTTGCCGGCTTCTCGGAAGGCGAGTTCCGCCTCGTCGGCTACCGCGGCGTCGAGAGCCGAAAAGACCACCCGGGCCTCCACCACTTCCGGCCGAGTGGGAAGAACCTCCAAGGAGGCCACATCGTCGGGCGGAGAACCCGGAAGGATCCAGCGAGCTGCCTCTCGGTACCGCTTTCCCGCCGAGCGCTCCGAACCGGTGGCGGCCACCACCTGGAACCAGGGATGTCCTGCCAGGAGCTGAACGAACCGTTGGCCCACGGCCCCCGTTGCTCCGAGCACGGCCACAGGGATGCGCCCGTTCATTGGGTGACCTCCTCGTACGCGTGCAGATCATGAGGGGGGACGTCCTCGGGGGCGCCGTTCCCCTGTTCGAAGAAGCGCCGGTGGAGCCGGGAGATCACGGTCGGGAGGTCGTTTTCGTCAATCACAAAGCTGAGGTTGATCTCCGAACCACCCAGCGAGAGCATGGAGACCCTCACGTCCGAGAGATCCTGGAAGACTTGACCCACGATGCCGGGCGTTTCCTTCAGCTTCTCGCCGACCACGCAGACCACAGCCTGGCGAGGCTTCACGGTGATCTTGCCGTATTGTTGCAGTTCCTGAATCACCAGCGGCAAGCGGGCGGTGTCATAAATGGCCACAGCCACCGAGACCTCGGAGGTGGCCACAAGATCAGCCGACACGCGGAAGCGGTCGAAGATCTCGAAGATCTGCTTCAGAAAGCCGTGGGCCTTGAACATGCGAGTGGAGACCAGATTCACCAGCGTCATCCCTTCCTTGTAGGCGATGCTTTTGACCCGCTGGCCATTGCCCGGCGCCTCGGCCAAGATCAGCGTCCCCTCGCCCTCGGGCCTCCGGGTGTTGCGCACTCGCACGGGAATGCCGCGTTCCACCGCCGGCACAAGCGTTTTGGGATGCAGAACCCGCGCCCCGAAAAAGGCAAGCTCCGCCGCCTCGTTGAAGCTCATCACCGGGATGTTCTTCGCCTGGGGGATGAGGGATGGATCGGCCGTCATGATCCCGTCCACATCCGTCCAGATTTGAATCTCCTCCGCCTCGAGGGCTGCTCCGATCAGGGAGGCGGTATAGTCCGAACCTCCCCGCCCGAGGGTGGTGATGGCTCCGGACTTCGACCGAGCGATATAGCCCTGGGTGAGGGGGATCCGCTTCTTCTTGAGCAGGGGGAGAAGCACCTCTCGGCAGCGCGCCCGCGTCTCTTCGAACAGCGGCTCCGCCTGGGTGTGCTGCTCATCGGTGACCACAAGCTCGCGCGCGTCGACCCATTCGACCGGGAGGTTTTCCTGGAGGAAGAAAGCTGCCAGAATCCGGGTGGAGAGGATCTCCCCGAGTCCGAGCACACGATCTTGCACGGCCAGGGAAAAGTCCGAGAGCACCGACATGCCCCGGGCCATCTCTTCCAGGCTGCGGAAGGTCTGGTCGCAGAAGGAGGTCACCCGGCGCTTCGCCTCGCCGTTCTTCAGAAGCTGGCCGATGATCTCGAAGTGGTAGCCGCGCAGGGCAGAGATCACACCGAGGCTCTCCTCGAGCTTGCCCTGAGAAGCGAGCTCGCCGACGGCTGCCAGCTGGTCCGTCGTCTTGCCCATGGCGGAGAAAACCAGTACCAGCGGCTGGTCCATCTGCCGGCGGACGATCTCCAGGACCGAACTGATGCTGTCCACATCGCCGACGGAGGTGCCGCCAAATTTCAGGACGCGCATCGTGGCCTCCCTTCCAGGAATTCCCGAACCAGGTGATTCAACTGCTCGTACTCCACCAGAAAGGCATCGTGCCCGTAGATGGAGCTGATCTCCGCGTACTGGGCCTTCTTTCCCAGCTTTTGCAGGGTCCGCACGGTGGCTTTGAGCTCGTGCGGATAGTAGAGCACATCGCTGTCGATCCCGATCACGAGGACTTCCGCCTGGATTCGGTCCAGGGCCTCCTCCAGGCACGAGTAGCCCCGGGCCACATCGTGCAGGTCCATGGCCTCCGTGAGATAGATGTAGGTGCGCGCGTCGAAGCGCTTGACCAGCTTGTGGCCTTGGTAATGGAGGTAGCTTTCGATCTGGAACCAGTTGTCGAACTCCAATTGATGTTCCGGCTCTGGCTTGACCCGCGCGCGCCCGAATCGTTGCCAGAACTGCCGATCGCTACGGTAGGAGATCATCGCGATCATGCGGGCCAACGCGAGCCCCGCGCTCGGCCCTTGGCCCCGGTACCAGCCGTCCTGCCAAGCCGGATCATTGAAGATGGCCTGGCGCGCCACCTCGTTCAAAGCGATCATCCACGGGGAGCCCTGGACGGTGCCGGCGATGGGGATGGCGGCCTCCACGAATTCGGGATAATCCACAAGCCACTGCCAGGTGATCATGCCGCCCAGCGATCCCCCCAGCACCAGCCGCAGTCTCTTGACGCCCAGGTAGTCCAGCAGGAGTTTCTGGGCCTTGACCATGTCGCGGGTGGTGATGGGCGGGAAATCCATCCCGTAGATATCGCCCGTCTCGGGGTTGATGCTGCTCGGTCCAGTGGTGCCGTAACAGCTCCCGAGCAGATTGGCGCATACGATGAAATACCGATCCGGGTCGAGGGCTTTGCCCGGGCCGATCAGCCCATCCCACCAGCCCGGCCGATCCTCCTCCGGCGAATTGTAGAACGCGGCGTGGGCGCTCCCTGTGAGCGCGTGAACCACGTAGACGGCGTTGTCGGCGGCGGCGTTCAGCCGACCGTAGGTTTCGAACGCCACTTCCAGGTGTCGGAGCTCGCGGCCGCACTCGAAGCGGAAAGGCTGGTCCGGAGTGGAGAGCCGGACCTTCTGGGTTTGCACGATCGTTCTCTCAAGCTGGCTCATGCCTTGGCGATCGCTTGTTCCAGATCCTCGAGGATGTCGTCGATATGCTCCAGTCCCACGGAAAGGCGGATCAGATCTTCGGTCACACCCGAGCTCAGCTGTTCCTCCGGCGTCAGTTGCTGGTGGGTGGTGCTGGCCGGATGGATGATGAGCGTACGGGCGTCGCCAATGTTGGCAAGGAGCGAGATGAGCCTGACCCCGTCTACCACCCGGCGCGATGCCTCCTTGCCGCCTTTCATCCCGAAGGTCACGATGGCCCCGTAGCCGTTTCGGAGGACCCGCTGGGCGACCTTGTACGTCGGATGGTCCGGCAACCCCGGGTAACTGACCCATGCCACCTTGGGATGCTGCTGGAGGTATCGAGCCACCGCCATGGCATTGTCACAGTGACGTTGCATGCGCAGTGCCAATGTTTCCAGGCCTTGGAGGAAGAGCCAAGCGTTGAACGGGCTCAGGGCCGGGCCGAGGTCGCGGAGGTACTCCACGCGCGCCTTGACGATGAACGCGATGTTCCCGAAGGGGCTGTTGGGGCCGAATGCCTCCCAGAATCGTAATCCGTGGTAGCCCTCGCTCGGCTCCGTGAAGGAGGGAAAGCGTCCGTTGTCCCAGGGGAATCTCCCCGAGTCGATGATCACCCCTCCGATGGAGGTCCCGTGCCCCCCGATGAACTTGGTGGCGGAGTGGTAGACGATGTCGGCGCCGAGCTCGATGGGCCGGCAAAGGTAGGGCGTGGCCACAGTATTGTCCACCACAAGCGGAATGCCGTAGCGATGGGCCATCTCGGCGAGGGCGGGGATGTCCGCCACGTCGCCTCGGGGATTGCCGATCGTCTCCACGTGAATGGCCTTGGTACGTTCCGTGATGGCCGGTTCGAAATTTTCCGGTTTCGGGTCGCCCACAAACCGGGTGTGAATGCCGAATCGCTTGAGCGTGACCTTGAGCAGATTGTAGGTCCCGCCGTAGATCTTTGAGGAGGAAAGGATCTCATCTCCCGCACCGGCAAGGGTAGCGAAGATGAGGGTGGCAGCCGCCTGACCCGAACTGGTGGCGAGGGCCCCGACGCCGCCCTCCAGCATCGCCATCCTCTTTTCGAACACCTCATTCGTCGGGTTCATGATGCGCGTGTAGATGTTCCCGAACTCCTTGAGGTCAAACAGGCGCGCGGCGTGCTCGGTGTCGCGGAATAGGTAGGACGTCGTCTGGTAGATGGGGACCGCCCGAGAGAGCGTGTCCGCGTCGACTTTGTGGCCTCCGTGCAGGCAGATGGTCTCGAAACGAAGTGACTTCGCCATCGCTTCCTCCCGTGTGGCACGCTAACAAAAAAGCCCCTTCCCATTGCTGGGAAGGGGCTGTGGATTCACAGTGCAAGTATGCTACGTGCGCCCGGCCCCTCCCCAGCTGGAGGGCTTACGCATGAGGAACATCTTCTTGGGCAGAGTGACTAGCCTCATGTGAGCTCCGTAGAACGTGACCTAACTCTTTTTTCGGCTGAAAATCTAAAAGATTCTCGCGTGGAATGCAAGAGATTCTCTTCCGAACGTGGCCAACGGCCCTGAGCTCTTCACCGCACCTCGGGAAGCAACGTCCGCCCCTTCCCTGGCTCGGAAGGGGATGCTCTTCTTTCCCAGGCGGACTCAGCAGGCGATGTGCCGGCGCGCGTTCGCGCCCTTGGGTTGCGGTTTTCCTCCGCTGGACCAGCATGGCTACTGGCCGGGCTGGTCCAGCGGGGCAGCCGGGCGCGGGCTTCAGGCGGCCTGGGTAGGTACCGGGGTCTCCACGCGGAAGGCGAGCTGACGCTGGAAGACTTCCTCGAAGAGCTCCCGTTTGTCCATGGCCCCTTCGATGTCGCGATCGCAATTGTCGCGGGAGACCAGGACGCAGGTGATGGTTTCGGGCTCGATGTCCACCATTAGCCGGTGGATGAGCTGCTCATTGCTCTTGTCGAGACCGTCAGCTACGCGCAGGATGGCGACCAACCGCTTCACGATCTCCTGATCCGTCTTCGTGAGGGCGGAGAAGCGGCGATGGCTGGATTCCGGTCCTCCCCGCCGGTGGTAGCGGACCAGGTTCATGATGATAGCCAAGTCCCGATTGCTGAAAAGGCTGAGATTGCTCTGGCGGATGAGGTAGACGGAGTGCTTGTGGTGCTTGGTGCCGCTGATCGTCCACCCGATGTCGTGGAGGAGCGCGGCAGCCTCGAGGAGGAGCTTCTCCTGATCCCCCATGTTGTGCAGGGGACGGAGCCCCTCAAAAAGCTGGCCGGCCAACTTCTGCACCTGAATGTGGTGCTCCGGCCTCCAGTTGTGCTGAAGCATGACCATCTTGGCCTGCGCCAGCTTCTGTTCATGGGTGGCAAATCGAGACTGGTAGACCATGGTCACCTTACTCCAACAAGAGTCCGTGACGAATCCCAAACGTGCTGACCAGCAGGGACTGGAGGCCAAAGGCTCGGAGCGTCTCCGCGAGGATTTGAGCCCCCACCGGAAGAACATCCCCCCGCAGAGGAGCTACGCCCGGGAGCCCGGTCCTCTCTTTGTAGGTCATCTGCGCCAACTTGCTCGCCCACGCTTCGATGCTTCGGGCGGCAAGGGGCATGCCGTGGATCTGCTGAGCCTCGTAGCGAGGAAGGCCGGCCTCGAGCATGGCGAGCGTCGTGACGGTCCCGCCCACGCCAATGGCTACTTCGACCGGCCGTGGCATCTCCCAAAGGGCGGAGAGAAGAGCTTGCTGGATCCGGTGGCAGAGCTGGGTCCATTCCTCTGCCGTGAAGGGGTCATGGCGGAGCCACTGCTCTTTGAGCCGCACCGAGCCGATGTTGAGGCTCGTCCAGCTTCGCGGTTCATCGTGCCCGTAGACGAGCTCCGTGCTTCCTCCCCCGACGTCGATGACCAAGCAACTGCCGTCCACCTCAGGGTGTCCGGCCCTCGCGCCTCGAAACGCGGCGTAGGCCTCCTCCTGCCCGCTCAGCACCCTCACGGGGAGTCCTGTCCGCTCGTACACCGCCTGCCTGAACACCTCGAAGTTCCCCGCGTCGCGCGCGGCGCTGGTGGCCGCGATGACGATATCCTCCGCCCCGAGCTTTCGGCAATGGCCCGCGAGAGATGCAACAGCTTCCGCCGTCCGGCGCACCGCTTGGGGAGCCAGAAATCCCGTTTCCGCAACGCCCTCCCCCAGCCGGGTCAAGACCTCTTCTTCCCACCGGACGCGAAGCTGTCTTCGCCCCGCTTGCTCATCCAGCTCAGCAACCAAGGCGAGGACGGAGTTCGTCCCGACGTCTATGGCGGCTCGAAGCAAGTTTCCCCGAGTCCAGCACTATGGAACGATTTTTCCCGCCCGCGAGGTTACCCCCGCCGGAACTTCGCTTCTCCTGACAAGCCCTTCACTTTGGGGAGAACTGCAAAGGGATGTGACGCTCAGCACTGCCGAATGTAAAGCAGGACCCCAGAAAATGCAAGGAAAAACCTCGCCCCGCTCGCACTCGCCCGCGCCTCACGGGTTCGGCCATGCCTTCAGTGGCCGCGCGGGGAGGCATGAAGTGGGCGTTCCGTGCAGCTTCCTGGCCCTACCGGGCTTTTTCCCGATTCCTCGGCCCAAGTACCGGATTACGACATCAGATGCTGGAAGACCATCCGGAAGTGATAACCGTAGATGGCAAAAGTCACCGCCAGGGGGAAAAGGCCGGGCCGTCGCACGGCCGTCCATGCCAGCAAGGACCAGTAGTGGAAACGTTCCTCGCCGCGAACTCCCAACACCCACATTGATCGCAAGAACGCTCTAATCTGATCTTTTCCGAGTCTCGTGGCCAGCCGAGTTCGAGGTTGGTAGTCGCGTAGGAATCTGCGAACCCGCTTGTAGTACTCGCGCGGTGAGTACAGCGTGCGTACCACCTGTTTGTAGCCCTCCGCCAGGACGTCGAAGGGAAGCTTGGGAATGACATTGGTCGAGAGATCTGTATTGTTTCCGCTCCATTCGGAAGCAATCCGGTTCTCGCGCCTCAGCCGCTGGTAGAGTTTGCTCAGCTTGGGAGCATTCAACAGCCCCACCATGGCTGTCACGATCCCGCTTTCCTGAATGAACCGGATCTGGCGCTCGAAGATGTTGGGCGGGTCGGCGTCGAATCCGAGGATGAATCCTCCCTGCACTTGCAGGCCGTTGCGATGAAGCGTGCGTACGGCTTGAAGCAGATTGCGCCGCCGATTCTGGAGCTTGTTGCACTCCGTGAGGCTTTCCTCGTGTGGCGTCTCGATCCCGACGAACACGGTATCGAACCCCGCCCGGACCATGAGCCGCATCAGTTCCGGATCGTCGGCCAGGTTGATGGATACCTCAGTGTTGAACACGAACGGTCGACCGTGCGCCTCCCTCCATTCGGCGATGGCTGGCAAGAGCTCCCGTTTCAGCTCTTTCTTCTTCCCGATGAAGTTGTCGTCCACGAAGAACACGGGGCCGCGCCATCCGCGAAGGTAGAGGGCGTCGAGCTCGCGCAGGACCTGGGATGCGGTCTTCGTACGCGGTACCCGGCCGAAGAGGGCAGTGATATCGCAGAACTCGCAGTCGTAGGGGCAACCGCGCGAGTACTGCAGGTTCATCGAGCTGTATTGCCGTAGGTCTACCAAATCCCAGCGGGGGACAGGTGTCGCGTGAAGATCGGCGAATTCTTCCGTCCAGTAGAGGTGCCGAGGATTTCCCCGCTCCAGGTCCAGGAGAAAGCGGGGGAGAGTGACTTCCGCCTCGCGCAGGATCAGGTAGTCGACATCGTCGAAGAGTTCCGGCTCCTCCGTGAAGAGAGGGCCACCGGCTGCCACCGGTACACCCAGCTCGCGGCAAAGATGGACGACGCGACGGACCGAGGGCTTTTGCACCTCCATGGCGCTGATCATCACAAGGTCAGCCCAGCGAACATCGTCCGCGGCGAGCGGCCGGACGTTCATGTCCACGAGCTTGAGCTCCCACGACTTGGGAAGCATGGCCGCCACGGTAAGAAGCCCCAGTGGCGGGTAAACCGCCTTCTTGTTGACGAACTTCAGCGCATGCTTGAAGCTCCAGAAGGTCTCGGGGTATTGAGGGTAAACCAGAAGCACTTTCATTTCGAACCTCGCAATGACCAGGGGGTGAGGCGCGGAACGACGCTCGGCGAGCGGGCTGTTTTCGGAGCGCGAGGGACCTGTCTTCTGGACCCCCCCAATCGCGCTGATCACCTTGCGCAAAGCTCGTTCCGGAACCATTGACCGCTCTTGCGAATCCAAGTTACGCTTTCTTCGATGCGAAGACAAGCGATAAAACGACCCTTCCCCGGGGCGCCTCGACAGCCGAGAATTCTCGTCCCGTGGGGGTCAACTGGCCAGATTGAATCCGTTTCGCGCCGGCTCATTGCGGTCGGGTGAGAACGCGCGCCACTGCCGAAGCCTTTGCCTTCCTCCGGCAATGGATGCTGACACACCGTCGCCGCACGCGGGAACTCTCCGTCCGCCCTTGCCGTGGACCCTCCAGGCTACCGAAGCCGGCAGCGACCGCCCGCGGGTCTTGCTTTCTCGGAGGGGGCTACATGCCAGGGTTTATGGCCGACGCGATCCGGCGACATTCCCCCCGGTCTGGCCTGTGCAGGGGCTGATTCATTCGCCGGAGCCACGAAAGATGCGGACTCCCGTCTGCGAATCTTGGCTACCCGAGCCGGTCGTATCGCGCGGGCCTAGGGCGGCGACTATCGTGCTTTCAGAAAAGCGAACGTCCTTCTGCCTTTTTCCCGCAGGAGGAAGCGACCGGTTCCCGCGATTTCCCTCAGGATATCCTCTTCCCGCATGTGGTGATCGCTGAAAGACAGGATCCCCTCCGGCTTCAGAACGCGGTGGAGATCCTCGAGTACCGACGCTGGATTCCCGAGATCGTGGTAGGTGTCGTAGAGCACTACGACGTCGACGGTTTCGCTTGGCAGACCTGTGGCGCAATCCGTCTCGATAACTACGATGTTGCCAAGTCCTTTTCTACGTGCGGCCCTTTGTACTCTTCGCAGAGCCAGGGGATTCACGTCCGCGGCGTATACTTTCCCTCTGGGCCCCACTCGTTCTGCCACGGGAAACGTGAAACTTCCTGTGCCGCAGCCGTAGTCAAGCACCCAGGATCCCTCGCGGATGTCCACCTCGCTTAGGATGCTGTCCGGGGGTATGAACCGGTCGCGGAGTGCGAACCAAAGGGCCGAGGTCGCAAATGCCGCCCGTTCCAGCGGTCGCAAAGTCGAGCTCCTGCACCAAGTTGCGGGAGGTTTGGGTCAAGTGGCAGCGCTGCGGCTGCACGACGTCTCGGAAGTTCCCCCTTTGTTTGCACGGGCTCGAAGGGGGATTGACGGGAATCGGCCCGCCGGGATCCCTGGCCACAACGCCAGAAGCGCTGTGGCCAGGGGTGTGCCCACGGGCAGCGAGTGGATCACTCGCCCTTGTCCTCGCCGGATTTCTCAAGCTCCTGCAACCGGCGTTCCACGGCCTCCAAGCGACTCTTCAGCCACTCGGCTTGATCGCGGAGGAGCTGCGCCTCTTCCTCGCGGCTTATCGTAGGTGCGAACCACGCCGGTGGATATCCCCAGCGCAACCAGCCGGGCAATCCGGTTGCGTAATACCAGTTGCGCCAACCTCGGCCTCGACCGCCCCAGCAAGGCCACCACCAGGAGCGCATCCAGGAGAAGCGCCCCGGGATCGGATTGGCATACCCAGGGGCGCCGTAGCCGCCGCAATAACCTGCAGCCCGGCCGGTCCTGGGTCCCATGCCCATTGGTCCCGTCCTATCGCCTGCCGGCATAGCAATCACCTCCTCGATCTGGGTTTGCCGACTCGGGACTTGAACTCTCAAGTTTTCCTACGTCGATCTTCTGGACGCTGGCCAAGCGGCACCTCCGGCCTGAGCGAGGAGCGCGGGGCAACCCGTTCCAGTTCGCGCCTGAGGCTTGGCCCCGAGCGCCCACGTTCCGCGGAGCCAATCGGGTGGTATTCCCGCGCCACCCGCATGGGCCGGCCCTGCTGGACCGGCGGCGCCTTCGACGCCGCTGGTTTGCCTCTGCTTGGCCATTCCTCTCTTGTCTTTCTGGGCACAACCTTGCAGCCGCGCTGTGTCGCCGCGCGCGGCCGTCATACTTCGACCCCGAACGCTTTGCGCATCAGAATGCCCACCCCAAAACTCACGGCCGCTACGCTCAGGCTCAACAGCGCCATTTCCACGAATCTCGCGCGGAATGGCAGATCCCGCGCCACGGAAATGTAATAGGTGAAGAAGGCGATGATGAGCACAGCGACGATCAGGGTGGCCGCCAGGCAGAGGATGTAGTTTCCCAGGATCAGGTACGGGCTGATGAGAGCCAGGACGGTGAAGATGTAGGCCAGGCCCGTGTACAGCGCAGCCCGCGAGGGTTCCCGGTCGCTTCCCTCCGTTCGCGTGGAGAGGTATTCCGACGCAGCCATGGAGAGGCCCGCCGCGATGCCTGTGATGGCGCCCGTCATCGCGATGAGCCTGGTGTTCTGCAGGGCCAAAGTCAATCCGGCGAGCGCACCCGTGAGCTCGACGAGGGCATCGTTCAGCCCCAAAACGATGGAGCCCGTGTAGCGCAGCCGTTCCTCGTCGAGCATCGCCAGCAGAGATTCCTCGTGGCCCTTCTCTTCGCGAGCTATGGTTGCGACGTCGGGGATGATGCCTTCCATCCGCGCGTAGTTGTCCTGCGCGCTCTCTTCGCCCCGCTCCATGAGCTTGACGGCGAAGGTGATACCCAGCAGCCGTCCCACGAGGGTGAAGAACGAAACCTTGAGCCGGTCGGGTTGGGTTTCCTGACCGCTGAAACGCTGCCAAAAGCGGGCGTGACGCAATTCATCTGCGGCGATGCGTTCCAGAATCGCCCGGTTCTCGGGCGAGCGGGTCGTCCGCGCTAACCGGCTGTAGATTTGGTGCTCGGTGAGTTCGTCGCGCTGGTAACTCCGGGCGATTTCCTTCTGGCGATCTGTCAGCGTACGTTCCTGCATCGCCAATTACTCCTCGCGGGAGTCGGGCTTGCTGCAGAGCAGATCGGGACTGTCCGGAAGCCGCCCTTCCAGATAAGCTTGCACCGCGTCATCGATTCGGGCGAGGTCCGTCAGGATGGGGCGGATCCCAGCTTCAAGCAGGTGCTGGTAGGCTCCCGCCCCCATGCCGCGAGCGAGCAAGACCTCGCAGTCCGAGATGGCCCCGACCATCCGCGCATGTCGGCTTTGTGAGGCACCGCAAGAGCCACCGAGGTGGCGACCCATGCCCTGCCCCAAGCCGCGCTGTTCACGAGAGTGAGGGGATGTGAACTTCTCCCGGATTTCCTGACTGACGATCCGGCCATCTTCCACCGTGACCACAACGAAAAGCGGGGCTCGTCCGAAATGGGCACTGAGAGTGACGCTGTCGTCTGACACTGCCGCTATCTTCATGGGTCCTCCTGAGCGTGGTGCTGTTCAATGTGCTCGTAGTATCTCTGCAGGAACCGGTCCAGCAACTTCCGCGTCTCCTGCAGGTCCTGAATCCAGTACCGGAGCACCTCGTCCCCCAAGGGAGTGAGTTGGTAGACGCGGCGCGGTGGACCTTGCGTCTGCTCCCGATCCCAGCGGGAGACGATCCAGCCTTGACTCTCCATCTCCCGGAGTGCTCGGTAGATCACCGCCGGGTCGAAGCCCTCCAGACCCAGCGCCTCAACCTGCTCCAGCAGAGTGTAGCCGTGGGCGGGACTGTGGTGGAGCAGGAGAAGGAGCGCGGGCTCGAGGAACCGCACAGCCCGGCGCGAACATCCTCGCCATTGCCAGCCATGTCCCATGCGCATCCTAACCTCCGGGTCTCCTCACTGTACACGGGAAGATAGCAAACTAGTGGCAAAGTGTCAATAGATAATTTGCATCTGCTCGATCCCTCCGGAAAGCCGTTGACATGGCTCCTGCCTTGTGCTATCATTACTTGCCGGCCCAAGGTGGGTCCGTGTCGGCGGGAAAAACGTAGCGACCAACGCTGTGCTTTCAGAGATCGGAGACATGGAGGCAGAGAATGAGAATGCGGCGGAAGGCTCCGTGGGCTTTGCTTGCGGTCGGCTGTTTCGTTCCGGGTTTTTTGGTGGCCGAGGAGTTGAATCTTGTGCCCCGTCCTGTGCACCTCGAGCGCCTCTCCGGCTGGTTTTCCTTCGCGCCCGGGGAAGCGGCCGTCGTCCTCGGAGCTCGGGCGAGTGCGGAGGACTCCTTCGCGTGCGAGCTTCTGCGCGAGGAAGTGCAGGCGGATCTCGGTCAAACCTTGCCGCTGGGCCGCGGCCGACGGGAGGTCTACCTGGTTCTGCCCGCCCGGGATGGGGAGTTCGCAGAGGTTTGCGCGGCTGAGCGGGCCTTGCCCGATTCCCAGCTGGGAGACCAAGGCTACCTACTTGTCGTTCGTCCCCGGCGTGTGGTGGTGGCGGCCAATAGCTCCACCGGGCTCTTCTACGGCGTCCAGACTTTGCGCCAACTCCTTCGCGGCAATGCAGAAGGGAATCGCATCCCTTGCGTTCGAATCCGGGACTATCCGGCTCTGCGATACCGTGGACAGCAGGACGATCTCAGCCGGGGCCCCGTGCGGACCAAGGAATTCCTCAAGCAGGAGATTCGCCGTCTGGCCGAGTTGAAACTAAATCTGACCACCTACTACACCGAGCATGTCTTCCGGACGCAATCGCATCCCGAATTCGCCCCGCCGGGGGGTTCCCTCAGCCCGGAGGAGATAGCCGAGCTTGCCGAATATGCCCGTAGGTATCACGTCGAGCTGGTCGGCAATTTCCAGTCCTTCGGGCATTTCCGCAACATCTTGAAGCATCCGAAGTTCGAGCGCCTGGGTGAAAGCGACTGGGTGCTTTCGCCGGCTTTGGAGGAGTCGTACGTCCTCCTTGCGGACGTCCTGCGCGAAGTGGCTCAGGCCTATCCCGGGCCTTTCTTCAACGTGAATTGCGACGAGACCTGGGGACTGGGTACCGGTGCATCGCGGGCTCTCGTCGAGGAAAAGGGCTTGGCCCGGGTGTACGCCGAGCACCTCAATTGGCTTCGCGACCAGCTGGCTCGTTACGGAAAGCGCATGATGATGTGGGGCGACGTTGCCCTGAGCCATCCCGAGATCATCTCCCTCCTGCAGCGTGATGTGATCATGCTTTCCTGGGGCTACGATCCCCGAGCTTCGTTCGTGGACGCCATCCGTCCCTTCCGCCAGATGGGTTTCGAGGTCTTCGTTTGCCCCGGGGTCTCGTGCTGGAACCGCCTGTTCCCCGATTTCCAGACCGCGCGTGTGAACATCCGGAACTACGTCCGGGACGGCGTGGGCGAGGGAGCCTCGGGCATGCTGAACACAGCATGGTACGACGAGGGGGAGGGGTTTTTCTCCGCGAATTGGTACGGCATCGCCTACGGCGCAGAGCAAGCCTGGAATCCGACACCGAGCGAAGACCCTACCTTTGCGCGGCGCTTTTCCGCAGCCGTGTACGGAGATCGGGAAAACCGGATCGGGCAGGCGGTCGAGTTGCTCAGCAGCCTCCATCATCAGGGACCGCCCGAAGGCCTCTGGACGCGCGTGTTCTGGAAGCCCCTCCTGGCGGCGAAGGGGGCACGGCATGTGCTCGATGTATCCTCCTGGGCGCAGACAGAAGAGGCTGTTCTTCGGGTCGTTCGGACCCTTCAGGACGCCCCTGTGCGCCACTACGCCGAGGACGTGAATTTCATTCGCTTCGCCGCAGAGCGTGTGGCGGCCATCCCCAGGATGAGGCGAGCCGTGTTGAGCGCGGCCTCGGAATACCGGAAGGCCTGCCTTGCCCGCCCGCGTTCGGAGGAAGGATCGGTCCATCTTCATGCAGCGGCCTCTGCCGTTGCGCAGGCTCGGCAGCAGCTCTTCGATCTTCGCCAGCGCTACGTGGCTCTCTGGCTTGCCGAGAACCGCGTGTGGTGGCTCGAGAATAATCTCGCCAAGTTCGATGCCGCCCTCGAGGAACTGCGGCAGGTGGAAGATTGGCTGCTGCGGGCGGCCTGGGACTGGGAGAAGGGGCAGTCCATCCCCGCGCCTCGCGACATCCGCTTGGAGGTGGAGGAGCTCTCGGGGGATTTCTTTCGTTCCTGGCTCCTCTGCGGTGCTTTCCGTAACCCGCGGGCGACAGGCGGCCAGGCCCCGGGGCTTCGGGAAAACTGCGGCGGGCTCGACATCGACTACCTGGAACCCGTCGGAGGGGAGTGCCAGGCTCGCCCGAACCCCGGGGACGTCGTGAAACTCCCGGATGGCACTGTGCTAGCCTGGCAAGCCGCGGAATTCCCCTCTGCGGCAATTGACTTGCGGGGTCGTTTCGCTGACCGTGAGTACGTCAGCGCCTACGCCTACTGCGAACTCCAGTTGCCCCGTTCCCTCAGCGCCTCAATCCTCCTGGGCAGCAATGACGACGTGCGTGTCTACGTGAATGGGGCGCTGGTCCACGAGAATCGGCGCTCGCGGAGTCTCACCGTGGACGAGGACGTGATTCCCGTGCAGCTATCCCCCGGGACGAACCGCATCCTGGTGAAGGTGGGCCAATGCGGAGGCGCTTGGGGATTCTCGTTCCGGATCCTCGGGCTAGGGGTGAAGAATCAGGGGCATCGCTACTTCCCTGCGAATTTGGAATGAAGACGTTCAGCTTTCGGGCTCGGGGGAATTGCCCCGCCGGCGGAAACGAAGGGAGGTGTGTAATGCGACGCAGGGAGTTCCTCAAGGCGACGGGGGCTGCGGCGACGTACGGGCTGCTTTCGGGATACCGCAGGGCGGATGCCAGATCCAAGATTGAGATGGAGCAGCTCGAAGAGGCAGCTCGCAAGCCGGTGCTGAAGAGGGAGTACTTTCCGGATCCCGTGGTGATCCAGTCAGCGGAGCTCCTGGAGAATGGCGGGGAGTATGTGGTCCGGGTGCGCGCCATGGGCGGAGCGGAGGGCTACGCCGTGAGCAACAGCGACCACATGGGCCGCCTGTACCCCATCCTCACCCAGATGGTCTTCCCATTCATCATGGGACGGGACGCGCGCGACCTGGAGGGAATCGTCGACGGCGTGTACCATTACGATAGCTACTACAAGTACCAGGGCTTGGCCTTCTGGGTATGCGTCGCCAGCGCCGAGTTCGCCATTCTCGATTTACTGGGCCGCATCGTGCAGAAACCGGTGGGCGAACTCGTGGGCGAGATCTACCGGCGTGAGATCGCCTTGTACCGGGCGAATAACAGCCGTGGCCTTCCAGCCGAAGAGACCGTCGAGCTCATCCGGAAGGATGTTGAGGAAATCGGGGCCCGGGCGGCGAAGTACAAGCTGGGTGGTCGAATGGGGAATCCGGAGTATCCACCGGGACGTTCGGAGAAGCTCATCCACCTTGTGCGCAAGGTCTTGGGCGATGAAATCGTCCTCTACGCCGATGCCAATGGTTCGTACGATGTCCGCGAGGCCATCCGCATCGGCCGGATGCTTGAGGAGACCCGCCACAGCTTCTTCGAGGAACCTTGCCCCTTCGACCACTACGGCTGGACCAAACAGGTGGCCGATGCCCTTTCGATCCCCATAGCCGGCGGAGAACAGGACAGCAGTTTGTGGCTTTTCCAGTGGATGATCGCGGAGGATGTCCTCCAGGTAGTGCAGCCTGATTTGTTCTACTTCGGCGGATTCGTGCGCTGCATCCGAGTGGCACGAATGGCGCAGGTGGCCGGCATCCCGTGTACGCCCCACATCACCGGAGCCGGCCTCGGATATCTCTACGTGCTCCACTTCGCGAGCTGTATCCCCAATCCGGGCCCGTACCAGGAGTTCAAGGGAGTGAACCGAAAGATCCCCTTCGAATGCACCACGTCAGATCTGGAAGCGAAGGAGGGGGTTGTCAAAGTTCCGACGGGTCCGGGTTGGGGTATCGATCTGGATCCGAAGTTCTTGGAGAAAGCTCGTCGGATTCACGCGTAGGGGGATTGCGCTCCCTACCTTCCGTAGCGGACGGGAAAAGGGTAGCGCCGCAAAGGCCTCCGCTCCGGCGCTCACTCGCTCGGCCGGAAGGGATAGTGATCTGCTTGAAGGAGCGGGGCTGACGGAGAAAAAAACGGGGCGGGATGACGTACCCCGCCCCGCTTTCGTCACCGCCGGAACTGGCCGCTTAGGCGGCGCCCACCTGTTGCTTGATCCACTCGGTGGTCACGGACTTGGGTCGTGTGATAGGTTCGAGGTAGGCGCGGCTGATCACCGTCTGGGAGGCGACGCCGAGAGCCCGAGAGATCCCGAAGATCACCGTGTAGTAGTCGTATTCGGTCATGCCGTAGTGCCACAGGAGGGCCCCAGAGCCAGCATCGACGTTCGGGTACGGGTCTTTGACCTTGCCGGTCTGCTTCAGGATATCGGGCACGACCTCGTAGAGCCTGGCTACGATCTGGAAGATCTCGTCGTTGGCGCAGTACTTCTTGCCGAATTCCAGAAATGCGGTGAAGCGCGGGTCGGTCTGACGGAGGACGGCGTGCCCGTAGCCCGGGATCACCTGGCCGGCGTTGAGGGTCTCCCAGGTGAAGTCGCGCAACTGTTCGTGGGTGGGGACGCCGCCGAAGCGCTCGCGCAGCTTCTGGATCCACTTCAGCACTTCCTGGTTGGCCAGACCGTGCAGAGGCCCTGCCAATCCGTTCATGCCGGCGGAGTAGGCGTAGTAGATGTTCGACAGGGCTGACGCTACCGTGTGGGTGGCGAAGGCGCTGACATTGCCGCTCTCATGGTCGCAGTGCAGCACCAAATAGAGCCGCATGAGCTTCTCGAGTTCACCGTTCGGGTTGGGCAGGCCGAGCATGCGGGCATAGTCGGCGCCCATGTCCAGCTTGGGGTCGCTCGGGATGCGAGGTCCCTTCTTGTAGCGGAGGCGGTAGATACCTGCGGCCACCACGGGCATGCGCGCCATCAGATCCAGCGCGTCCTCGAGGGTCCAAATCCAGTGGTCCTCTTTGCGAATCCCTTCGTCGTATTTCTTCTTGAAGATCGAATCCTTCTCCATGACGAGGGAGGCCACGCTGAGCATGGTCATCGGGTGGGAGTCTTCCGGCATGGCCTCGAGCGTCTTCCAGACGCCGTCGGGAACCTTCCGCCGCTGCGCCATCTCTTCGACGAAGGCATCGCGTTCGGCTGGGGTTGGGAGCTCCCCGGTCAGAAGAAGCCAAATGACCTCCTCGGGAAGCCGATCGGCCAGCTCGCTAATGGGATGGCCGCGGATGATCAGCCCCTTCTCCGGGTCCACGTACGAGGTGTCGCAGACGAGGCAGCGGACTCCGCGCATGCCTCCGTACGCCTGCTGGACCGTCACCTCGCTGATCACGTCATTGCCATGCTCCTTCACCAGCTTCCCGATGTCCTCCCTCCACTGAGGGATCTTCTCGGCGAGCTTCTCGCGGATTGTCGCCATGGCCACCTCCTTCGCTTGGGTTTACCCGGCCACAGCCATCGCCGGGAAACGAACCATTCTCTCCTCGCGGGCAACTTTGGTAGGTTGCCAGAAGCGTGCCATCAACATACTCTGCGCAACCTGCTCGATCTTCGATAGTTGGGCCCAATCCGAAACCCTCTTTCCTTCCCATCTGTGAGAAGGCCGAACGCGGGCTTCTTATGCCTGGGAAGAACTGCGTCGGCCAGCCGCCGCGTTTCCCATTGACAAAGGTTCGCCATTGGCCTACATTTCGGTTGTGCCAAGCGGTGGGCTCCCTCATGGGGAGCGGATTCCCCCCATTTCTGCAGGAGCAGGTGCTCATGTCGGAAGCTCGCGAGCTCTACCTGATTGATGGTTCCGCGCTGGCGTACAAATCCTATTTCGCCTTCGCCCGCAATCCCCTCACGAACTCCAAGGGGGAGAACACCTCGGCGGTCTTCGGGTTCACGCGCTCGCTGCTCAAGATCCTGGACGAGCAGAAGCCGACCTATCTGGCTGTGGTCTTCGACAGACCGGAGCCGACCTTTCGCCACCGCGACTTCGCCGAATACAAGATCCAGCGGGCGCCCATGCCCCCGGAGATGGCGGCTCAGTTGCCGCGAATCAAAGAAGTGGTGGAGGCCCTGCGCGTGGCCATCGTGGAGGTCCCGGGTTTCGAGGCGGACGATGTGATCGCCACCCTGGCTCGACGAGCAGCGGAACAGGGCTTTTGCGTGACCATCGTGTCCGGCGACAAGGATCTGGCGCAGCTGGTGAACGAGAGGATCCGGCTGTACAACCCGCGGAAGGGTGGGGAGGAGAGCGAGATCCTGGACGCGTCGGCTGTGCGGGAAAAGCTGGGCGTCCCCCCGGAGAAGATTCCCGATCTCCTGGCCCTGGCCGGTGATTCCGTAGATAATATTCCCGGGGTCAAAGGGATCGGGCCCAAGACAGCGGAGAAACTGCTGCAACAATTCGGCTCGCTGGAGGCTATCTACGAGAATCTGGAGGCGGTGCAGCCCGAGCGCATCCGTGCGCTCCTCCGCGAGCAGGAGGCGGAAGCGAGACTGTCCAAACGCCTGGCCACGGTGGCGACGGACGTGCCCATCGAGCTGAAACTCGAGGATGTCCGGGTGGGGGATCCGGACAGGGCACGGCTGGTGGAGCTGTTCCGCGAGCTCGAATTCCATTCCCTGCTCGAGCGCTTTGCCCCGAGCAGCGCGGCGAGCGAAGATCACGACTACCGGATCCTCAGGACGCGGGCCGAGCTGGAACGGCTGGTCGAGGAACTTCGCCAAGCCGGCACCTTTGCTTTGGACCTGGAGACGACGTCCCTGGACCCGCTACGGGCGCGCATCGTCGGGTTTTCCTTCGCCTGGAGGTGGGGTGCGGCGTGCTACCTCCCGCTGCGCGGACCGTCGGGAAGCCGCATCGAGCTCACCGAGGAGGAGGTTCTGGCGAAACTGCGCCCGGTTCTGGAAGACCCATCATTGCGGAAAGTCGGCCAAAACATGAAATACGACCTCTTGGTCCTCCGCAGGTCCGGGATCGAGCTCCGGGGAATGTACTTCGACACCATGGTGGCTGCCTACCTCCTGAACCCCTCGGAGCGCCAGCACAATCTCGACAGTCTCAGCCTGGAGTATCTGAACTACAAGAAGATCCCCACCAGCTCCCTGATTGGCAAGCGGGGCAAGGAGCAGCTGTCGATGGACCAGGTGGCGGTGGAGATGGTGGGTGAATATGCGTGCGAAGATGCCGACATCACCTGGCGTCTCTACCGGACGCTGGAACCCAAGCTTCGAGAGGCAGGGCTCGAAAAGCTCTTCCATGAGGTCGAGATGCCTTTGGTGGAGGTCTTGGCGGATATGGAGTACACGGGGGTGAAGCTCGACCTCGAGTACCTGCGGGAGATGTCGCGCCAACTCGAGTCGGACTTGCGGGCTCTGGAAGAGAGGATCTACGCCGTCGCCGGGGAGCGCTTCAACATCAATTCCCCGCAGCAGCTGGGGCGTGTGCTGTTCGAGAGGCTGAAGCTTCCCGCTCGCCGCAGGACCAAGACAGGCTACTCGACGGACGTGCGCGTCTTGGAGGAGCTGGCCGGGCAGCACGAGCTTCCCCGGCTCTTGCTGGAGTATCGCCAGCTCGCTAAGCTGAAATCCACGTACGTGGACGCCTTGCCGCAAATGGTGAACCCGCGGACGGGCCGCGTGCACACCTCCTACAACCAGACGATCACCGCCACCGGACGCCTCAGCTCCAGCGAGCCGAACCTTCAGAATATCCCGATCCGCACGGAGATCGGCCGCCAAATCCGACGCGCCTTCATCCCATCGTCCGAAGATCACGTGCTTCTCGATGCCGATTACTCTCAGATCGAGCTTCGCATCATGGCCCATCTGAGCGGCGACCGCCGGCTGCGGGAAAGCTTCGAGCGGGATGAGGACGTGCACACGCGTACCGCCGCGCTCATCTTCGGGCTCGAGCCTGAGGAGGTAACCCCGGAGCACCGTCGCCGGGCGAAGGAGGTCAACTTCGGCATCCTGTACGGCATGGGTCCGTACGGGCTTGCCCAGCGACTGGGGATCAGTCCGGAGGAGGCGCAGCGGTTCATCACCGGCTATTTCGCCACCTACCCCAAAGTCCACGATTTCATCCTGGAGACGATCCAACGGGCTCGGCGCGACCGATTTGTGACCACCCTCCTCAATCGGCGCCGCTACTTGCCGGACATCCTGAGCGAAAACGTGCGGGTGCGCGAGTTCGCCGAGCGGACGGCCATCAACACCCCTATCCAAGGCACGGCCGCCGACTTGATCAAGGTGGCGATGGTGCGGATCTGGCGCGAGCTCCGCAAGCGGGGTCTGAAGACGAAGATGATCCTGCAGGTACACGACGAGCTAGTGTTCGATGTGCCCAAGGAGGAGCTGGAGGAAGTGAAGGAACTTGTCAGGACGGAAATGGAGAACGCCATCCACCTCGACGTGCCGGTCAAGGTGGAGATTGGCGTGGGTCGGAACTGGCTGGAGGCGGCCCATTGATGGAACACCCCCGCGATTTGCCGAACTGGCAGCGAATCCGCTCCAACAGCCGGCTGCTCCGGAATCTCCGACTCCGCCAAGTGGTCCTCCAAGGTGTTCGCGACTTCTTCGCCGCGCGGGGGTTTCTGGAGATCGATGTGCCGGTACTGGTCCCGCTTCCGGGAATGGAGCCGCACCTCCAGCCGGTCCCGGTCGCCCTTCACGACCTCAGAGGCCAGGCCTACCAGTTTTACCTGCACACGTCGCCGGAATATTGCTTGAAGAAGCTCCTCGCTGGGGGAGCGGGGAACCTGTTCGCCATCACGCATGCGTTCCGGGACGGCGAAGTGTCGGAGCTCCACAATCTGGAATTCTCCTTGCTCGAGTGGTACCGGATCGAGGCCAACTACCAGGATCTCATGCGCGACTGCGAAGAGCTGCTCCTGGAGCTGGCCCAGGGACTGCAGGGCGCTGCATCGATCGGGTACGGCGGGACGAAGATCGACCTCCGTCCCCCTTGGCCGCGGGCGACGGTCGCGGAGGTCATGCGAGAATATGCCGGGGTGGAAATCGACGGCCGGACTACGCGGGAGGAACTTGCGGAGATTGCGCACAGCAAGGGATACCGCGAAGCGCAGGCCGACTGGCCTTGGGAGGATATCTTCTACCTCATCTTCTTGAACGAGGTGGAGCCGCGTTTCCCGAAGGACCGCCCGTTGATCCTGTACGATTACCCCGCGCCTATGTCAGCTTTGGCTCGCAGAAAGGCCGATGACCCCCTCACCGCGGAACGGTTCGAACTCTACATTGGGGGTTTGGAACTGGCCAACGGCTTCAGCGAATTGACCGACCCCCTGGAACAACGCCAGCGACTGGAGCGGGAGCGCGAGGAGAGGATCCGGCTCGGGCGTGCGGTGTACCCGGTGGATGAGTCCTTCTTGGAGGCGCTGGAGCTGGGCTTGCCGGAATCCGCTGGCATTGCCCTCGGGATCGATCGTCTCGTGATGCTCTTGGCCGATGCGCACGATATCCGCGAGGTCCTGGCCTTCCCGACCCAGGATCTCTTGCGGGACTGGGCACTGAGTCACTCCGTCGGATGATGTCCTCCATCTGCCGAGCCGGGACGATGGGCGGAATTGGGTCTGTTGGCTTTCGCACGCGAAGCCGGTGGTTTGGGGGACGCTCGTTGCGGCGGGGCTCGGCATCTCGGCCGACCGGCCTCCGTGGAAAGAGGCCGATCCGAAACGCCGCAGACGGGCTAACCCAATGCGGTCCGGGGAGGTGGGAAGCTCGAAGGGACCGGCAGCGGCCAGAGGTTGGTTACAATTTTTGACTGGACGTTATCGGTAGGGTGCGGTAGAATGCGGCGCGAGCGGTTCGAGGACGATTTCTCGGAGGAGGAAGATGGCCGAGGGAAAGGGAGGTGTTTCCCGGCGAGGGTTTCTCAAAGGGTTCGGTACAGGGGTTGTGGGCGCCGCAGTGGCGGCGAAAGTTCGGTTGGGTGAAGCTGCGCCGCAGACCTCGCCCGGCTGGGATGGCAAGGTACCCGTCGTCTTGCGGGTCAACGGCAAGGAGTACAGGCTCCTGCTGGAACCGCGGACAACGCTGGTTCGGGCGATCCGGGAGCATCTGGGATTGACGGGTACGAAGGTCGTGTGCGACCGGGGAGAGTGCGGCGGATGCACCGTGCTCATGGACAACAAGCCTGTCTACTCCTGTCAGGTGCTGGCCGTGGAAGCGCAAGGGCATGAGATCACGACCATCGAGGGGCTGGTCCAGGCGGAGGAACTGGATCCCATTCAGAAAGCCTTTGTGGAGCACGACGCCATGCAGTGCGGCTTCTGCACCCCGGGTCAGATCATGGCGGCCAAGGGATTGCTGCTGAAGAATCCGTCCCCGACGCGAGAGGAGATCCTGAGGGGCATGTCGGGGAATCTCTGTCGCTGTGCTGCTTACCCCGGCATCCTGCGCGCTGTGGAATCCTTGGCGAAGAAGGCTCAGGGCTAAGCTTCGGCCTGTTCCCAAGGGAGGAGGATCATGGCCAAGAAACTGGTTCGTTCCGTTTGGGATTTTGAGAACGAGTGGGTGGAGACGGTGGCTGAGGTCCCGGAAAGGCTACCGGAACCTTGGGCGCCCGACCGGCCCTTGCGAGTGGCCGGTCAGAAATACCCGCGCGTGGATGGCTACCAGCGCGTCTCCGGCGACGCCAGGTACGCCTTCGACATTCAGCTGCCCCGCATGCTCCACGGCAAGATCCTGCGATCCCCCTTGCCCCACGCGCGCGTGAAACAGATTCGGGCCGAAAAGGCCCTTGCGCTCCCGGGGGTTGTCGCCGTTTTCACGCACGAGAACATCCCCCCAATCCCGTGGTATGGAGATTCCTTCCTCTTCGACCCGCACGTCCGCTACGAAGGGGATGAGGTGGCTTTGGTCGTGGCTGAATCGGAGGCCGTGGCCGAGGAGGCTCTGGGGCTGATCGAGGTGGACTACGAGCCGCTTCCCTTCGTCATCGATCCCGAGGAGGCGCTGGCGGCCGGGGCTCCGAAGCTCCATGACGAGGGGAATCTTTGGAACGGCCGCCCAAACGTCTACGAGCGCGGGGACGTCGAGAAAGGGTTTCAGGAAGCGGACGTGGTCGTCGAGGATACCTTCCGTACCCAGGTGGTCCACCACGCCCAGCTTGAGGTTCACGTCTGCGTGGCGGACTGGGAGGGAGATCAGCTTACCGTTTACGAGACGACTCAGGCGACCTTCAGCGTCCAGAGGTCTCTGGCCTCGATCCTCAAGCTGCCGCTCAATAAGGTGCGCGTGGTGAACTACTTCATGGGCGGAGGATTCGGGAGCAAGCTGGGGCTGGAAAAGCAGACCGTGCTGGCCGCCCTGGCCGCGAAGCAACTGGGGCGGCCGGTGCGCATCGCCAACCCGCGGAAGGATGAATTCCTGGCGATGGGCAATCGGCCTTCTTCCATCCAGAAGCTCAAGGTGGGGGCGAAGAGGGACGGTACGCTTACCGCCATTTCCCTGTGGTCCTTGGGACCGGGCGGCGCCTACCGCTCTGCGGGAGCTGAGCTGGGTACGCCGGTTCGAGAGATTTACAAGTGCCCGAATGTGAGGACGGAAGAGTCGACGGTGTACATCAACGCAGGGCCGGCGAGGCCGAAGAGGGCTCCGGGCCATCCGCAGGGTACGTTCGCGCTGGAGTCGATCCTGGATGAGGTGGCGGAGAAGCTGGGGATGGATCCCCTGGAGTTCCGCCTCAAGAACTACGCCGAGATCGACCAGGTGCGCAACCGTCCGTACACCAGCAAGTATCTTCGGGAGGCGTACGAGGCGGGAGCCAAGGCGATTGGGTGGTACGAGAAGCGGAACAAGATCCCGGGCAGTGGGGTGGGGCCCATCAAGCGCGGGATCGGAATGGCTACCCAGATCTGGGGAGGTGGGGGAGGTCCCCCTGCCTACGCCACGGTGGAGATCGTCTCCGATGGCTCGGTGATCGTCCGCTCCGGAAGCCAAGACATCGGGGGAGGCACGCGGACCATCGTCGCCCAGGTGGCAGCGGAGGAACTGGGAATCCCGATGGACCGGGTGACCGTGATCATGGGCGACACGGCTCTGTGCCCCTACGGGCCCACTAGCGGGGGTAGCGTGACGGCTGCTTCGATCACCCCGGCGGTCCTTGCCGCTGCCGTCGAAGCCCGCGAGCAGCTGAAGGGTTATGCCGCCTCCGCGTTGAATGTGCCGGCCGATCAGTTGGCTTGGGAGCCTGGGCGGTTCTTCCTGAAGTCGGATCCGGGGAAATCCATCAGCTTCGAAGAGGCGGCCAGTCGGCTCCGGAGCAACATGATCGTAGTGACGGGCGCCCGGGGCCCCAATCCTGAGGGATACACCATCAACTCCTTCGGGGCCCAGTTCGCCGAGGTGGAGGTGGACACGGAGACGGGACGGGTGCGGGTGCTGAAGATCGTGGCGGCGCACAGCGTGGGGCGGTTGATCAACCCGCTGACGGGCCGTTGCCAGTTCGAAGGCGGGATCATCATGGGGCTCGGGTTTGCCCTACTGGAAAACCGGTGGATGGATCCCAATGTGGGGAGGATGATCAACACCAATCTGCACGACTACCGGGTGCCGACGATGATGGAGATCCCCGAGATCGAAGTGATCATCGTGAGCGAGCCGGACACGAAAGCCAACCCCGTGGGAGGAATCGGCATTGGGGAGCCGGCCATCATTCCCACGGCTGCGGCCATCGCCAATGCGGTCTACAATGCCATCGGCGTCCGGGTTCGGGAGCTACCCATCACCCCCTATCGCGTGCTGGAAGCGTTGGGCAAAGCATGAAACACGGACACGAGGATGGCAATGAAGAACTTCGAGCACGTGGATGCGCGGTCCCTCGCTGAGGCCTCCAGGCTTCTGACGGAGAAGCCCAGCGTGGCCATCGCGGGCGGGCAGGACCTCCTCTGCATGATGAAAGACGGCCTGCTTGAGCCTGCGAGGGTCGTGAATCTCAAGAGCATTCCCGGCCTCAGCCGGATCGTCTACGACGAGGCGAAGGGTCTTTCCATTGGAGCGCTCGTGACCCTTTCCGAGCTGGAGGAGCATCCGGCGGTTCGTCAACTCTACCCGGCGATCGCCCAGGCGGCTGGGCTGGTAGGCTCGCCCCAGATTCGGAATCTGGGCACGGCGGGCGGAAACCTGTGCCAGAAACCCCGCTGCTGGTACTACCGCGGGCATTTCCCCTGCCTGCGGCGGGGGGGCGACTACTGCTCCGCGGCGGCCGGGCAGAATCGGTATCATTGCATCCTGGGCGGGGATCCGTGCTACATGGTGCACCCCTCGGATCTGGCGGTGCCGCTGGTGGCTTTTGGAGCCCGCGTGGAGATCGCGGGGCCGAAAGGACGCCGCAGCGTGCCGCTCGAAGAGTTCTACATCCCGCCTCGGGTGGATGTGACGAGGGAGACCATTTTGAGGCCGGGTGAGGTGGTGACAGCCATCGTCGTGCCCCCAGCAAGGGGCCGGATCAGCGCTTTCGTCAAATTCGCTGAACGAGGCGCCTGGGACTTCGCAGTGGCGAGCGTCGCCGTGGTGGTACAGAAGGGGGAAGACGGCAAGCTCATGGGAGGACGGGTGGTGCTGGGAGGTGTGGCTCCTGTCCCCTGGCTTGCCCCGAAGGCCTCGGAGGCGCTGACCGGCTCCGAACTTTCGGAAGCCGCCTTTGGGAGAATCGCGGAGCTGGCTCTGGAGGGGGCGCAGCCATTGGCTCAGAACGGCTACAAGGTGCCTTTGACGAAGAGTCTGGTCAGGAAAGCGCTCCGGATGGCGGTTAACGCGTAGAGGGATTATGCCGGACATCTGGGAAACGCTCGTGGATATGCAGCGGCGGGGCGAGCCGGGGGCTCTGGCGATCGTCGTGCACGTGGAGGGCTCGACGCCCCGGGAGCCCGGCTCAAAGATGATCGTGAAGCAGGACGGATCGGTCGTGGGGAGCGTCGGAGGGGGAGAGCTCGAATACCAGGCGGTTCAGCTGGCTCTGGAAGCCATGCGTCGCGGCAAGCCGGTCCGCCAGCTCTTCTCGCTGCATCAAGACCTCGGGATGCGGTGCGGTGGCCAGGTGGAGGTGTACATCGAGCCGATTCGGCCTCTGGAGAAGCTCGTCGTGTTCGGGGCTGGCCACGTGGGCGCCGCCATCGCGCGCATGGGGGCGATGCTGGGGTTCTGGGTGACCGTGGTGGATGATCGTCCCGGCTTTGCCAGCGAAGAGAGGATCCCGGAGGCGCACCAGTTCGTCGAGGCAAGCTACCCCGAGGCGATCCAGCGAATGACCTTCGATCGGCACACCTACGCAATCATCGTGACCCACGGGCACGGGCACGACGACGAAGTCCTACGGGCGCTCGCGGATAAGGAGCTGGCCTATCTCGGCATGATTGGCAGTCGCCGCAAGGTGCAGGTTGCTTTCGAAAATCTGCGGCAGGCGGGCGTTCCGGAGGAACGGATCGCGAGGGTGCGAGCCCCCATGGGCCTGGACATCGGGGCGGAGACACCGGAGGAGATCGCGATTTCCGTGCTTGCGGAGATCATCGCCTTGAGAAGAGGAGTAGACGTTTCTCCGCTGGGCATGAAGGAGCGCGTGCTGGGCCAGCCGGTTGGAGCCCCAGCGAAATGAGGGTGGCTGGCATCATCTTGGCGGCCGGGGAATCGCGGCGCTTCGGATCGCCTAAGGCGCTGGCCCAATGGAGAGGCAAAAGCTTCGCGGCGGCCGTCGTGGAGGCGATGCGACGGGCTCAGCTCGAGCCCCGGGTGCTCGTGTTGGGACACGGAGCCGAAGAGCTACGCGCGGCGCTTGCATCCCTCGATGCCCGCGTCGTGGTCAATGAACAGTACCAGAGGGGGCAGCTGTCCTCCGCGCAAGAGGGCATTCGCGCCGTCGCGGGAGACTGCGAAGCGGCGGTGATCGCTCTCGTCGATCAGCCTCATCTTTCCGCAGGGATATTCCAGCAGCTGAGGGCGGAGCTGAGCACGAGGGGGCAGTCCATCGTCATCCCTCGCGTGGGGGGAAGGCGAGCCCATCCTGTGGGGATGAATTCTCGCTGGTTTGAGGGGATCCTCCACATGGATCCCTCCCAGAGCCTGCGCGACTTCCTGCGCAATCATGAGGAGGATATCACCTACCTCGAGGTCGAGGATGAGACCCTCCTTGTTGATGTGGACACGCCGGAAGATCTAGCTCGGCTCGAGAAAGCAGGCGGAAGGGATCACCGGTCCCCGGAAGGGGAGTAGGAAAAACGCAGCAAGTGGGCAGTCCTTGCTCACTGGGGGTTCCCGGAGCTCGCCGCGGGGCAAGCAAGACGGCGGTCAGCTAGGGCCGGTGAGAAGTACGGGAAGGCGTAGCAGATCTACGCGGTCGAGAAGGAATGGGTGACGCGGGAGGGGAATCCCAGTCTTCCGCGGATAGATTACTTGCTCCCGGTGACCGCCTTGCCTGGTCTAGACCCGGCACGGTTTCCGAATCGCGATGAAGAGCGCGCTCCCTACCGGCACCGACACAGGACGAGTCACCTTGCTGGAACACAGGAGGATAGCTTGCCTCCGGGCAACGGCGGGCAAAGACCCCCCTCCCCGTTTTAGCTCCGGCGGGAGGACTCGAACCTCCAACCTAGTGGTTAACAGCCACCCGCTCTGCCAATTGAGCTACGCCGGAGTTTCGACCGACAGCGCGAATATACCACACGCCGCCCGAAAAGTCAAGACCTTTGGGCCTGACGCATTAGCCAATGGGAGAATGAGGCCCAATCGCTGTTTCTACACGCGCCGGCGAACTTTGGCCCCGCCCGGCGCCTGCGGTATCGCCATCCGGGTAGCAATAGTCGGACGGGGTTCATCCCGCGCATGACTTCCGTCGTGAGCGGGATCCACTCGGGGCTCAGGTGGTGCTCGAGGATCTGACGCGGGGAGCAAGGGGGTCGAGGAGTGGAGTTTTCCGGACCTGAAAGGGCGCACTGCGGTGGCTGAGGCGAAGTTCCGCGGGGTTCTGGGGACCCCGGAGCGGGAATAGGGTAAAACGTCACGCACAAGACGGGAGGAGGGGAAGAGGGGAGGGAGGAAGAAAGGAGTTGCTTTTGTCGGCTTTTTGTGTATATTCAAAGCTTGTCTTGCCATGCACTGACCCACGAGTTCCGGGCCACCATAGCTCAATTGGTAGAGCGCCTCACTTGTAATGAGGTGGTTGCGGGTTCGAGTCCTGCTGGTGGCTCTTGCCGTGCGGAGTGGGGGTGGAACTGGGGAGGTGCCCGAGCGGCCAAAGGGAGCAGACTGTAAATCTGCCGGCGTATGCCTGCGGAGGTTCGAATCCTCCCCTCCCCACAGCGGAAGGGAATCGGACAGGCGGGAGTAACTCAGGTGGTAGAGTCACGGCCTTCCAAGCCGTTGGTCGCGGGTTCGAGTCCCGTCTCCCGCTCCAGGTGATGGCCGGCGGGGGAGCGCGCCCACGTAGCTCAGTCGGTAGAGCGCGTCCTTGGTAAGGACGAGGTCACCGGTTCAATCCCGGTCGTGGGCTCAGAGAAGAGAGCATGTGATGGAAAAAGAACAAGCCCTCTGGGAGGAGTGGAGCGATGGCGAAGCAGAAGTTTGAGCGGAAGAAGCCGCACGTGAATATTGGGACGATAGGGCATGTGGATCATGGGAAGACGACGTTGACGGCGGCGATAACGCAGGTATTGGCGAAGTATGGGTTAGCGCAGGCGAAGAGTTACGAGGAGATTGACAATGCGCCGGAGGAGAAGGCGCGGGGTTTGACGATCAATGTGCATCATGCGGAGTATGAGACGGAGAAGCGGCATTATGCGCATGTGGATTGTCCGGGGCATGCGGACTATGTGAAGAACATGGTGACGGGGGCGGCGCAGATGGATGGGGCGATTTTGGTGGTGAGTGCGGCGGATGGGCCGATGCCGCAGACGCGGGAGCATGTGTTATTGGCGCGGCAGGTGAATGTTCCGTATTTGGTGGTGTTTTTGAACAAGGTGGATCAGGTGGATGATCCGGAGTTATTGGAGTTGGTGGAGTTGGAGGTGCGGGAGTTACTGAGTCAGTATGAGTTTCCTGGGGATGAGGTGCCGGTGATCCGGGGGAGTGCGTTGAAGGCGTTGGAGTGTGGGTGTGGGAGGCGGGAGTGTGTGCATTGTGGGCCGATATTGCAGTTGATGGATGCGGTGGATGCGTATGTGCCGGAGCCGGTGCGGGAGGTGGACAAGCCGTTTTTGATGCCTGTGGAGGATGTGTTTTCGATTACGGGTCGGGGGACGGTTGGGACGGGGCGGATTGAGCGGGGGCGGGTGCGTGTGGGGGATGAGGTGGAGATTGTGGGGTTGGGGATGAAGCGGAAGACGGTGGTGACGGGGGTGGAGATGTTTCGGAAGGTATTGGATGAGGGGATAGCTGGGGACAATGTGGGGTTATTGTTGCGGGGGGTGGAGAAGGACGAGTTGGAGCGGGGGATGGTGGTGGCGGCGCCGGGGAGCATTACGCCGCACACGCGGTTTCGGGGGCAGGTGTATGTGTTGAAGAAGGAGGAGGGGGGTCGGCACACGCCGTTTTTCAGTGGGTATCGGCCGCAGTTTTATTTTCGGACGACGGATGTGACGGGGACGATCAAGTTGCCGGAGGGGGTGGAGATGGTGATGCCGGGGGACAACATTGAGATGGAGGTGGAGTTGCAGAAGCCGATTGCGATGGAGGAGGGGCTGCGGTTTGCGATTCGGGAGGGCGGCCGCACCGTCGGCGCAGGCGTCGTCACCAAGATCCTGGAATAGGGGTCACTCACAGCCCGGTCAGGTAGAGTTCGATGCGTGAGATCATCACCCTGGAATGTACCGAATGCAAGCGGCGGAATTACACGACCACGAAAAACCGCCGCAAGCACCCAAACCGCCTGGAGTTGCGGAAGTATTGCAAGTGGTGCAATAAGCACACCCTGCACCGCGAGACGCGTTAACCAAGCTCGTGGGGTGCTCGCGATTCTGCGCCCCCCAAAGAAGAGGACAGGCCCGTAGCTCAAGTGGCTAGAGCACCGGACTCCAAATCCGGCGGTTGGGGGTTCGAGTCCCTCCGGGCCTGCTCTTTTATGCCTTGGCGAAGGTCCTGGAAGCCGAAATCGGGGCAAACGCGATGATCAAGAAGCTCATCAACTTCCTGCGGGAAGTTCGGCAGGAAATGGATCGGGTGAGCTGGCCGACGAAAGACGAGGTGCGCGAATCCACCGTCATTGTGCTGCTCTTCTCGCTCTTTTTCGCCATCTTCATCTTCGCGGTGGACCAGTTGCTCACCGAAATCGTCCGCATCCTCTACTAGCCGCCATTCGGTCGCCAAGGCGAGTTGAGCTCGAAGGCGGGGGCAGTAGAGAATGATGGAGAGGTGATGGCCTTTGGTCTCGAAGCGGGAAAACGAGAAGTCAGTTGATGTCCCGGTCGCCGAGCGGAAGGAGGAAGCCAGTTCGGGACTGGAGAAGAAGTGGTACGCGGTGCACGTGCTCTCGGGGCATGAGCAGAAGGTGAAGGCGTACCTCGAGAGCGAGATCCGCAAGCAGGGTCTTCAGGATCGCTTCGGCGAGATCCTCGTGCCCGCTGAGCAGATTACCGAAATGCGCGAGGGGAAGAAGCGGACGCGTACCCGCATCTTCTTCCCCGGCTACATCCTGCTGGAAATGCACCTGGACAAAGAGACCCAACATCTGGTTCAGAACGTACCCGGGGTGACCAATTTCGTCGGGACCAAAGACCGCCCAGTGCCTTTGCAGCCCCACGAGGTGGAAAGGATCTTGGGTCGCGTGGATCGGAGCCGAGAGCGCGGGACCACGGCGATCCCCTTCCGCGTGGGCGACCCGGTTCGAGTGGTGGACGGTCCGTTCACCGATTTCACCGGCTACGTCGAAGAGATCAATGAGGAAAAGAATAAAGTCAAGGTGATGGTCAGCATCTTCGGTCGGGCCACACCCGTGGAGCTGGACTTCCTTCAGGTGGAATTGGAAAAGTAAGGGACGCGCATGGCGAAGAAGGTTGTCGCGACCATCAAGTTGCAGATCCCGGCAGGACAGGCGACGCCGGCGCCTCCAGTGGGTCCGGCGCTGGGCCAGCACGGCGTCAACATCATGGAATTCTGCAAGGCTTTCAATGCTCGGACCCAGGACAGGGTCGGCCTGATCATTCCGGTAGTCATCACGGTCTATGCCGACCGATCCTTCACTTTCATCACCAAGACTCCGCCGGCTTCCGTGCTCCTGAAGAAAGCGGCCGGGATTGAGAAGGGGAGCGGCGAGCCCAACCGAGTGAAGGTGGGGAAGGTGACGCGCGAGCAGATTCGCCAAATCGCCGAAGCGAAGATGGCGGATCTCAACGCCAAGGACCTCGACGCCGCCATCCGCATGATCGAAGGGACTGCACGCAGCATGGGCATCGTGATCGAGGGGTGAAGTGCGGTCCGGCACGCTGGTTTGAGATTCCGACGCAGGTGACAACGCATGAAACGAAGCAAGCGCTACCAGGCCGTCCGTGAGAAGATCGAGCGAGGGCGGGAGTACCCGCTAGGAGAGGCCTTGCGCCTGGTGAAGGAGACGGCGACAGCCAAGTTCGATGAGACGGTGGAGATGCACGTGCGGCTGGGCGTGGATCCACGTCACGCCGAACAGCAGGTGCGCGGGACCGTCAGCCTGCCGCACGGAACGGGGAAGCCGGTGAGGGTCCTCGTGCTCACCAAGGGGCCGCAGGAGAAGGAGGCGCGCGAGGCGGGCGCCGACTACGTCGGCTTCGAGGAGTACATCGACAAGATCCAAGAGGGCTGGCTGGATTTCGATGTGGTGATCGCCACCCCCGATGTGATGCCTCAGGTCGGAAAACTGGGGCGGATCTTGGGTCCCCGCGGCCTCATGCCCAATCCCAAAAGCGGCACCGTGACCATGAACGTCAAGGATGCGGTGCGCGAAGTGAAAGCCGGGAGGATCGAGTTCCGGGTGGACCGCTACGGGATCCTCCACGTTCCCATCGGCAAGGTCTCCTTCGATGTGGAGAAGCTTACGGACAACGCGAAGGCCTTCATGGAGGCTGTCTTGCGCCTGCGGCCCCCGACGGCCAAGGGCCAGTATGTACGAAGCGTGACGGTCTCCAGTACCATGGGCCCCGGGATCCGGGTGGATCGGAACCAGCTGCTGACCGAACTGCGGTGACCGTGCGGAAGGACCAACACTGGACGTAGGTAAGGACGGGCGGAGATGCCGACACCGAAAAAGGTCGAAGAGGTCGAGTTTCTGACCGCGAAGATCCGCGAAGCCAAGGGCGTGTTCCTCACCGATTTCACCGGAATGACGGTGGAGGAGATGAACGAGCTTCGCTCGCGGCTTCGCCAGGAGAAGATCCTCTACCGTGTGGCCAAGAACACCCTGACGCGGATCGCCCTGGAGCGGGCGGGGGTTGGCGGTCAGCTGGACAGTTATCTCAAGGGATCGACGGCGCTCGCCTTCGGATTCGACGATCCCATCACCGCGGCCCGCGTATTGCGGGATTTCGCCAAGCAGCGGCAGAAATTGCGCTTCAAGGCGAGCCTGGTGGAGGGAAGAGTCCTCGGAGCGGAGGAGACCGAGAAGCTGGCGGATCTGCCGCCGCGCCAGGAGCTTCTGGCGCGCCTTGTGGGGCAGCTGAACGCGCCCATCGCCGGCCTGGTGTGGACGCTCAACGGGGTCTTGGCGAAGCTGGTCTACGTGCTCCAAGCCATTAAAGAGCAGAAGGAGAAAGCCTCCTGAGCTCTGGGATTGCGGGGGATTGAGGCGTGGTGTGAGTGTAGTGGATTTGGGATGAGAGAAGAAAACGGAGAGGCGACGGTCAAGATGAGCGCGAAGACGGAAAAGCTGGATGGCATCATTCAGGCGATCGAAGGCCTGACCGTGTTGGAGCTCGCGGAACTGGTGAAGGCTCTGGAGGAGAAGTTCGGCGTGAGCGCGCAGGCGCCAGTGGCTGCTGTGGCTGCGGCTCCGGTGGCTGCTGCGGCCGCCGCGGCACCGGCAGAAGAGGAGAAGACCGAGTTCACCGTGGTGCTCACCAACGCGGGCGCCAACAAGATCCCGGTGATCAAAGTGATCCGCCAGATCACCAATCTGGGCCTGAAGGAGGCCAAGGATCTGGTGGACAACGCTCCGAGCACGGTGAAGGAAGGCGTCTCCAAGGAGGAAGCCGAGCAGATCAAGAAGCAGCTGGAAGAAGCGGGCGCCACCGTCGAGCTGAAGTAGCGCGATGCGGGCCCATTCGGTTGAGCAGTCTCACATTGATCCTGGGGAGCTGATCTCCGTATGTCCAACGTAACGCCGAGGAAGTCCTTTGGCCGGTTGCGGCCGGCCATTGAGTTGCCGGACCTTCTGGAAGTGCAACTCAAGTCGTTCGATGAATTCCTCCAGCCCAACGTGCCGCCGGACAAGCGCGAGCCGAAAGGGCTGCAGGAGGTATTCCTCAACACCTTTCCCATCACCGATAGCCGGGAGAACTTCATCCTGGAGTTCGTGGAGTATTACGTCGAGAAGCCGAAGTACGACATCGACGAATGCCGCGAACGGGGGATGACGTACGCCGCCACCCTTAAGGCGAAGCTTCGGCTCACGATCAAAGACGAGTACGGCTCCCACGCGGACACCATCGAGCAGGTGGTGTACCTGGGCAACATCCCTTACATGACCAGCCGCGGCACCTTCATCATCAACGGGGCCGAGCGGATCATCGTGAGCCAGCTGCATCGATCGCCGGGGGTGTTCTTCGACGAGCTTTCCCACCCGAGCGGCCTGAAGCTCTATTCCGGCCGCATCATCCCGCTACGCGGTTCGTGGGTGGAGTTCGTCACCGACATCAACGACGTGATGTACGTTTACATCGACCGGCGGCGGAAATTCCCGGTCACCACCCTCCTGCGCGCGCTTGGCTATTCCTCCGACGAAGAGATCCTCGATCTCTTTGGGCTGGTGGACAAGGTGGCGGTCCAGCCGGAGAATCGGTCGCAGCTGATCGGACGGCGTGTGGCCGAGGATGTGGTGGACCGCCAGACGGGCGAGCTCCTGGTGGAGGTGGAGCAGGAGCTTTCGGAGGAGGCCCTGGACCGTCTGGCGGAAGCGGGCATCTCCGAAGTCCCTGTGATCCGGCAATTCGGGGCGGGGGAGCCCAACGTCATCGGGAATACGCTCCGGAAGGACCCGACCCACTCCCGAGAGGAAGCGCTGGAGTTCATCTACCGGCAGCTGCGCTCCGGTGATCCCCCGGATCTGGACACGGCCCGGCAGCTCATCGAACGGCTGTTCTTCAGCCCCAAGCGGTACGACCTGGGAGTGGTGGGTCGCTACCGCATCAATCGGAAGCTGGGCCTGAACATACCGCAGGAGACCACGGTCCTCACCCCGGAGGACATCGTGGGGGTGGTGCGCTATCTCATCGAGATGCGCAACGGCCTGCGGAGCGCGGATGACGTGGACCATCTCGGCAACCGCCGCGTGCGCACGGTGGGCGAGCAGCTGGCGGCTCAGATGAGCCTGGCGTTCACCCGCATGGCCCGGACGATCAAGGAACGCATGAACCTGCGCGAGAGCGAGACGCTCACTCCGAGCGAGCTGGTGAACGCACGGACGATCGCGTCGGTGCTCAACACCTTCTTCGGGACGAGCCAGCTCAGCCAGTTCATGGATCAGACCAACCCGCTGGCTGAGCTGACCCACAAGCGCCGCGTCTCCGCCCTGGGCCCTGGCGGACTGACGCGGGAGCGGGCCGGCTTTGAGGTGCGGGACGTCCACTACACCCACTACGGCCGCCTGTGCCCCATTGAGACTCCGGAAGGGCCCAATATCGGCCTCATCTCGTCGTTGACCACCTACGCCCGGATCAACGATTTCGGTTTCATCGAGACGCCCTATCGCAAGGTGGTGAACGGTCGGGTGACGGACGAGATCGTGTACCTCTCGGCCGACGAGGAAGAGGAAGCGATCATCGCCCAGGCCAATGCGCCCGTGGGGCCGGACGGTCGCCTGCTGGGCGAGCGGATCAAGGCCCGTACGCGCGGCGAGTTCCCGATCGTGCGTCCGGAAGAGGTCGATTACATCGACGTTTCTCCGAACCAAATGGTCTCGGCGGCTGCCGCCTTGATCCCGTTCTTGGAGCATGACGACGCCAACCGCGCGCTCATGGGTTCCAACATGCAGCGCCAGGCCGTCCCCTTGTTGCGACCGGAGGCGCCCCTGGTGGGGACGGGCCTCGAGGCCAAGGTGGCCCGCGATGCGCGCGCCGTGGTGGTGTCGGACGTGGATGGGATCGTGGAAGAGGTCGACGCCGAGCACATCACCATCCGCGTGGAATACGATGAGACGGATGAGGCCTCGCGGCTGGAGCGTCTGCTCGACTTCGATCAGCGCGACCGGGTGACCTACCGGCTCACCAAGTGGCAAAGGACCAACCAGGATACCTGCATCAACCAGCGGCCCATTGTGCGGGAAGGGGAGCGCGTCCGGAAGGGCCAGGTGATCGCGGACGGGTTTGCGACCGACCACGGGGAGCTGGCGCTCGGGCGCAACGTGTTGGTGGCCTTCATGCCTTGGCGCGGCTACAATTTCGAAGACGCCATCGTGATCTCCGAGCGCCTGGTCCGGGAAGATATCTACACCTCCGTGCACATCGAGGAGTTCGAGTGCCAGGTCCGGGACACCAAGCGCGGTGAGGAAGAGCTCACGCGGGAGATCCCCAACGTCAGCGAGGAGGCCACCAAGGATCTGGACGAGAATGGCGTGATCCGCGTCGGTGCCGAGGTGAAAGCGGGCGACATCCTCGTGGGCAAGGTGACGCCGAAGGGCGAAACCGATCCCACGCCCGAGGAGAAGCTCCTGCGCGCCATCTTCGGCGAGAAGGCGGGCGACGTCAAGGACGCTTCGCTCCGGGCTCCGAGCGGCCTCAAGGGGGTCGTCATCGATACCAAGCTCTTCAGCCGCAAGCGCAAAGACGCCAAGACCAAGAAGCAGGACAAGCAGAGATTCGACGAGATCGAACAGTGGTACCAGAACGAGCTGGCGAATGCCCAGGCTTTGCGCTTGGAGAAAATGACCACGATCCTGGAGGGGAAGAAGTCGGCGGGCATTCGCGACGGGATCACCGGCAAGACGGTGATCAAGGCGGGCACCGTCCTGCGCCCGGAGCACATCGCGCGGATCGATTTCGACACCTACGACTTCAGCCAGGATTTGGTCGATGACGCCGAGGCCAACGAGCTGGCGCGGAAGGTTCAACAGCGATACCTCAAGAAGCTCGAATCCCTCAAAGAGGAGTACGAGAATCGGCGCCTGCGCGTGACCATCGGCGATGAGCTGCCGCCGGGGATCGTGCAGATGGCCAAGGTGTACGTGGCCAAGCGCCGGAAGATCATGGTCGGCGACAAGATGGCGGGTCGGCACGGGAACAAGGGGGTAGTCTCCGTGATCGTGCCCGAGGAGGATATGCCTTTCCTCGAGGACGGTACCCCGGTGGATATCGTGCTCAATCCCCTGGGTGTGCCCTCGCGAATGAATGTGGGGCAGATCTTGGAGACCATCCTCGGTCGCGCGGCGAAAGTGCTGGGCGTGCGGTACGCATCGCCCGTGTTCGATGGCGCCACGGAGGAAGACATCCGGGAAGAGCTGAAGAAGGCGGGCCTACCTCTCGATGGGAAAGTGACGCTGTACGACGGCCGCACCGGCGAGCCCTTCGACATGCCGGTGACGGTGGGATACATTTACATGATGAAGCTCTCGCACTTGGTCGAAGACAAGATCCACGCTCGCTCCATCGGCCCCTACTCCCTGATCACGCAGCAGCCTCTGGGCGGTAAGGCCCAGTTCGGCGGACAGCGCTTCGGGGAGATGGAGGTTTGGGCCTTGGAGGCCTATGGCGCGGCCCATACCCTGCAGGAGATCCTCACCGTGAAGTCGGACGACGTGCGCGGCCGCGCCCGGGTCTACGAAGCGATCGTAAAGGGCGAGAATCTCCCGGAACCTGGTCTACCCGAGTCCTTCAACGTGCTGATCAAGGAGCTCCAGGGATTGGCCCTCGACGTGGAACTGGTGGATCAGTCCCCTGGCCGAAAGAGGTTGAAGGACTGACGGAGTCGCAAACGCGAGGGTAGGGACGAGGTTCGTTGGGTTTGTCGTTTCTTCCTCATGGGAGGTGAGATTTTGGCACTGGCAGTGAAACAAGAAGGGCTTCGTCCTCGGCAGATTCGGGCGATCACCATCGGTCTGGCTTCGCCCGACAAGATCCTCGAGTGGTCGCACGGCGAGGTGACCAAGCCGGAGACGATCAACTACCGCTCCTTCAAGCCGGAGAAGGACGGTCTATTCTGCGAGAAGATTTTCGGGCCAGTGCGCGACTTCGAGTGTCACTGCGGCAAGTACAAACGTGCCCGGTATCGGGGCATCGTCTGCGATCGCTGCGGGGTGGAAGTGACCACGAAGGCCGTCCGGCGGGAGCGGATGGGGCATATCACCCTCGCTGTGCCGGTGGTCCACATCTGGTATTGGAAATCGATCCCCTCGAAGATCGGAAACGTCCTTGGGATGAGCACCAAGGACCTGGAGCGGATCATCTATTACGAGTCTTATGTGGTCATCGAGCCGGGGGAGTCGGGGCTGCGCCCGAAGGAGCTCATCAGCGAAGAGGAGTATCACGAAATCCTGGCTCAGTTCCCCGGGATCGACAAGGCTCCGGAGGACAGCGGCAGGCGTTTCGTGGCGAAGATGGGTGGGGAGGCCATCCTGGAGCTGCTCAAGCGCGTGGACATTGAGATGCTGTCGCGCCAGCTCCGCGCCGAGCTCCACACCCAGGTCTCGCAGCAGCGGAAGGCGGAGATTCTCAAGCGCCTCAAGGTGATCGAGGCCTTCCGCAAGAGCGAGCGCGGCAAGCCCAATCGGCCGGAGTGGATGGTCCTCACGGTGATCCCGGTGATTCCGCCGGAGCTGCGTCCTCTGGTGCCGCTGGAGGGCGGCCGCTTCGCCACTTCTGACCTGAACGACCTCTATCGGCGGGTGATCATCCGCAACAACCGCCTGAAGAAGCTGATCGAGATCAAAGCGCCGGAAGTGATCCTCCGCAACGAGAAGCGCATGCTCCAGGAGGCGGTGGACTCCCTCTTCGACAACGGCCGCAAGGTGTCGGCCGTGCGGGGGGACGGGAATCGTCCCCTCAAGTCGCTCTCCGACATGCTGCGGGGCAAGCAAGGGCGCTTCCGGCAGAACCTGCTGGGGAAGCGCATCGACTATTCGGGTCGCTCGGTGATCGTGGTCGGGCCCGAGCTCAAACTCCACCAGTGCGGCCTGCCCAAAGAGATGGCGCTCGAGCTCTTCAAGCCCTTCGTCATCCGCAAGGTGATCGAGCGCGGGCTGGTGAAGACGGTGAAGAGCGCCAAGAAGCTGGTGGAGCGGGCCACCCCGGAGATCTGGGAAATCCTGGAAGAGGTGGTGGAGGATCATCCCGTCCTCCTGAACCGCGCGCCCACGCTGCACCGGCTGGGCATTCAGGCCTTCCAGCCCATCCTGATCGACGGCAAGGCTATCCAGATCCATCCGCTGGTGTGTGCAGCGTTCAACGCGGACTTCGACGGCGACCAGATGGCCGTGCACGTGCCCCTGAGCCAGTACGCGCAGGTGGAAACGTGGCTCCTAATGCTTTCTAGCCACAATATCCTCTCTCCGGCTCACGGCGGGCCCTTAGCCATCCCAAGCCAGGACATGGTGCTCGGCCTGTACTACCTCACCAAGGTCCGCAGTGGCGAGCCGGGCGAGGGGAAGATGTTCTCCTCGCCGGAGGAGGTGATCATCGCCTACGACCAGGGCAAGTTGGGTCTCCACGCCCGGATCAAGGTTCGGATTCAGGGCGAGCTGGTGGAGACGACCACTGGGCGCGTGATTTTCAACCAAATCGTGCCCCCCGAGTTGGGCTTCATCAACCAGCTCCTCACCAAACGGCGGATCGGGCAGATTGTCTCCAAGGCCTTCAAGACCATTGGGAACTACCGCACGGTGAAGTTCCTCGACGAGCTGAAGGACCTCGGTTTCCACTTTGCGACGAAATCCGGGGCCACCTTCGGCATTGACGACATGGTCATCCCCGAGGAGAAACCGAAGCTCCTCGAGGAGGCCTACGCGAAGGTGGCCGAGATTCAGAAGCGGTACAAGGCCGGCCATATCACCGACAGCGAACGCTACAATCAGGTGATCGACGTCTGGACCCAGACGGCGAACGAAGTAGCCGCCCGCATGCTGGAGGCCCTGCGGAAGGACCGCGACGGCTTCAACCCGGTGTTCATGATGGCGGACTCGGGAGCGCGAGGCTCCAAGGATCAGATCCGGCAGCTGGGTGGCATGCGCGGGCTCATGGCCAAGCCGCAGAAGAAGATGACCGGCGGCCTCGGCGAGATCATCGAGGACCCGATCACCGCCAACTTCCGGGAAGGCCTGTCGGTCCTGGAATACTTCATCTCCACCCACGGGGCGCGGAAGGGATTGGCCGACACGGCGCTGAAGACGGCCGATGCGGGCTACCTCACTCGCCGGCTCGTGGATGTGGCGCAGGACGTGGTGGTGACGATGAAAGATTGCGGCACCATCATGGGCGTCCGCATGCACGCATTGAAGGAAGGCGAGGAGGTGATCGAGCCCCTGGCCGACCGCGTCCTGGGTCGGGTGGCGGCGGAAGACGTCTTCGACCCGGTCACCAATGAGATCATTGTCCATGCCGGGGAGCTCATCGACGAAGCCAAGGCGGAGAAGATCGCGGAGGCCGGGGTCGATTCGGTTTACATCCGTTCGGTGCTCACCTGCGAGGCGCCACACGGTGTGTGTGCCCTGTGCTACGGCCGTAACCTGGCCACCCAGCGCCTGGTGGAGGTAGGCGAAGCCGTAGGGGTGATGGCTGCCCAATCCATCGGGGAGCCAGGTACCCAGCTCACGCTTCGTACCTTCCACATCGGCGGGACGGCGGCGCGCATTGCGGCGGAGTCCGAGGTGCGGGCCAAGTTGCCGGGGCGGGTGCAATTCGAGGGGCTCCGCTATGTGGATCGCGACGGGGTTTTGATCGCCATCAACCGCAATGGCAAGCTCAATATCCTCGACGACGGCGACCGAGTCCTGACGGTCTACTCAATCCCGCACGCCTCGCACCTTGTGGTGAAGGAAGGCGATCGCGTGGAGAAAGGCCAGCTCCTGTTCCGTTGGGACCCGTATTCGGAGAGCATCCTCTCGCTGGCCGAAGGGCATGTGGAGTTCGCAGACCTCATCGAGAAGATCACGTATCAGGATGAGGTCGACGAGGCTACGGGACGCCGTCAGCGGGTGGTGATCGAGTCCAGGGACAAGTCGCTCACGCCCACCATCATCGTGGTCGATCCGAAGACCGGCGAAGGGCGGCATCACATGATGCCCATCGGGGCCATGCTGCTGGTCCATCCGGGTGACTACGTGCGGCCTGGGGACCTGCTGGCGAAGATCCCGAAGCAGATCGCCAAGACGCGCGACATCACGGGCGGTCTGCCGCGAGTGGCCGAGCTCTTCGAAGCGCGTCGACCGCGCGACCCGGCCATCGTCAGCGAGATCGACGGCTACGTGAAGTTCGGGGAGGTGCGGCGCGGGATCCGCAAGGTCATTGTGACCTCCCCCGATGGGCATGAGACCAAGACCTACCTCATCCCATACGGAAAGCACATCCTGGTCCACGACGGGGACTTTGTGCAAGCCGGGGAGAAGATCACCGAGGGTGCCATCGCGCCGCAGGACATCCTCGCCATCAAGGGGCCGAACGCGGTGCAGGAATACCTCGTGAACGAGATCCAGGAGGTCTACCGTCTCCAGGGCGTGCGCATCAATGACAAGCACATCGAGGTGATCACGCGGCAAATGTTCCAGAAAGTGCGGGTGGAGGATCCCGGCGATACGGACTACCTCGAAGGAGACCAGGTGGACCGCCGCAGCTTCCTCCTGGAGAACGAGCGCATCCGGAACATGGTGGTGATCACCGATCCGGGCGATTCCCCCTACCGGGTGGACGAGTTGGTTCCGATCGAGGAATTCGAGAGGACCAACGAGAGGCTGCGCGACCAAGGCAGGCAGCCTGCGGAGGCTCGGCCGACGCGCCCGGCGACGTTCCAGCCGGTTCTGCTGGGGATCACCAAGGCCTCGCTGACCACGGATAGCTTCATCTCGGCGGCGTCGTTCCAGGAGACCACGCGCGTCCTGGCGGATGCTGCCGTGCGCGGGAAGGTGGATCATCTGCGCGGGCTCAAAGAGAACGTGGTGATGGGGAACCTCATCCCGGCCGGCACGGGCTTGCGCAAGTACGATAACCTTCTGGTGAGCGGCCCGACGGTGTTCGAGCCCAGGCCCGAAGAAGAGGAAGCAACGGCGGAGGCGAGGGCGGAGAAGGTGGAGGTGGCGGCCTCCGGCGGAGCGTGAGATGTCAGGCAACAGAGGGAGGACGCGAGAATCTGCATGAGGCAGGAAAAAGCGTTTGACGTTAGTCCGGCTCTTCGTATATTTGAGACTGTCGAAAGCGGAAGGTGAGGAGGTAAATGCCCACCATCAATCAGCTGGTTCGGAAGGGACGCGAGAAGGTTGCGTGGAAGACGAAGGCTCCGGCCCTGACCGGATGTCCGCAGAGGCGCGGCGTGTGTACGCGAGTGTACACGACTACACCGAAGAAGCCGAACTCGGCCCTGCGGAAGGTGGCGCGCGTGCGGCTGACCAATGGCTACGAGGTGACGGCGTACATCCCCGGGGAAGGGCACAACCTTCAGGAGCACAGCATTGTGCTGATCCGCGGCGGACGAGTGAAGGACCTGCCGGGCGTGCGCTACCACATCATCCGCGGCGTGTACGACGCGGCCGGGGTGGAGGGGCGCAAGCAAGGCCGTTCGAAGTACGGAGCCAAGAAGAAGTAGTTACGGGCAAGCGCAAGGTAGTCCGATGCCGAGACGGAAGCGACCGCAAAAACGTGAAGTTCTGCCGGACCCAAAGTACAATAGCGTGCTGGTCACCAAGTTCATCAACTGCCTCATGCTGAAGGGGAAGAAGAGTCTGGCAGAGCGGATCTTCTACACGGCCTTGGAGCGAATTGAGGAAAAGACGGGGAAAAAGGGGTTAGAGGTATTCGAGAAGGCGGTGGCCAATACGAAGCCCCTTCTCGAGGTCAAATCGAGGCGAGTCGGTGGAGCCACCTATCAGGTTCCCGTGGAGGTCCGACCGGAACGGCAGCAGTCGCTGGCGATCCGCTGGTTGATCCACGCAGCCCGGGCCCGGTCGGAGCATACAATGGCGGAACGTCTGGCCAATGAGCTGATTGCGGCTTCCAAGGGGGAGGGTGCGGCGATCAAGAAGCGCGAAGACACGCACCGCATGGCCGAGGCCAATAAGGCGTTCGCCCACTTCCGCTGGTAACGCGGCGAGGAGCACTTTCCCCTCGCTGGCCGGTCCACTCAGGTACGGAGGTGCACACGGGACCAGCGTAGGTTCGGAAATAGCCGTAATGGCGGGTGCGAAATCGGGAGGCTCCACGTTCGAAGTGGAGTTTTTTATGGCAAGGCAAGTACCACTGGAGAGAATCCGTAATATCGGCATTATGGCCCACATCGATGCGGGCAAGACGACCACCACCGAGCGTATCCTCTACTACACGGGTCGGGTCCACCGCATCGGCGAGGTCGATGAGGGTACCGCGACCACTGACTGGATGGAGCAGGAGAAGGAGCGCGGGATCACCATCACCTCCGCGGCCATCAGCACCTATTGGCGGGATCACCGCATCAACATCATCGACACGCCGGGTCACGTGGACTTCACCGTGGAGGTGGAGCGTTCCTTGCGCGTGCTGGATGGGGCGGTGGCCCTCTTCTGCGCCGTAGGAGGCGTGGAACCGCAGTCGGAAACGGTGTGGCGCCAGGCCGATCGCTATCGGGTGCCGCGGATCGCCTTTGTCAACAAGATGGACCGCGTGGGCGCCGACTTCTTCCACGTGGTTGAGATGATGAAGCAACGGCTGGGCGCGCATCCCGTCCCCATTCAGATCCCAATGGGCAGCGGGGACATGTTCGTCGGCCTGATCGACCTCATCAAGATGAAGGGCGTCATCTACGACGAGGCATCCCTCGGCACCCAGTGGCACGAGATCGATATCCCGAAGGATCTCTGGGAACACGCCAACTACTACCGTACGCAGCTTCTCGAAGCGGTATCGGAGTACGACGACTCGCTGATGGAAAAGTACCTTGAGGGCCAGCCCATTGCGGAAGAGGAGATCCTCGCCGCCTTGCGCAAGGCCACGCTGGCGATGAAGGTGACGCCGGTGCTCTGCGGATCGGCCGCGCGCTACAAGGGTGTGCAGCGCCTCCTCGATGCCGTGGTGGACCTGCTCCCAAGCCCGCTGGATATCCCGGCGGTCGAAGGCGTGAACCCGGAGAACGGCAAGAAGGAAATTCGGCGTCCCAGCGACGACGAGCCTTTCTCCGCCTTGGCCTTCAAGATCCAGGTGGACCCGTTTGTGGGGAAGCTCACGTACCTGCGAGTCTACTCCGGGGTGGCTAAGCCCGGGCAAGCTGTGCTGAACACGGCCACGGGGAAGCGGGAACGCTTCGGCCGCTTGTTGGAGATGGCCGCCAATAAACGCTACGATTTGGAGGAGATCCGCACCGGGGACATTGTGGCCGCCGTGGGGTTGCGGGATACGAAGACGGGCCACACCCTGTGCGACATGAAGCACCCCATTGTACTGGAGTCCATGCACTTCCCGGAGCCGGTCATTAGTGTGTCGCTGGAGCCCAAGACGAAGGCGGATCAGGACAAGCTGGGAATAGCCCTTTCGCGCTTGGCCGACGAGGATCCCACCTTCCACGTGCGGGTGGACGAAGAGACGGGCCAGACCATCATCTCCGGAATGGGGGAGTTGCACCTGGAGATCTTGGTCGATCGTCTGCTGCGGGAGTTCAAGGTGGAGGCAAGGGTAGGGCGGCCGCAAGTGTCCTACCGCGAAACGATCCGGCGCGCGGCGGAGGCGGAAGGGAAGTTCATTCGCCAGACCGGCGGCAAGGGGCAGTACGGGCACGTGGTGCTGCGGGTGGAGCCGCTGGAGCCAGGGAAGGGCTTCGAGTTCGAGGATCGGACGGTGGGCGGCGTGATCCCGAAGGAGTTCATCCGGTCGGTGATCGAAGGGATCAAAGACGCCATGTCCGTGGGAGTGGTGGCTGGGTACCCCGTGGTGGATGTGAAGGCCATCCTCTTGGACGGGAGCTACCACCCGGTGGATTCGTCGGATATCGCGTACAAGATCGCAGCTTCGATCGCGTTCAAGGAGGCGGTACAGAAGGCGGATCCCATCCTTCTCGAGCCGATCATGAGTCTCGAGGTGGTGACTCCGGACGAGTACATGGGCGATGTGATGGGGGACATCAATGCGCGGCGGGGGAAGATCAAAGGGATCATGCCGCGCAAGGACGGGCAGGTGATCCGAGCTACGGTGCCGCTGGCGACCATGTTTGGCTACGCGACGGACCTTCGTTCCATGACACAGGGTCGCGCCATCTTCACCTTGCAATTCTCCCACTACGAGCCGCTTCCGCCGGAGGCGGCTGCTGAGGCGATGCGGAGGGCGGGCGCGGCCGCGTAAGCGAAGCAAATCGGTTCTTGGGGAACGACGTCAAGCAGAGGAGTGGAGCGATGGCGAAGCAGAAGTTTGAGCGGAAGAAGCCGCACGTGAATATTGGGACGATAGGGCATGTGGATCATGGGAAGACGACGTTGACGGCGGCGATAACGCAGGTATTGGCGAAGTATGGGTTAGCGCAGGCGAAGAGTTACGAGGAGATTGACAATGCGCCGGAGGAGAAGGCGCGGGGTTTGACGATCAATGTGCATCATGCGGAGTATGAGACGGAGAAGCGGCATTATGCGCATGTGGATTGTCCGGGGCATGCGGACTATGTGAAGAACATGGTGACGGGGGCGGCGCAGATGGATGGGGCGATTTTGGTGGTGAGTGCGGCGGATGGGCCGATGCCGCAGACGCGGGAGCATGTGTTATTGGCGCGGCAGGTGAATGTTCCGTATTTGGTGGTGTTTTTGAACAAGGTGGATCAGGTGGATGATCCGGAGTTATTGGAGTTGGTGGAGTTGGAGGTGCGGGAGTTACTGAGTCAGTATGAGTTTCCTGGGGATGAGGTGCCGGTGATCCGGGGGAGTGCGTTGAAGGCGTTGGAGTGTGGGTGTGGGAGGCGGGAGTGTGTGCATTGTGGGCCGATATTGCAGTTGATGGATGCGGTGGATGCGTATGTGCCGGAGCCGGTGCGGGAGGTGGACAAGCCGTTTTTGATGCCTGTGGAGGATGTGTTTTCGATTACGGGTCGGGGGACGGTTGGGACGGGGCGGATTGAGCGGGGGCGGGTGCGTGTGGGGGATGAGGTGGAGATTGTGGGGTTGGGGATGAAGCGGAAGACGGTGGTGACGGGGGTGGAGATGTTTCGGAAGGTATTGGATGAGGGGATAGCTGGGGACAATGTGGGGTTATTGTTGCGGGGGGTGGAGAAGGACGAGTTGGAGCGGGGGATGGTGGTGGCGGCGCCGGGGAGCATTACGCCGCACACGCGGTTTCGGGGGCAGGTGTATGTGTTGAAGAAGGAGGAGGGGGGTCGGCACACGCCGTTTTTCAGTGGGTATCGGCCGCAGTTTTATTTTCGGACGACGGATGTGACGGGGACGATCAAGTTGCCGGAGGGGGTGGAGATGGTGATGCCGGGGGACAACATTGAGATGGAGGTGGAGTTGCAGAAGCCGATTGCGATGGAGGAGGGGCTGCGGTTTGCGATTCGGGAGGGCGGCCGCACGGTCGGCGCAGGCGTCGTCACCAAGATCCTGGAATAGGGGTCACTCAAAGGGCTCAGGTAAGGCACTATGCCGGGACAGAAGATCCGCATCAAACTGAAAGCATACGATCATCGGCTCATCGACCTCTCGGCCGACAAGATCATTAAGACGGCGCGGGCCACGGGGGCGGCCATCTCGGGCCCCATCCCGTTGCCCACAAAGCGCTCCGTCTACACCGTACTCCGCTCGCCGCACATCGACAAGAAGTCGCGCGAGCAATTCGAGACGCGGATCCACAAGCGGCTCATCGACATCCATAACGCGACCCCCAAGACCGTGGATGCCCTGATGAAGCTGGAGCTTCCAGGCGGTGTAGACGTGGAGATCAAGGTCTGAGGGTCAGAGGTTCGAGGAAAATCCAGGGCGAGAACGGACGATGGTGGGCATCATCGGGCGAAAACTGGGGATGACGCGGTTGTTCACCGAACGGGGGAAGGTGATCCCCGTGACGGTGATCGAGGCCGGCCCCTGTTACGTGACGCAGGTGAAGACGAAGGAAAGAGACGGCTACGACGCCGTCCAGCTCGGTTTCCAGGAAGTGAAGGAGCGCAGTCTGAACAAACCGCTCCTCGGCCATCTGAAGAAAGCCGGGGTGAAGGCGCTGCGCGTACTGCGCGAATTCCGGGATTTCCAGCTGGAGGAGCCCGTGTCGCCCGGACAGGAGGTCCGCGTGGACATCTTCCGCGTGGGCGACCTTGTGGACGTGACGGGCTACTCGAAGGGCCGCGGATTCGCCGGCGTGGTGAAACGGCACAAGTTCGGCGGCGGACCCAAGACCCACGGCCAGTCGGATCGCTGGCGGGCACCCGGTTCGCTGGGTCAGTCTTCCTTCCCGTCTCGCGTGTTCAAGGGATTGCGCATGGCGGGACGGATGGGGAACCGGCGAGTCACCGTGAAGCATCTCGAAGTGGTGAAGGTGGATCCGGAGAATAATCTCCTCGTGGTTAAGGGCGCTGTGCCCGGCGCAACGAAGGGAATCGTGACCATCAAAAGACAGTAGGCGGATATGAAGGTGGACCTGTACAAGACGGACGGGAGCACCTCGGGCGAGCAGGTCGAGCTTTCGGATGCCATTTTCGCGGCCAAGCCGAATCGGCACGTCGTGTGGATGGCGGTGAAGGCGCATCTGGCCAACCTGCGGCAGGGGACGGCCATGACGAAAAACCGCGCCCTCGTGAGCGGCGGCGGTCGTAAGCCGTGGCGGCAGAAGGGGACGGGTCGGGCGCGCGCAGGGACGATCCGCTCGCCTCTGTGGCGCCACGGCGGCCGGGTCTTCGGTCCCTTGCCCCGCGACTATAGCCAGGATCTGCCCAAAAAGGTGAAGCGGCTGGCGCGCATCTCGGCCCTGAGCGCTCGCCTCCAGGACGGGCGCATCCGGGTGGTGGAGGATTTTTCGATCTCCAGCGGCAAGACCCGAGACCTGTACGCGATCCTCCGGAACCTCGGTTTGGCCGATAGGAAAGTGCTTCTCCTGACGCCGGGAGTGGATCTCTTGACGTATCGAGCCGGGCGCAACATCCCGAATCTGATCATCCGACCGGCGGAGCAGGCCTCGACCTACGATCTGCTCAACTGTGACGTCGTGCTCATGCAGAAAAGCGCTGTCGAGAGGATAGAAAAGGTGCTGGCGCCATGAGCAACCCTTACAAGATTTTGATCCGGCCCATCCTCACGGAGAAGACGCTCCGCCTGCAAGAGAAGGAGCGGAAGTACGCCTTTGAGGTGGACCGGAACGCCACGAAGATCGACATCAAGCGGGCGGTAGAGGCGCGGTTCGACGTGTCGGTGGAGAAAGTCAATACCATCACGGTGCATGGGAAGTCCAAGCGGTCGCAGACACGCCGCGCCCTGACGCGGGGACGGAGACGGAGCTGGAAGAAGGCGATCGTCACCCTGCGCGCCGGCGACACGATCGATTTCCTCGGTGGAGCTGCCAGCTGATTGCGCGGAGCTGAGAGATGCCAGTGAAGACCTTCAAACCGGTGACCCCGGGACTCCGCTTCAAATCGGTCCTGACCTTCGAAGAGATCACTAAGAGGGAGCCGGAGCGGAGTCTCTTGGAGCCCCTCAAGAAGACGGGGGGCCGGAACAATCAGGGGCGGATGACGGCCCGCCATCGGGGCGGCGGTCACAAGCGGATGTATCGGATCATCGACTTCAAGCGAAACAAAGACGGTGTCCCGGCCAAGGTGGCCGCCATCGAGTACGATCCGAACCGATCGGCCTTCATCGCGCTCCTGCATTACATGGATGGTGAGAAGCGATACATCCTTGCGCCCTTGGGCCTGAAGGTGGGCGACATCGTGGAGAGCGGTCCCAATGCCCCGATTCGGGTGGGCAATGCTCTGCCGCTGCAGAATATCCCCCTCGGCACGCTGGTGCATAACGTGGAGCTCAAGCCGGGCAAAGGAGGGCAGTTGGCCCGGAGCGCCGGGACCTACGCCCAACTGATGGCCAAGGAAGGAAAGTACGCCACACTCCGCCTGCCGTCGGGCGAGATGCGCCTGGTGCCTCTGGAATGCCGGGCGACCGTGGGGCAGGTGAGTAATGTGGACCACGAGAACGTGAGCCTGGGCAAAGCAGGCCGGGCCCGCTGGCTGGGCTGGCGCCCCTTCGTCCGAGGAGTGGCCATGAATCCCATCGACCACCCCATGGGCGGGGGCGAAGGGAAGACCTCGGGCGGGCGGCATCCGTGCTCCCCGTGGGGTCTCCTCAGCAAGGGTAAGAAGACCCGAGGGAAGAAGCCGAGCGACAAGTACATCATCCAGAGACGCAAGTAGGTGGCTGGCCAATGGCGCGTTCCCTGAAGAAAGGACCCTACGTCGACGAGAAGCTATTGAAGAAGATCCGCCAGATGAACGAGACGGGTCAGAAGAAGGTGATCAAGACCTGGTCCCGGCGATCCACCATTGTGCCGGAGTTCGTGGGGCACACCCTGGCGGTACACAATGGGAACAAGTTCATCCCGGTGTACATCACGGAAAACATGGTGGGACACAAGCTCGGGGAATTTGCGCCGACGCGGACCTTCCGCGGGCACGGCGGGAAAGCGGCCAAAGCGACCCGGGTGAAGAAGTGAGGGTGTTGGTTCGCCGGGCATTGAGACAGCGGAGATTGGGATGGAAGCAAGGGCAGTGGCCAAGTACGTTCGGGTCTCCCCCCACAAGGCGCGCATCGTCGCCGAACTGGTCCGGGGCAAGGTGGTCGACGAGGCCTTGAACATCCTCCACTTCTCGACCAAGCGGGCGGCCAAGCCCATCGAAAAGGCGATCCGCTCCGCCGTGGCCAACATGACCAATTACGAGGAGCGGACGAAGGTGGAGGCGGACGAGGTCTACGTCAAGGAGATCCGGGTGGATCAAGGATACATGCTCAAGCGCTACCGCGCTGGCTCGATGGGACGGGCCATGCCGCGCCGGCGCCGCACGTGCCACATCACCGTCGTGGTGGCCGACATCGAGAAGCCGGCCGAGGTCGAGGCAAAACAGGAAGCCTGAGTCTGGAGCAAGCTTGCGAAGGAGGTGCGGTTGGGTCAGAAGACCAATCCCATCGGTTTTCGTCTCGGCGTGATCAAGACGTGGGAATCCAACTGGTTCGACGAGAAGCGCTTCGCCGAGAAGCTGAATGAAGACCTTAGGCTGCGGAACTACATCCGCACGCGGCTTCCGCGCGCGGGGATTTCGCGGATCGAGATCGAGCGCAAGACCCAGCGCGCCATCATCACCATCCACACGGCGCGGCCGGGCATCGTCATCGGTCGGCGTGGCACCGAGGTGGACAAGCTGCGGGAAGAGCTGCAGCGGGTCACCAAGGCCAAGGATGTGCAGGTGAACGTGGTCGAGATCAAGCGGCCGGAGCTGGACGCCTACCTGGTCGCGGAGACCATCGCCCAGCAGCTGGAGGCGAAGGTGTCGTTCCGCCGCGCGATGAAACGAGCCATCATGGCGGCGATGCGGATGGGCGCCGAAGGGATCCGCATCATGGTCTCGGGCCGGCTCGGGGGCGCGGAAATGGCTCGGACGGAGCAGTACAAAGAGGGTCGAATCCCCCTCCACACTCTCCGGGCCGACATCGACTTCGCCCGAGCCATCGCGCGCACGACCTACGGGACGATCGGGGTGAAGGTGTGGATCTGCAAAGGTGAAGTGATTGGCACTCCGCCTCTGCCAGGGATCGCGGAGAGCTGAGAGGGCCAAGTTCGCTCAAGTGCGGAGCCAATTCCCATGTTGATGCCGAAACGTGTCAAGTATCGCAAGCAGCAGCGGGGCCGGATGAAGGGCAACGCCAAGCGGGGCACCACTGTGGTGTTCGGGGAGTATGGCTTGAAGGCGCTCGAGCCGGCGTGGATCACGGCCCGACAGATCGAGGCGGCGCGCGTGGCCATCACCCGACACGTCCGGCGAGGCGGACGGCTCTGGATTCGGATCTTCCCCGACAAGCCGGTGACCAAGAAGCCGCTGGAAACCCGCATGGGGAAAGGGAAAGGTAACCCGGAGTACTGGGTGGCTGTGGTCAAGCCGGGACGCATCCTGTTCGAACTGGCGGGCGTACCCGAGGAAGTGGCGCGGGAGGCCATGCGACTGGCGTCCCACAAACTGCCCATCAAGACGCGCTTCGTCACTCGGGAGGAAATCTGAGGAAATGGCGACATGAGGATCGAGGAGATCAGACAACTTCCGGTCGAGGAGTTGAGGCTGCGTCTGCGGGACGCGGAGGAGGAGTACGCGAATCTCCGCTTCCAGCACGCCATGCGCCAGCTGGATAATCCCATGCGTCTCCGTCTGATCCGGAAGGACATTGCGCGGATGAAGACGGTTCTCCGCGAGTACGAACTGGGAATCCGGGTGCCACCGGGTGCAAGCCAGGCAGCAGCCGAAGCGAAGCCGGGACAAGCCAAGCCTTGAGGAAGGTAGATGGCTGAGCGTGGTCGCAGGAAAGTTCGCATCGGGAAGGTGGTGAGCGACAAGATGGACAAGAGCCGGGTCGTGGCGGTGGAGCGCTACATCCGGCATCCCCTGTACAAGAAGTACATTCGTCGCACCTCCAAGTTCATGGCGCATGATGAGAACAACGAGAGCCGCGAGGGGGATATCGTCCGCATCATGGAGACGCGGCCTCTGAGCAAGCGGAAACGGTGGCGCATCGTAGAGATTCTGGAACGCGCGAAGTGATCTGAGGTAGGGGTATGATCCAGCAAGAGTCGCGACTGAACGTGGCCGATAACACCGGTGCCAAGGAAGTCCTTTGCATCCGCGTCCTCGGAGGAAGCCATCGCAAGTACGGGACGGTGGGAGACGTGATCGTGGTCTCCGTGAAGTCCGCCGTGCCGGGCGGCTCCGTCAAGAAGGGCGATATCAGCAAGGCGGTGATCGTCCGGACCCGGAAGGAGATCCGGCGCCCCGACGGCTCGCTCATCCGGTTCGATGACAATGCGGCCGTCCTGATCAACGATGCACTGGAGCCGCGCGGCACACGAATCTTCGGGCCGGTGGCACGGGAACTCCGCGAAAAGGAGTTCATGAAGATCGTGTCTTTGGCCCCGGAAGTCCTGTGAAACGCAAGCGTAGCGAGGACCATGGCGATGCATGTACGAAAGGGTGATCAGGTCCTGGTACTGAGCGGCGTCTACAAGGGGAAGAGGTCGCGAGTGCTGAAGGTCTTCCCCGAGAAGCAGAGGGTGGTGGTGGAGGGAGTGAATTTCATCAAGCGCCACACCCGGCCTTCGCAGCAGAACCCGCAGGGCGGGATCGTCGAGAAGGAGGCGCCGATCCACGTCTCCAAGGTGATGGTGATCTGTCCGAAGTGCAATCAGCCGACGCGGGTGGGACGCCGTATCGTGTGGAACGAACGTCGGCAAAAGCGGGAACACGTCCGCTTTTGCAAGAAATGCGGCGAGATGATCGTCAGCAATCCGTAGCCCTGGGGTGAAGGATGGAATACGTTCCGAGATTGCTCGAACGATACAAGACCGTCGTGGTACCCCACATGATGAAGAAGTTCAATTACAAGAACGTGATGCAGGTACCGCGACTGGAGAAGATCGTCATCAACATGGGGGTGGGCGAGGCCACCGAGAACCCGAAGTTCCTCGAGTCGGCCGTGGAAGATCTGCGGATGATCTCCGGGCAGCAGCCCCTGATCACCAAGGCGAAGAAGGCCATCTCCAACTTCCGCCTCCGGGCCGGAACACCCATCGGGTGCAAGGTGACCCTGCGCCGCTGGCGGATGTACGAGTTCCTGGATCGGCTCATCACTATCGCCATCCCGCGAATTCGAGATTTCCGCGGCCTTTCGGATAAGTCCTTCGATGGGCGTGGCAATTACAGCCTGGGGATCCGGGAACAGATCATCTTCCCGGAGATCGACTACGATAAGGTGGACAAAATCCGCGGCATGGACATCACCATCGTGACCACGGCGAAGACGGACGAGGAGGCGTACGAGCTCCTCGCAGCTTTCGGATTGCCATTTCGCAAGGCAGCGTAGGTTCCTGGATTAGGGAAAGAGCGAGGTCGATCTTGGCAAGGAAGTGTCACATCGCGAAGACGAGGAAGGAACCCAAGTTCAAGGTCCGGCACCGCAATCGCTGCCAGCGCTGCGGCAGGCCACGGGGCTACTATCGCAAGTTCGGGCTGTGCCGGGTGTGTCTACGGGAACTGGCCTTGCAGGGGCAGATTCCCGGCGTGATCAAAGCCAGCTGGTGAAAGCAAAGGCAGGGAGCTTCTCGATGTCGATGACGGATCCCATCGCGGATTTCCTGACGCGGATTCGGAATGCCGTGAAGGCGAAGCACCGGATCGTAGAGGTGCCGGCCTCCCGGCTGAAGCGGGAAATCGCCCGGGTCCTTCAGGAGGAAGGCTACATCCAAAAGTACACGGTGATCGAAGACGGCAAGCAGGGCATCCTCCGCGTCTACCTCAAATACGACGAGCGGGAGGTCCCGGCCATCACCGGACTCAAGCGGGTGAGCAAGCCGGGACGGAAGATCTACGTGGGCGTCGATAAGATGCCCCGAGTCATGAACAATCTGGGAATCGCCATCCTCTCCACGTCGAAGGGCATTGTGACGCACAAGCAAGCTCTTCGCGATCACGTGGGGGGGGAGATCATCTGCTACGTATGGTGAGCGGTGACGTTGCGGCAGGGAGTGATCCAAGTAGGAGACGGACGTGTCGCGCATCGGACGTAAACCGATCCCGATCCCCGCGGGCGTGCAAGTGGCCGTCGAGAGGAACGAAGTGATCGCTCGAGGGCCCAAAGGTGAGCTCCGCCAGCCGTTCCATCCCGACATGCAGGTGCGGGTGGAAGATGGGCAAGTGGTGGTGTCGCGCCCGAGCGACAGCAAGATCCATCGGGCGTTACACGGGCTGACGCGCACGCTGATCGCCAACGCCATCGAGGGGGTGACGAAGGGTTTCGAGAAGCAGCTCCAGATCGAAGGTGTGGGATACCGGGCAGAAGCCAAGAACAATCGGCTCACGCTGTACATGGGCTTCTCCCATCCGGTGGTGCTGGTGCCACCGGAGGGGATTCAGATCTCCACGGAAGGCAACCTGATCAAGGTCTCCGGGATCGACAAGGAGCTGGTCGGCAAAGTCGCCGCGCGGATCCGGGCTGTTCGCCCGCCGGAGCCCTACAAGGGTAAGGGGATCCGGTACGTGGGTGAGTACGTCCGCCGTAAGGCAGGGAAGGCTGGCGGCCGGTGATCCGCTGAGGCGATCGTGGACTCAGAAGGTGCGAGGAATGGCGAAGAAGAACCCAAAGGTGGAAGCTCGACTCCGACGCAAGAAGCGGATCCGAAAGAAGGTATCCGGCACGCCCGAACGTCCTCGGCTTGTGGTGTTCCGGAGCGCGAAGCACATATACGCCCAGCTTGTGGACGACGTGAACCAGCGCACCCTCACCGGGGTCTCGACGCTGACGCCGTGGGTGCGGGAGCGACTGGACGGCGCCCAGGGCAAAGTGGCGAAAGCCCGGATCGTCGGGCTGGCCATCGCCGAAAAGGCAAAAGAGCTCGGGATCACCAAGGTGGTTTTCGACCGAGCGGGTTACCGATACCACGGCCGGGTCAAGGCGCTGGCCGAAGGGGCGCGGGAAGGCGGACTGGATTTCTGAGTTGGAGCTAAAGCGACCGAGGGAATCGTGATCGAGCGGATTAACCCGAATGAGCTGGACCTGAAGGAACGGGTGGTCCAGATCAATCGCGTCGCCAAGGTGGTGAAGGGCGGACGCCGTTTCCATTTCAACGCCATCGTCGTGGTGGGCGACTACAATGGCCATGTCGGCGTGGGCTTGGGGAAAGCCAACGAGGTGACCGACGCCATCAGCAAGGGCATCGAGGCGGCGAAGAAGAACCTGGTGCGCGTGCCCATCGTGAATGGCACCATCCCGCACGCCATCATGGCCAAGTACGGCGCGGCGAAGGTGCTGCTGAAGCCTGCGGCGCCGGGCACCGGGGTCATCGCGGGGAGCGCCGTGCGGGCGGTTGTGGAGCTGGCAGGAATCAAGGACATCTTGACCAAGTGCTTCGGCTCCCGGAACCCGCACAACACCGTGAAGGCGACGATGAAGGCGCTCACAAGCCTCCTGGATCTCTCCACTGTAGTGCGGCGTCGTGGCCTTCCTCCGCGGAGGATTCTCGGAGCTGTGGAGCCTGCGGCTGCTCCAGCTCAGGAGACGGCTTCCGCCCCTGAGGCGAAGAGCGATTGACGGCCCTGGAAACGTATCCGAGACGGTTGAGCTATGCCGAAGAAAACCAAAGCGAAGTGGATCCGAATCACGTTGGTCCGGAGCACCATTGACCAGAAGCCCAAGCAGCGGGCTACCGTGCGGGCCTTGGGCCTGAGGAGACTCCACCAGACCGTGACCCACGTGGCTTCCCCAACGATCCTGGGCATGGTGGAGAAGGTGCGACACCTGGTCAAGGTGGAAGAGGCGGATTGACACGGGCCAGGGACGAGGTGACAGATGGATCTGAAGGATCTCAAACCGGCGCCTGGCGCAACCAAGAAGCGCAAGCGAGTCGGGTGTGGTGAGGGCTCGGGGCACGGCGGGACTTCGTGCCGCGGTCACAAGGGAGCTCGCTCCCGCTCGGGGCACAAGAGTCGGCCGTGGTTCGAGGGTGGGCAGATGCCTTTGCAGCGCCGGGTCCCCAAGCGCGGCTTCACCAATATCTTCAAGACGGAGTACCAGATTGTGAACGTGGGCGACTTGGAGCGTCTGGAAGGCGTGGAGGAGGTGACGCCCGAGGTCCTCAAGAAGTCCGGATTGATCAAGAAGGCGGATCAGCCGGTGAAGATCCTGGGCGAGGGACAGCTGACGAAGGCGCTGCAAGTGAAGGCCAATGCCTTCAGCAAGTCTGCCCGCGAGAAGATCGAAGCTGCCGGTGGGAGGGCCATCACCCTATGATGGAGAAATTCCAAAACATCTTCCGCATTCCGGAGCTGAAGCGTCGGATCCTCTACACGCTGGGGATCCTGGTCATCTACCGGATCGGCGGGCACGTGCCTCTGCCGGGGGTGAATGGACAGGCGCTTGTGGAGTTCTTTGAGCAGGCCCGAGCCGGCGGTGGGCTTCTGGCTTTGTATGACCTTTTCGCGGGCGGCGCCTTTCGCCGGGCCACGGTCTTCGCCTTGGGAATCATGCCGTACATCTCGGCCTCCATCATCCTGCAGCTCTTGGGGGCGGTGTTCCCCTACTTCCAGAAGCTGCAGAAGGAGGGCGAGGAGGGGCGGAAGAAGATCAATCAGTACACGCGGTATGGGACGGTCCTGATTTCGGCCCTGCAGGCATACGGCGTCGCCGTTTTCCTCGAAAGTCTGGGCCAGACCCCTTCGGGATTGGTCGTGGTGCCGAATCCCGGCCTGGGTTTCCGGGTCCTGACCATGCTCACCCTGGCCACTGGGACCGTGTTCATCATGTGGCTCGGGGAGCAGATCACCGAGCGCGGCATCGGGAACGGGATCTCGCTCATCATTTTCGTCGGGATTGTGGCCCGTTTCCCGAATGCGGTGATCGATGAGGTCCAGCAGCTTCAGGCCGGTAACCGCGCTATCCTGATGGAGGTGTTCCTCTGGGCCCTGATGATCGCGGTGACGGGCTTCGTGGTGCTCCTGACCCAAGGCACACGCAAGATCCCGGTTCAATATGCCAAACGCGTCGTGGGTCGAAAGATCTACGGCGGGCAGAGTACCCACATCCCGCTGCGGGTGAACATGGCGGGCGTGATGGCGATCATCTTCGCCCAATCGATCATGTTCGTGCCCCAGACCATCGCCACGTTCTTTCCCAACTCCGAATTCGTGCAGTCGATCAACCTGTACTTCGGTTTCGAGTCGGTAGTTTACTGGATCATTTACGCCGTTCTGATTGTGTTCTTCATGTACTTCTACACGGCGATCGCTTTCAACCCTGTGGACGTGGCCGACAACATGAAGAAGTACGGCGGGTTCATCCCGGGGGTGCGTCCGGGTAAGCGCACGGCCGAGTTCATCGACAGCATTCTCACTCGGATCACCCTGCCCGGAGCCATCGCCATCGCGGTGGTGGCCATCTTGCCGTACTTCCTGACCCGTTTCACGAACATCTCTTACACCTTCGCCGATTTCTTCGGCGGCACTTCGCTGCTGATCATGGTTGGGGTGGCGCTGGACACGCTACAGCAGATTGAGGCGCATCTGCTCATGCGGCACTACGACGGCTTGCTGAAATCGGGTCGGATTCGAGGACGGAGACGCTTTGCGTAGGAGCGGACGGTTGCGGCTGGTGCTGCTTGGACCTCCGGGATCGGGAAAAGGAACGCACGGAGCCTGGCTGAGCGAACAGTACGGAGTCCCAACCATCTCAACGGGCGACATCCTGCGCGCCGAGGTGGCCCAAGGCAGCCAACTCGGGCGCAAGGCCAAGCAATACATGGACGAGGGCAAGCTCGTTCCGGATGACGTGATCCTGGAGATGATCGAACAGCGGTTCCGCGCAGACGATTGCGCGCGCGGTTTCCTACTGGATGGATTTCCTCGCACGCGAGCCCAGGCTGAGGGGCTGGACGTTATGCTCCAGCGTTTCGGCTGGAAGTTGGACGGCGTGCTGAAACTGGATGTGGACGAGGAAGAGATCGTCCGGCGGCTCACGAGCCGACGCGTGTGCAGCCGATGCGGGAAGATCTTCAACCTGGTCACGGATCCGCCGCCGGCCAATGGCCGCTGCCCGAATTGCAACGGCGAGGTTATTCAGCGGAGCGACGATACGGAAGAGACGGTGCGCAACCGCCTCCGGGTTTACGAGGAGCAAACGCGTCCGCTCGTGGACTTCTACCGCGATCGCGGCCTGCTCGTCACCGTGAACGGACAGGGGAGCATCGAGGAGGTTCGTGAGCGGATCGCACAGGCATTGCGTTCGGCAGGGATTGGATGATCATCGTCAAGACCGCTGAACAAATCGAACGCATGCGCAAGAGTTGCCGTCTCCTGGTGGAGGCGTTCCGTGAGGCGGAGAGACTGATCGCACCGGGGGTCCGGACAAAGGAAATCGACGCGGCGGTGGAGGATTTCATCCGTTCGCGCGGAGGGATTCCGGCGTTTAAGGGCTATCGGGGTTACCCGGCCAGCGTGTGCATTTCGGTCAATGAGGTGGTCATCCACGGGATCCCTGGGGACCAAGAGCTGCGGGAAGGAGACATCGTCTCCTTGGATATGGGCGTGGTGGTGGATGGCTACTACAGCGACGGGGCGCGGACCTACCCCGTGGGCCCGGTGAGCGAGGAGAAGCAGCGGCTCATGGAAGCCGCCCGTGAGGCTCTGAGCGAAGCCATCGCCGCCGCGCGCGAAGGGAATCGGGTCGGCGACATTTCCTGGGCGATTCAGCGGACGGTCGAATCCCGCGGGTTCTCGGTGGTACGACAATTCTGCGGGCACGGGATCGGGCGCAATTTGCATGAGGAGCCCGAGGTTCCCAATTATGGCCAGCCTAAGACGGGGCCGAGGCTGCGCCGCGGCATGACTCTGGCGCTGGAGACGATGGTGAACGCCGGGACGCATGAGGTGGAAATCCTGAGCGATGGATGGACGGTGGTGACGCGGGACCGAAAGCCATCGGCCCATTTCGAGCATACGGTCGCCATCACCGATGGCGAGCCGGAAGTTCTGACCCTGGGCTTGTGAGTGGGACAGCCTGCGCGGGAAGAGAGGGCAATGGCGAAGGAGAAGGGGATACAGGTCGACGGCACCGTGGTGGAGACGCTCCCCAACGCGATGTTCCGCGTGGAGCTGGAGAATGGCCATCAGGTCCTGGCCCACATCTCCGGCAAGATGCGCATGCATTTCATCCGGATCTTGCCGGGCGATAAGGTGACGGTGGAGCTGTCGCCGTACGACCTTTCCCGGGGCCGCATCATCTACCGGTACAAGTGAAAGCGGAAGGGGTGAGAAGCATGAAGGTGCGCTCCTCAGTCAAGAAGATCTGCGATAAGTGCAAGATCATCAGGCGTCACGGGACGGTGCGGGTCATCTGCTCCAACCCTCGGCACAAGCAGCGCCAGGGTTGAGGGGAAGGGCCGCTGAATCGAAGAGGATACTGAGTACGAGGAGAGGTGAATCGTGGCGCGCATAGCGGGAGTAGATCTGCCCAAGGAAAAGCGGATCGACATTGCGCTGACCTACATCTACGGCATCGGCCGTACCTCGGCTAAGCAGATCGTGGAGAAAGCCGGTGTGGACCCGGCCAAGCGGGTGAAGGATCTCAGCCCCGAGGAGGTGGCCAAGATCCGCCAAGTGGTCGCCAACGACTACAAGGTGGAGGGCGCTCTCCGGACGGAAGTGCAGATGAACATCAAGCGGCTCATGGACATCGGCTGCTACCGCGGTCTGCGTCACCGGAAGGGCTTGCCCGTGCGCGGGCAACGCACCCACAGCAACGCGAGGACTCGGCGTGGACGTCGTCGGATAGTCGGCGTGAAGAAGAAACAACAGCAACAAAAAGTAGCTTGATCCCTGACGCTGGGCGGAATAGACAAGGGCATGTGCCTTAGCTCCGGAGGTTGGTGTTGGCGAAGAGGCGAACCGGTACACGGAAGCGGGAAAAGGTCGATGCCAACGGCATCGCCCACATCAAGGCGACGTTCAACAATACGATCGTCACGCTGACGGATATCTACGGGAATGTGATTGCCTGGTCTTCGGCGGGACGGGCTGGATTCAAGGGGTCGCGGAAGAGCACGCCTTTCGCGGCGCAGCAGGCAGCTCAGGCGGCCGCCAAGGAAGCGATGGCCCTGGGCCTGAAGCGGGTGGAGGTGCAGATCAAGGGGCCGGGCTCGGGTCGAGAAGCCGCCGTGCGCGCCCTGCAGGCGGCGGGCCTCGAGATCACCGCGATCCGAGATGTAACCCCAATCCCCCACAATGGGTGCCGGCCGCCCAAGCGCCGTCGCGTGTAGCCGTAGGGGATATCGCGAAGGAAACGAAAGCAAGTAGCTGGAGGCAGTAGGATCATGGCTCGCTATACCGGCCCTGTGTGCAAGCTATGTCGACGCGAAGGAATGAAGCTGTTCCTCAAGGGTACCAAATGCACCACGAATAAGTGCCCGCTGGAGTCCCGGGCCTTCGCCCCAGGCCAGCACGGTCGAACTCGCCGCTTCAAGTTGTCCGAGTACGGCGTGCAGCTGCGGGAGAAACAGAAAGTGAAGCGAATCTACGGGATTCTCGAGAGCCAATTCCGCCGGTACTTCGACATGGCCTCGCGGCAGAAGGGCGTGACCGGAGAGAATCTACTCCGGTTGCTGGAGCGGCGGTTGGATAATGTGGTTTACCGATTGGGATTTGCCCCGTCGCGGCGGGCTGCGCGGCAGCTGGTTCGGCACCGGCACTTCATGGTCAACGGGCAGGTGGTGGACATTCCGTCGTACCTGGTCAAGCCCGGCGATCGCGTGCAGGTGCGGCCGCAAAGTCGCGCCCTGGAGGTGATTCACGCCTCCATGCGTCGCGTACGCGAAGGTCGGCTTGTGCCGTGGCTGGAACTGGACAAAGCAGGTATGGTTGGCATATTCCGTGAGATCCCGGCGCGTCAGGACATCCCGATCAACGTGAACGAGCAGCTCATCGTGGAGCTGTACTCCAAGTGAGCGTGCCCGGCCGAGGGTCTGCGAAGCAAGTCGTCCAACAGGGTGAGGTTGTTACATGGGTATTCGGGGACTCGTAATGCCAGAAAGCGTGGAGCTGGACAAGGCCACGTATTCCAATACGTACGGCAGGTTCATCGTTCAGCCGCTGGAGCGGGGTTTTGGCGTTACCATCGGCAATGCCCTCCGGCGCGTACTGCTGTCGTCTCTGCCGGGCGCTGCCATCACCGCCATCCGCATCGATGGGGTGCTCCATGAATTCTCCACCATCCCGGGGGTGGTGGAGGACGTTGCGGACATCGTTCTCAACCTAAAAGAAGTGCGGATGAAGCTCCTCAGCAAGCGCCCGGACAAGGTCCTCCTCCACTTGAAGGGCCCGCACGAGTTCAAAGCGGGCGACATCGGAAAGGCGACCACCGATGTGGAGATCCTGAATCCGGAGCATCATATCGCCACCCTCAACAAGGATGCGGACTTCAAGATCGAGATCCGGATCGGACAGGGCAAAGGTTACGTCCCGGCCGAGGAAAACAAGACGCCCGACATGCCCATCGGGACTATCGCCATCGACGCCATCTTCACGCCTGTGCGGAAGGTGGCCTATCACGTGGAGAACGTCCGGCGAGGGCAGCGGGCCGACTACGAAAAGCTAATCCTGGAGATCTGGACGGACGGAAGCCTCACCCCCGACGACGCGCTCAACTACGCGGCTCAGATCCTTCGGGACCACATCAATCTGTTCATCAGTTTCGAGGTGGAGCAGGAGGTGGAGGAGCCGGTGCAGATGGATGAAGAGGTGGCGCGCATCCGCAAGCTCCTCAAGATGCCGGTCGATGAGCTCGAGCTTTCCGTCCGGGCCTCCAACTGCCTGAAGGCCGCCAACATCCGCACCATCGGCGACCTCGTCCGGCTCACGGAGAGCGAGATGCTGAAGTTCCGCAACTTCGGCCGGAAGTCCCTCCAGGAACTGCAGAGGGTCTTGGAGGAACGCGGCCTGTACTTCGGAATGGACGTGGACAAGTATCTGGCGGAAGAGAAAGTTTCCTAAGCACGGCTTCGAGGTATTCGGCATGAGGCATCGGAAGGTTGGTAGAGGACTGAGTCGGTCGCCGGCGCATCGTCGAGCCGTATTGCGGAACCTTGCCATTTCCCTGATCGAGCACAAGGGGCTGATCACTACCGTGGCCAAGGCGAAGGAGGTTCGCCCCTTCGTGGAGCGAATCCTCCACTTCGGGAAGCGTGGCGACCTGGCGGCGCGGCGTCATGTGCTCCGGCTCCTGCCTAACAAGAAAGCTGTGGGTACCCTCTTCCACGAGATCGCGCCCCATCTCACGAATCGGCCCGGTGGCTACACCCGCATCATCCGCCTGGGCACTCGACGAGGCGATGGAGCCGAGATGGCGATGCTCGAGCTGGTGGGCTACGAGGGGACGCTGGTGAAACGCCAGGAGAAAGCGAAGGAAGAACGGGAAAAACGGAAAGCCGAGAAGAAGAAAAAAGAAGAGCAGAAGGCGACCCAGGCCGGGGCTGCGGAAGAATAGCCTCTCGAGTCGTCACAGGACGAATGCGAAAGGCCCGGGCGGCAAGCCCGGGCTTTCTTGCTTCTGAGCAGGTTCAGTGGGCGGATTTGCGGACACCTTTCCGGCGCGCAGATCCGAAGGAAGGCCCGGTAAGCAGGGCGAGCTGGTCTGTTCGATGAGCGCTGGTCGAGGTTCCCCGCTGCGCAGAGCGAGGAAGGACGGGCTGACTTTCCGCGACGCTCGCGGCTAAAAGCGCCTGGGCGAGGGGCCGAACAGGGGAATGCGAGTGCGCTTGGATTAGGCGGCGGTGGGCCAGCAGCGGGTCGTTTCGAGGCGAGCGATCGCTTTGTCCCGGCGGCCAGCTCCCTGCGGCGGAGTTGTAACAACTGCGGGGGACTTCCCCTTGCAATTTACCGGCTTCCCCTGTAGATTGCCAGTCGTGCCGGATCGCCAGGCCTGCGGCTCGTGCGGGCGATCGGCGGTCTTCGTGCCCCTTCGGCCTGCCCCGAGCCGGGTCAGACGTTGGAGCTGCCTCACGGGGATTGGCGGGCGAGGCCGAGTACAGGCTGGAGAAGCGCGGCAAGGCGCGCTCGCTGTGCAATCCGAAGGTGTGCGGCAGGTCGGAGCATTTGCCGAAGGGAGCCGGTACCCACGTAGCGAAAGGGGCTTTTCCCGGCTGATCACAGGGCGAGGGCAGGAGCGGAGGAACACATGCCGGTCTGGGATGCGGTGATCTTGGGGGTGGTGCAAGGAATCACGGAGTTTCTTCCCATCAGTAGCTCCGGGCACTTGGTCCTGGGCAAGGCGCTGCTTGGCCTACAGACGGAGGGCGTTGCCTACGAGGTATTCACGCATTTCGGGACGTTCCTTGCCGTGGTGACGGTGTTTTGGGCGGACGTGATTTCCATGCTGCGCTCAGCGGCCGTAGCCATTGGTAAACCGGGAGCGGAGGCGTGGAGCCGCGCATATCGCGAGGACCAAGGTTTCCGCACGCTGATCCTGATCCTCATCGGCTCGGTGCCGGCAGGGTTGGTGGGGGTTGGGTTCAAATCGTCGCTTGAGCAGGCTTTCTCGAGCCCTCTGCTGGTTTCTTTCATGCTCCTCGTTACGGGTTGCCTGCTCCTGGCCACGAAGCTCGCTTCGGGGCGGGATACGCGATTCGGGTGGTTCCGCTCCCTGGTGATCGGGATGGCCCAGAGCGTAGCAATTCTGCCGGGTATCAGCCGTTCGGGTTCGACCATCGCGACGGCCATGTACCTGGGCATCGACCGTGAAGAGGCCGCTCGGTTCTCGTTTCTGCTGGCTTTGCCGGCGATTCTTGGCGCAGCCATGTTGGAGGCGTGGGAGCTGTTTGGGAGTCGGCTCACGCTCGCGGCCGCATTGCCTTTGGTCGCGGGTTTCATCACTTCCTATCTGAGTGGCGTGGTGGCCCTGCGTTGGCTTCTCGGTGTGATTCGCCGCGGCAGGCTGGATCGTTTCGCCTACTACTGTTTCGCCGTGGGGCTAGTCGGAATTTGGATTGCGGGAAGGGGCTGAGATGCATCCGGTGACGTGTGCAGTGACCATTGGCGTGACGATGGACTACGAGCCTCCCGGGCCCGCAAATGGGTTCAATCACGGCCGCGCGTTTTACTACATAAATTGGGAATACGTGGAGATGTTGCGGGGCCTGGGTGCCAAAGTGCTTTGTCTCCCTCCGGCCGCAGGTCCCGAGGCCGTTCGAGACCTCGTGGACCATCTCGATGGGCTCATGCTCACCGGCGGGACGGACATCGACCCGGCGTCGTACGGAGAGGGGATTCTGGACTCACGGCACCCGGTGGATTCCGAGCGAACCGGGTTTGAGGCGGAATTGGTGCTTATGGCTCTCGAGCGCGGCCTTCCCGTGTTTGGCATCTGCCGAGGTGCCCAGATGATCAATGTCGCCCTTGGCGGAACGCTGTACCAGGATCTCTCAACGCAGCGTCCCGGGAGCGTCGACCATCGGGCTTCATCCGGCTCGAATGGCACACGCCACAGGGTGCGGATTGAGCCGGGAAGTCGGCTGCACGCAATTCTGGGGGTAACCGAGCTCGAGGTGAATTCGTACCACCATCAAGGCATTCGGGAGTTGGGGCGGGATCTGGTTCCGGGGGCATGGGCCCCGGACGGCCTTGTGGAGGCGGTGGAGATTCCGTCCCAGACTTTTTGCCTCGGTGTGCAGTGGCATCCCGAGAGGGACCGGGACAACCCGAGCCAACAGATGTTGGTCCGGGCGTTTTTGGAGGCTGCCGATCGGTATCGGAGAGACGGGCGCGTGGCTCGGGGGCTGAAGTGGCCGTGTGCCGCCAGCGGCGCCTGAGCGAGCTCGTCCGCCGCTGGAGCGAGGGAGGGCGCACGCCGCACCCGGCGCGCAATGGGCTTGAGCTGAGGGGAGAGGCGCGAGGAAAGCCGTGGAGCGCAGCGAATCCTTCACGTCCCGTTGGGGAATGCTCCTCGCCATGCTCGGGATGGCTGTGGGGACGGGGAATATTTGGCGCTTCCCGAGAGTGGTAGCCCGGAATGGAGGAGGAGCTTTCCTCATCCCGTGGTTCCTTTTCTTGTTCCTCTGGTCGGTGCCCTTGCTCATGACCGAATTGGCCATTGGGCGCAAGACGCGGCGCGGTCCCATCGGCTCCTTCGCCAGACTGCTGGGCCCGCGCTGGGGATGGATGGGCGGATTCGTAGCTGTGTGCAGCCTGGCCATCATGCTGTACTACGCCGTGGTATCGGGTTGGACGATCAAGTATCTGTTCGCAGCTCTTTCGGGGTCCGTGTGGAGCGCGAGCAGTACTGCGTACTGGCACGGGTTCCGCGCGGCCAGTGCTCAGCAACTCCTGTTCACCCTGGTCGCCTACGCCCTTGCCGGTTGGATCGTCTGGCGCGGCGTGTCCTCCGGCATCGAGAAGGCCAGCAAGCTGCTGATGCCTACCCTGTTGCTACTTCTTGTCGTCGGGGCGGTCCGTGCCGTGACCCTGCCCGGAGGCGCGGCTGGGTTGGATTTCTTCTTCCGGCCGGAATGGGAGAGGTTGCTCGATCATCGGGTGTGGCTGGAAGCTCTGAGCCAATCCGCCTGGTCCACGGGAGCGGGCTGGGGGCTGGTGTTGACCTACGCGGTGTACGCGCGCCGCGATGAGGATGCCGGGCTGAACGCCTTCATCGTGGGGTTCGGCGATAATAGCGCGTCGCTTCTGGCGGGCCTCATGATTTTCCCGTCGGTGTTTGCCCTGTCGGCAGGTCTCGGCCTGGTGCCGGACCAGATCGTGATGGATACCGGGCCAGCAAACACGGGCATGGCGTTCATCTGGATCCCCGAGCTCTTCCGCACGCTCCCGGCCGGGAGGTGGTTCTTGGCGGCTTTCTTCCTGGCCTTGGCGATTGCGGCACTCACCTCCCTCATCTCCATGCTGGAGCTGGGGATCCGATTGTTCCTGGATCGGGGCTGGACGAGGACAAAGGCTCTGTCCTACCTGCTGGCCGTGGCTTTTCCCCTATCCATCCCCTCGGCCCTGAGCCTGGACGTGTTCGAGAATCAGGACTGGGTATGGGGACTGGGGCTCATCCTGAGTGGGCTGTTCTTCGCGGTAGCGGTGATTCGGTACGGGCCGAGCCGTTTCCGGGCCGATTTCGTGAATCTTCCCGGATGCGACCTGAAGGTCGGGAGATGGTACGACCTGGTCGTCACGGTGGCCATTCCGCTCCTATTCGCGGCGATGCTGGCATGGTGGCTGTACCAGTCCGTCAGCCAATATGACCCGCGGGGCTGGTGGCACCCGTTCCACCGATTCTCGGTCGGGACTTGTCTCTTCCAGTGGGCTGCGGTGATCGCGATGCTGATGCTTGCCGGCCGTGCACTCGTACAGTCCATCCCGGATCAGGAGGGCGAGAGATGAGCAAGTCAGCGGCGATCCTGATGACGCTGATGCTGGCAGCCAACTGGGGCGGATTCATCTGCCTTCTGCGCCTTGCCTTGAGGAGAGAGGCGCGGCGAAGGACGGAGGAAACGCCGTCGTGAGGCCGAGCCCGCTACAAGTGTTCCGGAAACTGGAGCAGGAACTGCTCGATGGGGAAATCCACGCGGCGTACACCTTCTGTGGCGAGGAGAGCTATCTGGTGCAGGAGGCTTGTCGGGCCCTGACGGAGCGGCTGGTTCCTCCGGAGGCGCGGGAGTGGGATTTGGACCACCTCTCGGCTGCGGAGATTGATCCGCAGGACCTGGTGAGCGCTGCGATGACCTTGCCCATGCTCGGGACCCGACGTGTCCTTCTGGTCGCGGACATGGAGAAGACAAGGCCGGAGGGATTGGCCGTGTGGCAGCGGTATCTCCGCAATCCCTCCTCTTCCACGGTGGTGGTCTTCTCCCTGCCAGGCCACAGCCTCGGAGAGGAGAGGGAAGAAGGAGAGTCTCCAAGCACGCCGGCCGGGGAGGGTTTGTCGGCAAAAGGGAAGCGAGGGATTCGCCTCGCGGACCTCTTGCGGAAGTTCACCGCCGTGTACGAATTCGACGCGCTGAACGACCAGGAAGCCGTGGGTTGGGTTGTGGAGCGAATGACGAGGGAGCAGAAGCGGATTTCGCCCCACGCAGCCCAGCTTCTCGTGGATCAAGTGGGGACCGATCTCCATGCCCTTGAGAACGAGATCCAGAAGCTTGCTTTGCGCGCGCTGGAACGGGATGAGGTGGGCATGGAGGAGGTGGAGGATGTCGTGGTGGGCCAGCGGGGATTTACCGTGTACCATCTCCGCGACGCCATTGCGGAGCAAGATTTGGCCCGGAGCCTTCGCATTCTCCGCCGCGTGCTGGAGCTGGGGGTACCGGAATCGGTTGTGCTCAATTCCCTGGTGGAGCATTTCATGACCGCAGCGCTCGCCAGCGGGCTGGTGAAGCAAGGAGCTCCTGACCAGCGCATCGCGGAAGTCATTGACCCGAAGTACCGTCGGGACTGGATCGCCCGGAAGTATCGCCGTTTCCTGAGCCTCTACGACAAGCCGGAGGGCCGGCTGGAGCGCGCTCTGGAGGCCCTGGCAAAGGCTGACCTGGCGCTGAAGCTCTCGTACCAGACGCGCCGAAGGATCCTCGAACTCCTGGTGTATTGTCTGGTGAAGGATCGGCCGGCGGAGGTACTGGAGGTGCCGGCGGAGATCGACTGATCGCCGTTTTGCCCGGTCTCTGGCCAGCTCGCTGCCGAGTTGGAGGCGAGGCGGAGGGATCGGGTGGCTTACTCCCAGCGAGCCATGATGGACAAGGCGTTCAAGAGAATTGAGCCGAGCGACGAGGAACTGATCGAGCGCTTCCAAAAGGGGGATCGGGAAGCGTTCGAGCAAATCGTGGCCCGGTACAAGGATCAGCTGCTGAACTTTGCCTACCGATTCCTGGGGAGCCGGCAGGAGGCGGAGGACGTGGTGCAGGATACGTTTCTCCGAGTGTACCGGAATCGGAAGGCGTACCGGCGGGTGGCTCGTTTTTCCACCTGGATCTACACGATCGCGGGCAATTTGGCAAAAACGGAGCTCCGCAAGCGCAAGCGGCGCAAGCTCTTTTCCATCTCCGACCTGGGCTTCGAGGAGAAGGACTACGAGATTTCGGACCTCACCTACAATCCGGAGGACGACGTCGAAGGGACGCTGAAAGAGGAGATCATCCAGAAAGAGATCGAGCGTCTCCCGCCGAAGTTCCGAGAGGTGATCATCCTGCGAGACGTGCAGGGTCTGTCCTACGAGGAGATCGCGCTGATCCTGAGGATCCCCATTGGCACGGTGAAAAGTCGGGTGAACCGGGCACGCTTGCGTCTGCAGCGGCGTCTGAAGGAAATCCTGGATCTTCAGAAATAGCTCACTCGTTCAAGACGTGGATCTTCAAACCGGGGGAGGGAAGGAACCTGCCGGGCCTCTCTGTCGTTGGCAAAGCGTAGCCCAAAAGGGAGTCGGGATCCCAGCGCGAGGGAGGGTATGGAAGCTTGCGAAAGGTATCAGGAGCTGCTCCCGGCGTACCTGGATGGAGAGGTTACAGCAGAACAGAAAGCCATCCTTGAGGCTCACCTCCAGAAGTGCCCCGAATGCAGGGTCGTGGCGAATCGGCTCAAGGCCCTGACGAACGCCCTGCGATCCCTGCCGAGGATCACCACATCCTCTGAGTTTGATGTTGCACTACGGACCCGGATCCGCCTGGAAGAGCGTCACATGTCCCGACCCAAGGTGGTTCTCCCCTCCTTCGCGCGAGTCCCGGCATGGGGCGTTGTGGCTACGGCGGCGGCGATCCTGCTTTTCGTGTTCCTCTGGCCGGAGCAGCGGGAAGGGCACCGTGGGGGCTCCGCGGGGGTTGGACGACGCGGCGCCACGTGGGTCCAAACCAGCGGGAAGCGGATCGAGGTTGCGCGGCGCGACATCCGGTACGTGATGGAGCAGGTGCCGGTGAAGGCGTTGCAGGGGGAAGGGTCCGCCAGTGCCCAGCATCAATCCACTCTCATCGATTCCTCCACGCGGGAGGAGTCGATGCGGTTGGTGGCGAGCCGGATCTACCGCGTCTCCTTCTGACGACCCGGACGATGATCGGCGCTGAGGTACAAGTGTTTCACCTCGCCAAGGAACGGCTCGGGAAGCCCCGGGCGGCGAGCCGCTTTCTCCTCGTGGCCCTCCTCGCGAAGAGCGTCCTGGCAGTGCCGGCTTGGGCGCAGCCGAGCGGCGTGCTGGAGAAGCTCGAGCAAGACATTTCCTACATCGTGGAGAAGGTCAAGCCGTGCGTCGTGACGGTGACGGGCTACCGGTACCAGCAGGCCGCGGAGACGACGGGGCCCAGGCATTCCCTGCTTTCGTTCTTGCGCCGGGAGGAAGTGCCCGACCGGGCAGATACGAGCAACGTGGTCCAGGTCCACCTCGTCGGTTCGGGGCTGGTCTACGACACCCTCGGCCATGTGGTCACCCGAAGCTCGGTGGTTCTCGGCTCCGACGGGGTGTGGGTGACCTTCATGGATGGCCGCCGGGCAAAGGCCAGCTACGTCGGCTGCGACGTGGAGACGGGGATCGCGGTGATCCTCGTGGAGGCGCGTGGCCTGAACGCCGTGCCCGTCTCCGAGAGCCCCCTGCGGCCAGGTTCGTGGGTGACCATCGTAGGCAATTCCCTCGGCATCACCCCCTCCGTCTCTGTGGGACTCGTCAATGGGATCCGCTCGGATGGGCTGGTGCAGCTTTCTGCGAATCTGAATCCGGGTCTTGCCGGGAGTCCGGCTTTCGATTCCCAGGGCCGGCTGGTGGGGATCCTCATGGCCAGCATATCCCCGGGCGGGGAGGTGGAATCGGTGGCGGGAGGGGCGTTTTCCGGGACGGCGCTCCTGTGTCCGATGCGGTTCGTCCGCCGCGCGGTGGAAATGATCCTGAGCCGCCGCATGGACACCCGGGGTTGGGTTGGCCTGACGGTGGAAAGGCAGGAGACCCCGGTGCGCGGAATCCGCGTGGTGGACGTGGCCCCCAATAGTCCTGCGGAGCTGGCCGGACTTCGGTCCGGAGACGTGATTGTGCGCGTGGGGCCAGATCGCACCCAGAGCATCACGGAGCTCCTGCAGCATCTGGCCGACGCCCGCCCCGGCGAGGTGCTGGACTTCACAGTCCTGCGAGGGGGAAAACCCTGGCGCGCCTTGGTGGAAGTGATGGAACGCCCGGACGGCGGGGATTTTCACGTCGAAGTGGAAAGCGGATGCGGAGCGACCTTCCTCACGAAACTTCCCCGGGCGGACACCAATGGCTTCCGCACCTCCCAGCCTGCGACGGCTTCTCCTTCCGATTTGGAGCTCCGAATCCAACGCCTGGAAGCGGAGCTCCGGCAACTCAAAGCGCGGGTCAAGTGAGCCTGCCGAGGCGGTTTTGGCTCAGAGCGAGTAGCTGAACAGGCGGGGCCTCCTCGGGAGGCGCGAAGGAGGGCTTTGACTTGTCACACGGGCGTTGTAACTTCGGTACATCGAAGCGGCGTGAGCAGAGCTGTGCGGGATGATAGGGCGTGAGGTTCGGAGATGCAAGGGAAGAAGAAAGAGAGAAGCTTCGTGACGAAAGTCATGAAGGCGACCATGGAATTCGGCAAGCGCTGCCCCGTCTGCGGCGAGGTGATGAAGCCGGTCCAGGTCATTTCGTCCCAACGCAGCCCCAGGAGCGGAGCCTGGAGGTTCAACACCACCACGGTGATGGCTTGCAAGTGCAACAACAAGGAAGTGTTCGGAGCCTGAGCTGCCTCCGATGACTCGGGATGGTAGGATCCGGGTATTGCTGGCCACGAGAAATCGCGACAAGCTCCGTGAGATCCGCGCGCTGCTGGACCCCGCGCGCTTTGAGGTGATGGGGCTCGACGAGGTGGACGGGATCGCCGACATCGTGGAGGATGGGGCCACGCTGGAGCAGAATGCGCGGAAGAAGGCTCGCGTAGCGCATGAAGCTACCGGAATGGTGACTCTGGCCGACGACACGGGCTTGGAAGTCGAAGCGCTGGGAGGCGCTCCGGGTGTGTACTCGAGCCGCTACGCGGGGGAAAAGGCGACCTACGCCGATAACGTCCGGAAGCTTCTGGAGGAGATGCGAAGTGTGCCCGCCGAGAAGCGCGGAGCGCGCTTCCGATGTGTGGTGGCTATCGTGTATCGCGGCGGCGAGCGGCTCGTGGAGGGCATTTGTGAGGGCAGGATCACGGAAGAGCCGCGCGGCGACGGAGGCTTTGGCTACGATCCGGTCTTCTACGTGCCCGAAGTGGGAAAAACCTTCGCGCAGATGACGCTGGAGGAGAAGAATTCCATGAGTCACCGGGGGAAAGCCTTTCGCGAAGCTGCCCGAGTGTTGGAGGAGCTTGCGGAGAGGGGGGAAATCCGATGATCGGGGCGTAGCGCAGTCCGGCCAGCGCGCCTGCTTTGGGAGCAGGAGGTCCCGAGTTCGAATCTCGGCGCCCCGACAGAGGCCTGGCCCCAGGGGTCAGGCTCTTTTTGTTGGCTCAGCCGTCGCGGGGTGGCGAGGCGGGGGAATCGCGCGCGGAATGACCTTCCCGCTTCCAGCCCCGAAGAACGACGGTCCAGGCAGGGGGGCCCCCAATTGCCGTACGATCCTTGCGCTTGTGCTCCGCTGTGTTCGACGCGAGTTTGCCCTGGACGCCTCCCGAGGATCGCCTTTGCCAACCGAAACGGTGAGCCTAGCAGATAGGGCAGAACTCGGGGCACACGGATTCCGACAGGAACCGGCGACGAATCCGCCTGGGCCTGTTCCGCCGACGGCGGAGGATAACAGCGGGAACATCAATCCGTGAAGCTGGAGCCGGGAGATGGAATAGAAAAATTCCCCTTGACAATTTCCCAGGAGCGATATATATAGCAGCCGAACTGCTACAGGACTGTCATCGGTTGAAGGGAGGAGACGGTCCGAACATGCGGGACGCGCCGGGTCGGAGCGGAGAGGCGGCGCGGCAGGGGAGAAGAAGCCGAGGTCTGCCTGGTGCTCCGCTTCGGAGGTACGCGGGAACGAGGTTGTGGCCGGCAACTTTTGCGGCCCCGCGCGCGGGAAGCTCTGGGCCAGAGAGGCTAGCTTGCAATTCCGGCGCGTCCGGCGACAACGTCAAGGGCGGCTACCAGTGAGTCTGGACTGGTAGTCGCCCTTGTGTTTTTGGGGCGATGACCGCGGGGGCTGATGTCGCCAGGTCGAATTTCGGCGGAAAGGAGGTGATGCAGGACAATCTGCGAGGAAGGGGGAGATGATCAGGTTGGCAAGCGGTGGTGAAGGCAAAAGGAGAGGAACGAGCCAATGAGAGGATCGATCTACCGAAGTGCAGGCTTGATGGTCGCTCTGGCTCTGCTCCTGATGGGGGCGACCTCAGAGCTGACCGCTGGAACCACCGGCAAAATCGCCGGCCGAGTGGTGGACGCGACCACGGGTGAGCCCCTGCCCGGCGCGAACATCGTGATCGAAGGCACGATGTGGGGCGCTGCCACCAATGAGAACGGAGAGTACTTCATCATCAACGTGCCTCCCGGCACCTATTCGGTGCGGGCGCAAATGATCGGCTACGCACCGATGGTGCGGGAGGGCGTCCGGGTGCACATCGACCTGACCACGACCGTCGATTTCAGTCTGCGGCAACAAGTAATTGAAGGGCAGGAGGTCGTGGTCACGGCGGAACGTCCCATCGTGCAGCCGGACATCGCAGGCTCTGAGCGGACGGTGACCCCGGTCGAGCTGCAGAGCGCCCGCTACCAGACGGCGGCCAATGTCGTCACGAACCAGGTGAGCGTGACGGCTGTGGGCGCCTACGAAGACCGCCCGGGGATCCGCGGCGATGCCATCGAGCGCTCGTTGTTCATCGTCGATGGGATTCCGCAGGGGGATCCCCTCACGCAGCGCCCGTACTACCGCGTGAACCTGGACGCCGTGGAGGAAATCAAGGTCCAGACGGGCGGTTTCAGCGCTCGGTACGGTAACCTCCGTTCGGGCGTGGTCAACGTGGTCACCAAGGAGGGAGGCCCGCGCTACTCCGGGAGCGTGAACTTCCAGTACAGCCCGCCGGCGCTGAAGCACTTCGGCCCCGACATGTTCAGCTTCCAGTCGCCGTTGTGCCAGCCGTTCATCATGGTGTGGGACAAGAACGGCAACTGGGACCCGAACGCCCCATCCAATACGGGAGTGGGCAAGACGCCGAACGGGGACGACATCAAGACCTTCTTCGAGGGTTGGAACAATGTGGCCACGAAGCGGCTGAAGCCGGGTGATCCGCACTACGGCAAGCCGATGGAACTGTACGCGAAGTGGCTGTGGCAGCACCGTTCCCCGGACGCGATCAAGGAGCTCAAGAAGCTCCAGAAGATGGGCGTCGTCCAGTTCGCCAAAGGGGTGAATCCCGACGATGAGGCCTTTTTTGACGAAGGGGTGGACCCCGACTACAAACTGGACGTGACCTTCGGTGGCCCGGTCCCGTTCATCTATGGCCTCAAGAAAACCACCTTCTTCCTGACCTACTACCGGGAGCAGACGGAATACTGCTATCGGGCTCCGCAACGGGACTACCGCGAGGACGACATCCGCGGCAAGATCACCAGCTGGATCACGCCGGCGATCAAGCTGAATATCCACGGGTTCTGGTCGCGGCAGTCCGGCTTCGACGGTGGTCAGGGTCCCGGGATCGATGGCTGGATCTCCAACAACCCGTTCCGCTGCCCGACGGATATCAACAAGTTCTGGTATCCGCATTGCGCCGTGCCCGGCCAGCAGACCCGCGGCATCTACGGTGTGGATCTGGTCCACACGCTCTCGCCCAAGACCTACTACGAGCTCCGCTTCGCTCACTACCGGACGGACTACGAGATGCTTCCCGAGTGGCGGAACACGGCCCCGATGCCCGGAACCATAGGCCAGAAGGCCGGCTACTACGGGCCTGTTCTCCCCAATGGGATGCCCACCTCGGGTGGTCCGTCGGGTGTCAAGGAAGGATGCATTGGAACGGAGCGCTATGCCGACTCTCTGGCCCAAATCATGCCCGGCTGGGACCACTGGCGAGATTGGGCGAAGATCAAGATCGGGGACTATTGGTACGACGAAGCCCCCGTGGGATGGGGCCCCATCAACTGGCGCGATGTGACCGGCGAGTACCGGATGGAGTCCTGTAACGTCCGGAACAACCGGAGCTACTCCCGGTCCTACGACCTGCAGTTCTCCCTCGTCAGCCAGGTTACTCCGCATCACCAGATCGACGCCGGCTTCCAGGTCCGGAAGGATAAGATCTACCAGCTGTACGAGGCCATTGACCCCTCGGTGGCGGGTGGTAGCCTTTACCTTTCGGATGCGGACGAGTACTGGGGCGGCGTCTATGTGCAGGACAAAATGGAGTTCTCCGGCTTCATCGCCAACGTCGGCCTCCGGGGCGACTGGCTCCTGACCGGGAAGTACCCGATGCTGGACATGACTGCCAAGGACGATACCGTGAAGGGGCCGTGGTCAGTCTACACCCTGCCTGGGAAGACGGGGGTGGTCGGGAATTTGAACACCTACAAGATGATCCCCCTCGAACGGAAGTTCAAGTTCTTGGTCAGTCCGCGGATCGGGATCTCCCACCCCATCAGCGACGTGGCGAAACTCTTCTTCAATTATGGCCACATGTACCAGTGGGCTGACGCCTACATGCGCTACCGCATACAGTACAATACCCAGCGCGGCAATCGAATCGAGCAGTTCGGCAACCCCGCGGTGGCGCCGCCGAGGACGATCCAATACGAGCTGGGTTACGAGCACAATATCCTGAACACCCTGCTCCTCCGCGTGACCAGCTACTACAAGGACATCAACAACGAGATCAGCACGGCGGCGTACTATCCGCTCAAACACGGCGGCAGTTACGCCTACACCACCAACATGCGCTTCCGGGATGTGCGCGGGTTGGAAGGGGTGTTGGAGCTGCGTCCCGACGTGCTGGGCTGGGTGAGCGGTTGGACGAGCGTGAACTATATGGTGGAGAGCGGCGGCAGCTTCGGCTACGACCAGTTCTACGAAGATCCGAGCCGGCAGCCGCGCCAGGTCTCCACTCAGGTGTCGAAGCCGGACGTGCGGCCTCTGGTGCGGGTGAACGTGATGTTCCACACGCCGACGCGCTTCGGTCCGGGACTCGGCAACGTGTTCTGGCTACTCGGCGGCATTGACGCCGGTCTCACCTACACCTGGAAGCGCGGCCGGATGTTCACTTGGAACCCAGCCAACATCCCGTTGGTGGAGTACAATCTGCGCTGGAAGCCGTACCAGCGGTTCGATCTGCGGGTGCAGAAGCAACTTTTCGCGCTGAAGAATGTGCGCGCCAGCTTCTACCTCGATGTCATCAACCTGTTCAACTACAAGAACATGAACCCCTATCCAGGAAGCGACGTTGGCGCTTCCACGGACTACACCTGGGACGGCCACAAGTGGTGGAAGAACCAGTTCCAGGCGTACATGTATTCGCTGGGCTACACCCCGGGCAACGAACAGAAGGACGGGAGCTTCAAGAATACGAGGGGCAAGCCTGGCGATGACAAGGGCGATCTGCCCGGGTTCACGCCTTGGACCTTCCTGGAGACGCGGGATGTGTTCTTCGGCATTCGCTTCTACTTCTGAGCTGCATCGCTGAGCGGCCCGTCCTCTCCTTGAGCCAGCAATCCGGGCGAGCGCGGCGGGCAATGTCGCGCTCGCCTCGGCGACCGGAGAGGCGGCGGAGGTAGACGCGGGAAGGAAATCGATGACTGAGGAGAGACCTATGAGCAGATCAGCAGCTGTACGACGGTGGTTGGCGATCCAACTCTTGTTGGGATTTTTGGTCTTGGTGTGCGGTGTAGTCCAAGCCCAGCAAACCAGGACCCTCAACGTAGGCGAGCTCTATTTTCTCCTCCAGGAGGGATTCGCTGACTGGGATATGCGCTATCCTCAATCCTGGTCCTTTGCCCGATCCATCTACAGCGGCCTTGGCGACAACAACCTGGACATGCTTCACAACGCCTGTGGCTTTGATGTGGGGGTGAAGCGTACCTGGACCGATCCGGGTGGTGCTCAACATGATGTTCAGGTGGCGATGGCGAACCCCCAGAAATGCTTGGACATTCAGACCATCGTGGTGCCGGTCTCGGGGACGTACAAACGGTACTACAGAAACCCCTATCCCCAAAAGGTTCTTGATGGAAAGAATCGGACGGACGTCGTGGCTCAGGGAGATCCGGTTAATCCCGACTTGCCATCCGATGTCATGATCTACCAAAAAGCCAATTGCTGGCCGAACTACGGCATGGGCATCCAGGTGGAGTGCTGGGCTTACGCCTTGGCTCACCCCGACTACGACGACTTCGTGATCCTGGAATTCGTGATCACGAACACTTCGAACGAGAACCGGAACGACGTATACTTCGGGTTCCGGGCCGAGACGTCCGCCCACACCCACTACGAGGATGCCGACCTGTGGGGGAACTACTACGGCGTGACGTACTGGAAGTATGCCCAGGGCGACCGGACGGGTGACTCCCTTCGAATCTACTACTCCTGGTGCGCGGATGATAAGGCGGAGGCTGGCGACAGCAAGGCCCGTCCGCATCCCCAATGGGGGCATTTCCGCGAGCCGCAATATTCCGGCTTCGTGCTGCTGCATGCCGACAAGAGCCCGGACGATGAGAGTGATGATCCGCGTCAGCCGGTGAAGGCGGGTTGGTCCCAGCGCGAACTCTCTCCGGATCTCAAGGTCGCCACGCACGAGGTGATGTATGACTTTCTCTCCAAGCCTTGGGACCCGGCCAACCCCACCTCATATGCGATGCACTGCGATGAGAACTACAACGAGAGCCCGAACGGGATGTACCGCGTGCTGCGTCCGGGGATCAACGTCCGCGACTACGATATGCTCACCGAGCAGGAAAAGAGCGGCTTTATGAGCTTCGGTCCGTACCAGATGAAGCCCGGGGATGATGTGAGGATCGTCATCGCCTTTGTGGCTGGCACGATCCCTCTGCGCTGGGCGATTGACCTTGGACGCGCCTACGAGAACGGCTATCCGCAGCAGGCTACCTTCGGGCTGGTGCCCTTGCCCTACGACATTGTGAACCCGTTCACGGGTGAGCTGATGGTCCCAAGGGGTAGCATCCTGCACCGCAGCAATCCGGCCGATGTACGGCTCAAAGATGCGGTGATCGATCTGGGCAAGCAGTACGTCTTCCAGCATGCCAGCAGGGCGGTACGCCTGTGGAAGAGCTCCAACGTGAAGAAGGGACAGGGCAGGTTCAACCTACCCGTCTTCGCCCCGGCCAGCCCCAGCCTCTACGGTTTCTCGGAGTATGACCAGGTTCGTCTGCAGTGGGGCAACGAGGCCGAGCAGGATGCCCGAGCTGGCACGATCACGAAGTACCGGATCTACCGCGATTACAAGCGGCCGCCGGCCATGACCTCCCCCACGGATACGACCTTCCTCCTCCTGGCGGAAGTGCCCGCTACCTCGCACGAGTACATCGACAAGCAGATCGTACGGGGCGACAAGTACTACTACTACATCACCGCGGTGAACGACAAGGGGATCGAGAGCAGCATGTTCCTGAATATGACCGGGACGAGTCAGGTGCGGGAAGATGAGGCTCTCACCCCGACCCGAGGTCCGGATCCCGATTGGACGGAGAACGTCGTGGTGGTGCCGAATCCCTTCCACGCTGCGGGCGCGACCAAGTATCCGGGACGCCGCCTCACGTGGCTGAACCTGCCGGCCTACTGCAACATCCGCATCTACACCATGACGGGCGACCTCGTGCAGATGATCAAGCACGTCTCCGGGTCGGGGACGGACGACTGGCTGCGGCAGGACACGTTCAGCACGATGGAGATCGTCAGCGGGGTGTACATCTACGTCATCGAGGAACTGGATGGTCCACACGGCAAGCCGACAGGGAAGAAGGCGATCGGGAAGTTTGTGGTGATCAAGTAGTCACGTCTGGCTTCCGGGTTTGACAGGGAGATCAGCTGAGCATCGATAGAGGAGAGGAAGCATGAAACGAATCGTGGCGCTGTTGGTGACGCTCTTGCTTCCCTTGCTGGGGATGCAAGGTCTTTCCCACGCGCAGCCTGTCAAATACGCACAGGCTGGGATGGGATTCTTGAAGATTGACGTCGGGGGCCGCGCCGCCATGGCTGGCACGCAGATCGGGGCCAAGGGCGACGCCATGTCGGTCTTCTACAACCCTGCCCTGTTGGCTCAAGCCGAGGGGCTGCAGGTGATGACCAGCATGACCAACTGGATCGCCGATATCAAGCACTACGGAACGGCAGCCTCCTGGAATCTGGGCAACTTGGGGACCTTTGGGCTCAGCTTCATTTGGATGGACTACGGGGAGTTGAAGCGCACCATCCCCTACACGGGGGATGACCCGACGCTTCGGAACCAGGGCTACGTCGACCAAGGCACCTTCCAGGTCGGCGAGTATTGCGTGGGGATCGGCTACGCCCGGTGGATCAGCCAGCAGTTCGCCGTCGGTGGACACCTGAAGTACGCGCATCAGGACCTGGGCGACGTCCTGATCTTCGACGAAGTCCGCGGCGAGAACCGCATGCAGAAGAACGCCTTGGGCAACCTGGCCTTCGACTTCGGCACCCTATTCTATCCGGGACTCGGGGACTTCCGCTTCGGCTTCTCCCTGCGGAACTTCTCCGGCCAGAACGACTACTACGACCAGCGGTTCGAGCTGCCCCTCACGGCCACCTTCGGCGTGGCCATGGACGTCCTGAGCCTCTTCTCGGGTTCTGAAGGTCGCAACAGCCGCATCACCGTCGCTATGGACTGGTCGCATCCCCGAGATTATAAGGAGCGCCTCCATGCCGGACTGGAGTACTCGCTGGCCGACATGATCTTCCTCCGGGGCGGGTACAAGTTCAACTACGATGAGGAAGGTCTGACCCTAGGTGCCGGTTTCCGCAAGGATCTGGCCGGCTTCGGGGTTCAGATTGACTACGTGTATACCGACTTCGGGATCTTCGACTCGGTGCAGCGGTTCTCGATCGGCCTGTACAAGAAATAAGTCCGGCAGCTTGGAAGGCGGGTCCCCTGGAAGAGCTCGCCCCGGGATGGGCCGCAGGCTCGGCGACGGCGGAGGGGTCGCCGAGCCTTTTTTCCGAGAAGACAAGAAAGCGAAGTCGAGGGGGATCCGAAAGTAAGTTCGAGCAGCAGCTTGCGATCGAGGAGAGGAGGGAAACATGTGGCGCAACCTCGGGATCGCTGGGGTGGTATCCCTTGCCTTGGCATGCGCTGGGCTGAGGCCGCCCACGCTCCTTGAGAAAGTCGAACCGCCGTACCCGGAGGAGGCCCGCAAGCAAGGCCTGGAAGGGGTGGTCACCCTCTACCTCCTCGTCTCGGAGGAGGGCAAGGTGGAAGTGGCCTATGTGAAGAAATCCTCGGGGCACAAGATCCTGGACGATGCAGCCGTGGAATACGCCAAGGGCCTGCGCTTCGCCCCGGCCCGAAAAGGGAAAAAGCCGGTGAGCGTTTGGATGTCCTGGGTCGTGCGCTACAAGTCGATCCCCGCTCACTTCCTGCCGAAAGAGTACGTGGACAGGATTCAGAAGCTGTACCGCGAGGCGGAAAAGTTCCAGGGCGAAGAGCGCAGTCAGGTCCTGCAGGAGATCCTGGACGAGCACGAGAAGTATGTCACCTACCTCGAAAGCAACCCCGGCGTCAACCTGAACGATTATCTCCGCGGGTTCGTCCTGGACGAGGTCTACGAGACGTGGAAGGATTTCTGGCCCATCTGGCCCTTGCGCTTTGCGGTGTACCACGACTTCGTCCTTCGATTCCCCGGTGCGCCCGAGGCGGGCTACGCCGCCTCCAAGTTGACGGACCTGATCAAGCAGGACATCGAGGCGGTGAAGGACAAGGCGAAGCGCTTGCGGGAGATCAACGAGAAGCGCGACGTGCTGCTCGGGGCGATGTACCGCTTCCTGGCCAAGAACTATCCGGAGTCGATGACCCCGGCGATGCAACGAGAGGCCGAGCCTTACCTCCGTGGGAAGTAGGAGCGCAAGTCTCGAAACTTGCTCCCAATGGTCGGCACAGATTGACCGGGCGGTCGAGCCTAAGAAGGCGGAGCAAGGATGAGGCGGAGTGTCGCGCGCCGGGTAGCGTGCCACCGGACTTTGAACTGGGCGGGGAGTTCGGGGGGAGGGAACTATGGGCTGCGGGTTGTACGGCCGATCGGGGAAGCGAGCGGATGAGTGGAGGTGGTCATGCGCGGCAAGGTCGTAGAGGCTCGGTGTGCCGGACTGGTGGGGTTGCTCCTTCTGTTGGGTACAGCCATCGCGGCAGGTCAGGTGCCGGAAGGCTTCCAGTCTCTGTTCAACGGAAAGGACCTCAGCGGGTGGTGGTCGCCGACGGGTTCCTTGGAGACGGGCGGCTTCCGCGTGCGCGACGGCGTCATTGAGGTGGATGGATCGAATCGGCGCGTACCTGCCCTGTACACTCAGGAGACGTACGAAAACTTCATCTTGGAGCTCGACTTTCGGATCTCGCCGCGAGGCAACTCGGGCGTGTTCCTGCATGCGCCTCTGAGCGGACGCCAGTCCCGGGTGGGATTCGAGCTCCAGATCCTGGATGACCATGGAGGCAAGCCTGGCATCCATTCCACCGGCGCAATTTACGACGTGCTGGCGCCGCGCGAACTCGCTAGCAAGCCAGCAGGCGAATGGAATCATTACCGCATCGAGATGGACTGGCCTAAGCTGCGGGTGTGGTTGAACGGCGTACAAGTGCAGGATGTGGATCTCTCGACGCACGACGTGCTGCGTTTCCGTTTCCGCGACGGCTACATCGCCTTGCAAAACCACGGTTCCGATGCCGCCTTCCGGAACATTTTCGTGAAGCGACTTCCCGGGAAGATCCAGTGGCGGGACCTTCTCGCTGGACCCTCTCTTGAGGGCTGGCAGGCCGTGGGGCAGGCCCAATGGAAGCGGGACGGCGACGTGGTGCGCGGCGAGGGGGGCAAAGGATTCCTCGTGACGAATGGCCAGTTCGATCGCTTCGAGCTCCAGGGATACGTGCGCCGGACAGATGAACCGGCCGGGGCGATCCGCTACCGCTGGGTTTCGGGGGAAGAGCCCGGCTACTTGGTGGAATTCCAGGCGCGAGAACTGGAGCGCCAGAACCTCCTCCGATTCCGACGGAACCAGCCCTGGTGGGTTGTCCCGGCGTTGTTCGGCGAATGGGTCCCGTTTCAGCTCATCTGCAATGAACAGTACGCCGAATTCCGCTTGGACGGGGTGATTGTGGCCACGATCCACAATCACCAGAAAGTGGGCCCCGGAAGCATCGCGCTGGAGTGTTTGGGGAAGGGAGAGCCGATCGAGGTCAAAGGTCTGCGCCTGCGCGAGCTGACGGAGGAAGAAGTGGGGCCCATCCCGCGCCGGAGCGACGGTGAGTGAAGGCTGAACGGCGCCCCCTTCTGGAGGTTCCGGAGCCCCTTGAGAAGGCGAGAGGCCTCGGAGGGCGAGGAGCGCAGGGTTCGGCGCACGGTCACCAGGGGGGCCGAGAAATCGTTTCCGAAGGCGGGGGCCCAAGGGCCAGGATTTTCCCTTACGGGCTCGGCGGTTGGCGTCCGTGCGGGCTCTTGCGGGAAAGGTGGGGCGTGCTCGTCTTCGCGCTGTGGCGGGGCGGGGTCGTGGGCTGACGCTTGACCGTAGGCTTGGATTCCGGAGGAGGGTGATATGCGCGCAAGAAGGCTATGGAGTGCGGGAGTTCTCCTGCTTGTGGCGCTCGCGAACCGGGCTGGGGCGCAGATGCCGGCTCCGAAGCAGGAGCTCCGGCTTGTGGTGCAAGCAGACCTGGGCGACGTGACGATCAGCCGCCACATCTTCGGTCATTTCGCGGAGCATCTCGGGCGGTGCATCTACGGGGGATTCTGGATCCAAGACAAATCGGGGAACTGGACCTACAATGAGGCGGTGATCGAGGCGCTGCGCAGAATCAAGGTTCCCAACCTGCGCTGGCCGGGCGGCTGCTTCGCCGACTATTACCACTGGCGGGACGGGATCGGCCCCCGAGCCCAAAGGCCGCCGATGGTGAACGTGGTGTGGGGCGGAGTCACCGAGGACAATAGCTTCGGCACCCACGAGTACATGGAGCTGGTTCGGAGACTGGGGGCAGAGCCGCTCATCGTAGGGAATGTGGGAAGCGGCACCGTGGCCGAGATGGCGGAGTGGTGGGAGTACCTGAACCATCCCGGGGGCAGCAGTCTGGCGGAACTTCGCCGCAAGAATGGCCACCCGGAGCCTTTCGGCGTGCGGTATTGGGGTATCGGGAATGAGTCCTGGGGCTGCGGCGGCAACATGAGCCCCGAGTACTACTGCGACCTTCTCAAGCGCTACGCCACCTTCCTTCGCCCGATGGGGGAGGTGAAGCCGTTCATCATTGCTGTAGGGCCGGGAGGGGAGGACTACCGCTGGACGGAAGTCGTGATGCGCGAGGCGGGGCGCCATATTGCCGCTTTGGACTTCCACTACTACACGATCAACGGCACCTGGGAGAAGAAGGGCAGCGCGACCCAATTCGGCGAGGCCGAGTGGTTCGAGCTCATGCAGCGGGCGCTACACATCGACGAGCTCCTCACGCGCTATTCTGCGATCATGGATCACTACGATCCACGGAATCGCGTGGCGCTGATGGTCGGTGAGTGGGGGACCTGGCATGAGGTGGAGCCCGGCACCAACCCCGCTTTCCTCTACCAGCAGAACACCCTACGGGATGCCCTCGTCGCGGCCTTGCACCTGAATCTGTTCATCAAGCACGCCGAACGAGTGCGGATCGCGAACATCGCCCAAACGGTCAATGTCCTCCAGGCCATGGTGCTCACGCAAGACGGGAAGGTGGTCACCACGCCCACCTACCACGTGTTCGACATGTACGCGGTCCATCAGGATGCCGTACGCCTTCCGATCCATCTCGATGCGGGGGTCTATCGCTACGGGGAAGCCCAAATCCCCGCGGTGAGCGCTGCAGCTTCCAAGGATGCCTCTGGCCGGACTCATCTGACGCTAGTGAATCTGGATCCCCGTGAGGGTCGGACGATTCGCGCCGAGTTCCGCGGCCGAAGCTTCAGCCGTGCCAAGGGACGTATCCTGACTGCCCCAGCCATGAATGCGCACAACACCTTCGATGCGCCGAACGCGGTCAAGCCGGCGGAATTCACCGGGATGCGCTTCGAGGGACAGGAGCTGGTGATCGACCTCCCAGCGAAGAGCGTCGTGGCACTCGAGCTCGAGTAAGTGCAGGAATCTGCGGAACGGGTTGGGAGAGCGCTCAAGCTGGGAATGGAAAGGTTCGTCCTCATCGCCGCGGACGGTTTGCCGGGGAGTGAAGGGACTCTTTCCCCGTTCAGGTCCAGGTAGCCCGGAAAGGGAGTGACGCAGATCTCCGGGAAGGGCGGAGATGTGGTCGTGGCCCGGGGGGCCATTGCGGCCGCAGGGGCATTCGGACGCAAAGGGGCGCGATTTTGCACTTGACACGGGGGCAGATGGGTGATATATTGACGGCGCAAGGTAGTCACGGCGCAGTCGGGCGATAGATCATTCAGAGGTGATTTGGGATACGGACGGGGATGATGGGTGGGCCTGGCGGCGTCCGCGATATCCGACGATGGAGGATGTCGCCCGGCGGGCCGGCGTTTCGAAAATGACAGTTTCGAGAGTGATTCGGGGGATTCCGTCTGTCAGCGCCGAGACGCGGGAACGAGTTCTCCGAGCCATCGAGGAGCTGGAATACTACCCGAATTCTACGGCGCGCGCGCTGGCGAACGATGTGACAACCAACGTAGCGCTGCTGGTAGGTCATCCGCCCCGATTCGATGATTTCTTCAACTACGTGGCGAAGGGGGCCGAGCTGGAGCTGGCGAGGAGAGGCTACAGTCTCATCCTCGTGATGCAACAGTCGGAGGAGGGAGACCTGCCAATGGTTGTCCGGCAACGGAAAGTTGACGGACTGCTGCTTGGTGGTCCGGAGATTCGCCAGAGCTTGATCGAGTCCCTTCTCGCCAATGCTCTTCCCTGCGTGCTACTTGCCAACCGAGTTTCTCACCCTCCTGTGCCGAGCGTTTGTGCCGACGACTTTGGCGGGTCCCTGGCGGCGGTCCAGCACCTGATTTCCCTGGGTCACGAGCGCATCGCGTTCGTAGGGACTCGCCGCACGTTCTACCACGTCCGGGAACGATTCCGAGGCTACGTGACGGCGTCGGAATCGGCGGGACTCCGGGTCCGTCCCGAGTGGTGCATCGAAGTGGCGTATTCCCAGGAAGAGGGGCGACGAGCGAGCCTGGAGCTATTGGGGCAATCGGATCGTCCCTCAGCCGTGTTCTATTCGGGCGATCTTCTTGCCCTCGGGGGGATGGAGGCGGCCCGAGAACTGGGAATGTCGGTGCCCGGGGACGTGGCCATGGTGGGCTTCGATGACATTCGGTCGGCAGCGCTTTTGGATCCTCCCCTGACTACGGTCCGCGTGGACAAAGAGGAGATGGGCCGGGTAGCGGTGGAATTGCTATTCGAGACCATCAGCAGACCGGACGCGGAACCTCGCCAAGTGACCATCCCCACAGAGCTGATCATCCGGAAGTCGTGCGGAGCTGCCGTAGCATCCCAATGAGAGCCCGGAAGCTTTGAACTTCGTTGCAAAGGAGGTGATGCTGCAAGCGGGCTACTGATTCCGGTCGCGGCAGCGGGGGTTTTCGGCTTCGGGCGCAAGGGTCAAGGTCACCAAATGTGGAGGGAGCGAGGATGACGGCAAGAGGAGCACTGAGGACGTTGGTGGCTATCGTGGCGGTTGGAAGCAGGATGCCCATGACGCGAAGCGCACGGTGTTTGCCCTCGACTTCGGCACCTCCTACGACACCGGCTTCCGCGGGCTGATCCTCGCCTTCGCCTTCCGCAATTTCGGGCAGGAGGTGAAATACGAGCGCGAATCTTATGACCTGCCGCTGTCGATCCAGTTCGGCGTGTCCGCTGAGCTCTTCCGCGTGCTCAACATGGAGATGAATGGGCAAAAGGTGCTGATCACGGGGGACTATGTGCACCCACGGGACTGGTCGGAACGAGCTCAGGTGGGTATGGAATACGCCTTCCGCGACCTGTTCTTCGTCCGCGCGGGCTACAAGTTCAACCACAGCTCCGAGGGCCTCTGCGCGGGGATGGGCGTGAAGGTTCCTCTCGGCTTCGGTGATGTGCGGATCGATTACGCGTACAAGCACACCTCGGACACGCTCTTCGACGCGGTCCACGTGTATTCGCTGAACATCTCGTTCTGAAAGAGCCGAAGGATTTCGGGTCGATCCGACAGGGTGGCCACCTCGGCCACCCTGTTTCTTTGTGGCTCCGTCCCTTCCCCGGCGGGGTGATGGTGAGACTTGGGCAGTAGTCGAGAAGAGCCCAACTCGCCGCCCGTCACGAGGCGCCCGTCTCCGACCAAGGCGCTGTCCGCGGAAGACTCTCGCCCAGGCGACCCTCCCCTTGCTTTTCTCCCCTTTTGCTTCGTACCTTCGCCTCGAGGTTTCCGGGGGTCGAGCAGGAGGGATCGGTCGTGCCATCGTCAGCCAGGGCCGGGGTCATCGACGAGAAGAGAAGGTGGCTCTGGGTGGGAACGAGGCGGGATATCCCACGTCCTGGGAAGGGAACGGAGGAGCGGATGAAGATCAGCTGCTGCTGGCTGTACGCGATCAGCAAGTACGGATATCCGCCGAGCATCGAGAATTCCTTCAGGGCCATCCGAGAGATGGCGGCTTTGGGATTCCGCTATGTGGAGCTGGAGGGGGTGGGCGAAGCCAACATGCTAGCAGTGTGGGAGAGGCGCGGTGACTTCGCCGAGCTGTGCAGGGAGTTGGGGGTCCAGATCGTCAATTTCTGCCCCATTTTGCCGCAGCTATTCAGTTCCGTCGATTCGGAGCGCAGGCGAGGGCTTGAGCTTTTCGAGCTCGGCGTCGAACTGGCGCGGTATTTTGGGGCCCCGACGGTGCAGATCGACAGCTTCACCCCACCGGTGGAGTTCGTGGGAGATGCTCCGTACCGAGAGGCGTTGGCCTTCGGCAAACCGTTCCGAGTCCGGGTGAACCCAGAGTTCGATTACGAGCGGTACTGGGCGATATTGGTCGAGATGACCCGGGAATGCGCTCGCCGTGCGGGCCGTGCGGGCTTGTGGTTGACGATGGAGCCCCGGGTCGGCGAGAGCGTCAGCAACACGGACGCCTTGCTCCGGCTGATCGAGCACGTCGGTGAACCCAACTTCGGGGCTGTTCTCGACACGGCGCACCTCCACGCGCAGAAGGAAATCCTTCCGCTCAGCGTCGAGAAGCTTGGGCGGAGGATCCGTTACCTGCATGTGGCGGACAACGATGGCAGGGATAACCTCCACCTCGCCCTCGGCGAGGGGACGATCGATTTCGAGGGCGTTTTCCTCGCATTGAAGAAACACGGCTTCCGAGGCTATGTGGCTGTGGACGTGGGACACGTCCCCGATCTGGACGACGCGTACCGCCGCTCCGTCGCTTATCTCGAGGCGTTGGCTCGCCAGCTCGGAGTGTAGAGACAGTCCCGGAGCGAGAGCCGATCACCGACGTTCGGGCTCCTACGGAAGAGCCGGGAAGCGGAGGGGTCGTGCGCGAAGATCGAAGGGAGGCGCCACGGGCTCCATCGGATGCCGCCGCGAACGGGGGAGGTGAGTGGTTTTCCAGAACCCCGGGCTGGTGCGACCGCGAAGCGCGGGCATCAGCTGGCAGGATTGGACGTCAAGCTACGGGAGAAGAGCCATGAAGCGAGGCCACCTCGTACTCGTCCTTGCCTTGCTGGCCCTCGACGTAGTTCGGGTGCAAGGGCAGGAGACCCTGATGCTCCGCTCGCCGGACATCTTCGGCGACCAGGTGGTGTTCGTGTACGCAGGGGATCTTTGGAAGGTCAGCGCGCAGGGCGGTACGGCGATCCGTCTCACATCCCATCCCGGGGGTGAAGCAGATCCCCGCTTCTCGCCTGACGGACGCTGGATCGCCTTCACGGGGAATTACGATGGCAATCCGGACGTGTATGTCATTCCCGCAGAAGGAGGTGAGCCGCGCCGGCTGACGTACCACGGTGGCCGCGATCTGGTCCAGGGCTGGACCCCGGATGGCAAGTTCGTGGTGTTCCTCTCGTGGCGCGACGTTGGGTACGGAGGGCCCCTGGCCTACAAGGTGCCCATGGAGGGAGGTAGCCCGGAGGTCCTTCCGCTGGGACAGGCTGCCTACGTTTCCATTTCGCCGGATGGGAAGCGGATCGCCTTCAACCGGCATTTCGGCGAGTTCCGGAACTGGAAACGCTACAAGGGAGGCCGAGCCCAGGACATCTGGCTGCTCGATCTGCCGTCCATGCTGTTCCGCAGGCTAACCAACTACGAGGGGATCGACCGGCACCCCATGTGGGTCGGTCGCCTGATCTACTTTGTCTCGGACCGGGAAACCGGCGTCAATAACCTCTTCTCTTTGGATCCGGAGACGGGCAAGGTCACCCGCTGCACAGATCACCGCGACTTCCCGGTGTACGCGCCCGAGACCGACGGAAGGCGGATCGTGTACGAGTGCGGCGGGGCCTTGTGGCTCTACGATCCCGACTCGGGCAAGGAGATGCGGTTGCCGGTGCACGTACCCTCGGAGCGTTGGCTGAGCCGGCCGAAACAGGTGAAGCCGGACAAACACCTCGGGGACTACGACGCTTCCCCCGACGGCAAGTGGCTCGCGGTGGAAGCGCGGGGCGACATCTTCATTGTCTCGAAGGAAAACGAAGAGTGGCGCAACCTGACCGAAACGCAGGGCGCTCGGGAACGTTACCCGGCCTGGTCGCCGGACGGGAAGTGGGTCGCCTTTTTCTCCGATCGGACCGGCGAGTATCAACTCTACCGGGCCCCGGTCAAGGGAGGCTCGTGGGAACAGCTGACGGAGTCCCTCCGCGGCCAGCCTTACCACTTGCAATGGTCACCGGACGGCAAATACATCGCCTTCGGGGACAAGGACTACAATCTCTACGTAGTCGAGGTGCGGACCAAGAAGCTCGTCAAAGTGGACCGCTGTCTGCAGCAGAAGGATTACGAGTTCTACTGGGAGATCAGCGACTATGCCTGGTCCCCGAATGGACGCTGGCTTGCCTACTCGAAAGTGGAGCCGAACCTCAACAGCAGCATCTTCCTGTACGACGTGTCCTCAGGGGCAATTCATCGGTTGACGGATGACCGTTTCGATGATTTCTGCCCGGCTTTCGACTGGAACGGACGGTATCTCTACTTCATCAGCCAGCGCAATTTCAATCCGGTGATGGATCCTTCCGAGGATAATTACATCATCAGCCCCATGTCCAGAGTGTACGTGGTCTGTCTGCGCAGCGGGGAGGAGTCACCCTTCGACGCGGACGAGTCGGCGCGAACCCGGGTAGTGCCTCCCGACAGCTTCCGCATTGATCTTGCGGGTATCGCCGACCGAATCTTCCAGGTGCCGCTTCCGCCCGCGAACTACGTCGCTCTTCAGGCCGGCAAGAACAAGCTTCTGGTGCGGGGCAAGGACGAATTCGGCTTCCCGGGCATCGAAGAGTTCTTCAATCCGGCTCAGGTGCAAGACTATTGGCTGAAGGGATTCGACCTCGCCAGCAAGAAGGCGACGAAAGTTCTGGACGGCATCGGCTCTTTCCGCGTGAGCGTCAACGGGGAGCATTTCGCCTACCGGAGCGGGACCAAGGTTGGCATCCTCGGGCTCGACCGCCTGCCCGAGGCGAAAGTGGGCGACGGAGGGGTGGACCTGGGGCGTCTTTCCATGCGATTGGATCTGCAAGCAGAATGGCGGCAGATCTTCGATGAGACGTGGCGCTGGTATCGCGATTTCTTCTACGACCCGAGGATGCACGGAGTCGATTGGAAAGCGGTGCATGATCGCTACGCCCGGCTATTGCCTTTTGTGGAGACGCGGGCGGATCTCACCGCATTGCTTTCCGAGATGGTCGGCGAGGTGGTAGCATCGCATTGCTACGTCTTCGGTGGGGAGGACAATTGGCCATTCGAAGAGCAACGGGAAGGCACAGGGCTCCTCGGGGCGGACCTCAAGCCGGATCCGGCGTCTGGCTACTACCGATTCGTCAGGATCCTGAAAGGATCCAGCTGGGAACCCTCGCTGCGTGCGCCGTTGGCCGCGCCCGACGTTCGCGTCGCCCCAGGCGATTACCTCCTTCGGATCGACGGGCAGGAGGTGAAGGCCAGTGAGGACTATCTCGCGCATTTGGTGGGCAAGGCTGAGTGCGAGGTGGAGATCACGGTGAACAGCGTTCCCAGCCTGACGGGAGCGCGCACCTACCGCGTGAAGACGGTTGCTAGCGAGGCAGAGCTGCGCCGTGTGGACTGGGTGGAAAGGAATCGCCATTATGTGGAAGAGAAGACTCGCGGAGAGGTCGGTTACATCCACTTGCCCGATATGGATCGGGCTGGGTTGGCCGCATTCGAGCGGGAATTCAAGGCGAATAAGTACAAGAAGGGCTTGATACTGGACGTCCGGTACAACGGGGGCGGCTTCACCAATTACTTCGTGATCGACAAATTGGAGCGCCAGCTCGTCTTCGGCGTCAAGACCCGGGATTTCGAGCCGATGCGCTTCCCGATGGTCAGCTTCACCGGCCCCACCATCGCGCTGATCAATGAGGACACGGGATCCGACGGGGAACTCTTCACGGAGCATTACAAGGCCAGGAAGCTGGGCAAGGTGATCGGCACACGCACTTGGGGCGGCCTCATTGGGATCATCAATGTGATCCCGCTAGTGGATGGCGGGATCGTCACGCAGCCGAACGTCGGCTTCTACGACTTCCAGGGGCGTTGGGTGGTGGAGAATCGCGGAGCGGAGCCGGATATCGAAGTGGACCTGGACCCGGCGTCTTGGCTCCAGGGGCGGGATCCGCAGCTGGAGAGGGCGGTGGAGGAAATTCTGAAAGAGCTGGCGACATCCGGGAAAGTGCTCCCCGAAGCACCTCCCTTCCCGGACAAGAGACCCTGAGCAGCAATTGGGCGAAGTCGTTCCGGCGTCGATCGGCGATGCACGGGTCCGGGCGAGAGGCGGTTTGACCTTATGTGACGGTGTCCAGGAAGTTCGCAGAAGAGACTGGCGGGTTCAGAGGAGGAAGCCATGCGATGTAGCGGCGCGCTACAGGTTCTCCTTGGGGTCCTCTTGGCGCAGAATGCCCCTGCGGCGATTGAGGACGTGACGGTGGACATCTGGAAAGGGCAGGCGCGGATGGAGTCGAACGGTACGATTGTGGAATTTCGCTCCGAGCCCGTTTTTCTCGCGATCCATTTTGAGGGGCGGCCCCGCTGGCTGACGAGTTCGGGGGACTGGCTCCGCTACCAAGATGCCTCCGGTGAGCATGCACTCACCCGGGTCATCGCCATCCATAGACGTTACCGGGGGTTCTTGGCGGAGCTTGCCGGGGAAGGCGAGGACCGCGGGTACTTCCTGGTCAAGCTGGATCCCCAGCGGCATGTGGAGATGGAAATCGTGCCGCCGCGCGGAGCTCAGGCGATCAGCTTCGCGCTCGCCAACCGCGCGGATGAGCATTATTATGGCCTCGGGGACCTCTGGGATTCTGAGAGCGTCGATGCCCGCGGGCATCGGGTGACGATGTGGGTTCATCCTGGCACTCCGGACGTCTGCAACTACGTGCCCTATTACATGTCGACCTACGGCTATGGCATGTTCGTGGACTGTGCCTACCGGGGCTTCTTCGATTTCGGAGCGGAGGATCCGGAGCGCGTTCGGGTCCGCTTCGAGGCGCCGAACTTGTCTTTGCACGTCTGGGTCGGAAACGCGATGCGGGACATCCTGCCGCGCTACTTAGACCTGACCGGCTACCCGCCGCTGCCTCCGGAATGGTGCTTTTACCCGCAGAAATGGCGGGACGAAGGCACTTGGGACGAAGTGTTCCAGGACGTGCGCCGGATGCGGGCGAACGACATCCCCTTGGGCGTCGTGTGGCTGGATCGCCCGTGGATGCAGGGCAGCTACGGCAGCGATGATTTCCTGTTCGACGAGGAGCGCTATCCCAACGCAGCGGAACGCCTAGCCGAATTGCACAAGATGGGTATCCGCCTGCTGGTCTGGGCCTGCGACTTTCTGACGAAGGACTCCCGGTACCTTCAGGAGGGAATCGAGAAGGGCTACCTGATCACTCGGCCGGGGAATCGGCCGACGACCTCGGATGGGCAATATCTGGTGGATTTCGCCAACCCCCAGGCACGGCAATGGTGGAAGGACATCGTGCGCAATGCCCTGCGTCTGGGTGTGGACGGGATTAAACTCGATCGCGGACAGAGCTACCCAACGGACGTCGTGCCGCCGAGCGGTCGTGACCCCAAAGAGATGCACAACTATCACGGCTACCTAATGGTGAAAACGTACGCGGAGGTCCTCGCCGAAGAGAGGGGCAACGACTTCCAGCTCACCCCTCGCGCTGGCTGGGCCGGTACGCAGCGCTGGACGATGAAATGGCCGGGCGACATGGACAGCGACTTCAGCGTCGACAGAGGGCTCCCAGCAGTGGTGAGAGCCCAGACGGCGGCAGCCCTCACCGGCTTTGCCTACTGGGGATCCGACATCGGGGGCTACAGCCAAAACCTGACTAAGAAGTGCTTCATTCGCTGGGTCCAGCATGGCACCTTCAGCCCGCTAATGCAGATGGCGGGACGTGCGGACTTCGTAGATGCCCCCTTCTCATGGGATCAGGAAGCCGTGGAAATCTACCGCTTCTACGCCAAACTGCGGATGAAACTCATCCCCTACATCCTCGACATGGCCCGCAAAGCTCACGAGCAGGGCATCCCGATCGTGCGTCACCTGGCGTGGGAATGGCCCGACGACCCCGAGGTTCATTCCCAAGACTACGAATACCTGTTCGGCGATGACCTCCTCGTCGCGCCCGTCGTCACGGAGGACGACAGCCGCGAGGTCTATCTCCCCCGCGGACGGTGGATCGATTTCTGGAATCGCAGGCAGGCATATGAAGGGCCTATCAAGCTGAAAGTGACGGTTCCGCTCAACCGGATCCCGCTGTACATTCGCGCGGGGAGCAAGTACCGCTTCGAGCTGCCGAAATAGCCCAGGTCGGCACTGACGTCGAATCAGGCGGGTGCGTGGATCGCTCGTCGAAGCCGATCGGCCGGTGATCTCTGCCGAAAGGCGAGTGCCGCGTTCGCTGGCGCCCCGGGGCTGCGACGAGTGAGCCTCGTGACCTCTTGTCTGAAGGGCGGGGGAGGGCTCAGCCCTCGCGGTGTGGCGTAGAGGGGAGGGCGTGCAATTTCGCCGCGTTTTGCCACCACACGAAAATGGCGGCGGCGAGCAGGATTCCGTCCTCCAAGATGCGCGTGTAGCTAACCTGATGGCCTCCAGACACGCTGAAGCAGCCGCAGTCGATGCGCAGGCCACGAAGGATCGCCGAGGCCATGGCGAGGATGAAGATCGCCAAAAGCCCCGCCGCGAGGGCCGAGGATCCGAGGAGCCAGCGTCCGAGCAGCAGGAGAAGGCCGCAGAGGATCTCTAGCGGAGGCAGCAGGACGGCGAGCCCCCGCGCTGCGGCTTCCGGGAGCAAGCGGTATGCGGCGATTTGCGACGCAAAGGCAGAAGGATCCTGTATCTTGGCGAAGCCGGCGTAGAGGAACGTCCCTGCCAGGACGAGGCGCAGAGCCAGCTCGATCACTCTCCGCTCAACGCCCCGAGCTTCCCGTTTCAATTTGACCTCCCTCTCGTCTCCATTCGTTGATCCCCCCTTCGTACACAGCCACGCGGGGTAACCCGGCGGCGAACAATTCGCCCGCTAGCCTTTCCCCGAGATCGCAGGGAGGGCCGTCGCAGTAACACACGATCCAGGAGCGGGGGTCAATCTTCTCGAGCATCTGCGCATGCCGATAGAGCTCTTCGTACGGGAGGTTCAGTGCGCCGGGGATGTGCCCACGCAGGTAGTCCGCCGGGGCCCGAGCGTCCAGCAGGACGATGCTTGGATTCGCGAGGAGGCGACGCACGGCTGCGGTGCTGATGCGAGGCGGCGCTTGCAACACAATGGTGGAGTCTTGCATCACCGCGAACAGGAGCGAATCCTGTAGGGCGTGCTGGCTCCGAGGTCGGCGCAGGATCCCTTTCGGATTGGCCAGGTCAACGAGGATTCCCAACCCAGCCGCTGCGACGAGAATGAAGATCGACTGAAGGAAAGTGGCTCGGAGGACGGATCGCATCGCTCGAACCCGGCTGGTGGCATTCGGATTATCCCGGACTAGAACTGGTCCGCCAACGCGCGCGAATCCTTGGCGCAGCGAGACCCCTCACGCAGCGTTTCGTCCGTCAAAACCGCCTTCCCCGACGCAAAGTTCCGAGGTGCCCCTTCGCCTTCTTTCTCGCGGGACGAAAGGGATGAGCGCTGCGCCGGCGAAGGGGCGAGGTGGATGTGTTTTCGCCTCTGAATCGCGTTGCCCTCACCGAGCCCGGACGTGCGGAGTCGCGACAGCGGTGGGCCCGCCTGTGCGCCGCGAGGCGGGATGATGTTCGCGGTCACGGTGCCCGGCCATGCGAAGGTCGGGGGAAGAGCTCCCCAGGCCGCTGTCTGACCGCGGGCGCTTGGGGGAGACGTCTCGTTCCTCGTCGGGTGGAACGCGCCGGCGCGGATTTTTCAGGGAAGAATTCCGGGCCGAAGAAAACCCTTGCAATTGGCGGAAAGGGGATGTACCTTAATCAGGACAAAGTGAGTCCGAATTCGGGTGATGAGGCGACTCGAGGAGAGAATGAACATGGCATCTGTCGATTTGCTCGTGAAGGGGCTCCGCGTCGGGATCCAGGGGAAGGAAATCCTACGCGGGATTGATCTGAGCCTGCGGAGAGGAGAGATTCACGCCCTCCTGGGTCCGAACGGGTCGGGGAAGAGCACGTTGGCCTACGTGCTGATGGGTCATCCGGCCTACGAGGTGGTGGCCGGCGAGATCCGACTCTTCGGCGAGGATATCCGCGGACTTGATCCCGACGAAAGGGCTCGGCGCGGCTTGTTCCTCGCTTTCCAGTACCCAGCCGAGGTGCCCGGGGTTGCGCTCTCCAACTTTCTCAGGACGGCGCTCAGCGCCATTCGTGAACAACCGCTTCCTCCGCTGCAATTCTACAAGACCCTGCACCAGCGGTTGGAATCCCTCGGGATGGACCCGGGCTTCGCTGACCGGGCGGTGAATGAGGGTTTCTCGGGCGGCGAGAAGAAGCGGAGCGAGATCCTCCAGATGTCCCTCCTGCAGCCCAAGATCGCCATCTTGGACGAGATCGACTCCGGCCTGGATATCGACGCTCTGCGCGTCGTGGCCAACGAGGTGCGGAGAATGGCGGACGAGGGCGTGGGCATCCTCGTGATCACCCACTACCAGCGAATTCTTGAATACTTGAAACCCGACCTGGCTCATGTCATGATCCAGGGCAGGATCGTTCGCTCTGGTGGCCCCGATCTCGTGCGGGAGCTGGAGGCAGCCGGCTACGACGCGTTTCGCACCGAAGCCGTGGAGGCGGTAGCATGAGTGGGTCACAAGTCGAGGGTTTCCAGATTGGCGAGTACCGCTACGGGTTCCACGAGCCGGAGCGCTACGTCTACAAAGCACCGCGTGGGCTCACTCGGGAGACCGTGCTCCACATCTCCGAGATGAAGGGGGAGCCGGCATGGATGCGTGATCTCCGCTTGCGGGCTTTCGATCTCTTCTTGCGCAAACCGATGCCCACCTGGGGTGCGGATCTTTCGAAGGTGGATTTCGCCGCCATCCATTACTACGTACGCCCGACCGAAAGGCCGGGCCGATCTTGGGAGGACTTGCCGGAGGAGATACGCCGCACCTTCGACCGCCTGGGCATCCCGGAGGCAGAGAAGAAGTTCCTCGCTGGGATCGGGGCCCAGTACGAGTCCGAAATGGTCTACCACAGCCTGAGAGAGAATCTGCGGCGTCAGGGAGTCGTTTTCCTCGACATGGATTCAGGGCTTCGCGAGTTTCCCGAGCTGGTGCGGGAGTACTTCGGCACGGTGGTTCCCCCGGGCGACAACAAGTTCGCCGCCCTGAACACCGCCGTTTGGAGCGGGGGGAGCTTCATCTACGTGCCGAAAGGGGTCAGCGTAGAGGTACCGCTGCAAGCGTATTTCCGCATCAACGCCAGGGCCATGGGCCAGTTCGAACGCACTCTTATCATCGCGGACGAGGGAAGTTTTGTCCACTACATCGAGGGATGCACGGCTCCTATCTACTCCGAGGACTCCCTTCACGCGGCGGTGGTGGAGATCATTGTCAAACGCGGCGCACGGGTGCGCTACACCACGATACAGAACTGGTCCACCAACGTGTACAACCTGGTGACCAAGCGCGCTGTTGCCGAGGAAGAGGCCACGATGGAATGGGTGGATGGCAATATCGGGAGCAAGGTGACCATGAAGTACCCGGCGGTGATCCTCAAGGGGCGAGGGGCGAAGGCGGAGATCCTCTCCGTCGCGCTGGCCGGAAGAGGCCAGCACATTGATGCCGGGGCAAAAGTGATTCACCTGGCACCTGATACCGCCTCGCACGTGGTCTCCAAATCCATCAGCCACAGCGGGGGGCGGAGCACGTACCGCGGGCTGGTGCGCGTCGTGCGCGGCGCCGTGGGAGTGAAAAACGCGGTCCGCTGTGACGCATTGATCCTCGACGAAGATTCGCGCTCGGATACCTACCCTCATATTGATGTGGAAGAGCCCGACGCTCAGCTCGGCCACGAAGCCACAGTTTCGCGGATCGGTGACGAACAACTTTTCTACCTCAGGAGCCGGGGACTCAGGGAGTCCGAAGCCGTTGCGCTCTTGGTGCGGGGATTCATCGAGCCGGTCGTTCGAGAACTCCCGATGGAATACGCCGTGGAGCTCAATCGGCTCATCGAGCTCCAGATGGAAGGGTCGGTTGGCTGAGCGAGGCGAGGAGGTCAACGGTGCACAGAGCGGAACGCTGGACACGTAACCACGAACTGGACCTGGATCTGCTCTCCCTTCCCGATTTCTCCGGGCTGACTTCCGTCCAACGGAGGGCGCGCCAGCTGCTGGCGCGCCGTCCGTGGCCCGATTCCTCCGATGAGGACTGGCGCTACACGCCGTGGAGCGCCCTCCTTCCGCCGGAATGGGGCGGGCAGGAGGCAAGAGCCCCGGAATCGGTGTCGCGGCAGCTTCCTCTGGTGGAGTTTCCGCAATCCTGTCGGCCGTACTGGGAGTCGGACGGATTCCTGCTCTTGGCGCAGGAGGATAGAGAGGGATTCCCAACCTCGAACCTGCGAGTGACGGCTGGACTCGACGGACCCGTCGCCCCGTGGCTCGATTCGATCGTGGAGAAAAGCAAGGACCGATTCGACGCGCTTGCCCTGGCAACTCTCCGGAGAGTGGTCTGGATTCAGGTCCCCGGTCAGTCGGCATTCGGGGGGCCGCTTGTGATCGTCCGGCCGGAAAGCGATGGCCTGTGGGACAGCACGGCCACACGGGTCGACCTCGGGGCGGGCAGCCGCGGAACCCTCCTGGTTCTCGACGGCCATCCGCGTCAGGACGGGGTTGATTACGGCGTGGATTTGACGGAGATCCGCTTGGAGCGGGGTGCGCAATGGACGGTGGTGTTTCTGCAGGTATTCGGGCCGGCCTCTCGGAGGCTTCAACGGGCAAGACTCGTGTTCGATTCGGGCGCCGAAGCTCAATTGGTCCGGCTGGACCTCGGCGGAGCCATCGCTAAGGTGGAAACCACGTTGCATTTCGCTGGCGAGGGAGCCAAGGCGACGTTCCGGGGGATTGTGATCCTCAGCAGGGGCCAGCATGTGGAAGTCGACACGCTGCAGAATCACGCTGCGCGGGGCAATCGGAGCGATCTCTTGGTGAAGTCCGTCATCGGGGACCGGTCCGTCGCCATCCATCGGGGCCGCATCTGGATCCACAAGGATGCGCACGGCTCCGATGCCTACCAAGCGAACCGGAACGTCCTCCTCAGCCACGAAGGCCGGGTCCATTCCATTCCCATGCTGGACATCGAGGCGAATGACGTTCGTTGTTCGCACGGCTCGGCCACAGGTCCGCTGGACGAGCAACAGGTGTTCTACCTACGAACGCGTGGTCTCTCGGAGGTGGAAGCTCGGAGGCTCATCCTGCAAGATTTCCTCCTCGCGGAGCTCGAGAGCTCGGACCTCGGGCGCTGGTCTTCCGCTCTGGAGGCGGCTATGACGGCCAAACTCGACTCCGTCCTCGCCGGTTCTCCGGAGGGAGCGGAGGCGCAAGGAGCGGAGTCTCTTTGAAGCCGCGCTGGCCAGATCTCCCGTTGGCAAGATGGCCGTACCTAGTGTCTTCCGGTGATGAAACTGTGGCGGCTCTGGTTACCGGCTACGTTCGGCCAGTATCGGTGGACGAGCGCGCGGAGCTCACTCCACGGCCATGTCCGCGGCGAATGCCTTTGGATTTTGAACTTGCCGAAACTGAGGTGGGCTAATGGCTTCGGACGCACCGGTCCTGGCGGGGCGCTCGCGACATGTAGTGGCCGATCCACTGGACGTGGAGCGCATCCGGCAGGACTTCCCGATCTTCCTGAAAAGGACCGGAAAGAAGCGGCTCATCTATCTCGACAACGCGGCCACTACCCAGAAGCCGAAGTCGGTGATTGACGCGGTTCGTCGCTTCTACTGCGAGCACAACGCGAATGTGCACCGCGGAGCTTACTGGCTGAGCGAGGAAGCGACCCGCCTGTATGAAGGAGCACGTGAGGTCGTGAGATCTTTCTTGAATGCGCCGACCAGCTCGACCATCGTGTTCACCCGCAACGCGACGGAAAGCATCAATCTCGTGGCCTACGCCTGGGCGCTGAACCACCTCAAACCAGGGCATCAGATCGTGCTGACGGAGATGGAGCATCACAGCAATCTGGTCCCCTGGCAGATGGTCGCGCGGCGGACGGGTGCCCGCCTGGAGTACGTGCGTATTACGGACCAAGGGAAGATCGACCTCGACCAGCTTTCTGAGCTACTGCGCCGGCCGACAGGCCTCGTCGCTGTGACCCACGCTTCCAACGTGCTGGGCACCATAAATCCCGTGGCGGAGGTCGCGCGTCTTGCCCGCGCCTGGGGTGCTCGGATCCTGGTGGATGCGGCGCAAAGCGCGCCGCACATCCCCGTGGACGTGCTCGACCTCGATCCGGATTTTCTGGCTTTTTCCGGCCACAAGATGCTGGGACCGATGGGGATCGGCGTGCTCTACGCAAAGCGCGAGCGGCTGGAGGAGGCGGAGCCGTTCCTCTTCGGCGGCGACATGATCCTCAGCGTCGACTGGCATGAGTCCACATGGAATGAGCTTCCGTGGAAGTTCGAGGCGGGGACTCCGAATGTCGCCGGTGCCGTGGGGTTGGCGGAGGCAATCCGCTACCTCCAACGCCTCGGGACGGGCCGAATCTTTTCGCACGAACGCCAACTGGTGCGCTACGCCTTCGAGCGCTTGAGCGAGGTAGAGGGCCTCCGCATCTTCGGACCGGGTCCAGAAGAAAGGCTCGGCGTGATCTCCTTCGAGGTTCACGGCATCCATCCCCACGATCTCGCCACCTTCCTCGATGCGAGGGGAATTGCGATTCGGGCCGGGCATCACTGTGCGCAGCCACTGATGAAACGCCTGGGAGTGGTTGCCACGGCCCGCATCAGCTTTTACCTGTACAATCAGCCCGATGAAATTGACGCACTGGTAGATGCTCTGCAGGAGGCCAGGAGGTTCTTTCTCGGATGAGTCTGGAAACCCTGTATCAGGAGATCCTGCTGGACCATTACAAGAGACCGCGCAACAAGGGGGTGCTCCCGCATGCCTCCGTGCATGGCGGAGGGGTGAATCCGTTCTGCGGCGATCGGATCGATCTCTACCTGCGGCTTGAGGAGGATCGCGTGGTGGATGTCCGCTTCCAGGGTGAGGGGTGTGCCATCAGCCAGGCTTCGGCCTCCATGCTGACGGAGGCTATCCACGGGAAAACCGTGGAGGAAATACGCGCCTTCGCCGCACGCGTGGAAAAGATGCTCAAGGGGGAAGAGGGAGACGAGCTCGATGGCCTCGGCGATGTTCAGGCTCTCCAGGGAGTCCGGAAGTTTCCGGTGCGGATCAAATGCGCGCTCCTGGCCTGGAAGGTGCTCCAAGACGCGTTGGGGGAGTACCTGCGGAACCCCGCTTGAGGCTTTCTCGGACTGACGAGCCGTTTGCCTCTCCACTTCACCCAGTGCCCGCTTGGCGGCGAATCGCCGGAGCCAGGCTTGCTGGGCAGGACCTGCATCCAAGCGAACCAGCTCTTGACGCCGAAGGATTTCCATCCCCAAGTAGGGCTGGGATCCCCTCCGAGAGTGAAGAATTTGTCCGCCGGGCCGATTACAGGGATTAGGGATCGTTCCTCCTGCGCCGAAGGGAATGAGTGATCCCGCCGTAGTTGCTAACCCACATTTCCCTTGCGATTCAGGCGGAGAATGCTAACTTCGCCGATCAAGGGAATGGGAGGGTGCGACTTCGGGATCGTCTGGCAATTCCACGCGCAGGAGGGAGGAAGAGGCAGGTGTTCGGATCGCGGCTGTTTTCCGTGCTCAACAGGAGGAGACGGATGCGGCACAGGACGGCTCTCCCTGCTGCGCTGGTAGTTTTGGCGCTCGTGGTGATGTTGGCGGGTGCGGCTCTCGCCGAGGAGCATGCGCAGGCAACTCACGAAATTGGCGGACTCGGAGCGCAACTGCCCCTTTGGAGTGTGATCCCGTTTGTGGGGATTCTGCTGTCCATCGCCATCTTCCCGCTGGCAGCCCCCCATTTCTGGCATCACCACTTCGGCAAGGTTTCCGCCTTCTGGGCCCTGGTGTTTGCCATCCCGTTCGTGGCTACCTACGGCGGCGAAGCGGTTCATGAGATTTTGCACATTTACCTGGCGGACTATATCCCGTTCATCATCCTCCTGTGGTCGCTGTTCACGGTAGCGGGGGGTATTCTGCTGGAGGGGACGATCGTCGGTACCCCCGCAGTGAATACGCTGCTCTTGATCATCGGGACCTTCCTCTCGTCGTGGGTTGGGACCACTGGCTCGTCCATGCTGATGATTCGTCCGGTGCTGCGAGCCAATGCCAAGCGGATTCACAAGGCGCATGTGGTCATGTTTTTCATCTTCCTCGTGAGCAATATTGGAGGGAGCCTCACCCCGCTCGGCGATCCTCCTCTATTCCTCGGCTTCCTCCATGGTGTGCCGTTTTTCTGGACCTTCCGTCTGATCGCGCCCATGGGGCTTGTGTCCGGCCTGCTTCTGGCGATATTCTTCCTGATCGATACCTACTTCTACCGGAAGGACCGGAAGGCCTTGGCGGCGCAGGGAATTGATATCAATGTGGTGACGGTTCCCAAATTCAAGGAAGGGACCTTCGTGGGGGGAGAGACGCTGGGCCAAGTGGAGCAGGTCACGGAGCCCATCCGGCTGCGCGGGGCTCACAATTTTCTCTTCTTGCTGGGCATTGTCGGGGGGGTCCTGTTCAGCGGCCTCGTCCATCTGGGGGAGGTCTCCATTCTGGGGATCCACATGGCCAAGGAAAACTTGATCCGCGACGCCTTGCTCATTGTGATGGGCTTGCTTTCGCTTCGGTCCACTTCGGCTGAGCTACGGAAGAAGAACGAATTCACGTGGTTCCCCATTAAAGAGGTCGCTTACCTGTTTGCCGGGATCTTCATGACGATCGTCCCCGCGCTGGCCATCCTCAGGGCGGGGGAGCATGGGCATCTGGATTTCCTCATCCGTTCGGTGAAGGAGCCGTGGCACTACTTCTGGATCACGGGTGCCCTGTCCAGCTTTCTGGACAATGCCCCTACCTACTTGACGTTCCTGAACACGGCTCTCGGAAAGTTTTTCGCCGGCATGCCGGAGCGAGAGGCGGTGCACGCGCTGATTGCCCAGAAAGAGGTCTACCTCGTGGCCATCTCAACCGGCGCCGTGTTCATGGGTGCCAATACATACATTGGAAATGCGCCCAACTTCATGGTGCGCTCCATTGCGGAGGAAAACGGCGTGCGCATGCCCAGTTTCTTCGGCTACATGGCGTGGTCGATCCTGCTATTGATCCCGAGCTTCGTGCTAGTGACCCTGGTTTTCTACCGCTGAGAGACGCGGCCCGGAAGGGGGCCATGACTTGGGGTGAGCAACTTCTTTCCGGGGGATCCGCAAATCGGGAGTGAGGCGCGCGAGGACGGTCCGCAGGGGGAGCGGCGCTTGCGGCTCTGAGGCGCGAGCGGAGGATCTGCGAGGGAGGAGTTGGGTGACGGCGTTCCTGTTCTACGTCTTTTCCATTCTCGCTGTGGCGGGGGCTGTAGTCCTCGTTCTGCACCGTAACCCGGTGTACAGTGCGCTCTCCCTCATCGTGACCATGTTTAGTTTGGCGGCCCTTTTCGCGATGCAGAATGCCCAGTTCCTGGCCGTCCTCCAGGTGCTCCTGTACGCCGGGGCCATCATGGTGCTTTTCCTCTTCGTGGTGATGCTGATCAACATCCGGACGGAGACTCGCTCGTTGCGGCGCTTCACTGGGCAGACGGGTGTGGCGCTGGCTCTGGCCAGTTTGTTTCTGGTCGAAGTGATCCAGCTAGGCCTAACGGCGCCTCGTTTTCTCGCTGGTCCTGTGACGGGACTGGGGCCGGCGGAGCTGGGCCGTGCACAGACGTTGGCGTCCGCTTTGTTCACGAAGTATCTGTTGCCCTTTGAGCTTGCCTCCATCTTGCTTTTCGTCGCCATCATCGGTGGGGTCTATTTTGCCAAGCGCAGACTTCCTTAGCATCGGGGAGATGGGTCAATGAGCCCCCAGCATTATCTTGTGCTCGCAGGCATTCTGTTCGCCATCGGGACCGCAGGGGTTCTGATCCGCCGGAATGTGCTGATCGTGCTCATGTCGATCGAATTGATGCTGAACGCGGTGAATTTGATGCTCGTCACCTTCTCCAATGCGCTGCGTTCGCCGGATGGGCAGGTGTTGGTGTTTTTCTCGATGATTGTGGCGGCGGCGGAGGTGGCAGTCGGCCTGGCCCTCGTGGTGGCTCTCTTCCGCCTGAACGCCACCACCAATCTCGACGACTTCCAGCTGCTGAAATGGTAGTGAGGGCGGGCGTGCAGGAAGACGGGGAGATCCATGCTGGATAAGGTTTGGCTCATCCCTCTGTTCCCGCTGGTCGGATTTGTGCTCAATGGGCTTTTCGGCTGGTCGTGGCGGGAGAAGGTGGTGGGCTGGCTGGGAGCGGGCGTTGTGGGGGTGTCCTTCGTTGCTGCCCTTGCGGTCTTCAGGAGCTTCCTGGCCCTTCCCGCCGACGAGAGGCACGTCACCATCACCCTCTACCGGTGGCTGGAGAGCGGAAGTCTGTCCGTCGATGTCGGTTTCCTCCTGGATCCCCTGTCCATGGTGATGGTGCTCGTGGTGACGGGCGTGGGTTTTCTGATCCACGTGTACAGCATCGGATACATGCATGGGGATCGGGGGTTTGCCCGCTACTTCAGCTTCCTGAATCTGTTCACCTTTGCGATGTTGCTCTTGGTCCTGGCCGACAACTACTTGCTCATGTTTGTGGGCTGGGAAGGCGTCGGGCTTTGCTCCTATCTCCTGATTGGCTTCTGGTACCAGGAGCGGTACAATGCGTTCGCAGGACGGAAGGCATTTGTGGTGAACCGTATAGGAGACTACGGTTTCACGCTCGGAATGCTGCTGCTCTTCGCTGTCTACGGGACGTTCCGCTACGACGCGATCTTCTCCCAGGCGTCTCAGGGGGCAGGGGCGTGGGCCTTGGGAGCCATTACTTTGCTCTTTTTTGTCGGGGCCACTGGGAAATCGGCTCAGATCCCTCTGTACGTTTGGCTTCCGGATGCGATGGCTGGTCCCACCCCGGTGAGCGCTTTGATTCACGCCGCGACCATGGTGACCGCCGGGGTTTACATGGTCGCGAGATCGCACGTGCTTTTCCTCTTGGCGCCGAACTCGCTGCTGGTCGTGGCCTGCATCGGCGTGTTCACGGCGCTTTTCTCCGCGTCCATTGCGGTCGCCAACAACGACATCAAGCGCGTCCTGGCCTATTCCACCATCAGTCAACTTGGGTACATGTTCGTGGGAGCGGGAGTGGGGGCTTTTGCGGCCGGGATCTTCCACTTGATGACCCACGCCTTCTTCAAGGCGCTCTTATTCCTGGGGGCGGGGAGTGTGATGCACGCCCTGGGTGGCGAGACGGATCTTCGCAACATGGGCGGGTTGAAGGAGAAACTGCCCATCACCTACTGGACCATGCTGGTGGGTACGCTCGCCATCGCCGGAATTCCACCGCTCAGCGGTTTCTTCTCGAAGGATGAAATCCTGTGGCGGAGTTTCAGCAGTCCCTACGGGCGATTCTGGATCTGGCTGATCGGCTGGATTGCGGCGGGTCTGACGGCGTTCTACATGCTCCGGCTCATCTACCTTGCCTTCCACGGCGGGCCAAGGATGGCGCCCGGAATCGCCGCCCACGTGCATGAGTCGCCTCCGGTGATGACCGTACCCCTCATCCTCCTCGCCCTGCTCTCCGTGATCGGCGGATACGTGGGAGTGCCAAAGGCGCTGGGCGGGAATCCCATTTTCGAGCGATTCCTGGAGCCGGTGTTTCAGCGGTACGGTTCGCAGGTAGTCGAGAAGGCGGGAGAGCACGGGCCGGGGCTTGAGTTGGCCCTGATGGCCCTCAGCGTGGCCATTGCTCTGGCAGGAATCGCCGCGGCTTTCGTGCTCTACCTGCGCAAGACGGAGATCCCCGGTGTCCTCGCGGCGCGATTCCCGGGGCTTTACCGCTTGCTCCTCAACAAGTACTACGTGGACGAGATCTACGATGCTCTGGTGGTGCGACCCATTCATCGCTTTTCCGACGCATTTCTGTGGCGCTTCTTCGACGCGCAGGTCGTGGACGGCGCAGTGAACGGAATGGCCGCCGCAGTGGAACGTGCGGCGCAACGACTCCGCCGTACGGAAACGGGACGCGTGCAAAACTATGCCCTGGGTTTTCTGATGGGTGCGGTGCTGATCTTGGGGTATTTCCTGACGCGATGAATTGCCCCCGACTCGACGTGGAGCGTGACGCGAACTGGCAAGCTTGCTCAGCTTTGGGGACGGATGTGAGATGAGCTTCCTTTCATTGCCCCTGCTTTCAACCATCGTGTTCTTGCCGCTGGCGGGGGCGTTGGCGCTCGCCCTGGTTCCTCGCGAGAGGCACGAAGCGATCCGCGGGTTCACGCTGGGACTCACGACGCTGGTATTCGCGCTTTCCCTATCGCTGTACGCGAAGTTCGATGATGCAGTCCCAGGCTTTCAATTCGTGGAGACGGCGAAATGGATCCCAGCGTACGGGATTTCCTACAAGCTGGGCATCGACGGGATCAGCATCCTTCTGGTGCTGCTCACCACTTTCCTCATGCCCATCACGATCCTGTCCTCCTGGACGGCGATCGCGCAGCGCGTCAAGGAGTTCCACATCGCGATGCTGCTCCTGGAGACGGGCATGCTGGGGGTCTTCACGAGCCTGGACCTCGTTCTGTTTTATGTCTTCTGGGAGGCGATGCTTATCCCGATGTACTTGATCATTGGAGTCTGGGGAGGTGAGCGTCGCATTTACGCGGCCATCAAGTTCTTCATCTACACGATGGTCGGGAGCCTTCTGATGCTGGTGGCCATTCTGTGGCTGTATCTGTATCACTACCGGCAGACCAGCGTGTACACCTTCGATCTGGAGGCGCTCCTCTCCATTGGGATCCCTGCCCAGTTGCAGATGTGGATGTTCCTCGCCTTCGCCCTCAGCTTCGCCATCAAGGTTCCCGTGTTCCCATTCCACACTTGGCTTCCGGATGCCCATGTGGAAGCCCCCACCGCGGGGAGCGTCATCCTTGCCGGCGTGCTGCTGAAGATGGGGACCTACGGGTATTTGCGTTTCTGTCTGCCGCTATTTCCGGATGCGAGCTACCGCTTTGCCCCTGCGATCTCCGTGCTGGCCGTGGTCGGCATCATCTACGGCGCACTGGTGGCGATGGTGCAGCCGGATGTGAAGAAGCTGGTGGCCTACTCCAGCGTAAGCCATCTCGGCTTCGTGATGCTCGGGATTTTCGCCTTTACCCTGCAGGGCCAGCAAGGCGGGATTCTGCAGATGGTCAATCACGGCCTTTCGACGGGGGCCCTTTTCTTGATCGTTGGGATGCTTTACGAACGCCGACATACGCGCCTCATCTCCGATTTCGGCGGACTGGCGCGACCGATGCCCGTTTTCGCCACTTTGTTCATGATCGTCATGCTGTCCTCCATTGGCCTTCCCGGACTGAATGGCTTCGTCGGGGAGTTCCTGGTGTTGGTTGGGACCTTCTTGGCGCACCGAACCTACGCCGTGCTGGCTGCAACTGGGGTTGTACTGGCCGCGGTGTACATGCTCTGGATGTACCAGCGCGTCATGTTTGGGCCCTGCGATAAGACGGAGAACCAGAGGCTTCGCGACATCAATGCCCGCGAGATCCTCGTGCTCGTGCCCATCGTGGCGTTGATTCTCTGGATCGGAGTCTACCCGCGGCCCTTCCTGAAAAAGACCGAAGCTTCCGTGAAAGCGCTCTTGGAGACGGTCGAGTTGAAGCGCCAGGCTTCTCAACCCAGAAATCTGTTCGAGCAGGCCGGAATTCGGATGGCTCCGGAGGAAGCTCAGAAATGAGCGTTCAGATACCAGCGCTCAACTGGACGAGCATCGCCCCCCACATGGCTCTTGCAGCAGGGGGAATCGTGCTCCTGATGTTGGCCATTTCCAGGAGGAGGCAGGACACGGCTTTGGCGTTCACGTTCGCGCTGGCCAGCGTAGCCTTGGCGTTCATGCTGGCCCTTCGTTTGTGGGGACGCCAGGAAGTTGGGTTCGGCGGTATGCTGGCTCTCGATGGCTTCGGTACCAGTTTCAGCCTGGTTTTCCTGCTGGGAGCGGCGGTTGCCATCCTTCTTTCGGCGAACCACCTAGAACGGAGCTACCTACTCTACCCGGATTATTTCGCCCTCATTCTTTTCGCCACATTGGGCATGATGTTTCTGGCTTCCGCGACCAACCTGGTGATGATGTTCCTGGGGTTGGAGACGCTTTCGGTTTCCCTGTACGTGCTCGCCGGGCAGCGCCGCACAGACCCCCACTCCCTGGAAGCGGCGCTGAAGTACTTCCTCTTGGGGGCTTTCGCGACGGCGTTTTTCCTGCTCGGTGTGGCGTTGCTTTACGGCGCTTGTGGCTCGCTGGCATTGGCGCAGATTGGCCAAGCGCTTGCCCAGGATGGCTCGCGGCCGAACGCGCTGCTTGCCTTTGGCTTCCTCATGCTGCTTATTGGTTTCGGCTTCAAGATTGCGCTTGTCCCATTCCACATGTGGACGCCCGACGTGTATCACGGGGCTCCGGCTCCGATCTCGGGCTTCATGGCGACAGGCTCGAAGGCAGCGGCATTCGCTGCGCTTGTGCGACTATTCCTGGGAGCCGCCGGTGGGTCGGCGGCCCAATGGACTGACCTCCTTTGGCTTCTGGCTGTGCTGACCATGACGGCGGGGAACGTCATCGCCGTGGTGCAGGACAATGTGAAGCGCATGCTTGCCTACTCCTCGATCGCCCACGCAGGCTACGTCCTGACGGGGGTGGTGGCGGCTAATGAGCTTTCGGTTCCCAGCGTGATCTTCTACCTTTTGGCTTACACGCTCATGAACCTGGGTGCCTTCGGGGTGGTGGCTGCCCTTTCCACGAGAGAGGGGGAAAGGCAGGAGATCAGCCGCTACGCCGGGTTGGGACACACGCAGCCCGCGCTCGGCGCAGCCATGGCTCTCTTCATGTTCTCCCTGGCGGGGATTCCCCCGACGGCGGGGTTCATGGCCAAGCTCTACGTGTTCAATGCGGCCCTCAAGAGCGGCTATCTCTGGCTGGTGATCCTGGGGGTGGTCAACTCCATGGTCTCCGTGTACTATTACCTGCGGGTCGTCGTCTACCTTTACATGCGTGACCCGGAGGAAGGCGTGGCCATCGCCCCCCTGCCGAGAGGCTTGGCGGTGGGGCTCGCCATCTGTGGACTTGGGGTTCTCTGGTTCGGCGTGTATCCGGCCTCCGCGGTGGATTTCCTGCGGAGGGCTGTGATGCTACTCGGGTAGCGGCTGAAGCCGCAAGGAAACGCCGCCGCAGATTGGTCTCGCATCCCTTCTTGGCAACCCCCTCAGACCGCAGGACTCGTTGTGCGAGGTGCGGAGCTCAGACTCGAGGTGGCCGCGCTTAGGTTGTAGGCCCATCCTTTCCGCAAGCCTTTCCCTGGAGCTGAATTCGCCTCCGTACCGGGATGCCGGCAGGAAGCAAGAAGGTTTGTTTGCCTTCGCCGTCGGAGCAACGCCCCTCGAGTTCCGCCTTTGCCGCTCGTGTCTTCTCCGTTATTTCTGAGCGACCTTACCGCGGGAGTCGCATAGGCAGAAAAAAGGAAGGGGATCCCCGAGGGGATCCCCTTCCGTGAGGTCATCCGCGAGTCCGGGCGGGTACGATTACCGGACCAGCATCATCTTGCGCGTGGCCTTGAACTCGCCCGCCTGGATCTTGTAGAAGTACACCCCCGAGGCCATTCCCACGGCATCCCAGCTTGCCTGGTAATTGCCGGCGGGCAGGTAGCGGTTGACCAGTGTGGCGACCTTTTGGCCCGCCGCATTGTAGACTTCGAGCGTCACGTGGGCGGCCTTCGGGATGGCGAAGGCGATGGTCGTGGTCGGGTTGAACGGGTTCGGGTAGTTCTGCTCGAGGGCGAATTCGGTGGGTACCTGCCCGCCCGTCTGAGCCACGCTGGACACCAAGAGGGACACGGGAGCTGACTTCTCGCCCTCGTTGCCGGCGAAGTCGGTGGCCGAGATGGCGTAGTAGTACACCTTGCCCGTGTCCACTGTGGTGTCAATGAACTGGTGCTCGGCCACGCGGGCGATGGGCTGGCCGAAGCTTCCGCCCTCGGTCCGACGGTAGATGTTGTAGTAGCGGACATCCTTCGGGCCGGACACCTCATCCCGGCTGGGTTCCCAGCTCAGGAAGACCTTATAGTCCGTCTGGGAGGCCGTGACCACGGCCGGCGGAGACGGAGCCAGGTTATCCCGAGAAATGCCCTGCGCCACGTTCGATTTCACGAACACGTTGGGATCGCTGGTGTGGGCGGAGACCATGAAGGAGGCGGGAACGCCATCGGCCAGCGTCGGGGCCACGTAGCGGTAGCCGTCCAGGTGAAGCTTCGGGATCTGGGCGATGTACGTCCAGATCTCCCCGTCCACCTCGTATACCTCGCCCGGCTGTCCGGCCATGGCGAGCATGGTCTTGATATCGTTCACGTGCCGGGCGAACTTCGTGGCGCCTTCGGCGGGGGAGCTTCGCCACAGGTTGTAGTGCGTGATCTCGCGCTCCTCGAATACACCGTACAGCGTTTCCGCCCAGATGGTCTGCTTCTCGCTGAAGGACGACCGCCACGTCACAATGACCTGCTTGCCATTGTCCTGCGGAACGTCCACGACCGACTGGATGAGCGGATGGCCCAAGCCTGAGTAGACCACGATGTCGTCGATATCCACACCGACGACGTAGGAGTTATCGGACTTCAGGTGGAACCGGATGAGGAGGGTCTGCCCACCTTTCTTGAGAGCTGGGGTCAAATCCACGTTCAGATGCGCCAGATAGCTCAAGGGGCGCGATGTTCCGTAGTAGTAGTTCGGCAGGCGAACCAGATCCGACTTGATGCCGTCGTGGTCTTCCCAATGGAAGGCACGGGTCCACGTCTTGCCACCGTCGATGGACCAGTCGATGTTGAAGTCTGTATTCTGAAGTCCGAACGGGCCCGGGATGCTGGGATGCGAGGTACGGAAGTAGACGTAGTACTGCATGTAAAGCGACGCCTCTCTCTCCAGGCCCGAGATGTCGATGGGTGGAGTGATCAGGTACTCATCCAGTACCTCGGAACTGTCGTAGGGCGCGGCCAGATCGGGACCGGGGTCGAGGTTGCCCCACGCGTACGAGATGAGGGCTGATCCTTCCCCAAAGATGAACTTGATGTACTCCCAGGTGTTCACGTTAGAGCCAGTGGCAGTGCAACCACCGCCGTTGACCACCGAGAACCCGAAGTCCTCCAAACTCTTCTCTCCAGCCCGAGGCTCGAAGTCGCAGCGCCAGATCACTTCCTGGAGTGGTGGCCCGAGCACTTCGAAGGTGACCTCCACGGTGTTGTTTGTCAGGTCTTCGTCGCTGGGCGGGCTCACCTTGGCCTTGAAGACGTACGTACCCGGTTTCTCGACCGTCCACACGCGGGCAGGGGCCACGGGGATCTCGAGGACGCTATCCGGGCGGAAATTGGTCACATTCAAGCTGGCGAACATGTTCGGCCAAACCTTGACCAGGCTATCCCCGACCTGCTCGTAGATGTCGCCCGTCCACCGGATCGTGCCCGTGATGGCCTGAAGGCCCGCGTTGGCAATGACAACACGTGGGACTACCTGCTTGCCCACAGCTGCCAGCTCGAGCCCCTTGGCGCCGAGAGCTTGCACATCGTAGGTAAGCCGGCCGATTCCGTACAGGACGACGTCGTCGAGGAAAAGACCGCGGGTATCCGCGCCGGTTCCGTCGCTGATCCACTGGAAGGCGATCCGGATCTTGTCGCCCGGCATGATCTGGGTGCCGAAATTCGGAACGCTAATCGGGGCTACCCCAACCCAGTTGGGTTGCGGATTCGCGACTCCGGACACGTTCACCACCGAGAAATTGTTGCCGGGGACGAATCCGTCCGCCACCATCTGCGAGCTGCCCGACTCCCCACCATCGTCGTAGAAGAAGACGGTGGTTCCGTCGCTTACGGTGATTTCATCGAGCGCCCAGTAGCCTTGGGCCGTGCCGTAGTCGCCCTTGCTGGAGAAGCGGATCTTGATCTTCTGACCCGCCCAAGCCGACAGGTCGAGCGTCACATCGGTCCAGGCCGGCTGGGGATTGCTGCCATCGTAGGCTGCGAGGCTTGTGTAGCTCTGGAAATTGTCCGTCGAGACGTCCACGGAGTAGTAGTCGAACTCCGGCTCGGAGTCGTATCGGTGCTTGAAGGACAGGGTCACCGTGGGGCCGGCAGCCGAGAGGTCGATCTCCGGGCTAATGAGCCACTGTCTCCAGTGCGGGATATCCACCGGCACCATGATCCAGGAGCTTGTGCCCGCTCCGGGGTTCGTGTTGGTGAAGTGCCACCAGCTTTCCACCTTCCCCACCAGATGCGCCAAACGGAAGGTCCCGGTCGGCACATCCACGTCGTAGTAGTAGCCCAGCTTCAGGCCCTTGAGCGGGCTCGCAATGCCGCCCACTTCCACCTGGGTCGGAAGCTGAATGACCGGGGAGAGCACGAAGTCGAGCTCTTCGTTCAGCGTGGCACGGGCGTGCCAGCTATGGGTGGGGCTGTGGGCATTGGCCTCGGTGAGTTCCCATGCCGACAGCGGCTGGAAAACCCGTCCGCCTCCCGGCACGTCGACCAGGTTCCAGCTGGCATCCGTGATCCAATTCCCCTGTGTCCCCTCAAAGTCGTCTGACCACAGGATGGGGCCCTGGGTCGTGCCGGCTTCCAAGTAGATCGCGGATTCGGGTAGCCGTGGCTTCTGCGCTTTCCCCGTCGTCGCGACGCGTCCCGATCCAGCTGTCGAAGCCCACGCAACTGCACTTGCCACGAGCACAAAGCCAGCCACAATACCTGCGCTTCTGCCTCTCATCGTCTCCTTCTCCCGTTTTGGTTCACTGACCCACGGATTGAGCCAGCTTCACTCCATCTACTCTCCCTGCACCCACATCACCTCCTTTCCATGCTGGAGTCCGACGCGCCCCGCTACAAACTCTCGACAGAACGGAAATCTTTCCTCGCAGCGGTTCCTCTGGTGGGTTTATCACCTCCTTTCTACAGGCACGTACTAGCAGTTTGTCCCCCTCTTGCACTGCTCCCCGCCGAAACCCAGGTCTTGCCCCTTCACGACCCAATTATATGCATTTCCCGTGGGGATGTCAAGATCGAAATCGTCTCGCCGCAAAGGTTGTATCAAGGCAAGGTCATGTGTCCGGCCGACGTTTCTTCGGCGCCCTGGCGTTCCTCATTTACCTCGCGTTGCCGGCGGGAGCCCTTATCTTCTGTACGGTAGACAGCTGTCGATCTCTCATTCCCACTTCGAGTATCTTCCGTCATGTTCATAACAAGGGGGGGAGGCGGTTCTATTTCCGGGAACGCCACGGGCGAGGCTGGCGCAAAGCGTTGCCGAGTCCCGGCGTGCCCTGCGATCCCGCCGGCTCCCGGTTGCAATCCATTCCCGTCGCGCCCCAGGACGTCCCTTCTGGCCTTCGATCCTCGTTGGGCTTCGGGTGCGTGATTCCTGGTGGCCGCTGCCTGCCTGTATCCGCCGACTGGTGGCTCCAGCTCCATCTCCTCGCTCAGTTTGCCGAATCGGTACAGTGGAGCGTCGTGCGTACGTGGATCTCAGAGTGCCCCTTGACGACGGGACAATTCCCCAAGCGTGCACTCCATTCGGAGGGTCGGAGGGCTCGATCGAAGAAGTTCCAAACGAGAAGGCCGTCGGGACTTTCCGGCTCGAGCAGCCACGCGATCAGCAAAGCAAGGGGCTGGGAGGTGGGGACGAGGTAGCTATTCGGCGGCAGGACCGCTTGCGCTGTATCATAATGGCCGGTCACGCTCAGAAGCCAATGCCCCTGGTACGGGAGCTTTCCAGTTTCGAGCGTCTCCAGGCGGAAGACTTCGACGGGACTGCGCAGGCTGTCGAGGGTACGGAGCACCGTGATGCCATGTCGGCAAAGCGTCTCTGCGGCTTCGGGAAAGGCCGGGCCGAAGGCGTACCACCGAGGCAGGCGGACCCTGGCCGTGGGGATGACGCATCCGAAGTAGGGCACGCGATACTCAGCCGGCTGGTCCGTCTCGCGCCAGCGGACTCCGCGATCTCCGCTCGTGTCGGGGGCGAAACGATAGCTGAGGATGCGGATCGGCTCAGGACAGGGGGTCTCCTTGAAGCGTAGCGCGATCTCTCGGCCTGGCCCCCTTGCTGCAGCGTGGCGATCGGCCTCGCGGACAAGGCGCAGCATCTCCTCGCCGTGGGAACTGGTGTACTCCAGGATACTCGCCACAAACCGGTAGCATCCCCAGACGCGCTCCTCGAATGGTGCGTAGGCGTAGTTTTCAACCAGGATGGAGAAGCGGTTTCGAAGCCCGACGTAGTTTGTCCCGTACCGCGGGAAGGGATCGTACGTGACCCACCCGCTATCTGGCTGGCCCGGCACACGGAAGTTTCCGTAGGGGATGACAGGGCTGCGGTAGCGCTGCTCCATCGCCTGCTCGACTTGTTGCATGAGACGGCTTCGGAGATAGTCGGTGATGCTGGGGTCGATATCTGGATTGCGCGGGATGTCGTAGGTGACTACATGCCGGTGTCGGGACCCGTCGGTGGTGTGGATGTCCACGAACAGGACGGGGTCCCATTCATTGAGCGCCCTCAGCACCCCCCGGATCTCGGGGCTCTCCACCTTGGTGAAATCCCGATTCAAATCGAGGTCCTGGCCATTGTTCCGCTCTCCCACGCCGCCCTCCGGGCCGGCCTGGTCGCGACGATTGCGCGGGCTGATGCGCTCGTTCCCATCCGGATTAAGGAGGGGGACGAAAAGGAGGATCTGGTTCTGGAGTAGGTGCGCCTTGTCGCCACAAAGGATGTCGCGGGCGAGCATTTGGAGGGCTTCTTTGCCCTCCACTTCCCCGGCGTGGATATTGGCTTCCACGAAGACAACCGGTTTTCCCGTCAGACGAGCCTCGCGAGGACTGGCCGGAGGTGGATCTCCGAGGATCAGCATCCACACCGGGCGTCCCTCCGTGCTCTTGGCGATCTGCTCAACCAGGATCCTCGGGCTCAGACGCTGGAGCTCTCCGACGAAAGCCTCCAGATCCGCGAGCCTCGAGGTTCGTTTGAAGCCGCTCGCTTCAGCGACGGTGAGAGGCTGAGAGAGAGCGGCGGAATGCACCAATTGCAGCACGAAGGCAGCAAGAAGCGACACTTTCCTCCGTCCCATGCTTTTCCTCCTCCAGTGCCGCTCGTGTCGCGGGCGATTCTGGCCCTCCGGATCCGGGCACGTAATGCCGCCCGCGCCTCGGGAAGGAATCCTGTTGAGCACAATCCGCGGGTCACCGTCTTGTCCGTACCGGCCCTGCTCGGCCGAACGCGGGGCGGATCTGCCTTTCCAAAGATTACAGAACCCCTGGCGAAAACCCAAGCCTTTTGCCGGGGAAGGGTTGACTTTGGCGCCCGACGTGCTTAGCTTTAGCCCGGATGACGCCACGCTTCCGGCCGCCTTCGTGTTCGTTCCCGACCGGGACAAACGGAGAAGAGTCTCGAGCTCCCGATTCGACGCAAGCGAGGAGGGATTGCCTCATGCGCCCAGCGATAACGCCCTCGCTGTTGTTAACCCTCGCGCTCAGCTCAGTGGCGTTCGGTCAACTCGTGCAAAAAGATACCACCTTCCAGATGGACGACGGGGTGAACATCGACGCCACGTTCTTTCGCCCGAGCGGTTCGCCGCCCGACTCGGGTTTCCCCGGGGTGGTGCTCGTACACGGGCTCGGAGGAAGCAAGAGAGATATGTTCAACATCGCGCAAATCCTCGGGTGGAAGGGCTACGTCGCGCTGGCCTACTCGGTGCGAGGGCAGGGAGGATCCGGTGGAGTGCGAACGTTTGACGGGGAACGTGAACGGCAGGACCTGCGGAGCCTGATCGCCTGGCTCGGCTCCCGTTCCTACGTCAATCCCCGGCGGCTTGCTGTGGTGGGGGGCTCGCAAGGAGGGCAGCATGCCTGGTGGGCCGCGATGTTCGGCCTTGGGGTGCGGACCATCGTGGCCGTTGCGGGCTTTGTCGGCGACCTCTCGTCGAACGGCTGTATCGAGACCGCCGTCCTGGATGTGCTCTCCAGCAGTCGGGTCCGCTACGACGCCACGTGGTCGAAGGTGCGGGCCTGGGTCCTGGCAGATAACCTCGACAGCCTCCAGGCGGTGATGCCGAACCGGGACGATTTGGTGAGCGATATCCGGATCCCGGTGATGCTTTCCTTCGCCTACCGCGATTGGCTCTTTGCTGTGAACGAAGGCCTGCGGCAGTTCGATCTCCTCCCCGGGCCCAAGCTCCTGCATCTGGGCACCGGCTACCACGGGGCCCCAAGCTCAAACGAGGTGGAATCTGCCCTTTACGTGCTGGCGCTCAATTGGGTTGACCGGTGGCTCAAAGGAGTGGCTGCGCTTCCTATCCCTCAGGTGGCCTACCACATCGACGGGACGTGGGAGCTGCGCGAAGCGTCGCGCTGGCCGCCTGAGGACGTGCGGTGGGAGACGTTCTATCTGAGCCCGGACGGCAAATTGGCGCGTCGACCGCCATCCTCAGCCACTCGATTCATCTTGGGGCAGAGGCTCTTGGATGGAAGCTACACGGCCGAGCGCGCCGCTGCCGACGGCTTCGGCCCGAGTACGGTGTCGAAGTTCCGGCTGGATGTGCTGGAGTTCCTCAGCGATCCCTTCCTGAAACGCACCGAGTGGGCCGGGTCGCCGGAGTGCCGGTTCCACCTGCGCTGGGGCCCGCAGAAGAGCCAGCTGCATGTGCAAGTGTACGATGTGGACCCGTCCGGGACCTGGCATTTCCTTCAGAGAGGCAACATTGCCTTGCGCTGGGGGAGACGGGACACCTTGGTGCATTTCCGGTGTCAGGCCTACGCACACGAGTTCGCGGAGGGGCACCGACTCGGGATTCGCCTCACCCCCATCGACTTCGTGGAGGAGGAGGGACGCTGCTACGTGATCCCCTTCTTCAATGACTTCGAAGACACCCTGCTGGCGGAGGCGGAATCGCCTCTGGAGATCCTTTTCCCACTTCGCGGCGGAGAGCCAGTGGGTGTGGCGCAGCGGGCGGAGGCACGGCAGCTGCCGATCCAGTTTGAGCTCGGTCCCCCGCGGCCGAATCCCTTCAACTCAGCTGTGAGTGCTGAGCTGCGCCTGCGCGCGAAAAGCTTCGTGGCAGCGAGGATCCTTGATCTCCGCGGCCGAGTGATCAAAGAGCTGGTGGCGAGGGAGTATCCTCCGGGTGCCCATCTTCTTCGCTGGGATGGGCTCGACCAAGCGGGCCAACCTGCTCCGAGTGGAGTCTACCTCTTATCCGTGCAGGTAGGGAAGGGGAGCGTCACTTCCAAGCTCTGCCTTGTGAGGTAGAGGCTTTCCCTTTCGGATTCGGGGGAGGCCTTAGCCCCTGGCGACCCGACGCCATCGCCAGGGGCTCAACTCACGCCTTTCGGATGCAGTGCAGAACACCCCGCATCGAGGCGAGGCTCGCTTGTTCCCTGGTGGGCTGGTCGAGATGGGTCTCCAGCGACAGGGTACCGCGGTAGCCATCCTTGATCAGAGCGGCGAACTGCCCGACGAAATCGACCTGTCCTTCGCCGACCACCGCCCAGCGGTAGCGGCCGCTCTGCGGATCCCGGACCGCATCCTTGAGGTGGAGGTGGTAGATCCTGTGTTTCGGGATCCTCTCGTATCCTTCGCGGAAGCTTTTTTCTCCCGCGAACACCGCGTTGCCCGGGTCCCACAGCACGCCAAGGAAGGGCGATTCGAAGGACTGAATGAACTCAGCTACCTCCGCGCCGGTGGCAACGTTCGTCGTGTACTCGTTTTCCACCACGATGCTGACCCCGTTGTGCTCGGCGATCTTGAGGGCGCGCCGCAGCACTTCTCGGATCTCCGGCATGACCCGCGGACGCTCGGAATCCGCCACGCGCCAGAAAGTGAAGGCGCGGAATTGGGGCACATTGAAGTACCGGGCCGTGTCGATGGCGCGGCGCAGGATCTCTTCCTGGTCCACCCTCGGCTCGTATTCCTCCGCCTCCTCCCGGGCGATGGGGGTTGTGCCCGGGAAGGTGGTCTTGTAAGTTGGGGCCGCGATGTTGGACACGAACAGGCGATACTTGGCGAGCAGATCCCTCAACTCCCGTCGCTCATCGGAATCGAGGAAGATGACGTGTTTGCCCCAGACCGTCCGCAGCTCCACCCAGTTCAAATTCAGATCCCGCATGAGAGCGAGGGCCGGTTCGGGATCTTGGCTCACCTCGTCGGTGAGGATCCCGAGCCGGAAGCGCTCGACCGGCGCGGCTCGGAGATGGCGGCCGGCGAGCCATAGTCCGGCGGTCGCAGTGGCGGCGCGAAGGAATTTCCGCCGGGACCAGCCTTGAGCCGCGGCCTTCATGAGCCGAGCACCTTTGCCACGGTGGCTCGCAGTTCGGCCACGAACCTCGGGATCGCGACGCGGGGTTCTTCCTCCGCCTCGTATTCGATGTGCAGGTAGCCGCGGTAGCCCACCTCCGCGAGGGTCCGGATGATCCGTTCCGTGTCTACGGGCCGTTTTCCACCATCCGGTGCGAACACCTCGGTCTTGACGTGGGTCGTCACTGCGTAGGGCGCTACCTTCTTGATCTCCTCATACGTATTCGTCCGGAAATTGGCGGTATCCAGCAGGAGCGCGAAGTTGGGGGAGTTGATCTTGCTGCGGATCTTGAGCACGAGGTCGGCGGTCTCGGTGACACCTCCGTGATTCTCCAGGGCCAGGATGACGCCGCGTTTCTCGGCGTACTCCAGTGCCCGGAGGAGGCCGTCCACGGTCCAATCCACCGCCTCGTCGGGGGTGGCTCCCTTCGGGATATTCCCGCCGAAAACGCGGATGCCATTCGCCCCGAGCTCGACGGCGGCATCGATCCATTGCTTCATCTCTTCCGCTTGCCGGATGCGGACCTCAAGGTCCTTCTGGCAGAAGTTGGTGCGCGTGGCGATGTCGGGAATGTCCAACCCCAGCTTGTAGGCGCGGAACTTGAGGCGGTGCAAGTAGCTGGGCTGCGTGGACTCGTAGTAGTACGTGGTGAGCTGGATCCCGTCCAAGCCGAGGCGCGCCGCCTCGTCGATGAAGTCCTCCAGCTTCATCTCGCCGCTGGTCAGGTACTTCCGATAGGAGTAGGCACAACAGCCGAGCTTCATCATGGGTTTCAGCGGCGCTTGAGGTTGCGTCGAGGGGTTTTGCCCGAGAGCCGAAAGCGGTCGGAGCGCCATTGTGCCTGCCGCCGCCGTGGTGGAAGCCAAAAACTCCCGTCGAGAGATGTCTCCTCGCATGTTCGCCCTCCTGCGTGGCTTTCCGAAGTTCGCTTGGCTACGCCAGCTCCTCGTGATCCGGCCAGAGGACGACTTCCCCTTTGTCCATGGCCTCATTGGCGATGAGTGCCGCGACCCCGGCATTGTAGCCGACGATGACGTCGGCAAAGGGCTTCTTCCGGGTGCGAACGCATTCGGCGAAGCTCTCCAGCTGCAGGTACTCCTCGGAGTGGGGCATTTCCGGCTCGATCCACTGCCCCCGGTCGGCGTTGGGATCCTCCGGCAAGAAGGTGGCGGTGCCGATCGCGACGGTCTGGAACAGCTCGCGCTCCAAGCTCCACACGAACTCTTTGAACTCGGAGCGGCGCGTCGGATTCTCGCGGTAGACCTTAGCGCGGCTCGTGGTGAGCTCGATGGTCCCTTCGCTTCCCATGATCTGCTCCGAGGCGCCGTAGAACTTGTTCCGGGTGATGCTGGTGTACACCAGTTTGACGCCATTCGGGTACTTGTAGACCACGCTGACGTTGTCGTACACTTCGCGGCCGTCCTTCCAGTAGTCGATCCCGCCGATCCCGACGCAGCTTTCCGGATGGATGTCCCCCAAGGCCCAGTTGGCCACGTCGATCTGGTGGGTGCCCAATTCCGTCATCAGGCCGCCGGAAAATTCCCGGTAGAGCCGCCAGTTGAGCTGTTTCTCAAGGGAGGGATCCGGCACTGCTCGTCGCCAGTCGGCGTTCCGGTGCCACTGGGCCCGAATGAATACCACCTCGCCGATGGCCCCCTCCCGGATCAAGCGCATGGCTTGGTGATACACCGGGCTGTAGCGCCGCTGTTGACCCACCTGGAAGACGCGGTTCGTTCGTTTCACCCACTGGACGACCTCCCGCGCCTCCTCCACGCTGTACGTCATTGTCTTCTCGCAGAAGACGTCCTTGCCCGCCTGCATCGCGTCGATGCACATGCGCGCATGCAGGTGGAGCGGCGTGGCGATGAGCACGCTGTCCAGATCCTTCTGCTCCAGCATCTGCCGGTAATCCTGATAGGCCGGAATCTTGCCACCCGCCAGCTTCAGGCCTCGCTCAAGGTGCGGCTGGTAGACATCGCAGACAGCTGCCACCCGCAATCCGGGGATCGTGTTGATGATCTGCAGCAGATGAGAGCCTCGGCTTCCGGTGCCGATGATGCCGATCGTCACCGTGTCGCTGGCCGACGGCTTGGCTCGGCTCCTCTCCGCCGACCCGAGGACGGCCGCTGCCCCCACCGTCGCCAGTCCAGCCCGCTTCAGGAAATCCCTGCGAGAGTATGTCTCCTTGGCCATTCTTCTCACACCTCCAGGAAGTTCATCTCCCGGAGAGCCACTTCTTCGCCCATGCGGATTGCGAAGATAGCTCTCGCTCTTTCCTCTTGAAGGACGGCTTCGCTGCGCTCGGGCCCGAGGACCATGCAGGCTGTGGAGAGGATCTCGGCCACCACCGCATCCGGATGGATGACCGCCACGGCCTGTACCCTCTCCACGGGAGATCCCGACTCCGGATCCAGGATGTGACCGTAGACGCGATCGCCCTGTCGGAAGCGGCGAACCGTCGAACCGGACATGGAAAAAGCTTGGTCCCGCAGGTTCACCGTCCCCGGGGGAATGCGGGGGTCCTCGTCGTAGCGGAAGCCGAAGGTCCAGCCACAAGCGCCGGGCCGGTCTCCCAGACCGTAAATGCTGCTCCCTCCGAAGGACAGAAGCCCTCGCGTCACCCCAAACCGACGGAGCAGCGTCACCACTTCCCTCAGAGCATACCCTTTGCCCATGGCCCCCAGGTCGATCTCCAGCTGCGGATGAAGGAAACGGACCTGCCTTTTCTCCACATCCAGCTCGATCTTGTCCGCACCCACACGGTCCAGGAGCTCGCGCAGGCGCGCCGCCTCCGCCAGATGAGGCCGGCGATCGTAGAAGCCCCATTCCCGAACCAACGGAGCCACTGTGATGTCGAAGGCACCGCGAGTCTTTCGGAAGTAACGCAGGGCCAGGGAAAGGATTTCCACCATCTCGTAGTCGATGAGCACAGGGCCCTTCCCAGCTGTGCGATTGAGACGGCTCACTTCGGACGTGGGAAGAAAGCGGCTGAGCTTGTTCTCCAGTCGCTCGACCTCCTCGCGGACCTCGTTCACAAGGGAACGGAGGAGCCTCTCCTCCTCGTGGAAGAGAACGAGCTCGAAGTACGTGCCCATCGCGCGGAAGGAAGATGTCACGCGAGGCGACCTCTTCTCTTCCGCAGCGGTCGGTATTTGACGGTTCTCCAGCTCCACCCTCCCTTCCCGCCGGACAGTGATCTCCCTCGTCGGACCGCTGCGGTGCCCTCTGGGATCAACGGCTCAACAGGACTTCCGTTTCCCCGGCGAGCAGCCTAATGGGCTTCAGGTGGCCGCTGCGCTTCACCTCCGATCGCAAGAAGATGGGGAGCTCGCCTTCCGTCGCCGCGGTACGCCGCAGGCTCTCGAGGGCTGCCGGTCCGAGCACCACATCCTCGAGCCCGAAATTGAGCTGGACCGACCACCCCTTCTCGACCTGGTCGATCTTCCCCGGCCAGGAAGGCGCAAAGTCCACGTACGTGATCCGGTAGCCCTGTCCCTCTGCCACATACGAGAGGTTCACGGGCTGTCCCGGTTGGGGCAGTTCGCGTAGGTCGTAGAAATTCCAGCTGTAGCGACCCACCTCTTCCTTTCCACCCAAGGGGAATCGGACGTCCACGTCGTAGGCGTAACGGGAGGCTGCGCTCTTCCGGACCGAAACGACGGTCCCGTAGACCTTGTTTTCGAACTTAGGCATCGGCGTCAGGAAGACGATCCGACCACCTTGGCAGCTCACCCACACGGCCGTGCCGGGCTCCGCCTTGCCGTTGTAGGGGCCAACGTAGGTCCCGGTCAGGGTCTGTCCCTGCCGCTCGTACGTCACGGTGAAGCGCTGGATCGGCTCGAAATTCGTCACCGTCCCCAGCAGGACCGGATTGGGTCCCTTGGGCCGGGATGCGCTAAGGGCCGTGGGGACCCAGCGCTCGCCCTGTTTTTCGAGCCAAAGATAGGCGCGCGCGCCTTTGCGGAGCGCCGATTCTTCCACCCGCACATCAAAGGAAGACAGCCGAGACCATGCGAGGGGCAGATGCAGCCGGTCCGCTTCGAGAATGGAGTTCACGGTGTTGGCAGATAGCGGCACCACCACGGTCTGCTTGGAGGAGCTTCCGGAGCCCACCGCCCAGATGACGATGAGCGCAAGCCATTGAAGACCAATTCCAATCCCCAGGGCAGTACGCTTTTTCATCTCGACTTCTCCGCTTCCGCCTTGTTTGCGCTTCGGTCTGCAAGATACCAGAATAGCGCGAGCACGATGCCGTTCAGGTACAGAAAAAACGGTTTGGGCTGTGATGGCCAGATGAGGTCAAAATACCGCACGCCGGCGAAGATCACGACACCCGCCAACGCCAGGTAGAAGACAAAGCCGTCTCCCGACCGGTAGCCAAGCCAGACTGCGCCGGCCAAGGCGAGCAGGGTGATCATCCCGAATGCGAACGGGGTGAGCAAGAAGTAGTCCGTCAATAAGGAACCCGCGAGCTCTCTCGGGATGCGTTCGGGGAAGACTAGATAGACCCATACGGCGAGCGTGGCGATGACCACGCCCACCGCGACGGCCGGGTTCACCCGCCCGCGTCGGAATCCGGTGATGAGCCCGATGATGATGCCCAGCGTCACGATCCCGTTCACGATGAGCAGGGGCAATCCCCCCTTGAGTTGCCATCCCGGATTCGCCAGCACCGCCTGCGCCTGGCTCACGCCGAGAGCATGCAGGCTGAGGAAGCCGAGGGATCCGAGGAGAAATGTGCAGCCGATCCACTTCCACGCATCGGCAAGACGGGATCCTCGCCCTCCTTCCAGTTGCCCGACGACGACCCACAGCCCGCCCCAAAGTACCAGCGTGAAGGGCAGAAAGAGTTCAACGGGCGAGAAAGAAGGCTTCGCCGCCAACCCCAACCATGCGGGGAAGGTGACGGCCACCAGGAGCAGATTGATCCAACAGGAGATTCGCAGCGTCAACGGCAGACCCGCGAGCAAGAGGAGGGGAAACCACAGATTGAGCCGGTGCTGGTAGAGTCCAACCTGAAGCATCCAGCCGGTCAGGGAAACGGTGGAAAGCACCAGCAGAAGCCGCGAGTTGGTGACCCAGGCCAGAAGCAGGCTACCGAGTCCGGCCAAGAGGAGGGCGAGCGCGGTAGGGGCGGATAAGCCGATGCCTTCCGCAAGAGCCGCCACCCCGAATCCAAAGGCCACCACACCCGCGGCCAGGATCACCTCCTGTGCCGCAGGATGCAATCGTTTTTGCCAGCCAGAAAGCGCGAGGCCATTGGCAGCCACCATGACCAGCAGGGCGATCGCAAGGCGTGGTCCCCACGCCAGCAGAGAGGGACCAGTGAATAGACTGTGCCACAGTCCGGCCGCCAGCAGAAGCAGGCCCGCAATCGCCATGGCCAGGCTCCGGCTTCCGAACCTCCGGGGGAGGGAAAAGACGGCGGATTCACCCTCGGCGGCGAGAATCCTCCGTACGTGCCGCGGGCCAACGAGCCCCTTTTCCATCCATTGGACGGCCCTGTCCTTCAGCCAAGTTGCTGCATTCCATTCGCTTCCCATCGGCAGACTCCTACTTCTGTGCGTCCGTCAATCGAAATCCTCCGCTCGGACCTGACGAAGCGCGGGTTTCCTCCGAATCCGGGTCGCTGCTTTGTCCTGACGGCGCAGGGCGTCTCCCGGCCTTTTTCTCAAGCAGATAAGCCCCGAGCCCGATGGACCCAATGACGAGGGCCGCGGCGGCATTGACAATTCGCTCTTCGGCTCCTTTGCTCAAGCCGGCCACCACCAAAAGCCACGCGCCGAAGACCATCAAGAAGATCCCGATGGCGCCCACGGGTCCGATGGTTCGCATCGCCGTCGCCCTGCGCTCTCAACCGAAAGTCCAGTACAGAAATGCTTGGAGGAGCACCACGAATGTCGCCCAGAGTTTCAGGTTGCGCCAGCCTTTGCGGTCCGGAGCCCCGCGGTAGATGTAGCGGCTCGGTAGCGACCAGACCCATCCGATCACCACCGCGAAGAGGGCCATCACCAAGAGCTTCACCTGGTCCATCGAAAGCCCGGCTAACCAATCGAAGTTGAGCATCTCTCACTACGCTCCCGCGATTCTCCGTCGCAAGGCAAGCTGGACTTCTTCGTCCGCGGTGAGCTGGTACACCAAGCCGCGCAGCCGCTCCTGTGGATGGGGCTCGGTGAAGAGGCTCACGCCTGCCGTCACAAGCAGCGATACGAGGAAAGACCACCACGAGATGTACAGGAACGGATCCGAAATCGAGAACAGTCCCGAGCGGAACGCGAAGAGAAGGGTCGAAGTTGCGATTCCGGTGAGAAGACCCGCTGTGCCCCCCGCCGCGGTGGCGCGTTTCCAAAACATCCCCAGCACGAGAATGGCCAGCGTCGGGCCTTGGATGATGGAGAGGAGCGTCTGCACGTACACGTACATGCCCGGAAACTGCTGAGTCAGTGGAGCGGAGATGACGCCGACGAGGAGGATGACCAGCGTCGTCAGGCGACCCACCCGCAGGTAGTGCTTGTCGCTTGCCTTTCGAACCAGGAAGCGCTCGTAGATATCCTTCGTGAACAAGGTGGCGGCCGAATTCAGGGCCGAGTCCACGCTGCTCATCAGCGCGGCCAGAAAGCCTGCGAAGACCAGGCCCGTCAGTCCAGGCGGTAGGAGTCGGTGGATCAGCATCGGGAATGCCTGGTCGCCATCCCCGATTTCGGGGAACAGGGCGAGCGCGATCAGACCGGGCGTGACCACTAAGACCGGGATGAAGAGCTTCAGCAGGGAGCCGAAGATCATGCTCGCCTTCGCATGCCATTCGTCCTGGGCGCCCAGCGCGCGCTGGACGATCGTCTGGTTGCCGATCCAGTACGCATTGGCCAGCACGAAGGTCAGGCCGAACAGGATGCCCGTCCAGGGATACGGGGTCCCCGCGTCGGGCGGCAGGAACATCTGGAAATGTCGTTCGTACTGCGGGCCCAAGCCGTGAATCTTGTCCACCAGACCCGACCAGCCGCCGACCTCGTGAAGCCCAAGGGCAATGACGGCGAATCCCCCCACGTACATGATCACCAGCTGGATCACGTCCGTCATCACCACCGCCGAGAGACCGCCGCTGACGGTGTACACGCCCACCACGAAAGCCGTGATGAGGATCGAGAACGCGATGGGCCAGCCCATGAGCGTGTGGAGCAGCAGGGCCGAGGCCCAAAACATGATTCCCAGATCCAGGGCAATGAAAAGCACCCAAACCCCCGCCTCAAGGGTTCGCACCGCCACGTTGTAGCGGCGCTCCAGGTACTCCGGAATCGTGTACACTCCTGCGCGCCAGTAGTAGGGGATGAAGATGAAGGCGGCGATCAGCATGCCCGGGATGGTGCCTAGCCAGTCGAAGTTAGCCACGGCGATCCCGAAGCGGTAAGCCTGGCCGGCAACGCCTACGAAATCCACGGCGCCGATGTCCGTGACCACCAGCGACATCCCGATGGCCCAGAAGGGGAGGGCGCGTGCTGCCAGGAAATAGTCCCGCGAGCTGTGCACGTACTTGCGAAAGAAGGCGCCGAGGAGCAGCATCCCCACCAAATACAGGATCACCGTTACGGCATCGATGATGCTGAGTCCCATCGGTCCTTCTCATCCCCTTCGGCCCGCCCCGTCAACCCCCGTAGGCACTTGCACGCAAGGCCGGAGCGCCATCGGTAGATCCAAGATTTTCAAGGCAGATGCGGAGTTCTGCGCAAGACTCGCGGCGAATATAAGTAAATCCTGCCCCGCCGTCAAGCAGGATCGCTTGCCCCCAAGGCGGGTGCCGTGGAATTCGCCTCGCGGACCCGCACCGAGACGGATTTTCCCAGCTAGTGGTCAGATTCTGACCATAATCGGCTCCCTGGATTTGGACGCGCACGACGTTCTCCTGCGATGGACCTGCTCAATCCCTCGCGGGAACCGTTGCTGGGCCCGAAAGCATGGCGGACGCGGGGGAAGAGCCAGAAGCCTTCGGCGGTAAAGAACATGCGGGCCCGGCCGATGAAATGTGTGGAGCCTTGCTCCAGAGGGACCGTGGCATGTGGGTTGCTCAGCCGGTTCGGGTGCCACGGGAAGAAGAGCCAAGGAATTGCAAGAATTGCCGTCCTCAATTTCGCTACGGTGAGTGGTGCGCCAGGGTTCGTGCTTTGTGGCGGGGGATGGTCGCGTACGGAGCACAAGTTGGGAGCGTGATCGATGGGTGAGGTGATCGCAGTCGCCAGCCAGAAGGGCGGTGTCGGAAAAACGACCACGGTGGTCAATCTGGGAGCGAGTCTGGCTGAGTTGGGCAAACGCGTTCTTCTGGTCGACGTGGATCCGCAGGGCAGTGTCGCCACCAGTTTCGGGATGAGCCGCTATGACGTGCGCGCGGGAATCCTGGAAGTGTTCACCCAGGACCTTCCCATTCGCGAGGCGATCCACCGGACGGAGATCGAAGGCCTGGACATTGTCCCGTCCAATGTGTGGTCCGATGAAGAGGAGAAGAGAAACCTCATGGGGGCGGCGGCGGAATCCAAACTGAGGCAGGCGTTGAAGCCTGTGCGGGACGAATACGACTTCATCCTGATCGATTGTCCGCCGAACCTCGGAAACCTCACCTTCAATGCGCTCATCGCCGCCGACTCCGTCCTGGTGCCGGTGCAGTGCGAGTACTACGCGCTGAAGGCGCTGGGGCGCTTCATCAAGGTGATCCGATCCGTCAAGGCCCAGCACAATCCGTCGCTTCGCTACCGCGGCTTCCTGCTGACCATGGTGGACCTCCGGAGCAACTTGGCCCGGCGCGTAATGGAGAAAGTGCGCTACACCCTTCAGGACCTCGTGTTGGACACGATCATCCCCCGGAATGTGCGGCTGGCGGAGGTTCCCTACTACGGCAAGCCGGCGGTCCTGTTCGACCGTTCCGCCAAGGGGGTAGCTGCCTATGCGCGGCTGGCGAAGGAGCTTTTGTACGGCAGCACGGGGCAGGCCTTCGAGAGGGCGGAGGTGGAGGAGGGAGCAGGTGTAGAAGCCCAGGTGGCATGAGGTTCCTCATGCAGCAACCGAGCCCGGAAACCAATTAGGGAGGATCTCCATGACACGGCAGGACGCTGTGCGACGGAGGAGGGAGGAGGATCGGGTCCGGCTGGCCATCCTCGTCGTGCTCACCATCGTCACCCCCATCCTCGGGTTCAGCTTCACCTTCCGTGGAGTCCGAGAGCAAGACCAGGCGGAGGAGCGCCTGAGGCAGCTGGAGTGCTCTGTCCGGACGCTGCGCGCCGCTGTGGATGTGGAGAATTTCCGGCAACAGACCGTGCGGCGGGTGGTTGGCATCATCAATCGCTACAATCCCGAGCTTCCGGAAGAGACGAAGCTCGACGTTGCCCGCACCATCTTCGATATGAGCCTCAGGTACTCGAATCTGAGCGTGGATCTCATTTGTGCCACCATCACCCAAGAGAGCCTGTGGCGACCGGACGCGGTCTCCCACGCCGGAGCCATGGGTCTCATGCAAATCATGCCCCTCACCGGCTGCATCCTGGCGCAGGCCGAAGGGCTGGACTGGTCGCGGCCGGAGGAGTTTCTGTTCGATCCGATCATCAGCGTGAGGCTCGGCTGCCGTTACCTTTCCGCGTTGATCGAGCTGTACGGCATCGACGGCGGCCTGGCTGCTTACAACTCCGGCGAGAGAAGGGCAGCCCTTTGGTTGGCCTGCAATCGCGATTTCCGGGTGCTCCGGGAAGAGACGCGGAACTACATCCCTTCGGTGCTCGAGCTACTCAAACGCTTCGAGAGCGAAGCGGGTCTCATGTGATGCGCGGATGACTGAGAGAGGGGATGACCAGAGGCGTCCGATGCCACGGAAACACGACGGAGAGGCTGGGTTCGAAAGGGAGCTTATTCGTCGCTTCTACAGTGCGCGCAGCTACTTCTTCCTCTGTCTGAGCGAGCATCTCGGAGAGGAACTCCCTCCGGAGGGCCCAGGGAGCGAGGAAGCGTACGGCCTTGTGGCAGCCTTGCTGGATCGGCTCCAGGCCTCCGACGACCCGCGGGCGGAGCTTGAAAGCCTGGCGGAGATCCCCGAGATCCGCGAGTACAACGAGGCCCTGGATCGGCAGGTCCAGCTTCTAGAGAGCAAGCCCATGGCGGCGGAAGAGCTCAAGCCGGCCATCGAAGGCCTGGCTGTCCATTTCCTCCGGGCCATCCTTTCCGCCTTGCGCAGTCCGAAGGGAAGAGACCTCCTCCTTCGCTACCTCGGGGTGCTCGAAGGGCCTCCGGCTGCCCTCGCGGAGGGGAAGCGGGGCGGATCGCAAGTCCGTTTCGCGGAAACCGACTTCCTTGAGGAGCATTTCCGCCGCATCGTGAACGAGCAGCTGGCGCAGACTCGGGACGACGGGACCCGACCCGCGACAGGAAAGCTGGAGCCGCTCTACCGCGCGTTTGCGGCCCTGCGCGAGGCAGCCATGATCCATGGCGATGAGGAGATCGAGGCCCTATCCTTCAAGATGGCGGAGCTGCTCCGTCGGGCCAGTGCGAGCCGCGTTCCAAAGGGACACGTGCTGCGACTCGCCCAGCGCACAATCGCCATGGTGAAGCAGCTTTCCGGTCGTGGCGCAAGGTCTGGAGAAGACCTCCGCGCACTCCTGGCCGATCTTCAAGCGGCCCTGCAGGGGGATTTCCGCTCAGCCGAGAGGCAACCCCACAGGGGCTCGCCGCAGCCCCTGCGAGAGGTAGAGCCGTCCCCACCGGCGCCGGAGGTGCAGACGGTCGCCACGAGCCCCCTGCCCGAGGAAGAGCCGGCGGAATCGTCAGATATCGGCCGGAGCCCAGAGCCCTCGCTCGTGGCGGGAGACGCTGAAGCCTCCATGGCCGAGGGCAGGGAAGTGGATCTCACTGCCTTCATTGGCATCGAGGAATTGTTGGATCTCGACGAGGCCAGTCCGGATTCGACGACCGTGGGTGAGGTTGAGGCGTTGGCCGCCGGGCTTCAGGACGAAGGCGATCACGTTCCCGCAGCGGCAAGCGAGGTGGAGCCTCCGCCCTTCAAATTGCCGGGTGAGGACGATGAGGAGCTCCGCGCGCTGATCCAGGAGGTACGGGCGCACTCCTGGAAGGCGGCCAGGCAAGCGGAGCCGGATTATTCATGGGAGCGCCTGGAAAGCGAGGAGCCGAGGAGTGCGGTCCGAGCCCCGAAAACGCCCGCGCAAAGCAAGCGCTCAGCTCCCTACGGTGAATTCCAAGCGGATGCTTCCTTGTACCTGGGGGTGATGGAGAGCGCATTGGCCCTGCTTCAGGCCGATCCGAGTTCGGAGACGGCTCTCGAAGACCTCGAAGAAGCGACGCAGAGGATGAAGGAGATCCTCCGGAGACTCGGCGACAATCGCTTGTGGACGCTAGCCTCGGCCCTCGGAGGCGCAGTAGGCCGTGCCCGTAGGCAGGCCGGAATGGTGGATCGCTCCCTGCTTCGGGCGGCGGAGGCGGCTACGCGACTCCTTTCGGTTGGGCCCGCTCAACCGCTGGACGGGGAGCTCAACGCGATTGTGTCCGAGCTAGTGCGATGGCAGGCGATCGCAAAGACAAGGGATTGCGCGGACCCGTGGTCATCTCCGGAAAGATCAACCGTTGCACAGGATGTCGCTCCCGAAGGCCGTCCCCAGTTTCGGCTCCGGAGTAGACTGGCTCCCGGGGAAATGGACGACGGCACGGGGCAAGTGGTGTGAATTTCGCCGTGGAGGCCTCTCCGGTCCCAGGACGGCGCATTTGGGGAGGCAAGGATGGATAGGATTGTGAAGGACGCGCTCCAGTCCCCTGCGGCACGGAATCCCGCACGTACGGAGAAGCAGCAGGACGGAGCTGGGGAGGCGGTGCAGGATCATGAGCTCCAGCGGATCCTGAGTCAGTGCCAGACGCGGATCCGAGTGGTCGGCACCGGGGGTGCGGGCAACAACACGCTCACCCGTCTGAGCGAAGTGGGGGTGCGGGGGCTGGAGAGTATCGCGGTGAACACGGACGCCCAGGATCTGCTGGCGGCCCGGGCCGATCGCAAGATTCTGATTGGCCGCAAACTGACTGGAGGGCTCGGCGCCGGAAGTGACCCTCGCATCGGCGAGGAGGCTGCCCGGGAGTCCGTGGAGGAGCTCCGCCGCGCCTTGGAAGGGAGCGACATGGTGTTCATCACCTGCGGCCTCGGAGGTGGAACAGGAACCGGCTCGGCTCCCATCATCGCCGAGGTAGCTCGTTCCTGCAAGGCGCTGACCATCGCCGTGGTCACGCTCCCCTTCACCGAGGAGGGGGTTGTACGCTGGGAAAATGCGCGGCGGGGCTTAGAGAAACTCAAGAAGAACGCGGACACGGTGATCGTGATTCAAAACGACCGCCTGCTCGACATTGTACCGGATCTTCCCCTGACGGCGGCCTTCCGCGTCGCGGACGAGATTCTGATGAACGCCGTTCGGGGCATCACCGAGCTGATCACGCAGAAGGGACTGGTGAATCTCGACTTCGCCGATGTACGGACGGTGATGCGGGAAGGCGGCACGGCCATGATCGGTCTCGGGGAGAGCAGCGGACCGAACCGCGCCGCCGAAGCCGTCGAGAGAGCTCTCCGGAACCCGCTTCTCGACGTCGACATCACCGGCGCGACGAGCGCTCTGGTGAATGTCACCGGCGGACCGGACATGACCCTCAAAGAGGCCAAGGAGGTGATGCGCGGCGTGGCCGAGCGGCTCGACCCGAACGCCCACATCATCTGGGGCGCGCGCATCGACGAGTCCCTCGGCGACGGGCTGCGGGTCATGGTGATCGCCACTGGCCTGCGGAGCCAGGGGAAGACGCCGGAAGAAGTGGAGCAAGCCCTCAAGGAGATCGAAATCACGGCGCTGGCCGATTTCGACGTCAAAGACCCCTTGCTCGGGGAAGAAAGCCTGGAAGCGGAGCCTGAGGAAGCTGCCGGGGAGCGACGGGCGGCCCGCGTCTTCGATGAGATCTTCGCCGAGGAATGTCGCGGCGACATCGAACTCCTGCGCCAGGCGGTGCTTCGACTGAACGTCGGGCTCAACGACCCAAGCATCCTTCGAACCCTGCGCACAGCCTGCTCCAACCTTGGCCACACGTCCGCGCTTTTCGAGCAGAAAGAGATGGAGCGGCTCTTTGCGGCCACGACCGATGTCATCGATGCCGCGCTCGAGGGCCGCTATTCCTTCTCTCACGGTTTGGTGAAGCTGTTTCAGGAGATACCGGAAGCGGCCTCCTCCGCCACCGCTGGGGAAAGAGGGGCTCTCCGGAACGTGAAACTGCTGACTCGCAAGATGGAAGGCCTGCTGAGGGCTATCAGTCAGGCAGGAGAAGCCGGCGCGGAAGACGGCGGCCAGGCCAAGACAGAGGAGGAAAAGGGCGAGGATGTGCCTCCTCCTCCCGACTACAGCAGCGAAGAGGACGCCGTTCGCTACATCATGAAGCTGTTTGACCGGCGATCGCAATGACGGAATGGGATGAATCCAGCGTACGCCGCAAAAGGCGTGTGCGGAGGCGATCGTGGCGATGCGGAGGGCCGTCAGCGCAGAAAGGGAGTTCGCGTCCGTACCGGACCGAGTGGTCACAGGCGAGGTGAGAACGGATGATTGAGCCTGCCAAGTCGGAGGAGCTTCGATCCGCCGAGATCCCCTTCGTGGACCCGGAACGAGTGCGGCGATTGGTGGAAATGGCCGCGAGGGATCCGGATCAAGAGCTGAAGGTGCATTTCATCACCAGTGTCTTTGCCAACATGGGGGAAATCGTCCAGGCGATGACCGACCGTTCCGCTCCTTTCCGGGAACGCCTCGAGAGGATGCAGAAAGCGGCCCAGGCCATCGAGGACCTGGCGATGATCCACGGCTACGAGGGGATCGAGACCGTCGCGCACAACGTGGCGCGAGCTCTGGTTGCGGTGGACCGACACGCCGAGCGTGAGTTCTCCGGGAAGCTGCAAGTCCGAATTGGAATGGCCCTGGAGGCCATTCAGAAGATCCTGGAGTTCTCGGGCGAGCTAAATGAACGCGTTCTAATCGAGCGGGCTGCAGGCCAAGTGCGACCGGAAATGGCTCCCCCCGATCGGGCATCCAACGTTCGTCCAGCCCAAGGGGAATCCGAACCGCTTAGCTCCCTGCTTGGACCGCCCGAGGTGGATTCCGCGCGCGTCGGCGAGCCCGAGGCGGATCTTGTCTCTCCGGAAGTGGCCCCCCGGGCTCCCCAGCCCCCCGAGGAGGAAGCAGGTTCGGATGAGCTCGAGGTGGAGCCCGGCGAGCAGGAGTGGGTCCTGGACGAGAAGCCCTTCGACATCCGGGAGGCGGAGCAGCTCCTTCGCTGGATCGCAGAAGATGCAGAGGTCGAAGAAGAGGGGGAGGCAAAAGGCGACGAATCCCACCGCCAGGAAGAACCACGCGAAGAGGAAAACATCGATGAGCTCCTCTCGCGGATGCTCTCCGGATCCGTGCACGAAGTGGTTTCCGCACTTGACAAGCTCCTGGCGTCGGAAAATGGGACAACCGCTTCCGCCATCGACAACGCCTTTGTGGCCTTCGAGGCCTTGCGCGACACGGCGGAAAAGCTCCGGCAGAAGGACTTGGTTTCTCTCTGTCACTCCGCGACGGAGTTCCTGCGCGCCGATCTCGCCGCAGGGGCCCCGTTACCAGAATCGCATCGGGACCTGCTGAACCAAGTGGCACAGGCCCTCACCGCATTGGCGCAACGACCGCTCGGTGCGGAGGTCAAGTTGCGGGAACTGACCGAACGGCTTCTCCAGGAGACCTACGCGGGCGCGGAGGCTAGCGATCTCTTGGATGAGGCCGTGATTCTGGAGTTGCGCCGAAAGCTGGAGGACGAGGACGGGGGGCATCAGGCGAGCTTGCGAGGGAAGGTCCGGCGCCTGCTCGGCATTTGACGCCCTTGGGCCGCTCCGCAAAACGAGCAGGGAACCGGCAGGGGGGACGATTCGTTTGCCTGGCGTGAGCGCATTCCGCAGATCTGCGACAGACCGGGAGGGAGAATCGGAATGAAGGTTCACGAGCTCCACGTCTTTCCGCGATTGCCTGAGCTCTTGCGCCCGTTGGAGTTCCTGGCGCGCAATCTTTGGTTCTCCTGGAACTGGGAAGCGGTGCGTCTTTTCCTGCGCTTGGACCCGGAGGCATGGGAGAAGGCGTACCACAATCCCATCGCGATGCTCGGGATGCTGTCGCCGGAGACGCTGGAGGCCGCCGCTCAGGATGACAGCTTCGTGGCCGAGCTGGAGCGCGTGTACGAGCAGTTCAGCAAGTACCTGGCGCGCACCACGTGGTTCCAGGAGACCTACCCCGCCGAAGATGACTTCCTGGTGGCGTACTTCAGCATGGAATACGGCCTGGACGAGGGCCTGCCGATCTATTCGGGAGGCTTGGGGATCCTGTCTGGAGACCACCTGAAATCGGCGAGCGACCTCGGTGTGCCGCTCGTGGGTGTGGGTCTGCTGTATCAGCGCGGCTATCTCCAACAGCGCCTCAATCTCGACGGCTGGCAGCAGGAGCACTACACGGACAACGACTGGTACCGCATGCCAGTTACCCTTGAAAAGGATGCTGCTGGGCATCCGGTGAAGGTGTCTGTGGATCTGGCAGGGGACCGTGTCTGGGCCCAAGTGTGGCGAGTCCAGGTAGGCCGGACCCCTCTGTACCTGTTGGACACAAATCTCCCGGAGAACCCGCCGCAGCACCGGGGGATCACTGGGCAGCTGTACGGTGGGGACCGCGATATGCGCATTCGACAAGAGATCGTGCTCGGGATCGGCGGGGTGCGCGCGCTCGACGCCCTCGGCCTGCGGCCCACTGTGTACCACATGAACGAAGGCCATTCCGCGTTCCTGGCGCTGGAGAGGATTCGCAGCCTGATGAGCCGGTGGGGACTTACCTTCGATCAGGCCCGGGAGCTGGTTTGGGCCACTAATGTGTTCACGACGCACACTCCCGTTCCGGCCGGCAATGAACACTTCGATCCCAATCTCGTACGCAAGTATCTCGAGCCCTTGACCAAAGAGCTGGGGATCTCGTGGTCGGAGTTCTTGGCGCTCGGGCAGGAGGAGCCGGGAGTTTCTCCCACGTATTGCCTGACAGTGCTGGCCCTGAAGCTCTCGGCTTTCTGCAACGGGGTGAGTCGGCTCCACGGCTCCGTTTCGCGGAACATGTGGCGGAAGCTGTGGCCCGGCTTGCCTGAGCCCGAGATCCCGATCTCCCACATCACGAACGGGATCCACACCCGGACCTGGATCAGCCACGACATGGCGGAACTCTACGATCGCTACCTCGGGCCGAAGTTCGTGGAGGAGCCAGCCGACCAAAAGGTTTGGGAGCGGGTCGATCTGATCCCGGACGGCGAGCTGTGGCGCGTGCACGAGATACGCAAAGAACGGCTCATTGCTTTCGCCCGCCGCCGGCTGCGCGAATACTACCGCAGGCAGGGAGCAAGTTTGCAGAGCATTCAGGCCGCGGAAGAGGTGCTGGACCCGCACGCCTTGACCATCGGCTTTGCCAGGCGGTTTGCTGCTTACAAGCGCGCCGACCTGATCCTGAAAGATCCGGACCGGCTGCGCCGAATCCTGACGAACCCAGAACGCCCGGTGCAGATCATCTTCGCCGGTAAGGCTCACCCGCAGGACAACGACGGCAAAGAGCTGATCCGGCGGATCATCCATTTTGCGCGCGACCCTGGTCTGCGGCGCCATATCGTGTTCCTGGAAGACTATGACCTGGCGGTGGCGCGCTACATGGTTCAAGGCGTCGATGTGTGGCTCAACAATCCGCGCAGGCCTCTCGAGGCGAGCGGCACCAGCGGCATGAAAGCTGCCGCCAATGGGGCGATCAACGTCAGCATCCTCGATGGATGGTGGGACGAGGCCTATCGGCCGGGGGTCGGCTGGGCGATCGGATCGGGCGAGGTGTACGCAGATCCCGCCGAGCAGGACTATGTGGAAAGCCAGCTCCTCTACGAACTTCTGGAAAACGAGATCGTGCCCCTCTTCTACGACCGGGACAAGATCGGATTGCCGCGCGGCTGGATCCGAATGATGAAGGCTTCGATCAAGAGCCTGGCCGGCTATTTCAACACTCACCGGATGGTCAGGGAGTACACCGAACGTTTCTACCTCACCGCCCACCATTACTACCGGCGCCTCTTTCAGGACAATGGAGCGCCTGCCAAACGGTTGGCGGAGTGGCGCAGAAAGGTCTCCGCCCAGTGGAGCGGGGTCAGCGTCGTTGCCGACGGGGAGATCCCGGAGGAGGGGATCAAGACGGGCGACCGGATCCAGCTGAAAGCCGTCGTACGGGTGGGCCAGTTGACCAAAGACGATGTCACGGTGCAGGCCGTTGTGGGCCCCATGGACAGCCAGGGACAGATCCTGATCCCGGAGGTCCACGAAATGGAATTCGTGGGACAGGACGGCGATGCGCTGCGGTACCAGTGCGAAATCGAGTGCACGCGGGCCGGACGCCTGGGCTACGCCGTCCGGGTCTTGCCCCATCATCCGGATTTGGTCCATCCCTTCACCCCGGTGCTGGTCGCCTGGGAAAGCTGAGAAAACCACCTCCGTGTCCCGGTGAGGGGTACGGAACTCCAGGCAAGCAAGGGGTCCAGCTCCCCCAAGAAATGGATTGACTGAGTCCGGGGAAATGGCTAAGTTCAAGCCCAAGGAGCGAGTGGAAGTGGACCCGTAAGGAACCACTGGATGAGGAAGCTTTTCCTCGACGGCGAAAGCCTCACGCTCGAGGATCTGCAAGAAGTTGTAAGCTCCCCCCTGCTGCGCATCGAGGTTTCCCCTGAAGCCCGCCGGCGCATCGAAGCCGCCCGAGAGATCGTCGAAAGGAAGATCCGGGAGGGTCGGGTTGTCTACGGTGTCACCACCGGTTTTGGCAAGCTGGCCCAGGTGGTCATCGATCCCTCGGACACCGATCGCCTGCAATTGAACCTGGTTCGGAGCCACGCGGCGGGGGTGGGGGCGCCCTTGCCGCGTGAGACCGTGCGGGCTGTGTTGGTGCTCAAGGCCAACACCTTGGCCAAAGGCCACAGCGGCGTGCGGCCAGAGGTGGTGGACGCGCTCCTGGAGCTGTACCACCGGGGCGTGACGCCAGTGATTCCGGAACAGGGATCCGTCGGGGCGTCGGGGGATCTTGCCCCGTTGGCGCACCTTACGCTTGTCCTTCTCGGCGAGGGTTGGGCGGAGTACGGGGGCAGCGTGCTTCCGGGAGCTGAGGCCCTGAAGCGAGCGGGCCTGCGACCCTTGCGCCTCCGGGCCAAGGAGGGTCTCGCGTTGCTCAATGGGACGCAGGTGAGTACGGCCGTCGCCGCTTTGGCCCTCCTGCGCGCCGAGAACCTCCTGCGCTGCGCCGACATCGCAGCGGCCATGAGCCTTGAGGGATTGCTCGGTACCCCCGCCTCCTTCGACGAGAGGATCCAAAAGGCTCGAGGTTACGACGGCCAGCTCCGCAGTGCTCGCAACGTTCGCCGCCTGGTCGAGGGCAGCGAAATCGTGGCATCCCACAAGGATTGCGGGAAGGTCCAGGATGCGTACAGCCTCCGCTGCGTGCCCCAAGTCCATGGGGCCGTGCGAGAGGCACTCCAGTGGATCCGCGCCATCATCTCCGTGGAGCTGAATGCGGCTACGGACAATCCCCTCATTTTCGCCTCCGACGGGGAAATCCTCTCCGGTGGGAATTTCCACGCCCAGCCCATCAGTCTGGCGGCCGACTATTTAGCCATCGCCGTGGCCCAGCTGGCCAATATGTCGGAACGCAGGATCCAAGATCTGATGGATCCTGTGATCAGCCAATTGCCGGCGTTTTTGGCTCCGAAAGCGGGGCTGAATTCGGGGTTCATGATTGCGCAGGTCACCACTGCCAGCTTGGTCTCGGAGAACAAGACGCTCGCCCACCCCGCCTCGGTGGATACGATTCCCACCTCGGCCAATCAGGAGGATTTCGTGTCCATGGCTTCGTGGGCGGCGCGCAAGGCGATGAAGGTGGTGGAAAATGCGGAAGTGGTGATCGCCGTGGAGCTGCTGGCCGCGGCCCAGGCCTTCGACCTCCGGCGCCCCCTGAGACCGGGCAAGGGGACGAATCGGGCCTACGAGGTGATCCGTGGCCGCGTCCCCTTCATGGACGAGGACCGGGTGCTACAGCCGGATATCGAGGCGGTGGCCGCGTTGGTGAGGTCGGGGGAACTGGTGCGTGAGGTAGCGGCGGCCACGCCGCTGGAGTGAGCGACGGGTGGCAAAACCTGCTCGCCAACTGTGAAGCCAAAGTCGGGATTTGGTCCCAGGATAGGAGATCAAGGCTTATGAGCAAGTCGCAGGAGAAGATCATTGGCGAGGCCCTCACCTTCGACGATGTGCTTCTGGTTCCGGCCTACTCTGAGGTGCTGCCGAAGGAGACGGACACTCGAACGGCCTTCTCTCGAGGCATCATGATCAACATCCCTCTGGTGAGCGCGGCCATGGACACGGTGACGGAGTCCGAGTTGGCCATCGCGCTTGCCCGGGAGGGGGGCATTGGGGTCATTCACAAGAATATGTCCATCGAACGGCAGGCAGCCGAGGTGGACCGGGTCAAGCGATCCGAGAGCGGAATGATCCTCAAGCCCATCACCCTGACCCCGGAGCACAAGCTTTCCGATGCCATGGAACTGATGACTCGCTATCGGATCTCGGGAATACCCATCGTGAAGGGGACCAAGCTTGTCGGCATTCTCACCAACCGCGACCTCCGCTTCGAAACGGATCTCGACCGGCCCGTGTCGGAGGTCATGACCAGGGAGAACCTGATCACGGTGAGACCCGGGATTTCGCTGGAGGAGGCCGAACGCATCTTGCAGAAGCACCGGATCGAGAAGCTGCTTGTGGTGGACGAGGAGGGCAACCTCAAGGGGCTCATCACGGTCAAGGACATTTTGAACCGGAAGCGTTTCCCGAACGCGGCCAAGGATGCACACGGCCGGCTGCGGGTGGCGGCCGCCGTGGGGGTGGCGCGAGACACAATCGACCGCGCGATGGCCCTGGTGGAGGCCGGGGTGGACGCTTTGGTGGTTGACACGGCCCACGGGCATTCGAAGGGGGTTCTCGACACGGTTTCGAAGCTTCGGGAGAAGTTCCCGGAGGTGCAGCTTGTGGCCGGCAATGTGGCTACAGCCGAGGGTGCCCAGGCGCTGATCGAGCGCGGGGTGGACGCAGTGAAGGTGGGAATTGGCCCCGGATCCATTTGCACGACGCGCGTCGTGGCCGGAGTGGGCATTCCGCAGATCAGCGCCATCATGATCTGCGCCGACGTGTGCGAGAAGTACGGCGTCCCCCTGATCGCCGATGGCGGGATCAAACAGACGGGCGACATCGCCAAGGCGATTGCGGCCGGCGCAGATTCCGTGATGATCGGGAACCTCTTCGCGGGCACCGAAGAGAGCCCCGGCGAGCTGGTCTTCCTCGAAGGTAGGAGCTACAAGGTGTACCGCGCGATGGGTTCGATCGGCGCGATGCAGGCCGGCCGGGGCGATCGCTACTTCCAGGAAGGGATCCGAGACGCGAAAAAGCTCGTGCCCGAGGGGATCGAAGGCCGCGTCCCCTACCGGGGCAAGCTGGGGGATGTGGTGTTCCAAATGGTTGGCGGCTTGCGAGCAGCCATGGGCTATTGCGGCGCCGCCACGATCCGCGAACTGAAGGAAAAGGCTCGCTTCGTCCGGATGACCACGGCAGGACTCCGGGAGAGCCATCCCCACGACGTCATCATCACCAAAGAGGCGCCGAACTACAACCTCACCCAGCTCTGAGCGAGCTGCCCGGCAGAACGGACCGCCTCCCCGTCCCGTGGGATCGCAGCGAAGGTTTCCCCAAAAAGGAAACCGGGCGCATGCGGTCTACCGGGGTTAGGGGGGTTACCGGCTTGGCCGATGGCCCGGTTTCAAATCTTTGCTGGCTAAGCGGTAGCTCTCAGCAAACCGAAGTTTGGAACGTGCGATTCACGAACTTCGCCAGCCGGGATTTCTTATTGGCCGCCGTGTTGCGGTGGAGGATTCCCCTCGCGACCAGCTTGTCGATTAGCGAAGAAGCTTCGCGGTAGGCTTGTACCGCGCTCTCTGCATCGGACGCCGTGCGCACCTTCTTGATCAGCGTCTTCATCATGGAGCGGAAATGGCGGTTCCGCAGCCTCCGCTTCTCCGCCTGTCGGATCCTCTTCTTTGCCGATTCCGTGTGGGCCATCTCTCCACCTTGTTCTCCCAACTGGCGCCGCCAATATATCAAACGGTCCCCCGAAATGCAAGAGGAATTTTCGCGGGTTTCCCCTTGTTTTGTCCTGGCACGTTGGATATATTCGAGCTGACCGCGGGCCAAGAGCGGCCCTCGCACCTGTAGGAAGGAGGCTCCCCAAGGATGTCCTCGCAGGCAGAGCGGATCCGCAATTCCCTCCCCCAGGATACGCGCTCCGTGAATGAGTCGAGGAGAGCGCGACCTACTGCCCCGCGCGTGCTGATCGTGGACCCCTCCGAGAGGAACCTCACCGTCCTGGGCGAAAACCTTCCGAAGCACGGATTCGAAGTCCTCGCCTGCTCAAATGGGGAAGAAGCCCTGAGCTTCGCTCGCACCCTGCAGCCGGAAGCAATTCTGGTGGAAGCGCGCTTGCCCGATCTGACGGTGGAGGAACTGCTGCAGCGTGTCGGAGCAGGAGCCGCCCCCGACGCCCCTCGCGTCTTCGTGATGGCGCAGGATCCGTCGGCGGACGAGGTCGAAAGGTGGATGGAGCTGGGCGCATGCGATGTGATGCGCAAGCCCATGTTCGTCACAGAGATCGCGGAGCGCATCCGGATGGCTTTCCGCCGGGAGGAGAAAGCTCAAACTCCCAAGCTCCGGAAGGAACCGGAAGCCAGCCCGGCCGCCAGTTCCTCGTTGCTTGAGTACATCGAGCAGCTCGCGGGTATGCGGCGATCCGGGACGGTGGTGGTGCGCGATCCGCATGGCCGAACCGGCTACCTCGGGTTGCGAGAGGGCAATGTGGTCTTCGCGAAGTTGGACGGACTGGAGGGTGAGAAGGCGGCTTACACAATTCTGGGCTGGGAATCGGCCACGTGGGAGTTCCAAACCCAGCCTCCCGGCGAGGAGAATATTCACATCAGCACGATTGGCCTCATCCTCGAGTCGTTGCGTTGGCGGGAGTCAAAGCGAGAGCTTCTCAGCCAGCTGCCTTCCCCGCAGGGGCCTTACCGCCTTACGCCTCGATTTCGAAGCCTGAGGCAAGGGACGCGTCTCCCGGCGGAGGTTTACCGCTTCTTGCGCCTGCTGGACAAGGGCAAGACCGTGCCCGAGCTTCTTGCCGAAAGCCCCTACGATGAGAGGGAGACGCTCGAGAAGCTGGTCAGGATGGTACAACGTCGGGTGATCGAGCCGGCATCGGCCGAGGCATTGGGGGAGCGGGAAGCTGCGGTGGAAGGGCCAGTCCCCACGTCGGTTGCGCGCGCGCCGGAAGTCACGATGGAAAGAACGGTCCCGGTTCCCCCGCGGCCGAAGCTGTGGCTTCTCCTGACGGGCTCGGAGAGGACGGGCTGGCGGCAGTTGGTCGAGAGGCTTTCTCGGACCCCCGTGATGTCCAGAGAGCTGAGCCTGGCCAGTGGGAAGATCCCCGTGGCATTGGGCTCCTGGAAGCAAGATGTGGGGCTCATTGGCATCGACACCCGGGACATTTGCCAAGCAGTGCTGAGGTCTTTGGGCTCGGGGTTGGCCACCGCTGTGGTCCTGGTAAGCGCGCTTGAGCGTCGCAAGTGGGAATACACGGGTTATCTGTACGAGGCGCTTCGAGACCAGGTGTCCGGCGAGGTCATGGTGGCCGTCACCGGTCCGGCTCGGGAAGAAGACTCGGTGCGGCTCCTGCGGGACGTGATCCGCTTGCGCCCCGGCGACCGAATGCTATTCGTGCCGGAGGGGGATGCCGGGGTCCTGCGCACAGCCATCGACGCGCAATTGGAATTGCGCAGTCGGAATTCGGGGAAGGTTCCGTAGTCGGGGTTCAATTAGCCCGGGGGTGCGGGATCGTTCACAGGTCCGTGGGGTGAGAGGGGAATCGCGTCCCAATGCGGGGGTGGCATGAGAGAAGAGTGGACCGCAAGGGCTGAAAGCGACACGACGCTGTTGTCAGTTCGCGCCTCAGACAGGCGACAGCTTTTGGGGAGCGGATCGGGCGGTGCCGGAGCTGACAACGAAGATCGTGGGCATCGGAATTCCAGCGGACCTGGCACGACTCCTGAAGGACCGCGCCCAGCGATCAGGACTTCGCTTTCAAGCGGGGGATTCCCTTCCCGTCGGTCTCCAACTTTCACCGGCGGCAGTTCTCGTGACCTTCGTGGGTGGCGCCCTTAGCGACCCGCTCTGCGATCGGATCGCGAACTGGGCACGCGCAGGCGCGATGGTGATGGTCATCTGCCAGGACCTGAGCCTGGAAGACCGCATCCGGCTCTACCGTCTCGGCATCGATGAGCTAGTGGATCTGTCGGCGGGCATCCCGGAAATTGTAGGGCGGATGGCTCGCCTCGCTCGCCTGGTCCCTCCGCGAGAAGACCAGGCAGCGAGTCCCGACGTTCTCCGCGGATCACTCCACCAAACTAGCCTTTCCGACATTCTGGCGTCGGCCCAACTCGAAGGCAGGACCGGGATTCTCTCCCTCGCTTGTGGCCCCAGGCGCGGCGCTGTCTACGTGCGGGAGGGTAAGGTCGTCGACGCCATGCTGGAGGGACATGAGCCTTTAGACGCCCTGATCCGAATCAGCTGGTGGACTTGCGGGGAGTATCAATTCGAGCCGCGGGAAGTGAGAGGCCCGGATCGCCTGAAACCAGAGGCCCTGGATGCATTGGCCGAAGCGAAGGAGCTCCGCGATCTCCTCCGGGCGGCCGGAGACGAGATCCCCTGCCCGGAAGTCCCGCTGGTCGCAATCGGCGGTGGGCACGAGTTTTCCGAACTCGACTCTGAGGAACGTCAGCTGCTGGCCGAACTCGACGGACGGAAGACCTTGCTGGACCTTATTCGCGGTTGCAAACAAAGCCCGCAGCAGGTGATCCAGATCGTCCGGATCCTGCGGGCTCGCGGCTTCATCGGAGAGGCACGTCCTTCGCAGCGGATAGTTACGGCGAGTGAGTCCTCGGACTTCGGGACCTACCATCTTCTCCCTGCGCTCTTCCACTGGCCCCGTGAGTCCGAGGGCGGAGAGCCAGAGGTGAAGCGCGAGAGCCCAGTGCCGTATCGCCCGGGGCTTCGCCGGGAAGAGATCGTCCAGCTTCGACGGGCGGTCGAAGAGCTCCTGCGCGCCATCGGCAGGTCCGGCGTCGCGGGGGAAGGGGAATCGGCCAAGGACGGCGCGCGCTCCAATCCTTGGGTCGCGGGGCAGGCGGAGGCGAAAGGCTGAGGCGGTTTCCGAATTCACCCGGCGAGAGGGAACCGGCCGGTGGGTCCGAAATCGTGCGGCTGGAACGCGAGTCACCGAGGTTTGCCTTGGACGCCCGTGGCTTGTTGATTCCGGGGCCGGTGAGAATGGCGGCTCAGTCGAACGGGAGAGGGCAGAGCTGGGCGGGGAAGCTCGCCGAGGTGCTCGTGATCGGGGTTCAGCGCCATCCCCTCATAGCATTCCTCCGATCAGCTTGCGACGCCGTCGAGTTCGAAGGCGAGCAGGTCCTGATTGGCCGACGCGACATCCGGGGATTTCGTTTGCGGATCTACGCTGTGCTTTTCCCGCCGGGCGCGGCGGAGCTGTCGCGGCTGGACCTCATTGCCGAAAGGGCCTTGGGGGGAATTCTGCTTTACCCGTGGGAGCCATCCGGCGACCAGACCCGTGCGGAAGAGCTGCTGGACCGCTACGACCGGCATGCGGAAGGTCCGCTCCTCATCGCGGCCTACGGACCCTCGGGAAACCCCTTGCCCCGTGTCGGGACCGGCGCCGACCTGCGCGTGGGCGACAAAGCCAGGCTGGTGGGGATGGACCTGCGGGATCCGCAATCTGCACTGCGCGTGCTGCTCGATCTGCTTTCCCTCGCCGCGGAACGCGCGCCGGAGTGAAAGGGAGACGGCCGAAGCCTGCGGGACTGGGCAGGGATCCTCGAGAGATCCCGGGATGGTAGCAGGGGGTCCACGCAAAGAGTCGGCTTACCTCGCACGATCGACCCAACGACTCGGCGTTGCCATTTCGGGCAAGAAGGGCGGCCCGAAGGTGGATCTTCGGCCGGGAGTCGCCTCGTTGTTCCCCACCGATCGGGTGCGGTGAGTCCCCTTTTTCGCTCGGGAAGATCTCCTATTGGGCGTACGTGCGGGACGGCAGAGGGTACTCACTCGGTCCGCTTGCGCGTGCCCCGAGAAACGGATGGAGACCGCTGGCCGTGCCTGACGGGCCTGCCGCCGCGTTTGCGTCGGCGGGGCTACGGAATGGGCTTCTTCCCGGCCGCCACGCTCGCGGCGGGCGCGGCGAAGGAATCCGCCCGGCAGGGACTGCGGCAGGAAGCCCGCCAGGATCTCGGTTCGCTCTTGTTTCCGCGCGCTGTGGATGGATCCCATGCAGGCCACGTGGGCCGCGTGCGGCTCTCGGCGGGCCAAGAAATGGCCCTGCGGCCGAGGGGTTGGGAGGTCCTTTCGGGTCGGGGGCAGAGGCTGCGGCTTTCAAGGCGGCAAAACCAGCGAATCTCCCTCGGAAGCGGATTGAGTCGGTTTTCCCCGTGCGCACCAGGCTCGCGTTCGTCGGACTGCATGAACCGCCAGATTCTCCTGGCGTCCGCTTCCGCCCTATACTACATTACAGGGCACTGGTGACAGCCCGGCGGCCAGGCGGCTTGGCCTGGCCAAGCCACGAATGGGGAGCAGAAGGGGCTTTGAGCCGCGGACGGCGGGCAGGACATTTGACGTTTCAAGCCGACATCTTGGGTACCTCCTTGGCGCTGCGGGGTAGACAAGCTGGCGCGAGCCGAGTTGGCAGGTTCGCCGTGAGGATGCGGCGGGGGACTCTGGTGTTCCTCCTGTTGCTGGTCGCGGAGGCTTCCGGGAAAAGTCCTCCGGGATCGCCGTGGCAAGTGCTGCGGGTGGACAGCGTGGAGATCCGCTTCACCGCAGCGGACGCGGCCAACGCCAAGCTCGTCGCGCGGCACCTCACGCTGGATGGCCTCCCGATCTCGGACGAATTGGGTCTGCATCGATTGCCCCGCGCGACCGTGTTCATCGCGCCGGATAAGATTGCTTTCGACACCCTTTCCTCGGCCGAGCTTCCCCGCTGGACGGCCGCTGTGGCCATACCCGCCCGGCGACGCATCGTGCTGAAATCCCCGCGCTGGGGCAGAGACAGCGATCTGGTTTGGGACCTGCTCCACGAGCTCACCCACATCTTGGCGGCGGAGGCCACGCAAGGCCGGCCCATTCCCCGCTGGCTTGACGAGGGGATGGCCCTCTATTTCTCCCGGGATCTGCGGTACCTCAAGAGCCGTGCATTGTCACGTGCTCTTTTGACCCGTTCCCTCGTGGGCCTCGACGAGATCGACGACGTACTCCGGTTCCACCACGCCAAGGCGGAGCTGGCTTACCAAGAGAGTCTCGAGGCCGTGCGGTACATGGTGGATCGATTTGGTTCGGGCGTGCTTCAAGATCTCCTAATGGAGATCCGGGCTGGCAGCCCTTTCCCCACGGCGTTCAGACGAGTCTGCGGCGTTCCGTACCGGCTTTTCGAGGCGGAATTGTTCCACTACTGGGCACGTCGGCACCGCTGGGATTTCCTGATCGACTTCGTCTACGTCCTCTGGGGCGGGGCAGTGGCTCTCGCAGCGATCGCGTATCTGCTGATCCGGCGACGCAATCGCCGCCTCCTCCGCCGGTGGGAAGAGGAGGAACAGATGGGAGGCTTGGACAGTTGGATCGGTCCCCCTGCCCCGCCGGACCAATCCCCTGATGATGCGGAGAGATCCGCATATGACTGAGTCCACCTAGGATGGCATGCCTCGTGGATGGGTACTACCGGACCGCCGGAGGCTCGCCACTGACGGGGCTACCCACTCAACCCGCGCTTTATTAACGGCTTAAGCTACTGTGTCGCGGCGATTGTACCTTGACTTTTAGGCGTTGGTGTCGTAAATTGCCCGGCGATTCGGAAGGAAGCGGGACGGACGACTTTCCGAGGCCACGGTGTCGAGACTTCTTTCGAATCTTCAGCAGACAATCGCTCGTTGCGGTGATCGCCCTGCCTTGATCCTGAAGGAACAGGAGGTTTCCTACTCTCGATTTGGAGAGGCAGTGTTTCGACTGGCGCGAGGTCTGTCGGAAGCGGGGGTGAAACCGGGTGACCGCATTGCGCTCATGCTTCCGAACATCGTCCAGTTCCCCGTGAGCTACTACGCCATTCTGGCGGTCGGGGCGACGGTCGTCCCGGTGAATATCACCTACAAGGAACGAGAGGTCCGCTACATTCTGGAAGACGCCGAGGTGAGGGGGGTCATCGCGTGGGAGGGATTTCGGGGCACGCTGACCAAGGCGGCGGACGGCCTCGATCAATGCTCCCTCTTCATTTATCTCGGGCAACGGATCCCGCGACAGAGCTACAGCTTGACCTCACTCCAGGTCGCCTCCGCCCCGCTGGACAAGCCGGCAGAACGACCGGACGACGAGGTCGCGGTGATCCTCTACACGGCGGGGACGACTGGCCGGCCGATGGGGGCGGAACTGACGCACGGCAATCTCAGTGCGAGCGGCGAGCTCTTGTACGATCAATTCGGGTTTGGCGAGGGGGATCGGGTGCTGGCCGTGTTGCCCCTGTTCCACTCCTTTGGCCAGGCGGTGGCGATGAATGCGCCGCTCATGTGCGGGGCCACGGTGGTCCTGGAGCCGAAATTCGAGCCGGCCCGTCTCCTCAGCACGCTGCGGGATGGGAGGGTCCGCTGGATGGTGGCGGTACCGCAGATGCTGAAGCAGCTTCTGGAGACGCAAGCCGAAGGCGCCGAGCTCCCGCACCTTCGCTACTGCATCACGTCCGGAGGTCCGATCTCGGAAGAGGTGGTGGCCCGTTTTGAGGATCGGTTCGGCGCACGCGTACTCCCGGGGTACGGGCTGACGGAAACCTTCTCCTTGGTGACCTGCACGCGGATGGATCGAGAGTGGCGGCCAGGGTCCGTCGGCCAGCCTTTGTACGGGATCGAGGTCGCCATCTGGGGCGAGGAAGGGCACGTATTGCCACCGGGTCGGGTCGGCGAGATCGTGGTCAAAGGTCCTACGGTGATGCGGGGATACCTCAACCGGCCCAAAGCTACGGAGGAAGTGAAGGCTGGGGGCTGGCTCCACACCGGCGATGTGGGGTACTTCGACGAGGACGGCTATCTGTTCATCGTGGATCGGAAGAAGGATATCATCATCAAAGGCGGGTTCAGTATCTTCCCGAGCGAGATTGAGCAGTGCCTCCAGGCTCACCCGAAGGTGGAGCGCGCCGTAGTGATCGGGGTGCCGGACGAAGAGCAGGGGGAAGAGGTCAAAGCCTACGTGCTGCTGAAGCCGGGGGAACGGGCCTCGGCCAAGGAGATCATCGAGTACTGCAAGGAGCGGATGGCCCTCTACAAATGCCCGAAATACGTGGAGTTCTGTAGTTCGTTGCCGCGCAGCACCACCGGAAGGGTGCTGAAACGGATGTTGCGCGAAAAGGAGGCGGGCGCCAACAAACTTGGGTGCGAGGATCTCGCATCGGGTGCACGAAGTGGCGAGTGAGTTTTCTCATCTCCAACGGAACGGAGGAGCGACGTGAAGGAATACGGCGTGGCGGACATTCGCAATGTCTGTTTGGTAGGTCACGGGGGGTCCGGAAAGACCTCGCTGACGGAAGCTATCCTTTTCACGGCGGGGCAGATCAGTCGCCTGGGCAGCGTGGACGAAGGGAACACGGTTTCTGACTACAATCCCGACGAGATCGAGCGGAAAATCTCCATTGCCCTGAGCTTCCTCCACGCCGACTGGCACGGCAAGCGGATCAACCTCCTCGATGCCCCTGGATACGCCGACTTCGTGGGGGAGGTAGCTTGTGGTCTTCGAGTGGCCGATTGCGCTCTGGTGCTGGTCAATGCGCAGTCGGGGATCGAAGTGGGGACGGAAACTGTCTGGAAAATGGCCGAGGAGGAAAAGCTGGGCCGCATTTTGGTGGTCAATCGTCTGGACAAGGAGCATGCGCAGTTCGAGTCCGTCGTCCAGCAGCTCCAATCCCGCTTTGGAGATGGCATCGTTCCGATTCACATCGCGGTGAATCCGGGCGAGGGGTTCGATTCCGTCATCGATCTCCTCAGCATGAAGTTGATCAAGTACGAGCGCGATCGCTCCGGGAAGTTCTCTGCTCAGGAAATCCCCGCCAATTGGAAGGACAAGGCAGCTCAGTTGCGCGAGAAGCTGGTCGAGAGGGTGGCCGAGACCGATGACGAGCTGATGGAGCGTTACTTCGAAAACGGCGACCTCTCGGCCGAGGAGCTGCGGAGAGGTCTGCGGAAGGGCATCGCGTCCCGGAGCATCTTCCCCGTCTTGGCCACCGCGGCTACGCTGAACATGGGTACCTCCCAGCTTCTCGACTTCCTTGCCGAATTCGCTCCATCTCCTCTGGACGTACCGCCTCACTTGGCCAGGCGCCCGGATTCGGAGCAGACGGTGGAGCTTTCGCCCGATCCCGACGGTCCCACCGCGGCGCTCGTTTTCAAGACGGTCTCGGAGATGCATCTTGGCGAGCTTCTGTTCTTCCGGGTGTATTCGGGGACAGTGCGCTCCGGTTCGGAATTGCTCAATCCCACGCGCGGCGTCACGGAGAAGATTGGCCAGATCTTTGAGATGAACGGGAAGACGCGCCACGAGATTGGGTTGGTCCGCGCCGGCGATATCGGAGCCGTCGTGAAGTTGCGCGACACCCATACCGGGGATACCCTCTGCGACAAGAAGTCGCCCCTGGTACTGCGCGGCATCAGCTTCCCCGAACCGGTGATCCGTGTGGCGGTGGAGCCGAAGTCCAAGGGCGATGAGGAGAAGATCTCCGCCGGGCTTGCGGCTCTCCACGAGGAGGATCCCACCTTCACGGTGGAATATGATCCGGAGCTTCGGCAGACCATCGTCTCCGGGCAAGGAGAACTCCACCTGGAGGTGGTGATCAAGCGGCTCAAAGACAAGTTCGGCGTGGACGTCACGTTGGCCGAGCCTAAGATCCCCTACCGCGAGACGTTGCGCAAGAAGGCCGAAGCGCAGGGGAAGTACAAGAAGCAGACTGGCGGTCGAGGCCAGTACGGCGACGTGTGGCTGCGCTTGGAACCGCTTCCCCGCGGACAGGGCTTCGAGTTCGTCGATGCCATCGTCGGCGGTGTCGTGCCGTCCAAATACGTGCCCGCGGTGGAGAAGGGCGTGCGGGAGGCAATGGCCGAGGGCGTCATCGCAGGCTTTCCCGTTCAGGACGTGAAAGTGACACTCTACGACGGTTCCTTCCACCCCGTGGATTCCTCCGATCTGGCTTTCAAGATCGCGGCGTCCATGGGCTTCAAGAAGGCCTTCAAGGAAGCTGACCCTGTGATCCTCGAGCCGATCTACGATGTGGAAGTAATCGTACCTGAGGAATACCTGGGCGACGTGATGGGCGATCTCTCCGCACGGCGCGGCAAGATCCTCGGCATCGACAGCGAAGGCCCGTTCCAGGTGATCAAGGCCAAGGTGCCCCTGGCGGAGCTGTACAAGTACTCCACCACCCTGCGGAGCTTGACGCAGGGCCGTGGGATGCACCGCCGGCGATTCTCCCACTACGAAGAGGTGCCCAAGGAGATCGCCGAGAAGCTGATCGCCAAGGCCGAGGAGGAGAAGCAGAAAAAGTGACCGGAAACGAGAGGAGCCAAGGGTCTTGGGACGGGCGGGCGAGGGAGGATCCCTCGCCCTTTGTGCTTCCCAAGGAAGGTGACGGGCTCTGCCACCCAGCTCGGACGGAAATGGGATCCCATCGGGCTTGCAATGAGCGAGGTGAGGCCGTGGAAGGATCGAGAGACATCCTATGGGCTCCGTGGAGAATGGAGTACATCCTGAGCGAGAAGACCCGGGGCTGCATCTTTTGCGAAAAGCCCCAATCCAACGACGATCGCCGGAACCTGATCCTTCACCGGGGGAAGAAGGGTTTCGTGATCCTGAATCTTTTCCCATACAACAATGGGCACCTCATGGTGGTGCCGTTTCGTCATGTGGCTACGCTGGAGGACTTGGACGAGGCCGAGCGCTGCGAACTGATGCACCTCATGGCGAAGAGCCTCCGCGTGCTTAAGCGGGCGATGAGTCCGCACGGATTCAACGTGGGCGCCAACCTGGGAGCGGTGGCAGGAGCCGGGGTGGCTGATCACGTCCATTTTCACGTGGTGCCGCGCTGGGAGGGGGATACGAACTTCATGCCGGTGGTCGGCCACACGAAGGTTATCCACGAGGCCTTGGAGCGCACCTGGGAGAAGCTGGTCCCCCTTTTCGCCGAGACCGAACCGTGAAGCAGGAGAATCGGGAGAGCCTGGAGCTGCGCGGGCGCTGGGAGAGTCGGAGGAGAAGAGTGCGGTGTGGCGGATTCTGCCTTGCGTCGTGACGGCGGACATCCGAGCGAGCCGAGAAGTGCCGGACCGAGCAGAGCTTCAGGAACGGCTGCTCTCAGCCATCGCCGAGGCGAATGGGCGTTTCCGCGACCAGCTTCTGGCCTCGTTCCAGGTCACGCTGGGTGACGAGTGGCAAGGGCTGTTGGCGGACGCCTCGGCCGCCTACGCTGTGGCGGCCTTTTTCCGGGACCGGCTGGCTCCGCAAAGCCTCGCCATCGGGATCGGGGAAGGGGAGGTGGCTACGGCGCTCGTGTCCGACGTCCGCCAGATGGATGGTGAGGCCTTTCACCGGAGCCGCCAAGCCCTGGAGGAAGCCAAGCGGCGGGGACTTGCGGTGGTGTTCCGGATGCGGGACCCTTGGGTCGATGCTCTGCTCACCAGCACGGCCAGCTTGGTCTTTGACCTCTACGGACGCTGGACGCCATTACAACGGGAACGCTACGGGCTCTTGCGCCAGCTGGGCACCATGGCGGAAGTGGCCAAGCGTGCGGGGGTCAGCGTGGCGGCCGTGAGTCAGAGCTTGTCCAGCGCGCGAGCGGGATTGGTCCAGGAATGCGAGGAGGCCTTGGGCGCCTTCCTGTCCGCGTGGAGCCAGGGCGCCTTGCTCGCCCCGCTGATGCGGAGATAAAGAACCTGCTCATTAAGCTTCTTGGCTTAAGAAAGATTGTGTTAAAAGGTTTGCCTTACTTCGCGTTCTGGCGCAGGGGCTTAAGCTCGGCGCCTTAATAGGACCTCTCTGAAGGCAATAGGCTTAAGCGTCATGACCTGGCTAAGAATCCCGGCGGTTTGCGTCATCTATCTCTGCTCCGTCTTCGCTGCGGGATGGGTGGTGCAGCTGTGCTGTGATCGGATCCTCCGCCAAGTCGACTCCCCCGAGCTGCGCGCCTGGGTCGAGCAAGGCATCCCGGGAGGCGGACGATGGATCGGCTGGCTGGAACGCTTTCTCATCACCACCTTCGTCCTATTGGGAGAGCCTTCCGCCTCGGCCGTGGTTCTGGCCGCCAAGGGCATCTTGCGATTTGCCGAAATCAGTGGGCGTCCCCACGAGGGCCAGCGGGTGGTCGCGGAGTACGTGATCCTCGGGACCCTTCTGAGCTTCTCGCTGGCCACGGGTATCTCCGCCGCCGGACGGATCCTGCTCGGGGAACTGTAGTGTCGGCACCCGTGATCGGAGGGCCGCTGTCGGATGGAATGGTCGCGTGAGCAACTCCTCGCGCTCGTGTCGAAGCAGTTTGGGGTGGACGGAGAACGGGTTTCCTTCCAACCCATCGTCACCGGCAAGTTCAACCGCAGTTACGTCGTGCGGATGGACGGCAGGGAGGTTGTGCTGCGCATCGCTCCGATCCCCGGGACGCCGATGCTCTTCTACGAAAAGGACATGATGCGGCAGGAGCCGCAGATCCACTGCCTGGTGCGCGAAAGGACACAAGTACCTGTTCCGGCAATCCTCGCCTACGACTTTTCCCGCACGGTTATCCCGAGCGACTACCTTTTCCTCGAAAAACTGCCGGGCGTTGCGGCGAGCGAACTGCCCCTGACTCGCACCGTCTGGAACCGCGTGCTCGAGCAGGTGGGAGGATACCTGAGGCAGGTCCACGCCATCAGCGGGCCTGCATACGGTTACGTCGGTCCCCACCACCCCATGGATCCGCAGCCCAGCTGGTGGGAAGCCTTTCGCATCATGTGGCAGAAGCTGGTGCAGCAAATCGTCGAAATGGAAGCCTATACTCGGGAGCAGGGGGAATGGCTCGTCGAAGCGCTGGAGCGGCGGCGTTCCTTCTTCGACCGGGAGGTGCCGCCCAGCCTGCTGCACATGGACATCTGGTCGCAGAACGTCCTGCTGGATCATTCCGGCAACGTGACGGGCATCGTCGACTGGGATCGCGCACTGTACGGAGATCCGGAGATCGAGTATGCCGTGCTGGACTACTGCGGGATCTCGGAACCCGCCTTTTGGCGCGGGTACGGAAGGGAGCGAGAACGGTCGGAAGCCGCCCAGGTCCGACTTTGGTTCTACTTCCTGTACGAGCACCAGAAGTACATCGTGATCCGCGGGCTGCGGAACCGACGCTGGGACTTGGCCATGCGCTATCGGGACGACTGCCTGCGCCTCGCGCGGCAATGGCTCGGAGGTTGACCCCATGCACCGAGCTGACGAAGTTCGCAGGGGAATGGGAGGTCGTGGCGGGTTCGCGCTCATCCTCCTGCTGCTGAGCGCCGGAGCCTTTGGCTTCCGGAACGGCCTCGCCAAGGACTACCGGGTGGACAAGATCGAGGTGGAGGCGTGCGTCCGGCCGGACGGCAGCGTGCGGCTCGTGGAGAAGCGGGTGTACGCTTTCCGCGGCGATTTCTCCTGGGCCGACTATCTGCTACCCCTGCGTGGGATCGCTCGAGTCGAAAGCCTGGCCGTCTGGGAAGGCAAGACCGCCTTCGCCAGGAATCGGAGCGGAGCCCCAGGCACCTTCGAGGTGGATTCCACGAAGGATTTGCTTTCCGTCAAATGGCATTTCCGCGCGCGGAATCAGACGCGCGTGTTCCACCTTGCCTTCGTCCTTCCTTCCCTCGTGACCGCCCATCAAGACGTGGCGGAGCTTCGGTACAACTTCATCGGTGCCGGGGACCGGAAGGAAGTGGGTGAAGCGGAAGTCCGGCTCGCGTGGACACGGGTTCCGGCGGAAAGTTCCGTGGCGGTTTGGGTGCACGGGAAAAAGCCCGTGGCTGTGACTTTCGGCCGCGACGGCAGTCTGACCTTTCGCGCGCGCCGGCTGGCCCCTCGGGAGTTCCTCGAAGCCCGAGTCCTCTTCCCGCTGACCTCGGTACCGGAGATAGCCGGCCCGCGAGACGGCCTGACGTCCGAAAGGATTCGGGGGGAAGAAGCGGCGAGAGCCGCTCGGGAAGCTGCGGAGGAGGTCGCGCGCGCCGAACGGGACGAGGCCCGCAGGCGCAGATTGCACCATGCGGCGTGGTTTCTCTCCTTCCTCACGCTGGCGGGGTTCGCTCTTGCCGCACACCTGTGGTGGAATTTTGGGAAGCCTCATGCGGTCCGAGGTGTTCCAAAGTATCAGGCCGAGCCTCCGAGCGAGAGGGAGCCTGCTCTCGTGGCGTATCTCCTCAGGGGCGAGGAGCTAGGACCCGAGGCGCTGCTGGCCACACTATTCGATTTGGCCTACCGCGGAGCGCTCCAATTCGAACGGCTGGAGGCGAACCAAGCGAAGGAAAAGGATTGGACTTTCCAACTTCGCAAGGCCGAGGTGGCTCCGTCTCTTCGGCCTTGGGAGGCGGAACTGATCCATTTTCTCTTCGACGAGCTGTCCGAGAATGGTCAGACCCTCCGCGGGGACGAACTGCGACGCAAGCGTGGCAGGCTACGCCGATGGTACTTCACGTGGCGGAAGGCCCTGATCAGTGCAGCGGAAAGTGAGGGGATTTTCGAGCCGCTGAGCCGCGTTGCCCGGAACAAGGCTCTCGGCGTAGCGGCTACCCTGATGCTCACCGGCTTGGCATTCATGTTCGTTGCCGGCTGGCCGGGAGCGATCTCTTTCTTCCCCGGGCTGGTCCTTCTGGTCTTCGCTTTCGCGATGGTGCGGCGCAACCCGGCGGCGCAGGAAGAGATGCTCCGGTGGAAAGCGTACTCGCGGTACCTCCGACGATTCGCCGCGAGCGGGGAGCCCGCCATGGTTCCGGGGACACAGGACCGCGCCTGGATTTACGCGCTGGTCCTCGGGCTCGGCCCGAAGCAGGTGCGTTCGCTGACGGAACGTCTTTTCGGGCCTTCGGGTGTGTCCTGGCTTGGCGTGCCTCCAGGCTCGCGGAACTCCGTCGCGTGGATGGTGAGTGTCCTCGGTTCCACCGTGGCTGTGGGTGCTGGGCCGGCCGGAGGAGGCGCAGCCGGAGGTGCCGTAGGGCGGGCAGGATGACAGCCTGGAGGGATGGGCCTTGGACGAAAGGACGCTCCGCCGAGTTCTGGAGCTCTGCGACGAGGGACGCTACGGCGAGGCGCTGGACGAAATCGACCAGCAGCTGCGGACAGGCGAATCCGACGCAATGCTCCAGGCCCTGATGGCGCGGGTAGCTGCCCTTGCCGGCGATCCGGAACGGCTGGGCCGAGCCACTCTGTGGCTGACCCAGAAGAAGGGGCAAGTGGAACCGGAGCTGGCGGCTGAAGGCTTCTATTGGCGCGGGGATCTCGTGAGCGCTCTGCGCACGCTCGAGGCAGCGCCCGAAGCTCGGCGGAATCGGGCCGAATGGTACTACCTGATGGCCTTGGTTCAGTACCGTCTAGGGAAGGTTCGGGAGGCGTACCGAGCCTCGCTCGAGTTTGCCCGCCTGCGAAGCGAGGCTTCCGACGAAGGCGAAGTCCTGGAGCAGGCTCTGGGCTTGCTGGCAGAGGGATCCCTTCCGGGCGATGAGCTCGAAGACTGGCGGATGATCCTGGCGGACTGCGAGACCGAAATCGAAGACGGCCGCGCCATGGGCCTGCGCCTTTCGCGGCTGAGCGAAGAGATTGAGAAAGCGGTGTGGAGCGGAGAAGCCGAGCGCAGCAAGGCCTCCTTCGATCGGGCCTTCGCTCGATTGGCCGGCCAGCTTGGGCTGGACGCACCTTTCACCGCTCAGCAGGCTGAGGAAGTGTTATTCCCGTACGTCCAGCTTCTGAAGCTGGCGGTGGTGGAGCAGGAGCTCGAACAAAGTTGGAACCGGCGGGACTGGGGCGAAATCGCTGACCGTTTCCTCGAGTTCTTCGTCGCGCGCCTGCAAGAGCAGAGGGAGCGCTTTGGGATGCAGGATGTGGCCATCGAGAGTCAAGATCTCTTGGCGCTCAGCCGGGATCTGCCTCTCGGCGTTCTGCGCCCCCTCGTGTACCTGACCACTTTGGCCCGGTTTCCCGACCACGAGGTCGTTGACAGGATTTTTGCCGAGCGGGGCGGGGATGTAGCGGTGCTCGTGGCAATGTGTGTGGTATCGCTGGCGACATTTCTGGACGTGCGCCCTCCATCCCGAAGCTGACCCTTGGAACCTCCAAGGGAGGCGGCAGGTGGAACCAGTGGACGTTTGTCTGGCAAGGAGTTCGGATTTCGGGAGGCGGATTCGAAATGACGCAGATGGAAGCAGCTCGTAGAGGTGCGATCACCCCCGAAATAGCTCAGGTGGCCCGGGACGAAGGGATCCCGGCGGAGGTGGTAGCCCAGCGCGTGGCGCAAGGCAAAGTGGTGATCCTCAAGAATCGGATCTGGAACACGAAGCCGGTTGGCGTGGGCCAAGGCCTCCGGACCAAGGTGAACGCCAATCTCGGCACCAGCTCCGAGTATTCCGACATCGAGCGGGAGGTGGAGAAGGCGCGGGCAGCGGTGAAAGCCGGCGCCGACACGGTGATGGACCTGAGCACGGGCGGGCCGCTGGATGAGGTCCGCCGCGCGGTGCGGAAGGCCGTGGAAGTTCCCCTCGGCACCGTCCCCATCTACCAGGCGGCTGTTGAAGTGGCAGAACGACGCGGCGGGATCATTCACATGACCGTCGACGACCTGTTCCGGGTGCTGGAGAAGCAGGCGGAAGACGGGGTGGACTTCTTCACCGTCCACTGCGGGGTGACGCTGGGCTCGCTGGAACGACTCCGGAAGCAGGGCCGAGTCCTGGACGTGGTCAGCCGCGGCGGCTCCTTTCTGATCACCTGGATGGTGTACAACGAGTGCGAGAACCCGTTGTACGAGCATTTTGACCGTCTGCTCGATCTGGCTAAGAAGTACGACGTCACCCTGAGCCTTGGGGATGGCATGCGGCCCGGTTCCCTCTTGGATGCCACCGACCGCGCGCAAATTGAGGAGCTCATCACCCTCGGGGAGTTGACCAAGGTCGCGTGGGAACAGGGCGTCCAGGTGATGATCGAAGGCCCCGGGCATGTGCCCATCGACCAAGTTGAGCTGAACATCCAGCTTCAAAAGCAGCTCTGCCACGGGGCGCCCTTCTACGTGCTTGGACCGCTGGTCACGGATGTGGCACCCGGCTACGACCACATCGTCTGCGCCATCGGGGGAGCACTGGCCGCCCGCGCCGGAGCCGATTTTCTCTGCTACGTGACCCCCGCCGAGCACCTGCGGCTGCCCACAGTGGAAGATGTGCGAGAGGGGGTGATCGCGACGCGCATCGCGGCTCATGCGGCCGACATCGCGAAGGGAGTACCCGGCGCCAGGGAGTGGGACGAGCGGATGTCCCAGGCTCGCAAGCGTCTGGATTGGCAGCGGCAGTTCGAACTGGCCATCGACGGCGAGAAAGCCCGACGCATGTGGGAGGAGGCTTCTGAGCCGGAAAACGGTGCCTGCAGCATGTGCGGGGAGTATTGCGCCATCAAGCTGGTGGAGAAGGCTCTGGGCGGGGTGAGCGTGCCTGTCTGAGCCTCAGAGTGCCAGGCCGTCGGACAAAATGGGAGGTCGCTATGCTCGAGCCATTCCGCAATCAGTCGTACATCGATTTCTCCATCGAAGCCAACCGGCAGGCACAAGATCGAGCCCTGGAGGAGGTGCGAAGGCAGTTCGACCGAGTCTACCCGCTGTGGATTGGCGGCAAGGAGGTCGAATCAGGTGACTTCCTGAAGAGCTACGATCCCTCGGACAAGCAGCAGGTTGTGGGCACGTTCCACCGCGCCTCGCGCCAGCATGTGGATCAGGCCATCGCGGCGGCCGAGAAGGCATTCGAGGAATGGCGCTGGGTCGATCCCAAAGAGCGAGCGATTGTGCTGCTGCGTGCGGCGGAGATCCTGAAACGCCGCCGCTTCGAGATCAACGCCTGGATGATCTACGAGGTGGGGAAGAACTGGCTGGAGGCGGATGCCGACACGGCCGAGGCCATCGACTTCCTGGAATTCTATGCCCGGGAAATGCTGCGCTACAGCGAGCGCCAGCCGGTTACCCCGGTCAAAGGCGAGTGTCCGGAGCTCGTCTACATTCCCCTGGGCGTAGGGGCCGTCATCCCGCCGTGGAACTTCCCGATGGCCATTCTTACGGGGATGACCTCCGCTGCCATCGTGACCGGCAACACGGTGGTGTTGAAGCCGGCCAGCGATTCCCCAGCGGTGGGATACCGACTGGTGGAGATCTTCCGGGAAGCGGGTCTCCCCGACGGAGTGCTGAATTATCTCCCTGGCTCCGGAGGGGAAATCGGCGACTACCTGGTTCAGCATCCGCGGATCCGATTCGTTGCCTTCACCGGATCCAAGGAGGTGGGCTTGCGGATCAACGAGCTCGCGGCCAAGCCTTCTCCGGGGCAGATCTGGATCAAGCGTACGATCCTCGAAATGGGGGGTAAGGACACGATCATCGTCGATCCCTCGGCAGACTTGGATGCAGCCCTCCAGGGGGTGATCAACTCGGCCTTTGGCTTCCAAGGCCAAAAATGCTCCGCCTGCTCGCGCCTCATCCTGTTCGAAGATATCTACGAGGAGTTCCTGGAGCGTCTGATCGCGGCCACGGAGAAGATCACCATTGGACCTGTCCGCGACCCGAAGAATTGGCTCGGGCCTGTGATCAATCAGGCATCCGAAGCCAAGATCCTGCACTACATCGCGATTGGCAAGAACGAAGGCAAGCTGGTTACGGGGGGTGAGAAAGCTCCGGGGAACGGGTATTTCATCAAACCCACGATCTTCCGGGACGTACAGCCCGGGGCGCGGATCGAGCAGGAGGAGATCTTTGGGCCTGTGCTGTCCGTGCTGAAGGTGAGGACCTTCGAGGAGGCCATCCGCCTCGCCAATGCCACCGAGTATGGACTCACCGGGTCCTTGTACTCCCGCGACCGACGCCACATCCAGGAAGCGAAGCTGAAGTTCCACGTGGGCAATCTGTACATCAATCGCAAGTGCACCGGTGCTTTGGTGGGTGTGCATCCCTTCGGTGGATTCAACATGTCTGGGACTGACTCCAAGGCCGGCGGGAGAGACTATCTCCTTCTCTTCCTGCAAGCGAAATCGGTGTCCGAGAAGGTGGATTACTGAATGGGGCCGGGCTGAGGTCCGCATCGGCTGGGGGATCGGACCCGGGGAGGCCAACGTGGGGCGGTTCGACGCTTCCTTGGGCGGGTGACACCGGGCGGAGGAGGGGGGAGGTTTCCATCCCACGCCCGATTTGGAGGTGGTCTCCGGGTGAGTTTTGGAGTTAGAGCATCTCGGGCGCGGCGGGCCGCTGCCGGGTTCGGACAGCAGGGGGGCGGTGCAGCCCGGAGGCAGACTTGCGGCGGACCATGTGCCCCATTCCAGGGGGTTCCAACCGGGAGCTGCGTTCGCCTTGGCTTAGCGCGGGAGGGCTTACTTCGTCCGCCGACGCAGGCTTTGCTCGTCGTTGTATTGGCCGGGATCCTGTGCGAAGGGGGCGGTTCCCAGGCGGCCCAACAGGTCCGCCTGCAGGAGGCTGACAGTCTTTTGGCCTGCGGGAAGATCGAGGAGGCAAAACAGCTGTACCGGCGGCTGGCGAAGTCTGGGGAGCCGCTGGGCTGGCGGGGGCTCGGCTTCGCAGCGCTCCGGGAGGGACAATTCGATCAAGCGAAAGACGCCTTCGATCGGCTGCTGAAATCGGGGACCGATAGCTTGGCCGCCCACTACGGGCTCGCCATCGCCCACCGCGAACTTGGAGCACGGGCGGGGGGTCTCGTCCGCGCCAGTCATTGGACGCTGGCCGATCGGAACTTCGCTGCCGTGCTGCGAAACGATAGCTCCTACCGCGACGTCCTGCTCCAGCTTGCGCTCCTCGAGAGGTACAGGGGCCGATACTTCAGCGCCGTCACCCTCGGGATGAAGCATCTCGCGCGGAAGGGTGGATCCGAGGAGGCCACCTTTGTCCTGTTTCAGCTTTTCGATCACTTGGTAGCTCACGAGGCTCCGGACACGGCGGAGGGCTGGCTGCTCCGGAATGGCAGCTCGTACGCTCGCTACTTTTTGGGGGAGCTCTACAGAAGGCACGGGCAGTACGAGCTGGCCGATAGCATCTTCCGGGACCTCCTGGGGAGGGAGTTGCCCTTTCCCAAGCAGCCGGTGTGGCTCTCCCTGGCGAGAGTCTATTACGCCAGGGATGATTTCCTCCAGGCGGATGAATACTACTGGCGTGCGGTTCGCGAGATCGACTCGAACCTTGCCGCCCGCTTCATCTTCGAAGACCTCAAGTACGTGCTGGACGAGGAGGAGCTGGCGGAGTACCGCCGGGCTGCAACGGCAAGCGAGAAGATCGCCTTCTTCACTCGATTCTGGGAGAGGCGGAATCCCCGGCCGGGCAGCCCGGACAACCCGCGCATTGGGGAGCACTACCGCCGTCTGGATCACGCCGAAAGACAGTGCCGCTTCGATGGGCTGCGGCTACCCGTGAGCAATCCTGACGTGAGCGGGTTCCTGAGGTTCCCGCAGACCTTCTACCTCAACGACCGATTCAACGACAAGGGTCTGGTCTACATTCGCTTCGGAGAGCCGGATCTGCGCACCACGGCTCTCGACTCGGAAATCGCCTCCAATGAGTCGTGGCTGTACCGCCTGCCGGGGCGGGAGCGGCCCCTTGTGTTCCATTTCGAGATCGACGAGGATGGGGCTCCCAATGACTGGCGGCTAGTCCCCGTGCCCACCGACGACCGGATCCTGGAAAGCCGGGAGGAGTGGGACCCATCCTTCACGCGGTACCTGCGCGGCTCTCGCCTCAATCGGGACCAGCTCCGCAATGAGCTGGCAGCGGACAGCCAGACGGACGTCACCTTCGGGCTCACCCGTGACCGACACACCTGGCCCGAGGGGGTGAGGGTCTTCCCGTCGCCTTTCGGCGTGGCGGCCTTCAAGGGGACTTCCGGCACGGAGTTGGTCCTGCTCTTCGCAATCGAGGGGAAATGGTTGGAGAGCGGAAGGGACAGCCTGTGGGAGTTCGGAGCAGCCGTGTACGATCTACACTGGAACATGAAGGAATCGGCGCGGCGAACGGAGGTGATTCGCTGGTCCGACCCGGTCCTCGAGCGGAGGGGCCAGTTCGTCGGAGCACATCACTTTCAGCTCAAGCCCGGCGACTACCGCATCGGCTTCTATCTGGAAGGATTGACCACCCGCCAGATTTCGGGCTACAAGTTCCTGGTGTCGCTCCCTGCTTTCGAGAAAGAGCTACTTGCCGTCAGTGACGTCCTCCTTGGTTCGGTTGAGGACCGCCCGTCGGTGATTTGGAAACGGCGGGAAGAGAACTTCTGGCCAACTCCCGATCGCCGCTTCCGCGTGGGGGAACCCTTCTGGATCTACTTCGAGGTCTACAATCTGCGTTGCGACGAGGTCGGGCGGTCGTACTACGTCGTGGAGCTAGCCGTGGAACCCGAAGGAGGCAAGAGCAAGGGAACGCTTGCCCGCCTGTTCGGACGATTCGTCGGGGGTGCGGCCGCGAGAGTACGGACGCGCGCCGAGAGGACTGCGGAGGGACCGGACGCCTTCGAATGCCTCGCCTTGGAAATGCTGCCGCGCAAGCCCGGCCGCTACCGGCTGACGGTCACCGTCGAGGACTTGCTGGCGAAGGCGCGAGATCGCACGAGCTGCGCCTTCGAGCTCTTTTGACGCCTTTCCTTCACGCTAAGCGAGCGGGGTAGAACGGCCCGTGCCGAGCCTCGGAGGAGGCTGGCTCTGCGCACTCGCGGGACGGAGCTCAGCGTGGGCGGATTGACGCCGCGGCCCCTTTTTTGGGCCGGCTCCTGTGCGGAGCGGGATGAATCGGCGTATCCTGACGGGTTGCGAGGATTGTCCAGCGGCACTCGGGAATCTCGGCGCCCGGATAGGGTCAGGGAGGCGGTGCCGGGTTCGCACATGCGGTGGCTCTGTGCGTTCACGCCTTCCCGACGTCGAGCCCTTGTCGGGAACGCGTGCTGCGTTCACACTTCGTCGAGGCTTCGGGCTGGCCAGGCCTGTAGCGCCGAGAGGAACTTGCGATTGAGGGCTTGCCAGCGGCCGAGAAGGTATCGGCTGATGAGGAAGGCTTTCAGATTCGCGGCGCGGTAGAATCGTTTCCAGGCCCACAAGAATTGGCGCTGCAGCTCGATGGCCTTCAGCCGAAGGGGTTCGAAGACCACGTGCGTGCCGTCGTAAAGGCTCCAGTTGCGGGTGAGGATTCGGCCTTGCGCCTCCATGTCGCGGTACAGATCGGTGCCTGGGAAAGGTGTCAGGATGGCGAACTGCGCGGTGTCGATCTTCTCTTCGTCGCAGAAGCGGACGGTTCGCAGGGCCGTGCCTTCGTCGTCGGAGTCGGAGCCAAGAACGAACATGCCGTGCACGCGAATTCCCGCGCGGTGGAGCCGCCGCACGCAGCTGCGGATGTCCTCGAGGGTCTGCCTCTTGCGGTAGTCGCGCAGGGCGTCGGGATTCACCGATTCCATCCCGATGAACAGGTAGTAGCAGCCGGAGCGGGCCATGAGGCGAAGCAGTTCTTCGTCGCGCGCGATTTCGACCCGGGCCTGCGCGCTCCAGCGGAACCGCCATCCCCGGCGCACCACTTCCTCGAGCCACTGCTGGGTCCGCTGCCGGTCGATGCCGAAGTTGTCATCGTAGAAGAAAAACCGGCGATGGCCTTCGCCCAAGCGTTGCTCGATTTCCGCAAGGATACCCTCCGGGCTTCGTAGGCGGTAGCGGCGCCCAAACATCTTCGTCACGGAGCAGAAGCGGCAGTCGTACGGACAGCCTCGTGAGGTGGCGATGGGGACCCAGCGGATGTTCCGAAGTCCCTTGATGAGGCCGAGATCCGGGGCAGGCAAGCTGTCAAGATCCACAAAGGAGTCGCCCGCTATTACCCCCTGGAGAGAGTCCGGGTTTTCTACAATCTCCACGATGCGCCGGTCGCACTCTCCCGTCACGACCACGTCGGCAACCCGCTGCGCCTCGAAGGGCACGAAGCTCACGTGGGGACCGCCCATTACGATCCGCGCGCGCGGATTGCGCTCTCGGATTCTTCTCGCCAGAGCGTAAGCTCGCTGCACGGTACACGTCATCCCGGAGAGCCCGACCACGTCGGCGGACTCCACTTCGGGATCGAGGCGTCCGGTGCGATCATCCAGGGCCGGATGGATGCTTTCCACGAAGATCACCACCTCGTGGCCGCGTTGCTTGAGGATGGTCCCCATGTACAGGAGACCCAGCAGGGGGAGCCGGAAGAGCGCATACCCATTGAACTCGGCGCGGGGCTCGATGAGGGCTACTTTTGCCATGGCTGAATCCTCCCGGGCAGGAAGCCCGATTACGATTGGCCACTATCGGGGATAGCGTTCCGGCGGGGACGGATTCCTTGCATTCCAAGAGAGAATCCTTAACTTGAATGAGCCACGATGACGCGGGTTCCGGTCGAAGGGTTTGCGCTTCACTGACTCGGAGGAAAGGAGCGGAGGATGGATCCTCGCTTGTCGCAACTCACCAGGGTGGCTCTGGATCACTCCTGCAAGCTGAAGCCGGGGGAGAAGATCCTCATTCAGGCTACGGACGTGCCGGATGAGTGGGTGGCGGCGTTCGTACGTGCGGCAGGGGAGCGAGGAGCCGTCCCTTTGGCCCTCACCAAGCGGTCCCGCGTGCTTCGTGAACTGTACCTGCGCGGTTCGGAGGAAAGCATGCGGTTATTGGGCGAGTCCGAGCGCGTCCTGATGGAGCAGGTGCAAGTGTACATCGGCCTTCGCGGGGCCGTCAATGCGACGGAGCTGGCCGACGTTCCGGAGGAGAAGATGCGCCTCTTCCGGGAGCATTGGTGGAAGCCAGTCCACCAGGAGCTGCGGATTCGGCGCACGCGCTGGCTCGTGTTGCGATACCCCAGCCCCTCCGTCGCGCAGCAGGCCGGCATGAGCACCGAGGCCTTCGAGGACTTCTACTTCCGCGTCTGTACTCTGGATTACGGCAGAATGGAGCGCGCCGCACAGCCGCTGGTGGAGCGCATGGCCCGAGCCGACCGCGTCCGCATCGTCGGACCGGGCACAGAACTGGAGTTTTCCATCCGCGAGATCCCGATCGTGCCCTGCTTCGGCGAGCGCAATTTGCCGGATGGGGAGGTGTTCACCGCGCCCGTCCTCAGGTCGGTAAACGGACGCGTGCGGTTCAATGCGCCTACCCTGTACCGAGGGCTGAACTTCGACCAGATCGAGCTCGAATTCCGCGAGGGCGAGGTGGTCCGGGCCGAAGCCGGCGATCGGACGCCGCAACTCCGGCAGATCCTAGCCAGCGACGCCGGCGGCCGTTTCGTCGGGGAATTTGCGCTCGGAATCAATCCCCTCATCGTGCGGCCCATGCGCGACATCCTTTTCGACGAAAAGATCGCGGGCTCTTTCCACATGGCGCTCGGTCAAGCCTATGAGGTGGCCGACAACGGCAATCGCTCCCAGATTCACTGGGACATGATCGCCATCCAGACGCCCGAGTGGGGAGGCGGCGAAATCTGGTTGGACGGCGAACTGATCCGCAAGGACGGCCGATTCGTGCCGGAGGATCTGCAGGCCCTCAATCCGGAAAACCTGCTCTGAGATGGACGCCACGGGGACGGATGAGATACGCATGGCAACGGAAGAAAGGGCCCCACAAGCTCGCTGCACGATTTTCATCGTTTCGGACGCCACGGGCGCCACGGCGGAGACCGTTGTGCGCGCCGCCCTCACGCAGTTCGAGCGCAGCGACGTGGCGCTACGACGGGTTTCGAACGTCCGCCATCCGGACCAGATCCGCGAGGTGGTGGAAGAGGCGGCCCGAGTTGACAATGGCATCATCGTGCACACGCTAGTCTCGCCGGAGCTGCGCGAAGAGCTCTTGACCGCCTCCCGCCGCAGAAATCTACCGGCGATCGATCTCATGGGCCCTCTCCTCACTCGCCTCGAGAACTTGCTCAAGATCTCCCCCCTCGCCAAGCCCGGACTCTTCCGGCACCTCGATGAAGACTACTACCGTCGGATGGAGGCCATCGACTTCGCCGTGAATCACGACGACGGCCGCAATCCTCACGATCTCCCGAAGGCGGAGGTTGTGCTGGTCGGCGTTTCCCGGACCAGCAAGACACCGATCAGCGTGTTCCTCGCGTATCGGGGATGGTTTGTGGCGAATGTCCCTCTCACTCCGGAAATCCCCCCGCCCGAACAGCTATTTCAGGTCGATCCGGGCCGGGTGATTGGCCTTGTGGTTTCAGCAGCCCGCCTCCAAAGCCTCCGGAAAGCTCGCTTGGAGCGAATGGGCTACGGTCTCCAATCCAGCTACATCGACTTGCGGAGGATCGAACAGGAGCTCCGCTACAGCCGCAGGCTGTGTCAGGAGCGCGGCTGGGCGATTGTGGATGTGACCGGCAAGTCCATTGAGGAGGCTGCCAGCGAGGTGGCCAGCCTCGTGCGTCGTAGCGGCAGTTGACCCGCGCCGGAGCCCGGGCTTCCGATTGACTCGGCCATTCCATACATTCACGCGGGCAGCGGGAACAGGTCAAATGGCGGTGTTCAACTCATGCCACAGGTCAAGTTGGCGTTCTCTACCCTCGCTTGTCCCCATTGGCCTCTCGGACGAATTGTGCGGGAGGCGAAGCGGATGGGCTACAATGGGATCGAGCTCCGGGGTCTGTTGGACGAGATCGACGTGACGCGCAGGCCGGAATTTTCCCCGGCCAACCTCGGCTCAACCCGGAGGATGCTCGAGCAAGAGGGGATCGAGGTCTGTTGTCTGGGCTCGAGCGTGCATTTGCTTCACCCCGGCGACGCAGTGGCTCGAGCCCGAGAGCGGGAAGAATTCGACCGCTACCTCGAGCTTTCGGTGGCATTGTTCGGCAGTCCCATTCGCGTTTTCGGCGGAGCGGCTCCGGGGGGCCTGCCGGAAGAAGAGGCAATTGCCTGGGCCGCGGAGGAACTGGAGGTTCTGGCTGAGCGGGCTCAAAAGGCCGGCACGCAGGTCCTCCTCGAAAGCCACGATTTCTTGCTCGCCGGAAGGAGGTTAGCGGCGGTTGTGGGACGCTGCCGGTCGCGCGGCGCGGGAGCCCTGTGGGACGTGTTTAACTCGCAGATCCCGGCGGAGGAAAGCCTGGAGCGGACCTACTCGCTGCTCCGACCTTTCATCCGACATGTGCACGTGAAGGACGGCCACATCCGGAACGGCCGGTACGCCTACACGCTGCTCGGCGCAGGAGCCATCGGCTATGCGAAGGTCCTCAGCTGGCTTCTGTCTGATGGCTACTCGGGTTGGCTTTCGGTGGAATGGGAGAAGCGCTGGCATCCGGATCTTGAGGATCCCGAGACGGCTCTGCCCCAGTATGCAGAGGGCCTGAAGTCGTGGATGGATGGGCTGGGGAGGCTTTCGTCGCATCTCGACTAGGGCCTTGGCCAATCGGTAGCACGGGAGACTGAGGAGGGCAAAGGCTCTTCACCGGAAGCGAGGGATGCCGGAGGTTGACTCAAGTGAGGATCGATCGAGGGCTGCGCCTGGGGCTCAAGGCCCTGGCCTTTGCCACGGGGCTCACGATCTTCCTGGCCTTTGACGACTGGCTCTTGCTCGCCCTCGTGCGCGAACTGGGACTTGGCGTGGCCTCCGATTCAGCGCTGTTGGCTTTGGGAGCCCTCCTGACGGCCACGAATGCGGGTCTTGCCGTCGCGGTTCTCCGCCTAATCCGAAAACGGCCGGTGACCGGTTCCGAGGGTCTCATTGGGCAGGTGGGGACCGCGCTCCATTCGTTCCGAGATGTCGGGCAGGTGGCCGTGCATGGGGAAATCTGGCGCGCACGAACGCAGAGCCCGGTAGCCAAAGGGCAGAAGGTGTACGTGCTTTCCCTACGTGGACTGGAACTCGACGTGCGTCCTCTGAAAAGCGCTAGGTCCGATGTCGTTTGCAAGGGATCGCCGCGACCCGATCCCGTTTCGGACGGGGCGCGTGAAGTAGCTCTCCCCAATGCCGCTCGGATTGACGGAGCGTCCATCCCTCCGGCCTCGCGAGGCCCCCGGGGGAGGCGCTACGCCCACAGAACAGGAGGTGACCATCCGTGACGGACACACTGGGATTGGAAGCCCAAGAGCGCTGGGATCTGCGGGAATCGGAAGTCTTAGGACCGGGCGTTGGGAAGCGGAGGGCGCGCAAGGGCCCCGACTGGCTTAAGAAGGCGATCGTGATCGAGATTTTCCCTCGCGCTTTCAGCCCGGAAGGGACATTGGAGGGCATCCGGCAACGGCTGCGCGACCTCGCCTCGGTGGGAGTGGATGCGCTTTGCCTCATGCCGATTCACCCCATTGGCAGGAAGGGCAGGAAAGGGAGCTGCGGTTCCCCCTACGCCGTCAGGAACCACTTCGAGATACACCCGGAGCTCGGGAGCAAAGAGGATCTGCGGCGGCTTATCGCCGATGCGCACCGGCTGCGGCTGCGTGTGATCCTGGATTTCATAGCCACTCGCGCCGCCAACGACCACGTCGAGCTCGCAGTGCACCGGGACTGGTACGTTCGGGACGAAAAAGGCGAGCCCGTCCGGGAGATTCCAGGCTGGACGGATGTGGTGTGTTTGGACCTGGGTAATCCAGAGGTGAGGGAATATCTCCTCTCGGCCATGTTGTACTGGGTCCGGGAGTTTGATGTGGACGGCTTTCGCTGCGAGGCCGCAGGACGGGCTCCCCTCGGCTTCTGGGAGGAAGCTCGCCGGCTTCTGGATGCGGAGCGGCGGGACCTTTGCCTTCTCGCGGAGTGGTCCGATCCCGGGTTGCACCTCAGCGCTTTCGACGCCACCTACGACTGGCGTTTCCACCGGACCCTTCTCGACGTGCGCGCCGGTAGACAGCCGGCCTCCGCTGTGGTGGAGGGCCTGGCGGCGGAGGAGCGACGTTTTCCGCGAGGGGCCGTGCGCCTGCGCTTCCTCGAAAGCCACGACGAAAAGCGCGCCGCGGATGCATTCGGTTTGGACGCGCTCGAGGCCTACGTCACGCTGCTCTTCACCGTGGGCGGAGTCCCCGTACTCTACAACGGGCAACTGGAAGGGGACGACGTCCGCCCGTCTCTCTTCGAAAAGCACGTTGTTGCACAGGAGCCCCTCAATCCTTTCGTCCCGAAACTGTATCGAAGGCTGATCCGGTTGAGAAAAGAGAATCCGGTCTTTGCCAACGGCCGTCTGATTCCGTTGCCGAATTCCCTCCCGCGCTACGTAGTCAGCTTCGCCCGGTTCGCTCGGCGGCAGGTCGCCGTTGTGGTCGTGAACCTGCGCGACCGGAAGTCGGAAGTCATCGTGGAATTTCCGGAATCGGTCAGAAGGGGCCGGGAGGACTGGTTGTTTGCCGACCTGGGTTGGCAGAAGCTGAGAATGTTTCGCAAGCCGCAATTGTTCTTGGAGGTGGGCCCCTACGAGGCTTGCGCGTACGTCGGAGAACCGGAGGGAGGAACTTAGCCGCAGTCGGCTCGTTCGAGCTCACGGACGGGCGTTTGAGCCGATTTGTCGGGTGCGCGGTGGGTACCGCGCGAGGAGGTAGGTGTGGAGCGTCGTCGAACACCTCGGTTTCGGTATTCCAAGGACATCACCCCCATCCTGGAGGGGTGGGAGTATGTGCCCAACGAGATTTCCGTGAGGCGCATCCGGGGACTGGATGGCCGAGACAAGATCCAGCTGCGGATTGATCTCGGCCTGATGCAGATGGAACTGGATGGACGCCCCGATGGCCTCCGTCCCCACGGCAAAGAGTCGCTCCTGGATTACTTTGAATCCGTGCTTCTTGACCATTTGGACCGTTTCGGCACCGACAAGCACTTCCGTCTCACGGAGGAGGATCTGGCCAATCTCCAGCGCGAGGCGCTGCAGTACTACCATCGATACATCAGCTTGCTGCACCTCGGCGACTACGACCGCGTGGTTCGCGACACGGAGCGCAACCTGCGCCTCTTCGATTTTGTCGCCCGATACGCGCCTACTGAAGAGGACAAGTGGGCCTTCAACCAATATCGCCCCTACGTGCTCACCGTTCGTGCGCGCGCCAAGAGCCTCGGGGCTTTGGAGCAGAAGGACTACGACGCTGCTCTGGCCGCCATCCGAGAAGCGAGATCGCTGATCGAGGCCTTCTACCGCGAAATGGGAACGGAAGAGGAGCTTACGGAGAGCTCGGAGCTGGAGACCTTGCGGGAGTGGGAGGCGCAGATCGAAAAGGAGCGGCCGCTGAGCCTGCGCGAGCGTTTGACGCGCGAGCTCGAAGAAGCTATCCGCAGGGAGGAGTACGAAAGAGCCGCGAAAATCCGGGATCAACTCCGGAATCTGGACCGAACCGACGAAGTCCGGTGACTGGATTTGAGGGGCAGCCTCCCTCTTGGCGTGAGAAAGCAGGACTCGGAGGACGGGCCGGAGGCCCAGCGCATTCGCCCGGCAGTTGATGGCCCGTGGGGGAATTGAGCCGGACGTCTACCTGAACCTGGAGGAGGACCTGGGAATCGCCAAGAGCGGCCCCTTCACGAGCCTGGAGTTCACGGAGCAACAGGTCCAGGCCGTGGCCGATGCGTTGGTCGCGGCCATCGGAGCGGGGACGTAACGTCTGTGGAGGTAACTACCAAACCAAGAACCGTTTCATTAAAACCACGAAGGACACGAAGGCCGCACAAAGGGCACGTTTTATCCCCTCGTGTCCTTTGTGAGTCCTTTGTGCCCTTTGTGGTAGGTAATTACAAGAATGACCGAAGCCATTCACGTCACCGGCCTCACCAAAATCTACTCTGCAACGGGAGGGCGTCCGCCGGTGCGCGCCGTGGACGGGATTGATTTCACCGTCCACGAAGGCGAGGTCTTCGGTTTCCTGGGGCCCAACGGCGCCGGCAAAACGACGACCATCCGCATGCTCACCGGCC
>JAPWUV010000021.1 GCA_028275345.1 bacterium
CGATGCCGGTGGGGAGGACGACGCCCACGCGGCCCCGGTCGTTCACCAGTGCGGTGAAGAGTTCGGCGAAGACGGAGTAGGTGTTGATGTCGCCCCGGGCGGTGAGGGGGAAGCGGTTGCTCCCCCGCAAGAATTTGCTGAGTGCATCGGCATCATGCAGAGCCTGCTGGTATTCTTCCCAAAGTTTCGGATTGCGGGTGGGAAGCTCGCGGATAAGCCTTTGCCGCGCGGCCTTGTTAGGGGCATTGGCAATCTCTTTGTCCCGCGTGGCGAAGAACTCCTCCTCTTGGAGCTTGATGCGTTCCCAAGGCGGGTTACAGAGGACCACATCGAAGCCACCTTCGGCAAAGACTTCCGGGAACTCCAACGGCCAGTGGAAGAAGCGGTGACGGTGGGCGAGGGCCAAGGCGTTCCCCAGTACCTGGCCGTGGCAGGTGCCCGTGTCCATGTATCGGAAAAGGGCATCGGTAGTGATTGGCCACGAGTTCTGGCCCGCCAGGGACTGAAAGAACGCCGCCGTCCAGATGTGGCCAGCGGTCCTATCGCGCTCTGTGTGCTTCTCCCATTCTAGTAAGGTTTTCGCCTTCTCGTGGATTTGGGCCGGGGTGTCGTCAGGCGTTTCGAGCAAAGGCCGCAACGCTTCCGCTGCTCGATTGATCTCGAGATAGGGTTCGAAGGCTAGGAGGTATTGCCCGCCACGCTCTGTCTTGTTCTGCTTCTTGAGCGTTCGGGCAACCTGCTTATCATCCTCCGCCACCGGCTCAAAGGCTTCGTCCGGGATGCCGGCTTTCAACACCTCCATGTCCAAGACACCCACGAGCGAATCGCCGCAGCGGATGCGGTGATCCAGAAAGGTGAGCGGCTTGCCTTCGCAGTGAGCCTCGAGCCACAAGGCGACACGGCACAGCTCGACTGCCAGGGGATTCTTGTCCACGCCGTAGATGCAATGAGCAACGACGTCGCGGATGGCCTCGCGCACTCGCTCCGGGGCAGGCTCGTCTTCCCCCGTGCGGATCCGAGCCAGTTCCTTGCCCAGGCGGCGAGCGGCTGCCAGCAGGAAATGACCGGAGCCGCAGGCGGGGTCACAGACGCGGATGGATAGGATCGTTTGCTCCTTTTCCGCGAGGGTGCGAGTCCCTTTGAGCCGTTCTTTGATCACTGGCTCCAGTGCCGAGCGGATGAGTTCAGAGACGAGCTCGGGTGGGGTGTAATAGGAACCTGTGCTTTTGCGCTCGGTGCCGGCGATGAGCTCGAATGTGGGCGCAGGGCCGCTGAAATCCAGGTGCGGGTGGTGCTCGAGGAGGCTTTCATAGACAGAGCCCAGTTCCTCGGTGTCCAGGGCGGCGTAGTTGACCCTACGGGGCACGCCGTTTTCTTCGTAGTAGACCAGGTACCAAAGCGCTCCCAGCAAATTCCGGTTGGTGATGGAGTACGCATCCAGATCAAGTGGGGCGAAGAGTTCGCCGTTCAAGGGCGCGACTTCCAGGAGCCGGGCGAACCTCTCGTCTAAGAGCACCTTCCACAACACGCGCAGGCTCAGCCAGATATCTTCGTATTCATTGAGGGCGTTTCGGTTGTCCACCAGGTTGCGCAGTCGGGCGACACCATAATGTTCGCTGTAGATTGATTTGCGGCTAATGAGGCCCCGGTCTTCGCTCACCAGCAGGAAAAGGAGCCGGTAAACCAGACGCAAAAGCTGGCGGTAGAATTCCAGGGGTTCGATCCGGTCCGGCTCAGTGCAAGCTGGGTCAACGCGGCGGCGCAGCTCGCCGTTGGCTCGATGGCTGAGAAATCCGTTGGCCAGACGCCTGATACACTCCTCCACTCCGTCGCGCAGCCGGTCACGGACCCTCCCGCCCTGCTCGAGCGAATGTTGGAAGTAGCGTTCCAGCAAGCATTGGTGCGCCTCGGCAACGGTCTTGGGCAGGCGCGTGCGATGCAGTAGTCGATACAGGGCAACGAAGTCTTCGAACCGCTGTTCCTCCAGTATGGCTGCCAGGTCGAATTCGATATAGGCCTGGCGGCGGATGTAGGTGCTGTTTCGCAGTAGCCTGAGGGTGAGGCCGTTAGTGACTATGCCCCACAGGTGCTCGGTGCGGTTGAGGAACTCCTGGAGGAGCGAATGTGGGGCCAGACGGGGTCGTCCGCTTGGGGGCAGCCGGCCCAGTTCCTGTCGGGCACCAACGATGTGCACAGGCGGCGCGTCTTCAGCTTCACCCGCGCGGTGGGAGATGGCGTAGGTCATCCCGTCCACCTCATAAGCGCGCGGGTTGTAGCGAAGCTCGTAGCCCAGGAGACTCAGGAACGGGACCATCCACGCATCGCGCGTGACGGACGTCGCCGGGTCGCCTTCCGGCAGGCGCTCCAGCCGGCGCTGGAAGACCTCCCACTCGGCCCGGGCATCGGCGAAGACGCTGGCAATCTCGTCGGTGAGGCTGCGCCTGTCGTCGAGCCCGAAGTCTTTCGGCTTCTGTCCTGGAAGGTCGCCCGCCAGGAGTTGCTCCAGCGTATCTGGCCCCAGGAGACCCCCTTCGATGCGCACCGCAGGGAACTGGCTCATCGCGACACCACGGGTTGCAGCACCAGGATTCCTAAGAGATCGGGGGGAAACTGTGGCTTTACTTCGAGCCCCCGCACGCGCATCGACACAGCTTGGCGGATGCGTCTGTGAGCCGCTTCCAGTTCTCGGGCACGTTGGATGAGGCGCTCCCGAACGTATCCCGGCACTCCCACTCGCTGCCCACCGCTCTCCGCTCGCTGTTCGCTGCTCGCTATGGCACTCCAATCACCCAGGCTCGCAAGCGCTCGTTCCACTAGCTCCCGCTTTTCCGCCAGCGCGAGATTGGCATCGGGCCTAGCCTCGGCCAGAAGCCGGAGGGCGTCACGGGCTTCTAGCCATCTGGCCTCGTTGCCGCCCAACCCAACGAAGCCGAGCACTAACACCTCCTCGGAGAGGAGGGGACGCGCCTGGGGTTGCTCCACCAAGTAGCGCACGCGCAGCAGGAGGATCGTCGTGAGCTCGTTCACGGCTCGCGTGCGCACAGCACCGCAGCGGGAGACGGTCGCGTTGCCCGGGCGGTTCAGCGCTTCCTCGAAAAGGAAACGCGCCAGCGTGGCTACGAAGCGGTGGTTCCGCCCTATGTATTCGGCGCCCTCGGGCGTCGGGGAGTCGAAGCTGATGAGCCAGAACGACGAGCGGCGAGCAGCGAGCAGTGAGCGGTTAGGCAAGGCCAGCCGGATCGGCTCGGGCAGCGTCGCGGTTGCCTCCGGGGTCACCGTCACCCGGAAGACGCCTTGCCGCCGGTCCAAGGCAACCGCAAGACCGATTCGCTGAGCCGCCGCGAGGAAGAACTCCCGCACCGCGGTGGGATCGCCGAGGACCGCGTCCGTAGCCTCGAGCTCACGCTGCACTTCTTCGGGCTTGAGCGCTCGCTGTGCGAAGCGGGTCCGGTTGACCCGTTCCCGCTCCGCGTCGCGTTCCCACCGCCGATGAAATTCGGCCACCCCTGGTACCCCGAGGTCCAGTACGAGCTGCCGCCCAGCCGCCCCACGTCCGCCGCGAAGGAAAAGCGCTTCGAGCACGGCTTGGGTGACGCTTTCGCTTTCTTCGGGCACGGGCACGTGCGTGCCCAGCGTGCGGTGGATCTCCCGCGCCTTGTCGAGGAGCACCCTGATCACCACGCCGTCCACCGGGTTGTCGCACCCGAAGAAGCGAATGGCCTTGACCCGCTTGGCCTTTTGGCCGTAGCGGTCCACCCGTCCCTCACGCTGCTCGAGCCGGTTCGGGTTCCAAGGGAGGTCGTAGTGGACCACGGCGGTGAACTTCTCCTGGAGGTTTACGCCCTCGGAGAGGCAGTCAGTGGCGACGAGCACGCGGGGCCGGTCGACGGTAATCTCCTCGATCTTGGCCTGGCGCTCGTCGTCGCCCATGCGGCCAGTGACGCATACCACCTGCACCTCGGGATCCAATCGCTGTCGCAAGTGATCCGCGACGTATTTCGCAGTGGCTACGTACCGGCACCAGAGGATGGGATGGAAGCCTTGCTGCACCAAGCGCCGTACGATCTCGATCGCCCGCTCGAGCTTGGTGTCCTCGGCCGTGTCCAGGAGTCGTTCGGCCAGCCGCGCGAGTTCTCGGAGCTTGCGACGGTCACCGTCGGCCAGGGTCTCGAGCGTGGCGTCGAGAGCCGGCGTAGGCGATTCGTCCTCGGTACGATGCTCCGCCGACTCAAACACGAAGGGACCGAAGTCGCGCTCCTCGCCCTCTGCCAGCGAAACTCCCGCACGGTTGGCAAGCGCCGCCACTGCCGCAGCTGGGCTCGACATCACGCACCGCAAGAGCGCGAGCGCCCCCCAGTAGCGCACCCGGCGCTTGCGCTCCTCCAGGTGCGCGCCGGTTCGCACAATCTCCGAGCAGAACGCGTACGTGCGCTTGAACAGCTCGCGGTACGGGCCGGAGAGTTCGTAGGTCTCGTCCGCCGGTTCCCGCTGCGGAAAACAAACAGTTCCTTCCCAAGCCTGCTCGATGTCGGCACGGGTCCGTTGAACGAAGTGACGCGCAAGCTCGCTCCGTTGTGCTTCGGTCAGGTCCGAGATGTTCCACCTGGCAAAATCGGGCTTCAGTAGGCCCAGAAGGGAGCGAAACGCCTCTTCGAGGCCACTATGCGGCGTAGCGGTGAGGAGAATCAGGTGACGCTTCGGGTCTTTTGCGACATCGCGCAACAGAGCGTGCCGTTCTTGCTGGCGGGTCCCGCAAGCTTCTGCAGCGCCGTGAGCCTCGTCGACGATCACCAGCTCTGGACAGAACTGAAGAAACTGGTGGCGGTTGCGGTCGGTCTTGACAAAGTCGATGCTCGCTACTTGAACCGGGAAGTGCTCGTAGAGGCTTTTTCCGTGAGGTGCCTGCCGCTCGAGCTGCCCCACCGTCCCCGAACGGATCACCACGGGCTCAAGGTCGAACTTCTCGGCGAGTTCCTTGGCCCATTGCTCGCAGAGGTAGGGCGGGCACAGCACGCAAAAGCGCCGAATCTCGCCACGGTCGAGGAGTTCTCGCGCGATGAGCAGCGCCTCGATGGTTTTACCCACGCCGACATCGTCGGCAATGAACAGCCGCACTGGGTCCAGGCGCAGCGCCATCATCAGGGGGACGAACTGATACGTCCTCGGTCGGATCGAGATGCGACCTAGCGAGCGAAACGGGGTCGCACCCTCGCGCAGCGTCAGCCGCGCTGCCTGCCAGAGGAGGTGGGCACTCGTTGCGTCGCTTACATCGTCCGGTGATGGGGCGGGGAAGACGGCGGGCCTAACCCTCTCTTCTGGCAAATCGTATCCAACGAGGTTGGCTAGCTTCCGATGGATCGCCACGACCTCCCCCGTGCCACCTGCAAGAGGGCGAAGAAGGAAGACGTCGTCTTCACTGGGAAGCAATACCCATTCTCGGTTTCGGCAGCGAACTATGGTTCCCGGATTCATGACCCACCCTCGATTCCATGAATTTGAGGCTTGGGGGCGTTTTACAGGAAGAAAGACCGAGGAGCTTTTGCTCGTGAACGGGGAGTCGTTCCCTGGGGGAACTGGCAGATGTTTCCATCTCAGCCGATAGACCTTGCGGGGACGTTCCCGTTGTCTGGGTCGAAAATATAGGAAGCGCAATTGATCTCAATGAGACCGAAAGGGAAACGGTCGTGACCACCTGAGTCGATGGGGCCCCTTGGCCCTTTTCGGCCCCCACCCCCGTTTCCAACCCTAAAGGGGAGGACGGGAAGCTTCCTTCTGCGAGGCCTCTCACTTGAGCTATCTCCCCCAGTTCGGAACCCAATGATTGGCCTTTTTACCACCATGAAGCGCGAAATTCAATCCGCAAGTTCCGGTACGCTCTTCCAATGCCTCTTGTTGGAACATCCTCCCCTCCTCAAAGCCCGATAGAGGGCACTTCAGCGTGAAACTCCTTAGTGTGAGGGGCCCCTTCGAGCCCACAGGAGGCCCCTTTCATCGGGCCGCTTTCCTCCCTCCACTCACATCACCTAGGAGGTCCTGGTGAAGAGAAGCTCGAACCCGGGATGCTTTGGGGAAAAGTGAGGGACGGTGACCCCGCCCTTCAATCTCCCCGAGGAGAGCCCCAGATGGGGGAACGAATATACTTTCAGCAGCCCCTCGACTCGCCTAATCGTACATCCAGGTATTGGCCACAAAGTGATCCCCGGATATAATTCGCAGCAGATAGGTGGAGATTGACCCTCAGATGGCATCTTTGGGCCGAAGACATTTTCTGAAACTTCTCGGTCTTGTGGGGAGTGCATCCCTGACAGGATGTTCCTCCGAGTCTCCCAGAAGGCTCATCCCCTATCTCAATCCACCAAAGGATGTTGTGCCAGGAAAGGCCTCTTGGTACGCAACGACCTGCATGGAATGCCAGGCTGGATGCGGTCTTTGGGCCAGAAACAGGGATGGTCGGGTAGTCAAATTGGAAGGCAATCCCGCTCACCCCGTCAATAGGGGGGCTCTGTGTGCGAGGGGGCAGGCCGGCCTTCAGGGCCTTTACGATCCGGACAGGTTCAGGGGACCGGGAGAGAAAGACGGCTCGGGGGTCTTCCGAGCCCTCAACTGGGAGGAAGCCTTCTCCAAAGCTGCCATGGAGTTAAAGGGGCTCCTATCCCGAGGGGAGGGAGAGAGGGCGGTTTTCATGACGGGCCTTCTCACAGGAAGCCTCAGGGACCTCTGCATCGAGTGGGTGGAAAAGTTGGCCCTAGGGGGGCTTGTGATGTACGAGCCCCTCTCTTACGAGCCTTTGGCGCAAGCGGCCCAGAAGGTGTTCGGAACTTGGGCAGTTCCCCATTACTCCATGGAAAAGGCTGACCTCATAATCTCTTTCGGGGCAGATTTTCTCTCGACCTGGATTTCTCCCGTGGAGTATGCCAGGAGGTTTTCGGAGTTCAGGACGCCTGAGGAAGGAAAAAGGGGGTTTTTCGTCTTTTTCGGGCCGCGGCTCTCCCAGACTGCTGCCAATGCCGATATGTGGCTCCAGGTGAGACCTGGAGCTCAGAGGTATGCTGCACTTGCCCTCCTCAAAGCTTCTTGGAAAGACAAAGAGGGGGAAAAGGCCCCATGGCCAGGAAGCGCCGATCTTGAAGCCTTTCTCGAGAAATGGGAGGAAGAAACGCTCCTTTCCAAGGCGGGTCTGAAAAGGGAAGAGTTCCATTTCGTGAGGAAGCTCTTTCAAAGGTCGAGGAGGCCTATCGTCTTATCCTCAGGTCTTGAGACTGTGGATCCTCATGCCCATGAAACCGCTTGGATCTCTCACGTACTGTGCTCTCTCAAGAAAGAGAGCCTCGAGCTCATAGATGTGGGAAGAGGATGGTCCATCGCATCCGCAGCCAAGAGATCA
>JAPWUV010000002.1 GCA_028275345.1 bacterium
GCGTCGGGATGAAGGGCATCCGAATTCAGTCCATCGTGCGCGAGCTGAACAACGAGAAGATCGACATCATCAACTGGAGTTCGGAGCCGGAGATCCTGGTGCAGAGGGCGTTGAGCCCCGCGAAGCCCTCGAAGATCATCCTGGATGAGGATCGTAAGCACGTGGTTGCCGTGTTCCCGGATGATCAGATCTCGCTGGCGATCGGCAAGGGCGGTTTGAACCGGAAGCTCGCTTCGCGCCTCACTGGCTACGAGATCGAGACGATCAAGGAGAGCGAGTACCGCGAACGGTTGATGAAACAGGTGAAGATGGACAAGCCGCTGGACACGGTGCCGGGCATCACCGCCGCGATGTTGAAGAAGCTGGCGGTGGGGGATATTCACACGGTCCAGCAGGTCTTGGATGCCAAGGTGGACGGGCTGATGGCCATCCCTGGCATTGGGAAGAAGACGGCGGAAACGGTCTACGAGTTGGTGCGCGCTGCGGCGGAAGAGGAAACCGTCGCCAAGGAGGGTGTGGAAAAGGAAACGGAGGAGGATCGGCAGGAAGAGGAGATTATGGCGTAGGGGTAGTTCTCGGAGCCCGGAGTTGGGCTCCCGGCGGTGAGGCAGATTCAAGAACTCTGCGGGAGTGATCACCCTTGGTAGGCAAAAGGCGGATATTTCAGGTAGCGCGCGAATTCAACATCTCCAATGAGGAGCTCGTCGAGTTCTTGCAGAAGCAAGGCTTCAAGGTCAAGAACCAGATGAGCCCCGTGACGGACGAGATGTACGAGGCAGTGGTGCGGCGCTACCAGCAGCAGGTGGGCGTGGCGGATGAGGAGCAGAAATTCCGCAAGACGCTGCGGGAGAAGCGCGAGCAAGAGGAGGCCCGCAAGCGGGAGGCTCGCCGCGCCCTGGAGGAGCGACTCCGAGCGGCCGCCGAGCTCGTGATCGAGCGCGAACAGCGGATTGCCACGGTGGCCAGTGGCGCAACGGCGGCGACCACCACCGAGACCCTCGTGGAGAAGGGAACGCCCCTGATCCCGAAGCCTGAGAAGCGCGAACGCCGCATCCGGGTGATCGACATCCCCACGGAGGAGAAGACCGAAGAAAAGCCCGTCCCCGCCGCGGAAACCGTTGCCCCGGAAATCGAAGAAGAGGCCGTTGTTCCTCCACCGGAAGTGCCCGTCGAAGAAGTGGAGGCTGCGCCCATCGGCGAGCCGGAAGAGCCGACGCCCGAGATGGGAGAAGAGCTGCCAGTTGCCCCAATCGGCGAAGAGGTGGAGGAACTGGCAGAGGAAATCGAGAAAGTCATCGAAGCTCCCACCCGCAAGCCGCGGCGCAAGCGTGCGCGCAAGCGCAAGGCGAAGGAGGAAACGGTCGAGGACCTGACGAAGGTCATCGAGCGGGCCAAAGAAAAGGAAGAGAAGCGCAAGAAGAAGCGCCGCCAGGAGTTCTCCGAGGAGGAGATTGAGCAGTCGATCCGAAGGACGTTGGCGGCCATGCAGGAGACCGGGCGCCGGCGGAAATACCGTCGGGTCAAGGAGAAAGAAGAGGAGGTCATTGAAGAGGAAAACCTCATCCGTACGCCCGAATTCATCACTACGGCTGAGTTGGCCAGCCTGATGGGGGTAACCGCTGCGGAAGTGATCCAGAAGGCTATGAGGCTGGGCCTCATGGTCTCGATGAACCAGCGCCTGGATGCCGAAACCATCACCCTGCTGGCGGACGAATTCGGCTACGACGTGGAGATCATCTCCGATTACGAGGTGGAGGAAGCCGAAGCCGAAGAGCAAGAGGACCCCTCCAAGCTGAAGCCCCGCGCTCCGGTGGTCACCGTGATGGGGCATGTGGACCACGGGAAGACCTCCCTTCTTGACTACATCCGCAAATCCAACGTCGTGGCGGGCGAGAAGGGCGGGATCACACAGCACATCGGGGCATACGAGGTGGAGCTGGGCGATTCGCGCTCCATTACTTTCCTGGACACTCCGGGTCACGAGGCCTTCACCGCCATGCGCGCCCGCGGTGCGCAGGTGACGGACATCGTGGTGCTCGTGGTGGCGGCGGATGATCACGTGATGCCTCAGACGGTGGAGGCCATCAACCACGCCAAGGCGGCGGGCGTGCCCATCGTGGTGGCCATCAACAAGATGGATAAGCCCAATGCCAATCCTGACCTCATCAAGCGCGAACTGGCGGATCACGGGGTGCTGGTGGAGGAGTGGGGAGGACGCCACCAGTGCGTGGAAATCTCGGCCAAGACGGGCATGAACGTCGATAAGCTCCTGGAGGCGATCCTCCTCGAGGCCGAGATGCTGGACCTGAAGGCCAATCCCGACCGGCCCGCCAAGGGGACCATCCTCGAGTCGAGGCTCGACCGGGGTCGCGGAGTGGTGGCGACGGTCCTGGTGCAGAATGGCACGCTTCGAATCGGCGATCCGTTCGTGGCGGGAATGTACAGCGGGCGCGTGCGCGCTATGTTCGATGAGCGCGATCGACCCGTGAAGGAGGCCGGACCCTCTCGGCCCGTGTTGGTGGTGGGATTTGACGGCATGCCCCAGGCCGGCGATCCGTTCATGGTGACGGCATCGGAACGGGAGGCAAAGGAGATCGCCACGCGTCGTCAGCAGCTACGCCGCGAGCAGCAGTTCCGGCGCGTGCAGCGCGTGAGCCTGGACGAAATCTCCCGGCGCATCCGTTCGGGCGAGGAAGAGATCCGGGAGTTGCCGCTCATCGTGAAAGCCGACGTAGACGGTTCCCTCGAAGCGATTTCCGACTCGCTCATGAAATTGTCCACCGATGAGGTTGCGGTACGCATCGTGCATAAGGGCGTGGGGGCGATCTCGGAATCGGATGTCCTCCTGGCCGCGGCCACAGGTGCCATCGTCATCGGCTTCCACGTGCGCGCCACCCCACAGGCACGGGAGGTGGCCAAGCGGGAAGAAGTAGACATCCGCATCTACGACGTGATCTACGACCTGACCAAGGAAGTCAAGGATGCGCTGGAGGGACTGCTCGAACCGGAGAAGAAGGAAGAGGTTGTCGGTGTAGCGGAAGTCCGGCAGACGTTCCGCGTGCCCAAGGTGGGTACCGTAGCTGGCTGCTACGTCCTCGAGGGCCGTCTGAACCGTAACGACCGGGTGAAGGTGTACCGCGACGACAAGCTCATCTTCGACGGGCATGTGGCTTCCCTCAAGCGCTTCAAGGACGACGTTCGTGAGGTCACTGCGGGCCTGGAGTGCGGCTTGGGTCTGGACGGATTCGACGACATCAAGATCGGGGATATCATCGAGGCCTACCAGGTTATCGAGATCAAACGGACCCTCGACTGAGATCCTTTCGGAGCCCTCATGCTCGTCGGCGTGTGTCAGATCGACCTGTTCGTTCCGGACAGCGGCTCGCTGAAATCCAAGCGGTTCGTTTTGACCAGCCTCAAGACGCGGATCCGGAACAAGTTCAACGTGTCCGTCTCCGAGGTGGATGGCAACGACAAGTGGCAGAGGGTCACCCTGGCCGTGTCGATGGTGGCCAACGAGCGGCGCGTCATCGACCAGACCATGAGCCAGATCCTCAATCTCATCAGCCAGGACGGACGTTGCGAGATCCTAGATCACATGCTCGAAATCCTTTGAGGAGCCAGCGTTCGACGCGGGCAGTCCCATGAGTTATCTTCCTTACAAACGGGCAGACCGAGTGGCTGTTCTCCTGCAGGAGGAGATCAGCCGCGTGATCTTCGAGGAACTGAAGGACCCGCGCGTGGGGCGGGTGACGATCACCAGGGTTCGCCTCACGGATGACTTGAAATTCGCCCGGGTCTACTTCAACGTGCTCGGCGGTGCGGAGCAGGCCGTGCAATGTCTGGCCGGGCTACGACGAGCCAAAGGTTTCATCCGCAACCAGATCCGGTTGAACACCGATCTCCGCTTCATCCCGGAGCTGGAGTTCCACTACGACGATACGCTGGACTACAGCGACCGGATCGAGGAGCTTCTGAAGGAAATCCATAGCTCGCAGGCGGGGAAAGAGTAATTGCGGCCGCGGCGCATGTCCGAAGGACGATGAAGCGCGAAGAGGGCAGCAGCACGTCCGCGCTTCCCCCGGAGGTGAGGAAGCGATTCGAAGAGGGGGTGTTCGTCAGCCTGATCAAACCGGAGGGATGGACGTCGTTCCAGGTGGTCGAAAGGGTCCGGGCAGTTGTGGGTGTGAAGAAGGTTGGTCATGCCGGGACCCTTGATCCTTTCGCGACGGGCGTGTTGCTGGTGGCCATCGGCCGGGCCACCAAGCGGATCTCGGAGCTCATGGGGCTGGAGAAGGAGTACGAAGGGGTCATCGAGTTCGGCGAGGAGACGGATACGCTCGATCCGACGGGCGCAGTGGTACGGACGTGCCCCGTGCCGGCTGTCAGCTGGGAAGAGCTGAGAGAGGCCGCTCGGCGCTTCGAAGGGGAGATTGAACAGCGGCCGCCGGTCTACTCGGCGCTCAAGCTCCGAGGGAAGCGCCTTTACCAACTGGCCCGGGCGGGAAAGCCGGTGGATGTGCCGGCGCGAAGGGTCTTTGTGAAACGCTTCGAGATCCTGGACTGGCAGCCTCCGGAAGCGAGATTCCGGGTGGAGTGTCACGCGGGGACGTACATTCGGGCTCTGGCGCGGGATCTGGCCGCGGCGGTAGGAAGCTGTGCGTACGTCAAGGAGCTTCGTCGGACGCGCATCGGCCCGTATGAGCTCAGCCGGAGCCTGAGCCTCGAGGAATTCGAGAGGCAAGCACGTTCAGGAGAGTTGTTCCGACGGGAATGATCGAATACAGGGGACTGGACAGCGTCGAGCCTGAGCCGAACGCGGTGGTTTCCGTCGGTACGTTCGACGGAGTGCACCTGGGGCATCAGCGGCTGATCCGGCGAGTGAGAGAACTGGCCCGGGAAAGCGGGGGACGCGCCACTTTGGTGACCTTCGAGCCCCATCCCCAGCTCGTTTTGCGAAAGGTGGACCGTCCTTCGATCAAGGTCCTCACTCCTTTGGAAGAAAAGCGCGAGCTCCTTGCCGAGCTCGGGGTGGAGCGCTTGGTGGTGCTGGACTTCAGCCCGGAGTTCGCCGCCATCGGGGCGGAGGAATTCGTAGAGGAAGTCTTGGTCCGCCGCATCGGATGCGCCGCGGTGGTGGTGGGGCCGGACCATGGCTTCGGGCATTCCCGCCAGGGCACGATCGACACGCTCAGAATGCTCGGAAGCCGCCTCGGATTCCGGGTGGAGCTAGTGACGGAACTCCTGCTGCAAGGCGAGGAGGTGAGCAGCACCGCCATCCGAAGGATTCTGACTCGCGACGGGGATGTGAAGAAGGCGGCGTCCTTCCTCGGGCGCTACTACGAAGTCCGGGGCACTGTGGGGCACGGGGCCGGACGGGGCCGGGAGTTAGGTTTTCCCACTGCAAACGTGCTTCTGGAAACGCCCCACAAGTTGCTGCCCAAGGATGGGATCTATGCCGGCTACGCTGTGGTCGGCGGGAAGAAGCTGCCCGCGGCGATCAACGTGGGCGTGCGGCCCACCTTCGACGGAGGACATCGGGTGGTGGAGGCGCACATCCTCGGCGAGAAGGTGGGCGAGCTTTATGGAACTCCGATCCGTGTGCTGTTCGTTGAAAGGATCAGAGATGAGGTTGCCTTCTCATCGGTGGGGGAGTTGATCGATCAGATGAAGGATGACGTCCGGAAGACACTCCAGATTCTGCAAGAGCATCGTGGATCTCTGGTGGAACAGGAGGAAAGATGACGCTCAGTAAAGAACGAAAGGCGCGGATCATCGAAAAGTACGGGGATCACCCGAACGATACGGGCAAGCCGGAAGTGCAGATCGCGCTACTCACGGAGCGCATCAACGACGTGACGCAGCATCTCCAAAGGCATCGCAAGGATCACCACAGTCGAAGGGGGCTCCTCATGCTGGTGGGCAAGCGGCGCCGCCTGCTCGATTACCTAGCCTCCAAAGACATCGAACGCTACCGCAAGATCGTGGACGAGCTCGGCCTACGACGGTAAGGGGGTGACGTCCAGAGCCTCGCTTGGCGCGGTCGTGAGGACTCTCTTGCCCAGTGCGACGGGTGGAACAAGGGTGAGCAAGCGTAGGAGGGTGGACCGGTGATCGAAGTGAGGCATCTTTCCCGGAACTTCGGTACGGTCAAGGCCATCGAGGACGTGACCTTCGATGTAAGGAAGGGCGAGATTGTGGGTTTCCTCGGGCCCAACGGGGCGGGGAAGACCACCACGATGCGCATCCTCACCGGCTACATCCCGGCCACCTCGGGCACGGCGAAAGTGGCCGGATTCGATGTCCAAGAACAGAGCCTCGAGGTGCGCAAGCGAATCGGCTACATGCCGGAAAACCCCCCGCTCTACGGCGACATGACCGTGGAGTCCTACCTGCACTTCGTGGCGAAGATCAAGGGGGTGGATGGCAAGCTCCGGAAGCGCAATGTCGAGAAAGTGATGGAGCAAGTGGAGATCAAGGATGTGCGCCACCGGCTGATCAGAACGCTCTCGAAGGGGTACAAGCAGCGGGTGGGGTTGGCGCAGGCCTTGGTGCACGATCCCGAAGTGCTGATTCTCGACGAGCCCACCATCGGCCTGGACCCGAAGCAGATCCGCGAGGTGCGTACCCTGATCAAGAATCTGGCCGGCGAGCACACGGTGATCCTCAGCACGCACATCCTCCCCGAGGTGAGCATGACTTGCGAGCGGGTCATCATCATCAACAAGGGGCGCATCGTAGCCGAGGACACCCCGGATAACCTGACGGCTCGGCTGGCCGGGTCCCAGCGGGTGGTGATGGAAGTGGAAGGACCCGTGGATTCGGTGATTTCCGCGTTGCGGGCGGTGCCGGGGGTGATGTCCGTGACGGCGGACCGAGCCGGAGGGGACTCGCGCAGCGTGTTCACCGTGGAAACCAGTGTGGGCAAGGATCTGCGGAAGGAATTGGCCCGGACCGTGGTCGAAAAGGGTTGGGGTCTGTACGAGCTCCGCACGGTGGAGATGAGTCTGGAAGACGTCTTCCTGCACCTGGTAACGCAAGAAGAGGAGGTCGGCAACTGATGCGGAACTTTGCTGCCATTCTGGAGCGCGAGGTCAGGTCGTACTTCCTCTCCCCATTGGCCTATGTCGTCATCTTCTTCTTCCTAGCCGTTTCCGGCATCTTTTTCTACCTCATCCTATCCAACTTCGTGGAGATCTGCATCCGTGCCACGATGCAGGCGCAGATGTACCAGATGATGCCGCCGAAGCTGAACGTGAACATGATGGCGATCCGGCCCATGCTTCATAACATGGCCCTGTTTGCTCTGTTCTTCTTGCCCCTCGTCACCATGAAGCTCTACGCGGAGGAGAAGAAGAGCGGGACGATCGAGCTCCTGATGACTTCTCCGGTGACGGACGGGCAGGTGATGCTCGGCAAGTACACGGCCAGTCTGGTACTTTACCTGGTCATGCTGGCGCTGACCTTCGTGTACATGATCTTCATTTACGCCTACGGGGAGCCGGAGACGGGGCCGATCCTTTCCGGCTACCTCGGACTATTCCTCCTCGGGGCGGCTTATCTGGCTTTCGGCCTGTTCTTCTCGAGCCTGACCGAGAACCAGATCATCGCCGCGGCCAGCACCTTCGCATTCATCCTCGTGTTCTGGGCGATCGGCTGGATCTCCGACTTCGTAAGCCCACGGATCGGCCGGGTGCTGGCCTATTTTTCCCTGATCGAGCACTTCGATGATTTCGCCAGAGGGGTGATCGACACCAAGCACATCGTCTTCTACCTGAGCTTCGTTTTCTTCGGACTGTTCCTGACGTATCTGTCGATCCAGTCGGCAAGGTGGAGGGGCGCCAAATGAGGTGGAATAAGATCGGAGATTATCTCGGGCTGGGAGGCGTCGCCGTCATTCTCGTCGGGCTGGTGAGTTACTCTGTGCACGGGGTGTTGACGACGGCCATCACCGCCACACTCGTGGCTGGCCTGGCGCTGGTCGTCGCTTACGGGGTTCTGAACTTCCGGGAGATTCGTTCGGCCCTCAGCAGCCGATCCACGCGCTTTGGGTCGAACGCGGTGTTGATGTCCCTGGTGGTGCTGGGGATCCTCATCCTGATCAACTTCGTGGCCAATCGCCACAGTCTGCGTGCGGACACCACCGCCGCCAAGCAGTTCAGCCTGGCTGAGCAGACGCGGAAGATCCTCAAGAATCTGGATCGCGAGGTGAAGGTCACGGCCTTCTACCGCGCGGAGGATCGCTGGCAGATCGAAAGCCTGCTCAAGGAGTACGAGCACTACTCGCCCCGTTTCAAGTGGGAGATCATCGATCCGGACCAGCGTCCTGCCGAAGCGAAGCAGTACAACATCACCGCCTACAACACGATCGTGCTGGAATGTGGCGGGAAGCAGGAGCGGATCACAACTCGTACCGAGCAGGATCTGACCAATGCCCTGATCAAGGTCACTCGGAAGGAGAACAAGAAGATCTATTTCCTCACCGGCCACGGTGAGAAGGACATCGAGGCGACGGATCGGGAAGGGTACGATAGCATGCGGAAGCTGCTTCAGGGGGAGAATTACGACGTGGAGAAGATCCTGCTGGCGGAAAAGGATCACGTGCCGGATGACTGCTCGCTTCTAGTGGTGGCGGGTCCCAAGACGGACCTGCTCCCGAACGAAGCCAGCATGATCGGGGACTACCTCAAGAAAGGCGGTAAGGCCCTGTTCCTGCTCGATCCCGAGTCGCCCGATGGCTACGTCACTCTCCTCAAGGAATGGGGGATCGAGGTCGGCAAGAACGTGGTGCTCGACGTCTCTGGGATTGGGCGGCTGTTCGGCGCCGGTCCAGCGATGCCCATCGCGGCGCAGTACGCTCCCCACGCCATCACCGAGAAGTTCCAGCTGATGACCATTTACCCCTATGCGCGCTCCGTGCGGAAGGCTGCCGATGCTCCGGTCGGCGCTACCGTCACCGAGTTTGTGAAAACCAGCAGCAACAGCTGGGGAGAGAGCGAGCCGCTGGGGCGTGGTGGGATGGTCCGGTATGACGAAGGCAAGGACCTGCCCGGGCCCGTGTCGGTGGCAGTCGCCATGGAGAAGGAGGCGGAGGAGAAACCCACCTCCTCCGGCGAGAGTGGGCAGACTCGGACCAAGACCCGGATCGTCGTGTTCGGCGATTCGGATTTCGCTTCCAACACCTACTACCGCGTACAGGGGAACGGCGACCTGTTCATGAACGCCGTGAGCTGGCTGGCTGAGCAGGAGGACCTCATCTCCATCCGTCCCAAGGATCCAGAGGACCGGCGGGTGAACCTGACACGAAGCCAGTCCCGGCTGATTTTCTGGGTGGCGGTCGTGCTCATGCCGCTGGCGGTGTTGGGCACGGGAGCTGGAATTTACTGGAAGCGACGCTAATCGGAGGGGCGGCCAAGATGTGGTGGGGACACAGCCACGGGTTCGCCGGCTTCGGCGCCGGAGGTTGTTGGCACGTGCACTGGTGCTGCCCTCCCTGCTTCCCGGGGTTTACGAAGACGGAGCAGCTGCAGTACCTCCGGCGCCTCCGGAAGCAACTGGAGGAAGAGCTGAGGGAAATCGACCGAGAGATCGAGAGGCTTGAGCGAGGGGAGTAGGAACTGGCCGCGGACATTCGAAGGGTGGCGGATTCGATCGCCAGTCGCAAACAGGCCTTGTGAAGCACGGCTCACAGAGGAACGACGAAACTCGCAGGGGCGGAGAAGACAATGAGGTTCCGGACAACGGCGATTCTCGCAGGGATACTCGTTGCGCTCTTCGCCGCAGTGTATTTTGGCGACGTGAAGAGGGCGGAAAAGAAAAAGAGCAGCCAGGAGAAGGAAGAGAAGGTCCTGGCGGCTGAACCGGATAGCATCCGGGAAATTCTGTTGCGCCCGTCCGGCATCCACCTGGTGAAAGAGGGCCAGGAATGGACGATTACGGAGCCGGTGCGTACGCAGGCGGACAAAGGGACTGTGGATGGGGTGATCGGAACCTTCCGTTGGGCCAAGCGCTACCGGACCGTGGCGGAAGGGAATGTCCGGTTCGCCGACTATGGTCTTGAGCCGCCGCAGTACGAGATGATCCTCGTCCACAATGCCGGAAGGGATACCCTGCAACTGGGCGACAAGACCCCCACGGGTTCGTACGTTTTCGCTCGTCTGAACCGCGAGAACCGGGTGTTCACCACCACCACCAGCCTCTTGAGCCATGCCCAGAAGACGCTCTACAACCTGCGGGACAAGCGGGTTCTTCCCTTCGAGAGGGAGAAGGTCAACGGCTTCACCCTTCGCAACGTTCATGGCTCCTTCGAGCTGGTACGCGAGGGGGATCAATGGAAGATCCAGAGTCCCATCCAGGGTCCGGCCGATCGCTACAAGATCGACGATGTGCTCAGCCGGATTCGGAATGCCACGGCGAGGGAGTTCGTCGAAGAGGAGCCCAAGGATCTGAGTCGGTACGGCTTCGCCAACCCGGTCGTGCGCGTCGACCTCATCCTCGGCGAGGAAAGGGCGCGAAAGACGCTTCTGATCGGGAACAGGAAAGAGGACAAGTACTACGCTCGCGATGACGGCCGTCCGCCGGTATTCCTAGTCGATTCGTCCTTCGTGAGGGATCTGCGCTTGACCCTTACGGACCTGCGCGAGAAGAAGCTCTACGAGTTCCTCTCCACGGATGTGGACAGTACCGTTTTGATCTACCCGGACCTCACCATCATCTGCGCGAAGGATTCGGTGGGGAACTGGCAAGTGCTCCAACCGGAGAAGCGGAGGGCAAAGAACTGGCGGATGTCTGGCATCGCTGGGACGGTCAACGGCCTGCGGGCCAAAGATTTCGTGAGCGAGAGGGTCACGAATCTTGCGGCCTACGGTCTCGATCGGCCGGCGATCCGCGTCAAGATGTTCCGGAAGGGTGAGCTCTTGGCGGACCTTCGCCTCGGAAAGAAGACGAAGGACGGCGTGTACGCGTTGGGGCGCGACGAGGGGCCTGTGGTCTTGGTCCCGGAGAATACGCTGGACCAGCTAAAGTTCACACTGGAGGACGTAGCTGAACCCCAGCCCAAGCCTGTGGAGACGAGCCAATCCGAGAGCACAAGCGGCACGGCAGCGAAGACAGGGCAATGAGAAGAAGGGGCGGTCCCCGGGTTCGTGAGATGGGCCGCCCTTTTTCATGGGAAGTGGAGGGCCCGGCCGTCGACGAGGGGGTCGGGCGGGAACAAATGAGCTGTACGCAGTAATTGGAGGCAAGATGATCTACGAGAGGTCTCGAGAAATTGGGGGCCGGAGGTTGTTGCTTCAGAGTGGCAAGGTGGCCAAGCAGGCCAATGGCTCCGTGTGGGTCCAGTATGGGGATACGGTCGTCTTGGCCACGGCGACCCTCTCCGATGTTGAGGTTCCCCCGCAGGGCTTCTTCCCTCTGACCGTAGAATATCGCGAGAAGGCTTACGCGGCTGGGCGCATCCCCGGCGGCTTTTTCAAACGCGAGGGGAAGCCCACCGAGTCGGAGGTCTTGAGCTCGCGGCTGATCGATCGGCCGATTCGACCCCTCTTCCCGAAGGAACTCCACCGTGAGGTCCAGGTGATCGTGTGGGTGCTTTCGGCCGACCGGTTGAATGACCCGGACATCCTCGGGATCATCGGGGCGTCGGCGGCGCTGCTCATCTCCGACATCCCCTTCTTCGGCCCGGTGGGGGCCGCGCGAGTTGGACGCGTGGCGGGCCAGTTCGTGTTGAATCCGACGTACGAGGAGCTGGAGCGCAGCGACATGGACCTCGTGGTGGCCGGTACCGCGGAGTCCATCCTGATGGTCGAAGGGGAGGCTCGCGAGGTGCCGGAAGAAGAGGTCCTGCGGGCGCTGGAGTTTGCCCACGAGTACGGCATCAAACCCAGCGTCGAGCTGCAGCTGGAACTGCAGCAGGAGTGCGGGCGGCCGAAAATCGCCCTCGAGCCGGCAGTGGTGGATGAGGCTTTGCTGGCCGCGATCCGCGAGCGGGCGGAGGAGCCACTCAATCAGTGGCTCCGGATACCCGACAAGGCGCAGCGGAAGCAGCTAGTGCAGGATCTGGTGGAGCGCATTGTCCAGGAACTTGCCGAAACCTTCCCCGAAAGCGAGCAGACCGTAATCGAAGTGGTCACGGAGATGCAGAAGGCGAAGATGCGGCGGATGATCTTGGAGGAACGCCGTCGCATCGATGGGCGCGGATTGGACGAGCTGCGACCGGTGACCTGCGAGGTCGGTGTTCTGCCCCGGGCTCACGGTTCGGCGCTCTTCACCCGAGGGCAAACCCAGGCCTTGGCCGCCACCACGCTCGGTACCAAAATGGACGAGCAGAAGATGGAGGAGCTCGAAGGCGACTTCTTCAAGAGCTACATGCTCCATTACAACTTCCCTCCGTTCAGCGTGGGTGAAGTGCGGCCCTTGCGGGGTCCGAGCCGCCGCGAGATCGGACACGGGAGCCTCGCCGAGCGAGCGCTGAAGCCGATGATCCCAGCCGAGGAGGTGTTCCCGTACACCATCCGGGTGGTCTCCGATATCCTCGAGTCCAACGGTTCCTCCTCCATGGCGACGGTTTGTGCGGGGTCGCTCTCGCTCATGGACGCAGGCGTGCCGGTCAAGGAGGCCGTGGCCGGGATCGCGATGGGGCTCGTTCACGAGGATGGGCAGTACTTGATCCTGACCGACATCCTCGGCGACGAGGACCACTTCGGCGACATGGACTTCAAGGTGGCGGGATCCAAGCAAGGCGTCACGGCCGTCCAGATGGACCTGAAGATCGGTGGGTTGCCGGTGGAGGTGATGTCGAGGGCGTTGCAGCAGGCGCGCGAGGCGAGGCTCCAGATCCTCGACATCATGAACGCCACGCTGCCGGCGCCGCGTCCGGAGCTGAGCCCGTACGCCCCGAGGATCGTCACCATCCACATTGGGGTCGACCAGATCGGGCTCGTCATCGGCCCGGGTGGCAAGACGATCCGGGAGATCATCGAGAAGACGGGTGCCACCGTGGACATCGAGGACGATGGCACGGTCCACATCGCTTCCACCGATCCGGAGGCCTGCCAGCGCGCCAAGGAGATGATTGAGAAGATCACGGAAGTGCCGGAGATCGGTAAGGTTTACATTGGCCGCGTGAAACGCATCACGAACTTCGGCGCGTTTGTGGAGATCTCGCCCGGCAAGGAGGGATTGCTCCACATCTCCGAATTGGAGCACCACCGGGTGCGGCGCGTCGAAGATGTGCTCAAAGTGGGGGACGAAATCGAGGTCAAGCTGATCGGCATCGATACCAACGGGAAGCTGGACTTCAGCCGCAAGGCGTTGTTGCCGAAGGAGGAGGGAACTTCGCAGGGTCCTAGTGGCCGAGACGGCCGGGGGCGGCCATCCGGCAGGAGTGGTGAACGGCGGCAGAGTCGCGGGCAGGATCGGCGAAGCCCAAGGTGAGCCATTTGGTCCAGGACGCTGGCTCCTATCAGCGCACGGTACTCCCCAACGGCCTCCGGATCGTGAGCGAGCGGATGCCGAATGTGCGTTCGGTGGCGCTGGGGGTTTGGGTTGAGGCGGGTTCCCGGGACGAGAGACCGGAGGTCAATGGCGTCTCCCATTTCCTCGAGCATATGCTCTTCAAGGGCACGGACCGCCGCTCCGCTCGGGAAATCGCCCTCGCGATCGAGTCGGTCGGGGGAAGCCTCAACGCCTTCACCACCAAAGAGCTGAGTTGCTTCAGCGCGCAGGTATTGGATGAGGACGTCGAGCTGGCTCTCGATGTCCTGAGCGACCTCCTGCTGCATTCGACCCTCTCCGAGGCGGATATCGAGCGTGAGAAGCAGGTTATCCTCTCCGAGATCCGCCAGTTCGAGGAGACACCGGAAGAGGTGATCTTCGAACGCTTCTATCGAGTTACCTTCGATGGCCATCCCCTGGCGCAGGAGATCCACGGCACCGAAGAGAACGTCCGACGGATGGGCCGACAGGTGCTGGTGGACTACCTGCAGGAACACTACACGGCCAATCGGTTGGTCATCGCAGCCGCGGGGAATGTGGAACACGACAGGCTTGTGGAGCTGGTTTCCCGTTACTTCGACGGCTCGCGCCGCGGGGGAGCCCGAGTGTTCCGGCCCGTGCCTCCGTTCCAGCCTTCCGAGGACCGTTTCGAGCACGCGAATTGCCAGCAGGCTCACGTTTGCATTGGGGGTCGGGGATTACCTTACGCCGCAGAGGAGAAATTCCCCCTCCTTGTCCTCGATACCCTACTCGGGGGAGGAATGAGCTCACGCCTCTTTCAGGAGGTTCGAGAAAACCGAGGCCTCGCCTATTCGATCTACTCCTTTGCCGATTTCCTGGCCGATACCGGGACGTTCGGCGTATACGCTGCCACGGAGGCCTCGAGCGTGGAAGATACCGTTCAGGTGATCCATGAGCAGCTCGATGAGGTGCAAACCAACGGAATCCCAGAGGATGAGGTCGAGCGAACCAAGCGCCAGCTGAAGGGTAGCCTGCTTCTCGGCCTGGAGAACACGGGAAGCCGGATGAGCCGCATTGCCAGGATGGAAATCTACCTCGGCCAATCCGTGAGCCTGGACGAGGTGGCAGCTGCCATCGATGCTGTCCGCGCGGAGGAGGTGGCTCAGGTGGCGAGCTGGCTTCTGGCGCGCTCCAATCGTTCGACCGTCATCCTCTTGCCAGAAGCAAGTTGAACCAGACTCAGGAGGCGATGATGATCGTCGGCGTACCCAAGGAGATCAAAGCCAATGAGAATCGCGTAGCGATGACGCCTGTGGGGGTTGAGGTGATGGTCCATCATGGCCACACGGTACTTGTGGAGAAGGGGGCTGGGCTCGGCAGCGGCTTCCAGGACGAGGACTACCGCCGATCCGGCGGGGAGGTGGTAAATGATCCGAAGCTGATCTACCGCCGGGCCGACATGATCGTCAAGGTGAAAGAGCCTCTTCCGCAGGAGTACGATCTGATCCGCGAAGGTCAAGTGGTCTTCACCTACTTCCACTTCGCCGCGTCGCGAGAGCTCACGGAGGCGATGATTCGCTCCCGGTGTGTGGCCATCGCCTACGAGACGGTGCAGAAAGCTGACGGCTCTCTCCCCCTCTTAATCCCCATGAGCGAAGTGGCCGGGCGAATGGCAGTGCAGGAAGGGGCGAAGTGCTTGGAGAAAGTGTCCGGAGGCAAGGGGATCTTGCTCTCTGGGGTTCCGGGAGTGGAGCCAGCACACGTGGTCATTCTGGGGGGAGGTGTCGTCGGCATGAATGCCGCGAAGATGGCCGCCGGGATGGGAGCCCAGGTGACCATCCTGGACATCAATCTCGAGCGCCTGCGTTACCTGGACGACGTGATGCCGAAGAACGTGCGGACCCTGATCTCCAACCCCGAGACGATCCGGAAATCCATTGCGCAGGCCGACCTCGTAATCGGCGCCGTCCTGATTCCCGGGGCAAAGGCCCCGAAGCTCATCACCCGCGACATGCTGAAGCTGATGAAGCCCGGCTCCGTGATCGTGGATGTGGCGGTGGACCAGGGCGGATGTGTGGAAACCATCCGTCCGACCACGCATGCCGACCCGACGTACGTTGTCGACGGGGTCATCCACTACGGCGTGGCCAACATGCCCGGCGCTGTGCCGATGACTTCGACCATCGCCTTGACGAATGCCACTTTGCCCTACGCTCTCAAGCTGGCGAACCTGGGTTACCGGAAGGCCATTGAGACGGATCCGGAATTGGCAAAGGGGGTCAACATCTACTTCGGCAAGGTGACTCACAAGGGCGTGGCGGAGGCATTCGACCTGCCGTACGTACCGCTGGAAGAGGCCATGAAGTCCTCGTGACATGACTACGGCACCGAACGAGCGGCAGCTCGGTGTGCTGACGTACCACACCGTGGAGCCCCATTTCGATCTGGGCATCACCTGGGTGACACCGAGGCAGTTTCGCCAGCATGTGGAACTCCTCGCGCAATCCGGGTTCCGCGGCGTGGGGATCGGGGAGCTCTTGCACTTGGAGGGGGAGACCAAAGCCATTGCCCTGACCTTCGACGACGCCTACCAGTCCGTGTACGAATGGGCCTTCCCCTGCCTGAGCGAAGCCGGGTGGACGGCGACGGTTTTCCCCATTGTGGAATACGTGGGACGCGACAACCGATGGGACGGCAATCTTTTCGGCCGCCGTCTCGCGCACATGGATTGGTCCGAGCTTCGGGAACTGGTGGACTCGGGCTGGGAGATTGGCTCGCACGGCTTGACCCATTCGTATCTCGACTGGCTCGATGCGAACCGGCTGCGGCGCGAACTGCGCGGGTCGAAGGCGGCGTTAGAGGACAGGTTGGGAATCGAGGTGCGGACGTTCTGCGCGCCGTACGGCCGGGCCAGTCCGAGGGTGCTGAGCGAGGCGTTCGAGGCCGGCTACCGCGCCGTGTGCCTTCTGCAGGGTGGCAGCGCGGGAGTGGCTCACCGCCTGGACGCCGGTTGGGTGGTACAACGATGGGCGATTTATCGATTGGACTCGGCTCGAGGCGTATTAGCGAGGCTCACCGGGGGGCGAAGGCGGCGAGCGTGGCTCTGGATCCAGCGGATCGTCTCCGCCGCTAACTTCGGGGGCGTGCTGGTCCAGTGCGGCCGGGAGAAAGGCCTTGCGATTTTGTCGGGATTTGCTAAAATAGGCCGTGGCGCTGCCGGGTGAGGCATGAAAGGCATCCCGATCAAGAAGTTGTACTACTCGATTGGGGAAGTTAGCCAGCTGACCTCGCTCGAGCCGTATGTCCTTCGGTACTGGGAGACGGAGTTTCCGGATCTTCGGCCGAAGAAGAACAGCGCCGGCAACCGCTTGTACACGCTGGAAGACATTCGCTTGGTCTTCCTGATCAAGCGGCTCCTGTACGTCGACAAGTACACGATTGAAGGGGCGCGTCAGCGATTGAAGAGGATGCGGAGTAGCCGCCAGTTGGAGCTATCCCTCGAGGACCTTCGCCGCGATGATTTGCTCTTCGAGGTGAAGCGCACGTTGGAAGAGATCCTGCGCACGTTGGATGACGGCGAAGGCGCGCTGAGACCGGAAGAAGAGTCGGGGCGTGGCGCAGCCAGGTAGCGCACGTGACTGGGGGTCACGGGGTCGCTGGTTCAAATCCAGTCGCCCCGACTACGGAATGAGTTGGCGGCTGTAACGAGCGCATGCACCCCGCTCATCACGAGGCGGGGTGCTCCGTTTTTGCCCGCCCTGTTTTCCCTTCAACGCACTTTGCGTCCGACGTCCCCTGTTCTCGGAAGGACGATCCCCACCATTTCTGCGCCGGTCGACCTTTCCCTCTCGACGCGAATTGACGCGGGGGCTTTTGCGTCTTGCAGGGCCATCCGGCGTTGGCGCCCGATGTGCCTGTTCGGCCGACCATTGGTGAGGCCCATTTCCCTGGTTTGCACGGCCCAGGACCCGCCCTGCGGAGCACCGTCCGCTCTGGGGATTCCCGGGAAAAGGGAGCGGGGAGTACGTGGCTGAACATGGCGGGGTCCTTCTTGTCGGCTTTCCCCGCCGAGATCCCCGAGCCCCCGAGGCAGCTCCCTGTCAGCTCCGACGATCTCCGCTCGCGGTGTGGAAGGTAGGAAATCGCTCCTACGGCGCCGGGAAACTCCATTCGGGGAGGCGCCGGGGCTTTCTCTTTCATGGCCAATGGGCTTGCCTTCCATCCGTGCGTCGGCTTACATTCCCGCGTGCTCGATTCTCTGTCCGGGGACGTGCCCTACTTCATTGGACGATGAACGGAGGGCCTGCGATGCGGCGTGTAATCTCACGACTTGCCGTGCTCTTGCTCTCCCCCGTGTGGGGAAGCTTGCTTGCCTGCGGCGGGAAGATCGCCTTCGTGTCCGACGGCACCAGTGATTACACCATTGTGCTTCCGAATAACGCCACGCCGGCCGAGCGGAGGGCGGCGGAGGAACTGCGCACGTTCCTGGCTCAAATGTCCGGCGCGAGCCTTCCGATCGTTTCCGAAGACAGGATGCCGGCAGCTCACCGGATCTTCCTGGGTCTGGGGGATTCCTCCCGGGTTCTGCTCCGAGACCTGCTCCAGGGCCCGCTTGGGCCCGAGGAGTTCCTGCTCGCAACGAAGGGCCAGGACCTATTCGTAGTAGGGGGCCGACCGAGGGGAACGCTTTACGGTGTCTACGCCTTATTGGAGGACCAACTCGGGTGCCGCTGGTACACGCGCGAGGTTTCGTGCATCCCGAAGCGGAGCTCCGTGGTTTTGCCACGCCTTCGGCATCGCGAGGCGCCCGCGTTCGAGTATCGCGAGCCGTTCTTCGCTGAGGCCTTCGACGGGGATTGGGCGGTCCGGAATCGGGTGAACGGGACGCACGCGGAGCTGGACAGCTCGCGCGGTGGCAAGGTGGTGCACTTCCCCTTCGTGCACAGCTTTTACCAGCTGGTGCCGCCCGAGAAATACTTCCACGAACATCCCGAATACTTCACCATGGTGGGCGGCCAGCGCCGCGGGGACCACGCGCAGCTTTGTCTCACGAATCCGGACGTAGTGCGCATCGCCACCCAGCAGGTCTGCCATTGGATTGAGGAGAATCCGGAGATCCAAGTGGTCTCCGTGTCGCAAAACGACTGGGCGGGATTCTGCGAATGTGAGCTGTGTACCCAGGTGAATGAAGCCGAGGGGAGCCCGGCGGGGACGTTGCTGCGTTTCGTGAATGCGATAGCCGACAGTGTGGCCAAGCGGTATCCTTGGGTGAGAATCGAAACGTTGGCCTACACCTGGTCCGAGAAGCCGCCCCGGTATGTGAAGGCCCGACCCAACGTGATCGTCCGGCTTTGTCACATGTCCCCGGCTTGCAACGTGCATTCTCTGTACCGGAATTGCCCGGAGAACCGTGCGTACATCGAGCACCTGAGGGAATGGCGCAATCATGCGGAGCGCATCTGGGTCTGGGAGTACACGACGGATTTCAAAGCCTACCTGATGCCTTTCCCCAATCTCGATGCAGTGCTTCATGACCCGAAGTTCTACCGCGGGCACGGGGTGACGGGCCTGTTCTACGAGGGGAGCTACCCGCCCGGCGGGGGCGGAGAAATGGCCGAGCTCCGCGCCTGGGTGTTGGCAAAGCTCCTGTGGAATCCGAATCGAGATGGAAGAAAGCTGGTCCACGAATTCATCCGAGGTGTGTACGGCCCGGCGGGGAAGTACGTGCAGGAGTACGTGGATCTGCTCCACGAGCAGCTTGGGAGCTCCAAACTTCACCTACACCTCTTCGCTGAGTTGGAGCCCGATCTCCTTTGCCCAGAGTTACTGGAGCGGGCGGATAACCTGTTTCGGCGGGCGAGGCGCGCTGCCTCGGGTGACTCGGCGCTCTTGGCGCGGGTTGAGCTAGCGTGGTTACCCGTGCTGTATGCCCGACTGGAAATGGCGCGTCGCGGTTACCCGGGCTACCTGCGAGGGGAGGAGTTTGCGCGCGCCGCGGCGGAGTTCGTTCGGATCGCCAAGGAGCACGGGATCCGGCGGATCCGGGAGAGTGGAGAGGCGGGCAACGTGGAGCGCTTCATCGAAACATTGGATTTCGTCGGGAACCCCATGCGCAGGTGCTGGGTGATCGGTCCTTTCGAAATCCCGCACTGGCCGGGTCTTCCCATCCCGTTCCCGCCTGAGTCCGGGTTCGACAGCGCCGCCGTTTACACGGGGACAGGTGGGCAGGCAATCCGCTGGCAGAAATGGGAGGCATCGCGGTCCTCATACCTGGACTTCGTCGAGCTATTCGAGCCGGACACGCTGGGGGTAGCGTACGCGTTCGCTCGCCTCTGGTCGCCCGCGGATACGCTGGTTCGTTTTGGGCTCGGCAGCAACGATGGGGTTCGAGCGTGGGTGAATGGGCAGGTGGTGCACGAGAAGCCGATCCAGCGAACGGCTCTCCCCAACGAGGACGTCTTCGAAGTGAGGCTGCGCAAAGGCTGGAACGAGATTCTTGTCAAAGTGGATCAGGCCGGCCGGTCGTGGGGGCTGTATCTGAGCGTGGACGACCTGGATGGGGTGTTCCGGTGGGATTGGTTCCCTTGATGGGATGCTGGTGCTGGAGCGGATTCAGTGAAGCAGCTGCGCCGAAAGGCGGGAGCTTTTGCGTATTGTTCGGATTTATCCTCGGACCGAGGAAGGCAGGGCAGGGAGCCAATGCCTCGATCCCTGTGTGGACTGAAGGCAAGCCGCTTCCTTCGCGCGAAGCTACGATGGACCAAGGAGAGTGTAGACTCGGCGCACGCAGCCGCACTTCTCCATTATTGCAGCTCAAATCGGGTCTATTGGAGGCAGGCTGGTGCTTACCAATAATGGGAGCGTCATGTTGCCTACCGGTGTTTCTCGAGAAGCACCCCGAGCGAGGTGACGAACCGACCTGATTTCGAACCCGGGGGCAAGGCATTCCACGTTTCACGAACTGTACCCAAGCTTTAGGTAATGCTCCTGCCTGAGAAGCCAAGAGTCGAGCGCGAGGAATTCTGCAATAGTACCGGACTGCCCCTAAATACAATCGGCAGGAGGACCCGGATATGTATCCACCAGGAGGCGACGATATGAGATGGAACAGGTTGTTCACGCGAAGGGCAGTGCCGGCATTCGCAGTGGTAATTCCATCCCTGTTTCTACTTCCCTTGGCTGCTGTGCCCCAAGGCCGTAGCGAGCTTCCGTATCGGGTAGTCGCCGGTTCCCCGACGCATCCTGACTACGGTTGGGAGCGCGTCAATGACGGCTCTCTTGTGGAAAGCCCGGCTCTGGCCTCGTCGGGCCAGGGGCTTTGGCCTTATCTGGAGATCGAGCTTGCGGATTCGCTCTGTATTGGCGGTTTTGACCTGAGGACTCAACCACCTATCGAGATCGCCTCTGTTCTTCGGACAACCGTTTGCGACACCTTCGTGGCATACTATCTGACGAGGGATGCCTGGGGTAGGACCGTGTGGAACGCCATATCGGCGTGGCCAGTGAAATACGAATGGCTAACGCAGCCTATGGTCCCTCGTTTCTCATTTCCCGCTATCCGTGCGCGACGTTTGAGGATTGAGTTCCATCCCGCGGATCCTCGGGCCACGTGGCTGTTCGTCAATGAGTTCAAGGTCTTTTCCCCGCCTCCGCCTCGCATAGTAAAGCATTGGCTCGCGGATGCCATCGTCGGCAAAGATTTCACGGACACCTTGCGGGTCGTGAATCTCCCCCCACCGTTGAGCTGGTCTACTCTGGGCCTTCCCGAAGGAATAGATGTGGACCCAAACGGCGGGATCGTGAGGTGGCGTCCGGCCAGGCCGGGGGTTTACCAATTCCAGGTCATGGTCCAAGATTCCAAAGATCCGTCTCGGATGGACATGACTACGGTCTATCTCCGGTGCTTGGATGAGAAGCTGGCTGCGGTGATCGGGGACTCTCGGTACGCGAATTCATCGCGGCATGGAATGGTCTGGCTTTTGAAGACCAACGGCATCTTTTCCGAACCGGGAATCCACCTCGAAGCGATGCCTGTGCGCAGGGGCGTTGCCACGGTGCCTGCCTACTCGGCTCGGGAGAGGAACTTCTACGTGCTCGCAGGAGACAGTGTCTATGCATTGATTGTCCATGACGACAACTCCACAGCACAGCCCGCGCTTCGCATCCCGGATCCCCAACTGAATGCAGCTGGATCTTTGTTGCTGAGTTCTTCTCCAGAGGATCGCCGTCTATTTGCCAGTAGAAGTGGTGACGCCGGTTTATGGGTCGTCGATCTGGAGACTGGCTCCGTGTCCAGGGAACAGCCGTTCAACTCCAACTTCAACCTCATGGAGCTGATAGCAGGCTGGAGTGCTGGTCGTGGAGCGATGGTCTGGTACATAGGGATTACGCCCCTGCTGCTGCGGCCTGGCGGAGTCTTGTTCGATGGCCTCTGCCGTCTGGATGGCGGCCTCCAAGACGCCGCGGTCATGGCTGGGAGATTCTATGCACTCACCCGGAGTCCGGTGTCGCCCCACGAGAAACCCGGCCTCTGGGTGGCCCAGCTGGGACCTGAAGGGGAGTTGCCGATTAGTCCGCACGAGTGGCACTTTGTGCCGATCGAAGCGCCCTACCAAAAGGGTGTCACTTTTCCGGTCTCGATCGCACCATGGCCAACGGCGGGAAAGTTACTCGTCGGCTTCTCGTACTGGGACACGTTGCTCGTGCTGGACGCGAACAGACTGACGCCAGTGGGCCAGGTCGTACTCGATAGTGCGATGGTGCGGAGAGACATGACCGTATCGAGCGATGGGCGTAAGCTTTTCCTTTCCGATTTCGACAACCACCGCATCTGGGTCTGCGAGCTGGGGGAATTTGAGCGTTCCGGCTTCGCAGGTTCTGTGTACGCGAGATACTGGGATGTAGGGGCCGAGCACAATCCTGCCCGCATTGCGGTGGGGGTATACTCTCCGGCGGAGGCGCAACTCCGCGTTTGGGGCGTGGCTGCAGGACCTGGTGACACGGTTCGTGTTCTCCCCATCTTGAGAATCCCGGAACAGGTTTTTTCGGCCGAGTTCACCCTCCATTACGACACAACTTGGCTTTCCTTCGACCGAGCAATTTGCCCGTGGGACACCGCGTTCATCGAGCGAAAGCCCGGGGAAATTACGCTACGAATTATTAAGGTTCCGTCTTGGATGACAAGTCAGAATGGCTGGGTCAAGGGTTCCATTACCTCGCAGGAAGTGCTCTTGGCGGACCTGCGGTTTGGGATTTCGCGGAACGCCCGCTTCGGCTCGCCTCTTGAGTTCGTGATTGACCGGGCGCGCGTGGTGCTTCAGCAGACGACCAGGGAAGTTGCGGTGGCTCCCGTGGGCGCAGCCAGGACGTACGTCGGCAGCGGCCTCGGGGATCTTGATCACGATGGGCAGCTCACGCTTCTGGATGTGCAGCGCCTTTCTTCATACCTGCTCGGCAAGTTGAGATTCGGAATCGAAGACAGCGTGATAGCGGATCTGAACCGGGACCACAAGATCAGCCTTGAGGACCTTTGGCTCTTGCTTGGCAGAATACAGCCACCCGGAGCCAGCGCGTTGGTGAGCGAAGGAGGGCTACAGCAGATTGATGCGCGATCGGCCGCTGCACTCGGCGGCAAGGCTGAATGGGTCCGGGTCCGATTCCAGGCCGATGAGCCCCTTTTCGCACTGAGCGGCCGGCTCGTGTTCGACGGACGAAAGTCAGCTCCTGAGATTCAGGGAATCCACGCCGGTGGCTCATGCTGGTTGGATCAATGTCGGCGGGAGAACGGGGAACTGACGTTCCTGGCCATCGCTGCGGGCAACAAGCCAATCGCTGACGAGAGTGGGCTGGTTCTTTGGCTGCGCTCCGCGGGGGCGGTTCCGGCGACAATCGAGGCGGTTGGAATCGGGCCGAGGGGTGTAGAGCTCCCCGTGAGCGCCTTCGTCGAAGGGGTTTCTTCGGGACTTGAGTCCGAGCTTGTCCCGGACAAAGCCGGTGCGACCGTCGTACCCAACCCCACGAATGAAGCTGCAAGTTTCGTCGTTCGCCTTCCTGGGCCGTCGAGGGTAACCGTGAAGATCTTTGACGCGCGAGGCCGGTGCGTCAGGATCCTGCGGTCCGAGTCCTTGCCTGCCGGAACCCATCGTTTGCGCTTCGACGGCCGAGGGGAGCAGGACGAGGTGTTGCCGAGCGGGGTGTATCTGTGCAGGGTTGAGACGGATTTCGGAGCCTGGCTCTTAAAGGTCACGCTGCTGAAGTGAAGGGCTCAGAAGGTTCATGTCCCGCTACGCCTCACAGGGCTTCCCAAGGGGCGGGGTTTCCCCTTGATAATGTGGGCGTGGCAATTAAATTAGTATGGACTTCGTGCTTCTTTGGTCCTCTCTGCCTTGAACGGGTGCAGCCCTAAATTGCAGGGTCCGCGGTGCGAAGGGCTGTGCAGAGTTTGACGGTGGCCGCCGTACTTCTTCTGGGGGTTCGATTGCCCGACCTTGGCGCAGCCGAGCCGCAGGCCGATGGATATGTCTACGTGAATCCGGAAGCCAGCAGCTCGATGCGTCACTTCTGGATCTTCCGGCCTCTGAGGTATTGGGTCGGAGGAGAAGGGGAACGATCCGTGGTGGGGGACTCCGTCGTTTGGTTCCTGACACTGCGACATGACCGTGGGGCCCTTCTTTCCGGTTGCGTGCCCCCGCCGTGGCTGGTGTTCTGGGACTCCACCTGGTCAGCCTCCGGAAAGGCCTTCTGGCCCTTGCGCCGTGTTGACGGCGAGCCCTGGGATTCGTCGAGGACAATTCCTTACGAGCTGCGCCTTGACCAGGTGGATACATTGGTGGTGCATCTTGGCTTTCCCGCAGGCCAGTTCTTGTCTAGCGTCGAGGGAGAGCCTATCACCCTCCGGGCGCACGTCGAGTTAAAAGGTGCGCTGAAGGGGACTCGAACCCAGACGGGAAGAGCGGATACGGGCTACTCGGTTGAAGCCGCTGTTTCGCCCGGCGATCCGACCTGCCCGCAGTTCTTCCGTTTCCTGTTCGATCTTCACCCTCCAGTCCTGATACGCGATTCCACTCGCGTGAGCCCTGTGGGCGGGACTGTTTGCGCTTACGGTTGGGAACGGACTACGCGGACTTTGTACGCACCCTACGACGGCCAGACAGTCCGTGCCAGTTTTGTGCTCGACGACGCGATCTGCCGAGCTATCGACAGCGTCATCGTTTTTCGCGGGAACGAATCTACTTTCCTCTCAGTGCCCCCTGCAGATTCTTGGTCTACCCCGGCGAGACTTTCATTGACTCTGCCCCTGCCTGACGCAAACGGAGAGTACTCGTACCGCGTGGCTGCCGCGGATACCGCGCTTGCCTCGGACCCCTACGACCCGAAACTAGGAAGGATCCGCTATCGGCGTTCCGGCAACTGGCGAAACCGCGCAGACACGGTTGATTTCCGGATCATTATGGACAAAACGGCTATGGAGCGTTCCAATGTGGCGTTTGTCCTGCAGGATCCGGAAACCGGAAAGCCATGGGGGACAGACAATGCGGATCGGGTTCGCGCCTCTGTGCAGTTCACGCGCCTTTGGAGCGCGGATGATTGGAGGATCCGCGGTGTCTGGAAAGTAGCCCTACTGGAGGGCAAGAACGGGCCACAAAGTTTTGGCTGCGGGACGGGCGTTTGGACGCGGGCCTGGGAGATACCCAAGACCGCCCTCACCGAGGGGAGGGAGTTCCGCTGTGAGCTTCCGTTGGCTCGCAGCTATCAGCCAGGTGAACGGATTGTCGTGACGGCTGCCTTTCTGGACTCGAGTGGCGTCATTTCGGATACAGTCAGCGCCCAGATCTTGTTCGTAGGTCCCATCCACCTCGCGTTCCAGCTGGAGGATCGCACGCCGCAGACCTGCCAGGATCCGGCGGGATGGACGAACGATCTGGACTCTTTGGGGGTGCGGGTGATTGGGCAGAGGACGGACGTTCGGCGGATTGATAGTATTGTGGTCCGGTACAGTTGGACGGATCTGCGTTGGGGGAGGCGGTTTCGGCAGGGGTTGCCATTGGTTTTTTGCGTGCCTGTGAGGGGGGAGCCGCCGGAGTGCCAGCCTGGGGTGGTGACGATTGAGGCATTGGAGACGGAGACGGGGGCGCGGACCAGTGTCTCGGATACGATTCGATTTGATTTCACGCGTCCCACGCTTACGGAGTCTTTCCTTGGGTTGTGGGGCGCGCAGGGGGATTTACTTGGGTGTCGTCCTCTTGCGGGGTGGACGGCGGGACGTGTGATTCGTGCGGAGGTGGGGGTTCGGGGGTATGGGGATAACTGTGCGTCGGGGCCGGTTCGGGTGCGGGTTGCGGGGGACGTGGTTAGGGCTGTGGATAGTTGTTTTGCGGGGGCGGAGTGGCTGAGTCTTGGGCTTTCGGGAGATCCGGGGGCGAAGTGGGTAGTGGGGACGGGGATGGATTGGGCGGGGAACTGGGCGGCGTTTGGGGATAGCGATCGGATTCTGTACGATCCGTTGCCGGTGGATGTGAGGCGGGTGCGGCTTTCTCTTTACCGGGGGGATCGGCTGTATGCGCGGGTGAGTCTTGAGGATCGTTGGGATGCGGGTCAGTGGGGGGTGAGGGGGGCGTGGAAGGTGGGGTTCCGGTTGGGGTTAGTACCGCGCGACTCTTTCTCGTGCGCGACGGGCGTGTGGGGGGATTCGGCTGTTTCGTTTGAGCTTCCTTGGCGGGTGCTGCGGGACGGGGACACATTGAGTTGTCCGTTGCCGCGGGGGTTTGATACGGGGGCGGATATCATTTGGGTGACGGCTGCTTTTCTGGACAGCAGCGGGGTCTTGTCCGACACGGTGAAGGCGAGTTTTCGCCAGCTGCCCTTCGATTTCCGCCTTGCAGACCCCACTCCGGCGCCCTGCCAGGATCGTTTTTCCTGGACGAACGACCCGCAAGCTATCCTGCTGCAGGTCGTGCGTTCGGCGACGAATCAGGCGCGGATTGATAGCCTGGCGATTCATTTCGACTGGACCGACACCGTTGTTTCTTGGACGGGGAAGGGCCTCCCGGACTCGCTGCTAGTCCCGCTACCGTCCGTCCCGCAGGAGCGCTGCCGCCCTCATCTCATCACCGTGGAGGCATGGGAGGTTTCCACCGGGGCCAATACCCGACGCTCTTATACAATCCGCTTTGATCTGGAGTCGCCGGACGTCTCCGAAGAGTTTCTCTCCGTCATTGGCGCGAGACGGGAGACGCTGGAGTGCTGGCCGCTTGCGGGATGGACGTCTGTACCTGTCGTACGGGCGCAAACTCTGCCGCAAGGGTTCCACGACGCGTGTGGCACACTTCCTTCCCGGGTGCGGCTAGAGCTGAATGGGCGCGCATTGGCGGACTCCTGTTCCGGCGGCCTGAGCCAGGACATCAGGCTCAACGACGTGCCGGGCGTGACGTTGTTTTCTGCCTCGGCTTCGGACTCTGCGGGAAATCCCTCCCAAACGGCGGATCTGGACACGATGATCTACGATCCTCTGCCTGTCGACTCGGCTCTCGCGCGCTTCTGGCTCGCGGACGCGGACGGCAGGGATACCACGATCACCGATGACCATCACAGGGTGAGGGTCTGGCTGCGTTTCTCGGTTCCGTGGGCACCATCCGAGTGGAGGATTCGCGGTGCCTGGAAGGTGGGTCTACTGGAAGGGAAGCGGACCCGGGTGGATTTCGCATGCTCCGCCTTCGATTGGGGAGATACTGCGCACGTCCGCGAACTTGGTGACCGACCCTTCCGGGGCACGCCGTGCGACTGGCTCATGACCCTCAGCGGTAAGTACGGGTTCGGCGACACGATTCTTGTGACCGCCGCTTTCCTTGACTCCAGCGGGGTGATCTCGCAGGTGAAGATGGCGGGGATCGTGTATCGGCCGGTCCGCTTTGCCTTCCAGCTTCTGGATCCGACCCCCGAGGAGTGTCAGGATCGCTTCCTCTGGAGCAACGATCGCGACGCGATTCGCATCTGGACTTTCGTGGCGGAGGAGGAGCGTCGGAGGATCGACAGCCTCGTAGTACGCTTCAGCTGGAGCGGCACGACGCACGAGTTGACCGTGCCCGGTCGATTGCCCGATTCTCTGGACGTGCCTTTGCCTGCTGCTCCGCCTGAATGCGCGGAAGCGACGGTCACGATCGAGGCGTGGGAGAGGTCCACCAGAGCCAAGGGCGTGGCTGAAGATTCGATCCGATTCGATCTCTCGCCGCCGGCGCTCCATCCGGGTTTTGTGCGGCTGGTAGGAAGCAAACGCCGGACTCTGGACTGCGCCCCGCTCCCGGGCTGGACGGCAAACGATAGCGTCCAGGTCTGGGTGGGGGCTGGAGGGTACGGTGACAATTGCAGTTCGGCTCCTAGGCGCATCGCGGTGAGTGGCTCAATCCCTGCGCCTACGGATACATGCCTTTCGCAGCTTGTGGAATGGATGCGAGTGACAGGCGGTCCTGGATCAGCTCTCGTCGCCGCAGCGGCAATGGACGCGGCCGGGAACTGGGCCTCCAAGCCAGATAGCGAATGGATCGTGCTGGATCCGGTCCCCGCGGACAGCTCCGTCTTGCTAGCGCTTCTGCTGCTCGATCCGGATAGCGCTTGCGCCGCTGCCAAGGGTACTCGGACCGACGATACCACCGCGGTGCGGGTTTGTGTTCGGTTGCGGCCGTGGGATGTGTCGAGCTTGGCATCGCGCGGTATCCGCGACATGATCGGGGTGGAGGGGTGGGTGAGCAGTGCAAGCTGCTCCGTTTTCGAGACCGGGAATCCGCAGCCGGCGGGGTATGACCAGTGGCTAGGATTCGAGGTGCCGTTGTCGGGTCGATACCGGTCGGGCGACACCATCAGGGTGACGGTGTTCTTCCGGGATAGCTCCGGCGTCCTCAGCCCGCCCTTCCACGCGATGATCCGGTATCTGCCCCTTCCTTCGATGTCCATTTCCGTTGGCGACGACGATGATCCCTTGGACGAAACTTACGTGGATTCCACGATTGTACTCGCCGTGGTCTGGAGTCGTGTGCCGAAAGGCATGACGGGGCACCTCAAGGTTTCGCACGTGTGCCCGGGTGGACTCGAGGAGACGCTCGCGGACACGTCGGTGGAAGCGGATGGCCAGTTGCGGCGCACCGTCCGGATCCACGTGCGCGCCCGGGCATGCTATGAAGACTCGATCCTGGCCACCTTGGTCGCGGGCGAGGACACGGTGACCAGCTGGGCGAAGTTCTGGGTGGATTTGGTCCCGCCAGCGATCGAAGCGTTCTGCATCGTGCCCGATGATGGCTCCCAGGAGTGCACGGAGCTGACCACGAATCCCCGCGTCTATGCCCGAATCCGCACGAGGGATGCCAGCTGCGGTGCTCTCAAACGTATCAGAGTGTATTACCGGCACGCGACCGCGACGGGAGCGGCCGACAGCGCAGAAGCAGGCATCCCAGAATGCGCAGAGTCCAGCATCGGGGTTTGGGTGCCCCTGGATCTCGCGGCGGACCAAACCGGATGGTGGCGGTTCTGGGCCAAGGTGGAGGATTGCCAGGAGCAGCTCACTCTTTCTGACACAGTCCTGGTGGACTATCGTCCCGAAGGCAAGGCTGCCTTTTGCTACCCGAATCCGTTCCGGCCCCGCGTGGAGCCGCGCGTTTGCTTCAGCGTGTATAGCGAGTCCTCGGGCCCCGGGGAGGTGGCCATTTGGGACGCCTTCGGCTTTCTGGTGAAAAGGTGGAAAGTGGACCAGTTCAGAGTTGGGGTCAACGACGGCTGCGATGGGGTGGAGGGGCTCACCTGGGATGGACGAAACGGGGCCAACGAACTCGTGGCCAGTGGCGGGTACATTTGCCGGATCCGTACCCCCGACGGGAAGCAGCACGTAGTGAAAGTGGGCATCTTGAGGTAGTCGCTTGTCGGTCCGCAGCTGGGAAAAGCGCTGGGTGCTTCGCCGGGGGCTCGTGCTGGCGTGGATCGCGAGTGCGGGCTGGCTAATGGGGCCAAAGCCCGGAAACGCGCAGTACGGGGGCGGTGGTGGGGAGTTCCTGCGATTCGGAGTGGGCGGAAGGGCGCTGGGGCTTGGGGGCGCATTCGCCGGCATCGCCGACGACGCCAGCGCCATTTTCTACAATCCCGCCGGACTCCCCCAGCTCGATCGGATCACTTTCAGCTACATGTCGGCCGCACTTTTCTTGGACTCCCGATACCAGTTTGGGGCCTTTGTGTGGCCGTTCTACACCGGGTTGAAAGCGGTGGAGAAGGTATCGGTGGGCCTCGGATATGTGGCTTTCGGGATGGAGGGGTTCGAGCTTCGGGAGTCCGGGACCCACCGTGAACTGGGCCGGTTTGCGGATCGGCAGCAGGCCTTCGTGTTTCCCGTAGGGGCGGACTGGGTGGGAACCTGGGGTCGCCTCGGTTTCGCCTGCGAGGCCAACCTTGTGAGCCACGAGCTCGCCGGATACGGTGACCAGGGCTGGGGCTACGGGGCCTCAGTTTTCTTCCAACCCTTCGACTTTCCATCGTTTCTGTGGCCAGTGGAAAGCTTGCGGCTTCCCATTCTCGGACAGCCCTTCAGTCTCGAAAACATGATGAAATGGCGGCTGGGGCTGACCTATCGCCGTCTTCCGTCGCTGGTTCTCTTCGAAGAGAGGGAAAAGTTGCCGGATGTACTCCGGTTCGGCGTCAGCTACCAGACGCCTTTGCTGGACTCACGTCTTTGGCTATTGGTCACTTGGGAGCGAGTGTGGGGTGCGTTGGGCGGAGGCCGTTCGGTCGCTGGTGCGGAAGCCGGCTCCAGTCTCATGAAGGGGGTCTCGGCGCGGCTGCGTTTTGCCTACCGCCCTGGGGAGGAGTGGGAGGGCCGGCGTGTGGTTTGGGGGTTGGGTTTGTCCTCGGAGGGATATCGCATCGGCCAGGTGTACGGCACGCTTTCTCTCGACTACGTGTATGAGAAACACCAGGAGCTCGAGGGCTCCGTGAACGGCCTGTTCCTGAGTCTGCAGCTCGCCGGCGGCAACGAGGATGTGGTGCAGGGCGACGTCCTTCGGGCGGATCCCATCAAGCAACGGGGACGGCTGTTGCGGACCCTGAGCTGGCATCCCCGCGATGTGCGACGAGTGGGGTTCCACGTCCACCGCGAAGTCGTGGATGGCAGGTACAGGGACGGTTCGGCCGTTGCCGAGAGCACCGAACCGGCTGATTCCACAGGAGTAGCCGAGATTCTGTGGTCCCTCGAGAGTGATACGAGCCACTGGGCAAGGCGGCTCGACGACTTCATCCTCGGGTTCTTCCGCCTAAATCGTCAGACGGCGAAGGCTTTGGCCGCGTATCGCCATTCGTTCGGTGTGGAAAAACGCCCGCTACTGGAGCTTATGCCCAAGTACGAGCTTCGCCGCGGGAAACTGACCAAATGCAGCAACGTTGGCGCATTGCGGCAACTTCTCAACCTATGCGTGGCCTCGGGGAACGTTCCCCTTTGCCATTCCCTCTTGGGGAATGAGGGAGCGAGAACGAAATGCTTGTCGAAGAACGATTCTCTTTTCTTCGCCGCCCTGATGGGCGACTCTTTGGCGCGAAGTCGCCAGCTCGGCCCTTCCGGCACGATTGTCCACGATGACACCCTTTCCTACCTCAGTTTTCTCGAGGGATTCGCGAATGGGGACAGCGCGGCTCTCGAGCGGGCGATCGATAAAGGCGGTAGCTTCTGGTTCGAGCGGTTCCCCATGGCGCCGCTGCTAGCGGACGGAATTGTGGCGGATGATGCCCAGCTGCTGAAGGCTATCCGAAGCAACGACGAGGCTGAGACTCGCCGGCTCTCGCTCGAGCTCATGCTGAAGTATCCTTTGAGTGATGCTGCCCTCATCGCTGCATCGCTGAGTTCACCGCAAGAGATGGAGAGATACTACCGGAACGAGCTCCGGCCCGGCGGGGTGATTGACTATCGCCGGGTAGCGGGCGAAGGCCCATCAGCTCAGGAGGCCGCCCCATGAAGGGACTGTTGCGATCCTTGGTTTCGTTGATCCTGATCGGACTGGTTTCCGTTCGGGTGGCATCAGCCCAGCAACCCCGGTCGTTTGAAATCCGGCCCGGGGGTTGTCCAGGGCTGAGAGTTTTGGACTACAGGGAACTCATGGGCGCGAGTCAGAACAAGGGGGGAAAGGTGGCGGTGCGCGCACACATTGACTCAGGCGGAAATGTGTATAAGGCGCATGTGCTCGAGGAGGTAGAGCGGAGTGGGCCCGATAGTCTCTGGCGGACGGTAGTTGGGATCATCCGGACATGGTGCTACACACCTGGGGCGCTCACCGCCGACAGTTACCTCGACTACCTGGTCGTGGTCTACCCGCTCAGGGAGGGAGGAGGGGGCTACGTTGAGATCAACGCTTCCGGGCTACGGCTGGCGCAAGGGTGGACGTTGGACGTCAATCACCCTGCCGGTCTGGTCCGGATTAAAAACCTGGACGAGAGCAACGTACAGCTTAGCGAGGTTCCGGCGCATTTCACGATGGAGGGCCGTGCGAACTGGCTCCACTGGGTCGGTGAGTTGTGGCGTCAGCTGGGTCTCTTCTTCCAGGTCGCGTTCATTGTGCTTGGCGCGGCGTTTTTGGCGTCTTGCGGCTGGGTTCTTGTTAAGGGAAACTATTCCTGGGAGCTGCCGCCCTGGGGCAAACGGCGGTCGGGGGAAAAAAGCCTTGATCGCGAGAGCGCTGGGAATGCCGGTATATCGAACGCCGGGGAGGTCAGTAGAACGGGCACCGAGAAGGGCGGTACGCAGAGCGCCAAGGAGGTCAGCGCACAGAACGCCAAGAAGGTCAGTGCAGAGACCGCCGAGGACGTCAAAAAACTCTGGTTGTGGGCGATCCATCGTTGCCACTTGGACCGGCATTATTTGCCTGACCCGTTGGAGCAAGAGCGGAGGGAGACCCTTTGTCAGCTTGCCAGCAAGCCTGACCCGGTTTCTGGTGACGATCCCGGTGTAAAGGATTTCATTGGCCTTTCGCCTACGGAGGCAGCCAAACCGGGTATCCTTTACGAGGACATGCTTCCTAGTGGCGACGATTCCAGCTCCGACGTCAGACCCACTCTCCAGAAAGTTGTGGAATGGTTGGACGAATACGCTAAGTATCTGAAGGGAAGTCCGCACGACAAGGCGAGGCTGGACGACCTCACGTGGGAACTCTGGGCGGAGCCGGCGATCGACGCCGCAATCCGCATAGCTAGGCCGCAGGCGGAACAGGGCATCGACAAATTCAAGGTGTTCCGGGCTGGGTTGGAAAACCACAAAGCGAACCGGATTGCGTGGTGGACCTCCCAGGAGGTGGATCGCGCCGTGGACCGCGCCCTCGGGGAGATTCTGGACTCCCGAAAGTCTACCTTAGACTGGCTTTGGGCCGTCGGTGCCATCTCCCCCTTGGTTGGGCTTTTCGGAACAGTTTGGGGTATCAGCCAAGCGTTTGCAAAAGTTCAGAAGATTCAAGAGCCCCAGCTGCGAATGGCGAAATTGGCAGGGGATATTAATGTGGCGCTATCCACTACGATCGTCGGTCTGGTCCTTGCGATTTTCGCTTTTTTCTTATACTACCTCTTCAAAGGCTTGATCGAGCGAAATGGCTTGAAACAGACGAATTACTTCACGGAGATTACTAATCAGCTCTGACGTGGCCATGGATCGAGTCGACACTTTGGTGGGAGTGCGGGAAGGTCGTAGCGGAGTGCCAGTCTGGCACGCACGGCTGATGCGGGTGGGGCTCTTATTCATGGCCGTCGCTTTGTTTTACCTTGGCGAAGAGGCACAGGCCCAACAACCTCGTCGACAGCCTCGTCGCGTTTTGGTCCACGTTGATTCCCCGGAGCTCGTGGCGGACTCGTCATGCTTGCGTTTCCGGGCCAAAGCGAGAGAAGTCCTTAACCGTGACCTTCGATCGGTCTTGGAGGGAAGGGATTCCTTGCATTTGGCAAGGACTGACACCGGCATCCGGATAGTCTACAAAGTCTACCGGGTAGCCGGCACATCCCGGCAGCGAATCGCCACAGGGTCCACGATGGCGGGGCGGACGGAGATCGTACGCCTCAAGAGGATCCCTGAGGATACGCTGCGTATCGAGCTTCGTGCGGAGGCCGACGGATGGCAGGATGTGACGGACAGCGTGAATCAGGTCTATGGCTATCCCCCAGATGGCGGCTACGGGGTGGCGAAAGTATGGTTGGCGAAGGTACGCCGTCCTCTCGACTGGATGTACTTGGGACAGCTGGGTCGTCTTATTCGAGAAAGCCTACAGCGGGGCGGTCCCATCTCTTTTCTGCTGCTCCTTGGGGGACTGTATGGGATTGCCCTCTCGTTCTTCTACCACCTTCGCAGGCTTTATCTCCGTCCGAGTTTCTCGCTCAAGTGTGTCCGCGGGCACCCTTTGCCTGTCGGGCCGGGCTGCCCGGCGGGAAAGTGTCTGGTAGAGACAGTGTTTGACCATCCAGTTCTGGCCCCCCACCGGGCGGGGCGGCTTCCGGGTTTTGCGGATCCAGTGAGCGCGAACCGGCTACGTCGAGCGCTCGAGTCGCAACTTGCCAACGTGTGGGCGTCACTTAGGGGATTGGATCCTTTCCCGGACAAGCGCGGTCGGGGATGGTGCGTCATGCGGCGGTTACTGCCCAGTATCGATGCGCTCTGGACGTTGGGGATGCTGGCTCCGTTGCTTGGTTTGCTCGGTACGGTCATCGGAATGAGTCAGTCCTTTGGGAAAATCAATGTTATCCTCGTGCTGAGGGGGCAGGCGGAAGCGATGTCGGCCTTGGCCAAGGGAATCAACGAGGCGCTCTACACCACGATCGACGGTCTTGTTGTGGGTGTTTTCCTGATCACTCTATATTACGTGTGCGATCAGCGTGTAAAGGCGATCCATCGGACTGTGACAACAACGTGCAAGCGGATTCTGAATCTTTAGGAGAAGTCTCTAAGTTGCCTTGGGGAGGGCCATGAATCGCAGGGTTGCACCGCCAGAGAACAGGGAACCGGAGAAGACGCCCCTGATCGACATGGTATTTCTGCTCCTGATTTTTTTCCTTGTAACCGTAGCGGGCCTGAAACAAGTGGAAGGCAAGCGAGAATCGCGTGCCGCAGAGCGTGTTGAGGCTGACTTGCTTAGGTCCACCAGATTAGAGGGGGTGCAAGATTCCGCGCATGTCTTATTGCTAGAGGTTCTCGATCTCAACGATCGTAGTGATAGTCTCTTGCTTATGGATGTACGACGGCGGCTCCTAGAATGCGCTGAGCATTGTCATGAGGAGGTTGCGGTTCCGGAGCTCGGTGCAGCCAGATTCTGGGTAGTGACTACTCCTTTGGACCAGCTGGAAGATTCCTTAGGAGCATCGGTCGGTGGCGGCTGCAATTGTGAGAGTCTCAGATTTGTGATCCACAATTATCCAATCCCCCTTGATATGGGCTTAGTGGACAGTCTCAGGAGGCGCTTTGAGCACTTTGACAGTGCCGCAGTGCAGAAGCAGCTGCACGTAAGAATGCCTGTCTCCACGCCCGTGAGCTTCTTGGGGGCGTTGTACGAATTTGTTTTGTCTTCCTCGTGGATCCAGCCCAAATCCGTTTATGTCCGGGCCTTGGAAGAAGGGAGCTGACCGTTTGGAGGCTGCTTGAAGCGAGCTGCTACGGGTGCGGAGGGTTTCAATGTTCGAGCGAGGTCGGAGCGAGGGGATTGAGTCCCGGAAGCTTGAACTCACCCCCCTGATCGATTGCATCTTCTTACTGTTGATCTTTTTCCTGGTTACGCTACGTGTCTTGCCGGTCGCTCGAGAAGCCGGGCGGAGAGAAGGGGTGTATAGCTTGGAGGCCCTAACGCGCAGCGACCCGTCAAGCGGTCATGCATTGGTAATGTTGAAATGGCTGGGAACGCCAGACGGCCAGCACCGTACCTATTATGTTGCGGTCACGAACCGGTCCGCGAGGCATCCCCCTGGGCAAGCTCAACACAGCTTATACGCACTCTCCACCCTTCTTTGCACTGCCAGGACAGAAGAGGACGTGTCTCGCGAGGCGCCGTTTTCGCAGCTGGAGTTGCGCTTTGGCACGGCCGCACAGGACATCGCTGAGGGTCTTCGCGGGGTTCCCACGGTGATTATCGTGGCCTGGCCCGACAACGGTCATGCGTTTACCATGGGAGAGGTAAACGAGGTCATAAAGCAATGCAGGAGACCGGAAAGCACGGTTACGACGTGCTACGTGGTGCCAGACTCGAGTTACGCTGGGATGCAGACCTGCGCGAGGCGGCTAAGTTTCGTAGCGGACAATGGCAGCTGCTACCTCGAGTACGGGCCTGGAGTACGGGAGACAATAGCAGTTCGTCCCAGGACACAATAGCGAGACGTCCATGCTGCGGCCGAAAAGGAAATGTTGGACTCAGTTGGATAGCGGAGGCTACATTTTTTCCGCTATCCTCATTGGCTTGTTGGTTGCCTTGCTGGTACCTTTCATGCATTGGATCTTCTGTGGAACGGAGGTGCGATCGGAGGCGAGAGTATTGCGCTGGATGGAAAGCGAGCGTCCGGTGGGCTACTACGAGTTGCGGGTGCTTGTGACGAAGTCAATTGTCGTGCCGTACTACGCGGGTAGCCCTACTCGGCTTGATCTGCGCGCGACGCCAATTCCGAGGGACGAACTTCTCCGTATCGAGGTTGAAGTTACTGACGGAAGAGCATCGGTTGTGGAGGCCAACAGGACGGGCAACGCACAGCTGAACACTCGCCTGGAGCAAGTTTGCAGGGCTTGGACGAACGGCCTACGGTTTTCTTTCAGATTCGCAGGCAGGTTTGAGGTACAAATCTCCGACAACTTGGCTTGGACGCTGAGGTGGGATCGGATAGACTTTGTCCAACCGTGCGGCGACATGGTGGCGTACTGCATCTCGCGCCGCAGGGAGTACTCAAAGTGGATTCTGCCGATCAACGGGTTGGACGAGCCCAGCAGAGTAATCGTGCCTGACGCATACAGGCAGCTTGTTCGAAGGTGTCAGGACTGTCTCGGCGTGGATCTCGATCAAGATCTCTGAAGTGTTCTCTGCCCGGCGAGTGAGGTTTCTTCACGCCTGACGATCGATGCTGAGGGGCTGAGGGTGAGAAGAGAATGGCGACACTTGGTCTGCGGGGCGCTCTTGCTCGGGATCCATTGCGTGGCGGCGAGAGGTCAACTCTCAGCCCAGACAGACTGCGGCGAGACAGAGTTTGCGCTCCTAAGCGCGATCGTTCGCACGCTGGAGGGAGGGGCCGGAACGCCCGCCCTCACTCCCCTCTTGAATCAGGCCGCAGCTTGCCTGAACGATGAAGCCCTTACCCCCTTCCAGCGCTTTTCCCTCGCATACACGGTTGCGTTCGGCTATTATCTCGACGGCGTCCTGCGGAGGGACGCGCTGCAACTGCAGAACGCGAGGCAGACCTTCCTGCTTGCTGAGGGGCGATATGACGCCGGATTCGGTCAGCCCGAGAAGCGCGACTTCGCACGCTACATGCGGAGCTGGTGTGACTTGCGTCTCTACCAACTCTTGGGGGACTCTGCTGCCTTGAACCGGTGCATAACCGGCCTTGCCGGCTGGAGCTCTGCGGGTGGGGTCGAGACCGAAAGGCTGATGCTTTTGGCCCTGGCCCTTGTGTACAGGGCTGAAGCCCAGATGCGCGGGCGAGATTTCGCTGCAGCCTACGCCGATCTCGGTTTGGCGATCGGCCACTTGCGGCCCGTGGGGGCCGATCCCCGCGTTCAGCCGCTGCTGGACGTGGCTGGGCTGTTGGCCGTGCAGGCGGGTTCGCGGCTGAGATTGTTGCGCGCGGACGGCGCCCCAACTGACGCCACGCTCCAAGGCTACCTGGACGGCGTTTCACCGTGCTGTGGTAAGCGTCTTGCGGAGTTGGCGATTGACCTCAGGGGTAGAATCGGCCAGGCCCGGAGTTTGCCGAACTTTCCCGTTCCTCCTTTGGCCCCTGGTGTTCCATGTCCTCCCGGTACTCCGGAATCGGACGCGGTGGCTCTGCTCACTTTGCAGCCGCCTGCTCTCCCGGGAGCATCGTTGTGGTCGCGGTTCGCAAACCTGCTCCACTTTTGGCGCGGAAGATTGGGTAGCCTTGGTCCGGGTGGAGGGACACTGGCCCAGGGGGCTTTCCCCGCAGGAGCAGCGGTCCCTGACGCCGAGATGGTTTCGTTACAAGATTTCGGTTCAAGGCTGGTGGAAATGATCAGATGTGGGAGAATCCCGGGAGGTCTGGGACTCCATTACTCCGGGCTGGGGAGGAACGCCATTGCTCGGGCAAACGATCCTGTCGATCGTGCTTTATTGGCTCTCGCTCTGGCTCCCCTCAGTAACGGATGCCTTTACCGGGTAGCCGATAGCTTGCTTGCCAATGTTCCCAGGTCCGGGGACGCTAATCGGGACGCCGAAGTCGTCATGCTGCGGGCCATGGCCATCGCCCGGTGTGGGGGTACAGCGTTGCTGGCTGCTGGGGAAGGGCCCAACTACGAGATGGCGGTGGACGTCTTGAGGAACACAGAAAGGTTGTTGCCCCTGAATGCCCTTGACCCGCCCCATCGCTCCGAATGGTACTTTTTGAAGGGACGTCTTTCGGCGGCGATTCTAGGGCACCATGAGGAGGCGCGGAACTATTTCGACCAGACGGACGATCAGGATCCCCGGAGTGCCTACTGGCTCCATTGGCTCTCACAGAGCGTTGTAGCGCCACTCCGACAGGAGGAGCTTGACGCACTTGGCAGAGCTTTGACCCAGACGGATATGTTGATCGCCGGAGGCTATCACCTCCGGTGGCTTCGCGACAGACTTGCAGCAATTCCTGGAGTGGCTCCTGCCTTCTCCGCGGCTGTTCCACAGCCGCGCTTGCTGCCGGACAATCCGCCACGGAGGTGGGACATCGTGTCCGACCTCTCCGAGGCGAACATCTCCCGGACGCTGTACCTCGACCTGCTGGAGACTCTTACCGACTACGTGGGTTCGTACCTGGTCAAGGCCACCCCTCCGTCGCTCTGGTGGGGCCAACAGCCGCCTGGCGCTCTGCAAGGCCCCCGCGAGTTTTACCTCGGATCTGAGATCCCGGTGGCAGTCCGGCTGGAGGGGGCTCCGTGGCCCGCACGACTCGTGGTGCTTCGGGATACAAACCTCATGCACGACGATCCGAACTACAACGGCGGCCAATTCCATGTGGTGACCGGCGTCCGGCATCAGCTGATCATCTCGGTAAGTGGCTTCTGGCCCGCATACGTGGACACATTCTTCGCCTTCCCGGGCCAGACCCTGGACGTCCGACTGATCCCAGCCCTTCGGACATCGGGTTTCAAGGTTGTGCGGTCTGGCAACCAGATTTCCGCGGCGAAGGCCGCGGGCCAGGAGCTAGTTTATGATCGACAAGGACACAGGTTTCTGCTCGCGGGTGGTGCTGAGTTGCTGAAGCAAGAGGAGGGGAAGCCTTTCGTTCAGCTCTTGCGCTTCGCGGCAGGCGAAGCGGATGCTCTGTGGTTCCTTGACGTGGCCAACAATCGGGTGTATGCCAAAGCGTCAAGCAGCGCCGGGCTACTATCGCCCCTGGATCTGGCTACCTACGGCGTCCAGCAGGCCACCGACTTCGCACGAAGCTCTTCGGGCTTCTTGATAGCCGATGGGAAGGGCGGCAAGATCGTAGAAGCAGACCTTGGCTTGCAGAATGCAAGGGGAGAGGTGCAAGTTTCCGCGACACCCACCGCAATCCTGTGCTTGCCGAGCTTGCGGGATTTGGTCTGGGTGGCGGATGCGTACAACGGCAAGATCTTGAGCGGAAGGTTGCCGTTTCTTCAGGAGATTCCAGGGTTGGCGGCGGCCAGGAGGGACGGTCTTTCGGCTCCGGCGCGTCTTTTGTGGCTGGACGGACTGAACTACGTTGGCGTCACCGACTTCTTCTCCAACCGGCTCTTCCTCTTCCTCCCCGGCGGCGATTACGTAGGCTACCTGGAGATCAACGGGGGGGTGGGTCCAGTTTTCTGGGCCGAATACAAAGGAACGGAAGGGGGGCATTCCCTCGTGGTGTCGCGGGGGCTCAACGTCCTGGAGTTTACGCTGTCGCCGGTGGGTGCCTACGCGTTCCGATTCGACAGCGCTCGCTTTGTCCCGGGCGGAAACCCAAGTCTCGCTTCGGGTGGCTGGCTGATCCGGCAGCCGTGACCAGCCGAGTCCGGAGCTCACCGCGTCTCCCCCAGGGGTTCCCGAACGGACGGCTCTCGACCTGAGCGGGAGGCGCGCGAGGGCCCCGTGCCAGGGTTTGCACTCTGTTGCTCTCCGCGGGGGATCCGCGCGGCGCGAACGGGAGCCCCGGGAGCCTCCGGTTGAGCAGGCATCACCCACCGCGGCCATTGCCTCCTGCCTTTCCCGCGCCGAAGGAAGAACGTCGATCCCCGGAAAGTCTGGCCCGGGAGCCTGGCGGTGCCCTGGGGTAGGGTCCGTGCCGGACGGACTTCACAGCGCTCACCTCGTCCCTACTCGCACCAGAGCCGGTTCAGACAACGGTACCGGGGCACTCGGCGAGCGGTGGTCTTTGCTTTTCTCGCAGCGTGGGCGTGAGACCGGCATTGTCCAGCCGGTGTCCAGTGGCGCAATCCGGATTCTGGGGAACGAAAGCACCTGTGGCCCTGCTTTCGCGCAGCGCGGCTTGAGCTGGCGCCCAGCAGTCTCGTATTCCACGGGTCTGGTCGCGTATAAGTGGCGAGGAGCAGCGCGAGCGCTGGCAAGAAGAGCCGTACGAAACGCGCCTCGAGGAGCTTGCCCCCTCGGGGTGCTACCAACCCCCGGGTCGTCTACTGACCGTTAGCTTGGGTTTCGGTGGACGGACCTTTGCGACGGGCGGAATGCGAGGCAGCTCTGCACAGGGAGCAGGGGCTGTGGCCAAGTCCATTTTGGAGGCACGCAGCGGTCAGCCCTTTGGCCGCCGGGGACTGCAAATCTCCGGTGCAAGTTTTCCCGGGAGCTGGGGTATCAATGCGTGGATTTTCGGGCGGCAAGTCGCCTGAGCGTTTGGGGGATGGTGGAAGTGGTAAAGGCTCTTTCGGAATCAAGAAGCGGGAGGTGCGGAGATGAGGTACGCGCGTGTGGGAGTTGTGGTCGCTTTGGTGCTGGGGGTATGCTTGACTGCGCTCCCACAACAGCAACAGCAGCAGCAACAGCAGCAGAAGCAGGTGCAGCTGAACGAACGCGCCAAGCAGATGGTGGAGCGCCGCTTGCAAAGGATGGATGAGGTCTTGAACCTGACCCCGGAGCAGGAAAAGAAGATCCGCGAGATCCTGGAGAAAGAAGCGGCGCAGTTCAGCGGCTTTGATTGGGAGCGGTTCCGCGACATGAGCCCGGAGGAGCGGCAGCAGGCAATGGAGCAGTTCCGTGCCCAGCGCGAAAAGACGGATAAGGAGATCGAGAAGGTCCTGACCCCCGAGCAGGTCGAAAAGTACCGGAAGATGCAGGAGGAATTCCGCCAGCGGCGCGGCCGACGGCCGGGTCCCCCGAGCGAGCGGTGAGTCATCCCGGCGAGCCTGAGCAGCCGTACGGAGTATGGGCTGGGGGTATTGAACCTCAGTCCTGAAGTCGAATTGGGTGAAGGGCGGAGTTGCGGAGCAGTGGGTTGGGGCGAAGGCTCGGGGACCAAGGCACCGGCCACCCGAGCCTTCGCGCATCCGGATCATGTGGGATGTTCGGCAGTTTCCGGCGAGGCGATGGAAATTCGGATCCGACACCTGACCAAGGTATTCGAGAAGGGCAAACGAGCCCTGAATGACGTCACGCTGGACATTGGCAGTGGCATGTTCGGGCTTCTTGGCCCCAACGGCGCAGGGAAGACCACGCTTATGCGCATCCTGGCCACCTTGATGGAGCCCACCAGCGGCGAGGTTTGGTTCAACGGGCTTCATCTCAAGAAGAACCGACGGGAAATCCGGGCCATGACCGGTTACCTGCCTCAGGAGTTCCACGCCTTTCCGAATCTCCGCGCCTGGGAATTCCTCGATTACGTGGCCAGCCTGAGCGGGCTAAAGGACCCCCGCAAACGCAAGGAAGCCGTGGACGAGATGCTCGAGAAGGTGGGCCTCTACGAGGCGCGCGATCGCTTCTGCAATCGTCTTTCCGGCGGAATGAAAAGGAGGCTTGGCATCGCTCAAGCCCTCATCGGAAACCCGAAGGTGATCATCGTCGACGAGCCGACCACCGGGCTCGATCCCGAGGAGCGCATCCGTTTCCGGAACTTGCTCTCGGAGATCGCCCGAGGGGACGTGATCATCATCCTTTCCACCCATATCGTGGGCGATATCTCCAGCACCTGCGGCGACATGGCCCTTCTGCACCGGGGCGAGGTCGTTTTCAAGGGTTCGCCGGAGGAACTCATCCAAATGGCGCGGGGCCATGCGTGGAGGCTCGAGGTGTCCGACGATGAGTTGGAGGCGATCAAGCTGAAATACCCGGTGATCGTCACCATCCCGTCGGCGGGCGGCTGGGAGGTGGAAATCGTGGCCGAGGAGCTGGATTCCTACGCGGCGGAACCGGTGGAGCCGAACCTGGAGCATGCGTACGTCTACTTCATGGAGTATCGACTGCGCGAATCTGTGGTGGACTTCCGCGAGGGCGGGATCGAGGAAGTGGCCGTGTGAGGGCAGGGAGAACCCATGTTGTCGCTGATCAACATTTGGAACGTGGCCAGGGTTGAGGCGAAGACTCTCTGGCGCAGCTGGTTCTTCCGCGTGTTTGCCGGATTGGCCCTGGCGCTCATCGTCGCTTTCGACGTGGTGGTATTCGCGCTTCATCTGGGCGAACGGCCATGGGCATGGCGGGGAATCCCGAGCTCATTGCCCTACTCGAATCTCCTGCTGCTCAACGTAGTCCAGGCGGTGATCGCGGTCTTCCTCGCCTCTGACTTCCTGAAACGCGACCGCCGGCTCGACACCACCGAAGTCATCTACATGCGCTCGATGACTAACGGGGACTACGTCCTCGGCAAGACGCTCGGGATCCTTCTGGTCTTCCTGGGTCTGAACCTGGTGGTCCTGGCAGTCGCTCTCGTTTTCAACGTCTTCTTCGCAGACATCCCGGTTTGTGGCCCCGCTTACGCTTGGTATCCAATCCTCCTCGGGCTCCCCACCTTGGTCTTCATCCTGGGTCTTTCTTTCGTGATCATGACCCTGATCCAGAACCAGCCCGTGACATTTGTCATCCTGATCGGCTACATCGCGATCACCCTGCTTTATCTCAGCCGCAAGCTCTTCGGGGTGTTCGACTACATCGGATTCTATCTCCCCTTGCTCTACTCCGATTTTGTGGGCTTCGGGGATTTGGAGCCGATCCTGTTGCAACGTTCGATCTACTTCTGCCTGGGACTGAGCGGGGTATTTGCGGCTGTGGTCGGACTGCGGCGATTGCCGCAGTCGGTCGCGATGCAAGTGGTGGCGCGGATTGCCGTCGTGGCATTCGCCGCCGCGGGAATTGGCTTGGGGGCTACGTTTGTGGGACAGAATCTGGGGGAGCAAAGGACGCGCGCGCACGCGCTCGAGCTGAACCGCAAGTTTTCGGGCGCTCCCCTCGTGTGGGTGGAACGGTTGGGACTGAACATACAAGCGCAGGGGAAGCAGATTGCGGCGGAGGCTCGCCTGCGGGTGCGGAATCCAGCGGACCAGCCCGTTTCGGAATATCTCTTCCGCCTGAATCCCGGGCTCCATGTGACGTCTGTGGAGGGCCGCAACGCGGCGTACGAATTCGCTCGGGAGCTGCACCTCCTGCGGATTCGCCCTGACCGGCCTCTGCTGCCGGGAGAGACGGACTCGCTCGCGATTCGTTACTCTGGCCGGGTGGAGCAGTGGCCTTGTTTCCTCGATGTTCCAGATGACCAACTGCGGTCGCCGCACCGCTTCTTCCTCTACACGGTCCAGAAAGGCTACGCCTTCGTGCGTCCGAATTTCGTGTTGCTGACCCCGGAGGCGATGTGGTATCCGCAGGCAGGTGTGGGATTCGATGCCAGCTTGCCGGAGTATTTCCCTCGGCAGTTGGTGCAGTTCGAGCTCACTGTGCGGGCGGATTCCAGTTTGATGGCCATCTCTCAGGGGGATCCCAAACGCCTCAGCCCCGGCGTCGTCCGATTCGTCCCGGAGCGGCCGCTGCCAGGCATTACGCTGGTTCTGGCTCCCTATCGTACGGCGTCGGTCACGGTCGATTCCGTCGAGTATTCGCTTGCTTACCTCCCGGGGCATGACTACTTCCGCCGGCATCTGACGCAGATCGCTGACACGGTGGCGGCCGTGATCCGGGACGAGCGAGAACGGTACGAGGCGGATCTGGGCCTCTATTACCCGTACCGCCGGCTCCGGCTGGTGGAGGTCCCGATCCAGTTCGTGGCCTATCCGAGGCTCTGGACGTTAGCCCGCGAGACAGTGCAACCGGAAATCGTGCTTTTCCCGGAAAAGGCCGTTCTTGTGGCCTCGGCGGACTTCGAGGAGTTCCGGCGGCGCATCCTGCGTTTCCGGAGGTTCCGCGAGATCACTTTGACGGAGAAGGAGATTCAGACCCGGGCCTTCAGCAGCTTCCTGCGCGCCACCTTCTTGTCGGGAGTGGGTGGGGGACCTGGGTTCGGGAGGCCGGTGGCGAGCGACCCATTCGCCGAAGCCTACCGGATTTTCCCGAACTATCTCAGCTACACCCACAATCTCCACTCGCGGCGCTGGCCGGTATTCCAGGCCGCTCTGGAGGCGTACTTCGCTAGCCTTGCCGTGCCGCCTGAAGCCGGAGCTTTCCGCATTCTCGAAGGGATCACTGAAGAGGAGAAGGTCCACATCGCCCTCACGGAACGGACCTTCCTGGAGTTGCTGCGGGATCCCTCTTTCCGCGCTTCAGTGCCGTACCTGATCAAGGAAGAGGGCGAGCATCTCTTGTACGTTCTCATGAGCCGGATTGGGCCCGACGCGCTGATGGATTTCCTCTACGACTATCTGGACCGGAACGCCTTCAAGAACGTGGAGCTGGAAGATTTCGTGGCCGAGCTGCGCCGGCGTTTCGGTTTCGAGTTTGGGGCCTTCTTGGATAACTGGCTTGTCAGCCGGAAGCTCCCTGCCTACCTCTTCAGCCCGATCGAGAGTTACTCGGTGCTCGATGAGGGCTACACACGCTATCAGGTGCGGTTCAAAGCCACGAATCTTGAGGAAGTGGACGGAGTGCTTCGCCTCTCCTTCCGCACTGGGGGGCGCGGCTTCGGCTTCGGGCCGATGGGAGGCGGCCAGGAGGTGGAACGCCTCGTCTACTTGAAAGGCGGGGAGACGAAGGAAATTGGCGTAGTCCTGGACGACCAGCCTCGCATGATGACGGTCAAGACGTTTGTGTCCAGGAACTTGCCTTCGACCCTCATGTTCCCACTCGGCGACTTGCCTCTGAACGAGAAAGCCTTGCCATTCGACGGAGAGCGCGTGACCGGGGACCCGGTGCAGCCGAACTTGCCCGGCGAAATCGTCGTGGACAATGAGGACCCCGGCTTCCGTGTGGAAGAGACGCAAACGGCAAGCCTGGTACGAAGGCTCCTGCGGCGGCGAGCTTCGGAAGAAGAAAAGTACGTAGGAATGCGTTTCTGGAATCCCCCTGCGGACTGGAAGGCCACCATCGATGCCAACTACTTCGGGCGGATCGTTCGCTCGGCGCATTTCGTTCGTTCCGGCACTGGCGACAAGGTGGCGGCGTGGATGGCACAGTTGCCGGAAAACGGCTATTACGAGGTATACACCTACGTGCCTCGGATAAGGGGCTTTGGGCGCGGGCCCCGGGAACGCGAACGCCCGCGAGGCAAGTACCATTTCCGAGTCTATCACGCGGGGGAGGTGGAAGAAGTCATCCTCGACCTGGGTCAAGCGGAGGAGGGATGGAATTCCCTCGGGAGTTTCTACTTCACAGCTGGCGAAGCGAGGGTGGAATTGTCCAACGAGTCGGACGCGCGGGTGGTTGTGGCGGATGCGGTGAAGTGGGTACGGCGATGACGGCCAGGAATAGGCGCGAAGCCGAGGTCGATCGGGAAAGGGAGATGGGACCAGCCACCTTCACGAGGTGCTCGATGCGATGCGGGAGAGCGATACTGGGTCTGGCAGCGATGCTCATGGTAGGGATCCCTGCGGCGCGCGCACAGCGCGTGCTGACCCTGGAGGATGCGCTGGACATTGCCCAGCGGAACAGCCCCAATATCCGCAGGGCGCTCTACAACCTGGAGCGCAGCCGATATTCCCTCAATGCCCAGATGGCTGCTCTCAAATCGCGGTTTTCGTTCTCCATCACGCCCATTGACTATTCCAAGTATCGGAACTTCAACACCGACTTCTCGGCCTGGTTCACCACCGAGACCAAGCAGGCCTACGGCACTTTCACGATTTCGCAGCCGATCCCGCTGACGGACGGGACGATCTCGCTCGTGAACCGCTTCAGCTGGCGCGATGCTTACTCGGAGAATCCATTCACCGTGGCGAGGAGCCGCAATTACGACGACAATCTGTACGTCAGCTTCCAGCAGCCGATCTTCACCTACAACCGGACGAAACTGGCGCTCCGCGAGTTGGAGCTCGATCTCGAGAACGCGCAGCTGAACTACGACATCCAGAAGCTGGCTCTCGAGAAGGAGGTCACGCAGAGCTTCTACAATCTCTACTTGCAGAAGATGCGGGTGGACATCGCCAAGGAGGAGTTGCAGAACCAGGAGGTCAGTTACGCCATCATTCAAAACAAGGTGCAGGCAGGATTGGCGGCTCAGGAGGAACTCTACCAGGCGGAGTTGAACCTTTCCACGAGCCGGTCGAAGGTGTTCAACGAGCAGACCACCTACGAGAACCTTCTCGACAACTTCAAGTACCTAATCGGGCTGCCGCTGGAGGATTCGATTTCGGTATCCGCCGATATCGCGCACCGAGTCGTGCCCGTGGATCTGGAGATGGCGGTTCGACACGGGCTCAAGTACCGGATGGAGCTGCGACAGAGGCAGATCGACATCCAGACTTCGCTCTTCGACCTGATCCAGGTCTCGGCGCAGAATGAGTTCAAGGGCAATATCACGTTTTCCTACGGCGTGATCGGCACCGATGAGCGCGTGCGCGACATCTTCGAGGTCCCAACCAAGAACCAGCGGGTATCGCTGTCCCTTGAAATCCCGCTGTGGGATTGGGGCGAGAAGCAGTCGCGGATCCGGGCCTCGGAGGCAGTGGTCAAGGCGCGGCAGCTGTCGTTGGAGGAGCAGCAGACGAACATCGTCATCGGTATCCGGCAAGCCTACCGTCAGCTGAAGAACCTCGAAATCCAGGTGGAGATCGCGCAGCAAAACGTCCGGAACGCCCAGCTCACCTACGACATCAACCTGGAACGGTACCGGAACGGCGATCTCACCAGTATGGACCTTAGCCTGTACCAGAACCAGTTGTCCCAGGCGAAGCTCAACCTGGTGAAGTCGCTGATCGACTACAAGATCGCCCTTTTGGATTTGAAGATCCAGTCGCTCTGGGATTTCGAGAAAGGTCGTTCCGTGCTGAGCGTGGAAGGACAGTAGAGGAAGCAGACAACGCGTAGAGTAGAGGACGAGGGACCCCCGTGGAGAAGACGAAGGTAATCATCGGGATTCTGGCTTTGGCCGTGGCTGCCGGCTGCAGTCGCCAACAGGTGGAGACCGGTGCGGAGGTGGCTGTCCCCGTGTCAGTGATGGATGTGACCCTGGGCTCCATCGAGGAGTACGTGGCAGCCACCGGGACAGTCCGCGCCATTCGGGAAGCACAACTGGTCTCGGAAACCGAGGGCTTCTACCACCTCCAGACCAATCCGCGGACGAAGAGGCCTTACGCCCTGGGCGACTTCGTCAAGAAGGGCGAGCTCATTATCCGGCTCGAAAACCCCGAGTTGGAGAACAACATCAAGATCGAAAGCCAGAAGCTGAATCTGGACATTGCCAAGCAGGAGTACGAGAAGCAGAAATCCCTGTACGAGAAGGGTGGCGTCACGCTCCGGGAATTGCGCGAGGCGGAAAAGGCCCTGATGGACGCCCAGTACAATTACCAGTACGCTTTGCTTCAGCTGGCCAAGCTGGAGGTGAAGGCTCCCTTTGATGCCGTAATCGTGGACTTGCCCTACTACACGCCCGGCGTGAAGGTCAATGCCAACCAGCCCATGGTCACGTTGATGGATTATCACCAGTTGGTCCTGGAGGTGAATCTGCCGGGCAAGGAGCTGGGGCGGGTGAAGACGGACCAGCCGGTGCGGTTGATGAGCTACACATCCTCTCGCGATACGCTCCAGGGGAAGGTCACTCAGGTCTCCCCGGCCCTGGACCCGGACACGAGATCCTTCAAAGCGACGATCCTTGTGGAAAACCCCGAGTGGAAGCTCCGCCCCGGCATGTTCGTGAAGGCGGAGATCGTGGTGGAGCGGCATGAGGGGGTGGTGGTTGTGCCGAAGAGCATCGTTCTTGCTCGGAGCCGCGGGAAGACCGTGTTTGTAGTGGATCGCGGGGTAGCTCGTGAGCGGATCATTGAGACCGGACTGGAGAACCCGGAGCAGGTGGAGGTACGCCGCGGCCTCAGCGAGAACGAGCGGGTGGTTGTGAAAGGGTTTGAGACGCTGCGGGATGGCTCCCAGGTGAAGATCATCCGCTGAACGCCAACGAGAGATGCGGATCCCATGAGAAAGCTGGTCTCCTTCGCGGTTTCCTATCCCGTCACCATCTTCATGATGGTGATGGGGGTTCTGCTTCTGGGCTACCTGTCTTTTCGCCGTCTCGGCGTGGATTTGTTCCCGGCCTACAATAACCCGCGCATTTACGTGCAGGTGAAGGCTGGGGAGCGGCCGCCGGAGGAAATGGAGAAGCTCTTCGTGGACGGGATCGAGGGGGTGGCGATCCGGCAGAAGAAGGTGGTGAACGTCTCGTCGATCTGTCGGGTAGGCGTGGCGGAGATCACCGTCGAGTACGCCTGGGATACGGACATGGACGAGGCGTTCCTGGACCTGCAGAAAGCCCTCGCCAGCTACGCTCAAAACGCGGATATCGAGGAGCTCACCATCAGTCAGCACGATCCCAACGCTGAGCCCATCCTGGTGCTGGCGCTTTGGCACCCCGACATCCAGGATCTCGACGAGCTGCGCAAGGTGGCGGAGAATACCCTCCGCAACGAACTCATCCGGCTGGAAGGGATTGCGGAAGTCCGACTCTCGGGCCAGGAAGAGAAAGAGGTGGCGATTGAGACCGACCCCTATCTGCTTGAGGCCTACGGTCTCACCTTGGATGCCGTGGCTTCCCGCATCCAGGCCTTGAATCGGAATGTCTCCGGCGGGTCGGTGGTGGAGTACGGTCTACGCTACGTGATTCGCGGCGTGAGCAGCTTCCGGTCTCTGGAGGATTTTGAGAATGCCATCATCGGGTACCGTCAGGAGACCAGCCTGGCCGGCAATGGGACCGGGGAGCGTGTGCCCATCCACCTGAAAGACGTAGGGCGAGTGTCCTTCCGCAACAAGGATCCCTACAATCTGGTGCACCTCAATGGCCAGCGCTGTCTGGGTTTATCCATTTACAAAGAGACGCGCTTCAATACGGTCGAGGCGGTACGTTCCGTTCTTGATAAGCTTGAGGAGCTGCGCAAGGCTCTTCCGGGCTATCGCATTGAGGTGGTCCGCAATCAAGGAGCCTTCATCAGCCAATCCATCAACGAAGTGAAGCAAACGGCCCTGATCGGGGTCATGCTCGCGGTCGTGGTCCTGTACGTGTTCCTGCGGCGCATTGGCAGCACGCTCATCGTCGCGGCGGCTATCCCGATCTCCATCGTGGCCACCTTCAACCTGATGTACTTCAATGGCCTGACCTTGAACATCATGACCCTCGGCGGACTGGCGCTGGGGGCGGGGATGCTGGTGGACAATGCCATCGTGGTTGTGGAGAATATCTTCCGCTTGCTGGAGCGAGGCATTCCCCTGAAGGAGGCCGTCGTTACAGGGACAGCGCAAGTGGGCGGGGCCATCACCGCGTCGACGTTGACCACGATTGTGGTTTTCCTGCCCATCGTCTACCTGCACGGGGTCGCGGCGCAGCTCTTCAAGGACGAAGCTTGGACCGTAGCTTTTTCCCTCCTTTCCTCGTTGGCGGTGGCGGTGTTGGTGATCCCGGCCTTGGCTTCCCGCTTTCTCCGGACCGGCACGGGCTCGACACCCAAGTCCCTCCGCTTTGGTTGGTATCCGGCGTTCCTGTCGCGGGTGCTGGAGCGGAGGACGCCCGTGATCCTGGCGACCGTGGCGCTGATGGCCGCCACGCTTCTGATTCTGCCGCGGGTTGGGACGGAGTTCCTTCCGAGGGCCGACCTCCGCGAGTTCACCATTCGGCTCCGGTTGGCGGAGGGCACGGAGCTTTTGCGCACGGAGGCAGCGGTTTCCGACGTGGAGAGCCTGATCTCGCAATTGCTGGGCTCCGAGGTGGAGCTCGTGTACAGTCAGATCGGGCCCTCCTCGGATGTGACCGCGAGCGAAACCGCCGTCTTCGAGGACGAAAACACAGCCTCGGTGTACGTCCGGCTGAAGCGAAATGGGCGCGTGTCCACGGAGGAGGCGATCGCCAGGATTGGGAAGGCGCTGGCCGAGGTGCCCGACCTACAGGCCGAGTTCGTGCAAGAGCAGACCGCCTTGCAGATCACGCTGGGAACGCAGGAGGCGCCGCTTGTGGTCGAAATCCACGGCGAGGATCTCGACCAGTTGCAAGCCCTTTCGGAGGAAGCGAAGTCCCGGCTCGCCAGTGTCCCCGACCTCTTCAACTTGGAGACCTCCTTTGAACGCGGACGGCCGGAAGTGAACGTCGTGGTGGACCGGCTGCGCGCCGGTCTGTACAACCTGGGCGTGAGCCAGATTGCCTCCCAACTCAGGGACGTCCTCCAGGGCCGGACCGTGGATCAATGGGAAACCGCGGGTGAGCTGCGCGACATCACCCTGAGGCTGCCGAAGGTCCCTCTGGCTCAGCTGGAGGACCTTTACCTTTCCCTGGGCTCGGAGAAGGTGCGGCTCGACGAAGTCGCGACCCTCGAAATGGGCTACGCGCCGCGGGAAATCCACCGCAGCAACCAGACGCGTGTGGGAAAGATCTCCGCGCATCTGCGCTCGGGTCGCCCCTTCGACCACGTAGTCAAAGAAGTCGAGCGGAGGCTGAGCGATTTGCCCCTCCCGCCCGACTACCGGCTGGTCATCGCGGGGGAGGAGCAGAGACGTCGTGAAGCCTTCCGGAGCCTCGGATTCGCCCTCGCCCTTTCGGTGGTTCTGGTGTACATGGTCTTGGCCTCGGAGTTTGAGTCGCTGGTGCATCCATTCACGATCCTGCTCACGATTCCGCTCGCCCTGGTGGGTTCCGTCTGGCTCTTCTTCCTCTTGGGCAGACCGCTCAATGTGATCGCCTACATTGGGATGATCATGCTGGCTGGCATCGCTGTGAACGACTCCATCATTCTGGTGGATGCCATTACGCAGCTCCGGCGCGAGGGGCTTTCGCGGCGGGATGCCATCATCGAAGCGGGCTCCCGGCGCATTCGACCCATCCTGATGACGAGTCTGACGACGGTGCTCGCCTTGCTACCACTGAGCCTGGGCTTCGGCGAAGGCGCAACGCTGCGCTCCCCGCTGGCCCTGGCCGTGATCGGGGGTTTGACCACCTCCACACTGCTGACGCTTGTGGTGATCCCCTGTGCCTACGACCTGCTGGATCATCTCAGGCCGCGTCGGGTGCGGGAGTCGTGACTTCGGTGTGCACGCCGCTGGGGAGAGGTTCGGTGAGCGGGGGTGTTAGGAGGGGCCGGGGTTTTCACAGGGCCGGAGACAAAGGGGTTCGGGACGATCGATGAACCTGGTACGCTTCGTCATCCAACGAAAGACGCTGGTGAGCATGCTCTTCCTGGGCATCACCATGCTCGGGTATTTTTCCTACCGGCAGCTTCCGCTGGAGCTGTATCCGGCGGCTGACCTCCCCTACCTGATCGTGCGCGTCTCCGCAAGCCAGGAGGTGGATCCCGAATACCTCGAGAGCCAAGCCATCATCCCACTGGAGGGGGTGATCGGCGGGCTGGAGGGTATCGACCAGATCGAATCCTTCGCCGAACAGCGGCAGGGGATGATCGTTGTGTACTTCAATCCCGGCGTGAAGATGAAGTACGCCTACCTGCGCCTGCAGGAGAGGGTGGATCAGGTCCGGCCGCTGCTTCCGGAGGTCTTCACCGTTGACGTCCTGAAGGTGGACACCGAGCAGCTCACGAATCAGTTCATGACCCTGCAGGTGCGGGGTTCGGGAGATGTCGACTGGATCCGCTACGTCGTGGATGACAAGATCGTCCCCAAGCTGGAGAGCGTCGACGGGATTGCCAGCGTGCAGGTTTTCGGGGGCCGTCAGCGTTCGGTGGAGATCATTCTGGACCCTGAGGCTCTGCGTGCCCACCACCTGACCCCGGCGCAGATCCGGAACGTGATCCGGCAGAGCGGAGCCCAGCGGACGTTCGTGGGGCATGTCTACGGCGTGGACAGGAAGTACTTCGTCAATGTGGTGGCTGACTACACCGACGTCCAGCACCTGGAGAACCTGGTGGTCCGCCAGGAAGGGCCAGTTCTGCTGAAGGATGTGGCGGAGGTCTATTTCGGGGCGAAGGAGCAGACCTCCTTGAGTCGGGTCAACGGGAAGGAGGCGGTGAGCGTCGTCCTGGTCCGGGATGCTCAGACCAACCTCATCCAGTTGGCTCATGCCACGCGGAAAATGATCGCGGATCTGAATCGCCAACTCCGCTGGCAGGGCCTGGAGATTGTGGTCCAGAGCGACGCGGCGGAACTGATGGAGCGCAATATCTCGCTCATCAAGCAGCTGGCCCTCACGGGCGGATTGCTGGCTGTCGCCGTGCTTTGGGTTTTCCTGAGGAATCTTCGCCTGGTGCTGATCGTCGCCATCTCCATTCCGATCTCGATTCTGGCTGCGTTCAACCTGCTCTACGCCTTCCATCTCTCCCTGAACAGCCTCAGCCTGGTGGGGATGGCGCTGGCGGTAGGGATGCTCCTCGATAGCAGCGTCGTCGTCCTCGAAAACATCTACCGGCTCCGGGCGCGCGGATACCCGGTGGAACGCTCCGTGGTTCAGGGAACCAGCGAGGTGTGGCGCTCCATCGTGGCCTCCACGCTCACCACCATTGTGGTTTTCTTGCCCTTCGCCTTTTCCTCCAATTTCCTCGTCAAGCTCATTGGACGGCAGATCGGGATCTCGATCGTGTCCACGCTGACGGTATCCCTTTTCGTCGCGCTCCTACTGGTACCGATGATCGTGCACGGATACCTGGGTTGGGCCGGGAAGCGAGGGGAGGGGGAGTTCCACCAGGTACCCCGCAAACAGCGTCTCATGCAGATCTACTTCGTCCTGCTCAAGTCCTGCCTTCGGTTCCCCGCGCGGACGATCGTGTTGGCGGTGGTTGCCTTCTTCGCTTCGATATTCATTGCTCTGGCGGTTAGCCTGAATGTGACGCGCGAGGTGGAGACGAACGAGCTCACCCTCTACGTCACCATGCCTCAGGGTAGCACGCTCGAGACAACCGACGGCGTGGTGAGGGAGATCGAGGGAAGACTGGAGGAACTGGAGGAGCGGCAAGACGTCATCAGCCGAATCTACGAAGACGAGGCGGTGATCACCGTTCGGATGAAGGAGAACTTCCGCAAGATCAAGGGGCGGGACCTGGCCCAGATCAAGCAGGATCTGCAGCAGCGTTTGCAGGATATTCGGACGGCGGAAATCAGCTTCGAGCAGCCCTCGGGCAGCCGGCGGTTTCGTGTGGGCGGGGGGACGACGAACCCCGCGGCGCAGCTGGAGCGTCTCCTGGGGATCGGAGCCCAGCAGGAACGGGTGGTGATTCGCGGGCAGAACTTCGACCAGATGCTCCGAGTGGCCGACGATATCCGGTACTATCTGGAGAATCTCTCCACGGTGCGGAGCGTCCGCTTGAACGTCAGCGGGGCACGGCCGGAGGTACACCTCTACTTCGACCAGAACGTGATGAGCAAATACGATATAAGCCTGGCGCAGGTTGCCTCGGAACTGGCCACATTCAGCAACGAGTTCTCCTCCGGGATGCGTTACCGGCAGGGGACGGAGGAGTACGAGATCACCCTTCGGATGAAGGAGACGGAAAACGGTCAGGCCCAAGAGAAATCGCTGAACGACCTCCGTGAGCTGAACATCACCTCTCCGGACGGGACTTCTCTCACCCTGGATGAGCTGAGCCGCATCGTGATGGCCTCGGGCCGGGGCAGCATCCGCCGCTTCAATCAGGAAAAGCAGGTGGAGGTAGTCTACCAGTTCCTGCAGGAGGTGAACGACTCGAAGCCGCTTCTGGAGTCGGCGCGCGCGGAGGTGGATCAGATTATCGGCAGCCTGTCCTTCCCCTCCGGGATCGCCGTGCAAGTGATCCACCAGGAGACGGAGCTCAGTGAATTCTATTTCCTGATCGGAGCCTCGGTCCTGTTGATCTACATGATCCTGGCCTCGGTGTTCGAGTCGGCGCTTGCACCGGTCGTCATGATGTTCACGATCCCCTTGGCGGCGACCGGTTCGCTCTGGGCGCTGATCTTCACGAAGAACTCGCTCTTCAATGCGAACACGCTTACGGGTTTCCTGATCCTGCTGGGCGTCGTGGTGAACAATGGGATCATTTTGATCGATTTCACCCGCATCCTCCGCCAGCGTGGCTACCGCAGGTCGCGGGCGCTGATGTTGGCCGGACAGGCCCGCGTGCGCCCGATCTTGATCACAGCCATTACCACCATGATCGCGATGCTGCCCCTGGCCATGGGCCAGGTGGAGTACGTGGCACAGATTGGGGCTCCCTTTGCCATCACAGTGATTGGGGGATTGGCGGTCAGCACCTTGTTCACGCTCGTCTTCATCCCCACGGTCTACACGGGTCTTGAGACCGCCCTTCAGTGGCTTCGGCGTCTGGATTGGAGGCTCAAGGCGCTCCAGCTGGCCCTGTTCGGGGTGGGCTGCTGGCAGGTTTACTTCCACGTGCATGCGGCCGTCTGGAAGCTGGCCGACCTCCTGCTGCTTGCGCTGGGGATTCCCGCCCTCACCTATTTCGTAATGACCAGCCTCCGCCGCGCCCGGGCCGAGGTCGTCCGGGAGGGAGAGCCGCTTCGGATTCGCGTCCAGAACCTTGTGAAGATCTACGACTGGGACAGTCGGTTCGTCCGGGAGTGGAAGAAGGGGAAGCGCCTCAGCGAGCGCGAGCGTCGCATCCCATCCAGCTGGCGCGATCTCGATAGCTTGATATGGCAGCTTCCTCTGCTGGGCTACCTGATCTACTTCGTCTATCTCTACCTGAATTCGAAACTTTGGCAGCTCATCCTGGCTCAGTTGATATTTTTCTACGTGCTTTCCCTTTGGGTACAGATGGAACCGCTGCTGCGGAGAAAAGCCGAGGGGAATCGCTGGTTGCGGGGCTTGGTTCATGGCTTTCGGCCCGCCTTTTACTGGGCTTTCCCCCTGGTGAATCTGGTCGTGTTTTTCTTCCGGTGGAGGCAGCCGCTTCTCTTGGCGCTCGTCGGTTTCGTGTGGTATCTGGCTCTCTGGGTCCACCACACCTCCCGGCGTCTGCATGAACAGCAGGTCAACCTGGCGCGCCTGCAGGGCCGATTCGCGGGTTTGCGGAAGAACATCTACCGCATCGTGATGGCGATTCCGATCCTGGGGCGGAAGAAGCGTCCGTTCCGGGCGTTGAACCGAGTCTCGCTGGAGATCAGCGAGGGGATGATTGGGCTATTGGGGCCGAACGGTGCGGGCAAGACCACCCTGATGCGGATCATCTGCGGCATCTTGGAGCAGAGCTACGGCAAGGTGTGGATCAACGGAGTGGATACCCAGTCGCGGCGGGAGGAGCTCCAGGGGCTCATCGGCTACCTGCCCCAAGAGTTCGGCATGTACGAGAACATGACGGCGTACGAGTTCCTCAGCTACCAGGCGATACTGAAGGGGCTGGTCGATCGGGAGGAGCGCGAGCGGCGGATCGACGAGGTGCTCAGGGCGGTGCACATGGAAGAACACAAGCACGAGCGGATCGGATCCTTCTCGGGAGGCATGAAGCAGCGGATCGGCATCGCGCAGACCCTTCTGCACCTGCCGCGCATCCTCGTGGTGGACGAACCGACCGCGGGCCTGGACCCGCGGGAACGTATCCGCTTCCGCAATCTCTTGGTGGAGCTGAGCCAGAATCGAATCGTCCTGTTCTCGACCCACATCATTGAGGACATTTCGAGCTCCTGCAACCAGGTGGCGGTGCTGAATCGGGGTCGGCTCGTGTACGTCGGCACTCCGACTGAGATGGCGCGGCAGGCGGAAGGCCGCGTGTGGCAGCTCCACGTCCTTCCGGAGGAGCTGGAAGGTTTGCGTCAGCGGTTCCTCGTGGTTCATCACATGCGGGAGAAGGATCGGATCCGCGTGCGTTGCTTGTCCGAGGAAAAGCCTGCACCCGATGCCATCGCGGTGCGGCCAACCCTGGAGGACGCCTATCTCTGGCTATTGAGTCGAACCGGTAGGTGATAGGGATGCCGAGGATCTGGAGGACAAAGGTCGAGCCGCTGGCGAACGCGGCGGACGTGATCCTGCGAATGGCTCGCTACAACCTGAAGATCATCTTCGGGAACAAGTTCATCTTCTTTTTCCTGGCCTCGATCGCGTTCTTTCTCCTCCTGAATGGGATTTTCGTCTTCTCCGAGACGCCCCCAACCGCCGGCCTCGTCTATTACTACCTCCTCTTCCCGGCCTTGCTCGTCGTGTTCTATCCGTCTACCTTTGGCTTGCAGACCGACGTCGACGTCAGGATGATCGAGATCCTCTTCGGGATCCCGGATTATCGGTACAAGGTGTGGCTGGTGCGGCTGGTGATGATCTTCGTCCTGGCGTTCGTCATCGTGCTGGTGCTGGCGTCGCTGGCCACCTTCACGGTGATGCCTGTGGACATCTTCCCAATCGCGGTGCAGGTGATGTTTCCCGTCCTTTTCTGGGGGAGCCTCGGCTTCATGCTTTCCACCGTGGTGCGGAGCGGCAGCGGGACGGCCGTGCTCATGGTGGTGATTGGCCTCGGCTGCTTCCTCGCCATGAGTCGCCTCGCCGCCAGCAAGTGGAATCTCTTCCTCAATCCCTACGATGTTCCCTCCAGACTGAATGAAGTCGTTTGGGCCAGCATCGTGCGGGAGAATCGGATCTACCTCATGGCCGGTTCGCTGCTGGCCATCCTGCTCGGCCTGTTCAATCTCCAAAAGCGGGAGCGTTTCGTCTGAGCCGAGATGCACTGCGTGGACGGTGCAGTGCCGGGAACCTTCGTCCTTCCTACCGTGCAGTGCGGCGGAGGTCGAGATGTCTTGGCCCGGCTGGATGGGCCCTCAAGGGGGCAGCATACCGTGGCCGAGCACCTGGTTTTCCGTTTGTCTTCCGCCGGTCTCTTAGCTATCTTGTTTGGGTAGTAGCTCCGGAGGGAAGGGATGTTCGTCTACGCCCGCTGCCTGGCAGGGATCCTCTTTCCGCTGATGATCCTCGGCTGTTCCCGTTCATCCACTGCGCCGGAGCCTTCTCCGTGGAAGCTGATCCTCGATGAGCCCTTCGCCGGGCTGGACGAATCGCGCTGGGAGAGGGCGACGCACACCTTCCAGTACAACGCTGCTCGTTTCCGGCCCGAAAACGTTGCCGTGCAGGACGGCAAGCTCATTCTCACGCTGAAGCCGGAGTTCTACATCGATCGCAACTATACGGGCGGGGAGCTCCGTTCGCGGGCCGCGTACCAATTCGGCAAGTTCACGGTGCGAATGAAGGCAGCGAGAGGGAGCGGCGTTGTCAGTTCGTTCTTCCTCTATCGCTACAATCCGTGGCAGGAGATCGACATCGAGTTTCTGGGCAAGGACACCCGCAAGATCCAACTGAACATCTTTTACAATCCCGGTCCGGAGGGAATGCCGAACAACAGCGGCGACGCTTCGCACCAGCAGCCGAAGGTGATCAGCTTGCCCTTCGATGCGGCGGCGGATTTCCACGAGTATTCCATCGAGTGGGAGGAGGGGGCTGTCCGCTGGTTTGCCGACGGCACGCTGATCCACCAAAGCTCTAACCCCGCGTCGGTGCCTGACCTCCCAATGCAGGTGATGATGAACCTGTGGTATTCTGAGTCCGTTTCCTGGGCAGGGCCGAGGGACGACGGCAGCCTTCCCGCCCAGGCCGTGTACGATCACGTACAGATCTTCCGCAGGAGGTGATCCGGCAGCATGTTGGCGGAACCGGAGGAGAGGTTTGGTCATCGCGTGCTCTGGGGGGTGACCTTCGCCGTCATTGGCGTGGCGATCCTGGCGATCATCGTGGGTCCAGCGATTCTCACCTCGCCGCCGCGGCCGCCGGTGGTCAAGATCTATTACGCCGACAACATTTCCCCTGCGCATCGCGAGATCGTCCGCCGTTTCAACGAGCGCTACAAAGACCGGTACCAAGTGGTGACGGTTCACTTGCCCTTCACCCGCTTCAGCACGAATGAGCGCAAGGAGTTGCTCGCTCGCGCCTTGCGCAGCAAAAGCGATCGGATCGACGTCTTTTCGGTGGACGTGATTTGGGTCCCACGCTTCGCCAAGTGGGGGGAACCGCTTGACCCATTCTTCTCGCAAGAAGAGCGCGAGCGCTTGCTACCCTATGCACTTCAGTCCTGCTATTACCAAGGCAAACTGATGGCTGTGCCCCTCTATCTCGATGTGGGGCTCATGTATTACCGGAAGGACCTCATTCGGCAGTTGCCTGGCTGGCCGGAGGTCGAGGAAAAGATTCGTCAATCGATCACTTGGGAGGAGTTCATTTCCCTGTTCGAGAAGTGGCCGGCCAAGAATTATCCCTTCTACCTGTTCGCCGCGGACAACTTTGAGGGACTCATCTGCGGCTTTGTGGAAGGGGTGATGAGCCTGAGGGATTCCCTTGTCGGCCCCGACGGACGCATCCGGGTGGACACTCCAGCCTCGCGCCGTGCCCTGCAGCTCCTCGTGGATCTCGTGAACCGTTACCGGACGACCCCTCGCGACGTGACGCTTTACGATGAGATCCAGAGCTACATGTACGCTCTGGATCACAATGCCATTTTCTTCCGGGGGTGGCCCGGCTTCCTATTCCATTACCGCGAGCGGATCGAGCAGACTGCGCCGGTCTCTTCCTTCGGGATCGCTCCGCTTCCGCATTTTGCGGACGGACGCCCGGCCTGCGCGTTCGGGGGCTGGAATTTGATGATCTCCCGCTTTTCGAGGAATTGGCGGGCGGCCTTGACCTTCGTGCGTTTCTTGCTTCAAGAGGAAAACCAGAAGATCCTCTACGAGACGTCCGGTTACATTCCCATCCTCCGTTCCATCTATGCCGACTCGGCGTTCCTCCGGTCCAATCCCGACCTCGTTCTCTACTGGCAGCTCATGCAGTACGGCGTGCATCGGCCTTACGTTGAGCGGTACACCCAGGTATCGGATATCCTGTCCTACTATGCCAATCTGGCCATTCGCGGGGAGCTTTCGGTGGAGGAGGCGCTCCGTCGAGCGCAGACGGCGATTTCGTCCAATCAGTTCGTGCTGAAATGAGGAAGGGTCCGCCATGAGGTACTTGCAGAAGTTCCTGGACAAGGTGAGGCCCTATCACTTTGAGCTGAAGCATCTCATGGTGCTGCTCGCCGTGCTGGTGTTTTTCCAGGTGCTGGTGTCTTTCATCCACAAGGTCTCGCTCCAGAAGTTCTTGGTGAATACGCAGGAATGGTACCAGCGGGACTTCGCGGAGAAGTTGGCCAACCTCACGGCGACCTCGCTGGAACTCCTACTGGAGACGAGCCTGGAAAGCCACCAAGGCATGAGCGACGACGAGGCCAAGAAGATCATCCAGGCCTTCAACATCATCCTCAGTGAGCAGCTTCTCCAGCATCATGTGCAGGAGGTGTGTGTGCTCCTCGGCCGAGGGGAGGATGCTCGTCCCGTGGACAATGGCCAACAGCTTTTCTCCGCTCTCTTCCGGGGGATGGAACCGGAGCGCTCGGCGGACAGCACCTACGCCAGGGCGGTCGAGCTCTACCGCCAGCACTTCGATGAGATCATCTCGCAGGAGCAGATCCGGAGTCTTGCGGAGCCGCCGCGGACCTTTCACGTGTTCGTGCCCTTCGTCCCGAAGGGGGAGCTGATGGGCGCACTGTACATGAAATACGTGCCCGATTTCGGAATCGTGACCAGTGGCATCCTCTCCAGCTACAACGAGAGCAGCCTGATCTTCACGGGTCTCATCTTCTTCGGCCTCCTGGCCATGTTCTACATCTCATCCCACACGGTGAAGGAGAGGGACGAGGCTCAGCGACTCCTGTTTGAGGAGAGGGAGCGTCAGCTGGAGGAACGGATTCACCACCAAAAGGAAGCGTTGTTCGCCAAACGCATCTACCACACCCACCACAAGGCCGAAAAGATCATGGGGTTCATCAAGGAGGATTTGCGGCAGCTCTCTCAGGAAAACATCCAGGAGATCAAGTATCGTGTCTCGAAGTACGCGAACTTCATCTCGCGGGTGATTTACGATATGAAGTCCTACGATCCCCCGATCCAAGCCATTCGAAGCCCAATCTTCCGCACCGATATCAACGAGCTGCTGCGGTTTCTTGTGGACCACATCTTCCGGCGCGTCTCCGCTTCGCTCGGCGATTACCAATTCGATCTCCAGCTGGATCCCAATCTGCCGGTGGTGCATGTGAACGAGTTTGTCGTCTGGGAGGTGTTCGAGCCCCTGATTCAGAACAGCCTGGATCACGCGGGCGAGGGGCGGATCACGGTCCACATCCGCACGGAATACGATCCGTCGGCACGGCAGTCGCGGGTGTACATCGGCGACGATGGCGTTGGCTTCCGACCCGATCTGCTCGAGGAAGAGAACGGGATCAAGCGTTTGTTTCTGGAGAACGTGTCCACGAAGAACACAGGGCAGCAGTCCGGGTACGGGTGCTACATCGCCTACGAGATCGCCACGCAACGTTGCGGCTGGAGGATCGATGCGGAAAACCTTCCTCGCGGCTGCCAGTTTGTGATCACCATCCCGGAGGAGGTGGGGTATTAGCAGGATGAGCAAGAATGTGATTCGCGTCATGCTGATCGAGGACGAAGAATTCGACGTCCGCCGGATCCGGCGCACGGTCGAGCCCTTCGCCGATCGAATCAAGATCGTGGACGTGTTCGCTAACGGCAGGTTGGCGGTGGATCAGCTCGAGAAGTCCCCGAACGCCTACGATGTGGTCATCATGGATTTCCAAATCGCGGGCGGGTTGATGGGGGAGCCACTCATCCGCCGCATCAAGGAGATCGACCCCGCGCTGCAGATCATCGTGGTGACGAAGATGACCATCAACATGACCGACTATGAGTTCGCAAGTCGGCTTTTGGAGGCGGGGGCCACCTGGTACTGTACCAAGTATCCGGCCGATATCGACGACTTCATCTACCAGCCGACCGATTTCATCCTCAGCATCTTCAACGCCTACGAGAAGAAGCGGCTGGAACTGGAGCGCCGTCGATCCGCAGCGCGACTCGAGAAGAGCATTGAGGACATCCTGGCTCGCAAGGTGATTGTGGGGCAGTCGCCTGCCATCCAACGCCTGCGAGAGCAGATTCAGCAATGCGCAGCCACCGACACCACCGTGCTCATCCGCGGGGCCTCGGGGACCGGGAAGGAGCTCGTGGCAACCCACATCCATTACCTGAGTCGGCGGCGTTTGGAAAACTTCGTTCCCATCAACTGCGGCAGCTTGCCGGAGAATCTCATCGAGAGCGAGCTTTTCGGCTACGAGAAGGGGGCGTTCACGGGAGCGGACACGAGCAAGCCCGGCCTATTTGAGCTTGCCGACCGCGGCACCGTCTTTCTGGATGAGATCACCGAGCTTCCGCCCAACACGCAGTCGACCCTGCTCCGGGTGATCCAGGAGGGGGAGATTGACAAGATCGGGCGGACCCGTCGGGTGAGGGTGGACGTTCGAGTCATCGCGGCCACGAATCGGGATCTGGAGCGGGAGGTCAACGAGGGGCGTTTCCGAGAGGATCTTTATTACCGCCTCAACGTGTTGTCCATTTACGTCCCGCCGCTGGCGGAAAGGCGGGAAGACATCCCCCTCCTCGTCGAACATTACTTCAAGCGCTACAGCGACGACATGGGTCGGACACCTCCCGAGCTGAGCCCGGCGGCTTGGGAAGTGCTGCTCAACTACTCCTGGCCTGGCAATGTACGGCAGCTACAGAACGTCATTCAGCGGCTTCTCCTGACCGGTCGCGGCCAGTTGGATCGGGAAGACGTGGAGGCAGCGCTCGGCTTTCAGCTGCGCCTTCGCAAAGAAGGCGACATGGAGGACTGGCTCAAACGCTGGGGAGATGGGAAGATCCTCCCCTGGCGCGAGATGGAGAGGGAGTTCCGCAAGGAGTATTTCCGCTACGTCCGGAAGATCGCCTCTTCCGACGCCGAAGCCGCCCGAATGCTGGGGCTTGCTCCTCCTAACTTCCATCGGATGTGCCGCGAGCTGGGACTGAAGTGACCTTCCGGCCGGGTTCCTGCCCAGAGTGTCTCGGCTCAGGGAGGCGTTCTGCTCCAGCCCTGGCCCGAAACCTTCATTCTGGGGGACCATCCTGTTGGCTTGCCTGTGTAGGCTTCCCCGTGTGACCCCCTGACCGCTCCCTTGCGATCGCGCCCAAGCGACTACGGCCGGCTTCCCCATTGCTTCCCCTTTCCGGACGGGCACGGGGGGCACCTCGCCTCCGGTCCGCGAACCAATGGTGGTCCTTTCGTGTGCGGGCCGTTTCCACTCGCGGGGCAGGTCGTTATCACTACGATAACGGGCCATTATCAACGCGATAATCGCGCCGCGAAAGGCGCTGACGAGAGGCAGGCCTAACCCATTGGCTTTGCGAAGCCTCGGAAGGATCGGCTAATCGGCCTGGATTTTGTTCCCCACCCACTTGGCCAAGAAGTGAGAGGGAGGGATCGTGAGACGGAGCTACGGAGTGTGGGTGGTTTCCGTCTGCCTTTTGGCGGCGGAGCTTTTCCCGGTCAGCGCGCACGCATACCTGAAGGCGCAGGGGGAACAGATCATTGACACTCGCACCGGGCAGGTGGTGCTCTTGCGGGGGTTGGGGGTGGGCGGCTGGCTGGTCCCCGAGGGCTACATGCTTCGCATTCCGGGATACGGTTCTCCCACCTCCATCCGCAATCTCATTGCCGACCTCCTGGGCCCCCAGCTGACGGACCAGTTCTTCCAGGTTTACCGTGCCAATTACGTGAGCGAGGAGGATGTTGCCCGGATCGCGGAGTGGGGCTTCAATTCCATCCGCTTGCCGTTCCACTACGCCCTGCTCACGCCTCCCGACCAGCCCGGGGTGTATCTGGAGGAGGGTTTCCAGCTGTTCGATCGCGTGGTGGACTGGTGCCGGAAATACCGCTTGTACCTCATATTCGACATGCACTGCGCTCCTGGGGGGCAGAACAAGGACAACATCAGTGACTCCGACGGCATCGAGGCTCGGCTGTGGACGGACCCGGCCCAGCAAGACCGCGTGGTAGAAATCTGGCGACGCATCGCAGAGCGCTACGCGCAAGAAGAATGGGTAGGGGGCTACGACCTGCTCAACGAGCCGGTCCTGCCCACGGGACACAGCACCACTGAGCTTCGGCTGCTCTACATGCGCATCACGCAGGCGATCCGGGAAGTGGATCCGAACCACATGATCTTCATCGAGGGCAACTGGTACGCCACCGACTTCTCCAACCTCACGCCTCCCTTCGACACGAACCTCTGCTACAGTTTTCACAAGTACTGGAATGAACCCACGAAGCCGACGATCCAGTATCTGCTCGACATCCGCAGGCGCTATCGTACGCCCCTGTGGCTGGGCGAGTCCGGCGAGAATTCCAATCCCTGGTTCGGCGCCTGCATCCGGCTCATGGAGGAAAACGAGATCGGTTGGTGCTGGTGGACGCACAAGAAGTTGCGCACGACTACAAGCCCCTATTCCGCCCCCATCACACCGGAGTATCAGCGTGTGTTGGACTATTGGAACGGACGGGCTGCGCGTCCCGATGCGGAGCTGGCCCAGCGCGCCCTCTTCGGAATGGCGGAGCGCCTGAAGTTGGAGTACTGCGAATTCCATCCCGACGTCCTGGATGCTCTGTTGCGGAAAGATTTCGGACAACGTCCCGTCCCCTACGCGGAGCACCATCTTCCGGGCAGGATCTTGGCGGTCGAGTACGACATGGGGGACGAGGGGGTGGCCTACCATGACGCGGATTACTGGAAAGTCCGAGGGCTGAACAGCGGAGAACAGTGGAATCGAGGCTCCGCCTTTCGGAACGACGGGGTAGACATCGAAACGAGCGGGGATTCGGAGGGTAACGGGTACAGCGTCGGTTGGATCGAAGCGGGGGAGTGGCTTAAGTTCACCCTCCAGGTGGACGTGGCCGGCAGCTACAAGATTCGGATGCGCGTAGCTTCCCCCCAGTCCACCGGCAGCATCCAGTTTTTCATGGACGACTCGCTGTTGGCCGGGCCCGTCGGGATCCCCTCCACCGGCGATTGGAAGAATTGGCAGTTCGTGGACGGTCCTTCAGTTTCTCTTCCCGCTGGGCGACACACCTTGAAGGTCTCCTTTCCCACTGGCGGCTTCAACCTGAACCTGCTCGACTTTCGCCTGGAAGATTCCAGCGTGAAGAGGATGGGTCTGTTTCAGCAACTCCGGAGTGGGCTGTGGGTGGGGAAGGCTTATCCCAATCCCGCCACCGACCATTTCGAAATCCCTGTCCTCTCCAATGAGCCTGTCCCTCTTACCGTGCAGATCTACGACTCCGTGGGCGGGTTGATCGCGACTGTCCATTCAGGGCAGGTGGGCGCGGGGTGGCGGAATGTGATCTGGAACGGCCGCAGCCAGGACCTCAGTCGCGTGCCCAGTGGGGTTTACGTTTGCGTCCTGGAAAGCGGGGGCAGGAAGCTGGTGCAGAAGCTGACCGTGCTGCGCTGAGTGGGGCGGTGGAGCAGAGTCGGAAGGGACGAGAGGAGGTGGCTTTGAGGAGCGCCCCGGGGAGGATGACCGCCTGCATTGCCGGGGTGGCGGTGGCGGCGCTGCTGGCGGGTGCCGTGGGCGCGGCGGAGATCCGCCACCGCTGCGGCGCAAGTACGTCATATCGGGATGCGCTGGGCTTTGTCTGGCAGGCGGATCGCCCCTTCACCGCAGGGAGCTGGGGCTACGTGGATGCAGGTGTGGGGGTCGCGAGAACCTCCGATGAGATCTCCCGCACGGTCGACGACGAGCTCTACCGCACGGAGCGCTACGGGCCGCAGCTTCACTACCGTTACGAGGGACTGGAGAACGGGGTCTACCGAGTCCTCTTCAAGTTCTGTGAGCTCTACTGGACGGCGCCGGGTCGTCGCGTCTTCGACGTCGCCATCAATGGGCTACTCTTTCTCGATGACTTTGATATTTTCGCCCGGGTGGGGCACGACGCGGCCTTGGATACGGCGGCCCTCGTACGGGTCCGGGACGAGGCAATCGACATCACGGTGCCGGAAGCCAAAGTGGACTACGCGAAGTTCGCGTCCATCGCGATCTTGCGTGCGCAGCCCGACGCGGACCCGCCTCGTGTTCCGGAAGGGATCCGTGGCTATTTCTGGAAGGGGAAAGCCCTGCTCTCCTGGCCGCGAAACTCCGAACCGGATCTCGACGGCTACCAAGTCACGCGTTCCCAGGACGTCGCTGGTCCGTGGCAACAGGTTGGTCCGGAGCTCTACAAGAGCGTGGAGAGCACGATCCGCTTTTCCGACAGCACTGTCGTTCCGGGCAATACCTATTACTACCGTGTGCGCGCCGTCGACGTTTTTGGCAATGCCAGTCCGTGGAGCTTGCCGATCGCTGTGGTGGCCTACCCTCCAGGTGGAGAGTCGCTTCAGATTCCCGATGTGGCGTGGATGAGGCCCCTCGGGGATTATCCCGCTGGTGCCACGGGGCACGCAAAGCGTGGCGTTCCGCTCGGCGGGGTGGGGGCGGGCAACTTCATGTTCAATCTTTGTGGAACATTTGGTCCTTGGGAGTTCCGCACCGGCCTTCATGAGGAGAAGTTCCTCGAAGCCGGGGCGTTCCACATCTGGTACAAGCTGCCGAACCAGCCCGCCGAATCGCGGGTATTGGCCACCGAGGATGTCCTGCCGTCTTGGCGCCGCCTCAGGCCGGGAGAAGGGTCGTATTTCGCGCTGTACCCGAAGGCCTGGTTTGTCTACCAAGCCTTTCCCTTCGAGCTAGGTCTCAAACAATTCAGCCCGATCATCCCGCGAAACTATCGGGAGACGAGCTTCCCCGTCGGGGTGTTCGAATTCCTCGTGCGCAACACCGCGGGCGAGAGCCTTCAGCTCGCGCTGGCCTTCACCTTCCCGAACGCGGACTACGGGGATCTCCCTCGCTACGGCAAACGGACGTTCCTCCGCCAAGGAGATGGGGCGGTCGGGATCGTGCTGGACGCCCAGAGTCCCGCCAACCGGAACGTTACGAACGGGACCGAGTGGTGCATGGCCACAAGTCGCACCTCGGCCCATGAAGAGGTGAGCTACTGCCTATCCTGGAATGCGCGCGGCGACGGCTCCGACTTCCTGGCAGACTTTGCGGACGACGGGCTTCTCAGCGATCGAGCTCTCGATGGATCGGCGGAGGCTGCCGGGCTCGCGGTGCGGAGGACGCTCGCCCCCGGCGAGCTCTGGAGGCTCCCGTTCGTGCTCACCTGGGATTTCCCCATCGTGGAATTCGGAGCCGGCACCCAATGGTATCGTCGCTACACAGAGTACTTCGATACGGATGCGGACAACTCTTTCGACCTCGCTGCTCTGGCTCTCCGTGAGTATCGCGACTGGGAAGCTCAAGTAGACGCCTGGCAGGACAAGATTCTCAGTGGGCCCAGCTATCCGGATTGGCTGAAGCAGGCCGCGCTGAACGAGCTGTATTACGACACCTTTGGAGGCGTGTTCTGGGAGAATGGTTGCCTCACTAAGCCGCAGGAATCCTCCTACGGCACGCTCCCACCGTCAGACCACAAGTACTTCTGCATGGAGTGCCAGGCCTACCCCTTCTGCGAAACCTTCGATGTGCGCCACTACGAATGCCGCCACTACCTGGTCCTCTGGCCGGAGATCGAGAGAGACGTCCTTCGCTGGTTCGCCGATTACATCGCCAACGATCCCGAGGGGAAAGCTCCCCATGATGCGGGTTCCCCCGGGCAGGACCCCTTCTTCCGCTTCAGCGGATATGGCGGCGACTGGCAGGACATGCCGAGCAAGTTCATTCAGCAAGTTTACGCCTACTACCGGGCCACGGGCGACCGAGAGTTCCTCGACTTCGTTTGGCCGGCCTGCAAGAAGACCTTCGCCTACATGAAGACCAAAGATACGAACGGGAACGGGCTCCCCGACGTCGGCAACACGACCTACGACACTTGGGCTTTCCATGGCGACAATCTTCTGGCCGGCGGGCTTTGGGTCGGGGCTCTTGAAGCCATGGAAAAGCTGGCCGCGGAGCAAGGAGAGCTCGCCCTTCTGAACGAGGTCCGGCGGCGGCTTTCCCTGGCGCGGGCCGCGCTGGACGTGCTTTTCTGGATAGATGACAGGGGATACTACCGCCTCGACCAGACTTCCGATGCCATCATGGCCGACGGTCTCAACGGGAGCCGCTATTGCGAGACCAACGGCCTGGCCCCGATCCTCCCGCCGGAACGCATCGCTTCCCACCTGCACAAGGTCTTCGAGCTGTGCGTGGCTCCCCTTCGGGATTACACCGGCGACGGTGTGGGCGACATGGGCGCGGTGAATGGCCGCAAGCCCGATGGATCACCCGTCGGCAATGGTCAGGCCGACGAGGTCTGGACGGGAAGCTCTTACTTCCTGGCAGCCACGATGTACCACTGGGGCAAAGAGCTGGGCGACGAACTTCTGAAGCAGAGGGCCCTGCAGACGGCTTACGGAGTCTACTACCAGACCTGGGCAAATGAGCAATCCGCTTACTTTTTCAACACTCCGGAGGCTTGGCACTACAGCGACCCCCGTCGCTACCGCGCGCCTCAATACCAGCGTCCTCGAGCCATTTGGGAGCTGTTGCTGGAAATCCGCGATCCGTTTTCGGAAAGCAGCGGTGTCGGCGCAAGGGAACCCGCTTGCGCCAAGCCGGGGGCTTTCAGCCTGCTGCCGCCGCATCCGAACCCATTCAACGCGTCGACCTGCGTGCGTTATTTCCTGCCGATGAGGGCCCGTGTGGAGGTGTCCATCTACGACTCCCGGGGCCGCCAGGTGGATCGGCTGGTAAGCGAATCGCAAGCTGCAGGCTGGCATGAGGTAAGGTGGTCCGCGGGCTTACTGCCTTCTGGGGTTTATTTCCTGCGGCTGAAAGCGGTGCATTCACGAGGAGAGTTGGCTCAGAGTACGAAATTGCTGCTGCTGAGATAGGTGGGCCATGAGAGGCTCTTCCGCCGCGATCTTCCTCGCCGTCGCCGCGCTAGGCACCGTAAAGGCCGGAGCCCAGCCGTTCCCGAATGGTTTCTCGTTCTATCTGCCCCCGAACGACAGTACGGCGCAGGAGTTCATGCCGGCGTTTCACCAACCCATCGGGCGGGCGGACTTTGTGGCTATCGATCCCGAGGGGCATTTCGAGGCCGGAGGCAGGAGGATCCGCTTTTTCGGGACCAACCTGGTGGCGGACGGTTGCTTTCCCCCCAAGGAGAAGGCCCCTTGGATCGCGGCGCGCCTGAGGAAGATGGGATTCAATCTGGTCCGCTTGCACCACATGGACAATCCGTGGAGCTCGGGCAGCCTATTCCAGCAAGGCTCCGACACCCGGCACCTCAATCCAGCTACGCTGGATCGCCTCGAATTCCTGATTGCGCATCTGAAGCGGAATGGGATCCGGGTCAATGTGAATCTGCACGTCAGTCGTACGTTCCGAAGCGCGGACGGTGTGCCGTACGCCGACTCGATTCGGGATTTCGGCAAGGGCGTGACCCTTTTCGACCGCCGGCTGATTGAGCTTCAAAAGGAATACGCCCAGCAGCTTCTCACCCATCGGAATCCCTACACAGGGTTGGCCCTCAAGGACGACCCGGTCATGGCTATGGTGGAAATCACCAACGAGAACTCCCTGTACTACATGTGGCGGCAGGACATGCTTCGTCCCTTCCGCGAAGGCGGGTCGCTCACGGCTTACCACGCGCGCATGCTCGATAGCCTGTGGTGCGATTACCTCCTGCGGAAGTACGGCAACACGGAGGCCTTGCGCAGCGCGTGGGGAGGAACCCAGCAGACTGGGACTCGTGACCTCGTCAAGAATGGCACGATTGAGAACGATCCCCTGCTCCGCAGTTGGGTCCTGGAACTCCATTCCCCGGCCGGTGGCACGCAGAGCATCGATGCGTCACAGCCGGGCGAAGGGAGAATCTGCGCCAAAGTGACCGTGTCCGCTACCGACGGCGTGGATTGGCACGTGCAGTGGAAGCAAGTGGGCCTTGCGGTGCGGGGGGATTCGGTCTACGTGCTGCGATTCCTGGCGCGCTCCGATGGCGAACGAGAGGTAACCGTCGCCCTGATGAAAGATGTCGACCCGTGGACGACCTACGCGCAAGGCCGCTTTCGCGTGTCCTCTCAGTGGAAAAGTTACCAACTCAGCTGGCGGCCAGATCGGAATTACGACAACCTGCGGCTGAGCTTCTTCCTCGGCGCCTCAACCGGGGTCTATTGGTTCGACGACATTCACCTGTACGAAGGGCTTCGATTTGGCCTCGACGAGGGGGAATCGCTGGAAGCACGCACGGTGAAGCGCATTGCCTACTCCAGCGCTCCGGCCTATGCGGACGCGAGGGTAGCCGATCAGTCCGATTTCTACATCCGACTCCAGGATGCGTTCTTCTCGGAAATGGAAGGCTTTCTCAAGAACCAGCTCGGGGTGAGGGTGCCCGTCGTCCGCACGAACTGGAACTTTGGCCTGGTGGATCTGTACGTGCAGTCGCGTGCGGATTACGTGGATAACCACGCGTACTGGGATCACCCGCAGTTTCCGAGCGAGCCTTGGTCGCCGACCGACTGGCTGATCAACAACACGCCCATGGTGCTGGAGAGCAACGGGGGCACCATCGGGCGCCTGTTCACCGGCCGAGCCTTCCGTGGAAAGCCGTACACGGTCAGCGAGTACGATCATCCCTTCCCCAATCGCTACCAGACGGAGGGCGTGCTGTTCATCACCGCCTACTCGGCTTTTCACGACGCCGATGGGTTGATGTTCTTCGAGTACGCGAGCGAGAGCTCGGACTGGGAGACGGACATGGTCCGGGGCTTTTTCAGCGATCACCGGAACACGGCCATCATGGCGCACATGCCCACCTGTGCGTTGGCCTTCCGGGCCGGCTACGTGTCTCCCGCCAGGGACCCCCTCTTCCTGCAATTCAATTACGCGAGAGATGTTCTCTTGGAACCGCTCCGAGGCTATTTCGGCTGGGAGGGGCCTTCCGCCGCGGATCCGCGGCTGGGTCTTCTCTACGGGCTGCGGATCGCGGATTTCGATCACCCGATGCCGTTCGATCCCGCGACGTTGCCCGCCGTTACCGGTCCTCCGTATCGTACGGACACGGGAGAGATCGAATGGCACCCGGCCGGGATCCTCGCAGTGGCGAGCTCGCGATTCTTCGCGCTGACCGGTCTGTTGGATCGCTTCGGCGGGGCGGTTGCGGGTCCATGGACGCTGGTTTCCGCAGATGGGTTTGCCACGCTGACGGCGGCCCCTTTGGATAGCCTGCCCTTCGACTCGACGGGCAGAATCCTGGTGGCCCTGGCATCGAGGGTGCAAAACCAGGGAATGATTTGGGATGGTACCCGGACGGTGCACGACCATTGGGGCGGTCCGCCTACCACCCTCGAGCCTCGAAGGTTGGTCCTGCAGCTGGAAACGCAGGCCGATTCGATTCGAATCTTCCCGCTGGGGACCAAGGGGGAAGCCGATCCGCATCGTTCGTGGCTTGCTACAAAAGAGGATGGCCGGTTCCGGATCGAGCTCGATCAGACGCGGGATCGAACCGTTTGGTACGGGGTGAAGGTTTTCCGCCACTCGTCCTCCGCTGAGGAGGGGGGTGGCCACGGCGTCCTCCCCTCGCGCTTTGAGATTGCAGGTCCCTTCCCGAACCCCTGGTTTGCGGCGGGCGGAAAATCGGAGACTCCCCGGCTGCTCGTGTCGTCGCCGCACGCCGGGGAGATGAGGATCGCGGTGCTGGATGCTCGGGGGAGGACGGTCGTGGAAGCGAGCGGCATCTCCGTTAAGGCCGGCCGAAATTCGGTTGAGTTGGGCCAAGCATTGGGCAGTTGGCCATGGCTCCCGAGCGGCGTGTACTTGATCCGGGCGTCGCTGGGGCCGTCGCGTGCCGTGCGGAAGTGGATGATCGTTCGATGACCGACATGGGTAAGGGGATGGCGATGGCGCGAGCATGGATTGGCGTGCTGCTAGTGCTGCTGGCAAGTGGAGGTTGCTCGAAGGGAAAGGATCCCTCGGAATCGGCCTCGATAGACCGCAAGGTGGACGAGCTTTTGCGGAAGATGAGCCTGGAGGAAAAGGTGGGCCAGATGACCCAAGTGACTCTCCAGGTGGTGGCGAAGGATTCGGCCCACGACGAGCTCGATCCGGAGAAACTGCGGAATGCCATTGTGAATCATCATGTGGGCTCCATCCTGAACGTGGTGGATGCCGCCTACACGCTGGATCAATGGCATCGGATCATCACCCAGATCCAGGATGTGGCGCTTAAGGAGACGAGGTTGGGCATCCCCATCCTCTACGGGATCGATGCCGTCCACGGCGCCAATTACACCCGCGGGGCGACAATCTTTCCCCAGAATCTGGGGATGGCGGCCACCTGGAACCCCGAGCTGATGCGCCGGAACGGGGAGATCACGGCGTACGAGGTGCGAGCCTCGGGGATTCCGTGGAACTTTTCGCCGGTGCTGGACATCGGTCGGCAGCCCCTCTGGCCGCGTCTGTTCGAGACATTCGGGGAGGACCCCTACTTGGCCTCAGTAATGGGGGCGGCGTACGTGAAGGGGCTCGAAGGGGACGACAACCGCGTGTCCAGGCCGGATAAGGTGGCGGCCTGTACGAAGCACTACCTCGGCTACAGCTTCCCGCTCTCGGGCAAGGACCGCACCCCCGCCTGGATTCCGGAGAACATGCTGCGCGAGTATTTCCTTCCTACCTTCCGGGCTGCCATCGCGGCTGGGGCTCACACGGTGATGGCCAATTCCGGCCAGATCAACGGGGTCCCGGTGCACGCCAGTAAGTATCTCCTCACGGATCTCCTCCGGGGCGAGCTCGGCTTTCGCGGCCTCCTGGTTTCCGACTGGGCTGACATCAACAACCTGCACTTCCGTGACCGGGTGGCTGCTTCGCAGAAAGAGGCGGTGAAGCTCGCCGTGATGGCCGGGATCGACATGAGCATGGTGCCGGAGGACTTCAGCTTCTACGAACTCTTGCTGCAACTGGTCCGCGAGGGAGAAGTGCCGGAGAGCCGGATCCATGAGGCAGTCCGGCGGATCCTTCGCCTGAAATTCGAGCTGGGTCTCTTCGATAATCCTTACCCCAATCCTGCGCTGAAAGAGAAGTTCGGGAGCGAAGAGTTCCGGCAAGTGGCTCTGCAAGCCGCGCGAGAATCCATCACCCTGCTCAAGAACGAAGGGGAGCTGCTCCCGCTGCCGAAAACGGCCCGGATCCTGGTCACGGGACCGACGGCCAACAGTCTCAGTTGCCTCAACGGAGGCTGGACGATCACGTGGCAGGGCGATCGGGAAGAGTTCTACCCGCAGGAAAAGCTCACCATCCTTGAGGCGATCCGGGAAAAGGTTGAGCCGCAGAATGTACGCTTCGTGCCCGGTGTTACCTTCGACCGGCCATTGGATGTGAAGGCTGCGGCCGATGCAGCCAGGGGGGTGGACGTTGTGATCGCCTGCGTGGGAGAGCCGGCCTACTGCGAGACCCCCGGCAATATTGTGGACCTGACGCTACCGGAGGCCCAGCTGCAGCTGGTTGAGGCGTTGGAGCAAACCGGCGTGCCGGTGGTGCTCATCTTGGTCGAGGGCAGGCCGCGGGTCGTCCGGCGCATCGTCGATCGGGCCAGATCCATCCTGATGGCCTACCTGCCTGGGCTGGAAGGCGGCCAGGCCATCGCCGAAGTGCTGTTCGGCGAGGTCAATCCCAGCGGGAAGCTTCCGATCACTTACCCGCGGTATCCGAACGACCTCACCCTGTATGACCACAAGTACAGCGAAGCCAACGGCCCCTACAATCGCTACGATCCGGAATGGCCATTCGGGTTTGGGCTGAGCTACACCACGTTCGAGTATTCCAACCTGACGGTCGCGCCGAGCCGCATCGCTCGCGGCGATTCCGTCACGGTTGAGGTGACTCTGCGGAATTCGGGGCAGCGCGCCGGGGCCGAAGTGGTGCAGCTGTACCTCAGCGACCTGTATGCTTCGGTTACTCCCTCCGTGAGAAAACTGAAGCGGTTCCAGAAACTGGTTCTCGAACCCGGCGAGGAGAAGACAATCCATTTCCGGCTCGGGGAGGAGGACCTGGCTTTCGTAGGGCGGGATGGTCGGCTGCAAGTGGAGCCAGGCGAATTCAGGATCACCGTGGGGCCGCTTTCGGCCGGATTCGAGCTGGTGAACCGCTGAGAACAGGCTGTTATCGCCGTGATAATGGATCATTATCGATTTGATAACGGATCAAGATCCCATGCCGCGGGAAGAAGGGGTGCCTTATTCTTGTAGATGCCAGACTTACGAGGCCGAGCGCCCCATGGTATGTTTGTTGCGTAACGGCTATCCCGGATGGACAAATGAGAAGCGCGTGTTAGGGAGAAAGTTGATCGAGCGGGCGGTGACGGTCGGGTATCTGTTGAGCGCCCTAACGCTTTCGTACTACCCCTCTCGGAAGAAGGCTTTTCCGGAGGTCCGGAAGGGGGGAGGGGGGCAGCCGCGGCTAGTGGGGATGGCTTTGGCGGTGCCGGCCCTGGTGGGGACGCCTGTGCTTTTCGCTGCAGCGGGAGACTGGCCTCCGGGATGGATGTTCGTGGCGGCTCTGGGAGTCTCAGCATTGTCTGTAGGACTTGTCGGGCCTTTGTTCACAAGGCGGATGCCGACCGAGGGCCGGGAGGCAACCAGATGGGCCTCGTGGGGGACATCGTTGGTTTTGGCGCTCGGACGGTTTGTCGTCCTGGCGGTAGTGGGGGGATGGCTGCTGGCGGAGATCGTCGGACTGAACCCGGCACTGGCTTCCGTCGTGCTCGTGGTTACCGCAGGGCTGCTGCATCTACCAAATGGCCGAGTCGGCGCCCAACGTGTGGATCTTCTGCATGTCTTCCTTTGCATCCTCGCGGCGACGGCGATCGCCGCGTCGGTTGTGGTTTTGTCCCCTCGTGCTTCGGAAGAGGCGATTCGGCCAGGAACGCTTTCCAGCCGCGAGTTCCTCTTGCTCCTGCTTGCGTCTCTGGTGCTGAGTATCTGGTTCTGGTCGGATGATACTTACGTCCGCCAGCGTGATCTGGGGAAGGCCGGAGACGCCGGGATGCCGGCGTTTTGGGCCATGTTTCCTCAGCTGTTGCTTCTTGCCTTTGCGGCTCCCGTGTTGCTGCTGGTGGGGCGAGCGGGGTTCGGCGAAAAGGGGGCGGCATGGCTGGGGGACCTGGGTCTGGGCTTCCGCGTCGGCGTGTTGCTCTTTGGGCTGTGCGGTGTATTGTCGGGCATGGGAGCTTCCTTGCGGGCTGCGCTCCTTGCGGGCGCGGGGATTGTGTCGGGGAATGCATGTGTGGAGGCCGGGAATCGTCCGGAGCCGCTACGGTCGCAACTGGCTGCCGTCGCCCTCCTGGTCGTCATGTTCCCAGTGGTGCAGGTGGCGGCACATGGCCCGGCGACGGTAGTGAGTCTTGTGGCCTCAGCGATGGTCGTTTTGATTCCACCCGTGGCCGCAACCCGATGGGCCGCGGTGTTTGCGCCGGGTTCGGTGGCGCGCGGTTGCGGTGCGGGCATTGTCGCAGGTTGGATGTTCGGCTGCGGACACCTCATGGCTCGGTGGGTTCCGGGAAGCCCGGCTTTCGCCAAGACGCCGCTGTTTTCGGATTGGTACGTGTTTGTGCCGGCGTCGCTCGTGGTAAGTGTAGCTACGATGGCGGGGTTTTCTTGGGCGGCTGAGTTTGTGGCGGTGCGGGGCAGCCGGCGCGGGAGTTACCGTGGGGCTTCCGGGCAGGAGAGTGTGGCCAGCACGGAAAGGAGGTGAGGCTCGGCAAACGTTGGGAAGTCTTGAGGGGGTGGAAAAACACCGAGGGTCAACGTGAGGAGGTGAGAGCCATGAGAAAGCACTGGTGGGTAGTACCAGTAATTCTGCTTTTCCCGGCGTGGGCGACGGCGCAGCTCGTCGTGGAGAGCTTCGACTCTGCGCCAACGGCCCCCAACTACTGGATCCACGTGATCTCGGAGCACGCAGATTCCTCCAAGAGCTACGTTCATGTGAGTTACGTGACGGACCCGGTGAAGGTAGGCACAGGGGCGATGCGCCTGGATTATTCCGCCCACAACATTGAGAGCTGGGGCGGATTTGCCAAGATCGAACATTGGTACCCGGATTCCACCAAGACCTACGATTTCTCCATGTACGACACCCTGACCATTTGGTACTACAATGTGGCCCCAGCTTCCAAACCCGGACGGATCCATCTACGGATTCAGTTCTACGACGTCAGCGACGCTGCCACCGGGGCCAATACCTACAACGCGAATCAAACGGAGCTGTGGTACTCGTTCCATTACGTCCTGGACAATGCTCCGGGTTGGCATCAGATCCGGATGCTGATGGTGGACGCCCGGATGGATCCGACCCTGGATGAATGGGGCGGGGAAGGTTTCAATCTGACCGGATGGGCTGGAATCTGGGGCAACAACAAGCTGGATTTGGACCGGATCAAAGGGTTCGGCTTCGAGTTCTCGGTCAATGGCGGCGGCGAGGGTGACCACGTCTTCGGGACCATCGTCTTGGACCACTTGGAGCTACGCGGGCTGAAGCACGTCGCGTACATCTTCTTCAATGGTAAAATGGTTTCCACGCGCCTGTCCCAATTCACCTGGGGACAGTCTACTCTAGAATTGGTGGAGGGGGCAGGGACCCAGGAGACCAACGCCCTCAAGTGGACCCAAGGCAATGAGTGGGGCAATGGTTGGACGGGCGCCGGCTGGAACATCAATCCTCCCTACGACATGTCCGCTGTCTGGCAAACCGATTCCCTCAAGTTCCGGATGAAGACCGATCCCGGCGTAGGCGCCTTGCGGGTGCAGCTTGAGGATGGGAAGGCGAAGGTCGGGAAGGTCTTCCAGCCCATTGACGACGGGAACTGGCATGATTACGCCTTCAAACTGAGCGAGCTCGAGTACCAGGATGGCACCTCGAACTTCAACCCGGCGAACGTGAGCGTGCTGCAGTTCATGGCCAACGGCACCGGGGTGGCCGGGAAGGTGATCTGGTTCGATTACATCTGGACGGACAACCCCGTGATCGACATCATCCCGCCGGCCGCGCCGACAGGGGTCGGGGCCATGGCGGCGCAGTACTACAACCTGGTCTACTGGCAAGACGTGCCGGGCGAGTCCAAGGAGACCTACACGGTCTATGCTTCAACCAAGCCCATTACGGATCTCAATGATCCCGAAGTGGATCTCGTCGCCGCCAAGGTCCCGGAAGATACCCGGAGCGTGGTGCACTGGCTCTATTATCCGCTGAAGGACCACGAGGTGCGCTACTACTACGCGGTCACCTGCACGGATGAGTCCGGCAACACGAGCAAGACCTTCGGCACAACCTCTGTAGCGACGACCAACCTCGCCAAGGGGATCCCCACGATCTCCCTGACGCCGCCGGCGAACTTCGCAGCGGATGGCGACCTCACCGAATGGGATCAGAGCGGGATCCGGCCCTTCGTCCTGAAGCCGGAGACGGACTTCGTTGTGGTTGGCGACGTCAAGGACAGCACGGACCTCAAGCCCACCGTTTATCTCGCGATGGACGACAATTTCCTCTACGTGGCCGGAGACGTGGTGGACAATGTCTACCACTTCGGCCCGGGGAATTGGTGGGAGCAGGATGCTTTCCAGTTCTTCATCGGGCTCTATGACCTCCGGGGTGCGAAGCACGCCAGTTACAAGCGCGGAGACCAGCCCGACTACAGCATCATCTTCCTCCAGGGCGAGCTTTTCGCCGAGGGAACCCACTACGTCCTGGGACGGCCTGGGGACGGCAACTATTTCTTCACCGATCTGGGTGGGGCGGACTACGTGTTCGAGGCACGGATCCCCTTTGACACCCTGGCGATCTCCTACCGCGCGAACGACAAGCGTTTCCACCCCGTACGGGGCATGAGGATCCCGCTCGAGCTCTACTTCCACGACAACGACGGAAAGGGCTGGGAAGGCAACCTTGGCCGCTCGCCGTACAACACGGACCACGGCTGGCAGGACCCGAGGGAATGGGAGTACACCTGGATCGGCGACACCACCCACGTCGCCACTGGGGTGAAGGAAGCTGGGAAGCAGATGCCCCTCACGTACTCGCTGTCCCAGAATTACCCGAACCCGTTCAACCCGGCCACCACCATCAGCTACAGCATCGCCAAGCCGGGCGTGGTCCGGATCGAGCTGTACAACGCGCTGGGCCAGAAGGTGAGGACGCTGGTCAACGAGTACAAACCGGCCGGACAGCACACGGTGCAATTGAACGCCAGCGATCTGGCCTCCGGCGTGTACTTCTACCGGATCCAGGCGGGCGACTTCACGGCCACGAAGAAGATGGTCCTGATGAAGTGAGGAAGCCGGAGCTCCCGGGGCGGCCCACCCGAGGGCTGCCCCGGGTAGCCAGCGCGGATCCGAAACGACTCTCCTATCGACGGTCGGCATTGAGGTGGGGGCGAACGCTAACGGCAGGGATTGAGCGATGAGGCTTCGTGTACTGAGAATCGTTTGGCTCGGGTTTGTGGTACAGGCGCTCGCGTTTGGTTTGCAGGCGCAAACTACGGGCAAGATCGCCGGGAAGGTGGTGGATGCCACCAACGGGGAGCCTCTCCCCGCAGCCAACGTGCTGATCGAAGGCACCACTCGGGGCGCCGCCTCCGACGAGAACGGAGAATTCGTGATCCTGAATGTGCCGCCAGGGGACTACACCCTGTCCGTTCGCATGATCGGCTACGAGGTGGTCCGCCTGGAGCACGTTCGGGTGTCGGTGAACCGCACCACGAACGTGGTGGTGCAGATGCACCCCACCGCCATCGAAGGGCAGGTGGTGGTGGTCCAGGCCGAGCGAATCGAGATGAAGAAGGACCAGACCAGCTCCATCCGGAATGTATCCTCCGACGACATCGACAAACTTCCGGTTGAGAGCATGGGCGCGATCGTGGCGCTTCAGCCCGGCGTGGTGCAAGGACATTTCCGCGGCGGACGCCTTTCCGAAGTCGCCTACTTGATCGACGGGATGCCTGTCACGGAGCCTTTCGGCGGGACCGGCCGCGTAGTGGATCTGGAGCCCGAGAGCATCAAGGATCTGGAGGTGATCACCGGCACCTTCAATGCGGAGTACGGGCGCGCCATGAGCGGCGTGGTCAATGCCGTCACCAAGGACGGAGGCAATCGCTTCGACGGCTCCATTTACTTCAGCCTCGCCAACTACTTTACCCCTCACAAGGACATTTTCATCGGTCTGCGGGACGACGAGCTGGATCGGAACAGGGATTTCCGTTTCCAATTGAGCGGGCCCATCCTCCGCGACAAGCTCACCTTCTTCACCAACGCTCGCTGGCAGGACAATAAGAATCACCTCAACGGCGTGCGTCGCTTCAACGTTGACGACTATAGCAACTTCGAAGCTGACGACTCCACCCTATGGTATTCCGAACACACCGGCGACAGCGCCTACGTGCCCATGAACCGAAGCAAGAACCTCTCTTACCTGGCGAAGCTCACGGCCCGTCCGCTGCAGGATGTGAAAATGGCCTTCATGCTCACCGCCAATCAGGATGAATGGCATGATTACAATCACATGTTCAAGTACAATCCCGACGGAATGGCGGCAACCCACCGAAACTCCTACATGGCATCCTACGAATTGAATCATATGCTTTCGCCGCGGTTGTTTTATGAACTGAAACTTTCCTACGCCTACCATTACCACGGGTGGTACGTTTATAAGGATCCCCATGACCCCCGTTACGTGCATGATAAGTACTTCCGTTCGGATCCGGGCTTTTACACGGGGGGACAGCAGAAGGGGCACGACGAGAGGTGGTTGAGAGATTACAACGCGAAGTTCGATCTCACCTGGCAGGTGAACAAGAATCACAACATCAAGACCGGAATGCAGTTCATTCAGCACGATTTGGACGAACAGTACAAGGAGATCCGGAACAAGTACTATGGGACGGACCTGGAGCAGGACTTGTACGAACCGATCACGCTACCCGATTCCTCTATCTACTCGGATCTCTACCGCGTGAAACCGAGGGAGTTCTCCGCCTACGTTCAGGACAAGATGGAATTCGATGAGATGGTGATGAACTTCGGGGTCCGATTCGACTACTTCGATCCCAATCATGTCTACCCGTCCAATCGGCGGAATCCGGCGAATCAGCTCTACTTCGACGACCCCTCCAGGATGTCTACCTATCCCAAAGCCCATGCGAAGTACCAGATATCACCGCGGTTCGGGTTATCGTACCAGCTTGCGCAAGCCGCACTACTTCACTTCAGTTATGGCCATTTCTTCCAGATGCCTCCGTTGTACGCGTTGTACCAGAACCATGCTTTCCGCGTCGCTCCGAACAACTACTCGACGACCATGGGGAACGCGGAGATCCACGCCCAGAAGACTGTCCAGTACGAGGTGGGGCTGTGGCAGCAGCTCAGCGACGCCATGGCGTTAGAAGTGGCCCTTTTCTACCGAGACATCTACGATCTGCTCAGCACGAGCGTGATCACCACCTACAACCAGATTCGCTACGGGCTGTACAGCAACAAGGATTACGGCAACGCGCGGGGTCTGGAGGTGAAGTATGATCTTCGATGGCGAAACGTCACCGCCATGCTGAACTACACGCTCCAGTACACCCGCGGCAATGCGGATTATCCGACCTACAACTTCAACCGCGAAGGCCAGAACCTGGACCCGATCCGGATTCTGATCCCGATGAGTTGGGATCAGCGGCACACGCTGAACGTGACCGTTGGTTACCACGCCCCGAATTACGGCGCAACCCTTACGGCCTACTACAACTCGGGCACGCCCTTCACCTGGCAACCGATCTCCGCCAGCACTCTGTCGCGGGTGAATCTCCTGCCGAACAACGCTTGGCAGCCCAGCACCTACAGCGTGGATTTCATGGGATATCGCGATGTCCCGCTCCGGGGAGATCTCCGGCTGCGGTTTGAGCTGAACGTGTACAATCTGCTCGACCGGCTCAATGAGATTCGCGTAAACCCGCAGACCGGTCGCGCCTACACTGCGATCATTCGCGACACTGACATTGCGGGGCACCGGAGCGACTTCAACGAGTACATCGACCGCGTGCAAGACCCGTCCATGTACTCGGCGCCGCGGCTGGTGAAGTTCGGCGTGAGCCTGATGTTCTGAAGACTGGATCACCGTTGGCCAGAGGAGGATGCTCAAGCATGAGGCGGCTTCTGCAAATTCTTGTCGGGGTGCAGTTCGTGCTCCTGGTCCTGGGCTCGAGCGCTTGGGCTCAGGGGCGAAAATATGAGGGGCCTGAGGACGAGGCCGGCGATATCGCCGCCGAGCGCGAAGGCTACATGACGGGTAACCGCGTATTCCTGTTCTTCCGGAATACCACCGAGCTTTCGGACTGGCCCCGAGTGGATGTCTCCAAGTGGCCCAATACCTTCGAAGGGACGAAGATGTTGGACGGCGTGGCCCTCCTCATCGGCGCGCGCGTCTTCATTGCCAATGACACCATCCCGGTCACCGACCCCCACGAGATCCAGACGCGACGGGACCTGGACACCCTCTACTTCTGCCAGACCAGCTACCGCGAGGAGATGGACCGCGATCCCACCGGTACGGTCGAGTGGGGACTTTACCCCTGTTTCGGCTATTTCAATGAGGCGAGCGACTATCCCGCCATGTCGAATTTGCCCAGCTCTTGGCCTCCGGAGGGATGGCCGGCGCAGGGGCGCTCGCTCAAATGGCCCGGGGAATGGAACGGCCGTTTCGGACGCGGGGTCATCTATGCGGACCTGGAGACCTACTTTGTGGCCAATGACGCCCAGGACCAGGAGTACCTCGGTCCCGAGGACCGGGTGAGATACTACCCCCGCCCGGGCGTCCGTATCGGCGACATCTTGCCTCACAAGATCACGATTCAGAAGGGGAAGCCGTGGGGCGGGATTGGCATCCGCGTGGAGGTGCGCGGCTTCCAGTGGAACAACCCCCAGGCGCGGGATGCCATTTTCTGGGAGTACAACATCTCCAACATCTCGAATTATGACCTTCCCCAGATTGCCTTCGGATACTGGGTGGACAACGCCATCGGGGACATGGTCCCTGGAGCCGGCGAGGATGACGATCTCGGCTTCTTCGATCGCAGACAGGATATGGCCTACTCCTGGGACATCAATGGCATCGGGCAGGGAGGGTTCCCCACAGGAGTGATGGGCTTCGCGTACTTGGAAAGTCCCGGGCTCCCGTTCGATGGCATCGACAATGACGAAGATGGGCTAATCGATGAAAAGCGCGACAACGCGGCTCAGCATCTCATCGGGCCCACGGATGGCATTGCGAATCTCAACAACTTCCTGAGCTTCTACAATCTGAGGCTGGAAGACCTTCACCCGCACTGGGATGCCGACGAGGACCAGGACTGGCAGGATGGCCGGGATCTGAACGGCAATGGCATCTACGAGCCTTGGCTGGGGGAGGACGCCGGGGATGACGTCGGCCTCGACGGGGTGGGCCCGCTCGAACTCAATTACAATGGCCCCGACGAAGGGGAATGCAATCACAAGCCGGACTACGTGGAGGGCCGTGGCTGTGAGCCCAACTTCGCCGCCACCGACGTCTCCGAATCGGACATGGTGGGGTTGACCGCCTTCATGATGTTCCCAGTGCCCAGCCACGCTTCCGAATACCATTGGTTCCGCGGCGACAAGTCCATGTGGGAGGTGCTCGGGCAAGACACGTTGATCGAATACCTGGGCCGCATCTCCAATCTGATCGAGACCTTTGCGTCGGGTCCGTTCCCCCTGTACAAAGGTCGCACCGAGCGCATCAGCATGGCGCTGCTGCACGCCTACGATCCGCTCTCCGGTCTGAATTCGGAGTCCCATTCTGCGCCGGCGCTCTTTCGCTTGAAGCAGATCGCCCAGGTCATCTACGAGCGCGACTACCGCTTCGCGATGCCTCCCAAGATGCCGACGCTGAAAGCCACGGCTGGAGATGGCTACGTGATCCTCACCTGGGACGACGTGGCGGACACGAAGACGCGCGATCCCTTCATGGGGAACATCAATGACTTCGAGGGCTACAAGCTGTTCCGCGCCACGGACAAGAAAATGGCCGATGCCGAGGTGATCACCGACGGATTCGGCACGCCCATGTTCAAGAAGCCCATCTTCCAGTGCGACGTCATCGATGGGCGATCGGGGTTCACCAACTACGGCTTAGTGAATGGCATGGGCTACTACCTCGGCAACGAGACGGGCATCGTCCACTATTTCATCGACCGAGATGTGCAGAATGGCCGCACGTACTACTACGCGCTGGTCGCCTACGATTACGGGGCACCGGACATCGGCCCTGGGGTCGCTCCGTCCGAGAATAACGTGGTGATCGAACTCGATGAAGACGAGAATATTCGGCGCATAGGCCAGAACGTGCAAATCGTCGTCCCGCACCAGATGGCAGCCGGCTACCAGCCCCCAACCCTCCGATCCGATTCTACCCACGTCACCATAGGCTCGGGCAAGGTCAAACCGGAAATCCTAGCGCGCGGCGACCTGAAGTTCGGCCACACCTACGAGGTGAGGTTCCTCGTCGATACCCTGGAAACGGTCCCGGGTTGCCCCTGGGGTCTCCGGTACCTGAATAACGGCTTCGCCGTGTACGATGTGACCGATAGCAACCGGCTCGTCTACAAGGAGTCGCCCGAGCGCTTCGCCTTTACCAACATCACCTACAACGACTCACTGGACGTGTGGTACATCCCGCCGGGGAAGGAAATCCAGTCGGACATCTTTGAGGGGCTTCGACTTCGCATTCAGATCCCAGTGCTGACGGCCGAGTTCGATGCACTGCACTCGGGTTGGGTGAAGGGATCGTCCCCCATGCTCGTGCTCCCGTCGTCGACAGAAGCCGTCAAGTTCCCGTGGGACTACGACATCATCTTCACCGACAATGATTCTGCCTACGTGGGTCGTGTGACCACGAAGACCATGCGCGACGAGCGCGGCGTGCGTCTCGACCGAACGGTTCTCTTGACCGGGCAGAAGTTCAACTTCCGGGTGGAGAACCGGTCCGTGCGGGATGCCGACGGGAGGCCCGTTTTGATGGACCTGGTGGTCCATGACCGGAATCGCAATGGCCAGTTCGACATGATCGGGGACCGGGTCCTCGTGGGAGCCGTGACGACCGACAACCGCTGGGCTGGCACCGTGTTCGTGCTGGATTTCAGCCCGGCGGGCGATCCCTCGCGCTTGCCGAAGCCGGGGGATGTGTATCGGGTCAGCTTCCGGCGGCCCTTCTTCGTCACCGATGCGTATCGCTTCACGGTGAATGAGGAGAGCGGTCTTGACCGCAAGGGCCTCCGCGAAGCCATGGACCGCATCAAGGTGGTGCCGAATCCGTACGTGGCGACCAACGCGATGGAACCTTCCGTTGCCAGTTACCAGAAAAGCCAGCGGCGCCGCCTCATGTTCACGCATATCCCGGCCAAGTGCACGATCAAGATCTTTACCGTGAGTGGCACACTGGTAGACGAAATCCATGTGGACAATCCCAGCGACGAAGGCATTGTCCACTGGGATCTCCAGACCAAAGAGGGGCTGGAGGTGGCGGCCGGGATGTACATCTTCTACGTCAAGTCCGACGTGACGGGGGATGTGAAGATGGGCAAGTTCGCCATCATCAAGTGAAGTCGGATGGACTGGTGGAAGGGAGCTTAGGATGAAAATGGTGCACAACCGTTTTCGGGTGGGATTGGCCGCGAGCTTGGCGGTGCTCATTGCGATTTCTGGCCCTGCCTTGGCCCAGAAGCCCTACCGCATGGGCACCACGACGGCCAATTTCCTGGAGATCGGCTATGGGACCTCGGGCACGGCCATGGGCGACGCGGCCGTGAGCGCGCTACATGACGTGTCTTCCGTCTACTGGAACCCGGCCGGGATGTCCTACATGGAGCAAAGCGAGGCGGTCTTCAGTTACCAGCCCTGGCTGGTGGGTATCAACACCGCCTTTGCGGCTGTAGGCCTTGTGATTCCCCGGCTGGGCACGCTGGGTCTCAACCTCATCCAGGTGGACTATGGGGACATGGACGTCACCACGATCGAGTACCAAGAGGGCACGGGGGAGAAGTTCAGTGCCACTGATTTCGCCTTCGGATTCTCCTACGCACGAAAGTTGGCGCAGTGGTTCGGCTTTGGCGCCACGGGGAAGTACGTTTCCTCGAGGATCTGGCATACCCACGCCACGGCCTTGGCTTTTGACCTGGGCGTCATCGTGCAAACGCACTTTTTCTCGCCGACGGGCAACAGAGAGCAAGGCATGGCCATTGGCATGAGCATTTCGAACTACGGCACCAAGATGCGCTACGACGGCATCGACCTCATTCAGCCCATCGACATCCTGCCCTACGAGCAGGGGAATTACCGGGATGTCCCTGGCCAGTTCCGCCTCGAGTCGTGGGAGCTGCCGCTCATCTTCCGGATTGGGTTTTCGGTGAAGCCTCTGTACAGCGAGCGCCACGAGCTGACGTTGGCGGCCGACGCCTTGCATCCCAACAACAACAGCGAGAGCCTGAACATCGGCGGCGAATACCGGGTGAATCTGCCAGGCACGGGCACCTTCTACCTGCGAGGAGGCTACAAGGCACTGTTCATGCCGGATTCCGAGTACGGACTCTCCTTCGGCGGAGGGATGGTGCTGCGTATGATGAACAATACGGCCGTGCGTGTGGAGTACGCATATCGGAATATCGGGATCCTGGGGCGCGTCCATGCCTATTCCTTCGGGGTCCTTTTCTGAAGACACGGGCGGAGACCGGAGTTCGAAGGGAATGCTCCCCATTTTCGCGCGGAGGGGAGGGTCATCGAGTTCGGGAGGAGGAAGGAGGAGCTGCTCAGGCTGAGGTACTGCTGCAAACCATCGAACGTTCGCGGAGGCCCTCCCTTAGGTGCCCCTATCGCCTACCAGGCCCGGGCGGTAGGGGCTTTTGTTCAGCGGGCATTGCGAGTTGAGCTTGGCCGTGATAGATTTCATTGGAGAAAGGGTCCAAGAACCGGAGGCGAGAAGCACGTGCGACGCAGCCTGCAGTTAACCATTGGCCTCGTCGTTCTTCTGATGGTGGCGTGTTCGCGGAAGCCTCAGCAGCCGAAAGAGGAGATTCTCGCGCGCGTTGGTCCGAAGACCATTTCAGTGAACGAGTTCATCCGTCGGGCGGAGTACACCCTACGGCCGGCCTATTGCCGGGGCGACAACTACATCCATCGCAAGATTGTTCTCAATAGCCTGATCGCGGAAAAACTTCTCGCCCTCGAGGCGGGGGAAGACAATGAGCTCACCCGCAACGAGCAATTCCAGGCCTACCTTGAGGGCCGAAAAGAACAGGCGATGCGGGAATGGATGTTCTACCACGACTTCTACGAACGGGTGAAGTTGGACAGTGCTGAACTCCGGGCCGCCTACCACCTGTTGGGCCGCAAGTATCGGGTCCAGTACATCACAGCGAAAGACAGCGCTGCCATCGCCCTCTTGGAGCGGCGCTTGTCCGAGGGCGTGGAGCTCGACAGCTTGTACCGGGAGCTGGGAGGGCTGGGCGAACTGCCGTCGCGCGAGGTTTCTTGGAACTACGAAGAGGATGAGCAGATCCTCGACTCCCTATTCACCCGGCCCCTCAAGAAAGGGCAGATCGTCGGGCCGGTGGAAAACGAAGACGGTTCGGTCACGGTGATCCGGATCGGAGGCTGGACGGACCAGGTGGTCGCCGGGGACATCGCCATCCAGCAGCGATGGGAGGACGCGGGCAAGCTACTGCGGCTCCGCCACGCTTCGCAGTCCTACCGAGCCTTCGTCCAGAAACTGATGCGCGGCAAGCGGCTGGAATTCGACCCGGAGGTATTCCGGCAGATGGTCGAGCTCATGCGGCCTCTCTACCTCCACAGCCGGGAGGAGAAGGAGGAGGCGTTCAATGAAAGGTTCTGGGGGAAAAGGAGCGATGTCTCCATTTCGCAGGATTTCGAGACGCGCCTCGCGATGCTTCGGCAGCGCCCCTTCTTCCGGGTGGACGGGGAGGTGTGGACGGTGGAGCGGTTCGAGAAGGAGCTTCTGAGGCATCCGCTCGTATTCCGCAAGCGCCGGATGACCGTGGGCGAATTCTCAGAGCAGTTTCGCTTTGCGATTGCCGATCTGATTCGCGACAGATACGTGACCCGTGTGGCTTACCGGCGCGGTTATGACCGAGTGAACGTCGTGGAGCGCAACGTCAACATGTGGAGGGATTACCTGCTGGCGATCTACCAGCGGAATCGGTATCTCGACTCGGTTGGCAAGAAGGGGGAGTTGTACAAGCAGACGATGGCTATCCTGCAAGAGTACCTTAACCCTTACCTGGCTGAGCTAAGGCGAAAGTACCAGGACCAAATCGAGATCAATACCGACGCCTTCGAGAAGATCAAGCTGACGCGCATCGACATGTTTGTCCTGCAGAAGAACGTGCCGTTTCCGGTCGTGGTGCCTGCCTTCCCCGTTCTCACCACCCACGATCGTCTGGACTACGGGCGCAAGATGCGGGGTTCGTAATCGGAGGCGATGATGCGAAGCAGGCTCTTTGCGGCGACAGCTGTTTTGCTACCCGCGCTCCTCATGGCGAAGGACTACCGAGGGGCAGAGCTACGGACCCGTCAGTCCTACCTCTACGGACGCTTCGAAGTGCGGATGAAGGCGGCTTGGGGGAGTGGGCTTCTGTCCTCGTTCTTCACCTACAACGATGTGGACCCCAACTCCCGCTGGAATGAGATCGACATCGAGATCCTGGGTCGCTACCCCGACGATGTGCAGTTCAACATCATTCCACCGGATCGACTGAATCACGTGCACCATCAGTTCGTCCCTTTCGACCCGAGCTTGGACTTCCACGTGTATGCAATCGAATGGACCGACCACTATGTCGCTTGGTTCGTCGATGGGGTCGAGGTTCACCGGCAAACGGGTCCGCACGTGCTCGCCTTGAACCGACCGCAGAAGATCATGATGAACATCTGGCAGCCGGTCTACGAAGACTGGGCCGGCCGATGGGATCCTTCCGTTTTGCCTGCCTTCGCTTACTACGATTACGTCAGCTACGCCTCCTACACCCCCGGCCGTGGCAACGTCGGGACGGACAACAATTTCACCCTCGAGTGGAAGGACGATTTCGACACCTGGGATCAGAACCGATGGCAGAAGGCCACCCACACTTGGGATGGGAACAACTGCGATTTCATCCCGGAGAACGTCGTCTTCCGGGATGGGTGCATGATCCTTTGCCTCACCACGCCTGCCAACACGGGGTACGTTGACAAAACTCCGCCCACGGTCCTCTGGGCGCGCTACGAAGCCGGGCAGGTGCTGGTGCAATTCTCGGAGAGAGTGGACGAACGCACTGCGGCGACTCCGTCGCGCTACGCCGTTTTCCCCGGGGCACAAGTCGGCTCCGTGCGCCTGCGCACGGACGGCCGCTCCGCCCTTCTGGAAGTGGACTCGTTGCAGCTGGGCCAGAGTTACAGTCTGGCCGTCTCCGGGGTCAAGGATTTGGCGGGCAACACGCTCCAGGGCAAAGTGGTGCCTGTGATCCTGCTCGAACCGCCGAGATTCCCGTTGCGCATCAATGCGGGCGGCAGCGCCGTGCTGGACTTTCTTGCGGACCAGAGCTGGACCGAAAGTGCCTCGTACGGATTTGAGGAGGGGCAGGCATTTACTCAGTCGCCGCTGCTGGAAATCAACGGTACGGACCTCGATCCCATCTACCGATCCGAACGATGGGGACTGGCCCGGTACAATGTCAGGTTGCCGAACGGCGTATACCGGGTTCGACTTCACATGGCTGAGAACTACTTCGACGAGCCGGGCAAGCGCGTCTTCGACATTCACGTGGAGGATCAGCTTGTGGCCGACAACTTGGACCTTTCCCAGCAGGTGGGCAAGCACGCCGCTTACGTGCTGGAAGTGGTCACGACCGTCCGGGATGGGGAGCTCAACATCCATTTCGGGGCGGAGAGGGATTATGCGCTCCTGAACGGGCTGGAAGTGGAACCCGTCGAGTCGGGCATTGAGGGGACTTCCCAGTACCCGCGTGGGTTTGCTGTGGGACCGAGTTTCCCCAATCCTTCGCGGAACGATACCATGCTGCTGTACGAGGTCCACTACCCGGGCGAACTGGAGATCAGCATTTTCGATCTCCGGGGTCGGCTGGTGGAGCGGCAGCGGGTGCCTCGGGTGGAGCCCGGACAGCACCTGTTCCGCTGGTTCCCGAAGGTGTCCAGCGGGACCTATCTATGCCGTCTTCAGCTCAGACCGGATGGGGGAAAGCCCGAGACGGTCACCCGCAGGCTTGTGATTCTGAGGTAGCTGAGATCGGGGCAAGAGGCAGATCCTTGGCAGCAGGGGGTAACGCAAGGGGGAGATTCCTCCCTTGTTCTCGCGCAAAGGGGATTTCGGTCAGCTGCGTAGATGAAGCGCTGATTCGACGGCGGAGGCTTAGCCTCCAGGCTAGACGGAGGAATCCGGCCGCGCGGCAACGCAATGGGGGATTTCCGCACTGCAGCGGCGCGGGGGGACGCATCCGACCGTGAACGAACCGATTTCGCTTGCTTTTCACTCACTCGTGAGGCAACTTCGAGCCACAGCTGACGCTCGTCTGCCGGTTGACGAACCTGAGGGTGAGGTGCCTGTGCTCAAGCTCAACAAAGATGCGTTCCGCGGTGTGATTGTGCCCCTTCTTACCCCCTTCAAGCCCACGGGGCAGCTCGATCTGGATGCGATGGCTTTGCTAATGGACTGGCTCAGCCGCCAGCGGGTGGACATGTTCTTCCTGATGGGCGGGTCGGGGGAATGGCAAACGCTCACCCTGGCGGAGCGCAAGGACATGATCGAGGCGGCGCTGCAGGTGAAGTGCCCGATCCCGATCGTCCCGAATGTGGGAAGCGAGGATCTGGCGGACACGTTGCGGCTGCGCGATTTCGCCGTGCGGGCCGGAGCCCCCGCAATCGGGCTGGTCATTCCGGAGTCGATCCGACCCTCCCAGGATGGGCTGCTGGCCTTCGTCTCGGCGGTGTGCGAAGCTTGTGAGATCCCTGTGATGCTCTACGATCCTCGAGGCGAGGGGACGCGTAGTCCCACCCCCACAACCATGCGCCGCATCGCCGAGGAGATCCCCAACGTCGTGGCGATGAAGTACCGGACCACTGACGCCGAGCGCATGGCCCGCATGTGCGGCGAGGTGGGCGAAACGATCCGGATACTCAGCGGGGTGGAGACGGTTTACCTCAGCGATCTGGTTTACGGCGCCGTGGGGGTTGTGGGAGGTGGAGGCAATCTTTGGCCGAACTTGCTCGCCGAGATCGGCCAGGCGTTCGCTGTCGGCGACTGGCGACGCGCGCGCGAGCTCCAGTTCCTGACTATTGGCTTGAACGACGGGCTGGGCGTCGTTCCCTGGCCTCTCAGTGGGAAACTCGCCCTCAGAGCCCTCGGTCTTCCCATCGAGCCGGCGGTTCGCGTCGGGCCGAAAGTCCAGGTGCGCGAGGCGGATGTTCGGGCGATCGAGACCGTCGTACGCAACTGCGCGTGGACCGTGCCCTTCTCTGGCTAAAGAATGGTCGCGCGTTGCGAGGCAAGCCGATCCTCGGGCTCTGCGTGATGTCGCCCAGATCGGAGCGGGATGACGCGGGAGGTATCGCACAGCGTCCGAAATGCCCGGCGGGGACGGGGCGCGGATTCGCGGTGAGTGGGTCTCGGAGGCGAAGGGGTGCGCAACGCGGGAGGGTGGAGATGAAGCCGAAGGGCGAATTCGGGGCGTGGCGGAACGCTTCGGTGGTCCTGGTCCTGTGGTTGGTCGCCGTGGCTGGGTTCGTCTGGCGGAGCGGAGCACAGGGGATCGGTGGACTCGTCGCGTCTGCGATCTTTGCCATCGTCCTGCTGGCTACCTTGGCATTCACGGATCCTCGGGTCGTGGAATTCTTGCGGAGGCTGGCCCGGCGCGGACCGGGCTGGGTCGTTCTTTTCCCCCTTCTGGCGTGGGTCCTTGCTGCCGCCTACAGCGGGTTCGTGGCGCATGGGCCGATTCCCTGGGCTCTGCTCGCTTACGCCCTCGTCCCGGCGATCTTGGCCCGTCTCGCCAGTCTGACGGGAAGCAAGCCGAACCTCTGGGACCTGCTGGCCATTCTGGCCATCTGGTTCCCCGTCGAGCTGGATTGGATCTCGGGGCCTCCTTTGCCGCCGGGCAGGGGAGTAGTCGGGCTGGGGTCGCTTCTGGCGATGCCGCTGGCTTTGTATGCATTCCTCGCGGTACGGAGAGTCGCGGGGGTCGGGTTCCATCTCGACTTCCGGTCACGGGAGCTGGGATGGGCATTCGTTTACTTCCTTGCCTTCATTCCTTTCGCGCTGATCCTCGGGTTGCCCACGGGGTTCATCCGTCCCTCGACGGAGTTCCCAAGCCTCGCCAGGATCGTGTTCACGCTGGTTGCGACTTTCCTTTTCACGGGCATCCCGGAGGAGGTTCTTTTCCGGGGGCTGATCCAGAACCTGCTGGCGCAGCGACTGGGTGAGGGGGGACGTTGGAAGCCGATCTCGCTGGCCGTGACCAGCGTCATCTTTGGCTGGGCTCACGTCAATAACCGGGTCCCGCCGCTGGTGGAATGGCATTTGGGTCCGCTCGGGACGATCCCCGTGCCGTGGGTGTACGTCGTGCTGGCGACCATTGCGGGGGTATTCTACGGATTGGCCTACCTTCGTACGGGGAAGGTGACGGCGGCGGCCATCGTGCATGCCTTGGTGGATGCTACCTGGTCGCTGGCTTTTGCGGGCTAAAGCGCGCGAAGCACGTGGCTGGAGGTTCACGCATGAAGGGAGGGCATGTCCTGCGCGCGGGAGGGAGGATTCTCCGATTCGCGCTTTCCCTACTGCTTTTGTCCGTTGCGGGCATTTGGACCCTCGCTGGGGCGGAAGTCGGGCAAGAGAGTCGGCCGGGCACCTATTGGTGGTGGATGGGAAGTGCCGTGGACAGCCAGAATCTCCGCCTGAATCTTCGGCAACTGCACGAAGCTGGCATCGGGGGCGTTCTCGTGATCCCGATCTACGGCGTTCGCGGCTACGAGTCCCGATTCCTCGAGTTTCTCAGCCCGCGATGGATGAAGATGTTCGCCTACGCGGAGACGGTAGCCGAGAGTCTCGGCATGTGGCTGGATATGACGACTGGCACGGGGTGGCCCTTCGGGGGCTCACACGTGACGCCGGAGCACGCGGCCAAGGCCGTGAAGATCGTACGGGCGATCGCCAGTCCGGATCGTCCTCTTCGGTTGCAGCTGGAACCGGCCAAGATCTGCGCCGCTATGGCCTTCGGGGAATGCGGAAGGCGGCTTGACATCTCCGGCTCGATTCTGTCCAGCGGGGAGCTCGCGTGGCGTCCGGACTCGGGCAGATGGCAGGTGGTAATCCTTCAGCAAGAAGGAACGCGACAGCAGGTCAAGCGTGCCGCCCCGGGAAACGAAGGTTTGGTCCTGGATCCTTTCTCACCTCGAGCGATGCATCGCTACTTGGTTCGTTTTGACTCGTCGTTTGCCCTGTCGGGTGCACCCTGGCCGCGGTGTCAATACCACGATTCGTACGAGTACTACGGTGCCAACTGGACCTCGGATTTCCTCCACGAGTTCGAAGCCCGTCGCGGCTATCGGCTTGAGGATTATCTCCTGGCCTTCGCCGGACAAGGGTCGCCGGACACCGTGGCTCGAGTGAAGGCCGACTACCGCGCTACGCTGGCCGAGCTTCACCTCGAGTACATCCGGACGTGGGTGAATTGGGCGCATTCTCGCGGGTGCCTCACAAGGAACGAAGCTCACGGCTCTCCCGCCAACTTGCTGGACCTTTACGCCGCCGCCGACATCCCCGAGACCGAAACCTTCGGCTCCACTCCTTTCCCGATCCCAGGTCTGCGGCGAGATCCGGCAGAGGTGCGCCCCGAGGAGCCGAATCCGGTGATCCTCCGCTTTGCCTCCTCGGCGGCGCACGTGTCGGGAAGGAACCTCGTTTCATCCGAGACCTGCACCTGGCTCCGGGAACATTTCTGCACCGCCCTTTCCCACATCAAGCCCGAGATCGACAATCTCTTCCTGGCGGGGATCAATCATATCCAGTATCATGGGACGGCGTACTCCCCGGCGGATGCCCCGTGGCCGGGCTGGCTTTTTTACGCCTCAGTCCACTTCCAGCCGACCAATCCTTTCTGGCGAGACTTCCCGTCGCTGAACCGCTACGTCCAGAGATGCCAATCTGTGCTGCAGGCGGGAAAACCGGACAACGACGTGCTCCTCTACTGGCCCATCTGGGATCTCTGGCAGGACACCACCGGCTACCAGCAGCAGCTGACGGTCCACAACACCTCCTGGGTGGATGGGCACGCATATGGGGCCTTGGCCAAAGAATTGGTGCGTTCCGGCTACAGCTTCGACTTCATTTCGGACGCGCTCCTCGGAGGAGCCACGGTGGATTCGGGCCAGATCGCCGTCGGGGGCGTTCGCTACCACGCCGTCGTGGTGCCGGAGTGCCGCTTCCTTCCATTGGAGACCTGGCGCAAGCTCGAGGAGCTGGCGAGGCGGGGTGGAAGTGTGGTTTTCCACAAGCGGCTTCCCCAGGACGTGCCCGGGCTGGCCTGCCTGGAACGCCGGTCTGCCGCTCTCCAAGAAGCTCAGCGCCGCCTCGTCTTCCGCGAGGACGGCGGGTTCCGGGTGGCACGGCTGGGGAAGGGGAGATTTCTCCTCGGCGAGGACATTGGCAGGCTTCTCGGAGAGCTGGGTGTGCAGCGCGAGCGACTGGCGGACTTCGGAGTGGGGGTAGTCCGCCGGGCGCTCGCGGACGGCCACTTCTACTTCCTTGCCAATCTTGGATCGGAGCCACTGGAGGGATGGGTTCCGCTGGCGCGCCCCTTCCGCGCCGCCGTTCTCATCGATCCGCTCACGGGTGCGTCGGGTTCCGCCGCGGTCGCTCGAGATGCCCGCGGCCCACTGGTCTATCTCCAGCTTCAGCCAGGGCAGTCCATGATTCTCCGCACGCATCGCGCCGTTGCCCCGGGCGAGAAGCCCTGGCGTTACTGGTCCGTGGCCGCGGGAGGCGTTGAGCTCCAAGGGCCGTGGCGGGTGGAGTTTCTCGAAGGCGGGCCGGAGCTACCTCCGCCCTTTGATACCGACCGACTGGCTTCCTGGACTGTGCTCGGTGGACCGGAGGCGGAGCGGTTCAGCGGGACGGCGGTTTACCGCACCACCTTTCGCTTGCCTCAGGCCGGGGCCGACGCTTGGCTCCTGGATCTCGGCGATGTGCGGGAAAGCGCCAGGGTGAGATTGAACGGGCGCGAGGTGGGCGTGGCGTGGGCAGTTCCGTTCCACCTGGTCCTCACCGAGCCACTGCGGACGGGGTGGAACACGCTCGAGGTGGAGGTCACCAATCTCGCCGCGAATCGCATCCGGGACATGGACCGCCGAGGGGCGGCGTGGAAGATCTTCTACGACATCAACTTTGTGAGCCTCCAGTACCGCCCCTTCGATGCCAGTGGCTGGGAGGTGCGGGAGTCAGGCCTGCTAGGGCCGGTCCAGCTCATCCCCCTGCGGAAATTCTGGCCCTCTCTTCGCCGGTAGCCCAAACGAAGAGTGGAGAGCGTGCAGTTCTGGACAGGCCAGGGAGGTTGGACGATGACCGACAAAAGACCGACGATCCGTCAAAAGGGGTGGTTCGCGGTCCTGATCGTGCTCCTTCTTGCGAGCACGCAGGTGTGGGCCCAGTGGAATGCTCGAGAGGAGATCCGTCTCCCCGATCTCCCCGGGTTCCTCACGCTGAAGTGCGACTTTCACATGCACACCGTCTTCTCCGATGGCCAGGTGTGGCCGCCGGTGCGTGTGGAGGAGGCGTGGCGCGAGGGGCTGGACGCCATCGCCATCACCGATCACATCGAATACCAACCGCACTCGAAGGATGTGTCCACCGATTTCACGCGCTCCTACGAATTGGCCGCGGGTAGGGCGAAAGAGCTGAATATCATCCTGATTCGCGGCGCGGAGATCACCAAGGGCGAGCCCCCGGGCCATTTCAACGCTCTCTTCCTGGATGACATCGCGGCCGTGAATAAGGCCGACTACAAGGAAGCCGTGCGCGAGGCTGTCCGCCAAGGCGCCTTCGTGTTCTGGAATCATCCCGGTTGGAAGCAGCCTGGTAATCGCTCGGTCTGGTACTCGCAGCAGGATACTCTCTACCGCCTCGGTCTCCTGAAGGGCCTCGAGGTCGTGAATAGCGACACCTATTACCCGGAGGTATTCGGGTGGTGTTTGGAGAAGAAGCTGACCGTCTTGGGCAATTCCGACGTCCACGCCCCCATCGCCATGGAGTACGATGTGGCTCATGGTCAGCGCCGCCCGATCACCTTGGTCTTCGCGAAGAAGCGTGATGCCGAATCCATCCGGGAGGCGCTGGCGGCCGGACGGACTGCGGTTCTCTGGAACGGGCTCCTGATTGGGCAGGAGGCCTTCCTGAGGCCGCTATTCGAGCGCTCGATCGAGGTCAAGACGCCGGAAGTGCGGCTGAAGGGAAAGAACCCGGCGTACATGCAAGTGTACAACGCCTCCGATGTGGATTACCATCTCGCCGCTGCGGGCCAGGTAAGTGGAATCTCCTTCCCCGACAGCGTTGACCTTTGGGCGGGCCGGACGGTACTGCTGCGTCTCCGAGCCAGCGAAGCCGGCCTGGGCGATCGGAAGGAGGTCGCCCTGCCATACGTGGTCCGCAACGCGCTGGTGAAGCCAGGCGAGGGTCTCCATGCCGAGCTCCGGGTGAAAGTGATCTTCGAGGAGTAGGCGGAACGGGAAATCGGTGTGGCTGGCGCCGGCGGCCAGGTGTTGTTCTTCGCGCCAGCTGATCCAGTTGGGAGGCCCCCGCCGAGGGGGCCTCTGTGGTTATGAATTCGGAAGCGAAAGGGGATCGGGGCTCACCCTGTCAGTCAGCGAGCCATCGGTCCAGGTGCTCGCGAACGAACTGGTCGTCGTTGAGATGGGGGTACATCCGGTAGACGCGATCAATTTCCTCCATTTGCCCGGGACCGAGATCCTCATCGGGATCGAGCAGCCACCGTCCCTCCAGGAGACCTTGTCGGCGCAGGACTTCGTGCACCCCGGCGATGACGCCCTTGAACTGGTTGGCTGCGTCGAAGATGGCCGCGTTGGCATCCGTAAGCTGGTTGGCCAGTACGAGGAGCCGGGAGGGAATGGGTTGCTGCTGGGCCGCGAGCGTGTGGATCTCATCCAGCATCTCGACGGCTCGTTTCGTCCAGACGGCCCACTGACCCAATAGGCCTCCGACGAAACGCACCTCCACGGTTCCTGAATCCGTCTCGAAGCGAAATGGGGTGAGGAGGTCGAGGAGGATGTGATCATCGTTGCCGGTGTAAAGGGCCACGTCGCCCGCACGGCCTGTGTCGGCCACGGCCCGTACCACGTCGAGCGTCTGGTACCGATTGAAGGCGGCCACTTTGATGGCGACCAGATTCTCTATCTCGCAGAGCCGTCGCCAGAAGGCGTAAGGCAAGACGCGCCCACCCACAGCCTCCTGCAGGTAGAAGCCCATGAGGGGGATCACCTCCGCGACGCGGCGGCAGTGGGTAATCAGCTCGTCCACCGAGGCGTGGTGCCAGGCTGCCAGACTGAGCAAGCCGGCGTGGTAGCCGTGCTCGGCGGCGAACGCGGCCTCGCGTACCGCCTGATCCGTTTTTCCCGATATCCCCGCAATGCGGATGATCTTTTTCCCCGTGCCGCGCTCGAACTCGTCGATCACACCGGCGGTGAACTCCAGGAGCGGCTCGTAAAGGCCTACTTTCGGATCGCGGATGGCAAACTGGGTCGTGTGGACGCCAATGGCGATGCCCCCGGCGCCTGCGTCGAGATAGTATCGGGTGAGGGCGCGTTGACGGCGCTGGTCCCACTGCCTCTTGGCATTCAAAGCAAGTGGATGAGCGGGAATCACCGTTCCTCGGCGCAGAAGGGAGAGCACGTCGGCGGGTGGCATGGGTAAGGTGCTCATCGAAGTCCTCCTGGCGAACTCGGTCAAAACGCTCCGTCACGCGTTTCGAAGTGCGTGGGTTTGTCGTAGACGGGAAGACCCGCCTTGAGCCACTCGGCAGTCCACTCCACAATTCTGGCCAGAGGTACGCGCGGATACCCGAAGAATCGGAAGCAGAGGCTTGCGTTGCTGAGCAGGGCGGAGTCGGGTTCAGTTCCGTCGAACTCTGGTTTCCCCTCGCCATGGATCAGCCCGCAGAGCCGTTCTGCGAGCCAGCGCACCGAAATGATCTCCGGGCCCGTCACGTTGAGCACCGTCGGTGGGGTGGAGCACAGCCCAAGAGCGCGCAGGACGTAGTCATTGGCATCTCCCTGCCAGATCACATTCACAGCGGGCATGGAGAGCGGGATCGGTTCTCGTTGCCAGATCCTGCGAGCAATATCCAGCACGACTCCGTATCGCAATTCCACGGCGTAGTTGAGCCGGATGATGACGACTCTCGTCCCGTTCTTCTCGGAGAAGTACTCGAAGATCCGCTCGCGAGCAAGGGCCGACTGGGCGTACTCGCCGACGGGCTGCGGCGGAGTTTGCTCGGTGGCCCCGCCCGAAGTGAGCGGCACGAGAGGATAGACATTGCCCGTCGAGAAACAAAGGATGCGGGATTCGCGGAACCGCTCCGCGATCAAGCCTGGCAAGAAGGCGTTTAGGACCCAGGTCAACGCCCGGTCTTCCGAGGTGCCAAACTTGCGCCCCACCATGAACACGACGTTCGGCGTCTCGGGAAGGCCGGCCAGGAATTCCCTGTCGAGCAGGTCTCCCCGGATCGTGCGGATGCCTCGGGACTGCAGCTTCGCCTCCGCCTCAGGACTGGAGAACCGGGAAACGGCGTACACCTTTCGCTCGACCCCCGCCTCCCGGCTGGCGCGGACAGCCATTTCCGCCAACGATGGCCCCATCTTCCCCCCGGCGCCGAGGAACATGATGTCGCCCTCCAGCGTGCGGAAGCTCTCCACGAGTCCCGGCGAGGGCCGCGAGAGCAATTCCTCCAGCTCATCGATGGTGTGGATTCGTTCGGGCAGGTTCATCGGAGTACTCCTCTGGGGACTCGAGCTTCGTCGGCCACATCCGCTTACAAAGGGTCTCGCTGGAATGTTGGAAAGGCTCGCAGAGCTGCTGCGCTCCTCGCGTTGTCGGGATGCAAAGGTAGCGGTTGGGAAGGTGAAAAGCAACGGAAAGGGGCTCATTTCGGATCGAGGGATCCGATGACCGGCCCGAAGCGAAGTCGAAGCTGCTACGGGTGGTCCCAAATGGTTCCCAGTTGTGGGTCGCGGCCAACCGGCTGGAAGCTTTTCGCTGAGTAACTCAAGCTTCCGCCTGTGCGGGGAACTGGCGTACATTCCGCAGCTTCCACAACCGATTGTCAATTACTGGCGAAAAGCGTAGATTCGACGCAAGCTCAGATGGTGGGCCGACCGTTGTTGCCAGTAGGTTGCGACACTGCAGGAGTGGAGCCCGCGATGAAAAAAGTGGTCGGAATGGCCGTGGTGGGGCTGACGTGGCTAGCGGGATTCTCCAGCCCTGGATTTGGTCAGTGGGCGAAACAGCCCTACGACACCGGAGGTCCTCTTCTGCCGCAGCAGGCAGCCTATGACGTCCGCTTCTACGAGATCAACCTGCGCATCGATCCGGCGGGAAGGTCGATCCGGGGCTTCGTGAAGGTGGTGGCTGAGGCTGTCCAAGCTCTTGATTCCCTCTGGCTCAATCTCGATCCGCTCCTGCGGGTGGACTCGGTGAAGGTCGCGGATAGTGCGGGCTTGTGGCGGCGATCAGGGTTTCGGCAGGCCGGGCCGTACGTCGTCGTCCCGCTGCTCGCCCGCGCCGCGCTGGGGCAGAAAATCGAGGCCGTGATCTACTACGGTGGATCTCCCCGCGTGGCGCCCTACGCCCCCTGGGACGGCGGCTTCGTGTGGTCTCGCACCCCTTCCGGAGAGCCTTGGATCGGGGTTGCTTGCCAAACCGAGGGCGCCGACATCTGGTGGCCGTGCAAGGATCATCCTTCGGACGAGCCCGATTCGGTGGCTCTCCACTTCACCGTACCCGCCAATCTGGTCTGCGTAGCCAATGGGGTCCTTGTGGGCGTGACGGAGAATCCCGATGGGACCCGGACGTACCACTGGTTCGTCTCGACGCCCATCAACAACTACGGCATTAGCCTCTACGCGGCGCCGTATGTGCAGTTGGATACCACGTATGTCAGCGTGGCGGGGGATACCGTGCCAGTGTACCTCTGGGTCCTGCCGCAGCATGTGGGATCCGGCCAGCAACTTCTGCCGCTGATCCTGCAGGACCTTCGATTTTTGGAGTCGGTAGCTGGCCCGTACCCCTTCCGGGCCCAGAAATACGGTGTGGCGGAGGCGCCCTATCTGGGCATGGAACATCAGACCATCATCGCCTACGGGAATCAATTTCGCCGGAACGCATTTGGATTTGACGATATCCACTTCCACGAGTTGTCCCACGAGTGGTACGGAAACTGCGTGACGGTGTCGGATTGGAAGGACTTTTGGATCCATGAAGGGTTCGCCAGCTACATGGAGGCGCTGTACGCCGAGGCGCTGCGCGGCCCGGAGGCCTACCGCAGCTACTTGGCTTCCTACCGCCGGAGGATCCAGAACCTCATGCCGCTGGCGCCCCGGGAGTCCAAGTCCGGCGGGGAGATGTACGGGACCGACCTCTACTACAAGGGGGCCTGGGTCCTGCACACGCTCCGCTATCTCCTCGGCGACGATCCCTTCCGTGTCTTTCTTCGACGGGTGGTCTACCCAGATTCGAGCTGCGAAAGGATCACCGACGGGCGCCAGTGCCGTCTCGTCTCCACGGAAGATGTCATCCGGCTTGCGGAGACCATCGCCGGACGGGATCTCGATTGGTTCTTCGAGGTATACCTGCGTAAGTCGCAACTGCCGAGGGTGGCCGTCGAGAAGGGCGATCTTTCTGTGAGATTCCGCTGGCTGGTTCCGGATGGTTTACCCTTCCCCATGCCGCTCGAGGTCCGGGTGGCTAGTCGCAGCTACCGGCTGGACATGTCTTCCGGCTCCGCCACGCTCCGGGCGAATCCGTCCGATCCGATCGAGATTGATCCTCAGGGCTGGATCCTGATGGCCGACCCTGTCATCACGGGTGTGGCTGAGGAGGAGGGAAAGACGCCGGCCACGGTCTCGCTGCTTCCGAACTTGCCCAATCCTTTCAACGGGGCGACCGAGATCCGTTTTGCGCTGCCGAGGCAATCAGTGGTGCGAATTGAGATACTCGACGTGCGAGGCCGGCTTGTGGCGGAGATTTGCCACGGCCAATTCCCTGCGGGCCGACATTCCGTCCGTTTCGACGGCCAGGATTTGCCGTCTGGAACGTATGTTTGTCGGCTCACGGCGGGTTCTGAAACGCGTTTGCGGAAGTTGTTGCACTTGAGGTGAGACAGGTGGTGCTCGCTGGGGCCGGCACGTTCCGGTCTGGAGGCGCAGGCTCAATTCGGACGAATTGGGGAGGACAGGAGGATGGAGCTCGCTTACAAAGACTGGACGGAAATGCGCATGGGGACGGCGCGGAAGCCCGTAGTCGTGCAGGGTGTGGCGATAGGCCAGGGCAGAGTGATTCCGGAGATCAATTACACGCTTCCGCCCGTGGTGATTACCAGGGAGAGCCGCGCCCAAGTGGAAGGGCAGTTCGAGGAAATTGTCAGGAATCTGCTCGATCGGGCGACCAAGCTAGTTCCCCCGGGTCTTGTTCTCGAATTCGAACACCTTCCCGCATTGACGCAGGAGGTGGACATCGGCGTGCGCATTACGGAGATGACCGTGTCCCAGCTCCGCCGGTTCACGGAGTCGACCGGAATTCCGGCGGCTCTGCGCGTCACGGTTTCGGACCTTCGTGACATGGAGCGTCCGCCGCGCATGCGGAGTGGCGAGAACTGGGACCGGATGTGCAGAGCTTTCGAGCTCAATGGGAAGGCGGGCGCAGGAATGCTGTCCATCGAAAGCACGGGCGGGAAGGAAGTCCATGATGTGGCCTTGATGGAGGGGAACGTCGAGGGCATCCTGTTTTCCCTCGGCGTACTCGCCTGCAGGGACATGCATCAACTCTGGCGCATGATTGTGGAGGTGACTGGAGGCACCGGCAGCCTGGCAGCAGGGGATACCGCCTGCGGCTTTGCCAACACGGCCATGGTATTGGCCGACCGCGGGTATTTGCCACAGGTCTTGGCGGCGGTTGATCGCGCCATGGGAAGCGCGCGCAGCCTGGTCGCGTACCTAGAGGGAGCTGTGGGGCCGAGCAAGGACTGCGCGTATGAGGGGCCCATCCTCAAGGCGCTTCTCGGGATTCCGATTTCGATGGAGGGTAAAACCGCCGCCTGTGCTCACTTGAGCCATGTGGGGAACGTGGCTGCGGCCGTCTGCGATCTGTGGAGCAATGAGTCCGTGCAGAATGTGCAGCTCCTTTCCGGGCCGGCTCCGGTAGCATTTCTGGAAATGCTGGTATACGACTGCCGTCTCTTCAACCAAGCTATCCACGCTGGCGGGGACGCGGTCCTTTCGCGCTGGCTCACCAATTCCGACCTTGCGGGTTCGCCCCAGGCATTCGTGATCTCGCCCGAAGGCGCGCACCGCATCGCTCAGGCCATGGCAAATGCGGAGGACGATTTCCAGCGAACAAGAGCCGCAGGGCTGGAGGCCTGTCGCCTGTTGCGCGAGGCGAAGGAGCGAGGGCTGCTCGTACTGGAACAACGGGAGTGGAACTGGCTCGATCGTATTGAGGAAGCCCTTTCCAACTGCGATAGTGAGGAGAAGGCAATCCGCCTCGGCATGGAGTCTTACCGCGACCTGTTCCTGCCGCAAGAGTACGGACTGTAGGGCCGCAACGGGCAAGCCGTCGGGCCACCGTTCCGGGGGGCGCCCGCAGAGGAGGCGCTCCGTACTGTTGATTGTCCCGGCGAGCTGCAACGATCAGGAGGAGAGGGCAAAGCCATGGCGGAAATCTTCCCGCTTTACCTCGCCGGAGAATGGTGCGAAACCGGCGAGAAGGTGGAAGATCGGAACCCCTACGACGGGAGTCTCCTTGCGCTGGTATGTCAGGCTGGGGCTGAAGAGGTAGAGAGGGCTACCGAGGTTGCCGTAGCGACAGTTCGGACGCTGCGAGAGCTCCCCGCTTACCGCCGCGCGGAGATCCTCCTCGAGGTGGCAAATCAGCTCCGGGAGCGGAAGGAAGATTTTGCGCAACTCATCAGCCGGGAGTCAGGGATTCCTCGCTTTTTCTCCTCGATCGAGGTCGACAGGGCCATCCACACGCTAACCACGGCGGCGGAGGAGGCCAAGCGCATCGGAGGGGAGGTGATCCCCCTCGACCTCCTGCGCGGCTCGGAACGGAGGTGGGCCTTCACCCGGCGCGTACCCATTGGCCCCGTGCTTGGGATCACGCCGTTCAATTTCCCACTGAACTTGGTACTGCACAAGGTGGCGCCGGCCGTGGCTGCGGGGAATCCGATTGTGATCAAGCCGTCGCCGCACACGCCCTGCACTGCTCTCAGATTGGCGGAGCTTTTCGACAAGGCAGGTCTGCCGAAAGGGGCTCTCAGCGTGCTCCCGATGCCGACGCAGACCGCGGAGAGACTCGTCCGGGACGATCGCTACCGGCTGCTTAGCTTTACCGGAAGCGACACCGTCGGCTGGTATCTCAAATCCCTCGCCGGAAGGAAGCGCGTGATCCTCGAGATGGGAGGCAATGCAGGTGCGATCGTCCATTCGGATGCCCCCGACCTGGACTACGCCGCGGAGCGTGTGGCCGCCGGCGCTTTCGGCTCGGCTGGGCAAGTGTGCATCTCCGTCCAGAGGATCTTCGTCCACCGACCCATCTACGACCATTTCCGTGAGAAGCTAGTGCGGGCTGTGGCGCTCCTCCCCGTGGGGGATCCGCTCGACCCAAACACGCGCGTCGGGCCGATGATCGATGCAGCCAATCTCGAGCGGGTGAGCCGCTGGGTATCCAGGGCTGTGGACAGAGGAGCCAGAGTGGTTACAGGAGGTGAGGCGAAGCCGCCGTTCTACCTGCCCACCCTGCTGGAGAATGTCGACCATTCCTGCGAGGTCTATTGCGAGGAGGTTTTCGGTCCCGTGGCTATCCTCGAGCCGTACGACTCCTTCGCCGATGCTGTGGCGCTGGTGAACGAGTCCCGTTTCGGTCTGCAGGCTGGGGTATTCACCTCCGATTTCCGAAACTTCCTTCTTGCCGCGGATCAGCTCGAGGTCGGTGGCGTGATCTTGAATGATGTACCCACGTACCGGGTGGATCACATGCCGTACGGCGGGGTGAAGGACTCCGGCTTCGGTCGCGAGGGGCTTCGTTGGGCCATTGAACAAATGACCGAGCTGAAGCTGGTGGTGATCAGCCCCATGTCCTGAAAACGCAAATGGCCGGGAAAGCGCAACGGAGATCCTCCTTGAAGGGGAGAAGACAGGAGCAGGCGCAAGAGTGGCTTGATCTCTCGTTCCCATTGGGCCGAGGAACCCCGGTTTTCCCGGGCGAGCCTCCGGTAGGAGTGGAGCAGGTTGCGGAGATCCCCTCGCACGGGTACTGTCTGAAGCGGTACACAATGACCGGTCACGTGGGGACGCATTTGGACGCCCCAGCCCACGTACTTGCCGACGGGATCCCGGTGGACCAGATCGCTCTGTGGCGGCTCGTGGGCGAGGTAGCGATCGTGCACGTTCCCACCCGGGGCGAGGTGACGGCCGCGCAGTTGGAATCGCGCGTCCCGGAAGATGCCGCTCGGCTGTTCGTACGGACTGCCGAAGGGGAAGAGCCAGTTCCCACGCGGGCCTATCTTACGCCGCACGCCGCCCATTGGCTTGTGGAAAGAGGCGTCGTCCTCTTCGGCATGGATAGTTTTTCCGTGGACCCGGTGGACAGCCTTTCGCTTCCCGCGCACCGGATTCTTTTCGAAGCAGGTATCCCGGTGATCGAGATGCTGGATCTCCGGGGCGTGGAGGAAGGGCGCTACTTTGTCATTGTCGCGCCCCTCCGCATGGAGGGTGGAGATGGCTCGCCGGTCCGGGTGCTGGCGCACCGCTGGGGATGGCGGGACGACCGGCAGCGTCATGCCGGCGATCCGTCCGCATGACAGGTGGCTGAAAAACAGCAGGAGGGCAAGTTGGCCGGAGAAGAGAGCCTGGCAAGACACCCCGCCGATGGGCGCCCGCGCGGGGAGCGACCGAAGTTGATGGACCGCGATCTTTTCTTCCTCCCGGCGGGGCTGGTCTTGCTGGCTTCCGCGGCGTTGTTGTACCGCTTGAGGGATTCCGTATCTCCTGCTTGGCTTGGACTGGCAATCCTGCTGCTGCTCTACCCTTACCGCGGGATCCCAGCGGTGCGAATTGCGTTGGGGACGATCGGGCTGGTCTTCTTGCTTCAGCTCCTTTCGAGCCTCAAAGCGGTGCTGTTCCCATTTGTCCTTTCGCTGGGCATCGCCTACTTGCTGGACCCCCTCGTAGCGAGCCTTGCGCGGCGGGGATTCCCACGCACGGTTACCATCTTGGTGCTCGATCTTTTGGTGCTGGGATCCATCGTGGCCTCCCTCGTGATCCTGATCCCGAAACTCGTAGCGGAGGTTGGAACGGCAGCGGAGCAGATCCTTGCCCAGGCCCCCGCGTTTCAGACCTGGTTCACGAGCAAGGCGATCCCTTTCCTGAGCCGCTTTGGGCTGGACGCTGCGCGGCTGTCGCAGGATCTGCTGGGTTCTCTTCCCGCCCGTTTTGAAGGTCTGCTGCGGACGATCCTGAACGGGCTCATCAGCGCCGGTACCGGCCTCTCCAACCTGCTTGGTCAGTTGCTCACGTTGGTTCTTGTGCCGTTCCTGACTTTCTACCTGCTGAGAGATTTCCAAAGCATCCGGCATCAGGTCAGGACCCTGCTCATCCCGGTTCACCTCCAGCGGCCTGCAAGAGACGTGTGGTCTCGCATCGATCGGATTCTCAGCGGTTTCTTCCGTGGACAGCTATTGGTTTGCCTCTTGGTGGGCGTGCTGACGGGACTGGGACTCTTCGTCGTCGGGGTTCGATACAGCCTCGCGCTGGGTATCCTGGCCGGCTCACTCAATATCATCCCGTACGTCGGGATCACGGTGACCCTGCTTGTGGCCGTGCTCATCGGGCTCTTCAGTCCGAGCCCGGCGATGGCGATCCTGAAAGCCGTGCTCGTGATCGAGAGCGTGCAGGTTTTGGAAGGCTCGGTCCTGAGCCCGAGAATCGTGGGCCAGCGGGTGGGATTGCATCCCGCCTGGGTGATGCTGGCCGTTGTGGTATTCTCGCGCTTCCTCGGCGTGATCGGATTGTTCCTTGCCGTGCCGGTGACGGCAATCCTGAAGGAATTGGCTATGGAGTACTTCCAGGCAAGACGCGCTGCTGAAAGAGAAAGAGATGCTGATCGTTCGCGAAGTTGAGCCCCACGGGACGGGGAACCGCTTGCGGCTGCTTCCCGGGGACCGAATCCTGGAAGTGAACGGCTCGCCGGTACGGGACGAGATCGACTTTCAGTTCTACGGCGCCGAGGAGCAAGTTCGGCTGCGCGTCCTGCGAGAAGGCAGGGTAGTGGAGTTGGCTGGACGGAGGCGTTTCGGCGAACCCTGGGGGCTTGTGTTCGAGCCAATGAAGTATCGGTCCTGCGGCAATCGCTGCATCTTCTGCTTTGTGGACCAGAATCCTCCGGGCCTCCGCCCAAGCCTTTACTTCAAAGACGAGGACTACCGCCTGAGCTTCCTGCACGGCAACTACGTGACCCTCACGAACTTGAGTCAAGCCGATCTGCGGAGGATCATCGAGCAGAGGCTTTCTCCCCTCTACGTGAGCGTGCACGCCACGGACCCGCAGGTGCGCGCTTCCCTACTTGGGCTTCGCCGCGACGACCGACTTCTGGCCAAGCTGGAGGCCCTGGTGGAGGGGTACATTGAGCTCCATGCCCAGATTGTTGTGGTGCCGGGCTACAACGACGGAGCGGTCCTTCTCCGCACACTGGACGATCTCTGGCGCCTAGCGCCCGGCGTCGCATCTGTGGCCGTCGTACCGGTCGGACTGACGCGCCACCGAAAGAACCTCCCTCCCCTTCGACCTGTGGACTCAGCCCTGGCCGCAGAGCTTGTGCGCACTCTGGAACCGCGCGCCCAGGAGTACCGACGCCGTTGCGGGAAGTACTGGGTGTACCTGGCGGACGAGCTCTACCTCCTGGCTGGTCTGTCCGTGCCGGCGGCGGATCGCTACGACGGATTTCCCCAGGTGGAGAACGGGGTCGGGTTGCTGCGCCGCTTCCTCGACCAGTTCGAAGCGGAAAAGAGCGATTACCCGTCCCAACTTCCACGCCCCGCATCGGTGGCCATTCTCACCGGAAGGCTGGTCGCGCCGGTTCTGCGGGAACGGGTTCTGCCCGCGTTGCAGAGGGTCGAAGGCCTTCAAGTTGAGCTTCGCCAGGTAAGGAACCGTTTCTTCGGCGACAGCGTAACTGTCTCCGGACTTTTGGTGGGGCAGGATCTCGCAGCCGAGGCTCATCGGCTGGGGCAACCTCCCGACGTCTTGCTGATCCCGGAAAGCACCCTGAATCCGGATGGTCTGTTTCTCGACGACTGGACTCTCCCGCAGCTTGAGCAGGAGGTAGGGACGAAGGTTCTGGCGATGGCGCACTCGTTCCTGCCCTTATTCGAACGGCTGGCAGGGGGGAGCGCCAGCGGTCGGCGCCGGGCCAAGGCGACTCAGACTCCCAAGAGGGAGGCGGACAGCGTAGCTCATGGACGCCCGTCAGACACGGATGCGTGAGTCGATGACCACAGAGCTCGACAAACCGGTGGTGGCGATCGTCGGTCGGCCCAATGTGGGGAAGTCGACCCTATTCAACCGGATCTTACGGCAGCGGCTGGCCATTGTGGACGATCAGCCTGGCGTGACGCGGGACCGCCTTTACGGCGAAGCGAGCTGGGGAGGGCGCCAATTCGTGCTGATCGACACGGGAGGCTACGTTCCGGAGACAGAGGACTTGATTGAACAGGCCGTCCGGGAACAGGTCCAGTACGCCGTCGAAGAGGCCACGGTGATCCTCTTCGTCTGCGACGCGCAGACAGGCGTTACGCCCTTGGACCAGCAGATCGCCCTCGACCTCTCGCGGCGGGGTAAGCCGGTGCTTCTCGTGGTGAATAAGGCCGACAGCGAGCAGCGCGAGATGCACAGCTACGAGTTCTACCGTCTCGGGATGGGTGACCCCTTACCGATTTCCGCCAGCCTCGGTCGGCGGGTGGGAGACCTCCTCGATCGGCTAGTTGCTCTCCTGCCGCCAGCCCGAGCGGAAGGTGAGAAAGGGGCGGAGACGGATTCGGTGCGGATCGCCGTTGTGGGTCGGCCGAACGTGGGGAAGTCCAGCTTCATCAATGCCATTCTGGGGCATCCCAAGCTCCTGGTGACCGAAGTCCCCGGGACGACGCGAGACAGCGTCGACACGCTGGTCGAATACCGGGGGCGCAAGATCACGTTGATCGACACGGCCGGACTGCGTCGGCGCTCCCGCATCAAGGAGGCGGTGGAGTTTTACAGCGTGGTGCGTACCCACCGCGCCATCCGCCGCAGCGAAGTGGTGATCCTGATGATCGGGGCTGATGAAGGTCTCACGGCGCAGGACAAACGCATTCTCGAGGAGATCCTGGAAGCGAAGCGCGGAGCCGTGCTCGTCGTGAACAAATGGGATCTGCTGGAAAAGAACCGCGAGCTGGCGGAAAAATACCAGAAGGCGCTTCAAGAGGAGCTGCGTATCTACAGCTACGTCCCCATCGCCTTCACCTCCGCGCTGACGAACTGGCAAGTGTCTCAGGTGCTCGATTTGGCCTTGCAGGTGTGGGCGGAGCTCCGGAAGCGGGTGGAAACCCATGAGGTGAACCGCTTCTTGCAAGAGGCGCTGGCCGCCTACCCGCCCCCCGCCTACGGTGCCAAGTACGTCAAGATCAAATACGCGTCGCAGGTGGCGACTGCACCGCCTGTGTTCGCTTTCTTTTGCAACATCCCGAAGGGGATTAAACCGTCCTATCGACAGTACCTGGAGAATCGTCTCCGAGAACGGTTCGGATTCCAGGGTGTACCTCTGGTCCTTACCTTCCGGCGCAAGTAGGAGCCAGTGGTGGGACTGCCGATGGAAGGGAGTTGGGCATGGGCGGGCTCGCGCCAAGGCGATCGGGATTGCGGCGCCGGGACCAGTCCCGAAGTTTGACCGTATCCCGGTCCTCTGCGCGGGCTCTCGGAAGCGGGCTGATCCTCATCGGCCTGCTGGTGACTGGATGGGCAAGTGCATCCGCTTCCATCCAGACGGAGCAGCTGGCGCAGCGCTTTGGCCTCAGTTACGCGGAGGCGCTGGCGTACCAGTTCCTGTGGGTGGTGGATCCCGGACTCTTGCCGGAGGGAATCCGAGCCTACGCCAGCGTGCCACCTCGGGGCACGACGCCGCTACTGTTCGAGCTACGGCTACATTGGCAAGAGCTCCCCTCAGCTCTGCGCGACCTCCTGACGCCGCTCACCACTCGCCCGCCGGCCTCCGTCCTGCCGAGTTGGTACATCAGTCCGAGCGGCCGGTTTCGCATTCACTACACCCTCTCCGGAATCCACGCCACGACTCTGTCTTTCGTACAAGCCGCGGCGGAGATCTTCGATCATTGCTGGCACGTGGAGGTGGAGGAGTTGGGGTTCAAGCCGCCTCCAGGGGATTTCGGCGTCGATGGACCAGAGTACGACGTCTACGTGATGAACATCAGCGATTACGGCTACACCACCGCAGAGAGCGAGATTCCGGAAACTCCGCGGGACGACTGGACATCCTTCATCGTTGTGGACAATGACTTCTCCAGTCCCCGCTACTACACCAAGGGTCTGGATGCTCTGAAGGTGACCGCTGCCCACGAGTTCTTCCACGCCATCCACTTCGGCTACCGCTGCTATCGCCAAGAGGATGTCTTCTTCTACGAGGCTTCCGGCGTGTGGATGGAGGACTACGTTTTCGACGAGGTGAACGATTACTACCAATACCTGCCCGCCTTCTTCGCTCGGCCGGACAAACCCTTCCCCACCACCGACGGTTGGCACGAGTACGGCCTCGCCCTCTGGAACAAGATGCTCGAGCGGCTGTACGGGGCGCGACTCATCCGGGAGATCTGGGAGCTGATGCCTGACCGCTCGGCTCTGGAGGCCATCAGATGGGCATTGAGTCAACGCGGCGACAGTTTCGAACGGGCGCTAGCGGAATTCCAGGTCTGGGCCTATTTCACCGGGAGCCGGGCCGATTCGGTCCACTTCTATCCGGAGGGGCGGAACTATCCGGAGATCCGGTTCAACCACGAAGCCGAGGTGGACAGCATCATCTCCTTGGCTGACTCCACGGAAAGACTGGCCGGCACCTTCCTCCACTTCCGCGCGGGTACAACGGGGAATTGGATGGCGTCGCTGGATTTCGATATCCCTTCCGCATGGGTCTGCGCCGTGGCCGCCTGGGATCCGGACGGTGTGCACTGGGCGCAGACGCCGCTGGGCGCTCGCGACCTCGATCTGGGCTACCTGGGGCGTTCATCCACTTTTCTGATCGTGCCCGTGAACGTGAGCTCGGAGGCCACCCTGCCGCAGGGCCGGTTGCAGTTCCGCGTCAGAGTTCAGCTACGGCCCCCCGACTACCGTCCACCATTTCGCGTTCTCGACCCGGCGCCGAACCCATTTCGCCCGGAAAGGGATCACTTTGCCTGTTTCCAGTACGTGCTGGATCACCCGGCCGAGGTTTGGCTAGTGGTGCTGGATGCGCTCGGGAGCGTCGTCCGAAGGGAGGATCTGGGGCCGCAGCCCGAAGGTCTGCGGCGGATGTTTCGCTGGGACGGGAGAAATGACGGGGGCGAGCTGGTGGCCAGCGGGGTTTACGTAGTGCAGATCATTGCCGGGAATCGAGTGGGGACCACGAAGATCGCGGTCCTCCGCTGACGGGCTGTCCGCCTTCTCAGAGGCGGGCTTCGAGATGGCTTGCCGCATGCGCGTGGAGAAGAAGGATGAGGATCGCAATAGGAGCAGCGCTGATGGCATTCGCGTGTGGCGTCGGAGCGAGAGGCCAGGGGCAGGCAGATCTTGCGGTGATCGCGGACAAGATCGTGACCATGAGTCGCGACTCCGCTGGGGCCCAAATTCTGCTCGTCCGCGACGGGAGAATTTGGAAGGTTGGCAGCCGGCGCGCCCTTGAGGGGGAGGCTACGGCGGCTCGAAGGGTAATCCGGCTCGGCCCAGGGCAAGTTGTCTACCCCGGCTTCATTGACGCCCACCTTCACGTGGTGGACGTGGGCCGTTCGCTGGAGGAAGTCGATCTCGTGGGCAAGAAAAGCCTGGCCGAGGCGCTGGAGGCTGTGGCGAAGGCAGCGCGCCAGACCCCGCCGGGCCAGTGGATCCTCGGTCGCGGTTGGGATCACAACGACTGGCCGGAGAAGGTTTTCCCGAACAGACGGGACCTCGATTCGGTCGCTCCGAACCATCCCGTGTATCTTTGGAGGATCGACGGCCATGTTGGGTGGGCGAATTCCCTGGCCCTGCGTCTGGCCGGCATCGACGCCGAGACGCCGGACCCGCCGGGCGGGCTCATCCAGCGGCTGCCCGGCAGCCGGGAGCCCAGCGGAATCCTCGTGGACAATGCCATGGACCTCCTGTCTGGGGTTCTCCCGAAACCTTCCCACGAGGATCTGAAACGCTACATCGTCAAGGCGATGAGCCACTTCGCCTCGCTGGGGCTGACCTGCGTGCACGACGCCGGCGTAGATATGCCGACCTTCTCCGCTTACCGCGAGCTCGTGGAGGAGGGCAAAGCCCAGATCCGGGTGTATGCGATGGCCTCCACGGGGCCTCTGCTGGATCTCCTACTCGAGAACGGACCGATTCTGGACCCCGGACGGGAGATGCTGGTTGTGCGATCGCTCAAGCTATTTGCGGACGGGGCCATGGGTTCGCGCGGCGCACTCCTCTTCGAGCCGTATTCGGATGATCCCGGCAACCGGGGGCTGCTCTTGACCCCGGCGGAGACGATTCGCGATCTTACCGTGCGGTGCCTCCGGAAGGGGATCCAGGTCTGCACCCACGCCATTGGCGATTCCGCCAACCGATTGGTCCTCGATGCCTACGAGCAGGCCCTTCGCGAGGTCGGGGCAAAGGACGCACGCCTCCGCATCGAACATGCCCAGGTCGTTGCGCCGGAGGACGTGCCTCGCTTCGCGCAGCTGAACGTCATCGCCTCCATGCAGCCGATCCACGCCGTCTCGGACATGCCCTGGGCCGAAAGTCGTCTGGGACCCGTCCGGGTCAAAGGAGCCTACGCTTGGCGTTCGCTGTTGGAGGCGGGAGCACGCATCGCAGGCGGCTCCGACGCGCCGGTGGAATCCGCTGATCCACTCCTTGGACTCCATGCCGCTGTCTCCCGCCAGGACCTCACGGGCTACCCTCCGGGCGGATGGATGCCGGAGCAATGCGTGTCCCTGCGGGATGCCTTGCGTATGTTCACCACGGAAGCGGCCTGGGCGGCATTCGCTGAAGGGAGCCTTGGGTCCATCGAGCCCGGGAAATGGGCGGATTTCGTGGTCCTCGACCGCGACCTCGAGAAGATCCCGCCACGGGAGATACCCGAAGCCAAGGTGCTGCTCACCGTCGTCGGCGGGAGTGTGGTCTTCCGGCGCGAAGAGTAACTGGTCAGAAACGGGAACGGCCGACGCCGGGGTGAATCTTCTTGACATGCGGTGGGGAATTGGGTAACTTAGCCGCACCATGCGAAAGGTGACGAGAGGGCCACGGGTTCTGGTCTTCGGGGTGATCCTCGGGGGATGCGCCGTCCTTGTCGTCTGTCGGAATCGCGAAACACAGGGGGAACTGCTTCCGAGCCGGATCATCCCGCGCGCGATACGGCCAGCTTTGGAATTAACGGACGGAAGTGTGCCACTCCGGCATCCAACTTGGTCGCCCTCGGGGGAGAGAATCGCCGCGGTCTCGTTCGACAACAACTCGCTCTGGCTCTTGAGTCCCAAGGAGGGGCAGGCTCGAAAGCTCGTGGACGCGGAGGGGGTCGGATCGGCGTTCGTCTGGTGCAATAGCGATCGCTTGCTTGCCTACCGTTGCGCGCGCTGGATCGGACCGCGCCGGCGACACTTGCTCCTGCTTTTGGATTTGGAGACCGGGCACAAACGCGCGCTGGCCGACACGGCGGCTGCAGTTTCGCCGCCCAGTTCCTGCGTGGCACGGGGCATCCTGTTTTTCCAGGTGGGCGATTCGACTCAAGTCTTGCACATCGCCCGGCGAGACACAACCCTTGTGGTTGAGGCCGTGACATGGGATGCCGCAGAGGGGCACGGCCCCCAATGCGCGGCTGTTTTTGCGGTCGGAAATGTCCTCCAACGTTGGGTTGCGGGACCGGCCTTGCGCCGGCATGATGAGTTTGCGCTCGAAGGGCAGGTCTTGAATCCCGCGATTTCTCCGGATGGTTCGAAGGCCGCCTACGAACTTCTGGGCAGCGGCGGCGTCTGGGTCCTCGACTTCGCCTCCGGGGAAAAGCGATACCTGGGCGAAGGACGAAGCCCGAGGTGGTCTCCACGGGGTGACTACATCGCCTGTGTTGTCCAGAAGGACGATGGCATCCGGATCACTCAGTCTGACATCGTCCTATACCATTGGGCGGGTGGTGCCAAGATTCGCGTCACGGACTCCGCGGATCGCATCGAGACAGACCCTGACTGGCACCCGAACGGAGACAAACTGGTTTACGCCGACGAACTGACCGGAAAGATCTACCAGGCCGAGCTGGTGTATGAGCCGGTCCGGGACGACCGCCAGGCCAATTGAGCAGCGCGGTTTCTGGCTTTCCGTGTACTCTCAACTGCTGGAGGCGATTGGGCCGAGAGGATGGTGGCCAGCGGACTCGCCCTTCGAGGTGATGGTCGGGGCCATTCTGACCCAGAACACAGCCTGGAGGAACGTGGAAAAGGCCATCCGGGCCCTCAAAGAGGCGAAAGTCCTTTCACCGGAGGCGTTGGGGAGGATCGACCCCGAGGAGCTGGCGGCGCTGATCCGTCCGGCGGGCTACTTCAACCAGAAGTCGGCGCGGCTCAAGGCCTTGGCCGCTTTCCTTCTTGACCAATACGGCGGGTCGCTCGAACGCATGCGGGCGGAGGATACTGGAGTCCTTCGAGAGAAGCTCCTGCGCTTGCCTGGCGTGGGCCCCGAGACGGCCGATTCGATCCTGCTCTACGCGCTGGAGAAGCCAGTGTTCGTGGTAGATGCTTACACCCGGCGGATTTTCGCTCGCCACGGGTGGGCTTCTCCCAAGGCCGGCTACGACGAGATTCGGCTTGCCCTCGAGGCTGCGCTGCCCGCCGAGGCGAGCCTGTACAACGAATTCCACGCCCTGCTGGTGTACGTCGGTCAACGGTTCTGCAAACGTCGGCCGGAGTGCGAACAGTGCCCTCTCCGTGGATATGCACGAGTATCCGTGGAAGAGGCCAGTCCCAACACCCCCAAGGCGCGGAGGTGACATGTCGGCGTTGGCCGTCGCCGGGATCCTGATCGCGTTGCTGCTCGCCGGCCTGGCCTTCCAAGCACTCCGGGAAGGACGGGGATGGTTGGTGGCGGTGGAGTTCGGGGGATTTGCGGCGGCCTGCCTGGCCGTGGCAATGGAGAGGAGAGGGACCGGCTCCCCGGCTCTGGCCTTTTCCGCGGTAGCGATAGTGTCCACAGCTCTGGCTGTAAATGCGGTGGTTCTCGTCTACGATTTCTACGCGGGAAGGGCCGCGCGACGGATGACCCTTCCACGGGCCGGGGTCTTTTACCGGATGATCGCCTCGGAAGACGAGCTCCGCGAAGGGATGTCGGCGGCGGCGGACGAGGAGATCAACGAAGGGCTCCAGGCCTTGGAGCTCTGGCGATCGGGGAACGCGTCGTACCTGGAGGGCCGATTTCTCGACGCGTTGTCGAAGTACGATCTCTCGGGGCGATGGGTCCCATCGGTGGCGGCGTACGTCAATGCCTCGGCTGTTTGCATCGAGCTGGGAAAGTACGACGATGCGATCCGCTACGCTGACCTCGCCCTGGCTATCAACGAGGAGTGCCCCGAAGCCTGGCAGAACCGCGGTTTAGCCTGCGACCGGCTGCGGAGACTCGGGGAGGCTCTGGCCGCCTACCGACGCGTGAAACACGCGGAGCCTCAAAACTCGCTGCTTTCCCTGCTGCTGGGCAGGACCTTGCGCCGGCTGGGGCAGCTCGACGAGGCGGAACGAGCCTTGGACCAGGGGTTGGAGGTCGATCCGAACGACCCAGAGCTCCTCTTCGAGAAGAGTTTGGTCTTGATCCGGAAGGACAGGCGCGACGAAGCATTGCCCTACCTGGAGGGGGCAGTACGGCGCAACCGAAAGCATTACGCCGCCTATTTCCACTTGGCCAATACGCTCAACCGGATGGGAAAGCTGGAGGAGGCCCTGCACTATTACAACCTCGTGACTGGTCTCCGTCCGGAATACCCCGAGGCGTGGAATAACCGCGGGATCGCCCTGAGCAAGCTTGGCAAGACGCGGAAGGCCATCGAAAGCTACCGCAAGGCCATCGGTCTTCGCCCGGAGTATCCCGAAGCCTGGATCAATCTCGGCTTGGCTTACGACTCCGAGGGCGAGGTGGAGAAGGCACTGGAGGCCTATCGGCGGTTCCTCGAACTGGCCCCGGCCTCGATGTCCAAGCACATTGAGCTCACCAGGCGGCGGGTCGAGGAGCTGCAGCGGCAGCAGGCGGAAACGGAGGGGGGATCGGCCGGATCCAAGTCGAGACTGGGAAAAAGCCGAAGGTCGAAATCTGCCTGACCCGTCCGACAGGATGAGAGATGCTTGCGCTTCAATTCGAAAAGGAGCTCCGCGCGGTGGATGTGCCCGTCCCTACGCCACGGGAAGGGGAAGCGTTAATCCGGCTCCGCCTGGCCGGCATTTGCAACACGGATCTGGAGATCGTACGCGGATATTCTAACTTTCGCGGGATCCTCGGGCACGAGTTTGTGGGCGAGGTCGTGGAAGCCTCCGACGGCGCTGAGCTGATCGGAGCGCGGGTCGTGGGCGAGATCAATCTGGCCTGCGGCGAGTGCTCGTACTGTCGCCGGGGATGGGAGAGGCACTGCCCGAAGCGGACTGTGCTCGGCATCCTGGGCAAGGACGGCTGTTTCGCTGAGTACTTCACGCTCCCCGTCCGCAACTTGCACCGCGTCCCCGAGGCTCTGCCCGACCGCACCGCGGTGTTCACTGAGCCGCTGGCCGCCTGCGTGGAAATCTTGGAGCAGGTTTCCGTACCTCCCAGTCAACCGGTTTGCGTGGTGGGCGACGGGAAACTGGCGCTTCTCCTGGTCCAGGTCCTCAAGCTGGCCGGAGCTGAGGTGTACATCGTCGGGAAGCACCCGGAGAAATTGGCCATTGCGCAAGAGCTCGGGGCGATTCCCCTCGGTGCGGAGACGGTCCCCGAGCCGCGATTCGACTTCGTGGTAGAGGCGAGCGGATCGCCGTCCGGCCTGGAGCTGGCTCTGCGCATCATCCGGCCGCGGGGAACCCTCGTCTTGAAAAGCACCTACGCGGAGTGCCCGAGGGTCGATACTTCGCAGCTTGTGGTGGATGAACTGTGCGTGCTGGGCTCCCGCTGCGGACCCTTCGAGCCGGCTCTCAGGCTTCTGGCCGATGGCTTGGTCCAGACGGAGCCGCTCGTGAGTGCGGTTTTCCCTCTCTCGCGGGGCATAGAAGCTTTCCGGGAGGCCGAGAAACCCGGCATCCTCAAGGTCCTTCTGTCGCCGGAATGACGGCGCGTGCGCCAGCAGGGATCGTGAAAGGGACCCGTTTCGCGAGCGCTGATTGAGACACACGAGGTGCATGAATATCGGAGGCTCTTGGCGCAAGGGGGAAGTGGGGAACCCCCGAGCGTGGGGCGAGCAGCGACAGGTCGGCGGGGTGGGCCGGAGTAGTAGCTTAGGCCAGGGGCCGGAGCGGGAGGCGGTGAATGCCCGGAGGTGAGCGGATGGTAGGTCGGACCCTCGTGTTTCTCACTGGCTTTCTTTCGGCCGGAAAGTCGACAGTGGGAAAGCGCCTCGCCGAGCGTCTCGGGATCCCATTCTTTGATCTGGACAGCCTCGTCGAGACGCGCCTCGGCAGATCCGTGGAAGAGATCCTGATCGAGCATGGTGAGGTCTTTTACCGGGCATTGGAAGCCGAGATCTTGAGGGCTCTTTGCAGCCAGGCCTTCGGTGTGGTGGCTCTCGGGGCCGGGACGGTGACGCATCCCGAAAACCGCAAACTGGTTCGCGAGCACGGGCTGATTATCCATCTTGTGGCCAGCTCCGAGGAACTCTGGCGCCGCACGGCCGAGGGGGAACGTTGGCCGAGGCTTTGGCTTCCGAGCGCTTCCCAAGAACCATTGCCAGGGACTGGGCCTTTGCGGGAACGCCTGGAATCGTTGTTGGAGTGGCGAACGCCGTACTACGAGTTCGCCGATATTACGGTGGACACCACGGGCATGGATGTCGACGAAGTGGTCGAGGAGATCCTCGGGCAGCTTCGGTCGCATGAGCTCTTCGATGCTGTGCGGGGTAGGCATTGAGTGGCCGCCTTCGTATTGCGAGATTCCAATCGGGCTTGCAATGAGCGGCGTGGATCCTTTTGCGAGACTTGCCTCCATCTACGATCGGGTCTTTCCGCGCGTGGTTCCGAAGTACGATGAGGCGGTCGATCTGATGCTGGCCTTGCTCCCGTACGGAGCCGAGGCCAGGGTTCGGCTCGTCGAGCTGGGCTGCGGCACGGGAGAGGTGTTGAAGCGGTTGGCCACGGCGTTCCCACAGGCGGAGATTCGGGGAGTCGATTCCTCCGCGGCCATGCTGGAGGTTGCGCACAAGAAGCTTTCGCCCTTCGCACCCAGAGTGAGCCTCTTGCGTCACGACCTCTCCCAGGGCTGGCCCGAGGAGGTAGGGGAATGCGAGGCGGTTCTCTGCCCTTACGTTCTGGAGTATCTTGCCCCGGAGGCGCAGGAATTGCTTCTGCAGGGGGCATTTCGCCGTTTGAAGCCAGAAGGCAGGTTACTGATCATCGAGTTTGTGCAGCCCAATGAGCCGAGGATCAGCCAGGTTTTCCGCGACCTGGAGTACCGGTTAATCTCCGGGACCCTTGCGAGGCGGCAGTTGTCCGAAGAGGAGCTGGCTATTCTGACGGATCTCTCCGAGAAGGGGCCACGGCATCCGCTGAGCTGGTCTCAGAGGGTGGAGATGTTGGAGCGGGTTGGGTTCCGCCGCGTGGACACGGCGTGGCGGTTCCTCAACTTCGTGCTTGCGACGGCCGCCCGCCCGTAAGGGAGTTGGGGATGGCTCACCGCACCGCTGCGAAACAGTGGGCCCAGAACGGACAGGCGAGCGCCCCAAAGGGCTGCGGAGGCCCGACAACGCCGCTTGCAATTCGGCGTGCGGGACGTCCTTGCGGCTTTCTTTTGGCACGTTTGTTGGTTGAACGCCTGTGCTCTCTGCATTTTGGCCGGGACGAGCGTAGGATGAAAAGGGCGACTGGGACAACGGGATTCGGACGCACGCGATGAAGGAGCTCCTCTACTTCGCCTTCTCGGACCTGATGGTGCAAGTGGAGTACAGCAAGGAGGCCAACTCCCTCAAGTACTCGTCGCATCGCGAGCTGACCTCGGGCGAACGCGTCATCGTGGAGCAATACATTTTGACCAACATTGCCATGAAGACCGACTACTACCGGAAGCGACCCTCGTTGTTCATCTACCTCGGCGTGGACACCAAGCTCGTGAAGGAGCTCAATCTGTACCATCTCAAAAACACGCTGCAGGAGGTGGTGGGGAAGGAGAACGAGGTCAAACAGAAGGTCCAGGAGCTCATCAACTCAAGCATGGTCTCGTACTATTTCGACAAGATCGGGGACCAAATTCTCAAGTTGCGCGAAGTGATGTCGTCGGCAGAAAACCGCGATCAGCTCGCCGGCTGCCTCAAGGAGCTTGCGGAGCTGGTGGACGCGTACAATCTTTACGCGGATCGAAAAATCACATTGGACGAGGTGCTGCCGGCGGATCTTCGTGCCAAGCTGCGGGGCTCTTTGATTGCCTAGTCAAGGCACGGGAGGTGGAACAATGGGATACCGAAAGCAATGTTGGCTTGTAGCCGCTTTCTTGGCGGCATGGACTGTCCCGGTCGCCGCAGGACTCCCCATTGCTCGGGAGAAATGGAGCGTGGGCATCCTCGGCGGAGGCCAGCGGATCTACGGGGACGAAAAGGTGGAGAGCTCGATCGGGCCCGGCCTGCAGTTCCTGATCATGCAACGCTTCCGCCCGGAACTGAAGGCGGGCGTGCGCTTCGGATACACGGAGCTCGACTTCGACCGAGATACGGCGTCGGGACTCTTCACGGAGATTCTCAATCTGGACCTGTTGGCTCAATTCCATCCTGTCGAGTTCGGCCGCTTCCGCCCGTTGTTGAACGTCGGGTTCGGGATCTTCAACTTCCAGTACCTCAACGGGAATCGCTATTTCGATGGGGAAGCCTTCATGGGCCTCGGTGTGGAGGCCTCTGTGAATCAGAACCTGGCTCTCCAGCTGAATGTGACCCGGCATTGGACGACCGGGGATGATCTGGACGGGCAAAGGGGACGTGGCAAGGACGGCTATCTTTGCATCGGCGCGGGCGTTCTGTGGCACGCCGGGGAAATCCTGTTCGGGAAGCCGAAGTCGTCCCCGGCACTTCCGGCGGAGACTTCCACAGCGCCCAAAGAGGCGGTCACCGTCGAACCCTCGTTGTCTGAAATTCTGAGCCAACCGCAACCGGCTCCGACGCCGCGGACCCTGGCGGATTCCGTGCGTATGACCGTCGCGGAACTGGAACGGCGCGTGCGGGAACAGGAACAGAAGGTGGAAACCCTCCGTCGGGTGGTGGAGGAGAAGGCGGAGCTGGTCGAACGCCTCCGGCAAGAGATCGCATCTCTTGGACCCCGTCCCGCGGGAGCGCAAGCGAGCGGCTTCGATGCGGGGTACCGGCAGGCTCTCCAGCTGTACATGGATCACCAATACGAGCAGGCGATCCGCGCCTTCTCGGCTCTGGTGAGAGACTATCCCGACGACAAGAACGTGAGCAATTGCCATTACTGGATCGGAGAAGCGTACTTCATGCTGGGCGATTACCAGCAGGCCATCCGTTCCTTCGAGCGCGTCCTGAACTACCCGAATAGCCCCAAGCTGGACGACGCCTTGCTGATGCTCGGCCGCGCCAACCTGAAGCTGGGCGACACCAATCAGGCCGCCTACTACCTGGATCGGCTGGTCAGGGAATTCCCGGACAGCGAGTACGTGCAGAAGGCGAAACAGTACCGGACCTCGGTGCGGTGAGCTGGCGCGAGGCCTCCACGCGTCGAGGCCGAGCATGAGACCGGCCAACTTGGCTGGTTGCGGGGGGCTCGGGCAAGAACTCGAAGCGATAAGGAGGCGTTCCATTGCAGGTCCAACCGGGACGGACCGAGGCGAAGTGCTAGGCTGGCGAAGCGGTCAGGAGCGGCGCTGGGAGAGGAGTGGGAAAGCTGATGGCCGGGATCGGCATCCTACTGGTGGGGCGTGATCCATCCTCACTGGAAGTCATCCGCAAGATGCTCAAGTTCCACAACCAGGCCTACGAAGTCGACTTCGCCACGGATGCCGCCTCTTGCCTCGAGAGGGTACGGTCTGGCCGCTACGACCTCGTCCTGCTGGACAATGACCTCCCTGATCGGCCCGGGCTGGATCTCCTCACCGAGATCCACAAGCAGTCCCCGGATCTCCCGGTCATCTTGATGGTCGAGGATGGGCAAGATGACCTGGCCATCGCCGCCATGGAACGGGGCGCCCTCGATTACGTGATGAAAGTCCGGGGGTACCTGACGGCTTTGCCTTTCACCGTGCTCAAGGCGCTCGAAGTGAAGAAGCGGGAGACGGCCGCTCGCCCGCGCGAGGCATCCCCGAAGAAGGAGCCCTCCTCGGGGATGGAGGGGGTATTCGTGCTCGACCGGAAGGGGCGTTTCCTATCGGCCGACACCGTCACGCAGCGGATCCTGGAGTATCAGGAAAACGAGCTTCTGGAGCTGTGCCTCACCGACTTGATTGGCAGGGGAAGCGAGGCGGAGCTGCAGCAGTACCTTGCCCGGATGGGGACCGAAGCGGGATCCGTCCGGATTCCGATGATCGCCAAATCCGGCGCAAGCCGGCAGGTTGAGCTCCGCCTTTGCCCGATCCGCGACGATGCTGGGGCCGTCGCCGGCTACCGAGGCAAATTGCGCGATGTCTCGGCGGAAACCGGCGGGGCGATGCTCGAGCTCCGGATTGATCAGCAGCGCTTGTTCCGGGAATTGGCCAAGGCAGCGGAGGAGGCGGCGGACCGACCCGTTCAGGCCTTGCTGCAGCGACTGGCCGAGGTCGCCGCACGGCAGTTCCGCTTCCAACGCGTGACGGTGGCCCTTCTGGATCAACGGCGCCATGTCTACGTGAAGCAGGCGCTTGTGGGATTCGAACCCCAGGAGCTGGCCACGAAGGCCATGGAGGTGCCCAAGCAGCTGGTGGATCGCATCTTCCAGGAACGGTTCCGCATCAAGGTGATCTACAGCGACCAAGAGTTCGTCGATCACCCACGCCTCCTGCCCGGAGGAGTTCCGGAGAGACGTACCCAAGTTCGTCGCCCGGGCAACCAGTGGGACCCGAGGGATCTCATCCTCGTAGCTCTCACGGACTTGGAGGGGCGAACGTTCGGCTTCGTCACCCTGGAACAGCCTGCGGACAATCTGGTCCCCACGAGGGATGCCTTCCACAATCTGGAGCTGTTCGGGGTGATGGCATCAGGCCTTGTGGAGCAGGCGCTGCGCTCGGACCTGCTTCAGCGCCGCTACCGTCGGCTGAAGCAGTTTCTCGCCGGCAGTTCGCTGCACCGGCTCGACCAACCCTTCGCCGCCGCCCTCAACGACACGGCGTGGCTTCTCCGTTTCCTCTCGGACTTCGACCTGGTGATGATCGGGATCATCAGCCGGCAGAGCGAACGCCTGGAGTTTCGAGCCGCGGCTTGCCAGGATCGCCTGCGGGCCGATCATCTTCGGGGGATTCACTGGTCGCTATCCGATCTTCGCTCGCTCCTGAAAGTCCAGTATCGAGTGGACAAGAGCTACCTCGTGAGCCAGCAGGAGGAACCGATCCGAGAGGTGAAGGCGCGGTACTACGGCTTGGATTGGACCGAACGCTTCCGAGGGGAATGGGGGCCGTGGCATGCGCTTCTGGTCCCGGTCCGGACGAGGCAGGGACGCATCGTGGGGATCCTCCTCTTCGACGATCCGTCGTCCGCAAAGCTGCCGTCCCGCGAGTCCGTGCATCTCTTGCAGCTCATGGCCGGTCAGATCGGTCTAGCGATTGAGAATCGCGTGTACTTGGTCGAATCGGTGGGGGTGCAGAAGCGCGTTCCGCCGCCGACTCCGAAGAAAGCCTCCGCTGCAGACGCTGTCGGTCTCCGCAAGCTCATCGATCGTTTCCTGCATTGAGCCTCCCTTTTCGTCAAGCGACCCCGGCGCTGTTTCCCCTGCTTTTTCTGCCCCTTTCCTCCCGCAGGCGGAGGGGCTGGAGTCCGTGCGGAACCATCGCGAGCGGCTGATTGTTTGAGACACAGAGCCGATTTGGACAATCTTTCACCTCTCGGGAATGGTGAGAATGGATCGGCGTGCTTTCCTGCGGTCGGTGGCGGTAGGGCCTTTCCTGATTGGGCTTTCCTCGAAGGGGCGGGCTGCTCCTCCGGCACCGTTTCGCGCTGTGCGCGGCGGGAAATCCGTAGTGGCGAGAGGGCAGGATCCCAGCGTCTGGCAGGGCGGTCGGCTGGACGAATCGAAGCTCGGTGTTCTGCTCGATCGGACGGTGGCGGCCGCGTTCGGTGTGAGTGATGCCAAGGAAGCTTGGCGGCGGCTTTTCTCCCGGGGCGAGCGAGTGGGAATCAAGGTGAACTGCCTGTCGGGCAAGCACATGTCCACGAACCTCGCCTTGGTGTGGGCGATCATTGAGCGTTTGCAGGAGGCGGGGATTTCGGGCGGCGATATTGTGGTGTGGGACCGCCTCAATGCCGATCTGGAAAAGGCGGGGTATCCGGTGCGGACCCGCGGCCAGGGGCCGAGGTTCTGCGGCAATGACTATGCAGGTTACTACGAACGCCTGTACGCCGTCGGGGAGATCGGTAGCCTGGTGAGCAATGTGGTGATGCGGGAGTGCGATGCCCTAGTCAACGTGCCGGTGCTGAAGGATCACGGGATCACGGGGGTCACGCTGGCGCTGAAGAACTATTTCGGCGCCATCCACAATCCGAACAAGTATCATGCGCGCTGCGGGGACCCTTACATCGCCGATGCCAATCTGATTCCGCCGCTGAGGGAGAAGACGCGCCTCATCATCTGCGACGGACTTGAGGCGCAGTGCGATGGAGGTCCGCCGTACATGCCACAATGGGCCTGGAAGTACAGCGCGCTCCTCGTGGCCACGGACCCCGTAGCCCTGGATGTAGTCGGCTGGCGCATCATCGAGCAGCGAAGGAAAGAGGTTGGGTTGCCCACTCTACGGGAGGCTGGGCGAGAGCCCACCTACATTCTCACCGCCGCGGATGCCACGCACCAGCTGGGAGTGGCAGATCCAGCCAAGATCGAGGTGGTGGAGGCATGAAGATCCCTGCGCCACGAATGCGCTCCGAGGGCTGGTCTCGGAGGGAGTTCTTGGAGGCATCGGGAGCGGGCTGCCTGCTGGCTGCGCTTGGTCCGATCGCGGGGCGAGCCAGTGCCGTTTTCCCGGAGTTGCGCATCGCCAAGAACCTCAGCTCGGTTGAGGCTCGTTACTACGAGAAGCTGCCGAATCGGCGGGTCCGCTGCAAGTTGTGTCCTCGAGAATGCGTGATCGACGACCAGGAGCGGGGTTACTGCGGAGTCCGGGAGAACCGGGGAGGGACGTACTTCACCCTCGTTCACTCGCGCCCCGTGAGCATCCATGTGGATCCCATCGAGAAAAAGCCTTTTTTCCACTTCCTGCCTGGAACCGAAGCTCTCTCGCTGGCGACCGTGGGCTGCAACGTGGAGTGCAAATTCTGCCAGAATTGGCAGATCTCCCAGGTGCGGCCGGAGCAAGTGGATGCATACGAAGCGAGCCCACAGCTCATCGCTGAGCTGGCGCAGCAGGCGGGATCCCCGACCATCTCCTACACCTACACCGAGCCCGTCGTGTTTGTCGAGTACATGTACGACTGCGCTGCGGAGGGGCGCAAGAAGGGCATTCGCAATGTGATGGTGAGCAATGGCTACATTCAGAAGGGGGCGATGGAAGACCTCTGCGGCGTGTTGGACGCTGTGAAGATCGACCTCAAGGCCTTCACCGAGCGCTTCTACACGGAGCTTGTGGCCGGGGAGCTCAAACCGGTGCTCGAAACGTTGAAGCTGCTCGTCAGTCGCGGCATGTGGACCGAGATCGTGTACCTAATGATCCCGACCAAGAATGACTCGAAGGACGAGCTCAAAGAGATGTGTCGGTGGATCGTGGGGGAGCTGGGACCGAACGTGCCGGTGCATTTCACCCGTTTCTACCCGCAGTATCGCCTACGCAACCTGCCGCCAACCCCGGTCGAAACCCTGCGCGTGGCCAGAGAAATCGCGCTTGAGGCGGGGATCCATTTTGCCTATATTGGAAACGTACCGGGAGACGAAGGCGAGAACACCTATTGCCCTCGCTGCCATAGCGTGCTGATCCGGAGAGTGGGATTCTCGGTTCTGCAGAACAACCTGAAATCGGGGCGTTGCCCCAAGTGCGGTGAGCGAATTCCCGGGGTGTGGTCCTAACCAAGCTCACAGGGGACGCGAAGTGCGAGGCAGAACCGTCGTTGCCATCATTGCTGCGGCCGGGGTGGGCGGGCTGGTGTTCGGCTACGCCCGGTCGGAGCTCGGGAAGGAGGTGAAGCGTCAGATGCCCCCGGACCTTGGAGTGCGGAAGCCTGCCGTGGCGGGGACGTGGTATCCCGAGGACCCTTCCGATCTCCGGAAGATGCTGGACACCTTTTTCGAGAATGCGAAGAAGCCCCCGGTGGAGGGCGAGATCGTCGGGCTTGTATCCCCCCATGCCGGATACGTGTACTCGGGACTGATCGCGGCGCACTCCTACAAGCAGGTCGTCGGCAAGCAGTACGATGCCGTCGTGGTAATCGCGCCGAGCCACCGTGATCATTTCCGGGGTGCCAGCGTGTTCACGGGCACCGCCTACGAGACGCCCCTGGGGAGGATCCCTGTGGACCGGGAGCTGGCCGCCGACCTGCTTAGCCAGGATGGCATTCTCCACGCTGGCTGGGAGGGTCACCGGACGGAATGGTCCCTGGAGGCGCAACTTCCTTTCCTGCAATACGCACTGGGCAGTTTCCGGCTCGTCCCCATCGTCCTCGCGGAATGGGACTGGGAGACCTGCCGGAGAGTCGGGGAAGCCGTAGCGAGGGCATGTCGTGGGAAGTCCGTGCTCCTGGTAGCGAGCACGGATCTCTACCACGGGTATTCTTACGACGAGTGCCACGCGCGCGACGCCCAGACCCTGCGGGCCATCGAAGAGTTCGACGCCGAGAAATTCAATCGTGGGCTGAATCGGGAGGAGTATCAGGCCTGCGGCGGTGGACCTGTGACCGTCGTGATGGTAGCCGCCAAGCAGCTCGGGGCCGAGAAAGCCAAGGTCCTGGCTCATACCACCTCAGGGGATGTTACCGGACAGAGGAGCGGTTACGTGGTTGGCTATGGTTCTGTGGTTTTTTACCGACCCGAGGGCGGCGGCCGGGAGCAAAAGAAAGTGGGAATTGAGCTCGGTTTGACCAACGAAGATAAGCGGACGCTCATCGAGCTGGCGCGGAAGACGATCGAGGCCAGGGTGAAAGGCCAGCCTTTCCCCAAGATCGAGGTGAGTTCGCCACGCCTTCTCGAAGCGCGCGGGGCCTTCGTAACCATCAATAAGCACGGCATGTTGCGGGGTTGCATTGGCTACGTTTTGCCCATCAAGCCTCTGTGGGAGACGGTGATGGAGATGGCCGAAGCTGCGGCTCTGAGGGACCCGCGCTTCCCGCCCGTCAGCCCCGACGAGCTGCCCGACCTGGAGATCGAGATTTCGGTCCTCACGGTGCCCAAGGAGATCCAGGACATCCGCGAGATCGAAGTGGGCAAGCACGGGATCATCATCGAGCGAGGGTTCAATAGCGGACTTCTGCTCCCGCAAGTGGCGACGGAGTACGGTTGGGACCGCATCACCTTCCTCGAACACACTTGCCGCAAGGCTGGCTTGCCCCCCAATGCGTGGAAGGAGAAAGGCACGGTGATCAAGATTTTCTCCGCCGAGGTGTTCGGCGAGCATGACGTCGAGCACTGAGCTGCCCGAAGACGATGCGGGGAATGGGACAAGGGTTGAGGACGGTTGGGCGAGAAGCACTGAGTGAGTGGGTCTGACAATGGAGAGGGAGATGGCCTCGAAGACGCTCGTGGGGATGACCTGCTTGGTGCTCTTGGCGGGATTTGCCCAGGCTCAGGAGCAGAAGACAATCCTGCTGAATCCTCCCGACACTACGCGGGGGCTACCGGTGATGAAGGCTCTGGCGCACAGGGCTTCGGCCCGCGATTTCGACACCACGGCCGTCAGCCTCCGCGACCTTTCGGACATCCTCTGGGCGGCCAATGGGATCAACCGGCCGGCGGAGGGGAAAAGGACAGCTCCCTCCGCGATGAATGCGCAGGATGTCGACATCTACGTGGCGATGAAGTCCGGCGTGTATCTCTACGACCCCAAGCAGAACCTCCTGCGCCTCATCGTGGAGGGGGACTACCGGAATCTTCTCGCGGGCCGTCAGGAATGGGTGGCCAAGGCCCCGGTGATCCTGCTCCTTGTGTCCGACATCTCTCGCTTCCGGGCGGGGCAGGAGACACAGAAGCTCCAATGGGCTGCGATGGACGCAGCCATGGTGGCCCAGAACGTTTTGGTCTTCTGCGCGTCGGAGGGCCTCGCTTGTCGGCCTCGAGCTTCCATGGAATCCGAAAAGCTGAAAGAGGTGCTGGGTCTGAGCGGGACCCAGTATCCGCTGCTGAACGTGCCCATCTCGTACAAGAAGTGAGCCCGGAGGGGAGCGGGCTCATGCGAGCCCCAGGGGAGACGACCGAGTGGGGGAGAGGCTTTCGGCTTGACTTTTAGAAGTAGACTCGTATATTTGTGCAGTGGGAGTTGCGGTACGCACCAGGAGGTGGCGGCGTAGCTCAGCTGGTAGAGCAGTGGAATCATAATCCACGTGTCGGGGGTTCGAATCCCTCCGCCGCTACAGAGACCTTTCGCGAAACGGGCGAAAGGTCTTTTTGTTTGAACCGTCTCGGCTGAGGCGAGGACAGGGCCGAGGGGTGGGATGGGAGGACTGCTGGAAGCCTTTCGCGCGAAGGTCATGGAGGGTGGGTGGATCCGGAAGGGGGAGCATGTTCTAGCCGCGGTTTCGGGGGGAGTTGATTCCGTCGTTTTGCTGCACCTGTTGGTCGCCGTGCGCGAAGCTTACAGCCTGACCGTCACCGCAGCTCACCTGAACCACGGACTCCGCGGGGAAGAAGCGGAGAGGGATGAACAGTTTGTGCTCGACTACTGCCGGCGGCTCGAGGTCCCCTGCTTTTGCGAAAAGAGGGACGTGCGACGATATGCACAGGTCCACCGCCTCTCCGAGGAAATGGCGGCGCGCGCCGTCCGCTACGACTTCCTCAGGCGCCTCAAGCGAGAGACAGGCGCCGATGTGATCGCCACAGCCCACCACGCGGATGACCAGGTCGAGACTGTGATCGACCATTTCCTGCGGGGCTCCGGGCTTGCAGGGCTGGCGGGAATGACGGTCCGGAGGGGAGACATCGTGCGCCCCTTACTGTGGGCCACGCGGGCGGAGATCGAGCGCTACGCCCTGGATCATAGCCTGGCTTTCCGTGTGGACCGATCCAACTTCGATCTCGGGTTCCGGCGCAACCGGATACGGCTGGAATTGATTCCCTACCTGCGGCGCTATTTCAACCCGAGCCTTCGGGAAGCCGTATTGCGGACCTCTCAGATCGCCTGGGAAGTGGAGAATTACCTTCAGGATCGAGCTCTGCAAGTGCTCAGCCAGGCCAGGACCAGAGCCAGGCGGGGCGAGGTCGTCCTGGACCTTGGACGGCTCGGGCAACAGCCCGCCCTCATCCAGAAGTATGTGGTCATCGCCGCTTTCGAGGCATTGGGAGGAAATCGCTGGCATCTGGACCACGACCGTCTGGAACGAGCTGCTCAGCTGATCCGGGAGGGGACTTCTGGCTCTCTCCTCAGCCTGGGGAGCGGAATTGGCATGGTGAAAAGCCAGGCGCAGCTTGCGATTCAGAAGATGGGGCGGTTGGAATTCTGCTACGTGGTTCCCATCGGAGGCAGGGTTTCTCTCCCGGAACTGGATTTGACGATCGACACCGAGGTGGTGGACCGCACCACATACGCTCAGCAGGTCGGTTTGGACCAGCGGGTGGAGTTCGTGGACCTGGATGTGATGCAGGGGGAACTGCGAGTCCGAAACGCTCGGCCCGGCGATCGTTTCCATCCCCTGGGCGCCTCGGGCAGCAAGAAGCTGAGCGATTTCTTCACCGATGCGAAGGTCCCTGTTTTTGAGCGATGGCGGACGCCGGTCCTGACGGATGAACGGAACATCATCTGGGTCTGCGGCCTGCGCCTGGACGATCGGTACAAAGTCACAGAGAAGACGCAAAGGATCCTGAAGTTGGCACTGGGAGAGATGATCAGTGACGAAGAGTGACCTGCACGTCGCCGAGAGCTATCGCCAGCGCCTTCTCATCTCCAGGGCGGATATCCAAAGACGGGTGACTGAACTAGCTCAGCAAATATCGAAAGACTACGCGGGAAGAATACCCATCCTCATCGGCGTCCTCAACGGTGCCTTCATCTTCCTGGCGGATCTCGTACGGCAGCTTCAGATCGACTGCGAGGTGGATTTCGTGAAGATCTCTTCCTACGGCTGCGGCAAGGAATCTTCCGGAGCTGTCCGCATGTTAAAGGACTTGGACGCAGACATTCGGGACCGAGATGTGCTGGTGGTGGAAGACATTGTCGATTCGGGGCTCTCGGTGCAGTGGCTCCGGCGCTATTTCGAGGAGCGCGAGCCCCGTTCATTGCGTGTCGTAGCTTTCCTCCGGAAAGTGGGTGCCGCGCGCGTGCCCTACGAGGTCGAGTACATCGGATTCGATATCCCGAACGCTTTTGTGGTCGGATACGGCCTCGATTTGGGACAGCGGTATCGAAATCTTCCGGACATCTACGTACTGGAAGAAGTGAGCCCCCCGTGAGGCCCGTGCGGTGTCGACGGAACCGGTCAGCGTCGTCGCGAGGGAACAAGACGGGAACTAAGAGCTTCGGTCGAGCACGAGATGCTAGAAAGAAGATCCCCTGATCCGTATCGCTCGAGGCGGCCGGGTCGGCCGCGGCGGAGTGTTCCGCCCGAGGAACCGGAGAACGGCTTCCAGTGGCAGCGAGCGACACGAACCCTGCTTTTCTGGATAGCCATCATCCTGGCCTCCGTGTGGGTGTCGCAGCGCCTGAGCATGACCCAAAGCCGGGAAGTCACCATCTCCTACAGTGACTTCATCGGACATCTGGAGGCGAAAAACATCGTCAGCGCGCAGGTTCGGGGGCGGGAGTTCCATGGGGTGCTGAAGCAGCCCGCCACGCTCACCGGGCGCGGCCGATTGGAGACTTACCAGCTGTTCAAAGTGGTTCTTCCCCAGGAACCCAATAGCGAGGTGACCCAGAAGTGGATTCAGCAATACGGGCTCCAGGTGGAATTCAAGCCGGAATCCCGGTACCTCTGGGGTTACATCGGGTACCTACTTCCGATCGTGTTGATTTTCGCCATGTGGGGGATTCTCATCCGCCGGATGCAAGGTGTGGGGTCCACAAGAGGCCTGTTCAACTTCGGCAAGTCGCGGGCCAAGCTTTTCCTGGAGAATCGGCCGCCGGTGACGTTCGATGATGTGGCGGGCGCCGATGAGGCGAAGGAAGAGCTGCGGGAGATCGTTGAATTCCTGAAGAACCCGGAGCGATTCCAACGCCTCGGCGGCAAGATCCCGAAAGGGGCGCTCCTGACTGGCCCGCCGGGCACGGGAAAAACGCTGCTGGCTCGCGCTGTGGCCGGGGAAGCAGGTGTGCCTTTCTTCTCCATCTCGGGCGCGGACTTCGTGGAGATGTTCGTAGGTGTGGGAGCTTCGCGCGTCCGGGATCTGTTTGAGCAGGGCAAGAAGCACGCTCCCTGCATCATCTTCATCGATGAGATTGACGCTGTAGGTCGCCAGAGGGGAGCTGGTCTGGGCGGCGGACACGACGAGCGGGAACAAACCCTCAACCAGCTCCTCGTGGAGATGGACGGCTTCGACTCCAATGATGGCGTTGTCCTCCTTGCGGCTACCAATCGGCCGGACGTCTTGGATCAGGCGCTTCTGCGGCCAGGCCGGTTCGACCGGCAGATCGTGGTGGACCGCCCCGACGTTCTGGGCCGTGAAGGCATCCTGCGGGTTCACACGAAGAATGTCCCCCTCGGGCCCGACGTGGACCTCCGGGTGATAGCGAAAGGGACGCCGGGATTCGTGGGCGCCGATCTGGCCAACCTCGTGAACGAAGCCGCCTTGCTGGCCGCCCGCAAGGGCAAAGATGTCGTGGAGATGGAGGATTTTGAGGAAGCCAAGGACAAGGTGATGATGGGGGCCGAGCGTAAGAGCCTGCTCATCTCGGAGGAAGAGAAACGAAGCACGGCCTACCACGAGGCCGGCCACGCCCTGGTGGCCAAGCTCACGCCCGGCGCCGATCCCGTCCACAAGGTGACGATCATTCCGCGAGGCAGAGCTCTCGGAGCTACAACCACCTTGCCCATGGACGAACGACACAACTACCCGCGTTCCTACTGCCTGGCTATGCTTCGGCAGCTGATGGGCGGGAGAGAAGCGGAAAAGCTCGTCCTCAACGAGGTGAGCACGGGAGCGGGCAATGACATTGAGCGCGCGACGGAGCTGGCCCGGAAAATGGTCTGCGAGTGGGGGATGAGCGACAAGGTCGGGCCCCTCGCTTTCGGTCGGCAGGGGGAGGAGGTTTTCTTGGGTCGCGAGCTGGCCGTCGCAAGGCCTTACAGCGAATCCACCGCCGAGCTCATTGACCAGGAAATCCGGCGCCTCGTGAATGAGGCCGCGGAGGAAGCCAATCGCCTCCTGCGCGAGAACATCGACAAGTTGCACCGCTTGGCTCAGGCCCTCCTGGAATACGAGATTCTGGACGGGGAGGAAATCGACCGCGTGCTGGCCGGCGAGCCGTTGAGCCGTTCGCCCTCGCGTCGCCAGGCCAAGGTACCTGCGGAAACCGCCGAAGCGGCTGCAGCGAAACCCTCGCGGAAACCCGAACCTGCCCTTCATCCCGGCAGGGCTTGAAACTGCAGTGCGTACGTCCCTCGTGTTCCCCAGCTCCAGTGGATGGGCTTCACAGGATGGAGGACCCCGCTGACTCCGGGAACGATGGCAAGCTGGCCGAAGAAGCGCATGCCCTCCGTCAAGCACGGTCTCCTCAGAAAGGGCATGCTTTTCTCCCTTGCACTCGCCCTTGGTTGCGGAAAACCGGCAGAGCGTCAACCCCTCCTCCTTGTCCTGCCACAGTGGGAAAACGGGGAAGCGCGAGCGTACGCCGCCGGCTTGGCCGCCTCAGCGAGCTTGGCGCTTCGCTCGGCTCTCGCGGGGGAGATCCGAGTCTCGGGCGTGCCTGAAGCTTTTCAGGCGCTTCCGCTGGATTCTCTTTCTTCGCAGAAGTACGCTTTGGCTGTGGCAGAACGGTGCGGCGCGAGGGCGTTGCTGCTCGTCCGCTGGTCAAGGGAGGGCGGCGAGCGGGCCCTTTTGGATCCGGCTAGAGGTAACTTTTCGCTCGAATGGGAGCCAATCGGGGAAGACTGGACGGACGAAGTCGCGGCGGTGGGGCGCATCGTCGGGCAAAGAGGAAGGGCGGTTGCGCGGTCGCTGCCGCCTCCTGCGGAGCTCGCAGATGTTGGGGCCAGGTTCCTCCGCCTGGTTCCGGGGGCCGAGTGGGCTTCTCGGGAAGAGAGCTCGCCCCGCGACGAACTCGGCGGCTGGGCAGAAGGAGAGTTGTTGCTGCGACGTCTCGCCCAACTTCGCTTGGAATCGAAGGACCTGACAGAAGGTCTACTTCGCCTCGGTCGTTTCCTGACCGCGGAGTGGAACGACACGTCCAGTGGCGAGTGGCAATGCCTGCGGGGTGCTTACTTCGTGTATGCCGAACGCTGGAGCGAGGCCGAGCGCTGGCTTTTTCGGGCTTACCGGCGCGACCCTTCTGACGGGCGCACGCTCTACTGGCTTTCCCACCTCCATCCTTCGAGGCTGAAAAAGCTGGGCCTGCGGAGCCGGGAAAAAGCACTGCGGGCGGCGCTTCAGAGGAATCCGCTCCTCTTCGAAGCGAGGTTGGCCCTCGCGGAGCAGCTGATGAGCGAGCGCCGGTTTCCTGCGGCCCGCGAGGAAATGGAGCGTCTGCTCGCTCTGAACCCCGACCACGAAGGCGGGCTCATGATGGCGGGGCGCCTGTTCATGGCCATGAATGACATCCCGAACTCCCTCCGAACATACAAGCACGTGCTGGATCTGAACCCGGGCAATGCGGACGCCTATTACAACCTCGGCATCCTCTACTTCCACACGGGCCATTTGGATGATGCTCGGGCTCTCTTCCAGCGCGCGGTCGAAATCAATGACCACGCCGACTCGCACTTCTATCTCGGATTGATCTACGAAAAGCTTGGGCTATTGGACAAGGCCTTGCACGAATACCGAGTCCGAATTGGCTTGCGGAAAGGGCCAGCCGACGCGTACGCGGATGAGGCGCGCGAACGGCTGAAAGCGCTCGGCAGCATTGCCGGAGATAGCCTGCGCGCGGAACGGTAAGGAAAAGGGCTGGTCAGGTGGGCCGTGTCGGTCCCCTCCGGAGCGATGGGGCTTCCTTTCAGCCGGTAGGTCAGCGCGGGTGAACCTGCGTGGCGTCTTGCACTGAGTGCGCACTTTGGGGCCAGCGAGAGGGCTGGGACCATGCTTTGGCTGTGTCGGGATCGCCAGGTCCGAATGACTCGGACGTTGGTAATGGGCGTTCTGAATGTGACGCCGGACTCGTTCTCGGATGGAGGCCGGTTCCTGGATCCAGAACGAGCGGTTCAGCACGCCCTCAGGATGGACGAGCTGGGCGCTGACATCATCGACATCGGCGGGGAATCGACCCGTCCCGGCGCAGAACCCGTGTCCGTCGAGGAAGAACTGGCCCGCGTGATCCCCGTGATCGAGCGGCTCACAGGCCGGGTGAAGGCGCTCTTGTCGATCGATACGTACAAGTCCCAGGTGGCGGAGGCAGCCCTCCGGGCGGGGGTGCACATCGTGAACGACATCAGCGGACTGGGTTTCGACGGGCAGATGGCTCCGCTCGTGGCCCGCTGGGGCGCGGGGGTTGTGGTGATGCACATCAAGGGCACGCCCAGAACCATGCAGGAGAATCCCTACTACGACGACGTCATATCCGAGATCTCCGAGTACTTCGAGGCGCGGCTCGAGCTGGCGGAGCGGGCCGGGGTGCGGCCCGAGCAGATTGCCCTGGATCCCGGCATCGGCTTCGGAAAGAGGCTAACCGACAACTACGAGATCCTGCGGCGCCTGGGGGAGTTTCGACGCTTCGGCCGGCCGATTCTGATTGGGCCCTCGAGGAAGTCGTTCATCGGCAAAGTCCTCCAGCTCCCACCGGACAAGCGTTTGATGGGGACGGCCGCCGCAGTGGCCATTGGAGTGGCAAATGGCGCCGACATCGTGCGCGTGCACGATGTGGAGGAGATGCTGCAAGTGGTGCGCGTCGCCGATTGCGTCGTGGGAAAGACGGAGGCCTGGGAGGTTTTGGGCCTCTCCGTTGAGGAAGCTGCGAGGCGATGAAATCAGCCTGAGGGGAGATCCCATGGTTCTGTTTCGCATCGCCTTCCTCCGCTTCACGGTGATCGACCTCTTGGACATCCTGGCCATCACCTACATCCTGTACCAGCTCTACTTCTTCGTGCGGGGCACGCGGGCTGCGCAAATGACGGTGGGGTTCGTCTTGCTCCTGATCGCCTCCGTGATCGCCCCGCTCCTGAACATGAACGGCCTCGCCTGGATTCTCCGGAACCTGCGCACGGTATGGCTGCTGGCTTTCGTCGTGCTGTTCCAACCCGAATTGCGACGACTTCTCATTCGACTGGGCCAGAGCCAGATCATCCGCCTTTTCGTACGGGCCTACGAGAACCGCACGGTGGAGGAGGTGGCCAAGGCGGCATTTGAACTCTCGAAACGCGGACTCGGTGCGCTCATCGTCCTGACGCGGGACGTGGGGCTGAAAGCCATCATCGAAACCGGCGTGCCCATTCGAGCAGAGGTCTCCGTTCCTCTGCTGGTTTCCATCTTCAACCTGCGTTCGCCCCTCCACGACGGGGCTGTCGTGATCCAGAATGACATTCTGGAAGCGGCCAAATGCCTTCTACCGCTGAGCCAGAATCCCGACCTCGACCCCAGCCTGGGCACTCGCCACCGAGCTGCCCTCGGCGTGTCCGAAGAGTCGGACGCCGTGGTGGTCGTGGTGTCGGAGGAGACGGGGAACGTCTCCGTTGCGATGGAGGGGCAGCTGATCCGGAACCTGGACTACGAAAACCTACGCCGGTTCTTGAACGAAGCGCTGCGCACAGTTGGCACGGCCCCCCGCGCCGCAGCCCGATTGGAAGTCTAAGGGCGGCTCGCAGGTCGGGGAATCGTTGGGATGGGTTAGAGCCTCCGAGCGGTCCTCGGATGGGAGGGCGCGGCTGTCGCCAGCTTTCGGACGCGGAGTCTACCGAAAGTCACGGGAGCGTCGGTCTTCCGGGTAGCGATGTCGCCAGAGGAGCGGTTGGGAAAGCGAGCGGAGGTGTCGTGGTGCTTCACCGGAGCGGGTGTTGGGTGATCCTCTCGATGGGGCTGCTCGCGGTGGAGGCGATGGCGCTGGAGCTAAATGGCAAGCAAGAGGAATGCACCACGGCTATCGTGGCGGGCGAAGTTTCGCGGAGCGGGCGACCCATCCTGTGGAAGAACCGCGATAGCTCCGTGCGCGACAATGCTCTGGTGAGGCTCCAGGGGCCCCGGTTCGCTTACCTCGCCCTGATCAACATCGGCGACACCTCGCAGGTTTGGGCGGGCCTGAACGAGGCGGGATTCGCCGTGATGAATGCCGAGGCACTGGATCTGGAAGGCGACAGCTTGGATGCGGAGGGCTACTTCATGGCGGAGGCTCTCGGTACCTGCGCCACCGTCCAGGATTTCGAGGAGCTTTTGCGGACCACGAATGGCAGCAAGAGGGGGACGAAGTCGAATTTCGGGACAATCGATGCGCAGGGGGGAGCCGCCTACTTCGAGGCGGGGAATCGCACCTATGCCCGATATGACGCGCGCGCAGAAGGCGGCTGGCTGGTGCGCACCAACTTCGCGCAGACGGGAGACGGCTCAGGCGGCGGAGTCTTCCGGTTCGTCCGCGCCCGGGAGCTATTGCGCCGGCTTCAGGATGAGGGGGCCATTTCCCCCCTCTCGTTCCTCCGGATCTTGGCGCGCGATCTCGTCCCGCCGAGCCGCTGGCTCCCGGACTTTCCCTCCGGCCGGTGGATCCCCACGAGCAGTTCGATCAACCGCTACCGGACGGTCGCCTGCGTGGTGATTGAGGGCTCGCGAGCTGGAGAAGATCCCCGCTCCTCAGTGATGTGGGTGATCCTGGGGGAACCGCTGTTTGGCGTGGCAGTCCCGCTGTGGGTCTCTGCGGGGGAAGTGCCGGAGCCCCTGCGGGGACCCTCGAAATCCGAGCTAAATGCCCGCATCCAGGCGCTCGAGGACAAGGCCTACCCGGTTCCGGGACGCCCGGACCTGCTGGATTCCCGTTGGCTCGAGGATCCCGAGACGCAGGCTTGGCTCCTCCGCGTGGAGCAGTTCGAGCGGAGGTGGTTCGAGCGCGCCGATTCGCTGAGAGAGGCAATAGCCTCCGGACGCATGGCCGCCGAAACCCTGCAGAAGCTGCAGGGCGAAGCAGCCGAGGAGGCGCGGCAACTGTTTCCTTGACCGGGAGAGGGAAGATGAGGGCGCATGGTCCTTTGTTGTGGGCGGTTGCGATGATCACCTTCCTGGCAGGATGTGGGCCCAAGAAGGGTGTGGACGTGAGGCGTGAGCTGGATCGTCTGGAACGGGAGGGGCAATTTCGTAAAGCCGAAGCTTTGCTTGACAGCGTGCGGGCCAACGGGAAGATCTCAGCCGAGCTGGAACGGGCTCTGAGCTGGGAGAAGGAGAAGCTTCGGCGCATCCGGATCGATTATCACCTCACACGCGAAGATTTGCTGGCCGAGCTTCGCAAGCGAGTAGCCGATTTCCGGGAAGAGGAGCTGGCCACATGGGAACGGGAGGGCAAGCTCGATCGCAGGCTGATCGACGGCGAAATGCGATACCTGTATGCGAGCGTGAGCAACCTGTTCTGGCGTTACCCGGAACTGCGGGCGAGGCAATTGCCGAAGCCTGAACGAGCGAAAGAGGAGCGGGACCTGTATGTTCTCCTCCGCCAGATTTTGGACGCGCGCCAGAGCACGGCCGACCGCTTTGTCCTGCCGCAGCGCTTCCGCTGCACCCATGTAGTCCAGGTAAAGGCAGATGCCGTTCCGCCTGGCAAGGTCGTCCACTGCTGGATTCCGTATCCTCGGGCTTTTCCCTTCCAGTGCGACATCCGGCTTGTCTCTTCCGATCCGCCGCTTTCCTGGCTGGACGAGCCGGAGTCGCCGATTCGCAGCGCCTACCTCGAGAAGGCCGCGGAACCGGGCAAGCCCACGGTCTTTCGCGTGACCTACGAGTACACCTCGTATGCGACGGTCAACGTTCTGGATCCGAACCGCGTGGCCCCGTACGACACGACGAGCCCCCTGTACCGGTACTACACGGCGGAGAGGCCCCCGCACATCGTGTTCACGAAGGAGATGCGAGCGCTATCGGACCGGGTCGTGGGCCGGGAGAAAAACCCGCTCCGGATCGCGAGGGCCATTTACGACTGGGTCGTCGAGAATCTCTTGTATAGCTATGCCCACGAGTACTCGACGCTGAGCAACATCAGTCAATTCGTACTCGAGCATCGGTATGGGGACTGCGGGCAGAAGGCTCTTTTCTACATGACCCTCTGCCGCCTCAATGGGATCCCAGCCCGCTGGCAATCGGGCTGGGTGATCCGCCCCGGAAGCAAGTCCATCCACGACTGGTGCGAAATCTACATCCCGCCGTACGGATGGATTCCCGTGGATCCGGATCGGGGAGCCTGGGCTCATCACTACCTCACCACGCTGGCGCCGGAGGAAAAGCAGACGGTGGTGGACTTCTTCTTCGGGAATCTGGACCAATTCCGGATGGCGGCCAATTGCGACCACCAGGCCGAGCTTTACCCGCCCAAACAGTCCTTCCGGTCGGACGATGTGGACTTCCAGCGTGCGGAGCTCGAATGTGATGGGCAGAACCTCTATTTCGACCAGTTCGACTACGATCTCGAGGTGGAATTGCTCTGAATTCCCTCTCGATGCAGCGGGTTGCAGTCTTCCGAGGGCCTGCAAGCGCAGCGTACGGCTCGACGTCGGTCGCTTGCCGGGGCAGACCGGGGATGGACATCGGCCAGCGTGAAGCCGCTTTTGCCCGGCGGCAGCAGGATTGTGGCCCTGCGGAACGACCTCGCGCGTCAACCGAACGCTTCTGGTTGAATCCGCCAAACCACTCAAACACCCCCAGAGGAGGACATCGATGATCTCGAGAGCCGAGTACGAGGAGGCGGTTCGTCGGACACTGGAATACTTCGAGCGCGCCGGGATCGTGATCACAGACGAGGAGAAAGGGCGGATCGAAGTGGCGGATTTCGGGTTGGGAGAGCTGGAGAAGACCGGTTTGCAGCTGCTCGTGTACGTGAACACGGAGCGGGTTTGCGCGAAGGAGCTCGTGCTCTTCCCGCATCAGACTTGCCCCGAGCATCGGCACCCAGCCGTGGGGGATGAGCCCGGCAAGGAAGAGACCTTCCGTTGCCGGTGGGGGAAGGTTTACCTCTACGTGCCCGGGCCTGCGACGGCAAGGCCCAAGGCCCGACCGCCCGAAGGGCGAGAGCGCTGGTATACCGTGTGGCATGAGATCGAGCTCAATCCGGGGGACCAGTACACCCTCGCGCCCGACACCCTTCACTGGTTCCAGGCTGGACCCGAAGGCGCGGTGGTGTCCGAGTTTTCCACCCGGAGCCGTGACGAATACGATATCTTCACCGATCCCGAGATCCAGCGGCAGACGGTGATCAACGACTGAAATCGGCCGATCGGAAAAAGCGAGGGCCGCCCATCCGGCGGGCGGCCCTCCTGTGATGGGGAGGCCAGATAGGGAGGGGAAACGATCAGTCAGCCAAGCGGCTGATGATGGTCATGTTGCGGTGATTGAAGATGTCTTTGCCCTCGGGCGTGTACAGGTGGTCGATGCGATCCTTGTAGAATTCGACGATCCGCCCCCGCACCATCTTCAGCGTGCTGTTCAGCATCCGGTTCTGCTCGGTGAAGCCCTCACCCAGCACCGCGATGGCGCTCGGCAACCACTTGCTCGGGAACATGCCCTTGAAGCGGCCGCTCCGGTATTCCTCGATCTCCCGTTGCAGCAGCTCCAGCGCTGCCCGCTGGCCTTCGGGGCTCCGCGGAGAAAGCCGTTTCTGCTCCAGGTACCGCAGCAGATTCTCCCGATTGGGATAGACGAGGGCGACGGTGTACGGGGATTGGTTGTTGTACAGCATGACCTGCTCGATGTAGGGCGAGTTGCTAACGAGGGTTTCCTCAATTCCTTCGGGGCTGTACTTTTCGCCGTCATCGCTGATCAACAGGCTCTTTTTCCGGCCGAGCACTACCAGGAAGCCGTCCTCGTCGATGTAGCCGAGGTCGCCTGTGAACAGCCAGCCGCCGCGGATCGTTTCGGCTGTGGCCTTTTTGTTCTTCCAGTAGCCCTTCATCACGTTCTCGCCTTTCACGACGATCTCCCCCTTTTCGCCCGGAGGGAGGTCACGGCCATCGTCATCCACGATGCGGAGCTGGAGATCCGGCACCAACTTGCCGGAAGTCCCAAGCTTGTGGGCAGCGGGCACGTTGGCGGAGATGACCGGAGCTGCCTCGGTAAGACCGTACCCCTGATAGATTGGGATGCCAATGGCGTAGAAGTAGCGCTGCATCTCGAGGTCCAAAAGCGCGCCGCCTCCGATGAAGAACTGAAGCCTCCCCCCGAAGCTTTGCCGAATCTTGCTGAACAGGATCTTGTCGTAGAACTGCATCATCGGCTTCAACAACTTCCGCTTAAGTCCCTTGCCTCGGTCGATGCCCAGTCCATTGTAGTCGTAGGCGACGTTGAGTGCCTTCCGGAATAACTTCTCAGCCCGGGGCCCTTTCTGTCGGATGGCTCGCTCGATCCCCTTCCGGAAGTTCTGGGAGAGGGAGGGGACGCTGTACAGCATATGGGGCCGGACTTCTTGGATGTTCTTCGGGATGTTCCGCAGCGTCTCGAGAGGGGTTTGGCCCACCTCCACCGCGGCGATGCTTGCCCCTTTGGCCATGAAGGTGTAGATGCCGGCGGTGTGGCCAAAGGAGTGGTCCCATGGCAAGATCAGCAGGGTTACCCAGTCTGGAGGGATCTCCATCATGGCGCAGCACTGTTCCACGTTCGCCGTATAGTTGCGGTGGGTGAGCATGATCCCTTTGGGATCGGCCGTGGTCCCGGAGGTGTAACAGATGTTGGCGATGTCGTCCTCCCGCACCGATTGCCATCGCTGGCGGAACTCGGCCTCGTGCTCTCGGAGATACTCCTTGCCCAGTTCACGCACTTTTCGTAAGGTTATCTCGTCTTCGTCCTGGGGTTCACCATCCATGAGGATCACCTTTTCGAGGTCGGGCAAGTCCTTCTTCAGATCCAGCACTTTGGGTGCTTGCTGTCCCGAGACGAAGGCGAACCGGCACTCGGCATGGGAAAGGCGGAATTTGAGCTCCTCCCTTTCATTCAGTTTGACGGAGAGGGGCACGTCGATGGCTCCGGCGTAAAGGATCCCGAGTTCAGCCACGACCCAGTCGACCCGGCCCTCGGACAGCAGGGCAATGCGGTCGCCTTTCTGGACCCCCAGTGCCATGAGACCCGCCGCGGTCTCGTAGACCATGTCGCGCACTTCACGGTAGGTGGTCGGGCGGTATTGTCCGTCGCGCTTTTCCCATAGATAAGGACGATCGGCATGCTGCTGCACGCTGCGTTCGAAGAGCCAAGGAATGGTCCGCTCTGCCAAGGTGAACCTCCCGTGTTGTTTGGCCGTTACTCTCGACCTTTCTCCTCGCTGAGGCGGATTCAGCTTAGGAATTTCTGGCGAGAATGTCAAGACCTCGTGTGCCGTCTTGGTTGAGCGAGCGATGAGAATCCCCGGACACAAGATCGATGAGATCCGCCAAGCCGTCGACATCGTCGACATCGTTTCCGGCTACGTCTCGCTCCGCCAGCGAGGGAAGAATTATTTCGGCCTCTGCCCCTTCCACCAAGAGAAGACGCCTTCGTTCTCGGTGAACCCGCAGATGCAGATCTTCCGCTGCTTTGGTTGCGGCGCGGGGGGCAATGTGTTTCATTTCCTGATGCGCATCGAAGGGGTTTCCTTTCCCGAGGCCGTCAGGATGGCAGCGGAGCGGGCGGGGATCCCCCTGGAGCTGGAAGAGGGAGAGGGCGAACGAGCCAGGCTCCAAGAGCTGTTGTACGAAGCGAACAAACTGGCTGCCGACTTCTACCGCGAGCAGCTGTTCGGCCCGGAAGGCAAGACAGCCTTGGAGTACCTTCGGTTTCGGGGACTGACTGAGGAAACGCTCGAGACTTTCGGCGTGGGTTACGCCCCCGAGGGTTGGGAGAGATTCGCGGTCTGGGCCGGCAAGAAAGGGATATCCCCCGAGGTGCTGGAGCAGGCGGGTCTCATCGTGCGTCGGGAGGGCGGGGGATTCTACGACCGCTTCCGACATCGCGTGATGTTTCCGCTCTTCAACCTCTCCGGAAGGGTCGTCGGCTTCGGGGGGAGGCGACTTACGGAGGACGAGTCCTCGCCGAAATACATCAACTCCCCGGAGACTCCCATCTACAAGAAAGGGGAGACGCTGTACGGCCTCTATCAGGCGCGCGAGGCGATCCGGGCGAGCGACACAGCCATCATTGTCGAGGGCTACATGGACCTCATCTCCCTTCATCAGAGCGGGATCCGGAATGTGGTGGCGACTTTGGGTACGGCGCTCACACCGGAGCAGGCACGCCTCATCCGTCGCTACACTCGGAACGCCATCCTGTTCTACGACAGCGATTCGCCCGGTTTCAAGGCAGCTCTCCGGGGCGCAGAGGTCATGCTTTCGGAGGAGATGGAGGTGAAGATCGCGTCCGTGGTGCCAGGGGAGGATCCCGATTCCTACGTGCGCACGCGGGGGGCGGGTGCTGTGCTGCGTGAACTGGGACGCGCAGAGTCGCTGATCTCCTTCCGGCTGCGCCGGGAAAGCGAAGGGATCGATCTTCGCGACCCGGATGCCCGGGCGCGGGTTGCCTCCCGTGTGCTGGAGTCCGTGAGCTACATCCAGAACCCGCTGCGGCGGCATGCCCATGTGTCGTGGCTGGCCGAGCAGCTCCGCTTGGAGGAGCGCTTTCTCACTGGAGAACTGAGCCGTCTGTTGAAACTCCGTGCTCACCCTGGCGTCCTGAGGCCCGGCCCATCGACCGCACCGGCGCCCCACGCCAAGTCGCGGCGGAACGAGGCCGAGCGTACGCTTGTCCGGATCCTGCTGCGTTCCACCTCCCTGCGCGAGTACGTGAGGGAAGGATTGCTCCAGATCAAACTCCAGGATGCCCTGGCCCGCCAAGTCTGGGAGGCCTTCTGCAAGGCGGCGGAGACGGGGGACGCAAGTATCCCCCTGGTGCTTTCCGAATTGGAGGATCCGGAGGCGGCTGCTTTTGTGGCCTCTGCGAGCGAGGAGCCGGAGGAGTTCTTCCAGTCCCCGCAGCTGGCGTTCGACTGCTTCAAGGCCATCTGCGTGGAGGAAATCGACCGATTGGCGAGAAGCCTGCAGGAGCGAATGCGAACCAACCGGGGGGAGGCGGCGGAGCTCACGCGTCAGTTCAACGAGCTATTGCAGCTCAGACGACGTGTGGAGAATGGGGAGCTGGATCCGCGCTCGCTTGCGGCCGAGCTCACGTCGGCGGAGGGGTGAGCCGGCGGGTTGGAAAGGGCCCGGTCGCGGCATCCGGATTTCCATTTGACTCTTTCGGGCAAAAGGCCTATGTTCGCTGCGCAAGTGTGAGCCGAAGGACTGGCAATCGGAGGGACCATGCAGGAGACGCGGCAGCTCAGCGTGGAACTGGGCGAGAAGGAGGCCGAGGGGATCTACAGCAATCTCGTGCTGATCACCCACTCCCCGGCGGAGTTCGTCATCGATTTCACGCGGATGGTCCCGGGGGTGCCCAAGGCCAAGGTGTACGCCAGGATCATCATGACGCCGCAGCACGTGAAGTCCTTTCTCAAAGCCTTGCAAGAGAACATCGAGCGCTACGAGAAAGAGTTCGGTGAGATCCGGATCTTGGGTGAACCAGGGCAGGGGCGCGAGTTCGGGTTCAAACCGGCTGCTGAAGGCGATTAGCCCGGGACAAGCAGAGCAGAAGAGGCAAGACATGGCAAGCGACCCAATAGGCAGCTTCTCCTTCGTGCTTCATTCGCACCTTCCCTACGTGATCGCGCACGGGAAATGGCCTCATGGCATGGATTGGCTAAACGAGGCGGCGGCGGAGACGTACATCCCTTTGCTCGACATGTTGAACCAGTTGTCGGCGGAAGGGGTGGAGCCGAAACTCACCATCGGCATCACGCCGGTGCTGTGCGAACAGCTGGCGGACGAGACCTTCAAGCGGGAGTTCGAAGACTATCTGGACATGAAGATCCGGGCCGCCCGCGAGGATGAGGTCATCTTCCGTCGCTACGGGAACGAACAGCTGGCCAACCTGGCAGTGATGTGGCAGGATCATTACCGGGGCATCCGCCGCAGCTTCCTCGAGACCTATGACCGGGACCTCGTTGCGGCTTTCCGCAGTCTGCTCGACCGGGGCTATCTGGACATCGTCACCTGTGGGGCCACGCACGGGTATTTCCCCCTTCTTTCGCAGGATATCAGCATCCAGGCGCAGGTCAAGGTGGCGCTACGGGTTCACGAACGGCATTTCCGGCGCCGGCCTCGTGGGATCTGGCTCCCGGAATGCGCCTATCGCCCGCGGTACGAATGGAGACCGCCCGTCGAATCGAGGCTCGGAAACAAACCCTATTTACGCAAAGGCGTGGATGAGTTCCTGAGCGAGAATGGCCTCGATTTCTTCTTCGTCGATTCCGCCACGCTGAAGGGGGGAAAGGCCATCGGGGTCTACGTGGACCGCTTCGAGGCTCTCAAACGGCTCTGGGCCCAGTACGAAAAAGAGTTCCGCCCGCGCGAAGAGGAGGTGGAAAAGAGCCCGTACGAGGTTTACCTCGTCAGCTCTTCGCCCGAGGCCAAGCGCCCGGTGGCCGTCTTCACCCGAGACCCGAGGACGGGACTCCAGGTCTGGTCCGGCGAGTGGGGCTACCCTGGGGACGGCTGGTACCTTGAGTTCCACAAGAAGCACTTCCCCGGCGGCCATCGGTACTGGCGAGTGACCAGCGCCAAGAGCGACTTGGCTGACAAGCAGGTCTACGAACCGGCCCGCGTGGTGGAGCGGTTGGAAGAAAACTCTTCGCATTTCGTCTGGCTTGTGGAGACGATTCTGGAGGAGCATCGCCAACAAACCGGGCGCGAGGGGATCCTCGTGGCTCCATTCGATGCCGAGCTCTTCGGCCACTGGTGGTTCGAAGGCCCTCGGTTCATGAAGCTGGTCTTGAGGAAATGCCAGCAGAACGGAAGGGTGCGAGTGACGACCTGCTCCGAGGAGCTGGATCGCCGTCAGCCGGTGGAAGTCATTTCCCTTCCGGAAGGGAGCTGGGGAGAGGGAGGCTACCACTTCATCTGGCTCAATGAGGACACGGTGTGGACCTGGCGCCACATCTACGACGATGAGCTGCGAATGATCGAGATGGTGCAGGGCCTCCCGTGGCGCGCCGATCCCCGGCTCAAGCTCGTGCTGGAACAAGCGGCCCGAGAGCTCCTGTTGCTGCAAGCGTCGGATTGGCAGTTCCTCATTAGCACCTTTGCGGCCCGCGACTACGCAGAGGTGCGATTCCAGGAACACCACGAGGCCTTCAATCGAATCGGGGATCTTGCCGAGAAAATCGGTCGGGGGGAGGAGCCCGGAAGCGCGGAGTGGCAGTACTTCGAGGACTGCCGACAGCGCGACTCCCTCTTCCCGGACCTCGACCTGGAATGGTGGGAACGGCTGGAGTATCCCCCGAGCTGAACCGGAGATGTCGGCGTCGCCTCGCCGCATCTGCATCGGAGGGAGGAGCGATACGCCAGGCGGTGTCCGAAAAGTGCGTCGCCATTCCACGAGGAAGAACGGGAGCCTTGGGCGGCTGATCAAGTGGATCAACGGATGCGACTTCGTTTTGCGGTCTCGATCTTAACGGCGTGGCTGACGTGGGCCTCGTTCGCCGGAGCCGGCGAGGCTCGGCTCCCTTTCCTGGTGGGCCTGGAAGTGGGGACGTGGAAACCCGCCGCCATCTCGGCGGATCGCCCGCTCGAGCCGAACGTGCTGCCGGGGACCAGGGCTTTGCTCGGTTTCAGCATCGGTTCGTCCGTCCGGAGCGACCTGGACGTCCTGGTCTCAGCCCAATACTGGGAACAAGTTGAGCTCCCCGCAAATTCCATCGCCACGCGGGTTCGCATCCTGCCGGTGGGCCTCCATTTTCGCCATCACCTGGCTGAAGGTAGCTGGCTTTCCCCGTTTGCCGACTACGGCGCCTGGGCCTTGCTCGGGGCCCAAAAGCTTGCGTTGACGAGCCAATGGGACAGCCAAAGCGGCTACGGGGTGAGCTTGGGGGCGGGCATGTCCGTTCTTCTCGGTCGAACGTTGATGGTAATCTTCCGCGGCGGGTATCTGTACGCCAAGTTCCCCCGCATACTCGGGCAAACCGACGACTACAGCGGCACCGAGTTCTCGCTTTCGCTGTTGCTTCGGCTCTGACTGCCTTGCCGGAATTGATCGCCGAGCTGACGGCGAACCGCAGCCTGGGGTATCGGGAAGCCAAAGGCCTGGAGCTCGGTCAGCCGGACTCCCGCGGCCCAGCGCTCGGGGCGCCGGGCGATCGGTTCGAGTGGGGAGACAAGTTCGCCGTTTCTGGGGCCGGGGCTTTCCCTCTCGGGGGGGCGGTTCAGTACGCTTTGGCAAGGCGATCCAGCGCATGGCTGAGATGGCGATGGGGCGGGGGCGCATCGCGTGAGGCGTCGGTGAGCACGCTCCCGACAATCGGAGATCAGGGGAAGCCGCGAAGGTTGAGCCGGTGATTGTGGTTCAGGTGATAGTGCCGACGTTTCTTCTCGTGGCGATCGGCTATGCGGCCGGTCGTCTGGCGACGTTTGATCTCCGCACGCTATCCAACCTTGCACTGTACGTGCTGACCCCGAGCCTGGTTTTCTCCCGAACCTACGCCAGTCCCCTCGAGGCCGCACTGATCGGGCGAATCGCCCTCTACACGTTTTTCATCGTGGGGGCCATGTTCGCCATTGCGCTGAGCGTGAGCCGAGTGCTTCGTCTGCCGCGCGCCGACGCCGCTGCATTCCTGCTTTCGGTCTCCCTATTCAATGCGGGGAACATGGGATTACCAATCATCCTGTTCGCCTTCGGGGAGCAGGGCTTGACGTACGCCGTGGTCGTCGTGGTGAGTCACGTGCTGCTGACGAGCACGGTCGGAGTGTTCGTTGCGGCCAATGCTCGGATGGGCAAGCGGGAGGCGTTGAAGCAGGTTTTTGCCCTTCCGGGCGTCTACGCCATCGCGCTGGGCTTTTTTCTGGGCCATGGTGGGGTCGCTTTGCCGGAGGCAATTCGCAAGCCGATGGAATTGTTGGGAGCTGCGGCGATCCCCGTGAACACGGCGATCCTTGGGGTTCAGCTCAGCAGGGCAGCCCGGCCCATCGGGTTGGGTGTTGCTGGGGTTGCCAGCGCCATGCGTCTGCTCGTGGCCCCCCTCCTCGGCGCGGCTCTGCTTCCTCTGTTGGGTTTTTCTGGCCTTGCCTACAAGGTGATGCTGCTTCAGACCTCGATGCCTTCGGCCGTCTATTCGGCCATTCTTTCGGAACGCTTCGAGGCCAACGAGGTCCTCGCGGCGCACGCCGTCCTCTTGTCCACGCTGCTTAGCGCCCTCTCGATCAGCGTGCTCCTCCTCGTGGTAGCGACTTGAGCCCGTGGAAGATACACAAGTCTCCGCGGTCGACGTGCCAAGATCCAGCGGCGCAGGGTCGATCGTCGGTCTCGCCTCACACCGGCGGTATCCTGGGGGCATCTTGCCGGACCCGTTTCGGGACGAGCGATTTGAGCAAGCCGGCGGGTGAGTACAGTCCGCAACCGAGAGGCACCTTGTCCCAGGCTACGATGACGAAGCCGGGGTCGAGGTCAAACCTCCGCACGATGGTTTGCCCGCGGAGGAAGGCTTGGGCACCGTCGCGGTCGAGGTGCGCGATGTTGCGAGTAGCCACCCGTCCGAACACCTGGATGGCATAGGTGGACGGTTTGAGGCCGAGGTTGGTGTACGTCGCCAGGCGCATGCCAAGCGTGTGCGGCGAGAGTTCCGAGGCCAGCCACAGATGTTCCGAACGGCGGATGATCCAGACGTTGCGACCGCGGAGGAAAAGCTCGTAGGCCGAGAATTCCTCCCCGGGTACGCCAAACCGTTCCGAAAAGAGGCGGAGGATGGTCCCCCGCTCCTCAGGACTTGCCAATCTTAGCGATGTAGAAGGCCCACGAGTCGATGTCATGGGGATAGAACCGTCGTGTGTGTATCACTTGGGGATGATAGTGTTCTCCTCGCCATTGGAGGAGGCCTTCCCTACCCGCGGGCAAGCTCAGGGGAAGAACTTGCGCGGACGGTCGTTTTTCAAGCAGCCGGCTCACAACCCGCTCGTTCTCCTCCGGCGCCAGCGTGCAGGTGGAGTAGACCAGGATCCCGCCAGGCTTCAGCAGATCGAACGCACGGAGAATAAGTTGCTGCTGGATGCGGCTCATCCGCTCCACCTGGTGGGGGAAGCGACCCAGCGGCGGAGCCAAGCCCCGACGCCACGCACCCAGCCCCGAGCACGGAGCGTCGAGAAGAACCCGATCGAACTGGTACCTCTTGGGAATGGCCTGGGCGGGCCCGATGCGGATGAGTGCGTTCAGCACGCCCAACCGCTCAAGATTGCTCTTCAATGCGGAGATCCGATCCAGAGCCACGTCATTGGCCACGATGAGCCCCTCATTGCCCATTTGGGCTGCGAGCTGCGAGGTCTTCCCGCCTGGCGCCGCACACATGTCCAGTACCAATTCGCCCGGCTGGGGGTCCAGCTCCAGCCCGGGGAACGTCGAGGTTAGGCCCTGCGGGTGATAGTAGCCCAGGTGGTACTCCACCTGGCCTCCAAGGGAAGGAAGGCCTTCCACGCGCCACACGAGGGGGTTCAGTGCTTCCTCGAAAACGGCTGCACCCAGTTGAAGTAGGCGCAGGCGAAGCTCCTCCGGGCTGATCTTGAGGGTATTCACGCGAATGTGGACGGGCACTGGCCTTTCCAATGCCTCGAGAAAGGCCTCGAATGCCGGGATGATGTCCCGGTAACGCTCGTACGCCTCGAAGATCGGATCAACCACCGTGGCCTTCCCCGGATGAGTGAGTCCGCTGCGACAAAAGTAAGAAATCGCCATCCCTTCTCCAAGGTCCGTCCAGTGCGGGCAGGGAGGACGGGATTCGCCGCGGCGAGCGTCCACCCCCGACGCGAAGAGAGGTGGCGGATCGCCGCGGCAAGGATTAAACGGCCTCGGCGAAGGCATGGCGCGGATCCGGCTTTGCTGGTTCGTGGCGAAGGAATGGTTGGCGGGGGTCGACGACCCGCGGGGCCAGCTCGTCCCTCCGGACCGAAGCCTGGCTTGCGAATTTGCGATGTTTTGGGTAGCTTCGGCTGGAAGGAGGCAAATCAGGATTCATTGGAGTGGCTGCGAGACGGACATGCGTGTGGGACTCAAAAACTGGCTTTCGTCGCCCTCGCTCTCGGAGGAAGAGCGGCGCTGGCGGGTCGCCGCTACCGAAGGCTGGGTGAGCACCATTGTCAATTTCCTTCTTACGGCGCTCAAAATCGTGGCGAGCCTCATCAGCGGCTCGGTAGCCCTCCTGGCTGAATCTTTCCACAGCCTTTCGGACGTGGTGACCTCAGTGATCATCATCCTGGCGTATCGGCTCGCTAAAAAGCCCTCGGACGAAGAACATCCTTTCGGCCACGGGCGGGCGGAACAGGCTGCTACGCTGGTCGTGGCCGTGCTCCTCATCGTCGCCGGGTATGAACTGGGAAAGTCTTCGGTGGGCCGTATCCTGCACCCGGTCCCGGTGGATGCGTCGGTCTGGGTCATGTCGCTGGTGGCCCTGAGCGTGGTGGTGAAGGAGCTGCTGGCTCAGTTCTCTCACCGCTTGGCTCGCATGATCGATTCCCAGGCGCTGGAGGCGGACACTTGGCACCACCGCAGCGACGCCCTCGCCTCTCTGCTGGTTCTCGTGGCGCTGCTTCTTTCGAGGCACGGAGCCTCTCGAGCTGACGGGGTGGCTGGCCTTCTCGTCTCGGGGCTCATCGTGTACGTAGGCGCGAAGATCGCGCGCGAGGCCGTGAGCGAACTGATGGGTCATGCGCCGTCAGCTGCCCTTGTGGACGAGATCAAGGGAATCGCGATGCAGCACCAGGAAGTACTGGATGCGCACGATGTGATCGTCCACCAGTACGGGCGCAAAAAGATCGTGTCGCTTCACATCGGGCTGCAGAAGGATACCCCGTTGGACCGTTCCCACAGCATTGCGGAGGAAGTGGAAGCCAGCGTGAGTCGGCGACTGGGGGTCCACACGACGGTTCACGTGGACCCCATGGCTGAGGGCGAGGAGTTGGACCAGATCCGGGCCGTCTTGAAGGAGTTCGCGAAGCGGAACCCGTGGCTCCTCTCTTTTCACGACGTCCGGCTACGTCCCGCAGGGGAGGGCATTAACGACCTCATCCTCGATTTGGTGGTGGCGCGGGATTTCCGGCGTACCCAGCTGCAAGCGGAGGTTGATGCCTTGGTGCGTCACCTCCGCGAGACCTTTCCCAACTTGCGCCACGTCGATATTCAGATGGAGCCCCCCTTTGCACGGTGAAGGCTCACGGTCGAGGGACGCTCAGCGCATTGGGAAGCGGCGGGAAAGGCCATCCGGAGGAAGAGTAGAGGAGGGGCGGTCGCACCTGCAAGGTTGCCAACTCGGCGAGGAAGCGATCCCGCACCGCGCGGAAGTCGGCCATTGCCGTCTGGGGCAGAGGCTCCCCCGTTACGCGTTGCAGCCGCAGTGGATTGATGGGACGCCCATTCTCGTAAAAGGCGTAATGCAGATGGGGGCCGGTTGCGATGCCTGTCTGCCCCACGTATCCAATGACCTCGTTCTGCGCCACGTGCACCCCTTTGCGGATGCCGGGAGCGAAGGCGCTCAGGTGCCCGTACAGCGTTTCGTAGCGGGAATTGGCATGCCGGATGCGGACATAGTTGCCGAGTCCGTTGCTCCAGCCCGCGTCCACGACCACACCCGCCCCCGTCGCCACAACCGGGGTGCCCTCCGGGGCGGCGAAGTCAACAGCGTAGTGCGGCTGGATCCGTTTGAAAATGGGGTGGAAGCGCGCCCCCGTGAAACGCGAAGTGATTCTGCGGTAGTTCAGGGGGCTCTTCAGAAAACTCTTCTGGAAGGAACGTCCCTGCTCGTCGTAATAACCTGACTTTCCAGGTGATCCTTCGAAATAGATTGCCGAGTAGACTTTTCGGCCCAGCACGTACTGCGCTGCCAAGATTCTCTCAGTCTGAAGGGGGACATTTCCAGCTTCTGTCACGGCGCATTTCACCTCGTAGATCACGCGGAACTGGTCCCCTGGCTGCGGATCCACAAAGAAGTCGATGTCCCACTGGAAAATGTCCGAGAATAGCATCACGAGCTCGGGGTCTGCGCCCCGGCTGAGGAAGGCGTCGTACAAAGTGGTTTGGACAGTACCGGAGAGACGGCGAACCTCCGTGATCGTGGGGGCTTCTTCGGTGAAAGGCACCCAGCGATCCCCCTGCCGACGCACTCCCACCGACCTCCACGACTGCGGCCGGTAGAGCAGACCCTCGATCTCTTTCGAGGGACCGAGAAGAAGACCGAGCTGGGAACCTGCCAACAGCGTTTTGACGCTCTGGACCTCGTCAAAAGCCCTGACGAGCTGGTTTCGCCGGTCCGGTTCAAGGCCCCGGGCGCTCAGCAGTCCGTCAAGAGTTTGCCCCCAGCGCAGGCTCACCCACACCGTATCCAGCTTGCCGCTTCCCCCATCGGCGGATGGCAGGGCTGTGGATGGTAGTCGATGCTCGCTCTGGCGTGCGCGCTGACAGGAAAAAGCGACGAAGCAAGACACAGCGCAAAGGAGGGCGGCAAGAAGCAACTTCCGGCCAGGCTGCGGCGGTGAGACGAGTTGCATCCGTCTCCTCGGCAAGATCTGTGCGAGCAGGTTCCGGGCAGAAGCGAGAAAGGGGTCGAATTCGACCCCTTGAAGTGGCGCCTCCCCGAATCGAACGGGGGACACACGGATTTTCAGTCCGCTGCTCTACCGACTGAGCTAAGGCGCCTGAACCGCCGGAGAATATACAAACCCGGCCAACAAAGTCAAGGGGAAAATCCCGGCTTGCGTGGCCCGGCACAAGCCGTCCGGAAGCACGGGTTCCATGCGGCATGGCGCCGAAAAGGAACATGCCTTGCCGTTGGGAGTGGATGAGCGGAAGAAACCGCTTCGTCCCGCACACACTGGTTCTCTTTGCCGCCTCGAGAAGCTCAGGCCGATCCGTTCAACGAGACGAGGGGCTTTGCGGCTCCACACTGGTGCGTCGTCCGGGAAGTCGGGCAACGGCAATTCCCCACTGCAACTTTACCGGGGAGAGATTGCGGGTGCGGTTCCCGCATCATTTGACCGAATGCCCGTGGGAAGCATCCCCTACAAGGCGTTCCCTCGCTCGATTCGCTCGCGATTTTCCCCGTGGACTTGTTTCAGGAGCTGTGGTCCGGCGAAGGTCTTCCGATCGCGCCATTTCGGCGAGACGACTCGCACGCCCCTGCGATCCACGCGGGTGACGAATGCCACGGCGTTGCAGCCAAAGGCGGCGAAAGCCTCCTTCATGGAGCAAGCGACGCGTTGGGCGATGAGCTCGTCGTCGGCGACGGCGAAGATGGCCGGTCCTGCGCCGCTGATCGAGCAGGCCAGCGCGCCAGCCTCCAGAGCCTTCTCCTTCACGTGGTAGAAGCCGGGGATGAGATGGGCCCGAACCGGTTCCACAATCTCGTCCTTGATCGCCGCGGCGAAGTCCCGGACGGAGCCTCTGTAGGCTGCCGCCACCATGGTGGCGAGCCGAGCCGAGTTAGCCATCGAGGCCGACAGGGGTACCCGCTCGGGAAGGATCTGTCGGGCGTGCCGGGTGATCACCTTGAGGGAGGGCAGGGCCAGTACCAGGCGCAGCCTGCGTGGTACCGGAAGCCTCTCCCAGTGGGAAGGGTCCTCGTTCACCAAAACCATGCCGCCGAAGGTGCAGGGTGCCACGTTGTCCGCATGAATTCCGCTCACGGCCGCCTCGGCTTCGAGGGCGGCGCGGAAAGCCAGCTCCTTGTTTTCCCGGCCGAACAGGCAGCAAACTGCCCAGGCCCCGGCAACGGCACTAGCGGCGCTTCCACCGAGACCGCTTCCAATGGGTAAACCCTTGTGGAGGTGCAGGTTCACCCCTTCCTTCCGCCCGAGCAAACGGAGTGCAGCCTTGGCCGCGAGCGAGGCGGTGTTCTGCTCCGGGTCCGTCGGGATGCCATCGGTGAGGCCGGTGACGCTGGCGAGAGTCACCCTTCCTGTAGGGGTGATTTCGGCGAGCAACGCGTCACCGAGTCCGCTGATGGCTACACCCAAGTGGTCGAATCCCGGCCCGAGATTGGCCACCGTCGCGGGGGCGAAGACCTGTACCCTTTCCATGGCTACCTCTCCCTTTGCAGAACTCGCTCGACAAGCTTGCGCAGATCAACTTCGCTGGCGGGCAACGTGGTTCGGTTGTCGAGGTCTTGGGCGCGTCGGAGGACGGCGTCCGGATCCTTGAGCAGGTTTCCGGTCAGTACAGCTACCACCCGTTGCTTCGGCCCAATGATCCCCCGGCTCCGCAACTTGCGAACGCCGGCCAGTGCTGCGGCCGAAGCTGGTTCACAGCCGAGGCCACAGGCATCGATGGCGCCCTTGGCTTCAAGGATCTCCACGTCCGTCACTTGTTCCACAACTCCCTCGGAGGACCGCACGGCCCTCACCGCCCTCTCGAAGCTCGCTGGTGAGCCGATGCGGATGGCGGTTGCGATCGTCTCCGCCTTCACCTCGACGCGCTGGGCGAATCCGAGTTGAAAGCTGCGGTAGAAGGGGTTGGCCCCTTCCGCCTGGATGGCAGCTAGGCGAGGCATTCGCTTCGTGAACCCCCAGCTCTGCAGCTCCTCGAAGGCCTTGCCGTAGGCGCTGATGTTGCCCAGGTTTCCCGCTGGGAGCACCACCCAGTCCGGAACGTCCCAACCGAATCCTTCTGCGATTTCGAAGGCAGCCGTCTTCTGTCCCTCAATGCGGAACGGATTCACAGAATTCAGTAAGGCGATCCGGTGGTCGTCGGCCAGACGCATCGCCAGGCGGAGGGCTTCGTCGAAATCGCCTGTGATCTCCACGATGAAGGCGCCGAAGGCGAGGGTTTGGATCATCTTGCCGAGGGCCACTTTCCCCTGAGGTGCGAGCACGAGAACCGGTAGACCCCCGAGCGCCCCGTACGCGGCCAGAGAGGCAGCGGTGTTGCCCGTGGAGGCGCAGAGGAGCGCACGGTAGCCCAGTCGCCGTGCCACTCCTACGGCCACTGTCATTCCGCGGTCTTTGAATGAACCAGTGGGGTTCATGCCTTCGTGTTTCAGCCAGAGCTCTTCGACCCCAGCAAAATGGGAGATGGCGGGATGGCGAAATAGCGGGGTGTTGCCCTCGCGGAGACTCAGCGCCGGATCCGGAGCTTCCGGCAGGATGAGCTCCCGGAACCGCCAGACCCCTGGGAAAGGATCGTTCGCTGCGGACGGAGGACGGAGCCTGGCCCCGAAGATCTCGGCGAGCTTTTGAGCCGGGACGGGAGGAGGATCATGGCGGACGTCCAGAAGGGATCCGCAGGTGCAGGTACTGCGGAAGGATTCCAGAGGGAATGTGGAGCTACAACGAGGGCATTGAAGTCTTGAGCCCATGGCCGACCTCGAAGAGCTATGTTGGGAAGTTTCTCGGTTGAGGGATCAGCTCGTGAGGACGACCCGGCTCACGGTGGACTTAGCTCCTGTCCGGGTCGTCTGGAAGGTGGGAGTTCCTGTGGTGGAAGTCGAGCGCGCGGCACTTGCCCGACGCGGACCTCTCACAGCCCCCGCGACCGGGCACTTGCTCAGAACGGAATTTGTGTAGCCACGAAGGAGCATCTCGTGCGCCGCAGCTTTTTTCTCCGGAGGTCGGATCCATACTACAAAATTTCATCGGCAACATCAAGCGATTTTTTACCTCCCTTTGCCTCCCGCCAATGGGAAATAGCTTGCAATTCGTCTCTCGCTTTTGGAGATTATGGCGAGCCATTGGAGCGCAGGCGCAGCCCTTTCCGGTCTGGGCGCTCGTGAGCCGTGAACAGGATCGAGGGGTGGGCTGATCATGTTTCCCCTTCGCGACAACGTCCCGTCTCGCAGCTGGCCGGTGATGAATGTGTTCCTCATTGCCTGCAATCTGCTCATCTTCCTGTACGAGGTCTCCCTTGGGCCTCGGCTGCAGGATTTCCTGATGACCTTCGGGGTCGTGCCGGCCAAGATCCTCTATCTCACGCGGGAGGAACCGGGTAATCTCCGTGAGATCATCCTGCCTTTCTTCACCTCGATGTTTCTCCACGGGGGTTGGTTCCATGTGATCAGTAACATGTGGTTCCTGTGGATCTTCGGTGACAACGTGGAGGACAGACTGGGCCATTTCCGTTACCTGGTGTTCTACATCCTCTGCGGGCTTGTGGCGGGCTGGGTGCACTACGCTGTGAACCCCACCTCCGGCGTCCCCACCGTCGGGGCCAGCGGTGCGATATCCGGGGTAATGGGTGCGTACTACATGCTGTACCCAAGAGCAAGAGTATTGACCCTATTGCCCCTCTTCGTATTCGTGGAGATCATTGAGGTGCCCGCGTTCTTCTTCCTCGGTTTTTGGTTTGTGATGCAGCTGCTGCAGGGCATGTTTTCCCTTGCCATGGTAGACACCATGTCCGGCGGGGTTGCCTGGTGGGCGCACGCCGGAGGCTTTGCCGCTGGGGCTGTTCTGGTGTTTGTGTTCAAACGGCGCAGTTACCGGGGCGTCTATCGAGATCAGTACTGGCCGTGGTGACGGTGGAGAGTCCAGCATGGTGGGACTAGCGCGAGGGTGAGGGATGAGCCCACTGGACATCTTTTGGGTCTTCTTCATGATTGCGGCGCTGCAACCGGCGATTCGCCGCCGCATGCTGGAATCCAGCAGGATGCGGTTGATCCAGCGGATGGAGCAAAAGCGGAAGAGCCGGGTCATCGCTCTGGTCCATCGGCAGGAGACCATGAGCCTGCTGGGGTTTCCGATCATGCGCTACATCGATATCGAGGACAGCGAGGAAATCCTGCGGGCCATTCGCCTCACCGACCCCAACGTGCCCATTGACCTGATCCTCCACACGCCCGGAGGGCTTGTCCTGGCGACGAAGCAGATCGCGCGGGCGCTGAAACGCCACCCAGCCAAAGTGACGGTGTTTGTGCCTCACTATGCCATGTCGGGGGGCACCCTGATCGCTTTGGCGGCCGATGAGATCGTGATGGACGAGAACGCCGTGCTCGGCCCTCTGGATCCGCAGCTGGGGCAGTACCCGGCCGCCTCCATCCTGCGCGCCGTGCAGGCCAAGGGCAAAGGCAAAGCCGATGACCAAACGCTTATCCTGGCCGATTTGGCGGAAAAGGCGATCCAGCAGGTGAAGGAGACCATTGTCGAGGTCGCCTCGGACGCCATCCCAAAGGACAAGCTGGAGATCATCGCCCAAGAGCTGAGCTGCGGTCGTTGGACGCACGACTATCCGATCACTGTGGACCACGCGCGGGCTTTGGGCCTGCCGGTTTCGACAGAACTCCCCGACGAAGTGTACCACTTCATGAACCTCTTCCGGATGCCGGCGGAAAGGAATCGGCCGTCGGTTCAGTACATCCCGCTTCCTTACCATGGGCCTCAGGCCGGGAGTGGGGCTGCGCGCAGCTGACCCGACTTGGGCTTTGGGGCCCGTCTTGAGCCGTCCTTCAGCCGCTATGAGCGCGGCCTTGCCGGCCGCCGAAGACGGGGTTTATGGAACGGAGCGGGGGCGTTCCCCTTCCAGCTCGAGGGAACCTCCGGCAGAGGCGGGTCGTCTTCTGCCTGGTGCAGATCTCAGGCGCGGGTTACTGTGACCTATGCAAGAGGGCGGGATGCTAATTACCCCAGGAGGACCAACGCAAGAGCCGCCAGCACCGCAAATCCCCCGCAGGATTCGGATCCTGCCGCTTGGCGAGGCGGTGCTGTTTCCAGGGATGTTGCTGCCGCTGACGATTTCCGACCCTGTCCGGCTTCGGGTGATTGAGGAGGCAGTGGCTTCGGACCGCTTCGTGGGGGCCTTCGCAAGCCGGACTGGCGCCATCGATCCTGGAACTCAGGATCTCTACGACGTGGGGACGGCCGCGCTCATTGCACGGATGCTGCGTTTACCCGACGGCTCTGTCCAAGTGGTGTTGCACGGGCTCGCGCGCATCCGGCTGCGAGAGATTGTGCAGAGCGTGCCCTTCTTCGTGGCCGATGCAGAACCCCTGCAAGAGGTGCTCCAACGGGATACCGAGTTCGAAGCCGCACTGCGGGGAGCTCTGGGCACGTTCCAGCGTGTGGTGGAGCTTGCTCCCAACCTTCCAAACGAGCTCGTCACCATTGCGCACAATCTTCCAGATCCGAGCCACCAGGTCGACTTCATGGCCAGCCATCTCAACCTGAGCCGCGAGGAAAGGCAGAAGGTATTGGAAGCGGTGGATGTAACCGAGCGTCTCAGGCTCGTAAGCGAGTACCTGAATCGTGAGCTCGAGATCCTGGAGATCGGACAGAAGATCCAGCAAGACATCCGCCAGCGGATCGAAAAGACCCAGCGCGAGGCCTACCTGCGGGAGCAACTTCGGGCCATCCAGAAGGAATTGGGGATCGAAGACGAGCGGACGGCTGAGATCAACGAGTTTCGGAGGCGGATGGAAACGGCGGGCTTGCCGGAGGAGGCGCGAAAGGAGGCGGAGCGAGAACTTGAGCGGATGCAGTCGATGCCGTTTCAGTCGGCGGAGTACACGGTTTCCCGCACGTATCTCGAGTGGCTCCTCAGCTTGCCATGGAACCAGGAGACCGAGGATCGGCTGGACTTAGCGGTGGCGCAGCAGATCCTGGACGCCGACCATTATGACCTCGAGAAGGCGAAGGAGAGGATTCTGGACACCCTGGCGATTCGCCGCCTCAAGCCCGACGCAAAGGGCCCCATCCTTTGCTTCGTAGGCCCGCCGGGAACGGGGAAGACCTCCCTCGGCAAGTCGATCGCACGTGCCCTGAACCGCAAGTTCGTCCGGGTCTCCCTCGGCGGGGTTTCGGACGAGGCGGAGATTCGTGGCCACCGCCGCACATACATCGGCGCGCTACCGGGGCGAATCATCCAGGGCATCCGCCGTGCCGGCGCAAAGAATCCCGTGTTCATGCTGGACGAGATCGACAAGCTGGTCTCCAACTTCCGCGGCGATCCGGCGGCTGCGCTGCTCGAGGTGCTGGATCCTGAGCAGAACAGCGCCTTCGTGGACCACTATCTAGACGTCCCCTTTGACCTCTCGAAGGTATTCTTCATCACCACTGCCAACGTGACCCACTCCATTCCCGGTCCCCTTCTGGACCGTATGGAAGTGCTGGAGCTGCAAGGCTACACCGAGGCGGAAAAGCTGGAGATCGCTCGCCGACACCTCCTGCCAAAGCAGCTGGCGGAGAATGGGTTGAGCGTGGACCAGCTCCACATCGAAGATGAGGCGCTGCGGGCGATCATCCAGAGCTACACCCGTGAAGCCGGCGTCCGCAACTTGGAACGGCAAATCGGAACCATCTGCCGGAAGGCTGCACGCAAGATTGTGACGGGCGAGACCCAGCGCATCCGCGTTGGGAAGGCGGAACTTCAGGAGATGCTCGGCCCGCCCCGCTACCGGGTCGGGACGGCGGAGGCGAGAGATGAAGTGGGCGTGGCCACCGGCCTTGCGTGGACGCCGACCGGTGGCGACTTGATGTTCATCGAGGTAGCCGTTGTGCCCGGTTCGGGGCAGCTGAAACTCACGGGACGGCTGGGGGAGGTCATGAAAGAATCCGCAGAAGCGGCGATGACCTACGTCCGCTCCCGAGCTCGGGAATTGGGACTCGAACCGGGCTTCCACCGCAAGCTCGACGTGCATATCCACGTGCCGGAGGGAGCTGTTCCGAAGGACGGACCCTCGGCAGGAATCGCCATTGCGACCGCCCTTGTCAGCGCCCTCACGGACACGCCGGTCCGGAAAGATGTGGCCATGACCGGGGAGATCACCCTCCGCGGGCGCGTACTTCCCATCGGTGGCGTCCGGGACAAGGTGTTGGCGGCCCAGCGCGGCGGCATCTCCACCGTCCTCCTGCCGCGGGAAAATGCCCATGACTTGGAAGACGTACCGCAAGAAGTCCGCTCCGAGCTCAACATCGTGTTGGTCGAGCACATGGATCAAGTGCTGGACTTCGCCCTCGCGTCGAAGCTGAAGCGGGTTTCCGCCGTGGCGGACGAGCCTTCTGCGAACCCCAATTCTTCCTCCGCCGGGCGTCGCGAGCAAGAGGTGGGATGAAATGCAGCTACGGACCTGGCAAAGAGTCTTTGTTTGGGCGGTGTTCCTTCCTGGCCTGCTGCTGACCCTTCTATACCTGGGCTTCGTGGCCTGGCCGGCCATTGCTTTCATGGTCATCTGCCTTCTGCTAGCGAGACCGGGTCGCGGCAAAGGAAAGCCGCAACCTGCTTAGCGGCTGTCTCCACGGAGGGTGTGGCCAGAGCCTTTCTTTCCGGCTCCCGAGTGGGGGGCAGGGGTTCAGCGCGACCGCCGGACCCTATCTCCCGGCGTATGCACCGGGGGAAGCAATGCCTGTGTTGGTCAGCCCAGTCTTAGCTCCGGAAGGCAGGGATGCGCGCCCAGGCAGTCCGAGCGGTTCAGTTCTCAGAGCGGGGTCTCCGTCCGCCACGTACGAGCATGGGGACGGGCGAACACGAGGAGCTCTGAGGGTTCTTTCGACCGACCCGTTCTGCGTTCCGGTGGGCGGCGCGGAGGATCATGCTTCGGCGGACTGCCACAGCGGAATATCGGGAAAGACCTCTCCAGTGGCCCACCTCAGAGCGCATGCCGGAATGAAGCGGCGGAACTCCCCGGGCGGGGGGAACGCGGAATGAGGTCTTCGTGGGCGATGAAGGCGCTTGACTGATGGCTTGAAAATCGCTATTTTTGGAAAGCTTAGGCGGGCGGTTCACCGGGTCTTCAGAGCTTGCATGGAAGGGAGCCGAATTGGCAAAACTGAAGCTGGCGGTTTTCGCATCGGGGAGAGGGTCGAACTTCGAAGCCATTCTGAAGGCGATCGCCGCAGGCCGGTTGGATGCCGAGGTATGCGTCCTCATCAGCAACAAGTCGGATGCAGGAGCCCTGGAAATCGCCCGTCGGCATGGGATCCCCGCCCTCCATCTCTCGGCTAAGCAATTCCCGTCGCAGGAAGCCTTCGATGCGGCCCTGCTCGAGGTACTGGCCCGGCACGAGGTGAACTTCATCGCCCTGGCAGGCTACCTCAAGAAGCTGAGTCCCACCATCGTTCAGGCTTACCGCAATCGGATCCTGAATATTCATCCGGCTTTGCTGCCTGCCTTCGGCGGGCAGGGGATGTACGGCCACCACGTACACGAAGCTGTGCTGCAGTACGGCTGCAAGGTGACCGGCGTGACCGTTCACATCGTCACTGAGGAGTACGACGCCGGACCTCCGGTGATCCAGCGTTGCGTACCGGTCCTGGATGACGACACCCCCGAATCGCTGGCGGCGCGCGTGCTGGAGGTGGAGCACCAGGTGTACCCGGAGGCTCTGCAGTATTTCGCGGAAGACCGGGTGAGGGTGGAAGGGAGGCGGGTGCGCATTCTTCCGAAGCCGATCGCGTGAGCAAGGTTCGGCCTGGCAATGCCCTCGGGCCGAGGTTCGCCGCGGGAAGGCGCTGTCGCATCCCTGGGTGAATGCTGAGGACCCGTTTGTCCGAGGGATAGTTGTCGCGCTTCGAACGGGTGAGGAGCTTGGTCGCGCACAGGGTTCCGGTTCGTTCCTCGCCTTTTCTGTTTCGGGGTCCTCGGGCCCGGCAGGTTTCCCCGCCATCGGGGAGAGGGCTCCTTGGGCTCGCATCCTTGAGGCTTGCGGACCTGGTCTGAGCCTGCGCAAGGGCGGGGCCGCCGGAGGATTGGCATTTCCGGCAGCGGTAGCTGCTCCCCGTCAGCGAATCGGAGCGTTTGTCTGGATTTGAGATGTTTCCCGGGAAGCCGTTTGGAATCGCTCCCGGCGGAGTGCGTTGGCGCGAATCGGGCAGGACGGGCCGCAGTTTCCGATGGAGAGCGCCGGAGGCAGGGGTTGTGCCCGCTTCCAGGGTGTCGAGCCGGTCGTGAGGTTTCGGAGCGAAGGTGAGCAGATCGGCATATAGAGGAGGTCATGGAAAACTTACTCAAACTGCGCCGGGCGGTCATTAGTGTTTGGGACAAGGGGGGGATCGTAGAGTTCGCCCAAGCCCTCGTCCGCTGGGACGTGGAGATCGTTGCCACGGGTGGGACCGAGCGAGCCCTGCGCGAAGCCGGGATCCGGGTGGTTTCGGTTTCCGAAATCACGGGCTTTCCGGAGATCCTGGGTGGACGGGTAAAGACCTTGCATCCGAAGATCTTGGCGGGGATCCTGGCCCGCAAGGATGATCCTGCCCAGCTGAAACAGGCCGAGGAGCTGGGCATCCCGCTTGTGGATTTGGTGGTGGTGAACCTCTACCCGTTCGAAAAGACCGTGGTGGAACCGGGTGTAACGCTTGAAAAGGCGCTGGAGCAGATCGACATCGGTGGGCCGACCATGATCCGCGCCGCGGCCAAGAATTTCCCCTCCGTGGCAGTGGTGGTCGATCCGGCCGACTACCCCGCGATCCTGGAGGAGTTGGAAGCCCACGAAGCCTGCCTGACGTTTGCCACACGAAAGCGCCTGGCAGCAAAGGTTTTCGCGCGCACGTCGCAGTACGACACAGCCATTGCTCGCTACCTCACCGGGAAATCCGGGGAGCTGCCGGAGGTGATATCGATCGCCGCGGCTCGTCATTCCGCCCTGCGCTACGGGGAGAATCCGCACCAGGCGGGAGCTTTCTACGCCGCTGAGCCCCGTCAGGGACTTGGGAGCCTGCGACAGCTCCACGGCAAGGAGCTCTCTTTCAATAACCTTCTGGACACGGATGCCGCCGTCGGGCTCGTTTCCGAGTTCGAGGAGCCGGCTGTGTGCATTGTCAAGCACAACAATCCGTGCGGGGTGGGCACCGGCGCAACTTGCAGTGAAGCCTACGACAAGGCCCTGGCGACGGACCCCGTCTCGGCCTTTGGCGGGATTGTGGCGTGCAACCGGGAGGTAGACGCCGAACTCGCGGAGAAACTGGCCTCCCTCTTCCTGGAAGTGATTGTGGCGCCGAGTTTCAGTGACCCAGCTTTCGAAATCCTGAGCCGGAAGAAGAACCTGCGCCTGTTGACAATGCCTTTCGATGCCCGTCGGCGCCGGGAGGATTGGGACGTGAGGTCCGTGTGGGGAGGATGGCTCGTGCAGGAGTTCGATGCTTCCTTGGCGGAGGACTTCGGTGAAGCGCGCGTTGTGACCGAGAGGGCACCGAGTGAGGCGGAGTGGGAAGCCCTGCGCTTCGCGTGGAAGGTCGCTCGATGGGTGAAGTCCAACGCCATCGTCTTCGCCGGGAAGGACCGCACGCTGGGGATCGGAGCCGGTCAGATGAGCCGCGTGGATTCCGTGCACCTGGCCGCCTGGAAGGCTCGAAATGCGGGGCTATCGCTTGCGGGGAGTGTGCTCGCATCGGATGCATTTTTCCCGTTCCGGGACGGCGTCGATGCGGCAGCAGAGGCAGGAGCGACGGCCATCGTACAGCCGGGCGGCTCGGTGCGTGACCAGGAGGTGATCCAGGCAGCCAATGAACACGGCATGGCCATGGTCTTCACAGGCGTGCGGCATTTCCGCCACTGACAGATGCCGTGCTGGGCTCTTCGGCCGCAGCCTGCGAGGAGCATGGGGTCCGAGGGGGCGTGGGCGGGGGGACGGAGCTTTCGGCAGGGAGAGTGGGCTAAGGCAGAGCATTCAATCGCGAGGGACGCAGTATGCCATTTTCCTTTCTCGGCCTGTTCGGGAATGATATTGCCATGGACCTGGGCACGGCGAACACATTGCTCTTCGTGCGGGGCAAAGGGATCGTCGTGAACGAGCCCTCCATTGTGGCGATCCGGCGCAGCGATCAGGAAATCGTAGCCTACGGCTCCGAAGCCAAGGAGATGGTTGGGCGGACGCCCGGGGAAATCACCACGGTGCGGCCTTTGCGGGACGGCGTCATCGCCGACTTCGAGCTTGCCGAGCGGATGATCCGCTACTTCGTGCGCAAAGCTCAGGGGAGCCGGTTCATTCGGCCGCGGATGGCGATCGCGATCCCCTCCGGGATCACGGAGGTGGAAAAACGAGCCGTGCGGGATTCGGCGGAACATGCCGGAGCTCGGGAGGTGGTGCTCATCGATGAGCCGATGGCGGCGGCGATCGGCGTGGGATTGCCGGTCGAAGAGCCGGTGGGGAACATGATCGTGGATGTCGGTGGGGGGACGACCGAAATCGCCGTGATCTCGCTATCGGGGATTGTCACGGACATCTCGATCCGGATCGCCGGTGACGAGATGAACGAGGCCATCATCCAGTACCTCAAGCGAAAGCACAACCTCCTGATTGGCGAGAACACGGCCGAGCATATCAAGATAACGATCGGGTCGGTCCCGCCGTACAAGCCGGAAGGGCAGATCACCATCAAGGGAAGGGATGTGGTGGCCGGCATCCCCAAGACCGTTGAGGTGACCGGGGAGGAAATCCAGGAAGCTTTGGCAGAAGCCACCGGGGCCATCGTGGACGCTGTGAAACTCTGTCTCGAGAGGACGCCCCCCGAGCTCTCGGCCGACATCGTGGACCGAGGTCTCATCCTGTCCGGAGGCGGCGCTTTGCTGCGAGGCCTGGACGAACGCATCCGGCAGGAGACGGGCCTGCCAGTTTTTGTGGCCGACGACCCTCTAACCTGCGTGGTCCGAGGAACCGGCAAGATTCTGGAGGACCTGCCGCGGTACGAAAAGGTGCTTACGAAGGTGAAGCGGTACTGATTTCCCCTTGCGCAGTGAGAGAATGCCTGCCGCCCCCGCTTCTTCAGGCTGGGCCGGGAGGCGAATGTAAGCGAAGGTGAAGCTCTTCACAGCGTGGAGCTCCTGGGTCTCGCCGGGTTGAGGAGATGCGGGCGTCTCTGAGAGAGTGGGCGGCGCTGGGCGTGTGCGTGTTCGCTTCTTTGGGCCTACTGGCGGGGAACGAGGACAGACCCGTCCAGCTCATCCGGGCCACAGCTATTTCCATTTCCGGCTCGGCCCAGGAACTGCTCAGCCGCTTCACGCGGACGTTCAGTCTCTCACGGCAGGTGGCCCGCCTTACGTCGGAGAATGCTCAGCTTCTTCTGGAAGTGGCGCGATACCGGAACGCCGCGCTGGAAAACCAGAGGCTGCGGGCATTGTTGGGCTTCAAGGAAACGACGCCATTTCCCCTCCTCCCCGCCGAGGTGGTGGCCTACAGCGGCAATTCTGCCATTCGTTCCATCAAGATCAACGTCGGTGCTGAGGACGGCGTCAAGCGGGATTGTCCGGTCGTGAACTCTCAGGGGCTCGTGGGCAAGGTCTACCTTGTGGGCTCCGACTACTCTTTGGTTCACGTGGTGCTGGATCGTAACTTCCGGGCAGCGGCCGTCGTGGAGCGGTCCCGCGTGAATGGGATCCTGCGGTGGAGCGGAGGAGAGTACTGCATCCTGGACGACGTCCCGATCCGCGCGGATGTGCGCATCGGGGACGTGGTCGTCACCTCCGGGCTTGGTGGGATCTTTCCCAAAGGCATTCGCATCGGCGTGGTGGTCCAAGTGTCTGAGGATGCGACGAGCCTGTTCAAGCTGGTGTACGTCAGGCCGGTGGTGGATTTCAACCGGCTGGAGGAAGTGGCGGTCCTGCTGTCTTCCGACCGAAGCGCGCGAGTGGGGGAATGAGGCGCGTTGGCCTCTACGCCGTGGCCATTGCCGCAGCTGTACTGCTCCAGTCCACGGTGGTCGAGTTCTTGTCCATGGCGGGCGCCCGTCCCAATCTGCCCTTGTTGCTACTGGTGGCTTTGCTCCTTCGGCTCGATGTGTACGAATCTCTGGCGCTTGGGTTCTTGACCGGATTGCTCTCCGACCTCACAGCAGGTACGCCGCTTGGCCTCGGATCCCTGGGCTATTCGCTGGTAGCGTTCGTCATCCGTGTTGGTACGCGCGATTGGGTGCAGGTCAACTACCAGCGGATGCTGCTGGTCTGGGCCATGGGCGCCGTGATCTTCGAGGGATTGGCGAACGGGATCCTCTTGCTGGGCGCGGAGGTCGGTCTGGCGGGGGCGTTGTTTCGGCATATCATTCCGTGCGTGCTGTACGATGTGGGCTTCGGCATGCTGGTTCTGGCTGCCCTGCCTCAGGCTTGGTGGCGCAGGTTGTAGGGTAAGACATGGCGAGCAGGGCAGGGTCCCCGTGGCTCGGTGTTGATCTTGGACCCGTGGTCTTCAGATGGCGAAGACGGGACTTGATATCGAAAGTCGCCGGCGCGTGTTCTCCTGGTTCCTTGGGCTGATGTTCCTGGTCCTGCTAGCGCGCCTGGTCCAGCTGCAGATCGTGCAGCACGAGGTCTATTTCCGGCAGTCGGAAAAGAATCGGGTTCGGCTGGTCACGTTGGAACCTCCGCGCGGCCAGATCTACGACCGGAATCACCGGCCGCTGGTGGAGAACCTACCCTGCTATACCCTCGCCTTGCTGCCGTATCACTATCGGGGCAAGGAGGCCCTCCTCCTCAACTTGGCCTCCTTTGTGGGGGTCGATCCCAATGAGCTGCTGCAGTCCGTGCGCAAGGGCTATCGTACCGAGTTCCAACCCGTGAAGGTCCGACGGGACGTGCCCTTCGAGCTTCTGGCGCAGATTCAGGAGCGGTGGCTGGACTTCCCCGGACTCCTGATTGAGACTGAGCCGAAGAGGAGCTACGTGGGGCAGTCCCGCCTCTCGCATGTGCTGGGATACCTTGGCGAGATCGCGGAGTCGGAACTGAAGGCCTGGAAAGGCGAGGACTACCGGCCGGGAGACATCATTGGGAAGACCGGCCTGGAACGGCAGTACGAGCGCGTGCTTCGCGGTCGGAGGGGGTACCAGTACGTCGAGGTGGACGCCCTCGGGCGAGAGATCCGGATGCTCCCGATGGAGAAGTGGACCCCACCTTCGCCTGGGTTGGATCTGATCCTTTCCATCGATGACCGTCTGCAGGCCAAGCTGGAGGAGCTTCTGCGCGGCAAAAGGGCGGCAGGCATATTTCTCGATCCGCGGAACGGCGAGATCTTAGCGCTGGCAAGTTCGCCTGACTACGATTTGCACTGGTTTGCCGGGGTGTTAGATCCAGCGATCTGGGATTCCTTGGTAGCTGACCCCTGTAAGCCCCTTTTGAACCGGGTCACGCAGGGGCTGTATCCTCCGGGATCGACCTACAAGCTAATTACCGCCTTTGCCGGCCTCAATGAGAGGGTGTTCTCGCCGGAAAGCCGCGTCACCTGCGGCGGCGCCCTCGCGTACGGAGGAAGGACCTTCGCATGTTGGTACGCGCAGGGCCACGGCTCTCAGGACCTGTACGATGCCATTGCGCACAGCTGCAATGTCTACTTCTACACGATGGGGATGCGCGTGGGTTTGGATCGATGGGCCAGGTACTCCAAGCTCCTCCGTTTCGGTCAGCCCACGGGTGTGGACCTGCCAGGAGAGCGGGGAGGACTTGTTCCGGATGCCCAGTATTTCGATGCCCGCTACGGAAAGGGCGGCTGGGTCGGGGGAACCATGCTGAACTTGGCCATTGGCCAGGGCGATCTGCTGACTACCCCCTTGCAGATGGCGCAGCTGGCCATGGTCGTGGCCAACCGCGGGAAAGGCTACGTCCCCCATTTGGTCCGGGCGATCGAGAACCCCCTGACCGGACGGCAAGTTGCCGTTCGTCCGGATAGCTTCGAGGTGCGGGAGATTCGCCCGGAGGTGTACGATATTGTGCGGGAGGGGATGTGGGGGGTGGTCAATGCGCCTGGCGGTACCGGAAGGGGCTGCAACCTGGGTGATGTGGTGGTGGCGGGGAAAACAGGCACGGCGCAGAATCCGCACGGAGATCCTCACGGCTGGTTCATCGGCTTCGCTCCGTACGATTCGCCGGAAATCGCGTTCTGCGTCTTCGTCGAGAATGGCGGAAGCGGCAGCGGAGCAGCTGTACCCGTGGTTCGGGAGGTGCTCCGGTTTTACTTCGACGAGGTGCGGACGGAGCGCGCGGGAGAATTGGCCGGGCGGACACCGACTTCATTCGTCTCCCTCGCCAGCATTTCCAGCAGCCGAGCGGAGGTGCGGCCGTGAGCCGACTGTGGAAATCCCGTCTGCGGAATCTGGACAAGCCATTCGTGGCCGCCACACTCTTGCTGCTGTTGCTCGGGTTGATCACCTTGTACAGCGCATGCGCTCAGGCCGGCGATAGCCCGTGGGCGGGCAACTTCGGGCGCCAGTTGACCTGGCTGGCTCTGGGCGCAGCAGGTTTGGTTCTCGCCTGTGTCGTGTCGCTTCACCTCTTGAGGCACCTGGCCTACTTTCTGTACGGGATGGCCGTCGCGGCCCTCGTGCTCCTGCTCCTTTTCGGGAAGGGGCCAGGAGTGGCGCGGTGGCTGCAGGTGGGTCCAGTCCAGATTCAGCCGTCCGAGCTCGCGAAGATTGCTGTGGTGCTGGCACTGGCTCGCTTCTTGACCTCGACGACGACGGACCTGGAGCGCCCATTGGACTTGATCAAAGCCTTTGCTTTGGGGCTTGTGCCAATGGCGCTTGTGGCCAAGCAGCCGAACCTCGGCACAGCGATGGTCTTCGGGGCGCTATTGCTTCCCATGCTGTTTTGGGCTGGTCTTTCCCTGTCATCGCTGTTCATCATCCTGTCGCCGGTTCTGAGTTTCGTGGCTTCGTTTCACCGGCTGGCCCTGACAGGCGTATTGATCCTGGTTGTGGTGGCTCTTCTAATCCTGCGAGCCAGGCCGCGGACGATTGCCTTTACGCTCGTGATGAACCTGGCGGCTGCCGCAGCAGCTCCGATCCTGTGGAATCACCTGCACGACTATCAGCAGCAGCGGATCCTGTCTTTTCTCGGCCTTCGCGAAGATCCGATGGGCTTGAGCTATCAGGTCATTCAGTCCAAAGTTGCGATTGGATCCGGAGGGATCTGGGGAAAGGGCCTTCTGCACGGGACACAAACCCATCTCCGATTTCTCCCCGCTCAGCACACGGATTTCATCTTCTCGGTGATCGGCGAAGAACTGGGATTTGTGGGGACAAGCGTCACCTTGCTTCTCTTTGGGGTCTTCCTCCGCCGCTGCCTGATGATCGCGAGTCGGGCGCGCAATCCCTTCGCAAGTCTGGTGGTTGTGGGCGTGCTATCCATCTTCGCATTTCACATCCTTGTGAATCTGGGTATGGTCGTCGGCCTCATGCCCGTGGCCGGATTGCCGTTGCCTTTCATGAGCTATGGGGGTAGTTTCCTACTCGCTTCGCTGATCATGGTAGGTTTGGTGGCCAATGTCTCGATGAGGTGGGACGAATACTGAGGGAGGACGTCATTGCACCCAGTGCTTTTTCGAATTGGCCGATTCGAACTGCACAGCTACGGCGTCATGCTGGCGATCGCCTTTGCCGTGGGCATATGGCTTGCAGCCAGGAGGGCGCCGAAGTACGGTGTGGACCGCAATCACATCATGGATTTGGCCACGATCATCATCCTCAGCGCTATCGTCGGCTCGCGGGCGATGTACGTCGTTTTTCACCTCGACGAGTTCCGCGGGCACTGGGCGGACACTTTCAACCCCTTTCAGAGCACTGGCGAATTTGGCCTGGCGGGGCTCACGTTCCTCGGCGGCCTGATCCTCGCTTTGATCGCTGCCGCGCTGTACGTCCATTGGAAGAGATTGCCCTTTCTTCGGGTGGCCGATGTGATCATGCCCTCGATGGCTCTCGGGTTGTTCTTCGGTCGGATCGGTTGTTTTCTGAACGGATGCTGCTTCGGTGTGCCTGGAAAGGGGCCGTTTTGCATCGTTTTCCCTCCCGAGAGCCCAGCAGGGGCTACGTTCCCGAACGTACCCATCTACCCGACCCAGCTCTTCTCCTCCCTGGGCGCTCTGGCTATCTTCGGGCTGCTCCTGCTATTGGAACGGCGCCATCGTTTTGAAGGCTTTCTGTTCTACTGGTCTCTCGTGCTGTACGGCGTCGGGCGCCTGCTGATCGACTTCCTCCGGTACTACGAATCGGCCATGGTTGCGCTGAGGATCGGCGCATTGCGCATGAGCGTGAACCAGGTCTTGAGCCTGGGGCTGATCATTTTCGGGGCCACCATGCTGTGGCTCAAGGGCCGTCGGCACCCGCACGCTGGGCCGGAGGGGGTACGTTCCGGATCCGGTGGAAGGTAATTGAGGTTCACCGTCCTTGCGACTGGGCTCCGGGCGAGCGGTTTGGCGAGGGCTAGACAATCGGCGCGACGAGAGCGGGCACCAAAAAGCTTTTGCAGTTTAGTGACGGCTGGTCTAAATTCCCCTGCGCTGGGAGAAGAGAGGGTTGAGGTGCTGGAACCTCCGGGAGGTTACGATGACCATCAAGGAAGAGAGAAGAGATGGCGTTGCTGTGCTGGTGGTGAAGGGGAAGATGATGGGCGGGCCCGAGACGGCCGCCTTGCATCAGAAGGTCAAGGAACTCATCGGGGAGGGGGTCAAGAAAGTCGTCATTGACCTCTCCGGGGTGAAGTGGTTGAACAGCTCTGGGCTCGGCGTGCTCATGGGGGCGATGACTTCCCTGCGCAATGCAGGTGGCGACCTGAAGCTATCCGGCGTGACGGACAAGGTCCAAAGCCTGTTCATGATCACCAAGCTCATCACAATCTTCGACACCTACGATACGCCGGAGGAAGCCGTCGCGGCCTTTCAGAGCTGAGAGACAGGTCTCCGATTCGGAAAGGGATTCCGCGCCCGGTGGGCGGGCCAGTGCCCGCCCATTCGTGTATCTGCAGGATGGCGGAGGTGGCGGGGAAGCGTGTATGTCCTCTCCGGGTCCGAGCAACAGCGTGCCGGAGCACAAGCGGAGGTACTGGAGCTACCAGTACGAGCTGGGTCGGCGGTATCTTCTCCCTTTGCTGAGAGGGTGGGGGGTGGAGGTTCGAGGCCGCAAGGTGCTGGAGTTGGGCTGCGGCGAAGGCGGGATCCTGGCCGCAATGGTCGAGCAAGGCGCCGAGGGCTGGGGACTCGAGCTGAGTCCGAGCCGGGCGAACTTAGCCAGGATTCTGGCAGCGATGCGAGGGCTGGCATTTGAGGTGAGGGTGGGGGATCTGCTTGATCCCACGGCGATGGGTTCGCTTCCAGGTCCGTTCGACCTCGTCATTCTGCGCGATGTCCTCGAGCACGTCACGGACAAACCGATCGCTCTGGCTCACGTGAAATCGCTGCTCCGGCCAGGCGAGGGAAGAGCCATTATCACGTTTCCGCCCTTCTACTCCCCGTTCGGTGGTCATCAGCAGATGCTCGCGTCCTGGTTCCGGCTCGTTCCCTACTGGCACTTCTTGCCCGGGCTTCTTTTTCGCGCCCTGGCTGCCGTCGTTGGGCGCATCGATCGCCAGCCTCACATCCTGAAAGAGATGGAGTTGTTCCGCCGCGATCGCCTCTCGCTGGGTCGCTTCGAGCGGCTTGCGCGCGAAGCGGGATTGCGGATTGTTGCCTCCAGCTTCTACATCTCCCGTCCCAGCCATCACCTGCGTTACGGCTGGCCCGTCATTCCGGCAGGATGGCTGGGAAGAGTGCCGCTGGTGCGTGAGGTCCTGGTTTCGGGGGCCGATTACCTGCTGGCCACGTGATTCCGCGCAGGCGGGGAAAGCCAGCTCGCGTCGGAGAAAGCAAGGAGGCCCTGTGGGATAGCCCGGACGGAGTTCTGGGAGGCGCGTTTGGAAATCCGGACTGCGTTTCGTAGCTTCCTCGCCGACTCGGGTTCCACATCATCTCGGACACCGGTCTTCGGAATGGAAGCGGAAGGTTCGAACTATCTGCTCACGACGGGCAAGCATTCCCTCATCTACGGGCTTGGCACGGCGGCTGCGAAGCTGGTAGGTCTCGTGCTTCTGCCGCTGTACTCGAAGGCGGTCCCCGTTGAAGAGTTCGGGTTTTACGGCCTGCTGGACGTTCTGAGCCAGCTGCTGGTGCAGTCGCTGGCGCTGGGTCTCCCGGTAGCCACTTTTCGATATTTCCGGATGGCGCAGAGCCCGGCGGCGCAGCGGGCGGTGGTCATCACGAGTCTGGCGGGGATCGCGGCGGCCACGGCCGTTTTTCTGCCGCTGACGTTCTACGTGGAATTCCGGCTGCTCGTACAGGCGGGCATCCTGACATTGCCGGCTGGCCTTGACCAACCGCGCTTTGCCTGGATCCTCGTGCTCCAGCTGGTGGACATCGGCTTCACCTGTCTCCTCGGCGTCCCGCTCAACCTCCTGCGGCTCGAGGGCAGAGCAGGGGTCTTCACCGGCCTATCGGTGGCGCGGTTCGCCCTCGTTCTGGCCCTCAACCTGCTCACGGTGGGGAAGTGGCGCATGGGGGTGGTAGGGATCTTCGGCTCTCAGGCCGTGGCCTCTGTGCTTGTCTTTGCGCTGCTGCTACCCTACGTGGCTCGTCGCAGTCGGTCGAGCGTTGATGCTCGGCTGCTCGTACAGATGGTCGGCTACGGCTTGCCACTGGTTCCCGTGAGCCTGAGCGTTCTGCTGCTGAACCTCGGTAACCGGTATGTGGTCAGTCTGTTTGGCGGGCTCGATGATGTGGCCAGATACACCTTTCTGCAGCGAATCGGCGGAAGCTTGAACATGTTTCTTTTTCAGCCCTTCCAACTCGGCTACTTCCCCATGTTGTGGAGGGTTTGGGGCACTCGGGAGTTGGAGCGCTTCCAAACGCGATCGATGACCTACTTCACCTACTTGGGCGCGTGGGTGACGCTCGCTTTGGCCCTTTTCTCGCGGGAGATCGTCCGGCTGCTGCTACGCAATCCGGTCTATTGGTCGGATTACGACTTGGTCCCGGTCGTAGCTGCTTCCTTCCTCGTTTACGGGATGTCGTACATTGCGCAGGCTTCTTTTCACCTCGCGGGAAAGACGTACTGGATTGCCCTGCTGTTTGTGGCGGGCATGGTCCTCAATTTGGGACTGAGCTGGGCGACCGTTCCGGCGGGCGGCGTTCGTGCGGCTGCTTTTGCCATCCTGGCCTCGTACGGTGTGGTGTTGCTGGCCAGCATTCCCCTCGCCGCGCGGTATCACCGGTTCCGCTATGAGGCCAAACGCCTCGCCATGATCCTTTTGACCGCCCTTGCGATTGCTGCGATTGGCGACTGGGTTGCGCGAGGGAACAGGATAGCGCTTCCCGCAAGCCTGGTGCTGCGCGGCGCATTGCTGGCCGGGTTCCCCCTGGCACTTGGGGGGCTCGGCTTCTACACGTCCGATGAGCGCAAGCGCTTGGGAAATTGGCGGGAGGGAATTTGGAATGTGTGCAGGGGCTATTTCCGAAACCGCTGAGAAAACGTGGCTGGAAGACATCCCGGAGATCCGATCGGCGAACTGCTGGCGTTGTGGCAAAGCTACGCCCAGGGGCTACGTGTTCTGCGCGCAGTGTACCCCAAGGTACGGTGAGACGGTCTTGCTGCGCACGGCAGAAGATCACCCGGGGAAGGCGATCTTCGTGGGCAGCATCCCCTTGCTCCGCGTGGTCTTGGAAAGGATTCGCGGGCGACGGGTGGTGAAGTGGTGGATGGGGACGGATGCCCTCACGATGTGGATGTGCCCTCCGGGCATGTCGCGCTGGAAGGTGCTGGCCCATCAATGGAAGATGAGGCTATTGGAAAGATTCATCGACGAGCACTGGGTGACCGGACGGCGCCTCCTGGAGGACCTTCGGCGTGCGCACGGGATCTCGCCAACCAAAGTGGCCGTCGTTTACTGGCCGGGAAAGTATCAGGAGCCCATCCCTTTGCAGACCCACCAGGCCTTCAACGCTGTCTACTATGATCCTGGGGGCGGGAGGTTCAAGCGATGGGTGTACGGGATGGATGTGATCGAGGCGCTGAAGGAGCGGTTCCCGCAGGTGAACTGGATCCGCTTGGATGGGTCCCAGGATCTGCGGCAGGTGCTCCCCCTGGCTGACGTGTATGTCCGACCGAGCCGCCACGACGGCGCACCCAGGATCGTCGAGGAGTGCCGGATCAGCGGCGTTCCGGTGATCTTCTCCGAGGGGCAGGAGCCGGACGTGGACAAGATAGCCAAGGAGCTAGAGGCTCTGCTCCGTTCGAAGGAGGCAGGGGGGAGGGCCGCCGGGCCAAGATCACAGTGAGAAAAGGGCGGAAGGGGCCGTTGCCACGCCTCGTACCCTCTCAGGGGGGACCATCGCGACATTGGCGAACCGCTTCTCCCGCACCGGGATGCCCCGTGGGGGGCGTACCCTCTTGCCTGACGCAAAGCTTGTCGCGCTGACCGCACTCGCCCATTTGTCGCCGGATTTGTGCCCCGGGACTGAGACGGCTCTCCGTCAAGCAATGGCGTACCCTGCAGTGCCTGAGAGCGAGTAATTCCTAGGGCGCCCGGATGGCCCGCACAGGCGCGGCTATCCGGGGATGTCAGCCGGAGCAAGGAGGGTTTCCGCTGCACCCGCTCCAACCTCCTCCTCGTCCAAGGGTTTCCCTCCCGAATGGGGGCGATTCCCCCCTGGACATGAAAATTCCCCTTGACAAAGTGGGAGCGGACTAGTATGTTATACCACAAAAAACCACAAATCCCCACAACGTTCCCCGAGGGAGCTTGCTGCGGAGGGTCGCTTGGTCACGGCGCTGGAAGGGCGGTACCGATGTACGATCGATGACAAAGGGCGCATTGCCTTTCCAGCGCCGTTTCGTAGAGCTTTGTCTCCCGAAGCCAACGACACCCTGGTTCTCGTGAAAGCGGTAGAGCCCTGCCTTTATGCCTTCCCCTTTGACATCTGGCAGAAGTTCAAGTCAAATCTCCTTGGACGCCCCATGGACTACCGGACGCGAATGGCCGTGACGCGTCTCTGGGGGATGAATCTGAAGTACGTCACCTTCGACAAGCAGGGCCGGATCCAAATCCCTGCGGACTTCGCTGCGCACGCCCAGCTGGGAAACGAGGCGGTCGTCGGCGGCGCCTTCAACCGCTTCGAGATCTGGAATCCCGGATTGCTCGAAGAAGCACTACGCAATTCCGCGGATACGTTCATGAAACAACTGGGGGAGATCATGGACTTCGCGGTTTGACGGCCAGCAGGAATGGCCCGTTCCGAGTGCGAAGAATTCCACGTACCCGTGCTGCTCCACGAAGCAGTGGACTTTCTCGTTTGGAATCCAGGAGGGCGATACGTCGACGCGACGATTGGCGGTGGAGGGCACACGGCGGAGATCCTCAGGAGGCTGGATCCTTCAGGTGTGGTACTGGGCATCGATTGCGACCCCGAAGCCATCAGTTGGGTGCGCCGCCGATTTGGGGGGGAGCGAACACCCCTGCGTCTGGTTCGAGCGAACTATGCTGAACTGGCGCGGATCAGCCGAGATCTCGGCCTGGTGCCGCTGGACGGCGTGCTCTGGGATCTCGGCGTTTCCTCGTGGCAGCTCAACCGGCCCGAGCGGGGGTTCAGCTTCGATCGGGAGGGGCCGTTGGACTTGCGAATGAATCCGGACCTCGAACCGACCGCCTCCGCGCTGGTGAACACGGTCTCCGAAGAGGAGCTGCGACGAATCCTTTGGGAATACGGAGAGGAGAGGGAGGCGAGGCGAATCGCCCGAGCGATCCTGGAGCGCCGGGCGAGGAGGCCCATCGCCACCACTCGCGAGCTTGCCGATGTGGTCCGGGCAACGGTGCGCGGCCCGCATGTCGCCAAGAGCCTCGCGCGCGTATTTCAGGCGCTGCGGATTGCGGTGAATCGGGAACTCGAGAGCTTGCGAAGCGCTTTGGAGCAGGCCCTCGAGGTGCTTCGTCCCGGGGGACGGATGGTCGTGATCGCGTATCATTCGCTTGAAGATCGGATCGTCAAGAGCTTTTTCCGGGAGAATGAGCCAAGATGCATCTGTCCCCCGGGAGTCCCCATTTGCACCTGTGGCAGGCCGGGGCGCTTGCGGGTCCTCACGAGGCACGCCGTACGACCCGGTGCAGAGGAGATCCGGAGGAATCCGAGGGCAAGGAGTGCTCGCTTACGCGCCGCGGAAAAGCTGGTCGAGGACGAGCCGGCGTCCCTTTGAGCTGCGGGCGACGGCTGGAAACCCAGCCGAAAGGGCATTGCGCTCCTTGCGGGCGCCGGTCCGCCGGGCGAAGAGGTTCGTCGGCCAACGAGAGCTTGCGCGCTGGGCCAAGCTGGCCCTCATCGCTACGGTATTGGGCCTGTTCTGGATTTGGCAGCGAACTCAGGTGATCAAGCTGGGGCGCGATGTGCATCGCCTCCAGACCGAGCGGCGTCAGCTCCTCGACGAAGTGCACGACCTTCGTGCAGCCTGCGAGAAGATGAGTAGCTACGAGACGGTCCGGCAACGGACTTCAAGGCAATTCGGCTTCACGACCCCGCCGGTGCGCATCCTGGATCTCGAGTGAAACGCCGGGCCGGGGTCAGAGGAAGGATCACCGATGAGGCGACGCTCCCATGCCGAGGCTTGCCGCCAACGCGGAACACAGCATGCTCCACCTGCGCTTCGCCGTCGTCAAGGTGGGGCTGATTAGTTTCTGGGTGATTGTGCTCGCCCGTACGGCCTGGGTGCAGCTTCTGGAAGGGAGAAGGTACGCGAAGATGGCGGAACAACGGTACCTTAGCGTGATTCGGGTGGAACCCGAACGCGGGTTGATCCGGGACCGCAACGGCGAGCCCCTGGTTCTCAACCGCACCGTTTTCTCGCTCGCGGCAGATCCGAAGCTGATTGAGGCTCCCAATCGGGTCGCTCAGCGCTTGGCTGCGCTTCTGGGTGGACAAGCCAGCGAGTACCAAGCCAAGCTGCGGCAGGAGGACACCCGATTCGTCTGGTTGAGGCGTGGGCTTTCCCGGGAAACGGCCGAGCGGATCCGCGATCTCGAGATTCCCGGCCTTGTGCTTGTTCGGGAAAGCAAGAGAGCCTACCCGCACGGGAGATTGGCCAGCCCCGTGCTGGGATTTGTCGGCGCCGAGAACCGAGGATTGAGCGGCCTCGAGCTTGCCTACGACGAGAAGTTGCGCGGCACCCCGGGCGTGGCCTACCTCCAGCGGGACGCGCGGCGCGGGCGGTACTACGAGGTGTCACACCCGGCACAAGAGGCCGTACCAGGCTGTGACCTCATCCTCACCCTGGACTATTCCCTCCAGGAGATCGCGGAGGAGGAACTGGAAGCGACACTGGACCGTTTCCGGGCGGAAAGCGGCACCGTGATTATCGTGAGGCCGTCCACGGGGGAGATCCTGGCGCTCGCGGAATCGCCCTCCTTCGACCCGGCCCGGGCCGGCGAATATCCGCCGGAGCGGTGGAAAATCCGGGCCATCTCCGATCCGTACGAGCCCGGATCGACGTTCAAGCTCGTGACCATGTCGAGCGTGCTGCGCGAGAGGATGCTCCGGCCCGAGGATGTGATCCCCGTGTATAACGGCAAGATGGTGTACAAGGGGAAGCTGATTCAGGATGTGGAGGCGCACCGTCAGCTGACGGTCCAGCAGGTCTTCGAAGTGTCCAGCAATGTTGGCACCGCCCAGCTCGGTTTGCGCTTGCCGCCCGTGTCGCTGTACGCCATGGCGCGGGCATTCGGGTTCGGGGCATGCACCGAAGTGGAGTTGCCGGGAGAGGTCCCCGGATCCGTCCGGCATCCCAGCGAATGGTCCGGTTGGACCCCGGCGATGATGTCCATTGGCTACGAAGTGAGCGTTACCCCGCTCCAACTGGCCATGGCGTACGCTGCGGTGGCGAACGACGGCATCCTCATGAAGCCCCACATTGTGCGGGAGATCCGCCAGCGCGACGGTAAGGTGGAGTGGCGTTTCCGTCCCGAGCCTGTTCGTCGGGTCCTGGACACGGAAACAGTTCAGACCCTGAAAGCCTTCCTCCGAGGCGTGGTGGAGCGAGGGACAGGAGTGAATGCGAAGGTGCCGGGGTTGCGCGTCTACGGGAAGACCGGCACCGCCCAGCGGTACGATCCCTCTCTCGCGAGCTACAAGAATGTCGGGTACGTAGCTTCCTTCGTCGGTTTCGCGGAGGCGGAAGAGGATACCCTGCTGATCCTCGCCGTGGTGAACAACCCCAAGGGGGCTTATTATGGCTCCATCGTGGCGGCGCCGTTGTTCCGCAGAATCCTTGTCCGCGCCTTGCGGTTGCCGAACGTTGTCGTCCCCAACCCAGAGCCGACCCACCTACCGAGGAGGGAGACGATGGTGGTCCACAATTCGGAGAGCGTGATCGTGCCCGACGTGACGAACCGTACCCCCGAGGTCGCTGAACGTATTCTCCGCGATCTCGGCCTGGACGTGAAGAAGGTCGGAGAAGGGAGTCTAGTCGTCCGCCAGGAACCGGAACCCGGCTTTGAAGTGCCCACCGATAGCAAGGTCTCCCTCTATCTTTCCGCTCCTCCCCTTCGAGCCGGCAACACTGCCGTCGTGCCGGACTTGGTCGGCCGGACCCTCCGCGAAGCTATCGCCACGCTGGCCGCGCGTGGACTGACGGCGGAAATTCAGGGCTCGGGAATGGTGGTGGAACAGTGGCCGCAGGCTGGCAAGGTGGTGCCAAAAGGCACTTGCTGCCGTCTGCGCTGCCTGCCCGTACGGAAACTTGCTGCGAACCTTTTAGATTGAACGGATACGCATCGCGAACACGAGGTTAGATTGCGCTACCAGCTTCGCGAAATCCTGGACTGGTTCGGAAGCCAGGCCCAGTGGGTCGGCGGGGAGGACCGCCTAGAGGAACTCGTTCGTGGCGTTTCCACGGACACCCGGACGCTCCGCGCAGGAGAGCTTTTCGTGGCTCTCTGCGGTGAACGGTTCGACGGGCACCAGTTCGTGGAGGAGGCATTTGCTAAGGGAGCTACGGCAGCCGTCGTGGCCCGCGAGTGGGCCAAGAACTGTGGCAGCCCGGCTGGTCCCTTGCTCGTGGTCGAGGACCCCCTGCGGGCTCTTTGCCATCTCGCCCGTTGTCACCGGCGAAAATTCAGCATTCCGGTCGTAGCCCTGACGGGAACCGTTGGGAAGACGACCACAAAGGAGCTTGTGGCTGCCGTTCTCTCCGAGCGATTTCGCGTGCTCAAGAACGAGAAGTCATTCAACAACGCGGTGGGTGTTTCCCAGACGCTGCTTTCCCTCGAGCCGGAACACGAAGTCGCAGTCTCGGAGATCGGAACCAATCATCCGGGAGAAATCGCCGCGTTGACCGAGATCGTCGAGCCCACCATGGGCATCATCCTGAATGTCGGCCGAGGCCATCTCGAGTTCTTCGGCGATGTGGAAGGGGTTCGGCGCGAGAAGTATGAGTTGGCGCACTGGCTGGAGGAAAGAGGCCGGGGTCCAGTTCTTCTGAACGCCGATGACCCATGGATCCGGTCGCAGCCTCCCTCCGCGAAGCAGCTCGTGTGGTTCGGCCAAGAACCCTGGGCGGACGTCCGCGTGGAGGTGATTGGGGAGGAAGCGGGAAAGCCAATTCTGAGGTTCCACGGTGTCTCCGTTGTGCTGCCCCTCGTGGGCGGCCACCATGTGGGCAACGCTGCTGCCGCGGTGGCTGTCGGACTCCACTTCGGCCTGACCCCTGAAGAGATTGCCCGGGGGCTTTCCCGGGTGAAAGCCTCTCCCCATCGAGGAGAGTTGAAAACGGTAGCCGGCCTCACGCTGGTGGACGACACCTACAATTGCAACCCGGAGAGTGCGCGCGCTGCCTGCCGGCTTCTGGCCAGTTTGGAGGGAAATCGCAAGGTTGCTGTCTTCGGCGACATGCTCGAGCTGGGTCCGCGCGCGCAGCAGGAGCATGCCGAATTGGGAGCCGAACTGGCCCAGCTGGGCGTGGATCTTCTCTTCGGGTTCGGGACCAGGATGGCAGCCGCGGTCGAAGCGGCCAGGGCAACCGGCCTTCCCGCCCGGCATTTCCAGGACAAATCCGCCCTGGTTGAGGCTCTCGTGGCCGAAGCCAGGCCCGGAGACGTGATCTTGTTCAAGGGCTCGCGTGCCATGCGGATGGAGGAGGTGTTGGAGGAGTTCCTTCGTCGTCTGGCGGACGCTGAGGGGCGTCTTGCCGAGCCCTGTGCGCGGGCGAGGTCCGCCGGCAACGGTTGCGGGTAGCAGGGTGGAGGGAGCAGGCGCGGACACGTTGGAAGCGGCCACCGGGAGGCAGCATGCTTTACCATCTTCTGTATCCGCTCAAAGTCTACATCTCCGGTCTGAACCTGCTGAGGTACATCACCTTTCGATCCGGTGCGGCGGCCATCACCGCGCTGTTCATCAGCTTTCTGGTCGGGCCGTGGATCATTCGCAAGTTGAAACAGCACCAGATCGGGGAGGAGATCCGCCAGGATGGCCCGCCGACCCATCTCAAGAAGGCCGGCACGCCCACCATGGGCGGCCTGATCATCTTGGCGGCAACGCTGATACCGACCCTTCTCTTCGCACGCCTGGACAACATCTACGTGCTCCTGATTTTGCTGGCCACGGTGGTCATGGGAGCCGTCGGCTTCCTCGACGACTACCTCAAGGTGGTGAAGAAGAAGCCGAAGGGCCTCATCGGCCGCTACAAGATGGCCGGGCAAATCCTATTGGGGTTGGTGATCGGCTCGGTGCTTTACTTCCATCCGCAGTTCGCGGAATACCGCTCGGTGACCAGCGTCCCGTTCTTCAAGAATCTGGAGATCGACTTCGGGATCTTCTACATCCCGGTGGTGGTCTTCGTGATCACGGCTACATCCAACAGCGTGAATCTGACGGATGGGCTGGACGGGTTGGCGACCGGGCTTGTGGCCATCGCCGCCACCACCTTCGCGGGGATAAGTTACGTCACGGGGCGAGTGGATTTCAGCGACTACTTGAACATCATCTACCTGCCCGGTACGGGAGAACTGACCGTCTTCTGTTTCGCTTTGATCGGGGCAAGCCTCGGTTTCCTCTGGTTCAATTGTTATCCCGCCCAGGTCTTCATGGGCGACACGGGAGCGCTCGCCATTGGCGCCGCCATCGGTACGCTGGCGGTGCTCGTCAAGAAGGAGCTCCTCCTGGTGATCATTGGGGGCGTGTTCGTGGCAGAGAGTCTCAGCGTCATGATCCAGGTGTACAGCTTCCGCCGTCGGGGTAAGCGAGTTTTCCGCATGGCTCCGATCCATCATCATTTCGAGATGCTGGGTTGGCCGGAGCCGAAAGTGGTGGTTCGCTTCTGGATCGTCGGGGTTTTGCTGGCGCTCTTCAGCCTGACGACCTTCAAGATCCGGTGAGGAGATCCGGTGGTGAACCGGAACTGGGACAGGTGGCTGGTTCTCAGCGTCCTTGTATTGACGATCGTCGGGATCCTCATGGTCTTCAGCGCTAGTTCGTACCGCGCGCTCGAGCGGTTCAACGATAGCACGTTCTACCTGAGGCGGCATCTTCTGAAAGTGGCGATGGGAGTGGCAGCGGGTTGGTTCGCATGGAGGCTGGATTACCGCAAGTTCCTGCGCATCTCCCCTTGGTTGCTGCTGATTTCGATCCTGCTCTTGGTCTTCGTTCTGGTCCGCGGCCCGGTGATCAAGGGGAGCCGGCGTTGGATCATGTTGCCCATGCTCCAACTGCAAGTATCCGATCTGGCCCGGCTCGCTTTGATCCTCTTCTTGGCCCGCACGCTACCCAATGCGCGGGAAAGGCTCGGCGATCTTCGCCGGGGATTGCTGCCCTTCCTTCTGGTGGCGGGGACCGTGGCGGCGTTGGTGAAGCTTGAGCCGGACACGGGTACGGCTGTGCTCCTGTTCGGGCTGACGTTGCTCATGCTGTTCCTGGCGGGAGCGCGCTTTCGCCACCTTGCGCTCGTGGTCTGCCTCGGGTTCACTTTGGGCGCGTTTCACACCATGCGCCACTCGTATCAGCGGGCTCGAATCGTACAATGGGTGAAAGCCCTGCGCGGTGAGGAGATCGGTTACCACGCGGAGCAGGCGGTGATCGGTTTGGGCGCCGGCGGCTTCTTCGGGGTCGGACTCGGGGAATCGAAGCAGAAACTCTACTATCTGCCCGAGCCCTTCACGGACTCGATCTTTTCCATTCTGGGCGAGGAGGCGGGGTTCGTCGGGACCTCGTTGGTGCTGGGAGCCTACCTACTGTTCATACTGCGGGGGCTACGAATCGCACGTTGTGCCCCCTCGTTCGAAGGGTATTTGCTCGGAGCCGGACTCACGGCGATGGTCGGACTGTACGCTTTGCTCAACGTGGCGGTGATGACTGTGCTTGTCCCTGCCACGGGGATCCCCTTGCCTTTCGTCAGCTACGGCGGGAGCAGCATGCTGATCAACTTCATCGCCGTGGGGATCCTGCTTAACTTGTCGGAGCAGGGGAACGAGAGCTTCGCGCGCTATCCGTTTCGCCAGGACTACGAGCTGAGGATCCGTCGGCGCATGGCCGGTGCGGGCCTGCGCACCGAGCGGGTGTGATACTCCCCGAGGAGGGAGAGATTGGACGATCGGACGCAGCCGGTCCGCATCATAGTCGCGGGAGGTGGTACAGGTGGCCACCTGTTTCCCGCCCTAGCGATCGCGGAAGCCCTGCGCCGTTTGGAACCGGCCTGCGAGATCCTTTTCTGCGGTGCGGACCGCGGGATCGAGTCGGAGCAAGTGCCGAAACGCGGTTTCCCGCTCGTCACCCTTCCGGTGAGAGGATTGCGCCGGGGGCGGATATGGGAGAATCTCCGGGTGCCGGCGGACTTCCTCCGCAGCGTGGTGCTGGCTATCCGATCGCTGCGGCGTTTCCGCCCCGACGTGGTGCTCGGCACGGGCGGATACAGCAGTGCCCCCGCGGTTGTGGCGGCCATGCTGAGCGGCGTTCCCTTCGTCCTGCAGGAACAGAACAGCTGGCCTGGGTTGGTGACGCGTAGGCTCAGCCGCTGGGCGCGGGAGGTCTACCTGAGCTTCGAGGACAGCTTGCGTCACCTGCGCGGTCCGTCCAGAGCTGTGGTGATGGGCAATCCCGTACGGTTTCAGAGCCGAAAGCTCTCGAGGGCGGAAGCAAGGTCGATCTTTGGGCTGCCTCCGGAGGGACCGGTTGTGCTCGTCTTCGGCGGAAGCCAAGGCGCCCGCCGGATCAACGAGGTGCTGCTGGAGGCTCTGCCTTCGCTCCTCGCCGAGACGAATGCCAGCTGGCTCTGGGCCACGGGGCCCCGCCACGTCGAAGGGATCCGCCAGAGACTCGATGCCATGCCGAAGGCTTCGGAGCGGGTGTACGTACTCCCGTTCATCGACCACATGGAGGCCGCATATTGCGCCTGTGATCTTGCGGTATGTCGCTCCGGGGCAACCACGCTGGCGGAGCTGGCGGTGATGGGCGTGCCGAGCTTGCTGATCCCGTTCCCCTTTGCAGCGGAGGATCACCAGAGCCGGAATGCGCAGACCATGGCCGCCAAAGGCGCCGCGGTAGTAATCCGGGAAAACGAGCTGACGCCGACGCGTCTCACGGCGACCCTCGTCGAACTACTCAACCAGCCAGATCGCCTGCGGCAAATGGCCCGGGCGGCCTCGGAATTGGCCCGGCCGCGCGCAGCGGAAGAGATTGCACGCAGGATCCTGGCTGTCGCACGGGAGCGGAAGGCGTGAGCCGGACCGATTGGGTTAGGGAGATTGAGGCGAGACTGGCCGGAGGTGCGAAGCGCGATGAACCCCTGGCCCGCTACACTGCCTACCGGATCGGCGGACCGGCCCGCTTGCTCGCCACGCCGAAGGACCAGGAGCAGCTCGGTTGGCTGGTAAAGTTCTGTCGGACGGAAGGGATCGAGCTTTTCGTCCTCGGGCGTGGGTCGAATGTGCTCGTGAGCGATGCGGGATTCGCCGGGGTGGTTGTGCGAATGGAGTCCTCAGCGGGAGACATCGTGATCGAGGAAGACCAGGTGGTGGCGGGCGCCGGAGTCGAACTCCATGCCCTCGTCGAACGGACTTGCGCGAGGGGACTGGCGGGTCTGGAGCGCTTGGTGGGCATCCCGGGTAGCGTCGGTGGAGCCGCCGTAATGAATGCCGGCGCGTTCGGGGCCGAGTTCTTCGATCACTTGGTGGCTCTGGAGATCATGACGCCGTACGGTGAGACGCGGCTGCTCGGTCCCGACGACGTCCCCCACGGGTATCGTACGGGGTTTGATCCTCGCTCCGGCATTGTCCTTTCGGCTTCTTTGCGGCTAGTCGCCGGGGATCCGCGAGAACTACAAGCCGAGATTTCCGAATTGCTGCGGAAACGCTGGGAAAAGCAGCCTCTCGAATACCCCTCCTGCGGAAGCGTGTTCAAGCGACCGCCCGGTGACTACGCCGGTCGCCTCATCGAAGCGTGCGGGCTCAAGGGGCTCCAGAAGGGACGGGCCAAGGTCTCCGAGAAGCACGCCAATTTCATCATCAATCTCGGCGGCGCAACAGCCGAGGATGTCCTGTGGTTGATGCGCGAAATTCGTCGCCGCGTGTCCGAAAAGTTCGGCATCCTCCTGGAGCCGGAAGTCCGATTGGTGGGCTTCGACCGGCCCGTGGAGGAGCTTCTGGCCGTGTAAGGAGGTGCGCAGATGGTAACAGGTCCTGGGTTTCGCTGGCGAGGGAATCGGGATTTTCATCGCTGGGATCGGGATCGTCTCGCGACGAGGCCACCCTCGTCGAGACTTCGGCCGTTGGATCGCTGGGGTAAGGGCCTTTTCGTGTCTTCCCTTTGTGCCCTGATCGGGTTATATTTGTACGTAGCGCTCGGCGGGGGCCATGCGGTTCCGGTCTTCGCCCTGGATGCGGAGGGGGCGGGCAAAGCCAATGCGGAGGCTCGGGGACCGGTGCTCATCCCGAAGGTTGATCGTGCCGTTGCCCTCTTGGACGGTCCAACGCTCCTTGCTTTGGATGCGGAGGGAAGGGCTGCAAAGCTGGGGCCGTCGGCTGGCCTGATGGATCTGCCGGTCGTGACCGGCGTGTCCCTGCAGGACCAAGAAGCCCTGCGGTCGGCCGCGGAGGCGTTGGAGCAGCTACGCAAATCCAGGTACGCTTTGTACGGCAGACTTTCGGAGCTCCATTACGAACGGGGCGCGTGGATTGCCTACCTCGTCGATTATCCGCTGCCGGTCCTTTTGGGCTCCGGACCACCGCGGGAGAAGTTAGAGTTGCTGGCTCAGACACTTCCGATCCTGGAGAAAGAGGAGGACCTGCGCCGCATAGCTGGACTGGACCTCCGTTTTGATTCGCAAATCGTTGTGCGATATGCCGGGGACGGAACATCCTGAGATGCCGGGGGTGTGTCCCTGCTGAGGGAGCGGGGAGATGCTCTGGGAGGAATCGAGATGCCGAATTACATCACGGGGCTCGACATTGGGACGACGAAGATCGGGGTGGTGATTGGGGAGGTGGGCGAGGATGACGAGCTCCGCATCGTGGCCGTGACGAGCACGCCCTCCGAGGGTCTTCGCCGCGGCGTGGTGATCAATCTGGAAAAGACGGTGCAGTCCATTGCTCGCGCGGTGGCGGAGGCGGAGCAAATGGCCGGCGTGCAGGTGGACTCCGTCTACGCAGGGATCGCTGGGGACCACATCCGGAGCATCAACGGCAGGGGGGTAGTGGCCGTGGCTGGGCCCAATAACGAGATTACCGAAGATGACGTGCGGCGGGTGATCGATGCGGCCAGGGCGGTCGCGCTACCCATCGATCGAGAGATCATCCACATCCTTCCGCAGGAGTTCATCGTAGATGACCAGCGGGGCATCAAGGATCCGGTCGGCATGGCAGGGGTGCGACTGGAGGCTGAGGTCCACATCGTCACAGGGGCTGTGACCTCCGCGCAGAATATCTACCGGAGCATCGAACGAGCTGGCCTGAGAGTGCGGGACCTGGTGCTCGAACCGCTCGCCTCGAGTCTTGCCGTTCTAACCGAAGACGAGAAGGAACTGGGCGTAGTGCTCATCGATCTGGGGGGCGGCACGACCGACGTCGCCGTGTTCTACCAAGGGTGCATCCGGCACACCGGGGTTGTGGGCCTGGGCGGCCGGAACGTGACGAACGACATTGCCATCGGACTCCGCACCCCAGTCGATCAGGCCGAGGACATCAAGATCCGGTACGGCTGCGCGGTTCACCGCCCCGAGGATGACAAGGAGACCATCGAGGTGCCGGGCATTGGCGGCAGGGCCTCGCGCAGAGTCTCCAAGGCGCTGCTAGTGGACATCATTCAGCCACGCATGGAGGAGATCCTCCGCTTGGCGTATGAAGAAGTGAAGCGGTCCGGCTTTGCAAGCCTGATGAACGGCGGCGTGGTGATGACAGGGGGTGGTTCCCTGCTGAGCGGCACCCTGGAGCTGGCCGAAGACATCTTCGGGGTCCCCGTCCGGCTCGGAATTCCCCAGCCGCTGCACGGACTTCGTGAGGAAGCCCGCAACCCAATGCACGCAACCGGGGTGGGCCTAGTGCTCTACGGCCTTCAGCAGGGCGATGCGGAGGTGGGGCATCACGGCGGCGAAGCCGGCCTCTTCGATATGATCTTGGAGAAAATGCGGAGGTGGCTGGGCCTTGCCTGATCTGCGATCGGATGGAGCAGAGGGTCGAGCACAGGAGCTTGTTAATGGACAACCGGAGTGAGGGTTGTTGAGCAAACCAAAGGAAGGAGCGATGAACTTACGACTGAGCTTCGATGAGCGGAGCGCCCCAGGCGCACGCATGAAGGTTGTGGGCGTGGGCGGTGCCGGCACGAACGCGGTGAACCGGATGATCGAGGCGGGGCTCACCGGAGTGGACTTCATCGCCATCAACACGGACCTACAGGCCCTCACGATGTCTAAGGCTCCCGTTCGAATCCAGATCGGTCGCAACACCACGAAGGGTCTCGGAGCGGGGGCGGATCCGGAGATCGGGCGCCGTTCGATCGAGGAGGACAAGGAGGCCGTGGTGAATGCCCTGCGCGATGCCGACATGGTGTTCGTGACGGCCGGAATGGGAGGGGGAACTGGGACCGGCGCAAGCCCCGTGGTGGCCGAAATTGCCAAGGACCTCGGCGCCCTCACCGTCGCTATCGTCACCAAGCCCTTCCTCTTCGAGGGGCCCAAGCGGATGCAGAGGGCCGAGCAGGGGATCGAAGAGCTCCGCCTGCACGTGGATACCCTGATCGCCATCCCCAATCAGCGGCTCCTGCAGATTGTGGACAGAAAAACCCCCCTCACCGAAGCCTTCCGCCTGGCTGACGATGTGCTCCTGCAGGCCACGCGCGGCATCTCCGATCTCATCAGCGTGCCCGGGTTGATCAACCTGGATTTCGCCGACGTGCGCACGGTCATGTCCGAGATGGGCGACGCCTTGATGGGCTCGGCTGTGGCCAGCGGCGAAAATCGAGCCGTCGACGCAACCCAGCGGGCCTTGCATAGCCCGCTTCTAGACGAGGTGTCCATCGCCGGCGCCCAGGGCGTGCTGGTCAACATCACCGGCGGTCCCGAGCTGAGCTTGCACGAGGTGAACGAGGCCACCACGCTGGTCTTCGAAGCCGCCGGTCCGGATGCGAACATCATCTTCGGGGCCGTGATCGATGAGAACATGGGCGACCAGGTCCGCGTAACCGTGATTGCGACGGGCTTCAACCGCAATGGGCGAAGGGTCGGAACAGTGCGCCGCCAGGTTGCGGATCTTCCCGAGGGATTGCCGGACGGGAAAATCAGCATACTGGATATCCCGACCTTCATGCGTCAGAGAGAAGGATTGACCCCGAGGGAGCCTGCGTTGGGAGAGAAGCCGGCGCCCGAGAGCGAGATCGAGGCGTGGCAAAAGGACGACCTCGAAACTCCGGCGTACTTGCGGAGAGGCCTACGGCTGGCGTGAGTGGCTGGCGGAGCCGTCTCGTCCGCTGACGCAGCGGTGAGCTCAGCGCATTGCGCCCGGGGAGGCTCAATCCGAATACTTTGCACGGCGTCGTCCACGGAAGGAAACGCGGCGGGGGAGAAGATCCCCTCCGCGAACGGATGGCGGGGGCCAACGGGCGGTCAGTGCGAAGTTCGGTCATTCCACAGGGGGAGCCTCCGGCGCGAGCAAAGGACGATCGGGGACCTGCCGCCGGCAAGCGCCGAGGGGAAAGCGCCGCCTTAACGCGGACTAGCCTGGGGGGCGGTCGATACCGTGTTTTCCCTCGCTGCCGATTTGCGCTTGCCCTTTGCGCAAAGCCAAGCTAGATTGGCTTATCGGGTTTGGCCTGCACTAATGGACTCGGACGGCCTGCTCGTTCTCGCACGCCTGCGAGACAGGGCCGAAAGCCGAGAGAGGGTCCGCAGCGAGACGATTCCGGCTGCTTGTCCCCCGAGGGCGGAGAAAGGGTGCGAGCCGTACGTGCGACAGCCGACACTTTTCGCTTCCGAGAGCGAGTCTATGACTGGTTGGCGACGGAAGACCGCTGCGCCCAACCGAACGAGGCGGCGCCGTACAGTTTCTTGCTGGTCTACCCGAATGAGTATGCCGTCGGCCTGTCCAATCTTGGATTTCAGACGGTCTACCGGCTTGTCAATGAGGAACCCGGCTGGGCATGCGAGCGGAGCCTCCTGTACCCTTCGCCTTGGGGCGCGCAACTCCGAAGTGTGGAATCTCTGCGCCGGGGCAGCTCCTTTCACGTGGTGGGGTTTTCGTGTAGCTACGAGCTCGACTATCCAACCGTTGTGGCCCAGATCGCCTCGACGGGCATCCCCCTGCGCGCCGCCGAGCGAGAGGAGGGCCAACCCATCTTCATCCTCGGTGGCGCAGTGACGTTTTTCAACCCCGTCCCTCTGGCGCCATTTTTCGACGTCGTTGTCTTGGGGGAAGTGGAGCCGGTGCTCCACGATCTTCTCGATTCAATTGCGCGCCGGTGGGGAAGGACTTCGCGGCGAACACTGCTGGAAGCCCTGGCGGACCTGCCAGGTGTTTGGTGCCCTCCCCTCGAACCCTTGCCCAGTCGCAAGATCCGGCTTTCGTGGCGGGGCGAAGAGGCCTCACCGGAGTATTCCTGCATCATTTCCCGCGGGACCCACATGGATCAGGCATTCCTGGTGGAGATCGGGAGAGGCTGCGGGCGCAGGTGCAGGTTCTGCGTCGCTTCCCATGTCTACTACCCGTTCCGTCTGTGGCCGAAGAAGCAGATCCTGGATACGATCGACGCGAGGAATCGGAAACGGTATCGCGTCGGTCTGGTGGGAGCGGCGGTGTCGGACTACCCTGAGCTCCGGGAGCTATTGGGGGATTTGCTGGAGCGCGGACTTTCCTTCAGTCTGTCTTCCCTCCGCATCGACGGCCTGGATGCGGACTTGGTGGCTCTTCTGGAGCGGGGTGGCGTCCGTTCTGTTACTCTCGCTCCGGAGACGGCCTCAACTCGCCTCCAAAGGGTCATCCACAAGAACCTCCGTCTCGAGCGGATGTTGGAGGCGGCTGACCTTCTCGCTCGTAGCCAGGTCCAGCGGGTGAAACTGTACTTCCTCATCGGCTTGCCCTGGGAAACCGACGAAGATGTGGAGCAAACGGCGCATTTCATCGTCGAATTCGCCCGCCGACTCTCCGAGGGTCCCTCGGCAAAGCGTCTCACAGCAAGCGTGAATGCCTTCGTCCCCAAGCCGCACACCCCGTTCCAGTGGTGCGGAATGGCGCCGAGGGAGGTCCTGGATCACCGTAAGAAAATCCTGCGCCGAATCGTGGGAGGGGCTCGAAACGTCGAGCTTGAATTCGGAAGTCGGGCGGAGGAATACCTTCAGGCGGTGTTCTCTCTCGGGGGGAGTGAGCTCGCGGGGGCGTTGGAGAGCTCCGTGCAGGAGGGGATCCCGCTCAAGATTGCGGTCGAGAGGGCCGGAGTCGACGCTCGAAAGTTGATTCACGGCGAGAAGCCTGCAGATGCTCCCTTCCCCTGGGATTTCATCGCGGGAGGACCTTCGCGCTCGGACCTCCTCCGGCAGTTGCATCTCGCTCGTTCCGAGGCGGGGGAGCGAGGGGGTCTACCCGGCGCGGTTCCCCTTCACCCGTCCTGCGGCGCCGGACCAGCGACAAGCCAGGGCTCGGAGGAGGAACAAGTGAAATCCTCGCCTGCCCGCAGAGCCGGAGAAAGCTCGTAGAGACGTTTGGGTGTCCTCGGGACGGCGCGGGAAGGGGTGTGGAGCTCGGTCTCCAGGCGCTCGATGCAGGGAAGCCTTTTGGCCAACGGGAAGGGCCGAGCCGGAGTTTGGAACGAATCTCCTCAGCGAGGTGGCCGCGCTTGTTCCATTGGAGGCCGGACGGAGGTTGAGGCGGACGAGGAGACAAATGGAGAGAACATTGCGCAGTTGCGCAGGGGCGAGGCGATGGGAAAAGGGGACGTGAGCTCACGAAGGGAGGACTGGGAGCACTATTAAGCCCGTTTGCGGCTTTTGCCGCCCGCCCGGCGGGCCAATGTGGAAGAGTACTGCCGGGCGGCCTACGACGAGCCCATGCGGCAGATTCTCGACCGCTGCATCCGGCCCGGCGACCGCGTGCTCGACATCGGATGCGGGGGGGGGTAGGTGGGTTGCCTACCTGCTCGAGCGTGGGGTCAACTGCGTTGGTCTGGATTTCCTCCCCGCCGCTGTCCAAGAGGCACGGCGCCGTTGCTTTCCGATCGTCCGTCGCACTGCGGTCCTGCAGGGGGATGCTACCCAGCTTCCGTTCCGGCCCGGCGGTTTCGATGCGATTCTCTCCTTCGGACTACTGGAACATTTCCCTCGCCACGAGGCGGTTCTTCGGCATTGGTATGACCTTTTGCGAGAGGGCGGAGTTGCCATCATTTCTGTCCCCAATGCTCGGCGTTGGGACTGGGTACTGTACAGCGTTCTCAGGCAATGGCTGGTCACGCACCAACTCCCTCACCTCCGACAGACGACGAGAGGGATGGCTTCCACAATGTACGGGCACGAAGAGCGCTGGACGCCAGCGTACCTCCGCAGCCTCTGCCGAGGGGTTCAATTCCGCCACGTCGAGATCGAAGGCCTTTTCACGCTTTTGCCCTGTTTTTTCCATCCGGTCGGGAACCGCCTGCCGAGCTGGATCTTCTGGCGCGTGGCGTCCTCCAGGCCTTCCAGGCAATGGGGGCTCTATCTCGTGGCGGTCGCGACGAAGTGACGCTTGTCGAGGTGCTGGGGTTGGGGTAGGCCTGCTTTCCGCCAAACCTCGTCCAGTTTCTTGGCCCGGCGCCGGGGCCGACGAACGGCGATTCCACGGACTTGCTCTACTTCTCGGACGCTCAGAACTGAACCGCGAGGGTGTCCAGCTCGGTATGGTGCACATGCTGGATCAGGATGCGAAAGCCGTCCCGGAAGGGCTCATTTCGCCAGCTTGGGATTGCTGAGTCCCCGCAATGGACCTCCCGCGCGGGATAGGGCGAGTGAATCAACGTCTCGCTTCGGTGGCCCGGGAAAGCGATGAGGCAGAGGGTCATCTGAGGGGACGGGCCGGGGGAGAAACGGACGGACCCGACGGCGGCCGTGGTTCGAGCCAGGTAGGGCTCCCTGAGGTGCCCCAACGTCACCCCAATAGCCGCGGGCACGGGACCGGCAGAAGGTAGTACGAGGGTGTTTTGCGGTGTTCCGTCGAACCGGATGGCTTCGGCCCAGCTTCCCTTTCCGTCGAGCCTGACTTCAACAGGTTGACCCCGGATCCAAATCGTGGCCTCGAAGCTTTGCTGCCCGTCCGGCAGGAGTGGGTCGAGGTAGATGTTCCAGGCGTTCTCGCGGATGCCGTAGAGCCAGTACAGGGCGTAAAGGAACCAGCCCGCCGCCCACGTGAACTGGGGCTTGTCGACGCGGCCGTATCCGAGGCTATCCGCTTTGTCCGCGACCCGGTACTCGAACATGGCTGCCTGGCCTCCAGGGCTTGCCAGAACGTTTCGGACGGCTGCCCAGCGGGAGAGGAGTTCCAAGGCCCTTCTCCGATCTCCCACCCGGTCCAGCAGCAAGCAGAACCACGCGTTCCCATGCGGCCAGACGCCTCCGTTGAGGTAGCGATAGGGCGGGCCGGCTTCATTGCCGTGGAAGCGGTAGCGCTCGACGAGCAGGTGGAAGTCCGCTGGCCATGCATTGCGCACACCGAGTGCTGAATCGACAAGGCAGCTCCGGGCGGTGTGGAGCATAGCCCTCAATTTGGCTTCATCAAGGAGCCCGAGATGGCCCGCGAGCAGTGCTCCGGCGTACAGATGGGTTTCCCTGGTCCCGTCGGCGAAGCGATCCACGAGAAATCGCCGCTCGGGACCCCACAGGCACTCGCCGAGGGCGTGTTCCATCCTGTCGGCCAGGCGCTCCAGGCTCAGCAGCGAGTCCTTTTCTTGGAGGGCGAAGGCCAGCGCGGTGTACTCGCGCACTGCTGCGCACACGAGACTGGTGAGGTAGGCCCGGGGTCCGTAGACGTCGCCGATGTCCCACCAGTCCGGCCTTGCGGCCCAGATGAGATCATCCTCTTCCACGCGGGTTAGGGCAAGCTGGAGGCTCTTCCGGAGCACAGGGAAGAGCTTGCGGAGGGTTTCCCGATCGTCGCTGTGCCGAAGGTATCGCCCAGACGTCAGGATTAGCCAGGCGTGGTTCCAGTTGTCGGCCGAGGCGAATTCTGTGATGTAGCCGTCGTCCCGCCAATAGTAGGCATGGGGGAGGGTGTTCGCGGAGTCGGCATGACGGGCCAAGAAAAGGAGGTCGCGGCGCACCCGCTCCACATCGAATACGCATGCGGACAGGTCAGTCATCAGCGCGTCGTGGGTGAAGAAGAAGTTGTACTCCGCGGGGCAAGGCATGGGAAGAATGGTTCCGTCGAGGTAATGGAGGTTCGTCTCGAGGATGGCTTTTGCCCAGTGGATCGCATGAGCCAGCACGGTATCTTCCACCGCCGTCGGGCACTGGAGAAAGGCTTTGCGGAGAACCGAGACGCGGTGAGCTGCGAGCTGCTCGCGCCAGGATCGTCGGAGGCGACGCACTACCTGGTGCGCTTCTTCCGGGCGGCAAGTCCCGATGAGCTGGGTGATCGCCATTTCCCGGCCAGGCCGGAGCTGGCGGCGATAGGTGAAGGCGACGACCGGGCTTTGGGTTTCGTGGGATGCTGCCGCTTGCGGCAAAGCCGTCGTTCTCGTGAGCCAGTGTGGAGGATGGTCGGAGGGGGAGTGATCGAGTTCCCGGCCATCCAGGGCCACGCCATTTGGTTTCTGCGCCACATTGCTCACGAAGAGCACGGCGGGACCTGTGGCCGGAGAAAGATTCGTCACGCTGGCAGTGGCTTCTTCCTGCCAGAACTCCACGCGCGCGGCCCTCTCCCAGCGGTAACTGTGGCAAGTCCGCAGGCTTGCTTCCAGGTGCGTGCGAAGCTCGAAGGTCTCCGAGTGCGAAAGTAGGTTCGTCAGACGGATGGTGATCGCGAAGGCGGGCAGTTCCTTGCAGAAACCGTAGGTCACGGAAATGCGGTAACCGGCTTGCTCGGCCGAATAGGTCACCGAATACGGCGTCAGACGGTGAGCCATCGGCCGGAGTCCGACGATTTCCGGCGGATCGCTTCCCCTCCGAATTGCCAAGTACAGGACCCGCCAAAGGTCGCGCCGCCAGTAGTCTTCGCTCAGATCAATGCTATTGGCCACTGGATAGTAGAAGCTGATGCGGTTCAGCAAGGGGGAGCTGTGATGGCACTCGATCCCCGCATACGGTCCTCCGATCTCGACCTGCGCGTAGGGCACTGACTGGGCCACGGCCAGCTGGTCTTCGAGCCCGTCGAGCTGGCTCTGCTGGCATGAGGCAAGGGCCACCATCGAGAGGAGGATCCCGGCGGCCGTGGCGCGCTTTTTCACGATTTCCTTCCGCTCCTTGCAGCCCCGGAGCCGCCAAAGGGATTTCTTCCGTGCGACGCCGCAGTTTCAGCCTTGCCCGTCGACTACTCGTCGACCGCCGAGTCCCAACGGAGGCGGCTCCACATGTACATCGTCATCCGGAAGGGCTCCGCGCCCTTCGACCGGTTCTCCGCCGAGCAGGGGTCGGGAGACTGGCCACGTCGGAAGGTGTGTTCCCACCCCGCGGGCGAGGTGGAGGCCCTCCGCTTTGGGCAGGGCCTTCACGTGCTCAAGGACCTCCCTCGATCTCCCCTCTCCCGGAGGGACGACGTTTTTCCCCGGCCTTGGCCGAGCGTTCCGTGCTGAGCTGCGGCCCGTACCTCACGTGATCTTCGGGCTGGTTGCGGTGAGCTGCGCCCAGCACTCCTCAGCGCTCTTCACTGAGGAATCGTGATGTCAATCTCATTTACGGGGCCCAGCACGGATAGCGGCTGGTCGAGCCCTTGGTCGTTCCCCACGACGAGGATGCGGACCTGATCGGGGCGCAGGTACTGGCGCGCTACGCGAAGGATATCCTGCTTCGTCACTTTGCTAACACCATCCCGCAGGCGATCCAGGAAATCGGCCGGATATCCGTAGTACTCGTAGGTCATCAGACGGTCGATGATCTCCCGTTTGCTGTCAAAATTGAAGACGAAGGAATTGAGGAAGCTCTCCTTCGCCTGGGCCAGTTCCTCATCACTGACTTCCTGCTCTCTCAGGCTTCGGACCTGGTCCAGCATAGCGCGGATTGCCTGGACCGTGCTGCTCAGCTTGGTCTGGCATCCCACGTAGAACACGCCCGGGTAGTTGTAGTTGGCGCCGTACATCCCAAAGACGGAGTAGGCCAGCCCCATCCGGGATCTCACCACTCGGAAGAGGCGGCTCGTGAACGCGCTCCCCAGGATTTCGTTCATCACCTGCCAGGTGAAGAAATCGGGGTTGCTGCGGATCCCGCCCAAGTGGCCGAGCATGATGTAGGACTGGTTGAGGTCCGGCTTCCGGACGAAGTTCACGGAATAATCCCACTGGTAATTGACCTCGGGCAGCTGAGGCTTGATCACTTCGCCTCTGGGCCAGGTGCCGAAGTGCTGCTTGATCAGCTGGAGCATTTCAGCCGAATTGAAGTCGCCCCATACTCCGAGGATGCAGTTGTTGGGGTGGAAGTAGGCTTTGTGGTAGGCAATCAGGTCCTCACGGCGGATTGCCTCGATGGTTGCGTATTCGGTGTGGCGGGCATAGGGGCTCTGGGCTCCATAGATGAGCTTGAAGAACTCGCGGTTCACGATCTGCATGGGGTTGTCGTTGCGCCGTGCGATGGCCGTTCGTTGCCCGATCTTCGCCAGTTCGATCTTGTCCTGCGGGAACGCCGGATTTCGGAGGATGTCCGTAAGAATCTCGAAGGCCATGCCCGCATGCTCCTTCAGGGCCGAGACCGAGGCGCTGGATGTTTGCAACCCGGCGGAAAGCTCCACCGAGGTCCCGGTTCTTTCCAGCAGGGCGTCGATTTCGTCCCCGCTTCGGCCGGTACTTCCTCCTGTGCGGATCACTTCGGTGGCAATCGCCGCGAGTCCCACCTTCTCCGGCGGATCATAGACCGACCCCGCCCCGATCAGAAGGGAAGCCTCCACGAGCGGAAGTTCATGATCCTCGATCAGGAACACGATCAGCCCGTTGTCCAACACCACTCGCTCCGGCTTGGGGATCTGGAACGCTCGGAGCGGCGGGTATTTGAGCTGCTTGTAGGACTTCTGGGCGTCGACCTGGCCTGCAAGACCGAACGAGAAGATCAGCAAGGAAGCGACGAGGTACCTGCGACGGATCAGCTGCCAACCATCCATGGCCCTCACTCCATGCATTTGGGTCCATTCTCTCCTGTTGCGCAAATGGGCGGAGTCGCGATCTCTTGCGCAAAAAGGCATCAATTGGCCGTTTGAGCGAAGACCGGGACCAAGTGCCCAACCGTTCGATTCCGCTTCGTGAGGTAGGTACTGGCGACTCGCCTCACGTCTTCCGCGCTCACGGCCTGGATTTCATCGAGCTTCTTGAAGAGATTACGCCAGTCGCCTGTGATCACCTCGTAGTAGGCGAGCTCCATTGCGAGGCCCAGGTTGTCCTGAAGCTGGCGCACCAAATTGGCGCGCGCCCTGTCTTTGGCTTTCTGGAGCTCCTCCGGAGTCACGGGTTCGCGCTTGATCTTTTCGATTTCATCCAGCATGGAGGCTTCGCACTCCTGATTCGTGTGGCCTCGGGCTGGGACGGCGTAGCAGACGAACAGACCCGGATACTTTTCTCCGGTCAGCCCCGAGAAGGCGGAAACCTGCACGGCGATCTTCTCTTGTTTCACAAGGCGCGTGTAGAGACGCGAGGTTCGGCCCTGTCCGAGGATGTCGGTGAGGACCTCGAACACTGCGTCATCCGGGTGATTGATTGAGGGCCGGTGGAAGGCCATGATGACGAATGGCTGGGCTGGAGCTTCCAGCTCGAATCGCCGCTCCCCTTCCTGCTCCGGTTCCTCGGTGATCACGGGGTCAGGTGGTTCCCCTTTCGGAAGCCGACCGAAGTAGATCTTGGCCAGATGTTTCACTTCCTCCGGATTCACATCCCCGACAATGGCGATGGTGAGATTGTTGGCTCCGTAGTAGCGGCGGAAGAAGTCATAGGCCTGCTGGCAGGTGAGGAGCTCCAGGTCCGACTTGTAGCCAATCACCGGCCGACCGTACGGATGCACTTCATAGGCCACCGCCTGCAGGTCTTCGATCAATCTCCGGATGGGATTGTTCTGCCCCAATCGGAGCTCTTCCAGCACCACGTTCTTCTCCTTGTAGAACTCCCTCAGCACGGGGTCTCGAAAACGCTCCGATTCGAGAGACATCCAGAGCTCCAGCTTATTCGAGGGTAGGCTGTAGAAGTAGCGAGTCGCATCTGGGCCGGTGGTGGCGTTCAGGTTAGTCCCTCCCTCGCGGTCGATCACCCGCTCGTACTCGTCGTGTTCAATGTAGCGGTCGGCCTCCCGCTCCAGCCGGGCGAACTCCTCGCTCAGCTGGCGGATCTTCGACGAATCTGCCAGGTGCCCTTTCAACCTCTCACGGCGGAGAGCCTGAAAGACCCGCTCCATCTCGTCCAGGATCTTCTTCTCCTTGGCGAAGTCCTTGGTGCCGATGGTGCTAGTCCCCTTAAAGGCCATGTGTTCAAAAACGTGAGCAATGCCGGTGATTCCCAGTTGCTCGTCCACCGAGCCCACATTGGCATGGGTGACGAAGGACACGACGGGGGCGTCGTGCCTCTCGAATACGAGGAACTTGAGCCCATTGTCCAAGGTGAACTTGGTCAGCCGCGCCTCAAAGTCCGCGAGGTTCTGGGCTTGAGTGAGGCCCGGGACAAGAAAAGCAAGGGCCAGCGAGAAAGTAACTAGCCTTCTTCGCATCTCACGCCTCCTGTCTCATTCCAACTTGTCCATTCGGCGAAGCGATGGGAGCAAGTCTTAGCTCTCGCCGTGTCTACGGCCTCGCTGTAGCCGAGTTTCCTGGACGGATAGGCTCCCCTCGACGCCATGTGGGCCACGGTCGGCTCGGTCAGGCGAAGGAATGGGAACGCTGGGGCGCCACGTCCGCCTCCTGCGGGACATGCCGGGCAAGGACGGTGACTGCTTGTGACCATGGCTTCTGCCTTTCCGATGTCCGTCGTGTATGCGCCGGTCGACCTTTCCGCCTTCGCGAGGCGCACGGTTGGCCCGCGTCCTGAAGGAATTGTCGGCAGAGCCGGCCTGCCGCTGCGTGGCACTGATTCGCCGCAGGTTTCGCTCGGCCCAACTGACCAGGACCCCGAAACCCGGACCAATTTCGTAAACCCATCCCAAATTGTCCAGAGCTTTTCCGCAGGCGCGGGCCGGCTCGTGACGCGCGGGAAACGACGAGATTCCCTCGGTCCGGAAAAACTGACCGGAGCCGCCCGGAGAGCTGCCATTTGTGTGCACCTCACTTGCCAATAGGGCAGATCCATTTGCCAGATTGTACCGGGATACCTCCCCTGTGTCAGAGCAACTTTCTCTGACCTCCGTTTCCGATCGATCGCATTAAGCTGCGCAGAATCAAGGCTCTGCGTGGTAATCTAGAAGATGGCATGCAGCTTGCCAAAGGAGGCGGCGGAAACGCTCCGAAATGGGTGAACCCGGAGACAAAGCGGCGAACCCATTGCGCAAAGGAGGTGAAAGGCTATGCTCGAACGGTACCGTGGCGGGAGCGAGCTTGAGCCTCTGCGCCTTTTCCGCGACTTTCAGCGAGAGGTCAATCGGCTGTTCTCCGACTTTTTCGGGAGCGTGAGTGAGTGGGGCTACTACCCGCCCATGTCCATGATCGAGACCAAGGACGAGATCATCGTCCTTGCGGAACTCCCGGGCATGGAGCGGGGCGACTTCAAGCTCACGCTCACGGACAACACCCTGACCATCTCGGGTGAGCGGAAAGAGGAGTCGCTGCCGGAAGGCGCTCGTTACCTCTTCAACGAGCGCACGACCGGGCGCTTCGCCCGGAGCCTGACCCTTCCGACGCTGATCGACAAGGACAGGATCCGGGCGGAATTCAAGAACGGTCTCCTGCGCGTGACCCTGCCCAAACACGAGGAGACCAAACCGAAGGAAATCGAGATCCAGTGAGCCGGGGCTGGGGACGGTAGCTCGTCCGTCCCCACCACTCCGGATGAGAAAGGAGGTGAGGGCTTATGGCGCTGATGCGGTGGGATCCTTTGCGGGAGTTGGATCTGTTTCGGAGGGATTGGGAGGACTTTGTCCGGCAGGTGTTCCCGGTCCGCTGGGAGGAGGACTCCTGGTTGCGGCCCGCGGTGGAGGTCTCGGAGACGGACGATGAAGTCATCGTGAAAGCCGAGGTGCCCGGCCTGGACCGGAAGGACCTTCGGCTCACGGTGACCGACGGCACGCTCGTCATCCGGGGCCAGACCCAGGAGGAGAAGGAGGACAAACGCCGCAATTTCTACCGGCGCGAGATCCGGTATGGCTCCATCTACCGCGAGGTTCCTCTTCCCGCGGAGGTGATGCCGGACAAGGCCAAGGCCCGGCTGCGCAAAGGGATTCTCGAAGTGAGGATCCCGAAGGCGCCCGAAGCGCGGGCCAAGGAAATCGAGGTCGAAGTTGAATGATTCATGTCCACCCGCCGGGCGTCCTCGTCGGGCGCCCGGCGTTTGCATAGATTGCGACTTTCGGAGGGCATAGGGTTCCACGTTGTCCAGCGTAGCGATTGCGGGGGCCGGGTCGGCCCCCGCTTTGCACCGAGCGACCATGAATGTGAGGAGGTGAGCTGCGATGCCAGGCAAGATCATCGGAATCGATTTGGGGACTACAAACTCCTGCGTGGCCGTGGTGGAAGGCGGCCAGCCAGTGGTCATCCCGAATGCTGAGGGCTCTCGAACGACGCCCTCCGTGGTGGCCCTGACTAAGGACGGCGAGTGGCTGGTGGGAGCGCCCGCCAAACGGCAGGCCATCACGAACCCGAAGAATACCGTCTTCTCCATCAAGCGGTTCATGGGACGCCGCTACGAGGAGGTGACGGAAGAAATCAAGCGTGTCCCGTATGAGGTAGTCCGAGGCCCAAATGATGATGCGCGGGTGAAGATCGGGGACAAGATCCTGTCCCCGCCGGAGATCTCCGCCAAGATCCTGCAGAAAATGAAGCAGACGGCGGAGGACTACCTGGGCGAAAAGATCACCGACGCCGTGATCACGGTTCCGGCGTATTTCAATGACGCCCAGCGTCAGGCGACCAAGGATGCTGGTCGCATCGCCGGTCTCAACGTGCGGCGGATCATCAATGAGCCGACGGCGGCGTCGCTTGCGTACGGATTGGATAAGAAGAAGAACCAGAAGATTGCCGTCTACGACCTCGGCGGCGGCACCTTCGATATCTCCATTCTGGAGATCGGGGACGGGGTGTTTGAGGTCAAATCGACCAATGGCGATACCCACCTCGGCGGCGACGATTTCGATCAGCGCATCATTAACTGGCTGATCGAAGAGTTCCGCAAGGAGACGGGCATCGACCTGAGTCGGGACCCGATGGCCATGCAGCGGCTCAAGGAGGCTGCGGAAAAGGCGAAGATGGAGCTCTCGAGCACGCTGCAGACGGAGATCAATCTGCCGTTCATCACTGCCGACGCCACTGGCCCGAAGCATCTGGTAAAGACCCTCACGCGCTCGAAGCTAGAGCAACTGGTGGATGATCTCATCGAGCGCACCCTTGGTCCCGTCGAGCAGGCTTTGAAGGATGCGGGGCTCCGGCCCCAGGATATCGACGAAGTGATCCTGGTGGGTGGCCAGACTCGCATGCCGCGCATCCAGCAGGTCGTACGGGAATTCTTCGGGAAGGAGCCCCACAAGGGGATCAATCCCGATGAGGTCGTGGCGGTGGGAGCCGCAATCCAGGGCGCTGTCCTGGCCGGCGAAGTGAAGGATGTGCTGCTCCTGGACGTCACGCCGCTGTCGCTTGGCATCGAGACGCTGGGCGGTGTGATGACGGTCCTCATCCCGCGGAATACCACGATTCCGACGCGGAAGAGCGAGATCTTCACGACGGCGCAGGACAATCAGACGAGCGTGGAGATTCACGTGCTCCAAGGCGAGCGGCCCATGGCGATCGACAACCGCACGCTCGGCCGATTCATCCTGGATGGGATTCCGCCGGCTCCACGGGGCATCCCGCAGATCGAGGTGACCTTTGACATCGACGCCAACGGCATCCTGCACGTGAGCGCTCGGGACAAGGCGACCGGGAAGGAGCAGAGCATCCGGATCGAGGCCTCCAGCGGGCTCACGGAGCAGGAAATCGAAAAGATGGTGCGCGAGGCTCAGGAACACGCGGCGGAAGACCGGCGCAAGCGCGAGTTGGCCGATGCCAAGAACCAGGCCGATCAACTCGCCTACCAGACGGAAAAGAACCTCAAGGAGTGGGGCGAGAAGCTCGACGCCAGCATGAAGAGCCGTCTGGAGGCCGCAGTGGGCCGGGTCCGCGAGGCCATCAAGCGCGATGACCTGAACGAGATCCGCTCGGCCACGGAGGCCCTGAACCAGCTCTGGAACGAGGCCGCCAGCAAGCTCTATCAGCGCGCCACGAGCGAGAGCGCCACGGCCGGAGCCGGGACCAGCTACACCAGCTCCACCTCGAGCACCGGCAGCGAGAATGTCCAGGACGCGGACTTCGAGGTCGTGGACGACGAGGGCACCAAGAAATAACGACCCGATCAGCGGGGGCCCTCGGCCCCCGCTAGTGTTTTTGGCGGGTTGGGGAGGTGGAAATGGAAAATACCGGATACAAGGGACCGGATCAGGAGCTTGAGGTGCCGGTCGAGGTCAGGTCGACCTCCGGGGCAGCTCCGGAGGGTAGCCCCAGCGACATCTCAGCTGAGCAAAAAGTAGCTGGGACGTCCGAGGTGGACGAGAAGTACCTGCGGCTTGCCGCGGATTTCGAAAACTACCGCCGGAGGGCCCAGCAGCGAGAAGCTGAGCTGACCACGGAAGGGGAGGCGCGGATGGCCGCGAAGCTGCTTCCGGTGCTGGATGACCTCGAGCGCATGCTGGAAGCTGCAGGCGATCGGGAGGACGCCCTGATCCAAGGTGCCCGATTGATCCACCAGAAGCTTGTCCAGATTTTGGCGCAGTCCGGCTTGGAAGCTATCGATGGCCTGAACCAGGCCTTTGACCCTGAGATTCACCGCGCAATCCACGTGGTTCGCGCCGAAGTACCCGAGAGGGATGGGAAGGTTGTGGCTGTGGCGAAGAAGGGTTACCGCTACCGCGGGCGCCTGCTTCGCCCGGCGGATGTGATTGTTGCCAAGATGGAGGGGGTATGAAGAAGTCGGGTCGCGGGTTTCCCCGCGTCGCGACGGATCTTCCATTCGGAGGTGATTCGTATGAACTGGGAAAAGTTAACGCTGAAAGCCCAAGAGTCGGTAGCGAGGGCCCAACAGCTGGCTCAGAGTGGAGGCCAGCAGTATCTGGAGGACTGGCATCTCCTCCGGGCGCTCCTCGACGATCCCGAGGGCGTGCCCATGGCCATTGTCAAGAAGCTCGGGATCAGCGCCGATCTGCTCCTCAGTCGCGTGCAGGAGGCGCTGGATCGGCTGCCGCGCGTCTCGGGATTTACGGGACAAGTTTACCTTTCGGACACGGTGAACCGCATCTTGGGCCGCGCTTTTGAGGAAGCGCGCGCCCTGCGGGATGAGTACATCAGCACGGAGCATATGCTCCTGGCGCTGGTGGAAGAGCCCCGCAGCGCCGCAGGGGAGTTGCTACGGAAGCACGGGCTCAGCCGGGATGCGATCTACAAGACGTTGCAGCAGATCCGCGGCACGCAGCGGGTGACAAGCCAAAATCCCGAGGATACCTACCAGGCGCTGGAGCGGTACGGGCGCGATCTCACCGAACTGGCGCGGCGCGGCAAGTTGGATCCGGTCATCGGCCGGGATGAAGAGATCCGTCGCGTGATGCAGGTGCTGAGCCGCAGGACGAAGAACAACCCCGTCCTCATCGGGGACCCCGGCGTCGGGAAAACGGCGATTGTGGAAGGATTGGCTCAGCGGATCGTGGCCGGCGACGTGCCGGAGAACCTCAAGGACAAGCGGATTGTGGCCCTGGATCTGGGCGCTCTGGTGGCGGGGGCCAAATTCCGCGGAGAGTTTGAGGAAAGACTGAAGGCCGTCCTCCGCGAGGTGACCGGTAGCGACGGGCAGATCATCCTGTTCATCGACGAGCTTCACACCCTTGTCGGGGCCGGTGCGGCCGAGGGCGCGGTAGATGCCAGCAACATGCTGAAACCCGCCTTGGCCCGGGGCGAATTGCGCTGCATCGGTGCGACGACCGTCGACGAATATCGCAAGTACATCGAAAAGGACAAGGCCCTGGAGCGCCGTTTCCAGCCCGTGTTGATCGAGGAGCCTAGCGTGGAGGACACTATCTCGATCCTGCGTGGGCTGAAGGAGAAGTACGAGGTGCACCACGGAGTGCGGATCAAGGACGCTGCTCTCGTGGCGGCGGCGATCCTGTCGCACCGGTACATCAGCGACCGGTTCCTGCCCGACAAGGCGATTGACCTTGTGGATGAGGCCGCAGCTCGACTTCGAACCCAGATCGACTCCATGCCGGAGGAGCTGGATGAGGTCGAGCGTCGGATCAAGCAGCTGGAGATTGAATCGGTCGCTCTGCGCAAGGAGAATGACCAAGCCTCCCGCGAGCGCCTGAACGCCGTCCAGGCGGAACTAGCGGAATTGCGGGAAAAGCGCGATCAGCTCCGCGCCAGATGGATGGCGGAGAAGGAGGCGATTCAGAAGATCCGCGACATCAAGGCCCAGATCGATCGTGCCAAGACGGAGATGGAACAGGCCGAGCGCGCCGGCGACCTCGACCGCGTGGCGGAGATCCGCTACGGCAGGCTCCCCCAACTGGAACGAGAGCTGGAGGAGCAGAACCGCCGTCTCGCTGAGCTGCAGAAAGACGGCGCTCTGCTGAAGGAAGAGGTCGACGAGGAAGACATCGCCGAAGTCGTGTCGCGGTGGACAGGCATTCCCGTCTCCCGCATGCTCGAGAGCGAGCGAGAGAAGCTTCTGCACATGGAGGAGCGGCTCTCGCAGAGGGTGGTGGGCCAAGAGGAGGCCATTCGGGCCGTCTCCGATGCGATCCGGCGCGCCCGCGCTGGCCTAAGCGACAAGAATCGGCCCATCGGATCCTTCATCTTCCTCGGGCCCACGGGAGTGGGCAAGACGGAGCTGGCCAAGGCGCTGGCGGAGTTCCTCTTCGACGACGAGAATGCCATGGTTCGCATCGACATGTCCGAGTACATGGAGCAGCACTCGGTGTCGCGGCTCATCGGAGCTCCTCCGGGATACGTAGGCTACGAGGAAGGAGGCCAGCTGACGGAAGCGGTGCGCCGCCACCCCTACTCCGTGGTGTTGCTGGATGAGATCGAAAAGGCCCATCCTCAGGTGTTCAACATCCTGCTGCAGGTGCTGGACGATGGTCGCCTGACCGACAACAAGGGGCACACGGTGGATTTCCGCAACACGATCATCATCATGACCTCCAACCTCGGGGCGCCGATGATCATGGACAAGTCGGCCCTGATGCGCGAGGACAATCGTGATCAGATCTACGCGGAGATCCAGCGAGAGGCCATGGAGATGCTGAGGCGAACGCTGCGCCCCGAGTTCCTCAACCGGATCGATGAGATCATCGTGTTCCGGGCGCTCACTCGGAGCGACATCGAGCGGATTGTGGACCTCCAATTCTCGCGCGTTCGGGACAACCTGCGACAGCAAGGGCTGGACGCCGAAATCACGGAAGCTGCTCGCAGGTACCTTGCGGACGCTGGCTACGATCCAGCCTTCGGGGCGCGGCCGCTGCGCCGTCTGCTTCAGCGGGAAGTGGTCAACGAGCTGGCCAAACGCATCCTGGCTGGGGAATTCAAGCGGGGCGACGTCATCCTGGTCGACGCCGTGGATGGACGGCTGGTCTTCCGCCTCAAGGAACCGGTGCGAGTGGCGGCTTCGTGAGGGCCTTTCCGTGGCCTTGCAGACGCCAGCTCCTGCAGGGCCACGTTTCCCCCGGCTGGGGCGACCAAGCCAGCTTCCCGGCTATACAGAAGCGGAGAGTGTCCGCTGAACAAGCCTGGCATCGGTTTCCGAGAAAGGAGGTGATGCCACGGTGATCCGGCACGAGGAGGTGGAGCGCATCCTCGCGATGGGACCTTCCGAGTCGCCAGTGCTCAGCTTCTACCTCAATACGCATCTCGGGCGGCGCAGTCTCGACGAGCAGCGCATCGCGGCCAAGAGCCTGTTCCGCGAACGCAAGCTCGAGCTCGAGGCGCGCCACGACCACGGAGAGGACTGGAAAAGGCTGGCGCTCTCCGGCCTGGAACGGCTGGAGGAGATCGTGCTGGCCGTCGTCGATGCGCCACATGCCTTCCGCGGCGTCGCGGCCTTTTCGTGCCCGGCGGACGGGTTCGAACAGGTCTTTCGGCTCCCCCAGCCAGTCAAGGACGCGCTGATCGTGGATCATACGCCGTACGTCCGGCCCCTCACGGCGATACTCGATGAATACCACAGGATCTGCACCTTGCTGATCGACCGAGAGCGGGCCGAACTCTACGAGGTTTACATGGGGGAGATCCTCCATCATGCGGAAGTCTTCGATGAGGTGCCGGGCAGGGTCCGTATCGCGGGCTGGTACGGACTCGAGGAGCGTCGCATCGAACGCCACGTGGAAGATCACGTCCGCCGCCATTTCCGCCGCGTGGCTGAAATCCTCTTCCGGCTGTTCCGGCGCCTGGGCTTCGATTGGCTTGTGCTGGGCGGACATCACGAGGTGATCGCCGACTTTCGGCCCTACCTCCACCCGTATCTGGCCAGCCGCGTCATCAGAGAGTTCCACGCCGAGCCGGGCGAAACTCCCGTGGCCGTCGTGCTCGAGCGCACCCGGGCCATCGAGGAAGCCACGGAGAGGGAAGAGGAGAAGAAGCTGGTTCGGGAACTCCTGGACCGGGCCCAAAGTGGAGGCCTCGGAGTCGTGGGGCTTGCTCCCACCCTCTCAGCCGTAGTGGGAGGTCAAGTGCACACGTTGGTGGTGGAGGAAGGGTTTTCGACCGCGGGCGTCCTTTGCCGCCGCTGCGGCTTTCTTGGGGTGTCGGAAAGTCTCTGCCCGGTTTGCGGCGATTCCACCACGCGCGTCCCGGACATCGTGGACGAGGCGGTGGAGGCGACCATCCACTACGGAGGTAGGGTTGAGCACGTCTTCGCCGGGTCGGAGCTCTCGGCATTCGACCACATGGGGGCTCTGCTCCGCTTTCGGCTTCCGGAAAAGGCAAAGCAGGCATAATGGGGTAGGAGCCAAATCGGGGTCATTCGTGCGAAGCGGCTGATCTGCGTTGACCGGCCCGAGCTTCCCAGAAGGCTCGGGCCGTTTTGCCCGTCATGACCTCCACGGCGATCGTCGCCGCCATTTCACCGCCCGGAACCAGCTGTGCCTGCCCTCCGGCTCGCCCCATTTCCAGGTCATACCTACGCTTGGTCTTGCTCTGTCTGCGCACGTGAAACGCACCTCGTTCGCCGTCCTGCCAGCGCATGTAGCAGAGCACGCCACTGATCGGTTGAAAAGCCACTGCGCCATCGGCCGTAGCGGAGACGGCGGAGTCGGGCTCCAACGTGAACCACGAGCTCCTCTCAGGGGAGAGGAAGAGCCATCGGGGTGGCTCCCCGGTGCTGAAATCGAAGAATCCCCCGCTCGCCTCGTTGACGACGAGCGGATAGACCGTGCGAAAGGCCACGGAAGAATCGCTCCCATTCCGCAGCCGAACGCGGAACTCCCAAACCCGGTGGTCGCCCCGCGCCTGCGTCAACCGCATGTCCGCCGAGAGGTGCCCACCCAGCTCAGCGACCCAGTCGTCGCCACTTACGGGCCGCCAGGGGGCGGAGAGGATCTCCCCAGTTTCGAGCTGGATCCGAATGAGAGGGCTCGCGAAGCTAATCCCTTCGCCCAATTCGATGCTGGCGAACTGCGCGCGGGGCTGGCAGGAGAGGACGAAGGCAAGAAGTGCCATGAGCCCCAATGCCCCACCGCCGCACACCGTTTTTCGACCAGCGAACTTTCCGTGACGCATTCCCAAGCTCCATTGCCAACGGCCCGAGTAGGAATTTGTTGAAGTTCTGTTGCCGCTCAGAATTTCGATCTCGGGCATTGCCTTCTGAGCATCGCTGGCATGCCAACGAGCGGCTTGGAGGAATTCCAGACGCGCCCGATTGCTGGATCGCTTCGGCGCACGAAGATAGCCAATCGTCTGGACTCGCGCAATCGCTGTCGATGGGTGAAGCGAACGGGCGGGACAAAGCTGCGATCCAAGGCCGATTTGGCCTCGCGGGATTCTGTTGGAATAGCGATTTCTCCAGCCGTCCGGAACGAAGGGGCTGCTCAGGCAGGTGCTTTCGAGGAAAGAGAGGATTTTCTCCTTGACTGGGGATCGTTGTTTGGCTATAATCGGCGCAAATAATTCAGCGCCGTTCGTGGGAAACGGGTGTGGTCCACAGCGTTGGCGGACGGGAGACCATTGAACGGGAGAACAATGCCATGCAATTCATCGGACTGACTCTTCCCGACTGGGTGATCATCGCCCTGTACTTCGCATTCGTGCTGGGCATCGGCTTTTACCTCAAGCGGTACACTCGGGACGAGAACGACTTTTTCTTGGCCGGGCGACGCAACTCCGCTTGGGTGGCGGGATTGGCTTTCCTCTCGGCCAATCTGGGCGCGTTGGAATTGATGGGCATGGCTGGGAACACGTTCAAGTACGGGATGTACGTGGCCCACTTCTACTGGATCGGGGCCATTCCCGCCATGCTTTTCTTGGCGATCTACATGATGCCTTTTTACTACAGCAGCCGCATCAAGTCGGTGCCGGGCTATCTCAAGCTTCGGTTCGATGAGAAGACGCGCGTCTTGAACGCCATCGCCTTCGCCGTGATGACCCTGCTGGTGTCGGGCATCAACCTCTACGCGATGGCCCTTGTGCTCCACACGTTCCTCGGCTGGAACTGGGACGTGAGCATGTGGGCCTCCGCGGCCACGGTGGCGGTGTACGTGACGCTGAGTGGCCTCATGTCCGCCATTTTCACGGAGATCATCCAATTCTTCCTGATCTGGTTCGGACTATTCCTGGTTTCCGTCCTGGGGATTGTGGAGATTGGAAGCCTGCAGGAGGTATTGAACCGGGTTCCGGAGGCCTACGCCAAGCTCTGGTCGAATTCCGTGCATCCGGCGGACAATGGGATGTGGGTCACGTGGGCTGGGATCGTCCTGGGCCTCGGGTTTGTGTTGTCCTTCGGCTACTGGACCACGGACTTCTTGGTGGTCCAGCGGGCGTTTTCGGCGAAGGACCTGCGTTCGGCGCGGATGGCACCCATCATCGCTTCGTTCTTCAAAATGGCTGTGCCGTTCCTGGTGATAGTATCGGGCCTCGTCGCCCTCGCCCTCTCTCGGGATCCCTCGAGCGGATTCCATCTTCTCGCCGACGAGGGGAAGGTCAACTACGACTCCGCGCTCCCCATGCTCATCGCCCGCTACTACCCGCCAGGCCTCGTCGGACTCGGGGTGACGGCCCTTCTGGCGGGATTCATGGCCGGGCAGGCGGGCAATATTAGCGCCTTCAACACCGTCTGGACCTACGACATTTACCATTCGGTGATCAACCGGAAGGCGTCGCCGGAACACTTGCTGTGGGTCGGCCGCGTCGCCACGGTGGGCGGCATCCTGATCAGCATCCTAACCGCCTACTGGGCCAAGAGCATGCCCACCATCATGGACTACATGCAGGCGATCTTCTCCTGGGTGAACGCGCCCCTGTTCGCGACGATGCTGCTCGGAATGTTCGTGAAGTGGATCACCCCCGATGGGGCTTTCTGGGGACTCCTGGCGGGGATGGTCTCTTCCTTCTCGCTCTTCATCGCCGTGAAATTCCAGTGGATCGCCCCGGAGTCCATCACCTTGTCGAGTCCGGCAAGCGACATGGCGGCCAATTTCTGGCGGGCCTGGTGGGCGTGGCTGATCTGCTTCGTCGTGACGATCGTGGTGAGCCTCTTCACCAAGAAGAAGCCGGAGCAAGAGCTCGTCGGGCTGGTGAAAGGACTGACCCCAATGCCCGAGGAGAAGGGCATCCCCATCTACAAGAAGCCGGAGTTCTACGCGGTGATCTCTCTGATCGTCCTGATTATCCTGAATGTCTACTTCTGGTGAGCGAGGGAGGCCGGACATGACCAATCCAGCTGGCAGGATGAAGTCGATTTGGTATTTTGTCGGGTGGGTCTTGCTGAGCATGGGTGCTGTAATCCTCGTGGCTGGCTTGTACAACCTGTCTTCTCCGGGTCGGGTGAAGACGGTCCTGGCTGAACTCCATCCGGACCTTTGGTGGGGGGCCTTCATGGCGGTTTCGGGCGTCCTGTTCATTGTGCTCAGCGAGCGGGCGATGCGGAAAGGGGGTTGACGGCGTCATCCCTGGGTATCCCAGCGGGGGATAGCGGGCTCTTGCTCTGGAAGGCGCGGACTTACGGCAGGCCCACTGGGTGCGGCGAGAGCGCGACGGCGTTCCCGGTCGGCTGGAGGGCCGGTGCCGGTGCTCGAGCCGGGTTCTCCTCAGGGACTCTTCGTTTCCTCAGGCCACGGCGAATGGAGCCATTTCTCGTAGATCGCCTTCTGGAGATCCGTCGGGTTCTCCACGCGACGGATCTCCAGAGAGCGCTGGGGCTCTTCTCCGAGCACGACTTGCACCTCGCGGATGAGCGCGCTCGTTGCCACGAGAAGATGAAGCGTGTCCTCCGGACCGTACCGAGAAAGGATCCTCTGTGCGTCGCTCGCGGTCACTCGGTAGCCGTTGACGGCCAATAGCTCATCTCCCGCATAGAGTCCCGCCCGGTAAGCCGGAGAATCCCTTCGGACGCTGCCCACAAACGCGCGGTCTCCTTCTCCACGGATCGAGGCGCCGAGGTAGCCGGCGCGTTTGGATTCCTTTTCCGATACCGAGATGACGAGTCCCGCATGCTCGAGGGCCTGGCCCAGGTCCATGGGTTCCGTCGATTGGACATGCCGGAACAGGGAGCTCAAGTCGCATCGTGCAACTCGATTGCAGGTTCGCACGAAATCATCAAGGGTGACCCAGCGGTCCTTCTTGGCATAGTCGCGGTAAAGCGCCCGCATCACCTCGTCCAGACCGAATCGGCCATCCGTCCGGTGGAGGATCTCCAGATCGAGGACGGTTGCAAACAACGCCCCATCGCTGTAATAGGAGCGACCGGAATTGATGAAGTTCTCGTCCTGCCGGTAGTATTTGATCCAGGCGTCGAAGCTCGCTTGTTCGAGGGTCTGGACCGCCCGACCGGGACTCGCTTCGTACGCCGAAATCTGATTGGCGAGGGAGCGCAGGTAGGACTCCGGCGTGGTCACGCCCGCTCGCAGCTGGAGTTGGCCAGAGTAGTAAGTGGTAAATCCCTCCGTGAACCAGAGCATGGTCGTGTAGTTCTCTCGGTCGTAGTCGAACGGTCCGAGAGGGGCGGGCCGGATGGCCTTGCCGTTCCAGGCGTGAAACAGTTCGTGCGTGGCCAGAGAGACGAAGCTGCCGACTCCCTGCTTCGGATCCAGCGAGAAGCGCTCGACCATCAGCGCGCACGAGTTCCGGTGCTCCAATCCCCCGCCACCGGTTTCCGAGAGCCACACGAGGAATGCGAAGCGCCGATACGGGAACTCGCCGAAGAGCGACTTGGCCTCGCGGATCAGCGGCCGGAGACGGCAGGAGAGCGTATCCAGGTCAAAAGGGCCGCGTCCGGCGACCGCAATCTCGTGATCGACGGAGTCAACCGAGAAGCAAGTCACGGCGTGGTTGCCGGCCAGAAGCGGACAGTCGACGAGCTCGTCGTAATCCGCGGCGAGGAAGGAGAGGGGATCATCCTGCTCGGAGGCCAGTCCCGTCGACACGCGTGTCCACCCTGCAGGTAGCTCAAGATGAAGGCGGTACGGCCGGTGCAGCTGGCCGGCTACGAACATCACTACGCTGCTGGGATTGATGAAGGCAAACTCGCCATCCACGTAGCTTCCTCTGATGCTCCGGTCGAAGGCATAAACCCAATAGCGCACCCGCAGAGATTGGCTCCCCGATCTGTCGACGCGCCACGTGTTCTTGCTGACCTTGCGCCACGGTAGCTTATGGCCCTCCGCGTCCCAGGCCTGGAAGCGCTCGACATGTCGCTCGAACTCGCGGATCATGTACGATCCGGGTATCCAAACCGGCATCTTGAAATCTGCGCCCTTGCCGCTCAGCTGATCCACGTGCATTTCCACCTCAAGGTAATGGCTGTGCGGCTCGGGAATTCGGAGCCAGCATTCGATTGGCCGGGAGCGTGCGGCAGCAAGGTCTGTCTGGCAAGCCAGAGCAAGGAGGAGTAAGCCGACGCGACAAGGGAAATGGAATAGAGACACTGGAGGTCCCTCTCGAGCGTGCGGTTCCGTGCTTTCTCCAGGCTGTTTTCGTGGATGCGTAAGACCTGCGCGATCCGTCGGCGCAGGAGCAGCTTAGGCCGGAATGGCCTTCTCATGACCTGCCACGAGCAACCGGAAAGATGCGGCACTCGGACGGAGAAAGCAAGCAGCTTTGCTAGCGAGGCAAGAGAGGACGACGGTTTGTAGCCGCCAGTTCCCTTGGCGTGCACGGTTCACCCTTTCCGGCCGGTCCGCTCGGGACGGGCCGACATGGACTCATGCGGAGGGACGTTCCGGCTTTGTCTGAGCTATCTACCTCCTCTGTGCCGCAGTCTTCTCCGCAGCGACCCGTCCGCACCGGCGTCCGGGAGACGTGAAAGCGCGCATGCGGTTTCGTCTCAGCGCGCCCGAGCAGTTCGGCGGGCGAGAGGCGTGTATCAGGTCGGCACTGCGCGGATGGCGATGACGTCCTTCCGTAGGGTTACCTCAGCGAGACCGACACCAGTTTTCTTACCGCCCCTCCGCGGCTTTGGGTCAAGGACCACGGGACTGGGTCGTGCGTTCCGGGGCACCAGGCCGCACGGAAAGGCCTGCCGACTTGATCGACGCGGGCACTGCGCACCACTCGAGATGACCTTCGTGGGACGAAGCCCGTGCCAGCTCGCTGGGATTCGTATTGGCGCGATGCTTGCCGCCAATTTGTGCGACGCCACGATCTCCCTGGCTCCGTTCTCTGCCAGCCAGTGGCGCCATTGGACCGCTGCGGCGAGCCGTCATCCTTCCCGCGGTGGAGGTGGATCAAACCGAGTCGGAGGAAACCATGAAAACCAGGAAAGCGCTCTGGCTGGTCACAGGCGGGGCTTTGGTCGCAACTTTCGGGGCAGTGGGACTGACCCGTGCCCAGTGGGTGAGGCTGAATGGACCATACACGGATCAGGTGTTCTCCCTCTCCGCGGGCCCTCAGGGACTCTTTGCTGCGGTAATGTCCGGAGTGGAGGGCATAATGCGTTCCGTCGATGGCGGCTTCACCTGGCAAGGGGTCTCGAATGGCCTCGAATCTGGGGTTGAGCAGTGTAGAGTCGCCGCCCTACCATCTGGGGTTTTCGCATCAATTTCGTACCAGTCGACTGGCTATCTCTACAAGCTTGACCTGCCCTCCGAGACATGGTTCCAAATTGGCACACTCGTCTTGCCGGGGGATTTCATCAATGCATTCGGACAAGTCGGCGACGTGATCCTGTGTGGCACCTCAGGCGGTTTGATTTACCGGAGTCGGGACGGCGGGCTGCACTGGGAGAAGAGCGGACCGATTCATCCCGTCCAATGCTTCGCCTGGGTCGGCCGTAGCCTCCTCGCTGGGACGTGGGGCGGCAGCGTTTATGCCAGCTCCGACACGGGGAAGGCGTGGGAGTGGATTGGGAATCCTGACGTCAACGTCTACGTGACTTCGATGGTCGCGCTGGGGGGAAAAGCGTATGTCGCCTATGAGGGGAACGTGATCTACACGTACGACCCCGAATATCGCGCGTGGGCGAAGCTTTCCACATTGCCCTGGGAGGCAGGCGGGGGCATTCTTGCGACCAATGGGGCGGGAATCTACTATGCCACGCCATACTACGGAGTCTTCTTCTCCGCAGACAGCGGCAAGACGTGGGAACACCGGGGGCTATCTGATGTGCCCATTCGGGATCTGGTCTGCTACGATGGAGGCCTGGTGGCTGGCACGGCTGGTCTCGGCTTGTTCGCCAGCCGGGATGCTGGATTGACATGGCGGCAAACGGGACTCTTGCCACACAGTTCGGTTGAGGCCATCCTGGTGGTAGGATCGAGTGTATTCTGTGGGACGGAGGAAGAGGGGATCCTCGTCTCCCGCGACGCAGGTGAGACCTTCACGGAGTACACTGGCTTGTCTCACTCTCGCCTGGAATGCTTCCATCGCAGAGGGTCTGACCTTTTTGCCGGCACGGGCCCCGCATGGCAACATGGTGGGGGCATCTGGAAGTCCACGGACGGCGGCTCCACGTGGTCGCGCCTGGGCCTCATGGACAGGTATGTGTCCTGCATAGAGCATGTCGGGGATTGGCTCTTCGCTGGTTCCCCCTATCCGGGTGGCCTATTTCGCACGAGCAACGAGGGTCTCACATGGCAATCGGTCAGCAACGGATTCCCTGCCGCTGACCCGCCAGTCGACGCCTTGGCAGCGGTGGGTACAGTGATTTTCGTCGCGCCGAGGGGAGCTCCCTTCGGAGTCTACAGGTCCGATGACTACGGGAACCGCTGGACCCATTACGGGCTTGCCGATACGGGCGTGACGTCGCTCGTGGCAGTGGATTCGCAACTCTTCGCGGCCACAGCCTACGGCGTGTTCGTGGGGTCGCCGTCGCAACCTGGCTGGAAGAATGTGGCATTGCGCGACACCCTCGTCACGCAGCTTGTCTACGGAAACGGCGTACTCATCGCCGTCACAGAATGGGACTTATTTGCCAGCGAGGACGGCGGTTTGTCCTGGCGCAGGGTGAATCGAGACGGACTCCCAGAAGACTGTGCTCTGAGATGCGTCGCCATGGAAGGGGAGTGGATCTACCTGGGCACGGCATGGCAAGGGCTATGGAAAAGACGCCTGTCCGAAATCCGAACGAGCGTCGGAAATTCCGCGATTGGGCAGCCAAGCTCTCCTCGCCTGGAGCCCAATTTTCCCAACCCCTTCAATCCCACGACCACAATCGTGATCGATCTCCCGAGACGAGGGCGGGTTTCCCTGACGGTACTAGACATGCTCGGGAGGACGGTAGCTACCCTGGCCTCGGGAGAGATGGAGGCAGGTCGTCACTCGCTGCGATGGGACGCAAGCGCACATCCGGCCGGGGTGTACTTCTGCCGCCTCGTCCTGCAGAGCGCGGCGGGGGAGAAAGCCCCGTCGTTTGTCGAGACTCGCAAGATGGTCTACCTCAAGTGAAGATGCTCAGCGAACACATCCAGGATCTGTGACCGAGCGGGTCGGCGGCCGAATCCGGAAGGGAGGTTGTGGCGCCGCTTTCATCGTGAGTGGATTTCAGAGTTCATTGCACGGTCGGTCGCGGATTGGAACATCGTCGCGGAGCCTCATCCCAGGAGGGTTTGGCCGCGGTTCTCCTTCGCGCAGGAAGAGTGCGCGCCGAAGGGGGCGCCGAGCAGCCGGAGGCGGAGATCCCGGAAAACGAAGGAGGCGGCGAGGGTGCGCCGCCTCTCGTTGGCCAGCCGCACAGCGGGCCAATAGCCATGCAAGGAGCGGTCATTCCTTGAACAGGTCGGGCTGATCGACGCCGTGCTCGTAGGCGTAGCGAAGTGCCTCGATCTGCCGTTCTTTGAGCAGGTCTTTGTAGTAGGCCCCACGTTCCCGCAGGCTGGGGACGCGGTCGATGGCATCCATGGCCAGGCTAAAACGGTCGATCTGATTGAGGATCGCCAGCTGCATCGGGGTGGTGATGCCGCCGCGCCCCTTGAGGAACGGAGCCAAGTAGGTGGCGTCGATGCCGATCTTGCGGTTCTCGCGGTAGCCGCGCACATGGAGATTGCCATGATTGGCGCGCCGATACGTGAGCCGGTGGATCAGCCACGGGTAGCCGTGAAAGTTGAAGATGATGGGTTTTCCGGTGCTGAAGTAGAGATCGAATTCGCGATCGGGAAGGCCGTCGGGATGTTCCCCCTGCGGGGTTAGGGTGAAAAGGTTCACCACGTTGACGAATCGGAGCTTGAGATCGGGGAAGAGCTCTCGCAGCAATCTCGATGCGGCCACGGCCTCCTCGGTGGGGATGTCGCCACAGCTGGCCAGGATCAAATCCGGTTCCTCCTCCGGGGCGGAACTGGCGAAGTCGAAGATCCCGATGCCTTTGGCCACGTGGGAGAAAGCCTTGTCCGCGCCGAGGTACTGCGGATGGCTTTGCTTGTCAATGACGAGGATGTTGATCCGGTCCGTGGTCTGCAGACAGTGCCAGACGGTCCACAGGAGGGTATTGGCATCCGGCGGGAAGTAGACGCGGACCACATTGGGCCATTTGTCGACAATGGCGGTGACGAAACCCGGATCCTGATGGGTGAAGCCGTTGTGATCCTGGCGCCAAACCACCGAGGTGAGCAGGATATTGAGGGAGGAAACGGGCGCCCGCCACGGCACGTCCGATGCGATATCCAGCCACTTCCCGAACTGATTGACCATCGACGAGAGGATGGGGGCGAAGCCTTCGTAGGTGTTGAGAAAGCCGTGGCGACCCGTCAGTAGGTAGCCCTCCAACCAGCCCTCAACGGTGTGTTCCGAGAGGATTTCGAACACGCGCCCTTCGCGGCTGAGAAACCCCTCGTCACTGTCTTCGGGAAGGATTGCCGCTCCCCAACGCTTGCCATGTCGGAAGACCGCGTCGAGGCGATTCGACCGCGTTTCGTCCGGCCCGAAGACGAGGAAGTTGCTGGGATTCTCGTCCATGATCCGCGCCAAGAAATCCCCGAGCGGACGAGTGTTTTCCGCGAAGGTCTTGCCGGGGCTTTCCACCCTGACCGCCCCTTCTTCCGGGTTGGGGAGCCGGAGGGGTCGGCGGAGTGTACCCCCGTTCGCGTGCGGATTGGCACTCATCCGGCGGTTCCCCTGAGGGGCCAGTCGCCGTAGATCTTCCCGCAGCCTTCCGTTCTCGTCGAACAGGCGTTCGGGTCTGTAGCTGCGCAGCCAGCTTTCCAGCGCTTTCAGGTGCTCGGGATTCTCGCGGAGATCGGCCAGCGGCACTTGATGGGATCGCCAGTAGTTTTCGATGTAGTGACCGTCCACCTGGCGCGGCGCCGTCCATCCTTTCGGTGCTCGCAGGATGATCATCGGATACTTCCCCCGCACGCCCCGCTTGATCTCCCGGATCCGTTCCAGGCTTCGATCCAGGGCTTCCGCCATGCGGGCGTGCATGTCCATGGCTTCCTCGCCGGCCACTACGAAAGGCTCATACCCGTAGCCGCGGAAAAGCGCCAGGAGTTCGTCCTCGGGAATGCGTGCCAGGACCGTCGGGTTGTTGATCTTGTAGCCATTCAGCGACAGGATGGGGAGTACCACGCCATCCCGAGCGGGATGGAGGAACTTATTGCCGTGCCACGCGGTAGCGAGTGGCCCGGTCTCGGCCTCGCCGTCGCCCACCACCACAAAGGCGATCAGATCGGGGTTGTCGAGCACGGCGCCGAAGCCGTGAGCCAGTGAGTATCCCAACTCGCCGCCCTCCTGAATCGATCCAGGGAGCTCGGGCGTGCAATGGCTCCCGAGACCGCCCGGGAAGGAGAAGCTGCGAAACAGGCGACCCATCCCCTCTGCATCCTGCGAGAACTCCGGATACAGCTCGCTGAGCGTTCCTTCCAGATAGACTGGCGCAATGACGCCCGGTGCTCCGTGCCCGGGTCCAGCGATGAAGATGGCGTTGAGATCGTAGTCAAGGATTGCCCGGTTGGCGTGCACGTAGGCAAAGCTCAGGCTAGGGCTCGCTCCCCAATGGCCGAGAAGCCGCTCTTTGATATGGCTCGGTTTCAGCGGCTCTTTGAGCAGGGGATTATCCCTCAGGTAGATCATGCCCGCCGCCAGGTAGCAGCAGGCCTGCCAGTACTCGTGAAGCTTGTCAAGCTTCCTCATAAATCGTCCTCCTTCGGAGATCGGATTAAGCCCGTAGATCGCTCTTCACGACTTGCTTCCCCACTGAGTCCCCATGGAAAACCTGCCCCTTGCGCTCGGGGCGCAGGCCCCGCACCCATCGCAGAGCCAATATAGACCGGACCACCGTGGAAAGCAAGCGGTCGGGTAACGGCGCGGGTTCGCTCATCTCTCGGTGGGAGAATGCCGATGGCGGAGGAAGGACCGGTAAGGTGGGCCAGGTTGCTCCAGAAGGGACGACCGTCCGTGTTGCATTCGCTGGAGAAGAGCCCGGGTTAGCCGCCGAGCGGCCTTTGAAAATCGCAAGCAGAGCGGGATGGGTAGGCTTGGTCTCGCGGCCTGGTCCGGTGCCAGGGACGGACCGTCTCCTCCTGGCGTGCTCTCGGATCACCTGGCCTTCGCCCTTTTGTTTTGCGCCGGCAGGGGTTCCTTAGAGGCAAGTGAACGCCTCGGCCGTCACCAAGGCGTTCTCCTGCTGCGGCCGGAGGATCTGAATCCGCTCCGCACCGTCGCTAGCCAAGCTGTGGCTTGACTGAGCTGAGGGGGTTTGTTAAATTAGATCGGCGCCTGTAGCTCAACGGGATAGAGCAACGGACTTCTAATCCGTAGGTTGCAGGTTCGAGTCCTGCCAGGCGCGCGACCGAAAGGGGGAGGTGGCAGCTCGATCTGGGCGTCGAAGGTTCCCGCCTTGTTGACTCTCCTCGTATGCCAGAGTCAACCGACGCTCCGCTCTTTCCTCCGGACCGGCGACTCTGGTTCGCGGACATCGATCGGCATCTTGATGTGCGGGGCGGAAGATCGTTTTCCGGCGCGAGGGAGTCGCTGTTTTCCGCTACCCATCCGTCTGAGCCTCCAGGTGCGCGGAGGAAATGGCGAGGTTCCGCTGAGTAGACAGGAAGGGACAGAACCGATCGCGGGAGCCTTGGGTCTCGGAGCGGAGAGCGACGTGAGGAGCCGAATTTGACCAGCGCCGGGTTGATCCTTCTGGCGGCTTGCCTCCTCGCCGGAATTGCAGTGTATCTGCTACGGGGTCGGTATCATGAGCCCGGAGCCGACCTCCTGGACGCCTTACACAGCGCACCCTTCGGTATCTTCCGGATCGACGGCCACGGCAAGATTACTTACCTCAATTCCGCTGCCAGAGCCATTCTCCGTCTCCAGAGTCGGCTTGTGGAAGGATTCCACTTTGGGGAGGCCTTGCGCAGTGGCCAACTCGAGGAGTTCCGAGGTCTGGCTGAGCAATTCGTTTCTGGCAGTGCGCTCTCCGAGACGGCGAAAGCGGTTGTGCACCTCGGCGAAGGGGGGATCGAGGAGGCCATCTTTGTTTGGGCACTTCGGACGCCGGCCAGGTGTCGCCGTAAAGGCGGAGTCGTGCTGTTATTTCATCCGAGCGAATCCATCGACCCGTTCCTGGGCAGGCATTACGGACCACTCAGCGAACTGCTTGTACATGAAATCAAGAATCACCTGTCGGCGGTCGAAATGGGGATGGATCAGCTGGAGCGGGCACTGCGGCAACATCTTGCTGGCGACGCTCGAGCGCAGGAGCTGCTCGCTCGGCTGCGCCGCAGAATCCGCACGATGAATGGTTTAGCGTCCCGCTACCGGAAGCTGATCGATCCCCGTCTCAGCTGGCCGGAGGGGGTGGAACTTGGGAACTTTCTCCGGCGGTGGCAAACGACACAGCTCGAATGGTTGCCGGGGGACATCCAGCTCAGGCTGCAGCTTCCTCGCGACAGGGAGATGTGGGCCGACGTGGACAAGGACCTACTGCAAACCTGCCTGGATCTTTCCCTCGGCCTGGTCTTGCCTTCCATGCTCGAGGGAGGCGAAATCTTGGTTGAGGCCCATCCGGAGGAAGAAACGGTCTCGGGTGAGGTCTCGCGCACGAGGGTCAATATCTGCATTGTGCGCGATGGTAGGTATGAGAGGGATGTCGAAATGGGCGCCACACTCGTGGGGGAAAAGGAGGGATTCTTCGCGGCTCTGTTGAACCGAGCTGCGTTGGGGATTGGTGCGTGGGTTCAGGTCGAAGCGGGCAGGTCGGGGGTTTCGCAGGTGAGGCTTTCCATCGGGGCGAATCTGGCTTCGACCAGTTAACGAGGGTGTGGCCGATGAGCAAGGTACTGATTGTTGACGACGATCCGGAAGTCAGGGAAGGTCTTCGTGAGTGGCTCCGCGAGGCAGGATACGAGGTGGGGGAGGCTTCGGACGGCAAATTGGCGCTCGATGAGTTGCGTGCCAACCATTACGATGCCATGCTGCTGGATCTCTACCTTCCTCGGATCGGGGGGATGCAGGTGCTCGACACCATTGTCGAGGAGAGTATCCCGGTCGCGGTGATCGTCATGTCGGCGTACGGGACCATCCAGCTCGCGGTGGAGGCCACGAAGAAAGGGGCTTACGATTTCCTGGAGAAGCCGCTCGCTAGGGATCGTGTGCTCATCACGGTGCGGAATGCGTTGGGCAAGCGGCGGCTCGAAACGCAGCGCCAGCATCTCCTGGAGGAGGTGCGCGAGAAATACCGGATGGTCGGCCAAAGCGAAGCGATGGAACGGGTCTACCGCCTCGTCGACCGGGCTGCCAGCAGCGATGCCAAGGTGCTCATCGTGGGCGAGAACGGGACGGGGAAGGAGCTGGTCGCACGGGCGATCCACATGAACAGCCACCGCGCCGGAGGCCGATTTGTCGCCGTCAACTGTGCGGCTGTGCCGGAAACGCTCATCGAGAGTGAGCTCTTCGGTCACCGGCGTGGCGCCTTCACCGATGCCTACACCGATGCGCCGGGCAAGTTCAAGTTGGCATCGGGTGGCACGCTTTTCTTGGACGAGATCGGGGACATGAGCCTGCGCATGCAGTCGAAGCTCCTGCGCGTCCTGGAGGAGCAGGAGGTCTACCCGGTGGGATCCGAGCGCCCGGTTCCCGTGGACGTGCGGGTCATCGCGGCGACGAACAAAGATCTCGAGGAGATGATCCATCGGAAGGAGTTCCGAGAGGACCTGTACTATCGGCTCAATGTTATCCGCATCGATCTGCCTCCGCTGCGGGAACGGAAGGAGGACATCCCTCTGCTCGCCGATTACTTCATGCGCCTCATTTGCGAAGCAAACAAGGTCCCGATCAAGACCTTTGCGCCTTCCGCGATGAGTTTCCTGGTGTCCTATTCCTGGCCGGGAAACGTGCGCGAGCTGCGCAACGTGGTAGAGAAACTCGTGGTGCTTCACCCGGAGGAGACGCGGTTCGACTTGCAGCACGTGGCGGAGGCCCTTCGCGGCTCCGATAGCTCCCCCGAACCCAAGACCCAATCCCTCAGACAGGCGCGCGAGGAATTCGAAAAGCGCTTCATCGAAGAGCGCTTGATTGCGAACAATTGGAGGATCCAGCAGACGGCCAAGGAGCTAGGGATCGAACGCACCCAGCTCTGGAAGAAGATGAAGCGCTACGGCTTGATTCGCAAAGAGCCTGCGGCCAGTGCGGTAGGAAAGAGGAACGACGGCTAACGCCCATTTCCAAGGAACCGCTCCGCTAATCTCCCGGGTGCCTTCATTGCGTCAAATGGCTGTGTTTCGCCGATGCGGACGGTACGTCGAGGATCGCTACTTCGGCTGCGGGGACGGGAGAAGGGGGCGTTCAGTTTCGTTGCGTGGGGCGAAGCGATCGGCTGGTGAATGTTCCCCCGGGTGAGCGAAGGATCGGCGGGCGTTGGTTTGGTCTCGGCGCCAAAAAGGCCTTGACAGAGAAAGCGGGAGGCGGTATATTAGCCGCGGTTCATTGAGGAGGAAGAGAGTGAAGCCGCTGGCCTTGTCCGTGGTTTGGTTCTGGCCCTGGTGGTGGCGCTCGTTTGAGCGCAGTGGGAGGGACAGGGTCCGGCACGCATCAACGTAGATCCCACACCGCTCGGAAGGTCCAGCCCACTGCAAGAGAGTTGCAGTGGGCTTTTTTGTTACTGGGGAGGGATGGCGCGGGCGCATAACGGGCAGGAGGACTTGCGGGATGATCGAGGAAAACCACGACGAGCTCAAGATTGGAGAGCTCCCGCAGCTGCAAATCGTGGAGATCGACGAGGTCCTGTTCCACGAAGAGCCGGACATCGAGCGCGTAGCGCGGCTTGTGGAGAAATTCGGAGCCGATGGGGTTCTCCGCAACCCTCCGGTTGTGGCCAAGCGATCGGACTCCTCCAAGCGGATCCTCCTCGATGGTGCCAATCGGATCACGGCGCTGCGGAAGCTAGATTTTCAGCATGTCCTGGTTCAAGAGATCGATCTGGAGGACCGGGGTCTGGTGCTGGATCGTTGGCACCACGCGGTGGAATACCTCAGCCGAGACGAGCTCCTCGCCCACGCCCTCACTGTGCCCGGCGTCTCCCTTGCCGACACCGAAACGGTCGCCGATCATCCGGGATTCCTTTGCCGCTTGCGGTTCGCCGACGAGACGGAGGTGGCCCTGGTGGGAGCCGCCGATCTGTTTTCCAAGGTCGAACAGCTGCGCGCCTTCGTTCGCTTCTACCACCGCTTCGAGTACATGGACCGGGTGAGCTACACGGATCTGGAGCACCTGAAACGGAACTACCGCAACTTTTCGGCCCTGGTAAGTTTCCCGCGCTTCGGCAAGGGCGACCTGGTTTCGTTGACGGAGGCCGGCGTGCTTCTTCCGAGCGGGATCACCCGGGTCCTACTGCCGAAGCGGGCACTGCGCTTCAACCTCCATCTCGACATCCTCCGGGCCAAGCTTTCCGTGGAGGAAAAGAATCTCTGGCTACGGGAGACGATCCAGCAGAAGATCCAGGACAAATGCATCCGTTTCTACCGGGAGCCGACGTTTTTCTTCGATGAATGAGTGGGCGAACTCGCGCGACCCGTTCTGGGGCGAGGAAGGGCTGTATGGTACGATCGGTTCAACCTAACGATCCATAAGGAGGGTGCAGATGCCGGACATCAAGATCATGCTGAGCGAGGAGGAGATTCCGAAGGCCTGGTACAACATCCAGGCGGATCTGCCAAAGCCTTTGCCGCCGGTATTGCATCCGGCGACGAAGAAGCCCATTGGGCCCGATGACCTTGCGCCCATCTTCCCGATGGGTTTGATCCTTCAGGAAGTGAGCCAAGAGAGGTGGATTGAGATCCCGTCCGAGGTGCGCGAAGTGTACAAGATCTGGCGGCCCACCCCCCTGGTGCGCGCGATTCGCTGGGAGAAGCAGCTGCGTACGCCGGCGAAGATCTACTACAAGTGGGAAGGGGTGAGCCCTCCCGGAAGCCACAAGCCGAACACCGCAGTGGCCCAGGTCTTCTACAACAAGGCGGAGGGAGTTCGCCGCATCACCACGGAGACCGGCGCGGGCCAATGGGGAAGCGCCCTCGCCTTCGCCTGCAACCTCTTCGGTGTCGAATGCAAGGTCTACATGGTCCGGGTGAGCTATGAGCAGAAGCCGTACCGCCGCGTCCTCATGGAGACGTGGGGGGCCAAATGTGTCGCCAGCCCCAGTGAGGACACGCAGGCCGGACGCTCCATCCTGGCCAAGGATCCCGATTCGCCGGGCTCGCTCGGCATTGCCATCAGCGAAGCGGTGGAAGATGCCGCCACCCACGACGACACCAAGTACTCCCTCGGCAGTGTGCTCAATCACGTCCTCCTGCATCAGACGGTGATCGGGCTTGAGACCTTGAAGCAGTTTGAGAGGGTCGGTGAATACCCGGATGTGGTGATCGGATGTGTGGGCGGAGGATCCAACTTCGCGGGACTGGCGCTGCCCTTCGTCCGCGACAAGATCGTGGAGGGCAAGAAGACTCGCATCATCGCCGTGGAACCCACCGCCTGCCCCTCGATGACGAAGGGCCTCTACCGCTACGACTTCGGTGACACGGCCTGCATGACGCCCCTCCTCAAGATGTTCACGCTAGGGCACGATTTCATGCCGGCGCCGATCCATGCGGGGGGTCTCCGCTACCACGGGATGGCCCCCATCGTTTGCCACCTCTACGCGCTGGGGCTGATCGAAGCCGTGGCCTACCACCAGAATCCAGTATTTGAGGCAGCCGTGAGCTTCGCTCGTGCGGAGGGATTCATCCCCGCACCGGAGACGGCCCATGCCATCCGGGCTGCCATGGACGAAGCCCTTCGTTGCCGGGAAAGCGGAGAGGCCAAGGTGATCGTGTTCAATGCGAGCGGTCACGGTCATTTCGACCTCGGGGCTTACGAGAAGTACCTCCGCGGGCAACTGGAGGATTACGAGTACCCTGAGGAGAAGGTGAGGGAGACCCTCTCCCGGCTGCCGGTGGTGGAAGAGTAGCCCGCCCTCTCGCATCCATCGCCGCGACACGCGGGGTCGCCGAGATTTCTCCCGGCGACCCCGGTGATTCCGGCTGGTCCCGCGTTGAGGAGCGAGGGCCAAGGACGGGTCTTGCGCTCCCGCGGTCTCCGGGCTTTCGCGCCGGGACCAGCGGAAGGGGCTGCTCAATTTGTGATCCGGTCGCGCTCTCCATCGTCCCGGTTTGCATGGTCGGAGGGGGGCTCCGTTCGGCAGCAGTGGAAATCAGCCTTGACTTTTGTGAGGGGGTTTTCTATCCTGTTTTCGCCGGAAGGCCGAGGGTGTGGAGAAAAAAACCAAGTCGTCGGGGTTGTGTTCCCCAGCGCTGGGCTCGGGCCTACAGGCGGTCTTCCCCAACGACGGAGCTTGCTCATCCCAGATTTTCCGAAGCGACGAGCTACACCTCTTCCACGGGCAGGAATCTCATCGGCAGAGCCCGAGTGGCGAGACGGGGAACATGGGAAGACCCGGAAAGGAGGAGGTATGCCGTCGACAAGGCTCAAGCAGTACCTCGACGAGAAGGGGGTGAAGTACGTCACCATCAAGCATTCGCGGGCGTACACCGCGCAGGAGATCGCCGCGTCCATGCACGTCCCGGGGCAGGAGCTCGCCAAGACGGTACTGGTGAAGCTGGATGACAAGATGGTCATGGTCGTTCTGCCGGCCAACCTCGCCGTTGACCTGCACTTGCTGAAAGACTGCACGGGGGCTCGGAAAGCCGAATTGGCAAAGGAGGAGGAATTCCGAGAGCTATTTCCCGATTGCGAACTCGGGGCCATGCCTCCCTTCGGCAACCTGTACAACCTGCCGGTTTACGTGGACACGAGTCTGGCGCGCGATCGCGAGATCGTCTTCAATGCCTGCTCTCACACCGAGGCGATCCGTATGGGGTACGCAGACTACGAGCGACTGGTGAGCCCCACCGTGATCCACTGCGCCCGGAACCGTTAGCCGGCTTGTTAGCTTGCGCCGGGCTCGGAAGGACTGGGGGCTCGTCCTTGGGCCTTGGGGGATGGGGGACATCGACGTAAGGTGGAAAAGGAGGGAAGGCGCGAGAGGTGACGGACTGCATTCGTCTCGCTCACGGAAGCGGGGGGCGACTGACGCACCGGCTGATCCGCGATATCTTTCGTCGTCACTTCGGGGATGACGTTCCCTTGGACGACAGCTTCATCGCCAGGTCGCCGGGGGAGCGGATTGCCGTCACGACCGACGCGTACGTGGTGGATCCGATATTCTTTCCCGGAGGAGACATAGGGCGCCTCGCCGTCAGCGGGACGGTGAACGACCTCGCGGTCCAGGGGGCAATGCCCGTCTACATCGCTGTGGCCTTCGTACTGGAGGAGGGGCTCCCGCTGAATGAGCTGGAACAGGTGGTGCAGTCGATGGCGGCCACTTGCGCGGGCGTGGGTGCCCGCATTGTGGCGGGGGACACCAAGGTCGTCCCCCGCGGGAAAGGGGACCGGTTGTTCGTCGCCACCTCGGGCCTGGGGGTGGTGCTTTCGCCGTGGCCGCTTTCGGGGGCGAACGCGCGGGCCGGGGACTTGGTGCTCGTCAGTGGCCCTGTGGGGGAGCACGAAATGGCCATTCTTGTGTCGCGTTCGGGCATTGAATTGGGCGGGGAGTTCCGTTCCGACGTCGCTCCGGTACTGGATCTGGCGCGGGCCTTGTGGGAAAGCTGTGAGGTCCATGCCATGAGGGACCCGACGCGCGGCGGTCTGGCCACAGCCCTGAATGAGATCGCCCGGCAATCTCAGGTGGCCATCGAAGTTGACGAGGGTCAGGTTCCGGTGCGGTCGGAAATCTTGGGAGCCTGCGAGCTCCTGGGGTTCGATCCCCTGTACCTGGCCTGCGAGGGGAGGCTCATCGCTGTGGTGCCGGAAGCGGAGGCGGAGCGGGCGCTCTCGGTGATGCGGAGCCAGCCGCTTGGCAGGGACGCCGCGGTGATTGGCCGCGTCTTGCCTGAACCCAAGGGCAGGGTTTACCTCCGAACGAGCGTTGGGGGCCGCCGCATCCTCGACTTGCTCTCAGGGGAACAACTGCCCCGGATTTGCTGACTCCACCGGTGGAGCGGCGGGGGTAGAACGAAAAGCAACTCCTACCGAGATTCGTCAGGGGGCATCCCGAGCAATCTGCTGCGAGGCACCCTCCCAAAGCCGCGGGAAGGCTGCCGACTCACTCCAGGGATGGCGGGCCATTCTACCGCCCGGATTCCGGAATGCGCGTGAGACGGGCGGGAGCGGAAGCTGGCGCCGCTTTCAGGCCCGGGTTGCACGGCCTTCGGTTGTCGATCCGTCGCATCCGCGTGTGGGCCCCAAAGGGCGACTCGCGAGGGCTACCCGATCGCGACCTTGCGACGGTGGGTGCCGACTTTGGGCTTGACGGCCCAAACCCTGGGGAGCCCACATGGCCGCGATTTCCTGGAAAGACGGCGTGGAACTGATTGTCACCTCCGGAATCCCCGAGAAACGGCGTGCGAGCATGATTTTCGGCTCAAGTTTGAGCTGGGTCGGTCGATCATAGGTTTGACTCAAAGGCCTGCCATGCGGGGATATCGAGGCACAATTGCGATCCGTCACTTCGTCCCCCACAGTGAAGGGAGGCTGACAGATGAGGAGAGTGCTCTCAACTGGGGTTGTGTCGCTGGTGGCGTCCCTGTTTCCTGTAGCGATGGCCTTCGGGCAGCAGGCAACCTTGCTGCAGCAGTTCTACGTGATGAAAGCCTTCGCTCCCAATGTGGACAAGGTGGGGGTTTTGGTGAGCCAAACGCCAGCTGCTGAGTTCAAGGACAAACTTGGTCGCGCCTCGGCGGCGGTAGGAGTGCAGGCTGTCATTTCCGTGGTGGCCGGTCTCAATGATCTGTCTCGTGCCTACCAGGAGCTAGTGACCAACTACCGGGTACGGTTCATCTGGATCCCGCCTGAGGACGCCGTGCTTTGCTCCGACGTGGCTCGGGACTATCTCGTGCGCAAAGCGGTGACCGAAGGGGTTGGGATCCTTGCACCCTCCAAGCAGTGGGTCGCTCAGGGGGCCACGCTCTACGTCGGCCTGGACGGAGAAAAGGTGAAGCCCTACTACAACAGCCGAGCGCTGCAAGCGCTGGGACTGACCGTGCCGGACAAGTTTGCAGACGTGAGCACGGCGACCAGTGAGTAGGAATTGCCCAGGTGCAGGAAGACCGGAGAAGGGCCATGGCTGCTTCAAAGTCGATGCACAGCCTTCGAACCAAGCTGCTTTTCCTCGTGGAAGCAGTGGTGATTCTGCTGGCCTTGGGCGTCAGCTTCTACTTTGCCGGCCTGCAGAAGCGCCGAACCTTGGAAGAAATCGACCGACGGGCCGCGGCGTTGGCTTCGAGCCTGGCAATGCAGGGACGCTTCGGACTTCTCCTAGGAGACACCGAGGATCTGAACCGGGCCCTGCAATCCTTCCAGCTTTCGGACGTGGTGTACGCCGCCTATCTCGACTCGAGCGGTTCGCCCGTGGTGTCGGTGGGCAATATGCCGAGCCGAAGATGGGCGATCCCGGAAGAAGCGGCGGTGCGGGATTCTTGGGCTGGTTCGGGGGAGAAGGCGAGGGAGGCAATTGCGCCGGTCCGGGTACAGGTGATGGGAACCACGAAAAAAGCGGGAGGTGCGGTTCTTGCGGTCTCACTGCATCATCTCGCGGAGGTTCAGGCCAATGCAGTCAAAGTTAGCTTCGTTGTGATCCTTGTGTTCAGCGTCCTGGGGTACTTGGCCACAAGCTTCCTTACCTGGCATATCATCAAGCCCCTGCGGGAACTCGAGGAAGCCGCCGCCCGGATCGCCGCCGGCGATCGCCATGTGGCGATTGAGGTCCGCCGCGCGGACGAGATCGGCAAGCTCGCGGAGGCCTTCCGGCGAATGGCTTCCGATATCGACCGGGCCTTTGCGGAAATCGAGGCCCAGCGGCGCGAGGCGGAGAACCTCAGAGAAGTAGCCGAGGAAGCCAGGCGTACCGTGGAGGCCCACAACCAGAAACTCCAATCGGAGCTTCACAGTCTGCTTCAAACCGTCGAACAGGTGAGCAGCGGCGATCTCAGCATCCGCATTGAGCTCGATACCGAGGGTGAGCTCGGCCAGCTCGCTGAGAAGATCCAAGTGATGGCCAGTACCCTACACGACATCCTCGCCGAGATTCGTTCCGTCTCCGAGACCCTGGTGGGAGCTGCAAATAAGATCAGAAACTCGACGGAGAATGTGGCTTCCTCCGCCTCTCAGCAAACCGCGCAGGTCACCGAGGTGGTGGGAAGCGTGGCGGAAATCTCGGCCACAATCCGAGAAACGGCCGAGTACATCCAAAAAGTGGCTTCCGAGTCTCAGAACGCCAAGGAGATCGCCCGGAAAGGCTACCAGCACGTGGAGGAGATCTACCGGGGCCTGGAGGAGATCGTCAATTCGCAAGAGGCGGTGACGGCTACGATCGCCAACCTCGTGTCGCAGGTGGCCACGATCGGTGAGATTGCCAGCGTTATTGAGGAAATCGCCGACCAGACCAATCTGCTGGCTCTGAACGCGGCCATCGAAGCGGCGCGCGCCGGAGAGCACGGGCGCGGCTTCGCTGTGGTGGCGGAGGAGGTCGGCAAGCTGGCGGAGCGGACCACAACCGCCACTCGAGAGATCGCCCAGGTGATCAAGGCGATCCAGCAGCGGACGGCCGAAACGGATCAGTCCGTCGCCGCAGCCCGCAATGTGGCCTCACGCGTGACCGAAGCTGCCGCCGTGATGCAGAGATCCATGCAGGAGATCGTGTCCGGCGCCGAGGTTGTCCAGGAAATGCTCTCCCACGTGGCATCGAGCTCACAGCAGCAATCGGCCGCTGCGGAGCAAGTGAGCCGAAGCATGGAGGCCATTCGGAGCGCAGCCGTGGAGACGGCCACCAGCACCCACGAAATCGCCGTCGAAGCCGAAGGGCTCAGCAATCTCGCGGGCCGACTCGACAGCCTGTTGTCGCAGTTCCGCCTCGAAGGGATGTCGACACGGGTGGTGGAAGTGGGCCCCGCCCGAGTTGGAGCGCGCCAGAGAGCCAGAGAGTTCTCTCCGGCATAGCTAAAGTCGCCCGACCCAACCTGAGCATCTACCCCTCCCTCCCCTCACGTGCCTCAGACGGGCGGCCGCGCCGGTGCCACGCGGCCGCCCGGCCTATTCCTCCAAGGGAACTCCCACAGGCATGGCTGGTACCAAGTCTAGGATTCAGCACCTTTCGAGGCGTCCGCAGGGCTGGGTCCGTGCCAGCCGCCATTGCGTGCGCCCACTCGCCGACCGAATCGATTCGCGCGAACGAGGCAGGGCAGTTGCGAAGGAACACCGAGAGAATCGTGCGTGAGAAGGCGGGGGCCATCCTTCGCTGGAGCCCGGCTGTGTCGACCCTGATGTTGCTCGTCGGACTCACGGCATGGGCCCAGGGATCTGCGGGGATCCACTGGCGAATCGAGCCGCCCATCCGCACGGGTCGTGACTTCGAGCTTGTGGCGGACTACGGGAAGGGGACACGTTACTACCTGGACCGGGACTACGTTTTCACGAGCCTGGACGAGACGCTGGCCGGGGGCTTCCTCCTGCGCACGCTGAACGACATCAAGCGGGACAGTCTGGTATTGTCCGCCGACAGGGATCGGTGGTCCTGCCACCTGTGGGTGGACCGGCCGATGGTTGTCTACCTGCTCTGGGATTGGCGGACCCTCGACATGGTTCCATTGTGGTTGTGGCGCGGCGGCTGGGAGCTCACCCCACTCCGCGAGTACACCACGGATGTCGCCATGGGATTCTTCGCCGTCTTGCGTCGCGTCCTCGTCCCCGGCGATAGTCTCCTGCTTGGTCATCCCATGGCGGACAATGTGCCAACGCCCTCGATGTACGTGGTCATACTGAAGCCAATGATCGTGCAGGGGGATGTTCCCAAGCAATACCGTCTCGGGCCGCCATTCCCGAATCCTGCCGCATCGATGGTTACCATCCCCTTCGACTTGCTCGACAGGGCATGGATCACAATTCGAATCTGGGATGCCCGCGGGCGTCTGGTAGCACGGGTATGGGAAGGCTTGCGTGAGCCGGGAAGCCACCGGCTCCTTTGGCTAGCAAAGAATGACGCCGGACTGCCGCTTCCCAGCGGCTTGTATTTCGTCCACCTGGAAGCAAGGCCATTCTGGAGCGGGACCGCAAAACTCTTGATCCTCAACTAAGGCGGCCACTTTCGCGGGTATCCCGGCGAAGGTGTTTTCCCGGCGGGAGGGAGGCCGAGGGTATGCCCAGCGAGGAGCCCGGGCCGAAGCGGGGTTGTCGCTCAGCGGCGTTTTTTCTTTCGGTCGGAGTAGCGCAGGTATTCCTCCCGCGTGGTGATGCCGACGTAGCCGCGGTAAATGCCTCCGTACTTGCCCACGTCAAACACCCGCACGGCGATGACGTTTTCCTGATTCGGACGGATTAGGAAAGGAGGGAGGAAATAGGCTCTTTCCTCGTCCTTGGCTCCTTCGTACTCGGCTTTGCGCGTGCCTTCAGGCATCCGGCCGGTCCGTCCAATCAACTTGCCGTTGAAGTACGTCTCATCAATGTCGTTGATGAAGCCGAGGACGAGGATGAGCTTGGAAGAGGCCAACTCGGCGGGAATGAAAACCCTCTTCCGGTACCAGGCGAACCCGTCGAGGTCCGGGTAGCCCTCTTTCTCCCAGTACGATGGCACCGGGATTTCAGCCCAACGGGAGTCTTTGCACTCGGGTCGAGCGTAGGTTGTATCGTCTCCGGGATTGAAGCGCCATTTGCCCGCAAGGTCGATGGCCAGCTTCAGTTCGTCGACGCAGGAGTAGATGCCCACTGGGCCGTCGACGATCCCGCCTTTCCCTCCGGCGTCGTACACCCGCACCGCAATGACGTTCTTCTTGCCAAACCGGATGATGTCGGCGGGGATGGGGTAAACCCGCTCGCTGTCCCACGCTGTCTTGTAGGTGGGCGGGAACGAACCCAGGCCGCCGATCCGTTGCCCATTGAAGAACGTTTCGTCCACATCGTCCACCCGCCCAAGACGCAGGTAGAGCTGGCGGCCGGCCAGCTTCTGCGGGATCTGCACGTGAATGCGGTACCAAGCGTAGCCGTCGTAGCCCGGGAAACCCTGGTCTTCCCACTCGTCGGGGACTTCGATGCTCTCCCAGCGGCTGTCGTCGAAGTCGGGTCTCCGAAAAGCAGGATGGTCACCGATCTCGATCTTCCAGTTGCCCTCGAGACTGATTTCCCGGCGGAAATCGGAGCCGGCGGTTGGCTGCACCGCCACAAGGGCGAGAAGCAGTACGATCCAGCCCTCCTTCATCGCAAGTCCCCTGACCCCTTCCCTGACGCAGGGCTCCGGTCTGTACTCATGACTGGCATTGCGACCGCGCCGACAGCTCCCCGGGTTTTCGTGCACAAGCCGGTGAGCTACCCTTCCCAGGATGGCCCAGCCCGTACTGCGATGTCTGCTTTCCCTGGGTCCCGTCGGGAGCGGGTACGTCTCTTCACTGTAGGAAGAGGTCGAGGAGACTCTTGCCCTTCTCGTAGTCAAAGTACGTCTCCGTGGTGAGGCGGATCAGCGATTTCCGGTACCCCAGGTAGGCTTCCAGGTAGTTCAGCTCGGTTTCCAGTTCGCGATGGACGGTCTGCAGCAAGTCCTGGAGTGTGATACGACGCTGTTCGAATTGCTCGACGCTCATCCTGCGCATCTGGCGCGCGATTTCCAAATGATTCGCAAGGGATAGTGCGCGCTCCCTGTATTCTCGGAGATTCGCCACCGCATTGGCGATGTCCGACCGAATCTGATGCCTCGCCTCCTCCATGCTCAGTTCCACCTGCTCGATGGCAAGGCTCCTTGCCTCGATCTGGAACTTTCTTTGTCCCCAATCCCAGATCGGGACGTAGGCGTTCACCGATACGGAGTAGCTACGATCCATCTCGGACGCGAGCTGCCGGTAGGTCTCGTCCTCCTTTTCCAACCCGTAGGTCACCTCCAGGTTCAGGTGAAAGGAATTCCAGGATTTGGTCTCCTCCAGCTCCAGCCGTCGCTGCCGTTGCTGAATGTGGAGGATTCGCAGCCTTGGGTTCAGGTTGTAGCCTTTTTCCAGGGCGTCTTCCAGAGTCACTTCAACAGGAACGAGCTCGATGGTGGGCGGGATGTAAACGGAGTCCTCCTCATCGATGCGCAGATGACGCTTGAGCTCAGCGATGCCAAGGCGGAGGGAACTCTGAGATTGGAGCATCTTCTCCCGCGTGTTAGCGATTTCCACCTGAATCTGCATTCTCTCGATTTGCCCCCCATCCCTGCCGCTTTCGCCTCGCTCGACAATCGCGCGAATCGAATCCAAGGTCTGAAGCTGACGTTTGTAGGTCTCGGCCTGGTAGGCGTAGGAAAACAGTCGGTAATATTCGTCTGCAAGGTCCCGCAACAGCACCACGCGATCCCGGATGTACTCAAGCTCGCGTTCCTGCAGGTCGAGTTCGGCATTCTCAATGGCATTTTTCAGCCGGTTGGGGAGGAAGAAGGGTTGCTCGAATTTCAGGAAGTAGCGGTTATAGTAGCTGATGTCCCGGTAGCCATCGAGCTGCAGGTACTTGTAGACGCGGTAGTTCAGCGAAAGGTAGCCGTCGGTGGGGTAGCCGAAGAGGATGACAGGCTGTCGGATGGAGAGCTGCATCTCCCAGGTCTGGTTGTTCTGGCGAACCAACTCGTCCTTCTGCAAGACGGAATTCCACTTGTACTCGCCAAGGGCATTAAAGCTGGGGGCATGTATGGTCATGTACACCTTTGACTTCAGTCCTGCCCGTTGTGCCTGGAGCCACGCGCGCCGTCTCCGGACGTCCAGCTCCAGCTGCTTAATGCGGTAGCTCCGAGCCATCCCGATTTCCACGGCGGAATCGAAGGTGAGGCAAATCGTCGCCCCGCCCTGTCGAGACCAAGCCGTGGCCACCGGCGCCAGTGCGTTGAAGATCCCAAGCAGAAGGACCGCGCCGATTCGACGCATCTGCCCACTCCCGACCTGTTTGAACCCAGAGCCGTAATCGGAAAGCGCTTTCGATCGACATAGCCAAATGTAGAGATTCCTTTGTCACGGTCAGCATGAGGAGATGTAGATTTGTCACGGTTTGTCAGTTGCCTCCGGGAGAGGTGTTGGAAACGCTAGTCCCGACAGAAGCGGCACGAGAGGACTTGTTTCCTCCCCCGAAATCAGACGACGGGCCGCGTGAGGGCCAGCCCATGTGGCGCTCGGAGCCTTTGGAGTCCGAGAACCGCGTCGGATCTGTGCGGTCTGCGTAAGCTGGACTCCTTCCCCGAAGGAACGCGGATTGCGCGTTCCCTTTCCGGCCCTTGCTCTTGGATGCGAACCCTGCATCGGGATTCTCGGGGTGGCTCTTCGGTGCGATGGCGACCCCAGGCAGAAGAAAGACCCTGCCCCCAGCGGGTCGCGGGGTGGGATTCGAGGCCTACGGCACGAAGCGGTAGCCGATGCCGTGCACGGTCAGGATGTGGCGCGGCTTCGATGGCTCCTGCTCGATGAGCTTGCGGAGGCGAAGAATGAAGTTGTCCACGGTCCGGGACAGCGGGTAATTCCGATAACCCCACACCTCGGTGAGAAGCTCCTCGCGCGAGATGGAGCGGTTCGGGTGCTCAACCAAATAGCGCAGCAACTCCAGCTCCCGGACTGTCATCGGCACCTCGTTTCCCTGCTCGTCGTAGGCGACGTACCGGCGGAAATCCACGCGGAGGCGACCGATCTGGAGCAATGGCGGACACCCTGCCTGGACGGATGTCCTCCGCAGAAGGGCTCGTGTGCGAGCCAAGAGCTCCCGTACGCTGAACGGCTTGGTGATGTAGTCGTCGGCGCCCAGCTCCAACCCCAGGACTTTGTCGATCTCTTGTCCCCGAGCCGTCAGCATGATGATGGGCGTCTGGAAGCCCCGCTGGCGAAGCTCGCGGCAGACGTCAAATCCCGATTTTTTCGGCAGCATGATGTCGAGGATGATGAGGTCCGGTTTGAGCCGCTGGGTCATGTCCAAGGCTTCCTCGCCGTCGGCGGCGATGTGTACCTCGTGTCCATCGAACTCGAAGTTATCCTTGAGGCCGGATGCCATCTCCGGCTCATCTTCTACCACGAGGATCTTGGCCATCCGCATCACCTGCAGTTGCTATTGGGAAGAAAAGGACGAAGGTGCTTCCCTTTCCGGGAGTGCTTTGGACTTCGACACGTCCCCGGTGATCCTCGACGATGTGCTTCACGATGGTGAGTCCAAGGCCGCTACCCTTCGTATCGTGGGGGAGGGAGGATCCGACGCGATAGAACTTCTCGAAGATGCGGTCTTGCTCGGAGGGCGGGATCCCGATGCCCCGGTCGCTCACGGAGATGAAGGCTTCGCCGTCCCTGCTGCCTGTACGGAGTCCGATCCAGCGCTCTCTCGGGCTGAACTTGCGCGCGTTGTCCAGGAGATTGACGAGAGCCTGCATCACCGCCGCGCGGTCGCCCACGATCGGCGGGAGGCACTCGTCGAGGTCGATTTCGACCCGGAAGCCCTGCTGTTCCAGATGATACCGGAACATCTCCATGGTCTCCAGCACCACCTCGTTCAGGGAGAGCGGCTGGAATCGGTATTGCTTGCGGCCGGCTTCCAGACGCGCAAAGTCCAGGATGTTGTTGATCAGCTGGGTCAGCCGGGCGGATTCATTCATGATCGTGCGGAAATAGTGCTTCTTTTTCTCCTCGCTGCGGACGCGGCCCATCTCGAGCATCTCGGCGTACATGCGGATCAGGGACAGAGGCGTGCGCAGCTCGTGGGATACGTTCGCCACGAAATCCGTCTTCATCTGGGCCAGTCGGGTCTCTTGGAGGACGTTTCGCACCAGAAAGGCGCTCGCGAGGAGGAGGAGAAAATCTACCGCGGCAAGGTACAGCAGGTTCCGCCGAGTGGAAGCCCTTGCCACGTCTTCGAGCGTTGTCCCTCGGAGCTTTACGCGGACCTCCACATCCGGAAGGATCCAAAGAGGCTCGGCGCGCTCGAAGCGCGTTTCCTCCACCTCCTCGGTCTCGAACAGGATACGGCCCGTGCGCCTGTTCCGCACGGAGAAGAGGAATTCATTCGTGGCAATGGAATTCAGCTTCCTCCCCACAACATCGTTGGCAAAATGCCACTGGTCGAGGAGTAGCGCCACGAGGTATGGCGGAGCCCCCGTCAGCCGGACTGGAGCGACCAGCCAAGTCAACTGATTGGATGAATCCGCGGCTGGCAAAGCCAAGGGCCGGGAATAGCCTTTCTCCGACTGACGGAACGACTTTTCCACTTCCTCCCATTGCCCACGAAGGCCTTCCCGGAGCGCTTGGATCGGAACCGGAGTGCGATGGTCGCGAGAAAGGGAAACGAACTCCGCCGCGCTGCTATCCGCAATCGCCACTGCCGTGACGGCGTCCTTTCCTCGGAAATACCCGACGAGCGATGCCGCAGTCAGTTGCCCTCGCAGGTCCTCCGCCGCGCTGACGCGCGCCACAAGCTCGGAGAGCCAGGAGTTGTACACGTCCCAGCAATGTTGGTTCACCGAGAAAAGCACGCTCTGCAGTTCGCGGTCGTAAATGGAGCGGAGCAAGGACTCGGTCCGGTCCCTTTGCGCGAATTGAAACGCAGTGTAGACCAATAGGGGAAGAGCGAGTCCGGACGCCAGGACGAGCGTGATCTTGGGTAGCGGCAACCTCAACGCAGGACCTCAACGCAGGACTATCCCCTACTCCCGACGGCTGGCTGAGCACCTATTCCTGCCCGAATATCCGGAGATCGAGGTGAAATTCCAAGCGGACCTGTGTGCCGGAAGTGGGGACGGATTCCGGCCAAGCACCTGCCTGATTTCCGTCCAGTCGGAAAGGCGACCGCGCAACGAGGGACGGGCGAAAGAGGCGGCGGAAGTCCTGGGAAAATCTTGCCTATTCGGGTTCCGCCTCTGCATGGCACGCGAGTTGTTGGACACTCCTGGCAGGCTCGGGAAGCAGTTCGCTCATGGACGCGAGCCAGAGGTGGAATTGCCAAGGCAATCCGCGAAGCTTCTTCCGTCTCAGCAAGAGCAGGCCCAGCTTCTTTCCGGGGAGCGCGGCCAGCTGGTCCTTTCCGTACTGGAAAGGGCGGATCTTCCACTGGCCGTCTTCGATCCCGCTGGAGAGCCGGTCGTTACCTCGGCCGGCTTTCGGCGCTACATGGCAGGGCTCCCAGGGGCAAGCGGGCGGCTTCATCTCGACGAGGCCTTGAACGGGGCTGGGGCAGGTTTCCGATTGCAGGCTCTGCCAGTCCGCGATGGAGAGGACCAGCTCATGGCCACGTTGGTGGTGCCTTCGGATGTGGGGCTTCCTGCTTTCCTCGAAGATCTTGCCTCCCATGTGGCGCACGAGATCAGGAATCCCCTCGGGACGATCGCTGGCTTTGCGGCGTTGCTTGAACGCGAATTTTCCCCCGACGACCGCCGTGCGCGCTGGGTGCGGCGCATCGTGGAGGCAGTGGGCCGCCTCGACCGCATGGTCACTCAGCTCTACCTGTACGTCCATCCGGTGAAGAGCCAGCTCCGACCGGTGGACCTGATTGAGAAGACGCGCGAGGTGTTCTCCTTTGCCGAGGTCAAGTTCTCAGCGCACCAAGCCAAGGTCAGGTTCGAGTATGAGTTCCCGGAGGAACCCGTCTACGTTCTCTTGGACCCGCAGTGGTGGCAGGAAGTTGTGCTTACCATTTGTTCGAATGCCGTGGAGGCACTTCGGGACGGCGGGGAGGTGAGGGTCCGGATTGTGAGCTTGCCCGAAGAGGCGAGGGTGATCATCTCGGACAACGGTTGCGGGGTCCCGGAAGAGATGCGGGGCCGGCTCTTCTGGCCATTCTTCTCGTCCAAGCCGGACGGGACGGGCCTGGGGCTCGCCGTCGCGCGTAAGCTACTGGCGTCGATGGGGGCTTCCATCGAGCTCAGCCCTGGAGAACAGGGCGGGACGGTCGTAACCATCACCTTTCAGGCAGCGTGAAGGCGCCACAGATCGTCAGGAAGGATGCACGTAGGGAGTGGTCGGACATGGCACGGCGAGTGTTGCTGATCGAAGACGATCCCGGAGAACAGGAGCTGATCGCTGAGGTCTTGACGCTGAAGGGCTACGAGGTGGATCCCGTCTCGCTCGGGGCCGAGGGCCTGGCCCGGCTCGAGCAGGACTTCTACGATCTTGTGATCTGCGACATCCGCCTGCCCGACGGGAGCGGTTTGGACGTCTTGACTCGGGTGAAAGAGAAGGATCGAGAGCTCGGGGTCATCGTGATCACTGCTTACCCGAGCATTCCCAGCGCGGTCAAGGCTATCCAATCCGGAGCCTACGACTACCTCCAGAAACCCCTCAATGTGGATCACCTGGAGCACACGCTGCAACGCTATTTCGAATACTACGAGCTCATCCGGGAAAACCGTCGGCTGCGGGAGGAGCTCAAGAAGGCGTACAGCTTCGACTCCCTCGTCGGGAAAAGCGCGGCCATGCAGGACGTTTTCGACAAGATTCGGCTTGTGGCCAACAGCAAGGCCACGGTCTTGATCACCGGGGAGAGCGGGACTGGCAAGGAACTGGTGGCCCGCGCGATCCACTACAATAGCCCCCGTCGGAATCGCCCTTTCATCAAGACCAACTGTGCCGCTTTGCCGGAGGGGCTGATTGAGAGTGAGCTCTTTGGCCACGAAAAGGGCGCCTTCACCGGAGCCTACCGATCGCGGAAAGGGCGCTTCGAGCTGGCCGACGGGGGCACATTGCTCCTCGATGAGATCAGCGAGATCGGGATCAATCTGCAGGCCAAGCTCTTGCGGGTGCTGCAGGAGAAGGAGTTTGAGCGGGTGGGCACTGCCGAAACCGTCAAGGTCGACGTCAGGGTCATCGCCACCACCAATCGCGACCTGCGCGAGGAGATCCGGGCGGGTCGCTTCCGCGAGGACCTGTACTATCGCCTCAACGTGGTGCCGATCCATCTGCCACCATTGCGAGAGCGGAAGGAGGACATTCCGCTCCTGGTGCAGCATTTCATTCGCAAGTACGCTGAGGAAAACGGCAAGCATGTGGAGGGCGTGAGCGAACAGGTTCTGGAACTCATGATGCGCTACCATTGGCCGGGCAATGTGCGCGAACTGGAGAATGCCATCGAACAGGCGGTGGTGCTGACGACGAAGCCGATCCTTGAGGCACGGCTATTCAGCTTCATCGACAATATGGCCGGCGGGTCACCGAGCGTGGCCTCCGGCTTCGACTTTTCGCGGATGACGCTCCGAGAGCTGGAAAAGGTGGCCATCCTGAAGGCCCTGCAAGACACCGGCGGCAACCGCACCCATGCGGCGCGACGGCTTGGGATCAGCGTGCGGACCCTGCGGAACAAGTTGCGGGAGTATCGCTGCAACGAACAAGGGGCATTTGAGGCCGCGTGAGGGGCCCTCAGGGACCGACTCACATCCGCGCGGCCGAGCCGCCGCCCAGGAAGGGCGGCGTTTTTTTTCGAGATTTGACCCGCCCATCGGAGATTTTCGGGACTCCCCACACCGACCCCACCTGAGCCTGCTAAGGCTTCTTTGCTTTCATCCGATAATGCAATCGACAGCCTAAGTTGCCAAACTTGCTGAAGAGCCGAGGGAACCCCTCCCGGAGGAAGAAACTCGGGTCGTGCAATGGGAGACGAACTGCTCCAGGTCACGGTCTTCAATGTGGGGGAAGAGGAGTACGCTGTGGACATACTCCGCGTTAGGGCCATCGAGCGTCTGTCGGAGGTCACGAGAGTGCCGCAAGCGCCGCCCTTCGTGGAAGGCGTGATCAACCTGCGCGGGAAGATCGTACCCGTTGTGGATCTCCGGCGACGGATGGGCCTCGAGCCAAAGCCGGCGGACAAGTCGGCGAAAATCGTCGTGGTGGAATGCGGCGACGAGCCGGTCGGGCTACGGGTGGACGGGGTGCGTGAGGTGCTCCGCATCCCGAGGTCGCAAACTGAGCCCCCTCCGGATCTCGCCATCCAAGACGTCGATTACATCGAGCGCCTTGCGAAGCTGGACGGCCGCCTGATCATGATCCTGAACGTGGATCGGATCCTCTGTCCGGCCGAACGGGCTGGACTGGCCGGAGTGATGGAGAAGAGCGCCTGACCGGCGGAGCGAGGCTCGCCTCAGCGAACTCGGGGGAAACGGCAGGACGAAGTTCAGCCATCGCACAGATGACCCGTCCGGAAGGGGTCGAAGGTCGCTGTCGCGCGGGGCGACGGGCGCTAGACCCGGAGCGGGTTCTGGCTCGCGAGGGAAGTAAGACCGGAACCAAGTCAGACGGGAGGAGGCCATGCGGTTCTTGGCGGTGGATGATTCTCCCACCATGCTGAGGATCATCGTGAACACCCTCCAGCGCCTCGGCTATCCGGAGGTCGATGGCGCGAGCGATGGGGTGGAGGCTCTGGAGAAGCTTCGTCGGGGCGATTATGACCTCGTGATCACCGACTGGAACATGCCCCACATGACGGGGCTTGAGCTGCTGCAGGAGATGCGGCGCGATCCCAGACTCAAGGACATCCCTGTCCTGATGGTGACTACTCGCAGTGTGAAGGAGGACATCGTCCAAGCGGTGAAGCTTGGCGCTTGCAGCTACGTTGTGAAGCCTTTCACGCCGCAGATCCTCAAGGAAAAGATCGATCAAGCGCTCAGCGTGGCTACAGGGAGGTAGGTCATGCAGGAGGATACCGTCCGCAGGGAAGCCGCAGTGACGCGCCAGCACCTGGAATTGCTTCTCAAGCGCGTGGCCGAGGTACGGGCTCTTTTCATCCTCGTGGAGCGGATTACGCCCTTCGTGGAGGATCTGGTGGAATTCGTGTACGACGTCGGTCCCATGCTGCTGAACGCGAGCAAAGCCCTCCGTGAAACCTCTCTCAAAATGCCCAAGGCAAGCCGCCAGCTGGACGACGTCACCCATGCTACGGAGGTGGCCACCACGCAGGTGCTCGACCGGGTCGACGACATCTTGCATCATCTCGAGGTGCTGCGAAGCGCCGTCGACGAATGGTCCAGGACGCGACGTAGCTTGGCGAGAGCGCGTCGCCGTGCCCGGCGACTTGCGCGACAATTCCCCGAGAACCCTGCCCTCCAGGAAGAACTGGAAGAGATCGCGAGCGAACTGACTCGCGCAGCGGGTTCGCTGCGCCAGTGGAGAAACCTGGATCGCGTCATTGAATCCTCCCAGGAGTGCTCCTACGAGATCATGTCTGCCCTCCAGGTGCAGGACATCACGGCGCAGCAGCTGGCCGCCGCCCGCGACCTCATCGACAAGGTCCACACGCGCATCGAGGAGTTGCTCCGTCAGCTCGGCGACGAGGAGGAAGAAGGCGAGGACAGGACCCAAACGCGAAGATCCTACGATCCGGACGCGAAATTCGATTTCAGCATCTCGACGATGAGGCAGGAGCATGTCGACCGTCTGTTAGAGTCGCTTCTCCGGGATCGCGCCTACGGCGGGGAGCCCGTGGTACGAGAGGGGGCAAAAACCGCGGATCCGGCGTAGCCCAGCGGCCGGGAGGAGATGAGTGTGGTGCGGCGAGGAAGCGTCGTTCGAGCTTGCTGACCAGGTCAATGTCGGGATGCTCGAGCGCGACGGCATAAGTCGCGGAAACGCGGGCCGAGTCCACGTCAGGAAACGGGGAATCGCAGACTTGCCGGGCCGGGGCTGAGGTCACGAGATGGACGAGCACGGAGAGAACCTGGACTTTCTCAAGGAAGTACTCGATGACTACACCGCCGAGACCGCCGAGCTCCTCGAGCAGGCGGAGCAGGATCTGCTGGAACTGGAAGGGAATCCCTCGGCTGATCTCCTGAACCGGATCTTCCGCGCTTTCCACACCATCAAGGGGACATCCTCCTTCCTCGGCTTCGAGAAGATGTCGGAGCTGACGCACCGCAGCGAAGACCTCCTGAACATGCTGCGGCATGGGGAGATGCAGGTGAGCGCGGGCGTGATTGACCTCCTGCTGCGCGTCGTGGACGCGGCTCGCACCATGCTGGGCTCCATCAAAGAGTCGGGCTCCGAGGGTGACCTTTCCATTGCCGCGATCCTCGCGGATCTGGACCAGGTGCTTTCCTCGGCGCAAGCGGGCGGCAGTCCGAACCCATCGGAGGTCGTCCCCGAAGGATCGAGCCTTTCCCCAGCGGAACTTGTGCAGAGGGATTCGGTGTCTAGGCCGGCACAGGACGAACGGCCGGGGCCCGAGCCTGCGAAGGCTCACGAAGCCGAGGAGAGCCAAGCAGAAGCGCCGGCCGGCAGTGCCGCCTTTTCCCCGGTGAGCCAGACCGTGCGGGTGAACGTGGGCCGACTGGATGAGATTATGGATCTCGTGGGGGAGCTCGTGCTCGTCCGCAACCGCATCCAGCAACTGGCCCAGCAAATGCACCTCGGGACCAGAACATTGGCCAAGGAGGGTCCCGCTTCGCTTCCCATCGATCAGCTCGTGGCCGCTTCGGAGCAGCTCCAGTTTGTCTCCGCGCAGCTCCAGGATGCCGTGATGCGGATCCGCATGCTGCCCATTTCCAACGTGTTCCACCGCTTCCCGAGACTTGTACGCGACCTGGCCAAGGAAAAGGGCAAAGAAGCTCGATTGGTGATGGAAGGCGAGGAGACGGAGCTGGACAAGTCCGTGCTCGAGCTGATCAGCGATCCTCTCGTGCATCTGATCCGGAACGCGGTGGATCACGGGATTGAACCGCCCGATGTCCGCGAGAGTCTCGGGAAGCCAAGGGTCGGCACCATTCGCCTGGCTGCCTGCCACGAAGGGGATCACATCGTGATCGAAGTGGAGGATGACGGGGCGGGGATCGATCCGGGCCGGGTGCGCCAAGCTGCGGCTTCGCGAGGCCTGCTTACGGCGGAGGAGGTGGAAAAACTCAGCGACCGCGAGGCTCTCGATCTCATCTTCGTGCCAGGGTTCTCAACGGCCAACAAGGTCACGGACACGTCCGGTCGCGGGGTGGGGATGGACGTCGTAAAGACCAACATCACCCGCCTGAATGGCCAGATTTCGGTGGTGTCCACAGTGGGCAAAGGGACCCGATTCACGGTTCGCCTGCCCCTGACGCTCGTCATTGTCCCAGGGCTGATGGTGGAGGCTGCGGATCAGGTGTTGGTGATCCCGCTCTCTTCCGTGCTGGAAACAGCTCGCCTGCGCGATCACACCACGTACCGGGTCGGCGGAAGGCCAGTGCTCCGCCTCCGCGAGGATGTGATTCCCCTCATCGACCTCGGCGAGGTTTTGAATCTCCGCCACAGCTCCGAGCTGGGTGGCTACGCTGTGATCGTTGCGCTTGCGAACCGACGCGCCGGGATCGTGGTGGACCACCTCTGCGGCCAGGAAGAGATCGTCGTCAAGCCTCTCGGCGGTCTTCTGGGGAGATCGAAGGTCTTCGCCGGAGCCACAATCCTTGGGGATGGAAAGGTCCGTTTGGTCTTGGACGTGGGCGAGCTGATGAACCTGGCCCAGGCCACTTCCTCCGGTGCCAGCTTAGGAAGCCGCATCCTTTCCGCACGGCACTTGCGGGCGGAAGCCGCATGAAGAGCCCGCCGGAAACGTCCATCGACTTGCGGAGGCCGTTCCGAGGGGGCAGTTTCTTTCCAAAGCGTCTCCAACCGCACACGCCTCGCCGGCAAGGATTCTCGGCCCTCCTTGCGAAAAGGGAGGACTGGGTTTCCCGCTTTCCCCTCGCTATGACGCAGTCCTTTGGGCTCAAGTTGCGACAGAGGTCCCTTTGCGCAAGCCCCGACGCAGAGGCGGAGAACGATCGTCGCCGGGTCGGGGCCGCTTGAGATCCATTGCGTCCGGCCCTTGCGCCGCAATTGGGGGTTGCTTATCTTCGCGGGACGAGCCAAATCAGCGGGGAAGCGAGGCAGATACCTCTGCGATCACTCAGCGCTCAAACCATCGAAGGAGGAGAACATGGCCGGGATCCGAAGGCAGTGGACGCCAGCCGAGGCGGACAACTGGAGCAAGGAGGATTGGATCGCAGTGATCCTCTCCTGTCTGTCGTACGTGGGGATCCTCACCGGGGTGAGCCTGGCCTTCTTGCTCCGCTGGCAGGGCTTCGCTATCCTGGTGATCACGGCAGTGGTCACCTGGCTCATGTTCCGGATTATCGACCCGAAGCTCAGCGTTCTTTCCCGGGACTACGAGCAGAAACAGAGGGAGTACATCGAGCGGCTTGAGAAAATCGCGCGCTGGGAGGGCGAGTGATGGGGCAGGGACTGAAGATGGTCATCGGGATGAGCATCGCTTACCTTGCGTCCTTCGCAGGGTTGATCTTGGCTTACCGCTACTACAAGAAATATCGCGGCAGGGCATGAAATGGGACGGGAGGAGGAAACATGTTCTCCGTGACGATGGTGGAGCCTGTGATTCGCCGGATCGAGAATCACTGGATGGGGATTCTGTTCCCGGCCCTGGTTTTCGTCATCTCCTTCATTGCCGCCTGGCTACTGTACTGGCACTTCGCCAAGCAAGTGCAGAGGAAGAGCTGAGAAGGGTTTGAGGAGCGAACCGGGGAAGTGGGCGACATTCCCCGCGGAACGGACGAACACGCGAGGAGCGATGGAGCGATGGTGACCTTCACAATCGTCGACTGGTTCTGGCTTGCGACCTACCTCGTGTTGATGATTGGCTGCGGGATGCTTTTCTATCGACTGGGTCGTCGTTCGGAGAGCGACTTCTTCCTGGCCGGACGAGGCCTGCCCTGGTGGCTTCCTGCGGCCTCGGTGTACGCAACCCACACGGCCACCGACACGCCCATGTGGGTCACCGGCGTTGTCTACCGGCACGGGCTGACGGGGCTGTGGTACACCTTTTTCCCGGCCTGGTGCGCGGTGAGCGCGTTCGTGTCTACGCGCATTTTCCGACGCTCGGCCGCCTTCACCCAAGCGGAGTGGCAAAGCCTGCGTTTCCACGGGCTGGGCTCGGAGCTCCTCCGAGGATGGGTGGCAGGATGGCAGGTGTTCATGAACATGTTCATCCTCGGCTGGGTCGGTATCGCCATGGGCAAGGTGTGCAATTACCTCTTCGGTTGGCCCACCTGGTTGGGGTTGGTCGTGTTCTCGACGGCCACAGCCATTTACGTCCTGGCCGCAGGCTACTGGGGGGTGGTCATGGCCGACTTCCAGCAGGGGCTCATCGCCTTCTTGATGATCGTGTTCGTCACCGTGATCGGCATCTGGGGCGTGGGGGGCCCTGGAGCGATCATCGGCCGGCTCCAGGAATTGGGACAAGCTTGGCGTCTCAACCCATTTCACTTCACGGGCTGGTTCAGCGGGGATTTCCCCGTCGCCTGGTTTCTGACGATGCTGGTGATCGCCTTGGTCGGTGGGCTCGGCATGGGGACCAGCATCGATTGGTACGTGGAGGCTCAGCGCATCCAGAGCGCGCGAACAGTGAAGGATGCGGCCTACAGCATCTGGGCCGGCTCCGCCGTCACGCTCATGCGGAATGCCATGTGGGCCCCCGCTATTCTGGCCTTCTTCGTGATGTACCCGAACATCTCCGAGGTGAGCCAATACGAGCTCGGTTGGTTCCGACTTGGTTTCGAGCTGCTTCCGCCCGGCATGGTTGGCTTTTTCTTCGCAGCGATCGTCGCGATCCACCTCTCGACCATTTCCACCCACCTCAACCTCGGGGCCATGTACGGTACGCGCGACATCTACCACCACTACATCAATCCTCAGGCCACGGAGCGACAGCTGGTATGGGTAGGGAGGCTGGTGACCGGCATTCTCCTGCTCGGCTCTTTCTTCTTCGGCATGATGATGGAGAACATCACCCAATGGCTAATCTTCGCGCTCTGGCTCATGGCGGCAGGGGTCTGGCTTCCCAACATCCTCCAGGTCGTCTGGTGGAGGTTCAACTCCTGGGGGTACTTGGTGAGCTGGATCGCCAATCTGGGCCTCAGCTGGCTTGTCGTGTGGATCTTGCCCGCGTTCGGGATACTGCCTGAGCTCCCCGACTACCAGCAGTTCTGGCTCCTCATGGCGCTCGGGGCGGCGATCTACATCCCCGTGACTCTCCTGACGAAGCCAGAACCGATGGACCACCTTGTACGACTGTATGTGATGGCTCGGCCCATCGGGTGGTGGGGGCCTGTCCGCCGCGAGGCCGAGCGCAGAGGCTTGATCCCGAAGACCGCGGGCTGAAAAGCGGCGATCGCCGGAGCCTGCTCTCTTTCGTTCCCTGTATCCCCTGGGGCCGGCGTCGCGCGGAAGCTCCGCCAGGAGCCTACCCAAGGCGGAGGTTAACGCCACGGCGGCGTGCCCCTACGGATGGGAAGAGCGCTGGGTAGCGAGACAATCCCCGGATTTTCGGGGGGCAGGGATTTTTCTTGCAGGCTGGGCAGCGATTTGTTACATTGGCTACGCAGCTGAAGGGGGACAATCGGGTGCAGGTAGCGGCAGAGGCCATCGGAAACCAACCTTCCTCCGGACGAAGCGAAAAGCTCACGGCTGGGCTGGGAGCCAATGAAGGGGGAAGAAGGCCAAGGGAAGTGAGTAACCCAACAGGAGGAGGGTTGCGATGATCGGAATGGATTTTGTCAGCTTCTTGATCCTTCTTGTGATCAGCGCCGTTGTCTCGGCGATTCTGCACTACCCGCTTAAGTTCTACGTCCGGCCTGGGTTCGTCTCCTACCTGTCCAAGGTCATCTTCGGCTGGATCGGGGCCTGGCTCGGGACGCCGGTTTTTGGCCGCTGGTTTGGCGGCCTCAACTACAGAGAGGTGTACATCCTCCCCGCCATTCTTGGGTGCGCGGCTATCCTGGTGATGTTGGTAGACCTCGTGAAGACCACAAAGGCGGCTTCCTCATAGCGGAAGCCGGAGAGCCTCTGCGCTAACGTGCCCCGGACCCCAGGGCTCCCGTCCTGGGGCTTTTTCTTTTTGGCCTTGCAATCTGCGCGCAGGAAGCAGCGTCTCAGCGTCAAACCGGAGAGGAGAGAGTCCGGGAGGGAGAGCATGCTGCGCCAGGGGTGCGTTGGTCTGATATTCCTGCTGCTGTGGGGAGGGCGATCCCTGTTCGCTTCGCCCCAGGATACGAGCAAGATGGCGGCCGCGCCGCGTGTTTTCATCGATTGCTCCTCCTGCGACATGGACTACGTCCGCCAACAGGTTCCCTACGTGAACTACGTCCGCGACCGTTTCGATGCCCAGGTGCATGTGCTCATCACATCCCAACGCACCGGAAGTGGGGGCACGGAGTACACCCTCGTCTTCCTGGGTCGGGAGGCGTTCGCGGGCAGGAACGACACCCTTCGGATCGCCGTCACGAGCACGGCCACGGAAGAGGAGGTACGGTCGGCGCTCGTGCGTACCTTGAAGATCGGCTTGGTCCCGTATGTGGCTCGCACGCCGGTCCGCGACATGATTTCGGTCCAATACGTTCCACAAGCGTCGACGGAGCAGGTCACCGACCGCTGGAAGAACTGGGTCTTTCGCCTCAGCCTCAACGCGTTTGGCAACGGGGAGAAATCGAGCCGCGCCCTGAACCTGTACGGTACCTTCAGCGCCAGTCGTGTCACACCGATCTGGAAGATCCGGATGTCGCTCCACGGGACCTACACCGAGAATCGCTTCGAGTACGGTGACACCAGGATTTTCAGCTACACTCGGGGTCGGGGTTTTGACGCGCTTGTGGTTCGGAGCTTGGGGGAACACTGGTCGGCTGGAGTACGCGCAGGGTACAGCTCCTCCACCTACAGCAACCTCGCCAAGCAGGTCTATCTCTCGCCGGCGCTGGAGTTCGACATCTTCCCGTATTCTCAGTCGACGCATCGAGAGCTGACGATCCGCTACGGGATCCGCGCCGAACAAGTGCGGTATCTCGAGGAGACGATCTTCGACCGGACTTCGGAGCAACCCTGGTCCCACTCTCTTGCGATCACGCTCACCTTCAAACAGCCGTGGGGATCCACCGAGACCACCCTCCGTACCTCCCAGTACTGGCACGACCTGAGCAAGAATCGGGCGGAGCTTTGGAACGCGCTCAATGTCCGTCTGTTCGGCGGGTTCAATCTCTACATCGTGGGATCCTTTTCCCGGATCCACGATCAGCTTTCACTTCCCAAGCGCGGAGCGACCAAGGAGGAAGTGCTCCTGCAGAGGCGTCAGCTGGCGACCAACTACTCGTATTTCGCTTCCGTCGGGATCAGCTACACCTTCGGTTCCATCTACAGCAATGTGGTCAATCCGCGCTTCGGGAGCGAATCGCAGGGGGTGCAGATCATCATTCAGTGAGCGGGAGGGCGCGGCGTCAGCCTGACACGTCCGTCGCGCCGAGTGGCGTTCCTCTGCCTCCCGGCTTCCACGTCCTGCTTTAGTTCCTCCCCCCCGGAGCCTCCGAGGCCCGGAGGGCCTCTCGGATTCTTGCCGCTCTGGATTCAGCCCAGTTGGCTTGACAATCAGTCGTCCGTTTGGTACCTTTCCGCAGCGACCTGGATCCGATGAACACGGCATTCCCTTTCCGAATTCCGAAGGGGAGGAAGGATGGCGAGTCAGTCCTCAGCTTGGGAGATCCCGCCGGAAAAGCTTCGTTGGCAATGTCCGAAGGATCTCTTGCCTTTCGCCACCACAAAGGATCTCCAGCCCATCCGGACGATCGTAGGACAGGAGCGCGCCGTTGCGGCCATCCGGACGGGGCTGGAGATGAAAAGCCCGGGGTTCAATGTGTTTGTCGCCGGGCCTTCCGGGACCGGGCGGACCACCACCGTACGCCACTTGCTGAGCGAGGTGGCGGCGGGTGGTCCCGTGCCGGATGATTGGTGTTACGTGCACAATTTCGACAACCCGGATTGCCCAGCGGCCCTGCGACTCCCGGCTGGCAAAGCGCGCGCCTTGCAGCAGGCGATGGACCGGTTCATCGCCCGCTTGCGCCGGGATCTGCCGAAGGTATTCACGAGCGAAGTGTACCGCGAACGCCGCAATGCGCTGATCGAGCGTTTCGGCGCGGAGCAGCGGAAACGGATCAGCGCCTTCGAACAGAAGGCTCGGAAAGAGGGCTTTGTGGTTGTGCAAGTTCAGGTGGGAATCACCACCCGGCCCGATCTGGTCCCCGTGGTGGAGGAGCGGCCAGTGCCCTTCGAAAAGCTCGAGGCCCTCGCCGTGCAGGGCCAGTTCGATTCCGCCAAGCTGGAAACGCTGCGCGAGAAGTATCAATCGTTGATGGTCGAGCTGGGCGAGATCGTGGAGGGAATGCGTCAGACGGAGCGCCAGCTGGCCGAAGCAGTACATGAGCTTGACCGTCAGACGGCCGAGACGGTCCTGCGGCATCCTCTCGATGAGCTCCGGGCCCGTTTTCCTTACCCACGGGTTCGCGAATTCTTGCAACAGGTGCGATCGCACATCCTCGCCCATCTGGATGAGCTGCGATCGGAGGAATCTTCTTCGGGGGCGGAGTCGCTTCACGCAGACCCTCTCAATCTCTGCCGGGTGAATGTGGTCGTCGACAATTCGGGTCTTACAGGGCCTCCGATTGTCTTCGAAAATCAACCCAGCCACAAGAATCTCTTTGGCACCATCGAACGGGTGGTGGGTCTGTCGGGGGAGTGGCGGAGCGACTTCACGCACATCCGCGCCGGAAGCTTCGCCAAGGCCAATGGCGGCTACCTTGTCCTACAGGCCAGAGATGTGCTCCTGGAGCCCAACGTCTGGCCCGCCCTCAAGCGCGCGCTCAAGGCTCGGCAAGTGGAGATTCAGGCGCTCGAGGGTGGGTTTCCCTTCCCGGGTTCCACGCTCAAGCCGGAGCCGATCCCGTGCGACGTCAAGGTGATCCTGATCGGCGATCGTGAGGTCTATTCCTTGCTCTATCAGCTCGACGATGATTTCAAGAAGGTTTTCAAAGTCAAGGCTGAATTCGACGACGTGATGCCCCGTTCTCCGGAGAGCATTGCCCAGTACGCCAGCTTTGTAAAGAAGGTGTGCGAGGACGAGGAGCTTCTCCCCTTCGATCGCGAGGCTGTGGGCAAGGTGGTCGAGTTCGGCGTGAGGCTGGCGGGCGATCGGGGCAAGATCAGTACTCGCTTCAACGACGTGGCCGATCTGATCCGGGAGTCTTCCTATTGCGCCGCGCGGGAGAAGGCCAAATTGGTGACCGCCAGCCACGTTCAGATAGCCTGGGATGCCAGGCTCCAGCGATTGCGCTTGCCGGAGGAAAAGCTCCAGGAGCTCATCCGGGAGGGGCTGATCCTGGTGGACACCGAGGGATGCAGGGTCGGGCAGGTCAATGGGCTGTCGATCCTCGATTTGGGCGATTACCGCTTCGGATGGCCTTCGCGCATCACTGCGCAGGTATCCGTCGGACGCGCCGGAGTAATCAACGTGGAGCGCGAAGCCGAGCTCAGCGGCCCCATTCACAGCAAAGGCGTTCTGATCATCGCCGGCTACTTGCGTGGACTGTTCGCGCGGGACAAGCCCCTGGCCATGAGCGCGAGCATTTGCTTCGAGCAGCTGTACAGCGGCGTGGAGGGGGACAGCGCCTCTTCCGCAGAGGTCTTCGCGCTTCTTTCCGCGCTCGCCGACATCCCCCTGCGCCAGGATCTGGCCGTCACCGGCTCCGTGAATCAGCTCGGCGAGATCCAGCCGGTGGGCGGAGTGAACGAAAAGATTGAGGGCTTTTTCGACGTCTGCAAGGCAAGGGGACTTACAGGCAGTCAGGGAGTGATCATCCCGGCTCGGAACATCGAGGATTTGGTCTTGCGCGAGGACGTCGTGGATGCGGTCAGGAGAGGCCAGTTCCGCATCTACGCGATCGCGACCGTGGAGGAGGGGATAGAGCTTCTCACCGGCCTCCCGGCGGGGAGGCGTCCCGATGGATCTTTCGAGCCGGACAGCGTTTTCGCGCGCGCAGACGCCCGGCTCCGCGAGTTCGCCGAGACCGCTCGCCGCTATTCCGGCGAAGGGCTCTTACCCCCGTGATGAACCTGGCCGCTTGGAACCGTGCCCTTTTCAGTGGGCCCCTCTCGCGTCCCTCTCGTCCTCGGGATCCACGAACGGTGGCCCGAACAGGAAGGGGAGCTGGCTCAGAAATACCTGCGGCGAGAGGAGGAGACGAAAGTACTGCTGGAGTTCGTCCTCGCTCAGGTTTACCTCCGGCCAGGAGATCCGCAGAGGTTCGCGCGGGGCGCTCTTTGGAACATGCCGAAACATGGTACGGGCTCCTACGAATTCGTCTGCGTCAAACCGGACGCATCCCTGTTCGATTCCCGACCACCCGGCGCCCTCTTGAATGCGGGAGGAAGCATGTCTACATAAGTAGCTGCACGGTCCATGCCGGAGTGGGTTCAATAGAAGTATCGGCTTTCTTCGGCCTAGTCTGAACTTTCGAGCCTGGGAAAATCAGTGGCGGCTGCCATGCGGGTTGAGCGGACGGGTTTTGCGACCGCAGGACTTGAACGCGAGGCAAGGAGGAATGGCCGATGTCTATCCAGCAGGCACTCGTCGGATTGGTGATCGGCGTGGTGGGCGGTGTGGTGAGTGGCTTTTTCGGCGTAGGAGGAGCTGTGGTCATCGTCCCCGCGCTTGTGTTCTTCCTCGGGATGGAACAGCATAGGGCGCAAGGGACTTCCCTGGCGGCGCTCCTCCTTCCTGTCGGCTTCCTGGGGTTTTGGGAGTACTACCGTCGTGGCAACAGCGATCTCCGTCTCGGGTTAGCAATCGCCGTCGGGCTATTCTTCGGCGCCTTTGTGGGCGGATACCTGGCGCAGCTTCTTCCGTCTCTGGCGATGCGAAGGGCTTTCGGCGGGTTTCTCATCTTGGTGGGGATCCGCCTGTTGTGGCTCTAAAAAGGCCACGGGAGTCGAAATCGCCCAACTTCGAGGGTGAGAGCTGAAGCGACGGTGTCTCCCCGGGCCAGAGCCCGGAGCCAGGTCTCACGACCGACGGGTGCGGTAAATGACGCGGGAATGGGACCGGGGAGACGAGCTGGCTACCTCGTCAACGCGAGTGAGGGAATTCAGCCATGTCCAAAGGATTTAGCTCGGGAGGTGCGAATTGACACCGAGAGGCCTTTCCAAGCGGATTGCCGCGACTTTGATCGCGATCGCTGCCTTGTTCTCGGGACTTGCGGACGCCGCAGGGGCAGCCGAAAGCGCCCGTACGTACTATCTGGCCAATGAGCATTTGGTGTGTGCGGTGACGGTTGCCTCCGGTGGGCTGGTGGCCGACACCGTTCGGCTCGTCGCGGCGAGAAAGGCGGGAGGCAGCGGTGCTTGCGTCTTCGCGAGCGACGCCGACTTCTTGCTCGAAGTAGTCTGGACGGGATGGAAGGCGCCGGGCTTCGTCAACAACGCGGAGAACCCCCTGCAGCTTACTAAGCGGCACTTCCGCTTTGTCAGGGCAGAGGACGAGAAGCTCCCGTCAGGCGGAAAGCTGCTGAAACTCTCATTCCGGGGCGAGGAGGTGCCCTTCGAGCTGTTGTTGACCTACGCGGTGGGGCCGAAGGAGTTCTTCGTGCGTCGCACCTTGGCGGTGAGGGACAGTGCGGCGGGTGGCCACTTCTTGAGCTCCATCCACCCCGAGCGCGGCTGGTTCCGTCCCGTCCGGAAGGTGCTCAAGACAGGAGGTTTCGGTCAGCCGGTTGCGGCGCTTGGGCCCGCGGGTGGCTTTTTCCTCGGGATGGAATACCCGATTGCGACGAACACGATGAGCCAGAAGGCTGGCGACTCGGTTTTCGTGGACTGCGAGGTGGAGCTCGGCAAGACGATCGGATCCGCCTGGCTGGAGTCGGAACCGGTGGTCATAGGTTTGAGTCCTGACCCCTACGTGGAGCTGGCTTTCTCCCGCTACCTGGACGCCATTCGCGTCGCGCCGGCGACGCCATACCTGCTGTACAACAGCTGGTACGACCTGCGAGCGCCCGAAATGGTGAAAGACTCCAGCCGCGTGCTCAACGAGCGAAATTGCCTCCGGGCCATTCGGTTGCTCCAGCAGGAGCTGGTGGAGAAGAGGGGCGTGCGTCTGGATGCGTTCGTGCTCGACGACGGCTGGGACATCTACCGGAGCGATTGGCGATTGAGGCCGGAGGAGTTCCCGAACGGATTTCGCCCTCTGCGGGAGGAGCTGCGTCGCTCGGGCTCTTGCCTCGGGATCTGGGTGGGACCCATCGGGGGCTATTCCCATCGGGATTGGCGCGTGGGATTCATGAGCGCGGCCGGCTACGAGACGGTGGGGGATCAGATGTGCGTGGCCGGGCAACGTTACAGCCGCCGATTGCGGGAATTGGTCACGGATTTCGTTCGCGTGGATAGCGTGCTCTACTTCAAATGGGATGGGATCCAGTTCAGCTGCAGTCAGCCCGGCCACGGTCATCTCCCCGGCATCTACTCCCGTCGTGCCGTGATGGAAACCGTCATCGACCTCTGCCGGAGCGTGCGGGCGGTGAATCCCTCCGTGTTCACCAACGTGACCTCCGGCACCTGGCTTAGCCCGTGGTGGCTCAAGTACACCAACACGATCTGGATGCAAGGAGCCGACTACGGCTACGCGAATGTGCCATCCATCAGCCGGCGCGATCGCGCGATCACCTACCGCGACTACGTGCTCTACGACGACTTGGTACGCCAAGGATTCTGGTTCCCCGTGGCCAATCTGATGACCCACGGCATCATCAAGGGACATCTGGAGCTCCTAGGCGACGAGAATGAGCCGCTGGAGAAGTTCACGGACGATGCCCTCCTCTACGTGGCGCGCGGTCCGGCGATGTGGGAACTGTACATCAGTCCGGATCTGCTGAGCCAGGGAGAATGGGATGCCTTGGCCGGAGCCATCCACTGGGCCAAGGACCGGTGGCCCCTGCTCAAGGAGACTCGCATGATCGGCGGGGATCCGGGAGCGCGACAGACTTACGCCTACGTGCACATCTCCGGGAGACGGGGGATCGTCGCGGCCCGGAACCCGGACATCGAGACGCAACCCCTGTCGGTCCCTCTCTCGGCGGAACTGGGGCTGACGCCGGGGGCCGACTCGTTGGCCGTCGTCCAAACTTACCCGGTGGTGCGGGGGATCGGGATCTTCCGCGAAGGGGGCTCGGTGGAGCTCCGTCTCTCGGGGTACGAGACGGCTGTGTACGAAATCGTCCCGGTGGATTCTCTCCCCTGGCCCGTCTGGACGGGCCTGTACTACACCGTGGACTCGGCTTCTCCAGAGCGGATCGCGCTGACGCTGCTCGCTGCCGAACCCGGGACAAAACCGGCCCTGCTGAATCCTGCGCGGATCGAAGAACTTCGTTGGGACAACGGGGAAAAAGTGGAGCCGGCGTCGGTCAAGATCCCGGTGGCTGAGGAAGCGGTTGTCCCGGCCCCCCTGCTGAGCAAGGGCGAGAAGGGGCGTCGCACGCTCACGGCGGATCTGCTCCTGCCGGCAGAGGCGGAAGAAGCCGTGTTGGCATTCCTGCTGGAGCCCATCGGAGCCTACGCGGGGACGGACGATCCTCGCCCCGTGCTCCGGATTGACGGCCGCACGGTCCAGCCCGAGGTCGAACAGCAGAAAGGGCATTGGATGTGGCTCAAGGTCCCGCTTCGGCCGGGACGACGACGGGCAGAGCTACAACTCCAGCTTCCAGATGGTTTGCGCCGGTGGGAGGGCCGGGTGAGTGCGTGGATCGTCGCGTACCAGCGGCCATCCGGAGCCCGAAGGCTGAACGCGTCCATGCGCCAAGGCGCTAGCTTCTGGCGTTTGCCGCCACGACCTTGGCCCTCCGGCAGGCTGAAGCGCACCGTCAAGCTTGGAGAAGTCCCCGTGCAGTTGCAATGGTAGGCTTCAGACACTACGAAGCGGATCGGCTTGAACGCGGGCACCGAACGGGAGGAGAGCGGAGCAGCGGGAATGGGCGCAACGGTATGGTTCGTGCGAGCCAGTGTTCAGGAACCTGTGGAGGCCATTGCAGCGAAGATCCGCCGCCTCTTCGAGGCGGCGGAGTTTGGAAAACTGGCGGAACCCGGCGAGCTGGTGGCCATCAAGATGCATTTTGGCGAGAAGCACAACGATACGCACGTGCAGCCGGAGATGGTTTGGCCCATTGTCCAAAGCTTGATTGCTCGCGGGGCCAAGCCCTTTGTGACGGACACCAACGTCCTCTACCGCAGCGAGCGAAGCAACGCAGTGGATCACCTCCTGCTGGCCCACAGACACGGGTTCACGCCGGAGAGGGTGGGCGCACCGGTCCTGATACTCGACGGGCTTCGCGGAAATCAAGAGTTTGAGATCGAGATCCCTGGCCAGATCTACCGCAAGGTATCGCTGGCTGCAGGTCTGGCGCTGGTGGACGTTTTGATCACGGTTTCCCACGTGACGGGCCACATTGCCATGGGCCTCGGCGGGACCCTGAAGAACATGGGAATGGGACTTTCCAGCCGAATGGGCAAGCTGCGGCAGCACTCGGCGAGCAAGCCGTACGTCGATCAGAAGGCCTGCACCGGATGCTGGGTCTGCATCCGATGGTGTCCGGAGGATGCCATCGTCCGAGAAGGACAGGTGGCCTGGATCGATCCGGACAGGTGCATCGGGTGTGGGGAATGCCTGACGGTCTGTCGTTTCGATGCCGTCCGGCACGATTGGCGAGTTGAGAGCGCCGAATTGCAAAGGCGCGTCGCGGAGCACGCCCTCGGTGCGGCGATCAGCAAGAAGGGCAAACTGGGCTGCTTCAACTTCGTGCTGAATGTGACGAAAGACTGCGACTGCCTGGGGCGGAAGCAGGTCCCGGTGGTACCGGATGTGGGGATCTTGGCGTCGACAGATCCCGTCGCAATTGATGCCGCGGCTCTCGACTTGATCCGCGAGGTCGCCGGTGCCGAATTATTCCGCTTCGCGTACCCGCATCTTGACGGACGCGAGCAGTTACGTCACGCCGAGAAGATCGGACTGGGCACTCAGAAATACGAACTGGTGGAGATCACGGCGTGAGAGGCCCGTGTGGGCCAAACGGTGATCCGTCCCATTGCCCGCAGGGTCCGATTTGGCTGATGCAGCCAATCCCCTATTTCGGGGAGGAGCTTGCGGGCGAGTGGTTCTGGGAGCCCAAGGTCGACGGCTGGAGGATGCAGATCCTCCGCTACAGCGACGGCCACGTGGAGCTCTGGGGCCGGCGCCTCGAACGGCACCCCGATTGGACCAATCCCCTGGCAGCCATTGCGGCCAGTGTAAGTCAGTTTGTGCCTCCGGGAACGCTCCTCGATGCGGAGCTGTACACAAACCTCGGACGCCAGTGGATCCCCTCCTTGTTCGCCAGAGTACCAAAGGCAGAGCCGCAAGTCTACCTGTTTGACGTGGTCTGCTGGCAGAGGCAGTGGGTAGCGGACTTACCCTACGAGGAGCGAAAGCGGCTTCTCAGGCAACTGACGTTACCGCCCGGATTCTTTGTACTGGAGCCGAGGCCGATCGGGAGTCTATTGGAGGCTCTTCAGGCGAGCATGGCGGAGGGGCACGAGGGGATTGTGATCAAACGGCGGGGCTCGCCCTACGAGGTAGGGCGGGAGGCTCCTGTCGCCACCGTGAATTGGAGGAAGATCAAGCCGTAGGGAGGGTGGCCATGGCCGTGGGTCGCTTTCAAGTGATGGCGACGCTTCAGGCGGCGCGCGCCTACGTCCTCGGATATTCCATCGCGTCGGCGAAGAGCTTCGGCCTCAATCGTGCGATCTTTTACGCAGCGGCCAAGCGGGGCTTCAAGGCCAAGCCGCCAGCCAAGCCGCCAGTCCCGAAGGACTTCCTGCTCGAGAAAAAGCCCGTGCCTCCGGAGAAGCTCGAGCGCTTCCGCGAGACGTTCGGGGTTTTCTATCTCGGCGACGAGATGGCCTACGCCGTGGACGTGGACGGCGAGCGGTTCTTCGTCATCGGCAACGAGGTGCAGACGCCGGAGGAGTTCGACAAGCAGATCGTAAGTCGTTTCGCCGGTCACTTCGACGAGGCGTGGCAAGAGGCGGTGGAGCTTTGCCAAAAGGTGGATCGGGGGGTCCTCCTTTCCCAGCGGTACTTTTTCGAGTCGGTCTACAAACCACGAAGGGATGAGTTAGCCCGCAAATGGACAGAGCTGGCTGGCGGGCTCAGGTCCGGCGCGAGCAGGTCGTCCTGAATCCGGGTGGGGCCCTGGCATGAAGTGGGCATTTTTCGACGTGAAGCGGAACGCCTCCCGGCGGTTGCTCGAACTGGCTAGTGGCGTCGCGCTGGCCCCGAGCTTGATCCTGGCATTCTGGATCTCGGGATGCGCTTCCCGGGCCCAATGGGCTACCCGGATCGGCTGGAAAGAGCTCTCGCTGGAGGAGGTGCCCGGTTCGGACGCATATCCTGAGGCAGAAGCTCTGGTCCTGCTGGACGAAGGACGCATGGAACTGTTGAGCGGCAGCGAGCTCCAGCTGAGCATCTTCGAACGGCATCGGATCGTGAAAATCTTTTCCCAGGCCGGCTTGCGCTACGCGAACGTCGTCATCGCCTACGATCCACGGAGCAGGGTGGAAGCCATCGAGGCTCGTACCATCGCCCCGGACGGCAAGATCACCGTGCTCAATTCGAAAGACATCTACGATGTGAGCCTGTACCCGAATTACGTTTGGTACTCGGACCAACGGGCCAAGATCTTCACTTTCCCGGCGGCGGAGGTGGGCTCGATCCTCGAGTACCGATACCGGATGCACATTCGCCATCTTACCTTCTGGCATGCTTGGAGCTTCCAGGAGCTGGTGCCGGTGCGGCTATCCCGCTTTACCCTGATTGGGCCTTCGGAGTGGGAGGTTCGCTACCGCACGTACGGAGCCCCCATCGAGCCGCAGGTCATCAAGGCTCCCCCAGGCTTCAAGTCCAGCTACGTGTGGGAGATGCGGGATGTGCCGGCTTTGGTGCCGGAGTTCTCGATGCCTCCGCTGCGGGAGCGCCTGATCCACCTGGCCATCGCACCGGCTGGCGTCCAGAACTGGGATGACGTTGCCCGATGGTATCATGACCTGGTCTCGCCGCAGCTGAGAGTTCCGGAAGAGATGCGGAACCTTGCGACTGAGCTCACCCGAGATGCCCCGGACGAGCTGACCAAGCTTCGCCGGCTCTTCGAGTGGGTGAGGGACAAGGTCCGTTACGTGGCGGTGGAGATCGGGATCGGTGGCTATCAGCCGCATCCGGTGGCCGAGGTGTTCCGCAATCGCTACGGCGACTGCAAAGACATGGTCACTCTGCTGTGCAGTTTGGCCGAGCAGGTTGGGCTCCAGGTGCATCAAGCGATTGTGAGCACCTGGCACAATGGCCCCCCAGACACCTCGCTGCCTAGTCAGCTGCAATTCAACCACGTGATCGCCTACTGCCCTGCACTGGAGATTTGGATGGACCCGACGGAGAAGGGATGTCCTTTCGGTCGCCTTCCGTGGTACGACCAAGGGCTCCCGGTTCTGGTCGTGGAAAAGGACGGAAACGGGAAGATTGTCACGACACCCCGCGAGCCCCCGGATTCGAACCGTTCGGAGATCGACTGGTGGGTGAGTTTGGCGGCGGATGGCAGCGCATCTGTGCGGGGGGAGATTCGGCTATTCGGGGCACCGGCCAGTGAGCTGAGGGAGCAGCTTACCGCCGTCCCAAAGCAGGAATGGCGGAAATGGCTCGAGACCTCACTGGCCAAGCAGTGCTCCGGGGCCGACCTCGACTCCTTCGGAATCTCGGGACTCACGGAGGTGCAGGATCCCCTCCGCTTGTCCTTTCGGTTCACCACGAATTCCTTCGCGCGCCGGAGGGGCGAGGCGATGGTATTCCGGCCGGCGGACATTGCCGGATTCGACCTCCCGGAGTACTTTCGGAGCCCTCACCGCGTTCATCCCGTCCGCTTCCGGTTCGGCCAGCAGATCCTGGCGAGGATGGAAGTGATGCACCCGCCCCAGTTGGAGCCGGCGGTGGATGCGTGGGCAGATTCGGTTCTCTCCGAGTTCGGACAGGCCCGCTGGTGGACGGAGAAAGAGGACGGTCGGCTCCGCGTAGGCATGAGTTTCTCCCTGCAAGGCGAAGATGTGTCCCCGGAGCGATATCCGGAGTTCCGTCAGTTCCTGGATCGAGTCCGGCTGAAGAACCTGAGGGAGATCCTCTTCGTGGCAGGTGCGAATTCAGGGCATCCGTGGGGTGATGTTCCGGGTCGGCTTCCCAGCTCAGCGGCGCAAGCTCCCGAGTCGGAGAAGAGAAAAGGGATACTCAATCCTGAGCATCCCTTCCGCTGGGTGGTATCGCCTTCCCTGGCGAGGTGGCGATTTCAGTTCTTGCAGATCTCCCAATAGGGCCACGCGGGTTTCGGCTGGCCGCCCTGAGCTGGGTGAGTTGTGGACTGATAGCGAATCTCCAGCACGGACGGGGGACTTGGGCGACGCGTCAGAGCGGCCAGGCCGTAACCCACCGCAAGGCCGAGGAGGAGGGAGAGCCAACAGAGGATCAGCACAGTCATCGTCGGGCCACCTGATCGGTTCGAGTCCTCCGAAACTGTTGCCAAGTTGAGTATCGACGGGTCGAGCCTTTTCTTGAAATGATGGCGCGGAACGGTAAGAACATTCCCGCCAACTGCCTTTTCCCCTTCCGGGGTGCAGCGAGGAACGCGCCCGAGATAGCGCCTCCTCCGCCGCTACTTGCGGCGGCGAAGCAGTTTCTCTGCTGGGATCGCTTTCCTGATTTGGCCATCCAGCTCATCCGGCTGGACGGGCCGGTGGGCTACTGGTTTCCGCCGAGTCAGCTGCACACGATCGTAGTTTTCTACACGGACCGGGAAGTGGAAAAAGCCCTCTTTTTGCTCTTTCACGAGGTCGGTCATTTTCTCGAATGGGAGCCCGGCAGGGCTCTGCCCGCCGACGGCAGGGAGGAGATCCGCGCGTGGGAGCGGGGCCGTGAGGAACTGGAACGCTTCCTCGAATCCCAGGGGTTGGACCCGGGGATGCTGGGCCGGTACGATCGCTATGCCCGGGTAAGCCTGGGGTCGTACGGCGTGGACGGGCGCGACTACCTTCGTCCTCCCGATTGATCGCAAGAGGTTCCGTGCCTGGGCCATGCCGGGCGGCCCAGGGGCAGGTCAGACTCATGAAGGGTCGGGGATCGCCGCAAGCCGAAGGAGCGGTCGTCATCGGTTCGGCGAGGCGGGCAGGAGAGTGGGTTTGGGACATGACGCGACAAGAAATCGAAACCTGGCTGAGGGAAGAGGACGAGGAAATCCTCTCGGAGCTTTGGGAGCGCGCTGACCGTGTGCGCAGCGAGACCGTCGGCGAGGAGGTCCACCTGCGCGGGTTGATCGAGTTCTCGAATCACTGCGAGCGCAATTGTACCTACTGCGGCATCCGCAAGGGGAACCGCAGGCTTTCGCGTTACCGGATGTCCACCGAGGAAATCTTGGAATGCGCCCAACTGGCTCGCAGACTCGGGTACGGGACGGTGGTCCTGCAGTCCGGCCAGGACGAGCAGTTCCCGGCGGAGTGGCTCGCTGAGGTGATCCGGGAGATCAAGGGGGCGACAGGGCTGGCCGTCACCCTGAGCGTTGGGGAAAGGAGTGAGAGGGAGCTCCGCCTGTGGAGGGAAGCGGGGGCGGACCGCTATCTGCTGCGCTTTGAGACATCGGACCTCACGCTGTATCGTCGGATCCACCCACCCTTGCGGGGACGGAGTCCGGACCGGATCGCCCAGCTCCGGCTCATGAGAGAGCTGGGCTTCGAGATCGGCAGTGGCGTGATGATCGGGATCCCAGGGCAGAGCTACAGCTCGTTGGCTGCGGACATTTCCCTCTTCGGCGAGCTCGATCTCGACATGATCGGAGTCGGGCCGTACATCCCCCATCCCGACACTCCCTTGAGCCGGGTGCGCAGTCCCCTTCCACCCGGCGAGCAGGTTCCAGCCGTGGACGTGATGACGTATAAAGTCATTGCCTTGAGCCGATTAGTTTGCCCGGAGGCAAATATCCCAGCCACAACCGCGCTCGCCACGGTGAACCCGCGCGAGGGACGGGCTCTTGGTCTCAGCCGCGGGGCGAATGTGATCATGCCCAACATTACCCCCGCCTGCTACCGCCGCCTCTACGACATCTACCCGGGCAAGGCCGGTCCTGCGGAGACGCCGGAGGAATGCCATGCGCGGCTCCTGGCCCTGCTGCAGTCGCTGGGCCGAAGACCGGGAGTTGGCCCCGGATCGAGGCGGCGGAGCAGGCAACCGCACAGCTATCCAGTCGGATAAGCGGGGTAATCCCCCTGCCGCGGCTTCGGCGGCGGTGGTGCACGTGAGTTTTCCTGCCATCCTCTTGCGTTTAATGGGCCTTTGCGGCTCGGGATCTCGTTTTTTTCCGGAGAGGTCAAAGAAACCACTCCAGCCCATCCGCAAGGCAGCTCTCGGCGGACAGGACCTGCCACATCAACTTAATAAACTGTCCGGACTTCCTTGCTTTTTTAGTTTTGTCCCCTTATCTTCGACCCAGCTTCAGGAGTGTTCGGATCGGATTTCAAGCCTGAGCGAGGGGAAGACAAACCGGGGAAAACTGGAGGAAGGGCTTTCGTGGATCCAGGCGAGGACCGAGCAAGATGAAGTTAGCGCCTGTTTGTCTGTTCGCCATTCTCTGCGCCTGCCCAATGTTTTCCTGCCAGGTGGCGAAGTCTCCCGAACGAAAGGCGACACAAGCTCCCGCCAAGGGCGCCTATTTCACCGGTCAGTATCCCAACCTCTTCGCCGAGCTTTTGGGAAAGAGCGAAGGGGAAGTCCGGCAGAAGCTGGAGGAGGCATTCCAGCAGCTATTCTACGGGGACGACACGACGGGGCGTGTCTACTACCCCGTCGGCCGGGACATGGCGTACATCAAAGATGTGCTCCACAACGACGTTCGCACCGAGGGGATGTCGTACGGGATGATGATCGCGGTTCAGCTCGATAGGAAAGAGGAATTCGATCGCCTGTGGAAGTGGTCGAAAACCTACCTGCAGCACAAAGAGGGACCGCGCGCGGGTTATTTCGCCTGGCATGCGTCGACGGACGGGCGCGTGTTGGACCTCAACGCCGCTTCGGACGGCGAAGAATGGTACGTCATGGCCCTCTTCTTCGCGGCAGCCCGCTGGGGGAATGGCCAGGGGATCTTCAACTACCGAGCGGAGGCTCAGAACATCCTGGATGCGATGCTGAGCAAGGCAGAAGCCTCAGATCGTCGGGACGTCGTCACGAACATGTTCAACAGGGAAAACAAGCTGGTGGTGTTTGTGCCCTCGGGAGAGGCGGATGACTGGACGGACCCGTCGTATCATCTGCCCCATTACTACGAGCTCTGGGGCAGGTGGGCGGACAAGAACAACGCCTTCTGGTGTGAGGCGGCGAAGGCCAGCCGCGAGTTTCTGAAGAAGGCCGTCCATCCAAAGACGGGACTTGCACCCGATTACGCCCGCTTCGATGGCTCCCCGTTCCCGGGGCGGTGGGGTGGCGGCCATGAACACTTTCAGTACGATGCCTGGCGCGTGGCCATGAATGTGGCGGTGGACTACGAATGGTTCGCCGCGGACCCGTGGGAAGTGGAGCAGAGCAACCGGTTGCTCCGCTTCTTTCACGGACAGGGTGTGAAAACCTACTTGAATCTCTTCACCTTGGATGGCCGGCCGTTCGGAAACGACCACAGCCCTGGTCTCGTGGCGATGAACGCCGTGGCCGCTCTCGCCGCCACGGACGAAATCCGGCGCGAATTCGTCCAGGAGCTCTGGGACCTGCCGATTCCGAGCGGGCCCGCTCGGTACTACGATGGGATGCTCTACCTGCTGGCCCTGCTTCAGGTGAGCGGCAACTTCCGGATTTACGACCTCCTCGGAAGCCCTGTGCCAGAGTGCCCCCGTTGAGGCATTAGCGCGTCCGCCGGTTTGGACGGAGGACCGTATCGCAGTAATCGTGAGGTGTGGTCAATGGAAAGAGCAGGGGACCGTTTGCTGCGCATCCCAAGGCTCCTCACGGCTCTTGTGATTCTCGGCCTTGGGCCGAGTCTGGCCATCCAGCAAGGAGCCTGCGACATGAGAGAGGCAAAGCTGCCTCCCTTCGTGGGGGATTATCTATCGGAAAAACCTCAGCCGGGTGCCTTTCCTCTGGCCGATGCTGGCAAGGTGGCTCCATTGTGCGCAAGCTCCCAGGACTGGCCGGGAGTACTTCGGGTAGTCGGTCATTTTCGGGATGACCTGGAAAGGGTCACCGGGATCCGCCCCGATCTGCACCTGGATCGCATACCTGCCGCTGCCGAGGTCGTGGTGATCGGAACCCTGGGGAAGAGCCCGCTCATCGACAGCTTGAGGCGCAAAGGGCTGCTTCAGGCAGAGGAGATCGCGGGCAAATGGGAATGCTCGTTGATCCAGGTGGTCGAGAACCCATTCCCAGGGGTGAACCGGGCGCTTGTAATCACGGGGAGCGACAAGCGGGGCACGATCTACGGCATGTTCGAGATTTCGAGAAAAATGGGCGTCTCGCCCTGGTATTGGTGGGCGGATGTCCCAGCGAAACGGAAGGCAAGCCTTTTCGTCAAGCCTGGCCGATACATGTGGGGCCCGCCGAAGGTCAAGTATCGGGGCATTTTCATCAATGACGAAGCTCCCGCTCTTTCAGGCTGGGCCTACGAGAAGTTCGGGGGCTTCAACAGCAAGTTCTACCAGAAAGTCTTCGAGCTTATCCTTCGCCTCAAGGGCAATTTCCTCTGGCCGGCCATGTGGGGGAGGGCCTTCTACGTGGATGACCCGGAGAACCCCCGCCTGGCCGATGAGTACGGGGTGGTCATCGGCACTTCGCACCACGAGCCGATGATGCGCGCTCACGTCGAGTGGGCCTGGTACGGGAAGGGACCGTGGGATTACCAGAAGAATGCGCCGCGCCTGCGGGAGTTCTGGGAGGAAGGCGTCCGGCGGATGGGCAACTACGAAAGCATCGTAACTCTGGGCATGCGCGGCGACGGCGACTACCCCATGAGCGAAGAAGCCAACATTGAGCTGCTGCAGCGGATCGTCCGCGACCAGAGGGAGATCTTGGCCAAGGTAACCGGCAAGGATGTGACCACCATCCCCCAAGTTTGGGCGCTCTATAAGGAAGTGCAGGAGTACTACGACAAGGGGATGCGCGTTCCCCCAGATGTGACGATCTTGTACTCCGATGACAACTGGGGCAACATCCGTCGCGTTCCGCCTCGCGACGAGCTGGATCGCCCGGGTGGGTACGGCATGTACTACCATTTCGACTACGTGGGGGGACCGAGAAACTACAAGTGGCTCAACACCAATCAGATCTCGCGCGTTTGGGAACAGATGCACCTCGCGTACGAGTACGGTGTCCGTCGCATCTGGATCGTGAACGTGGGCGACATCAAGCCGATGGAATTCCCGATCAGCTTCTTCCTGGATTACGCGTGGGATCCGGAGGCGCTCTCTGCCGAGGATTTGCCGGAATACGTGCGGGAATGGGCCGAGGAGCAGTTCGGTCCGGCCCGCGCAGACCGTATCGCTCACTTGCTCACTGAGTACACCCGGTTCAACTCGCGCCGCAAGCCCGAGCTCCTGTCCCCTCAAACCTACAGTCTTCTCCACTACCGCGAGGCGGAGCGGGTCGTCTCCGATTATCGGCAGCTGGAACAGGAGGCGCGCCAGCTCTACGAAACTATCCCCTCCGAGGGTCGCGATGCGTTTTACCAGCTGGTTCTCCACCCCATCGAGGCTTGTGCCAATCTGAACGAGCTGTACGTGACGGTGGGGAAGAATCATCTGTACGCTAAGCAGGGTCGGGCCGCCACCAATGACCTTGCTGCGAAGGCCAGGGCTCTCTTCCGCCGAGACGCGGAGATTACCCACTACTACAACCGGGTGATGGCCAACGGCAAGTGGAATCACATGATGGACCAGACCCACATCGGCTACACCAGTTGGCAACAACCCGACAGCAACATCATGCCCGAGGTCAAGGAGATCGCGGTGCCGGACAAAGCCGAGATGGGCGTTGCCATCGAAGGCAGCGAGGCATGGTGGCCGAATAGCCAAGCCCAGGCGATCCTCCCCGAGTTCGACCGCTTCCATCGGCAGAGCTACTACATCGAAATCTTCAACCGCGGCCGGAAACCCTTCCGATACTCCGTTCGGAGCTCTGAGCCGTGGATCAAGGTGAGCAAGAGAAGCGGCTCGGTGCCCAAGGAAGAAAGGGTGTGGGTCAGCGTGGATTGGGACCGACTGCCCCCAGGGAACCACGAGGGCCAGATCGTGATCAGCGGACCTCGGCGCCAGCGCGTGGAGATCCTCGCGCGAGCGAACAACCCGTCCCCGCCCGACGCCGAGCTCCGGGGCTGCTTTGTGGAAAGCAACGGCTACGTGGCCATCGAAGCGGAACACGTTTCCCGCTCGGTACGTGGGCGGGGCGTCTACTGGCAGCGAATCCCGGACCTGGGGCGCACGCTGTCGGGCATGACGCTGTTCCCGGTAACCTCCTCCCCGCAAGAGCCCAGCAGCGAGGGAGATGGCGCCCGGCTCGAATACGACGTGTACCTGATCACCCCGGGTGAGGTGAAAGTCACGGCCTACCTTTCGCCCACGCTGGACTTCCTCAACGCGGGCGGATTGCGCTACGCGGTTTCTTTCGATGAGGAAGTCCCGCAGGTGGTCAACATGCACGAGAATATGACGAACCCGGAATGGGAAGAGCGGGTGCGGAACAACGTCGTGACCAAGACCACGGTCCATCGCCTGACGAGACCCGGCCGCCATGTGCTCAAGTATTGGGCCGTCGATCCGGGCGTCGTGCTGCAAAGGATCGTGATCGACACAGGTGGGCTGAAGCCCTCGTACCTCGGACCGCCGGAGAGCTATCGTGTACTTGCGGAATAGAGCGGCTTCGGAGAGGATGACCCGGCGGGGGTACGGTCTTGGCCAACGGGTAGGCACGCGCGCGGCGCGGAGGTTCGCCAGTTCGGCGACTGCGGAAAGGATGCGGTTCCCGAATGCGGTCCCGGCGGGATTCTCCCCGGACTTCCGCCTGCGCCGTGGCGGCGACGACTCCTCCCTCGCAGTTTCGATCTTCGCCTGTTTCCCCGGCAGATCCCGCGAGCCTAAGCTGCCACGTCGTTTCTCGCCAGTTTCTTGCGCGCATGCCGGGAAGCCCAGTGGGGCAGATCCCGCAAGGGAGAGGATCGTCGCAGCGGCTAATCCCTCACGACAGCACCTGCTTCGGCCCGGCCGGATGATCGGGAGCCAACAAGGCGTGTTCGTTGTCACAGACTGATCCGGGGGGATGCCGGATTCTTCGATCGGTTCGAGCGCCAAGGCGAGGAGGAGGCTTTCGACCGCGGAATGGAAGCGCTGAGCTCGTCATTGGATACCCTGGGTTTTCCACGGAAGGGAATTCAAGGCAGGAGTAGACAGAGATGACCGAAGCCCAGTGGGACTTGCTTCTCCGAGTGGTGCGCGGCGAACAGGTCTCGCCCCTGCCAGTGGCCTTCATCATCGATAGCCCCTGGCTACCCAATTGGTACGGGATCCGGATCATCGACTATTTCACGAGTGACCAGCTGTGGTTCGACGCGAATCTCCAGGCTGTGAACGAATTCCCGGAGGTCATTTTCCTGCCCGGCTTCTGGTCGGAGTTCGGGATGTGCACGGAGCCGTCGGCCTTCGGGGTGCGGTGCGTCTTTCCGGCGAACGAGTTCCCTCAGGCGCACAAACTGCTCCGTTCCACCGAGGACATTGCGGATCTGCCTGTCCCCGATCCCCGCACCGACGGGCTCTTGCCCTTCGTACTGAACCGGCTGAAGCTGGCCCAGCCCAGAATGGAAGCGGCCGGCCATCGGATCCGGTTTGCGGTCGCACGGGGGCCCCTGAACATCGCAGCCCACCTGATGGGGACCACGGAGTTCCTCATGGCCATGATGCTCGAGCCGGAGAGAACGGAACAGCTCCTCTCGAAAATCACCGAGTTTCTGCGCAATTGGCTCGAACTCCAGATGAAGTGTTTCCCAACGATCGACGGGGTTTTCCTCCTGGACGACATCATCGGATTCATCGGGCCCCGGGAGTTCGAGACGTTCGGTTTGCCCTGGTTCAAACGCTTGTTTGACTACCCTGTCTCGATCAAGTTTCTCCACAACGATGCGGATTGCCGGGCTTCTGCGCCCTATTTGCCGCAAATGGGAGTGAACCTGTTCAACATGGGATTCGAAATCTCCCTCAACGAACTCCGGGACCTGGTGGGGCCGTCCGTGACGCTCATGGGGAACATCCCGCCGCGGGACGTCCTGGCCGCGGGGAGCCCCGAGGATGTGCGGCGCTCTGTTCGGGAGCTGATCCGCTCGCTGAAGGACAAAAGCCGTGTGATCTTGTCCTGCGGGGGCGGCATGCCGCCAGGAGTGAGCACGAGAAATCTGCGAGCTTTCCTCGATGCGGCACGAAGTGGCGGCGACACGGAGTAGAGGCCCCGAGTTCGGGAGCTTCCATCGTCCCCGATGGGGCTACGAGAGATTGGCGGGGAGCGACGTAATGGCCGACATCTCAAGCGAAACGGTGTTCGGAGCCCCTTGTCCGATTCGTCTGAGTCTTGCGTGGGCATGAGGCTGCGCGCAATCGGCCTGGGGTTGTCCGGAAGCCGTTGAAATAGTGGGGCACGTCGCTGCTGGGGCGGGTTTGGGGGTGGAAAGAGGTTTGATCAAGTTGCGAGCCGGAATCGGGCTTGATCCGGACTTGCCGTGGGAGATTTTGCAGGCCGTGGCGGGCGAAGGCTCTGCCGCGCTTCCGAGAATCCTGGGCGGAAGGGTCAATGAGGCGGTCCGCAAGAAGGTGACGGCCGGACCCAAGCTTTGGGCCGGCCGGGGACTCAATGTGCGTCCGGCTCGGGGTTGTCGCATCCTCCGGCAGGGAGGTGTCGAGGTCGTTGGGCGGGCCGGTCGCGCCGGGAGGGCAGGAGCCGGTCTGGGACGCCAAAGGCTTGCCTACGGGCGTGGACATTTGCCTGCTCCAGCCCGGCAAGGAGGTTCAGACGAGGAAGATTCTCCTGGTGAGGTGAGGCACGGAGAGGGCATGGACGGAAAGGCGACAGGAACCGGGGCGACGAAGGCAGGGAATTTTCGCTGGGTGATCGTGGCGCTGGTTTTCTTCGCTACGACGGTCAATTACGTTGATCGCATGGTGATCGGCATCTTGGCACCGACTCTCCAGCGGCAAATCGGATGGTCGGAGCACGAGTACGGATACATTGTGACGGCGTTCACGGCGGCGTATGCCATTGGGCTTTTGTTCATGGGCAGGGTGATTGACCTTGTGGGTACGAAACTGGGCTATGCACTGGCCCTCATCGGTTGGAGCATAGCGGCAATGGCCCATGCTCTGGCCCGTTCCGCTCTCGGCTTCGCCGCCGCGCGTTTCGGACTTGGCCTCTTCGAGGCCGGGAACTTCCCCTCCGCGGTGAAAGCCGTGGCGGAGTGGTTTCCGAAAAAAGAGCGAGCCTTTGCGACAGGCCTTTTCAATGCCGGCACCAATGTGGGGGCGATTCTGGCCCCGCTTGTGGTGCCTTGGATCACGTTGAGATGGGGCTGGCAGGAAGCCTTCGTTTTTACCGGCGCAATCGGGTTCCTTTGGCTCATTTTCTGGTTCAGCTTGTACGATCGCCCGGAACGTCATAAGCTTCTCGGACCGCAGGAGCTCGCCTACATCCGTTCCGATCCCCCCGACCCCGAGGCGAAACTTCCGTGGCGAAAGCTGATCCGGTACCGGGAAACCTGGGCCTTTGCCACAGGCAAGTTCCTCACGGATGCCGCCTGGTGGTTCTACCTCTTCTGGATTCCCAAGTTCTTGGACGAGAAGCACGGAATCGGCCTCACGAAGATCGGTCTGCCGCTCGTAGTTATCTACCTGTCCGCGGACGTCGGGAGCATTGCTGGGGGCTGGCTGTCTTCTTTCTTCATCAAACGGGGCTGGTCCATCGACCGGGGTAGGAAAACGGCCATGCTGATCTGCGCCCTGTGCGTCACCCCGATCGTGTTCGCTTCGCAGGTCCGTTCGGCTTGGATTGTGATATTGATGCTGGCCCTTGCCAACGCATCGCATCAGGGCTGGTCGGCCAATCTGTTCACTCTCGTCTCGGACATGTTTCCTCGCAAGGCCGTGGCTTCGGTTGTGGGACTGGGCGGGATGGCCGGATCCATCAGCGGAGTGGCCATCGCCAGCTTCACCGGGTGGATTCTTGAGCTGACAGGGAGCTACGTCATCCCGTTCCTGATGGCCGGATTGGGCTACCTGACGGCGCTGTTGATCATCAATCTCATCGTGCCCGAGATCAAAGAGGTCCGGATCGAAGAGTAACCGCGGCGCCGCGTGAGCTTCAGGAGCTCCCGGGGTCAAAGGGCCCGGGACCTCCCCCTACTGGGTACTGAGATTTCCGGAGGCTCACAATGAGCGGAGAACACAAGAACAACAAGGGGATGGCCGAGTTTTCGCGGCGGGATTTCCTGCGGTTGGCTGGACTTGCGGGGGTTGGCCTGCTGATGAAGCCCGCTTGGCCTCGCGGGGACAGCATACTCTGGGCGGGACCGACATTTTCCACATCTTCAGCCACCGTGGCGGTGACGGAGGCCTTCTCCTACGATCGAGCGTTGATTCGTCAAAAGGTGCAACATCTCTTCGAGTCGATCGGAGGTCTTTCCGACCTCGTGGGACAGGGCAAGCGCGTGGCCATCAAATTGAACCTCACAGGCGGTTCGGGTACGTCCCGCCATTCCAGGCTCCAGGGGGTTGATATCCGGGAAACGATGTGGACCCATCCGGAGGTGGTGCGGGCCATCGGCGAACTACTCATCGACAGCGGGGTCAGGCCTTCGGACATTTACATCGTGGAGGCCCTTTGGGATGCGGCTTCCTACGCCAATTTCGGCTACGCAGACGTCCAGAGGGCCCTCGGCGCGCAGTTCGTCGATTTGAACACTGCGCCTTTCATCCAAAAGCCAGTGGGGGAGTCCCACTTCCGGTTCGAGAGCTTCGTCCTAAACCGGATACTCGCCCAGATCGACGTGTACGTTTCGGTCCCCAAGCTGAAGCATCATTACGAGGCGGGGCTCACCGGTGCCTTGAAGAACCAGATTGGGATCACTCCGCTTCAGTACTACAAGAGAGCCAGCACCGACGGAAACCGCTCGAAGCTGCATTACGGACAGGACTCGGAGGATGTGGGGACGCACCTTCCACGCACCATCTGCGATCTGAACCTCGCACGGCCTGTGCATCTGGCGGTGATCGACGGGATCAAGAACGCCTTCGGTGGAGAAGGCGCCTGGAATCCCACTTTCGTCCCGGCGGAGTCCCACGTGCTGCTGGCGGGAAAGGATCCCGTGGCTACCGATGCCGTTGCCGCTCTTCTGCTTGGGTTGAATCCGGAGTTGGAGCAGCTGCCTCTTCCGGATCGCGTCCGCCGGTGCGACAACCACCTCGAGCTGATGCGCCAGTGCGGGGTGGGGACCAATCGCCTCGCGGAGATCCAGGTCGTTGGGGACGGTGCCTGGCGGGTGACCGGAGTGGAGACCCGGGGATCGGGCCCCATCCCTGATCGGCCGCGGCTTCTCCCGAACTATCCGAATCCTTTCAATGCATCGACCGCGGTCCGCTTCGAGATGCCAGTGCCCAGCCGCGTGGAGCTCGAGGTATTCAATGGGCGCGGGCGGAAGGTGGCTACCCTCTACGAAGGGTGGATGCCGGCAGGGCTGCACGAGATCCGCTGGGAAGCGCGTGAGCTGCCGAGTGGGGTCTACTTTTGCCGCCTCCAGTCGCGGGAGTTTGTGGACACGGCCAAACTGCTCCTCCAGAAGTGAGCGCCCGGACGGGGAAGGGAGTACGCGGGCTGAGCCGCAGGTGCGGGTTCAGCCTGGGATCCGCATCGGCGGCGGAAATAAGCGGGGACGGTTGCTGGTCGGGTTCGTCGAACTTGAGGAAAGGCCAATCAAGGACGGGAGCGACCCATGCAATCCCAGACGACCAAGCTGAGCTTCAGGGAGAAGGTGGGCTATGCCGTGGGCGACACGGCCTCCAACCTCTTCTTCCAGACCTTCATGCTCTTTTTGATGTACTTCTACACCGACGTCTTCGGGCTGCCGGCAGCGGCGGTTGGGACGATGTTCTTGGTCACGCGCATCTGGGATGCTGTGAACGACCCCATCATGGGCATGATTGCCGACCGCACCAATAGCCGGTGGGGGAAGTTCCGACCGTATCTCCTGTGGGGCGCCATTCCTTTCGGCATCATGGGGGTGCTTACTTTCACCACGCCCAACCTGTCGGTGTCGGGCAAGCTAATCTATGCTTACGTGACTTACACATGCATGATGATGGCCTACACGGCCGTCAACGTACCCTACTCCGCTCTAATGGGAGTGATCACGCCGGACTCGATGGAACGAACCCAGATTTCGTCGTTCCGGTTTGTGGCGGCGTTTGTGGGTGGGGTAATCGTCCAGGCGAGCACCATGTCCATGGTCCGCTACTTCGGGCGGGGAAACGAGGCCGTCGGCTGGCGGTCAGCCATGACGGTGCTGTCGGTGCTCGCCGTCCTGCTCTTCGTGGTCACCTTTGCCAGTACGAAGGAGAGAGTCCATCCCCCGAAAGGGCAGAAGAGCAACTTCCGGCAGGATCTCAAGGATCTCTTCACCAATGTCCCGTGGGTCCTGATCGCTGGGGCGACGGTGTTCCAGCTGATTTACATCGTGACGCGAAATAGCTCGATCATGTACTACTTCAAGTATTACGTCCAGGATCAGCAGTTGGTGGTCTTCGGGAAAGCGATCCATTTGCCGTTCGATACCTTCGCTTCTTCTTTCATGCTCACAGGCACAGGTGCCACGATCGTCGGTGCCATCCTGGCCAGTTGGTTTACCAAGAAGCTGGACAAGAGGAACACCTACGCGGGTTTCTTGGCTTTGAGTGCCCTTCTTTGCACCCTGTACTATTTCATCCGTCCGAATCAAGTGGTCCTGATCTATTTGGTGAACATCCTCCTATCGTTTTTGCTTGGTCCCGTCTCGGTCCTGCAGTGGGCGATGTACACGGACACGGCGGATTACGGCGAGTGGAAGAAGGGGCGGCGCGCAACCGGCCTGGTCATGTCGGCCTCGCTCTTCGCACTCAAGCTGGGGCTGACGATCGGAGGAGCCATCTCTGGATGGATCCTGGGCTACTACGGATTCGTGGCGAACCAGCCTCAGACGGCTCAGACGCTTCACGGAATCAAGATGCTGATGAGCTTCTACCCCGCCATCGCAGGCTTCATTGGCGCAGGATTGATGATGTTCTACCCGCTGACCAATCGCATGATGAAGCAGATTGAACAAGAGCTCATGGAACGGCGGCTGCGAGCGGGCGAGCCGGCGGAGGTGTAACCCTGCTTCGCCGGGCGTGAGCTGCTTCGGCTACAAGGGGTTGGGCGACCGGGGACGGGCTCACAGTGGAAGCTCCGTCTGCCGGTTCTCCGTAGGGGACGCGTAAGGCCGCAAGGACGGAAACGCCTCCAGAAGGGGATCGGGAACGGACACGGGGGAGCCCGTGAGCTTTGCCTTCATCTGCAGGGCATTGACCACGGCCTTGCCGCCGTAGTGATTGTTGTAGATCAGGAAGACTTTGCGCGCTTTCCTCTCCACGTCCCGGACGCGGTCCACCCATTCATCCAGTTCTTCCTCCGAGTAGAGGTAATTGTAGCGGGCATCCCTCCCGGCGTCTTCCCGAAACCAGTCCTCGTAGTTGCGCCCGTGAAAGCGGATGTACGCCACCTCGGCCGTGACCTCCGCGGTGGGAGGGATGGAGCGGCCAATGACCGGCTGGTCGATATTGGCGAAGCCCACATTCCGCTCGCGGAGGAACCGCAGCGTTTCTGGGCGGAGCCAACTGGAGTGACGAAACTCGACCACGAGGGGGTATTCGAGGAAGGCATCGAGCAAGCGCGTGAGCCATTCTCGGCTGGCGGGTTCATTCTTGAAGCGCCAGGGGAATTGCAACAAGAGGGCGCCGAGCTTGCCGGAGGAGATTAGCGGCTCGATCCCCTCTTTGAACAGCTTTTCCTCCTGGCTGCCCAATCCCGTGCCTTCGTGGGTGAAACCCTGCCACAGCTTTGCCGCGAACTGGAAGCGCGGATTGTGAGCGACCTTCCGGACCCAGTCGCGCGCCATCCTCGAGGCGGGCGGCCGGTAGAACGTGGTGTTGATCTCCACGGTGTCGAAATAGTTGGCGATGTACGCCAGCTGCGAAAAGCCTCGTGGCGGGGTGGAAGGGTAAACCACGCCCTTCCAGTCCTCGTAGCTCCAGCCGGCGGGACCGATCAGGACCTCCACAGCTCCCTGCGCCTGGGCCCTTGCCTCGGATGCGCCCGCTTCGTTCGACATGCTGCCTCCTCTCACTTGGCCTATTCGAGTGCGTTCAGGCACGGTCTTGCCCGGATCCGCCCTGACGTGCCGGGCGTGCGTGGGTGGCCGGCACCGTCACAGGAATTCAACCTTTTCCACCGTCAGCGTAGCTACGCCGAACTCTTCTTCCACTTTCCCGGTGAGCAGGTAGGGACGGGTGTAGGACAGCATGTAGCAGAAGCGGTTGTACGCATCCGGGAAGAACGTGGCGTCGTAGAGGGCCGTCGTGTCCTCGAAGCTGACAAACTCCATGAGCTCCTCTTCTTTGGTCTTGGCCAACTTTCGGGTGATGAGCCAGCCAGCCACCTGCACCCGCTGGCCGACGTACTTCTCCAGATCTCTTGCGGGGATCGTCCTCTTGCGCCGCAATCGATCCCGGTATAACTCCAGCGGATGTCGGCTGATGAGGAATCCCAACGTCTCCAGTTCCAGTCGGAGGCGTGTCCGCTCATCGTATTCCGGTAGAGGCGGAGGAACAGGGCCATCGAATTCGTCTGCGAAAAGGTCGGAGGCGGTGGATGCAGCTTTCACCGGCGCGATGCTGGCACGGGTGTTCACCATCCAGATCATCTGGGGGCGGTTGAGACTCGGTTCCACGCGATCGAAGGCCCCGGCCTTGATCAGCTGTCGGACCTCGGACGGATCGATCCGGACTCGGCGCAGGAAATCGCGCAAGGAAAGGTAGGGGCCGTGGCGGCGGCGTTCCTCGATGATGAGCTGCAAGCTTTCTCGCTTCACATCCTTCACCTGCATGAGGCCCACGCGCAGCCAATCATCGCAGCCCACGTACTCGATTTCGCTCTCGTTGATGTCCGGCGGCAAGATGCGGAGCCCCATGCGCTTCGCCTCAGAGATGTAGGCGAAGGTGGAATAGTAGCCCCCTTGATTCGAGATCACGGCGGCCATGAATTCGGCCGGAAAGTGGGCCCGAAGGTAGGCCGACTTGTACGAGACCTGGGCGTAGGAGGCCGAGTGCGGCTTGCAGAAGCTGTAGCCACTGAAACTGAGGATCATGTCCCAGATCTTGTCGAGGGTCTCCTTCTCCACGCAGCGCGCGAGCGCCCCTTGGTAGAATTTCTCGCGGTAGTCCTCCAGCTGCTTTTGGCGATGCTTCTTGGAGAGGATCTTCCGCAGTTCATCCGCCTCGACGGCATCGAACCCTGCCAGCTCCATCGCTACGCGGGAGACGTCCTCCTGGTACACCATGATGCCGAAGGTATCGGGCATGATTTTGTCCAGCACGGGGTGCAGAGGCTCGTACTTGCCGCCTCGGAGGCGCCGCACATATTCCCGGATGTAGGCGTTGGCCGCGGGTCGAATGATGGAGCTGTGGATGACCAGGTGCTCGAAATCGCCCGTGCGCGTCTTCCGTTGCAGAAGACGCATGGCTGGTGACTCCACGTAGAAGACCCCCATTGTATCTCCCCGGGCGATGAGCTCTTGAGTTTTCGGATCCTCCAGAGGATTCCACTTTGCGTAGTCGATGCGGATTCCGCGGTGCTGTTCGATGGCGCGCAGGGCGTCACGGATCACGGCCAAGGAGCGATTGCCCAAAAGGTCGATCTTCACCAAGCCTGCGTCTTCGGCTTGGTCTTTTTCCCACTGGATGATGCGCACGCCCTTCGGGGCCATCTCCACCGGGACGTAGTCCTCCACCTTTCCGGGCACGATCACCACGCCGCCGGGATGGACGGATAGATTGCGCGGAAAGCCGTGGATGCGGTCGGCCAGGCGGAGGATGTCCGGCCATGGGGGTGGCGTGTCCACGTCCCGGAAGGCGGGATGAGTCCGGACCAGTGTGGTCACGCTATCTGCGTCCCAGTAGCCCGAGATGCGCTTGCTGATGCGATCGATCTCAGCGTCGGGGAGCCCGTAGACCTTCGCGATCTCCCGCACCGCCGCGCGAGCCTTGAACGTGACGTGATTGCTGATCATGGCCGTGCTTTCCCGGCCGAAGCGGGCGAAGGTCCATTCCAGAACGTCATCGCGCTCGTCCCAGGGGAAATCCACATCGATGTCCGGTGGATCCTTCCGCCCGCGATTGAGGAATCGTTCGAAGAACAGGTCGTAGCGGACGGGATCGACGTGCGTGATCCCGAGGCAGTAGGACACCAGGCTGGCGGCGGCTGAGCCCCGTCCGCAAGTCCGCGGAGCCTGCTTCACGATCTCATGAACGACCAGAAAATAGGGCGCGAAACCTTTGTCCCGGATGATGGCGAGCTCGTACTCAAGCCGCTGCCGTACCGCCTCAGGGATTTCCCCGTAGCGCCATTTCGCCCCTTCGTAGCAGAGGCGTCGAAGGTATTCGAATGCGGGTTCGCCATGTGGGCCGGAGTACGGGACAAAGATGAAGCCGCCCAGGCTGAAATCGAAGGCACATTGCTCGGCGATTCGCAGCGTGTTGGTAACGGCCTCGGGTGTGCCGCTGAAGGCTTCGCACATGGCCTCGGGGGAGCGGAGAAAGGCGCCCTTCGGCGCCAGCTCACGCTCCGGAAGGCGGTCAAAGGTGGCATTGTTGGCGATGGCTCGGAGCAGGCGATGCACGGCGTAGTCCGAAGGCGCTACAAAGTGCACCCCGGCCGTGGCTACGAACTTGAGCCCGTGCTCTCGGGCGAAATCGAGGAGGCCACGCCGGGGCCTGCCGGGCTGGAGTTCCACGTAGATGTCTCCACTGCCCAATTCGGAGGCGAGGCGGTGGAGTATACTGGGCTGGTCGCTCAAGACGACCAAATCCTGGGGATGCTGGAGAATGGCTTGTGCCAATCGGAAATCGGGCTGGAGATGGCGCGCAGTGAGGATGCGCGAGAGATTCGTGTAGCCCCGTTGACTCTTGCAGAGGAGCACAGCCCTCTCGTTGGCGGTGCTGACCTCCGCACCGACCAATGGCACCAGGTTGTGTTCCTTGGCAACCTGGAGGAAATGGATCAGTCCGTAGACGCCGTTCGTGTCGGTCAGGGCCAGGTACGGCATGCGGTAGGCCGCGGCGGCGGCGCAAATCTCCTCCACGGAGTTGGCGCCGCGGCAAAAGGAGTAGTAGGAGTGAACGTGCAGATGGACGAACTTGCTCATCGATGCCCCAGTGCCTCATTGATGGGGCCGAGAACGCCCGGGTTCAGCGGCTTATTCTGAGCTTTCCCCTCCGGTCTGGATCAGTTCAGGGCCAATGTGTGCGCGTAGTGGATGGCGTCTTCGCCGAAGCGATCTCGAATGCGATCGAGCGCGCTCAACAGCCGTTCGCGCCGTTCGTCCTCTGGGCTGCTGAACAGGCAGAGCTGGCGGACCATCGGTTTGAGCTCCTTCAGGCCAAGGCGCAAGGAGCGTACGCGAACGCGCCGCGTGAGGAGATGGGCAAAGGCTTCCTCCGCCGCGGGGTAGATCTCGTGTTCGAATTGACTGGCGAAGGCGAGGCGCATCTCCCCTTTGGTTTCTACACCGTCGGAATAGCGGAGCTCCAGGCTCAGGCGTTGGGCCATCAGATGTTCTTGTCGGAGACGACGACAGGCCCGTTCCGCCAGCCGGAAGAGCACGGCGCGGAGCACCGGGATTTCGTTCGTGTCTTCGGGGAGCGTTTCCCGTTCCTCGATACAGGGCTCTCGGCGCGGAGGCTGTACAGGCCGAGGGTCGATGCCGTGAGCCCACTGGTGCAACTGCGTACCCCGCTGCCCGAAGAGCTGGGTGAGGTGAGTGAGGGGGATGCGCGCCAGTTCGCGGATGTAGTGGATGTTCAGCTCGGCAAGCTGTTGCAAGGTCGCCTTCCCGACGCCGGGGAGGTAGTGTACCGGCAGAGGGGAGAGGAATCGTTCCTCATCCCCCGGGCGGACATCCTGGAGCCCGGTGGGTTTGACCACATCCGATGCCACTTTGCTGACCAGCTTGTTGGTCGCCACGCCCACGGTGGCTTCCAAGTTGAGGCGCTCGCGGATCTCCCGTTGGATCTTTGCCCCCGCGTCGGCGGGGCTACCGAATAGGCGGCGCGTTCCGGTCATGTCCAAGTAAGCGTGGCCATATCGCACGGGCTCGATGATGGGGCTGAAGCCGCTCAGAAGGTCGAGCATTGCCTGGGTGGCGTGGGCGTACAGGGAGGGGTTGGGGGGCAAGACAATGAGGTCGCGGCAGAGACGCCGGGCTTCCTGGAGAGGCATGCCGCGGTGGATCCCAGCACGGCGCGCCTCGTAGGAGGAGGCATAGACCAGGGAGCGATTGGCTTTTTGCAGCGCCACCACCACCGGCCGTCCCCGCAGACGAGGCTCCCGCACCGCCTCCACCGACACGGCGAAGGCCGTGATATCCACGTACATGACGCTGCGTTCCATCGCAGCACTCCGGCGGGAATCAGCCGGAATTCTCCCCTCACGCAATGCGCTCGCGGATCAGCGAAACCACCACACCCTGGATGGTCCACTCGCTCTCCGGATGAATCTCTTCATAGCGGGGGTTTTCCGGCTTCAGGTACCGCTCCTTGCCTTTCACCACCAGGCGCTTCACCGTGACCTCGTTGCCCAGGAGGGCTACGACGATGTCACCGTTACGCGCCTCGCTGGTGGAACGTACGACCACGAGATCCCCATCGAGGATCCCAGCCCCTTCCATGCTATCGCCCCGGACCCGCAGGAGAAAGTAACGGCCGCTCTCGCGGATCAGACTGCGCGGGATGGCGACATGCCGTTCGATGTTTTCCTCCGCAAGGACAGGTTGGCCGGCCGTCACCGAGCCAATCAGCGGCAGATGGACCTCGGGCGAAGGCTGGAAGCGGGCGGCTTTATCGAGTAGGCGAATGCTCCGAGCCTTTTCGCTCTTGCTGATGTAGCCCTTCTTCTCCAAGCGGCGCAGGTACTTGATCACCGTGTTCTTCGAGCTCACCCCCAAATGCTGAGCAATCTCGCGCAGGGTCGGGGGATAGCCATCCACGGCCATCCGCTCGGCAATCAACTCCAGCACGCGGCGCTGCTTGTCGGTGAGATCATCCATGGTTCACCTCCCTCTTGGTGGCCATAAGGTCACCCAATTCTACAAAATCTCCCGTCTCCTGTCAAGGGGAAAATTCGCCCTTTCCTGCCGGAGCGTCCTCACATTCAGCTGACCAACGACCCACGCGCCGTTTCCTGCCCCCGCCACCCATCGCGCGCAGAACCCCGGATCCCTCCTTGACTGGGTGGAGGGGACTCTGTATATTCAAATCTGCCGGACGGATCTGCGTGGTCCAAGGAGGAAGGGGAAGAAGATGCGCACTGCCCGTAGCAAGGCCACCATCCTGCTCCTGATCGCCCTTCTGGCTGGCTGCTCCAAGAAAGCCCCTCAATTCGGTTTTTCCATCCAAGAGCATGAAGTCACCGTTTCCATCTTTCTGTCGGAGCACCGACTCGAAGCCACCGATCAGTTGAGGGTGACCCTCAAGGCCAAAGACGAAATCCGCTTCCTGCTCAACGAGAATCTCACAGTCCAGCGGGTCCGAGTGGCGGGGCGGGACTGCAAATTTGCCGTCCAGCGCGAGTTCGACGCGGAGTCGCTCCTTCCCAAAGCATTCCGAGAGGACACGGCGTGGGTTCGCCGAGCGGCGCTGGTCTCGGTGTTCCTGCCGAAGTTCGAGAGGCCGCCCGAGCGCCTGGAAGTGGCATACCAGGGGGTCATCTTTGATTCCACGGAAGGAGGCGAGTTTTCTCACACCCGTCTCCTCCGGGCCAGCTCCGGCCTGATCTCGGCCCGTGGCGTGTTTCTCACTCCCGCGAGTCTGTGGTATCCGATTGTCCCCGGCGAGCTAAGTTCCATCCGGCTTACCGTGCGAACGCCTGCCCCCTTCGAGGTTGTCAGCCAAGGTGCACTGCGTCAGAGGAAGGTGCAGGAGGGATGGGTGCACACCGTCTGGGACGAGCGGCAGCCCCAGGAAGGGATCTATCTCGCCGCGGGCCAGTGGCGCATCACCCAGCTGCCATTGATGCGCTACTCGGTGATGTCCTATTTCAGCCCGGAAACGGCCACGGGTACCGACCTGGAGAGGAGGTTCGTCGAGGCGTGTGCGGGCTACATCAATCTGTACGAACGGCTTTTGGGCCCCTACCCCTACGCCAAGTTCGCCGTCGTGGAGAACGCCTTCCCGACTGGCTACGGGTTTCCGTCTTTCACGCTCCTGGGCAGCGAGGTGATCCGGCTGCCCTTCATCATCCAAACCTCATTGGGCCATGAGGTTTGCCACAGTTGGTGGGGAAACGCAGTGTACGTCGCGCCAGGCACCGGGAACTGGTGCGAGGGCCTGACGACGTACTGCGCCGATCTCCATTACGCTGAACAGCAAGGCCCGGAGCGTGCGGCCCGTTTGCGCATGGGTCTCCTGCGCGACTATCTGTCGTACGTCACGGTGGAAAAGGATTTCCCCCTGCGCGATTTTCGAGAGCGGAACGATCCGGCCTCGCGCGCAATCGGCTATGGCAAGGCCGCCATGGTTTTCCACCAGCTCCGCCTCCTTCTTGGCGATGAAAAGTTTTGGAACGCGCTCCGAAGTCTGTACCGGGATTACCGGTTCCGCTACGCCTCTTGGGACGATCTTCGCAAGGTCTTCGAGGAGTTCCACGGCCAGAAGCTCGACTGGTTTTTCAATCAGTGGCTGGAGCAAGCGGGCGCGCCGATGCTCCAGGCCCCGACGGCGCGCGTAGCCCGTCAGGGCGACCGATATCAAGTGACCCTCGTTCTCCGTCAGCAGGGAAGCCGGACGTATAGACTTCGCATCCCCGTCAGGGTTCGGACCACCGCCGGAAGTGAGCAGGCGAGCGTGGATCTCGCGGGCGCAGCGGATAGCGTGACCGTGCGTGTGGTCAACAAGCCGGTACTCGCCGAGGTGGATCCCGGCTTCGAGGTATTCCGTCGACTGCTGCCGGGGGAGTATCCCGTCGCTTTGAGTCAGCTGCTTGGGGAGCCAAAGCCGGTTTGCCTCTTGGCTTCGTCCGAACCGGGAATGGCGGAGGCGTACCGTCTCGTGGCCGAAGAGCTCTTGCGCGACACCCGTGGACAGTTGGTCAGTGGGAGCCAGCTGGATCCAGCCTCGCTGCGGGACGCCTCAGTGGCCATCTTCGGGGACCCGCGGCAGTCGGGGATCTGGGAGACCTTGCGGACGAAGCTCCCAGCCGAGCTGCAGATCCAGGGCTCGAACCTGGTGATCCAGGGCACCGAGTACAACCCGAATCTGCCCGGATTGGCCGTCGTGTTCGTCGTGCCCAGCCCGTTCCACCCGGAGAAGGTTGTGGCCACCGTCTGGGGAGGAAGCCCGGAGGCTGTGCGCGCGATCATGCCCAAACTCTGGCACTACGGCAGATACAGCTTCCTCGTATTTCAGAACGGAAGGAGCGTCGCCAGCGGGGAATGGCAGGTGACGGAGTCTCCAATGGCGGTGCGCCTGTGAAAAGCAGGCGGATGGGAGATGGATAAGAGCTCAGACACACGTCTTACCCACGGCGCGGAAAGAAACGGAGATCGGGAGCCAAGGCTCGCTGTGACCGGTCCCGGTTATTCAGCCAGTTGGCCGCCGGCAGCGCGGTTCACACGGAGGACAACGCTTCTTCCCGGGTTGGGCTTTCGAGCATTCCCGGCAGCACAGGGTCATCGTAGGAACGATGACCCTGTTTTTTTGGTGTTGCCCGCCAGGCGCCAGAGTTCCGACGCCATGGGGCTTGCTTTCGATGCCCGGAGAGACCTCCCTCCGAGCCCGAGCAACGGAGACCGTGTAGCCGTGTTCCTGAGTAGGGGGCAATGAGAGAAGATCCAGCGTCGAACCGGAAACGAAGAGGCAGAGGATGAGTATCCCGAAGACAATGCAAGCGATTGTCAAGACGCGCGAGGGCCGTGGGGCTGAGCTTCGGGAGGTACCGGTGCCCGAGCCAGGTCCGGGGGACGTACTCGTCCAAGTGACCGCCACTTCGATCTGCGGCAGCGACCTCCACATCTGGCAGTGGAACAGCTGGGCGCAGAAGCGGATCCACCTGCCCCAGATCATGGGCCATGAACTAGCGGGAAGAGTGGTGGAGGTCGGAAGGGACGTCCGCCACATTCAGCCAGGCGCGTTCGTTTCCGCGGAGACTCATCTCGCCTGTGGGGTCTGCTACCAGTGCCGAACGGGCCGGCCGGAAATCTGCAAGAATCTCCGCATCCTCGGGGTGGATACTACCGGGGTCTTCGCCGAGTACGCGGTCTTCCCGGCGACCAACGCGATCCTCAATGACGAACGCATCCCGCCCGAATACGCCTCGCTGCAGGAACCGCTTGGCAATGCGATCGACACGGTCCTTTCCGAGGATGTGTCCGGGAAATCCATCCTGATCACAGGACTGGGTCCGGTGGGATTGCTGGCCGTAGCTGTTGCGAAAGCCTGTGGTGCCGGGCTGATCATCGCCAGCGAGCCCAATCCCTTCCGCCGCGAGCTGGCTCTTTGGCTGGGAGCCACTCACGTTGTGGACCCGCGAGCCGAGAACTTGGTGGAGGTGGTGAATCGTCTCACTGGCGGCAACGGGGTTGAGGTCCTGGCGGAGATGTCGGGGAACCCCAAGGCCCTGGCCGATGGTCTGCGTTGCGTAACCCCGGGCGGCCGCGCCTCCGTCCTGGGACTGTACGACGGGGAGGTGATGCTCGACCTCAATGACCTGATCGTCCTGCGCGCCGTGCGCCTGTACGGCGTGACAGGGAGAAAGATGTTCTCGACCTGGTATAAAGCTCAGGAGCTGCTCGCGAATCGCCGTCTGGAGCTGGCACCCATCGTCACGCATCGCTTCCCGTTTGAACGCTACCAGGAGGCCTTCGAGCTGATGAGCGACGGCAACTGCGGCAAGATCTTGCTCTTCCCTCCCGGCCATTAGATCTTGACCGCCCGTTGATGCAGTCGGACAGTCAGCGGAGAGGTGCGATATGTTCGATGAACAGTTCCGTCAGGAGTTGCGCCAGACCCTCGATGAGCTGAGGGAGAGTGGCTTGTACAAGGACGAGCGCATCCTGGTGACGCCGCAAGGCCCCGAGATCCGGGTGAAGGGCAGGGACGGCGTGGTGCTCAATTTCTGCGCCAATAACTACCTGGGCCTGTCCAGTCACCCGAAGGTGATCGCCGCAGCCCACAGGACCCTGGACGAATGGGGTTTCGGCCTGTCCTCCGTGAGGTTCATCTGCGGCACACAGGAGATCCACAAGATTCTGGAGCAGAAGGTGAGCCAGTTCCTCGGGACCGACGACACGATCCTTTACGCCGCCTGCTTCGACGCAAATGGCGGGGTCTTCGAGCCTTTCCTCGACGCCGACTGTGCCGTTGTAACCGACGAGCTCAACCATGCCTCCATCATCGACGGGATCCGGCTCACCAAAGCGCAGCGCTTGATCTACAAGCATTCGGACATGAACGACCTGGAGGACAAGCTCAAGCAGGCGCAGAAAGCCAAACGCCGCCTGATTGCTACCGACGGCGTCTTCAGCATGGACGGGGACATGGCCCGACTTGACGTGATCTGCGATCTGGCGGAGAGGTACGGGGCCCTGGTAATGGTCGACGACAGCCACGCCACCGGCTTTGTGGGGAAGACCGGGCGGGGTACGCCGGAGTACTGGGGCGTCGAGGGACGAGTGGACATCATCACCACTACCTTCGGGAAGGCGCTTGGCGGGGCTTCAGGCGGCTGCGCCTCCGGGAGAAAGGAACTCATCGAATGGCTCCGGCAGCGCAGCCGTCCGTACCTCTTCTCGAATACCCTCTCCCCGGTGGTAGTCGGTGCCACGATCGCTGTGCTGGACATGCTTTCGGAGACGACCGAGCTGCGCGATAAGCTGGCTCGGAATACGCGGTACTTCCGGGAGCAAATGACCCGCGCAGGCTTCGACATCAAACCCGGGGAGCATCCCATTGTGCCCATCATGCTGTACGACGAGAAGCTGGCTCATCGCATGGCGAGAGAGCTTCTGGATGAAGGGATCTACGTGATCGGCTTCAGCTACCCGGTTGTGCCGCGCGGCCAGGCCCGGATCCGCGTGCAGATCTCGGCTGCCCACGAGCAAGGTCACCTCGACCGCGCCATCGAGGCCTTCACCGCCGTGGGAAAGCGGCTGGGCGTGATCGCCTGAGGAGATCGGGAGGGTTTGCGGGCTCGAAGCGCCGTCGGGCGGAGTCCGGCGGCGCTTTTTCCAAATGCGGAAGGATAGGCCGGGGAATCGAACCGATCGATCGGGCCCAGCGTTTCCGGGTCGGGACTTCTTCGCGAAAGGCGACATCGCTGATCCCTGCCGGAGGAAGATTCGAGGGCCACGTGGGCGTAGGGCGAAGGGCAGAGAGATGGCGAGCGGGAAGAAAAGGGTGAAGCTCTACGGACTCGTGGTCTCGCCAGGTCTAGCCAGGGGACGCGTTTGTCTTCTGGGCAGGCCGGTGACGGTGAAACGCCGCTCCGTGAGCCGTGACCAGATCCCCAAGGAGCTCGAGCGTCTGAATCGGGCGATCGAGGCGGTGCGCGAGGATCTCCGGCGGACCCGGCGGGTCATCGGTCATGACCTCGGGGAGAAGGAAGCGACCATTTTCGATGCCCAGCTCCTCGTACTCGATGACCCGTATTTTCGAAACCGGATCGAATCGGTCGTGAAGGACGAGCAGCTTGCCGCCGAGACGGCGATCGATGCGGTGGTGCAGGAGTTCGCCTCCCGGCTGGCCGATGCGGCGGACGGTCATCTCCGGGAAGGGATCGAGCATTTTCGGGACGTCGGCGAACGACTGGTGGAGTACCTCATTGAACAGTCCAGCAGAGATCCTTGTCCCGACCGCGGGGATGACCTCATCCTCGTTGCCGAGGAGATCACCCCCACGCAGGTTGCCCACCTGAACCAGAGGTCGGTCCGGGGTATCGTGACGGGACGGGGCGGAGCTACCTCCCACGCGGCGATCCTGGCTCGTTCCCTCGGAGTCCCCATGGTGGCAAATGTCCGGCATGGCCTGAGGTATCTTGAGCCGGGAGCTCCGGTGATTGTGGATGCCTACCGGGGTATCGTCATCGTTCACCCGCTCCCCAGGGATGTGCGACTTTTCGAGCGTCGCCAAGAAGAGATCGCCATTCAACTTGCCCAGGAGGACGAAATCCTGCGCCACCCGAGCCACACCCGCGACGGGAGAGAGGTCCATCTCTACGCAAACATCGGCTCGCCCGATGAGGTGGAAGAGGCGCTGGCCCGAGGTGCCGAAGGAATTGGTCTGTACCGGACGGAAATCCACTTCCTCAACAGGGCTCGGCTTCCGGGCGAAGAGGAGCAGTTCGGCTACTACCGAGCCGTGGCCGAAAAGGCCCGGCCGCGGCCGGTGGTGATCCGTACGCTGGATCTGGGTGGCGACAAATTGGGCCGCTTCCTCCGCATGGAGCCGGAAGACAATCCGTACCTCGGCTTGCGGGCGATCCGCATCTCCCTTGCAAGGCCAGAGCTGTTCTTGACGCAGATCCGAGCCCTCCTCCGGGCTGCGGTCTCGGGGAACGTTCGCATCCTCCTGCCGATGGTTTCGACGGTGGAAGAGGTGGAGGCGGCAAGACGTCTGGTGGAGCGAGCCAAGGATGAGCTCAGCGCTGCCGGCATTCCCTTTGGCCGGGATGTACCGCTGGGAGCCATGATCGAGGTCCCCTCCGCTGCCATGCTCGTCCGCGACCTCCTGGGACTTGTGGATTTCGTCAGCGTGGGCACGAACGATCTCATCCAGTACACGGTAGCCGTGGACCGCGGCAATGCGCAGGTGAGCCAGCTTTACGAGCCCTTGAATCCCGCCGTCCTACGTCTCCTGGATAGCATCCGGAAGGCCGCGGACGAAGCCGGGAAGGAGGTCGCGATCTGCGGAGAGATGGCCGGCGACACCCGCTACACGGCGCTTCTCGTCGGCCTCGGGTACCAGCACTTGAGCATGAGCCCCTTTTTCATCCCCCAGGTCAAGCGCGTGATTCTCAATCTTCATTACAGCGACGCGCAGCGGGTCGCAGCACGGATCCTCGAGATCCCAAGGATCGAGCGCATCCGCAGAGAACTGCGCTCGTTCGCTCGGCGGCTCGACCGGGAAGCGCGTTCTGGCTTGGAACCGGCGTAGCTGGCCCTCAGCCACGTGGAGGCACCGGTGCGGCTTCATTCGGAACGGCGGAACCAGGTGACTGGGAGCTCGAGGTCTTGTCGACTTGTATCGCCGCCGGTGATTTGTGCGGGCGTCGGCGCGGGGGCCGCGGCGTCCATCTTGCTCATGCTGTGGGTCCAGTCCGTCGCTGCATCTTTCCCGCCGGGCCCGACCTTCCCGCAGGGATCGTCCAAGGCGAGTGATTCCCAACGGCCCCGCGTGGCCCTCGTGCTCAGCGGCGGAGGAGCCCGAGGATTCAGCCATGTTGGTATCCTGAAGGCGTTCGAGGAGGAAGGGATAGCGTTTGACTTGATTGTCGGCACGAGCATGGGCGCCATTGTGGGTTCCCTTTTCGCCTGCGGGTATTCGCCTGCGGAAATCCAGCGCCTGGTGCACTCGGTGGATTGGGTGCGACTGCTTGGGGGGACCGTCTCGGGCTCCGAACTTGTGAGCGCGAGGTACGGGGAAGCGCGGGGGCTTGTGTCGCTCCGTTTTCGCAGGTTTGAGCCACAAGCTTCGCCCGGGCTTCTTCCGGCGCAGCGGGTGTACGAGTTGCTATTCTCGTTGACGGCCGAGGCGGAGGTGGCCTACGGAGGTTGCTACGATTCCTTGATGGTTCCGCTCCGGATCGTCGCCTCAGATCTGAAGACCGGTCAGCCCGTCGTCTTCGCCGGCGGCCACCTGGCCAAATGCATCCTCGCCTCCATGGCAATACCTTTCCTTTTCCCGCCCGTCCCGTGGGGAGATTCGCTGCTCGTCGACGGCGGACTCTTGGACAACACGCCGGTGGATGTGGCTCGGGCCTGGGGTGCGGAGATCGTCGTGGCCGTGGACGTCTCCAGCATCGGGGAGCGGGAGGTACGTTTCGACGACATGATCGATGTCTTCCGGCGCACAATGGACATTTGGATGACCCGTACCAACCAGCTCCATCGGGAGACGCCGGACCTCTTGCTTCGGCCGTACCTGGAGCAGCGCAGTCCCCTGGACTACGCGGCCGCGGACACCATCGTGGCCCTCGGCTATCGGTACGCAAAAGCGATGATGGATTCCGTGCGTGCCCTAATTCCCGTGCGGACGAACTGGCAGGAGCGGAGAGAGGGATTCCGGCAGCGGCTCTGGAAGAAAATGGATCTGCAGATGGAGCCGGCCCGGTTTGCGGGCCTGGAGCGGACCCACCCGTCTGCGCTCAGAGGGGAGATGACGATCCAGTCGGGCTCGAGCTTTGACGTGCAAAGAGTGGTGAGAGACCTCCGCAGCCTCTACTCAACCGGGCTCTTCGATCAGGTGATGGTCCGGTTTCAGCGCCTGGAGCCGCGCCGAGTGCGGGTGATCTACGAAGTACGGGAACGACAGGCGTTCGACGTTACGCTGGGCGGCTCCTATATCAACAGAGAAGGGGAGAGCGGCTTTCTCCAGTTTCGCCACTTGAACCTTTTCGGCTATGGGGGGAAGGGGCTTTTCTCGCTCCGGCTCGGTCCAGAGCGGGATTTTGTTGCGAGCGAATTTCACACGCGTCGATTCCTGGGGCATCCTCTCGCGATTCAAGCAGCTGCGTTCTGGGAGCGGAACCGCCCCGCATGGTATCGGGCGGGACGTCCGGTCGGGCGGCGTAGCTTCGATGTTGCTGGCGCGCAGCTTTCCTTGGGTGTAGCGCCTCGAAAGGAGCGCGCTGTGAGCCTCGGGTTAACCGGGACGAGAGTGGTACGGGCATCGCAACCCGAGCTCAGCCTGACGCGAAGCTCCTGGAACACCCGGAGCGGAACACTCCTGCTGTGTTCCGACACAGTGGACAATCCTCTTTGGCCCTCCTCGGGTAACCTCAGGATGCTGCGCTTGGAACGCTGGTTCCACCGATGGGGAGGGACGATGGAAGGGAGCCAGCTCACGTGGCGACTCCGCGGATATGCGCAGACGGGCCGGACGGTCCTGGGGTATTCGGCTCAGGGACTAATGACGTCGGGCCGGCTTCCGGAGGAGTTCTGGGGACGCGCGGGCAGCCCCGATCTCTTCCCCGGGTTGGAGCGGGGCGAACTCTGGACTCCGTGCTTTTTCTCCTGTGTGGCAGAGGCGCAGTTCGTGGAAAACCCGATCCTACGCTGGTGCTTTGGAATCGGGGTGGGCTGGTCGGCGGAGAGAGTTGGCCGATTGTTCTCGTCGGAGGCTTTCGTCGGGGCGCGTGCAGGGGTGAGGCTTCTGACCCCCGTCGGGCCGGTGATGGTGGACCTGGCCTACGGCGAGGGCGGAAGGTGGGCCTATTACCTGAGCGTCGGCTATCCGTTTTGAGCCAGAGGGAGCCGCTCGCCACGTTCTCGAACGCAGTCCTCGCGTTGCTGGAGGGGGCCAATCTGGGTCCTGCGATCGGCAGGTCAGGGCCGGAGGCGTGTGGCGGCCGTCGGTTCCGCCGTCCGCAGCTCGGAGTGCAGCGATGGCTGCAGGACGAGGTGAGCGGACACGGGCAGAGTCGAGCTTGGTCCTCCTCGTGAGCCGCAGGAGGGTCGCGCCAAGAGAATGGATGCGGGAATGGGCGTGGTTGAATTGGGTCTGCTGGCAGTAGCCCTCGGGACGGATGCCTTTTCCGTAGCCCTCGGGATCGGCACCGCGGGCATCTCAGCGCGGGGCCTATTTCGCCTCTCCTGGCACTTCGGTTTGTTCCAGTTTCTCATGCCCATTCTGGGCTGGACGCTTGGTAGAGAGATCGTGGCCTTGGCTGGCGGGGTGGGGCACTATCTCGTCGCGGGTCTCCTCGGTTACATCGGTTTGCGGATGCTGCGCGAGGGCCTGGCCAAGGGCGAGAGGCCGGCAAGAACATGGGACAGGACCCGGGGAGCTGCGCTCATCCTGCTTTCGGTGGCCACCAGCCTGGACGCATTGGCGGTGGGGGTTGCCTTGGGGATACTCAAGCGGGCCATCGTGTTCCCGGCGGTCGTGATCGGGATCGTTGCGGGGCTGATGACGGCCACCGGAATGTTGTTGGGTCATCGCTTGCGCTTGGCGGTTGGGCGGCGGGCAGAGGCTCTGGGTGGGATAGTCCTGCTGGGTCTTGCGGTCCGCTTCTTGATCGGGTGAGGTGGAGGCATGTCCGAACACATCTGGCAGCGTGTGAATCCGGAAGAAGTTGTGGAGCTGACGCGCGAGTTGGTGCGGATCCCCAGCGTCACGAGCTGTGAGGGACTCGAGATATCCCACTTCGTGAAATCGTGGCTGGAAAGCCACCGGCTCGGTGCCACACTGGTCCCGGCTGGCGAGGGCCGTGCGAGCGTGGTCTGCGAGCTCGGAACGGGGGACCCGATTCTCCTCTTCAATGCACATCTGGATACCAAACCCATCGAGGGGATGACGATCGATCCCTTCGGCGGAGCCGTGGAACACGGGAGGCTCTACGGGCGAGGGTCGTGCGACACGAAAGGGGCAGTGGCGGGGATGATGCTGGCTGCCCGGACGCTGAAAGAGGCGGGAGGACCCAGGCAAGGCCGCCTCCGGCTGGTGTTCGAGGTGGGCGAGGAAGGAAGAGAATGGGCTGCCCTGCAACTCTGGGAGGAAGGTTGGTTGCGTGCTCAGGCTGCCGTAGTGGGCGAACCCTCGGACGGCAAGATCCAGATTGGCAACCGAGGCAGAATTGGGGGCGTGGTCCGGACCTTCGGCCGGTCCACCCACACGGCCACCGCGGAATGGGGTGTGAACGCCATCGAGAAGATGTGCAAACTCATCGACTCTTTCCTGCATTTGCCTTACCGGCAGTCCCATGACCCCGTCTGGGGTACCCCGCCTCTGAACTTCTGGAAGATTGAGAGCTCGGGGTGGGAGGCTACGGTGCCTTACCAATGCGTCGCCCATTTCGATACCCGAATCCCGCCTTCCATCGGTCCGGACGAGGTGATCGCGCAGATGAAAGAAGCGATCGAGTCCCTGGGGAGGACCGATCCCGAATTCCGTGCGGATATGCCCGAAGAGCAGCTTTGGCCTCGTCTTCCCGCCGCAGCCATCTCCTCCCATCACGATCTCGTGCTTCGCGCGCAGGAAGCCTACCGCGCGGTGGCCGGCACAGAGCCTGCTCTCGGCGCCAATCCGGCCATGACCATGGCTCACATCCTCATTACCCGGGGTGTGCCGGCGATCATCTTCGGGCCCGGGGAAATCGTGCGCGCTCACACCACCGACGAGAGCGTGGGGATCGACGAGCTAGTTCTAGCGGCTCGTTTCTACGCCGCCCTGGCCGAACAGATGCTCGGGCACGGAGGCTAGAAGCAAGCCGGGCTCCCGTGCGGATTTTGCGACGGAACTGCAGCTGTACGTGAGGCGCCAATAACTGGAGCGAGCAATGGGCAATGGGCCAGAGACGTTTTTCGAGCTCGCAGCTCGGGGGCTCCTGAAGCGGTCCCTGTTTGAGCCTGCGATCTACGAGCACAAGGCGGCCCTTTTGGGTTGCTCCGTCGCCGAGGTGGCCACGTCGGCTGACCGGCTGGTCAAAGCGATCATGGCCGAGATCGAGACGTACCGAGCGGACGCGGTGACCGTGGGGGTGGACGTGTACAACGTGGAGGCTGAAGCCATCGGTTGCAGCTTGAACTACGACGTGCCTACGAACGAGACCCCGCAGCTCGTGGAGCCACTGCTGGATTCCCTCGATGGCTGGGAGCAACTGACTGTCCCGGATCCGGAGCGGGATGGGCGGATGCCCCTCTTTCTGGAAGCAGCTTCTCAGGTCCGGGGAAGGAAGCCCCCGGAAATCGTGCTTCGGGGAGCAGTGTCCGGGCCATTTTCGCTCGCAGCTTCTTTAGTGGGATTCGAGACCCTTCTGATGGGCATGCTCGACAAGCCCGACGACGTCCGAGGACTGTTGAATTACGCCCTCGAGGTGAGCCTCGTCTTTGCGGCAGGCTACTTGCGCCGAGGCGTTGACCCAGTGTACTTTGACTCGCGGTGTGCGCCGCCCCTCCTTTCGCCGCAGTTGTACGCAGAATTGGTGATGCCCTTACATGCCGAGCTCGTTCTCAAGACGCGAGCTTTGGGCGCCAAGCAAGTTCCGATCATCATTGGCGGCGATACGTCGGGGATCCTTCCCGCACTGCTAAAGACTGGGGCTGATTACCTGCTGTGCGACGCCCCCGCGCCCTTCGGGCCATTTCGTGAGGCGGCTCAGAGCTTGGGCATCTTCGTCCGGCGGAATCTAGACGCAGGGCTGGTCTGTCGCGGGCCGGTCCGGGCCATTGAAGCGGCAGCGGAGGAGTCCCTCGCCGAGGCCAAGGGGCTTTGTACCTTTGTGCTTGGGACCGGCATCGTGCCGTACGACACGCCGCCGGCTCACATCCTTGCGGTGGCGGCCATTGCGAAGCAAGGGAGTTCCGGCTGAGGCGGCAGGCGGAGACATCCAGACGGGGCAGCTTTGCCCGAGGTCCTGCTTCGAGGGACAACGAGAGAGTAAGAAAAAGAGCAGGAAAACACAGGCCGGGGCGGCATCCCGTTTGCTTTTCGACGAGAATTTCGTAAGATTCGCCTACGTTCGGAGGGGGAGGAACTGCGGTTTCTGGCCGGGGTCCGGAGGGTGGGCCGGAAAGGCGCGAAAGGATGGGCAGAGCGGCTGAGCGCGAGGCTCGGACGAGCGGGAGGGAAGTGGATTCCAGGCGGGCTCGCCAATCGGGCGGGGGCCGAAAGGCGGTCAGTTGGGGGCACGGGATGCTGATACAATTTGCAGCGGTTCCTGGCGGGACGAACAGAGATAGCCACGGTATTCGGCGGCGATGGGCGACGATCGAGGGCTGGCATGCACGTGCTCGGGCTCCACTGGCTGGATGCGCTGGTAATCCTCGGCTACGTAGCTGTGATCATGTATCTTGGCCATCGGGCGGGGCGGGGTACGAAGGACACCGAAGATTTCTACGTTGCGGGGCGCCGTCTGGGCCGGCTGTACCAATTCTTCCTCAATTTCGGCAACGCCACCAACGCGGACCAGGCCGTCGCGGTCTCCCGGGAGGTTTACCGGACAGGAATCAGCGGGATGTGGATTCAGTACCTGGTCCTCTTCCTCACGCCGTTCTACTGGTTCACGGCGCTCCTTTTCCGGCGTTCGCGCATGATCACGGTGGGGGACTACTTCGCTGAGCGGTTCCGCAGCGTTACCCTTGGAGCCGCCTATGCCGCATTCACCTTGATCATGGCTTTCATCGGAGGGGGTGTGGGGTACATGGTGGCCGCCAAGACCATGATGGCCCTCACCCCGAAGCCGTACGAAAAGTACACCCAGGAAGAGCGGCTCGCGGTAGATCAGTTCCGCGAGTTCCAGGCGCTGCGCGCAAAGCTGGATCTGGGGCTCACGCCCGAAGAACAGAGGCGGTACGAGGAGCTGAACGATCGCTACAAGAGGGGGGAACTCAAGTCGTTCATCTCCTACACCGATCCAGTGAAGTTCTACTTCGTCTACGGGGGCATCGTGGGCATCTACACGATGATGGGGGGATTCACGGCCGCCGCCATCACCGATTCCGTTCAGGGGGCCCTGATCATCGTCTTCTCCATCCTGCTGATCCCCCTCGGTCTAATGAAGATCGGGGGTTTTTCAGGTTTGCACGCCTCGGTCCCGGATTACATGTTCCATCTTTTCGGCTCCGTGACGCTTAGCGACTATGCTTGGTACACAATCGTGGGCATGGTCTTGTCGAATTTGGTATCCATCGTAGCCGTCTCCACTAATATGGCCGTGGCGGGTTCGGCGAAAGATGAGATGACGGCTCGTGTGGGCGTGCTGAGCGGTATGTTCTTCAAACGCTTTCTCATGATCTTCTGGGCGTTCGCTGGACTCCTGGCCATTGGGCTTTACGCTGGGCAGCTACATGATCCGGATCTCATTTGGGGATACATGACGCGCGATCTCCTGTTCCCCGGGGCGATCGGCCTCATGCTGGCGGGAATCCTCGCCGCCAACATGTCCACTCTCGATGCGGGTTCGGTGTCGAATGCGGCGTTGTTCATCCGGAATCTGTACCAGCCCTTCGTTCCGGGCAAGTCCGAGCGCCACTACATCAACGTGGGACGGGTGGCGATCGCCGTGACGCTCCTCGGCGGGATCGGAGTCGCCATGTTCGTGGACAACCTCCTGTCCCTGTACAAGTATTTCATCTCCATACCCGCCATTTTCGGGGCGCCGATCTGGCTCGGATACGTCTGGCGGCGACTCACGAAGTGGGCGGTGATCGTGCAGATCATCCTCAGCTTCACCATTTACGCCATCATCCCCAATCTCTTTCAGACGGCGGATTGGGCGAGGCGCAATCCCGCATTTCTCTTGGAGACTAGGCCGCGCGTGGTCGAGGTTCGGACCGCTGCGGTCCAGGAGGATGTGGAAAACGGGCTGGCGGAGTACGTCGGCCAGCCGATCACCAAGCGCCGGGTGATTGAACCTGCGGCCGTCTTCTACGACAACGTGGTCCGGCAAGACCCGTCCGATCCCAACTCTCCGAAGATTGGCATGGGACGCTTCAATGCGGAGATCTGGGTGCTCAGTTGGTTCGGGATCGATTTCACGGGCTTCACGCGAGCCCAGCTGGTGGCTACCCGCTTCTTCTTCGATGCTCTGTTCCCGTTCGTCATCCTGTTTCTGGTGAGCTTCGTCACCAAGCCTTTACCTAAGGAATACCTGGACCGATTCTACGCCAAGCTCCACACCCCGGTCCAGCCGACGAAGGAGCTTGACGAAAGGGCCCTGGAGGAGTCGTACCGGAATTCCGGACGGTTCGAGAGGGACAAATTGTTCCCGGGCTCCAATTGGGAGATCTTGAAGCCGTCCCGTATCGATTTTCTGGGATTTGGGGGAAGCTGGATCATTGTGGGGCTCATGATCCTGCTGCTTTGGGTGGTCGTGAACATCCGTTGAGTTGTGCGGCGGACGGGCGGCCAAGCGGATCGCTGGCTCCCCGGAACGAGACCCCTTTCAACCCAGAGGCGAGGCAGCCATGCTCGTGGAACCGATTCAGAGGCGAGAGTACGAGCAGTATCTGCTCGACGCCGCGCGCCAGGGCCTGACAGATTGGCGCCGCGTCGTGGAGGAGTGGAAGGCCTCCGAGAGAACCTACGTGCTGTGGGGCTACAACCCTCCGCAACTTCCCCTTCGCCTGGCCCAACTCTTGAGTTACCTGCGAAGGGAGGGCCTCATGGATCGGACAGCCACCGAGCAGGCGCTCGCAATTCTCCGCGAGTATTCGGATCTCCGGAAACTCGTGGATGCCGATCTCGCCGAAAGGCGTGCCGAGACGCGAGGCCGCCCGCTGCCCATGTTCCTCAACATCTTCCTGGTGCCTGTTCTAGCCAACATCCTCGAGAACTTCCGGGCCACGGGGGAGGTGGAGTCGAGCGTGCTGAGCTGGCTCGAGGAAGAGCTGGCGCTTGCGGTCGAGCCCATCTTCGCCTTTCCGGAGTGGGGCGGGATGAACCGTGCCATCCTCCGTTCCTGCGGGCTCTGGTACGCCGCCTCCGTCTTGCCGCACCACCCGGACGCGCCGAAATGGCGCAAGATGGCCGAAGTGATCGCCCATGATAACCTGGAACGCTGGGAGATCGAGGACGCGAGCACGTACCACCCGGTGTGGCTGTTCTACATGTTCTGGTACCTTGATCTCCGGGGGGAGCTGGGGAGGATTGGGTCTCCTTTCGTGCGCTGGTACCTGGAGTATTTCCTGCGGATGCTGGCGCCCCATGGGACCATCCCCGACTTCGGCGATGGAGAGTGGCGATCCACCTGGTTCCTGTTTGTCCCCTGCTACGAAGCGGCGGCCCGAGAGCTGAGAGAGCCCCAGTACAAGTGGGCGGCGGCGCGGATCTTTCGCGCCTGCTCTCCGATACTGACCCGGGAACACCCCCACCGGGCGGAGATCGCGAATTCCCTCCTGCTAGCGCATCGGTGGTGCGACGAGCATTGTCCGGCGCAACCCCCGAGCACGCTCTCCAGTGAGCTCCTCGAGGACATGATTGGCAAAAAGGTCGTGTTCCGGAATGGATGGGAGCCGCATTCCACGTACCTTCTCCTGAACTACAAAGAGGAGCACGACGGCGGATGGCTCGATCGCCAGTTCCTCAAGGACACCATCTCCGTCGAAGAGGAAAAGATGCACCACGGCCATTCCGACGAGAATTCCATCGTGATGCTCATGTCGGGTGGTTCGGTCCTGCTGCACGATGGGGGGTATCGGTCGGGGCTTCCGTCCGGCAAGTACGGGGCCTACCGCGCGGACTACTTTCACAATCGCCTCGTGGTTCGGAACGAGGCGTTGGATGTTCGGCAGGATGTCTACGAGTTTCTGCGCAATAGCGGCGCCTATCGCCAGGTCCGGACGCAGAAGATCGACTTCTTCTCCTTCGAGAAAGTGGATTACTCCCGCACGCGCCTGGTGGACATGCGCCAGGGATACCTCTGGGACCGCATCGTCATCTTCATGCGAGAAGAAGACCAGTTCCTGATTGTGGATGGGTTCTGCCCGCTCCGGGACGACTTTTTCACCATCTCCTGCCTCTGGCATGCCCAGCGGATCTTCGAGCATCGGGACGAGTTGGTGCTGGCCGGCTACGAGGAGCTTTCGGGTGAGAGACTTTGCCGCGAGCGGAAGCTGGTCATTCGGTTCCTGGATCCGTCGCGGGGCCGGCGGCGGGGGACGTTCGAGATCGAACGCCACTACGGCACGGAAAGCTGCTTCCACGAGACCTGCTCGGGGAGCTTCGTCGCGGGAAGATGGCTTCCCTTCGTGACGCACTTGCTCCCGGTTTCCAGCAGCGACGATTGGGAGAGCCGAGCCCGGTCGGCGGAGATCCTTCCGACGTCGTGGGGGGAGGGCGCTGTCGGCATTCGCCTTCGCCTCGGGATTGGGACGACGCACCATTTCCTGGTGAAGCTCGATCTGGACCGTGAACGGCTTTCGGGGAACGTCCGCCCGCGTTACACCTACGAGTCCGGCGCCGTGAAGGCAGCGGATTTCGAAACGGATGCCCACTTCGCGCACGTATGGCAGACGGAGACCGAGCTCGGCTTTTCGGCCTCGGTGCTCACCGGGATCCGCTGGAAAGGGAAAGTCCTCCTGGATGTCCCCAAGGGGACCTTTGGACTCCAGCTCGACGGTAGTCCCGATCGGGAGGCACAGGCGAAGTGGCGGGCCTGGGAAGGGCGTGTCTCCTTGTGACCCGCGGGAAATCTTGCCCCCAGCGTATCCAGAATCTGACAGAACTTGAGCTCGACATATCCGGGGCGGGAGGCCACCCGTCCGCGGGTGCACTTGCCGAGTTGTAGGAAGTCCCAGTTCCTGCGGAACTGGGGCGGCGGAGAGGGATCCCCAAGTGATGACCCTCGCCTTAACGATCCGACGCTGGCTTCACCTCGAGGATGTCGACCTCCTGGGTCCGCCCGTGGGGCTATTGTTGAGAATGACCGGCCTTTCTGCCCGCGCCCGACGCAATGCCCTCGATGTTCGTCTGGAGAGGCTCGACCTCTTTTTCCCCAACCTTCCGGGCCCCTTCGAAGGCTATCGAATTCTTTTCCTGTCGGACCTGCACATCAATGGTTTCCCGGAGCTCCTGCCGGCTTTGCTTCGAGCGCTGGAGCAGGTCGAGGCGGATCTCACCGTCTTCGCGGGCGACTACCATCTGCGCTTTCGCCGGGAATGGAAGCAGACCGTCGAGCTGATGCGACCCATCGTGACCGCCGCACGTGCTCCAGACGGCGTCTGGGGAGTTCGAGGCAATCACGATGTGGAGGAAGTCTTGGCCCCGCTCGAGGAGCTTGGATTGAAGCTGCTGCACAATGGCGCAGTGCCGTTCGAACGGGATGGCCAAAGGCTTTGGCTCGCCGGGGTGGACGATCCCTACTATTACCGGGCTGCCGATCTCGGCAAGGCATTGGCGGGCGTGCCGACGGGTGGGTTTGTGATCCTCCTGGCGCACACGCCGGAGTTGTATCGCCAGGCGGCGCAGGCAGGAGTGAGTCTCTATCTCTGTGGTCACACCCACGGGGGGCAGGTTCGGATCCCCGGTCTGGGTCCGCTTTTCCTCAACATGCGGGCTCCTCGTCGGTTGGGCTCCGGGCTCTGGCGCGAAGGGGAGATGATCGGGTACACAAGCCGAGGCGCCGGGAGCACCTCGGTCCCCCTACGCTTTGGCTGTCCGCCGGAGATCACCGTAGTGCACTTGTGGCGAGGAAAGCCTGCTGAGATCGGCAATCCATGAGCGAAAACCGTTGCCCGCACCCTGCTTTTTCCATAGATTCCTTGCGGAGCAAGGGATGGGCTCGGAGGGTGAGGGAAAGACGATGCACTTGAATGCGGGAAAAGGCAAGACCTACGACGGCCATGTGAATCAGTTCTTCATCGAGGACAGCTGGCGCGTTTTCCGCATCATTTCCGAGTTCGTGGAGGGATTTGAAGAGCTCTCGGAGGTTGGGCCGGCCATCACCGTGTTTGGCTCGGCGCGGGCGGGGAGAGAGTCGAAGGATTACGAGAGCGCGAGGAGGCTCGGGCGGCTCTTTGCTCAGCACGGCTACGCGGTGATCACGGGAGGAGGGCCGGGGATCATGGAGGCTGCCAACCGGGGAGCCAAGGAGGCCGGCGGCCTTTCCATCGGGCTGAACATCGAGATCCCGCTTGAGCAGGAGCCGAACCGGTACGTCAGCAAGCTGATCACCTTCCGCTATTTCTTCGTGCGAAAGGTCATGCTGGTCAAGTACGCCAAGGCCTTCGTAGTCTACCCCGGGGGCTACGGCACCTTCGACGAGCTCTTCGAGGCGCTGACGTTGATCCAGACCCACCGTATCCAGCGGTTCCCCATCGTGCTCATGCGCCGCCGCTATTGGCAGGGCTTGCTCGAATGGCTCGACGATCCCGTGCGAAAGACGGGCAAGATTTCGCCCGAGGATCTGGAGCTGTTCGAGCTGGCCGAGGAACCGGAAGAGGCCCTGGAGATCGTTCAGGAGTTCTACCGGGACCAGGTGCCCGACGCCACCTGAGCAGAGTCTTCACCCGCAACAGGCAATGGCTGTGCTCCCGGCTTCGGAGGCGAGGGATGGGATCGCAAGTCGGAAAAGAGGTGAGGCAAAGCTATTTCCTGCCGGCTGATCAACCGCTAATTCGCCTTTTGGACCTTTCCCGGACCGCCGCTGGGGGGGCCCTGCCCGGCACAGAGAACATTCGGGAGCTGCTGGAGCAGTGTACTCAGGTTTTTCACGGCATCATTTTGAACCCGGGGAACCTCGAAAAGAACGCGGATCTTCTGGGCGGGAAGATCTTTGCCGCGGGATTGGTGAGGGCCGATTGGACCAACGCGCTGCGGCCCTCGGACTTCGCGCTGCATGTTCAGAAGATCCAACGGGTCATGATCTCCGACGCGGACGACGCCGTCGCACTCGGCGCAGTGGGAATGGTGACCACGTTGCTGATGGGTTACGACGACGAGTTCGAAGCGGACAACATCGAGGCTGTCTCCCACCTGGCGCGCGCTTGTTACCAGCGTGCCATGCCGCTTCTGATGGAAATCCTGCCTACGGGTCCCAACGTGACACCGGTGAACCACGACGGAGTGGTCAGGTTGGGCGTTTCCTTCGCGATGGAAGCCGGAGCCGATGCCCTCATTGTCCCGCCCGTGTCCGAGGTGGATCGGCAACTGCTTGCATCTTGGGTGACGGTCCCGCTCCTTGAGCGCAGGAGGGAGATCCCCGAGGCCGACGACGCGCTCCACCTTGTCCGCCTGGGTTACCGTGGCTTGGTTTTCGGGGAGGAGGTTGTCGCCGAAAGAGGGTGGGTGGAGAAGATCGAGAGGCTGGCGGAGGCGAGCAAGGAGGCGAAGGTCGAATGATTCTATCGCCAGGGAAACGCCAGCGTCTGAACCGCTTGTTCGATCCGCGCGACGGGCGGGCAGTCTGCGTGGCGGCAGATCACGGCTGGATGTCGGATCCCACGGAAAACGTCATCCGACTGAAGCCAATCCTGGAGCAGGTGATCGAGGGCGGGGCGGACGGTGTTCTGATGAGCTACGGTACAGCGCAGCGGCTTGGGCATCTGTTCCACGGGCGTGAGAAACCGGCCATCCTCATCCGCGCCGACTGGATGAACCTGCCCCGGCTTGGAGCGAGCAATGTCAGCAACATCCTGCCGGTGGTGAACTTCCGCAAGCGCGCCACGAGCTTCGCCAGCGATGCCCTGGCAATGGGTGCCTCGGCCATCACGATCTACTACTTCATCGGCTACAGCGACGAATTCGAGGCCCTGAACATCGAGCAAGCGGCCTGCTACGCCCGCGAATGCCGTCGCATTGGATTGCCCCTAATCATCGAGCCGATGGCCGTCGGGGGAATGGTGACCGGAGTGAACATCGCCGAAGTGTTGATCGCCTCTGCCCGCATCGCCTACGAGATCGGGGCGGACGCGCTCAAGGTCCCCTACACTGGCGACGTCAACACCTTCCGTGAGCTCTGCCGCGTGGCGCAGGTCCCAGTATTGGTCCTCGGAGGAGCCAAGTCGGACCATCCTCGCGATGCCCTCGAAGTGGTCGAGGAAGCCTTGCACGCTGGCGCCGCGGGTACGGTTTTTGGTCGGAACGTGACGAAGGCCAAGGACCCGAAGAAGATGGTCCAGGACATTGTGGCCCTTGTGCACGGTGGCAAGACGGTGGACGAGATCACCAACCCGCTCCACGGCCAAAGGATCCGGCTGGGCACAGTGAGTTCCCGCTGCACGGGATGCCACATCTGCCTACTGGCGTGTACCGGCTCTCATAATGGGGGGTACGGGCACGCCGGTGCGCGACTCCGTGTGGAGCACCGGTCCTTCGTGGAGGGAGCGCCTTCTTTCCGCCCCGTCGTCTGCACGCTGTGCGGACGCTGCGTGGAAGCGTGTCCCACCGGCGCTCTCCACTACGACGGCAGAGGAATCATCCGCCTCGACCGGGACTCATGCGATCGGTGCTTGGATTGTCAGAAGGCATGCCCATTTGGCGTGGTCTTCCAAGACCAGGATGGTTACCCTGTGATCTGCGACCTCTGCGGGGGCGATCCCCAGTGCGTGCGCTGGTGCAAGTACGACGCCATCATCGCGCTTCCGAAGAGAAGGACCACAAAGGAAGAAATCCATGTCGCTTGAAGGGAGGGCCTACAAGGACTGCATCTTGCGGGTGGACCTGGATACGGGACGGGTGGAGCGCGAGTCCATTCCGGAGGAAGTAGCGCGGCTCTTGCTAGGTGGGCGCGGGCTGGGCAGCTGGCTCCTCTACCACGAGCTGGAACCGGGGTACGATCCGCTGGGGCCGCGAAACCTCCTGATCTTCGTCACGGGGCCACTGACGGGCACGATGGCTCCCACCGCGGGGCGCGTGGGGCTGGTGACCAAAAGCCCGGCGAATGGCGCCATCCTGGATTCCTACGCGGGCGGCTTCTTCGGCGAGACGCTCAAGTTCGCCGGGTACGATGCCGTAGCTATTCGGGGGGTCGCTCCGGAGCCGTCCGTGCTGGTGATTGAGGACGAGAAGGTGCGTCTGGAGCCTGCACGGGATCTCTGGGGATCGGACGTTTTCGACACGCGCCTGGCGCTCCAGAAGCGTTTCGGAGACAGCGCGCTGACCGCCGTGATCGGTCCGGCAGGAGAGAGGAGGTCCCCGATCGCCGGCATCTTCTGCGAGACGCGGAGCCTGGCACGAGGCGGCGGTGGAGCCGTGATGGGATCCAAAAACCTCAAGGCGGTCGTTGTGCGCGGCTCCGGCCGGGTGAGTGTTCATGACCCGCAGGAATTTGAGCAGGCGGTCTGGATCGCCAGCCGCATGTTGCGGATGAGCTCTCAGATCAAGCGGATGCAGACCGACGGCACAGTGAACATCCTGGAGCTCATCAACGCCGCTGGTGGGCTTCCTACCCGCAATTTCCAGAGTGGCCAGTTCGAGGCCGTGGAGGAGATCCGCTGCGAGGCCTGGCATTCCCACTGGCGCCGGACGAGCGCCTGCCATGCTTGTCCGATCGGCTGCACGAAGATCGCGTACTCGGAGCGCTACGGCATCTGGATCGATGGTCCGGAGTACGAAACCACATTTGCCCTGGGTTCCAATACGGGCGTCTCGGATCGCGACGCGATCCTCTACGCCAACTATCTCTGCGACAAGTACGGAGTCGACGCCATCAGCGTGGGTGGCATCGTCGCCTTTGCGATGGAACTGTACGAGCGGCGATTCGCCAGCAAGAGCGACCTCGACGGGGTCGAGGCCCGATTCGGGAATCCCGAAGCGCTCATCCAGCTCTGCGAGAAGATCGGGAAAGGCGAGGGGGTGGGTGCTTTTCTGGAAAAGGGAGTCCGGGCGGTGAGTCGGGCTTTTCCGGGCAGCGAGTCCTTCGCCATGCACGTGAAGGGGCTGGAACTACCTGGCTACCTGCCTCGGGCTGCAAAAGGCATTGCCTTGAGCTACGCCATCTCGGAGCGAGGTGCTTGCCACCTGCACGGGTCACCGATCATCGAGCTCCTCGGAGGAGCTGACCCCCTGACCACGGAAGGCAAGGCGCTTCTCTTCCGTACTAATCAACTCGACACGGCTGTGATCGACGCGTGCATCCTCTGCTATTTCACGAAATTCGGGTTCACCCTCAAGGAAGTGCATCAGATGCTCAACGCCGCCACTGGATTTGGATACCGAAACCCGAGGGAGGTGGAGCGCATCGGCGAGCGGATCACCAACCTGGCAAGGCTCTTCAACCTGCGGGAAGGGTTTTCGGAGCGGGATGATACCCTCCCCGGGAGATGCCTGCGGGAACCGCTCCCGAGCGGCCCGGCCAAGGGCCACGTGGTCGAGCTGGATCGGATGAAGGCCGAATATTACCAAGCGATGGGATGGGACGAACACGGGATCCCAACGCTCCGCAAGTTGCAGGAACTGCAGCTGGATCAGCTGATCGAACTGAAGGACCTACCGCATTAGACCTCTTGAACGTCGGTGGGCAGGACGCGATGCGGGTGACGGTGAAATTCCACGGGGAACTTCGGAAATACAATGGCGGCAGGGAGACGAAGCAGCTTGAGTTGCCCGAGGGAGCCACGGTGTACGATGCGTTGCATCGCTCCGGGATTCCGCTGGATCAAATCGCTCTTGTGGCGCGTAACGGATCCCGGGTGAACTGGAACGAGCGGCTTCGCGATGGCGACGAGATCAAGGTTTTCCAGCTGGCTATTGGCGGGTAGACTTGGAGCGCGAAGGTCCGTCCAGCGGAGAACGATGCGGACAGGCGAGAGCTGGGATGAACGGTCTGGGGATTTCGACGGCGTGGCTCGCTACCCGAGTGGAAACAGGCGGAGAGCTGCTTCGGGCGGTGGAAGAACTTGGGCTTGACTGCCTCGAGGTCGATTACCGGGTGGGTTCGGAGGTCACCGAGACCATCCGGCAGGCGGTTAACCGGGGAACCCTGCGGGTGATCAGTGTGCACAACCCGGCTCCGCTCCCACCATGGCTGAGCCCAAAAGAGGCTTCTGGGGATGCGCTGCGGCTTTCGTCGCTGGATGAGGCTGAGAGACGAAGGGCCGTGGAGTTGGCGCTGAGAAGCCTTCGGCTCGCCTCGGAGCTGGGCGCGGAGGTGGTGGTATTTCACCTCGGGGAGGTCGAGTTTGATCACCAATCGCAGCGCCTCTTCAGCTTTTACCGCGAAAACAAGATCGGCTCGGCCGAATACGAGCTCTTCCTGGAAGCCAAGCTGCGAGAGCGCGCGGAACGGCGTGGCCCCCACCTGGAAGCCGTGATGCGGAGCTTGGAAGAGATCCACGAGGAGGCAGCGGAGCTGGGGATTTGGCTCGGCATCGAAAACCGATTCTACTACCACCAGATCCCCGACCTGGAGGAGTTTGATCTTCTCTTTCGCCGCCTCGACGGCGGCCGGCTTCGCTACTGGCACGACACGGGTCACGCTCAGGTTTTCGAAGCGCTGGGATTCTGGAGGCAGATCGAGCCCCTCCAGCGCTACGGGGACCGGGTGGTGGGCTTTCATCTCCACGACTGCCGTGGGATCGACGATCACCGAGCCCCTGGCGACGGAGATATCCGCTGGCGCGAGCTTCTTCCGTATCTCGAGGGCGAGGACGTGCGCCGGGTCCTCGAGATTCATCCAAAGGTTTCCCCGGAGCAGGCGAGGAGAGGGATCGACTTCCTGACGGACCTGGGTGTTGGTGTTGCCTGCGCCGAGGCCAGAAGACGGGCCTGAAGACGCTAGCCGGCAAGGCGTGACGATCTATCTCTGTGCGCTGGGCTGCGACGCCAGTGCGGAAATGGGGCTCTTGACGCGGGAGCTCGCGCAGGTTTTCCCTGCGCGCGTGGAGGAGGCCAGACCGCGCAAGTTGCCGGTGCCCCCGGAGTCGTTCTCCAGGCGGCGTTCTCAGTACCACTCGACGGTGCTTTTGGCGTGGATGGCCGGAAAGATCCCTGCGAATCAGCGCCCGGTGCTTGGGGTGGTGCAGGTGGATCTGTTCGTGGAGGAGCTGAACTTCGTGTTCGGAGAGGCGGATCCTCTCCGGCGGGTAGCGGTGATCTCCACGTACCGATTGCACTCCGATTACTCGGGCGGAGAGGTTCGCCCGGACGTGTACCAAGCGAGAGTCGTCAAGGAAGCGGTACACGAGCTCGGCCACGTGTTCGGCCTTGGGCACTGCCCCGATCCGCGCTGCGTGATGCATTTCAGCAATTCGATCTTGGACACCGACCGGAAAAGCAAAGAATTCTGCCGGCGTTGCCGGATGGCATTCCGCATAAGGTGACGGGATGAGCCAGACCGCGGGAATTCGGGTTGGGTGTTGCGGATACACCGTCTCGCGCGACGCCTACTACCGGACCTTCCGCGTCGTGGAAATCCAGCAGACGTTCTACCAGCTGCCGCAGTTGAAAACGGCCGAGAAGTGGCGCGCCGAGGCCCCACCCGGGTTCGAATTCACCATGAAGGCATGGCAGCTCATCACGCACGAGCCCTCCAGCCCGACCTACCGCCGCTTGCAGGAGGCCATTCCGGAAGGCGCGAAGGAGAGATTGGGGAGTTTCCGACCGACGCCGGAAGTGCACGAGGCATGGAAACGCACAGCGGAATTCGCGTCGGCGCTGGGAGCGACGGTGATCGTATTCCAGTGCCCGGCCGGCTTCCAACCCACTCCGGAGCACGTGACCAACCTGCGAACCTTCTTCAGCCAGGTGGATCGGGGCAACTTCCGATTCGCGTGGGAACCGAGAGGCCGTTGGCCCGAGGAATTGGTAGCTGAACTCTGCAAGGAGCTCGACCTCATCCATTGCGTCGACCCGTTGAAGGAGGATTGTCGGACGGAGGGGACCGTGTACTACCGTCTCCACGGCCGGACGGGATATGGCTACGTCTACACGGATGAGGATTTCCGCGAGCTTTGTGACAAGCTCCGCCCGGGGAGGGTCAACTACGTGATGTTCAACAACGTCGAGATGTTCAAGGACGCACAGCGTTTTCTGGCGTACCTCCGGGCGCACGAGCTTAGCGATCGGGAGTCGAGTACCTTGCTCTGACGGCACGTGGGGGCTTCGGAATCAAAGCGAACTCGACGAATCAGGAGGCAGGATGGACGAGTGGCGCGAAGCGTACGGTCTGGTGAGAAAGGAGCTGGAGCGTCGCGGTATCGACGTGGACTGGGTGGAAAGGAAGGCGATGTCGCTCGCCGTGGAGACCCCGTCTTGGGGCTACGGCGACAGCGGCACGCGCTTCGCTGTTTTCCACCAGCCTGGCGTGCCACGCAATGTGTTCGAGAAATTCGAGGACGCAGCTCAGGTGCACCGACTCACTGGCATCGCTCCCTCCGTGGCGATCCACATCCCCTGGGACAAGGTTGACGACTTCCGGGAGCTCAGACGGCACGCCGAATCGCTCGGACTTAGGGTCGGAGCGGTCAATCCCAATCTTTTTCAGGATCCCGACTACAAGTACGGGAGCATCACCCACAGCGACCCTCGGGTGCGACGCAAGGCGATCGACCATTTGCTGGAATGCATAGACATCGGCAAACAGGTGGGTTCAAAACTCTTCACCCCGTGGTTTGCGGACGGCACCGATTACCCCGGGCAGGGCAATTTCCGCTGGCGTCTCCGGTGGATCGAGGAGACCCTCACGGAGGTGTACCGAGCCCTGCCGGACGACATGACCATGGCCATCGAGTATAAGTTTTTTGAGCCGGCTTTTTATCATACCGATATTCCCGACTGGGGTACCTCGTATCTGCTTTGCAGCAAGCTGGGTCCCCGGGCGAAGGTTCTGGTCGATCTCGGACATCATCCGCCGGGGACGAACGTCCCGTACATCGTGGCTCTGCTGCTTTGGGAGAAGCGGCTGGGCGGGTTCCACTTCAACAGTCGGAAATACGCGGACGACGACCTCACGGTCGGCTCGATCGATCCTTATGAGCTGTTCCTCATCTTCCACGAGCTGGTGGAAGCCGAGTTGGAGTCGCCCTCCGACTTTCAGGTAGCCTACATGCTCGACCAGAGTCACATCACCAAGCCCAAGATCGAGGCGATGATTCAATCCGTGGTCACGGTTCAGGAGATGTACGTCCGTGCCCTCGTGGTCGAGAGAGAAGCCTTGCGCGCGGCGCAACGGGAAAACCGGGTCGTGGATGCCGAGGAAACCCTCCGCCGCGCCTTCTGGACGGACGTGAAGCCAATCCTGGCGAAGGCTCGAACCGACAGGGGATTGCCCGCGGATCCCCTCTTGGCCTACCGCGAGAGCGACTACCAGGCGAAGATCGAGCGGGAACGACGGGGCGGCAAGCCCGCAGGTTGGGCGTGAAGGCGTGACGGGGAGTGCAGCGCCGTGAAGACCCGCATCGACTACGGGCGGTCGGGAATGGAGATCGAGCTTCCGGAGGAACGGCTGGCGAAAGTGCTCCGGATGCAGCCAGCCCGTCCCCTGGCCAATGTACCGGCTGCCACCGAGCGTGCACTGGAGGAGCCCATCGGTTGCGCGCCTTTGCGCGAAACGGCCCGAGGCCGGAAGAGCGCTTGTATCGCTATTTGTGATATCACCCGGCCCGTGCCGAACCGCCTTCTGCTCCCGCCCATCCTCCAGACCTTGGTCGAAGCTGGGATCCCGCGAGAGCGCATCCTAATCCTAATCGCCACCGGGCTTCATCGGCCGAATGAGGGAAAGGAGCTGGAGGAATTGCTGGGACCGGATCTGGCCGGTAGCCTGACGGTCGCGAATCACGTGGCCCGCAACGCTGCGCAGCATGTGTACCTGGGAAGGACCCGCGGCGGGACGCCAGCCTACGTGGACCGACGCTTCGTGGAGGCCGACCTGCACATAATTGTGGGTTTGATCGAGCCTCATCTCATGGCCGGTTTCTCAGGTGGACGCAAGGTGGTTTGCCCCGGCCTCGTGGCTGTGGAGACGATGAGGTGGTTTCACGGAGCGAGCCTTCTCGCCCACGAAGCGGCGCAGGAGGGTGTGCTGGAGGGCAATCCGGTGCATCGGGAGGCGGTGGAAGTGGCTCGAATGGCCCGGGTCGACTTCGCGCTGAACGTCGCATTGGATGAGGCGAGGAACGTCGTCGGCCTTTTCGCAGGCGAGCTCGAGGCTTCTTTTGAAGAGGGAGTGCACTTTGTGCGCCAACACGTGCGGGATACCGTGTCCGAGCCGGTGGACGTGGTGGTTACCACCTCCGCCGGCTATCCTCTCGACGCGACCTTCTACCAGGCGATCAAGGGCGTCACGGCCGCCTCAAAGATCGTGAAGGAGGGCGGCACCATCATTTTGGCGGCGGCTTGTTCGGAAGGCCTGGGGAGTGCCGACTTCGTACAGCTCCTTCGCCGCTACCGGAATCCGCGCGAGTTCGAGAAGGTCCTCCAGCGGGCCGATTTCTTCGCCATCGATCAGTGGCAGTATCAGGAACTGGTCAAGGTCCTGCGTCGGGCTGAGGTCGTGCTGGTGAACGATACGTTGCCCCCCGAGGAGCGGATGCTCGTGCCCATCCCAGTGTACTCGGATTTCTCCGCTGCTCTTGAAGACGCGCTGAACAAGCATGGTTCGGAAGCGAAGGTGGCGGTGATTCCTCGAGGCCCGTACGTGCTTGCGGAGGTGCAAGCTTGAGGCTCAATGGCTGGCGAAACCGCGCCGTTGTGTCGGCGGGCTTCGTCTGCTTGCTCATGCTGGGCTGTGCCCGCTCGACCGCGCCTCCCCCTCTCTGGGTGTGGTTGGATGGAGGGCTTTTCACTTCGTCTTCGGCGAGGGAAGCGCTCGAGGTCGCCATTGATAGCGCTGCGGCGGCGGGGGCGACGGGCGTTGTGGTGGAGGTGAAGTCTTGCACCGGGGAGACGTTTGTCCCCGCCGCGAGCTTTCCCGCGGCGCCGGAGGTCCCTTCGGATGGGGCTGACCTTTTGCAGCTCGCGGCGGCACGGGCGAGGCAGCACGGGCTCAAGCTGGCCGCTGGCGTGCAAACCTTCTTCGGAGGAAACGTTGGTCAGCGGCGAGGGATCGCCTTTGCGGGTCTCTCGGACTGGTGCGTGACGCGGCTGACCGAGGCGGGACTCCTGCGAGACACCGAAAACGCCTCGCTGCGGTGGGTGCGGTTGTCGCCCGCGGTGGAGGCTGCGCGCAAGGCTGAGCTGCAATTCCTCGATGAGATACTGGGGCGAGACGAGGTAGAGGGCGCGTGGCTCGTGGGCGTGGAGTTTCCAGACGTTTGGTCAGACTTCGGTCTGAACGCGCGTCGGGCGTTCGAGGGCTGGCTCGGCATGGAGCTGCGCAGCTGGCCCGGGGACGTATGCTCGCGGGAAGCTGCCGGAGCCATGCGCGCCGGTCCCTACTTGCGGCAGTGGCTTCTCTGGCGCTGCGCGGTGATTCGAGATTTCGTCGCAGAGGCGCAGGGACTGGCATCGAGCCATCATCCGGGCAAATGGGTGGGGGTGATTGTCGGCGGTTGGTTGCCGCGGGGCTATGAGCAGGGGGTGAATTGGGCCAGGCCGGGCTACGATCACCGGAACCGCTGGCTGGCTGCCGATTACAGCCAGACCACTCTGGCCACCACAGGGGCGAAGCTTGGGATCGGGATGTTCTTCGCCGCCGTGACCGAAGACGAGGCGAGGAAGTCCACAAGGATCCCGGAGGAGGCGGGCTTCGACCCCGGTTGGCTCTCGGTGGAAGGTTGCTCGCGTCGGGCAAGGGACGTCCTGGGAGCGGAAGGCGGCGAACAGGCCTTCGCTGTGCTTCATCTCGGACATTATGCCGGGAACTGGAGGCAAGCGGAAAGGGCAGTCCGCGCTGTGCGAGGCTTCGCGGGGCTGCTGATTTTCGATGCGACGCAACTCAACGCGGAGAGGTGGTGGTCCCGGCTTCGCCCGTGAGTAGAAGCAGTGGTGCGAGACCCATGCTCAGAAGTAACCAGAGGAGGCGTAGCAATGCGAGACGGTACAATTGTGCCCAACCAGGGAAAGCCGGAGGAGGAGACGCGGCAGAAAGCGAGGACCTACTACTACCGCCATCGCGAGAAGATTTTGGCAAGGCTTCGTCAGCGCTACCGCGAGGATGACAAGTACAGGGAAGCGGTGCGGGAGCGAGCGCGCAAGCGCTACCACGAAGACGAAGCGTACCGTGAGGCAACCAAGCGACGCTCGCGCGAGCGCTACTACCGCATGAGGCAGGCGCAAATGCTGATTGCGGCGCTGCGAGCTGAACATGCAGTGGGAGACGGAGCTCCGGAGCGCTCGTTCGAACTGGACCAGGCCGACTAACGTGCGGCGACGGTCGGAGGCGAACCGGGGGAAGGGGGAGAATTGGCGCATGGAGTTTGGCCTATGAAGGTGCAGTGTCGGCTGTTCGCAAGTCTTCGCGAAAAGGTGGGCGCAAAGGAGAAGCTCCTCGATTTACCCCGAGGGGCCCGGGTGTCGGATGCGTTGGCTTCGCTCGGTCTTCCGAGCGAGGGCAGCTACATTTTGCTCCGGAATGGCGTGCATGCTGAACTCCACGAACCCCTCTCCGAGGGCGATGTGTTGAGCGTCTTCCCGCTCATCGCGGGTGGTTGAGTCTGAAGGGATTGAACGCTGGAGTGAGCCATGGCAGGCTGGATGGGACGGGTGGTCCGCGTGGATCTTTCGAGCGGCGAAATCCGGGATGAACCTTTCGATCAGGACGTCTGGAGGCGGTTCCTCGGTGGGCGGGGATTCGGAGCCAAGGTGCTTTGGGACGAGCTGCGCCCGGGCGTCGATCCCTTATCGCCGGAAAACCGCCTCATCTTTGCGGTCGGACCCCTCACGGGGACCACGGCTGCCACGTCGGGCCGCGGAAGCGTCTCGACCAAGTCTCCCCTCACGGGGACCATCACCGATGCCAACACCGGCGGTAAGTTCGGAGTCATTTTCAAGAAGGCGGGTCTGGATGCCCTCATCATCCAAGGAAAGGCGCCCAAACCGGTGTATCTGTTGGTCAGCGACGAGGGTATCCAGATCAAAGACGCCTCAGATCTGTGGGGAAAGAACACGGACGAAACGACGGACCTCCTGCTGGAGCGGGAGGGTTCGCGCGCCTCGGTGGCCTGCATCGGCCCGGCGGGGGAGAATCTGGTACGCTATGCGGCGATCATCAACGAGAAGCACCGCGCCTTTGCCCGGGGCGGGGTGGGGGCCGTGATGGGCTCGAAGAACCTGAAGGCGGTTGTGGCCCGCGGTCTGCGTACCGTGGAAATCGCCGACAAAGAACGGATGAAATTCGTCACCTACGAGGCCAACAAGTGGCTTCGCGCCCACCCCATCACGTCGAAGGGATTGCCAGAATTCGGCACCTCGGTGTTGGTCAACATCATGAACGAGGCCGGCATCTTCCCCTCGTACAACTTCCGGCAGAACATGTTCGAATTCGCGGAGGAAGTTTCGGGCGAGGCCATCACCGAGAAGATCCTCGTGAGGAAGGACGGCTGCTGGGGCTGCATCATCCAGTGCGCCCGCCGCACGCGGATCCCTGGAGACGAAGGGGAGGGGCCTGAGTACGAGACCAACTGGGCTCTGGGGCCCAATTGTGGCATTCACGATCTCGAGATCATCACCCGCGCCAATTACCTCTGCAACCGCTTGGGGATCGATACCATGTCGGCTGGGGGCACGATTTCCTGCGCGATGGAGATGACGGAGCTCGGCTATTACGATGCCGGTATCCGCTTCGGCGAAGGCGACAAGCTGCTGGAGTACCTCAAGAAGATCGCCTACCGCGAGGGCATTGGTGACGAGCTTGCGGAAGGCTCGCTGCGCTTTGCCACGAAGCACGGTCACCCGGAGCTCAGCATGACCGTCAAGGGTCAGGAACTGGCGGCCTACGATCCGCGGGGCGCGCAGGGGCAGGGCCTCGCCTACGCCACCACCAATCGCGGCGGCTGTCATCTTCGCGGCGGCTATCTCATCGGACGGGAGCTGCTCGGTGTGCCCCGCATGATCGATCGGTTCTCGGCCGTCGGAAAAGGGAGCCACACTGCCATCCTCCAGAATTTGGGTGCAGCGCTGGACTCCCTGGTGGTGTGCCGCTTCGCCTCCTTCGCGCTGAACGAGATCGTTTGGGGCCGGCTGCTCACGGCGGTGACGGGCGTCAAGTACGACCCGGAGGATGTGCTGGAAGCCGGCGACCGCATATTCAACATCGAGCGGATGTTCAATGTGCGAGAAGGCTTCAGCCGCAAGGACGACACCTTGCCCCGTCGGCTTCTCGAAGAGCCCGCCCCGATGGGACCGACGAAGGGCCGCGTCGTGGAACTGGACCGGATGCTGGATGAGTTCTACGAGTTCCGCGGCTGGGACTCAAATGGCGTGCCCAAACCGGAGACCCTCAGACGACTGGGATTGGAGGAGTGTCTCAATGGCTAGCGAAAAGTACCGCGAGCTCATGGAGGAGATGAAGCGCATCGGGCGCATCGTATTCCAGGCCGGGCTCAACAACTCGCACAGCGGCAACATGAGCGTGCGCGTGGGCCGGCGCATCCTCATCACGCGTAGAGGGTCCATGCTCGGGTTTCTCAAGGATGAGGACATCATCGAAACAGGGCTCGAACAGGACGACTCCGGCATCTCCCTCGCCTCCACTGAGGTGGCGGTTCACCGCGCCATCTACAAAGGAACCTCGGCTCTGGCCATCATCCACTCCCACCCGATCACGGCCATAGCGCTCTCCATTGTCCAGGACGAGATTGTGCCCATCGACGTCGAAGGCTCCTACTACATCCGCCGCGTGCCGGTGATCGAATTCGAATTCGGGACGGGCTCCAAGGAAATGGAGGAGGTTCTCCCCAAATACCTGAAGAACTACCGGATTGTGATGGTCAAGGGACACGGCGCCTTCGCCATCGGCGATTTCCTGGAAGAAGCCTTGCACTACACGCACGTCCTCGAGAACATCGCTCAGATCACCTGGCGCGTCCGGGCGATGGGCATCGACACCCGCCAGTTCGAGCGCGAATACTTCCACAAGTGGTGATCTCCCACTTCGGGCTTGGCCAGGGATCGCGAGTGGCTTTCGCCGGGGATCCATGAGGGCAGGGTGCGGGCGCGGCCGGAACAGGAGGGATGGATGGCGCAGACTCTGGGGAAACAGGAGCTTGCTCTGTACGGTGGGCCTCGTCTCAAGCAGACGCCCTTCGGCACGGGTAAGCGCTACGGACAGCGCGAGCTGGAAGAGTTGCGGGAGGCCCTGGAACAGAATACCCTTTTCTACGCGCACGGTCGCAAGACGCGCCAGTTTGAGGAGGCATTCGCTCGCTTGTACGGGATCGAGCACTGCGTCGCCACCTCGTCGGGATCTGCCGCGTTGCACGTCGCCATCTGCGCGCTGGGTATCGGCGTAGGCGACGAAGTGATCACCTCCCCCATCACGGATGTAGGTTCGCTAATCGGGATCCTGCTCCAGAACGCCATCCCCATCTTCGCTGATGTAGATCCTCACACCTACAACATCACTGCGGAGACCATCGAGCCTCGGATCACCGAGAAAACGCGCGCCATCATGCCGGTTCACCTGGCCGGCAATCCGTGCGACATGGATCCCATCCTGAAGCTCGCCGAGGCGAACAACCTCTGGGTGATTGAGGACTGCGCCCAGGCTTACCTCACCCGATACAAGGGACGATTGGTGGGGACGCTGGGGCATGTCGGCTGTTTCAGTCTGAACGACTTCAAGCACATCAGCGCCGGCGATGCCGGGCTCCTGATCACCCACGATCCGGAGATCGCGCGCCAGGCGCGGCTGTTCAGCGACAAGTACTACGATCGCGAGAAGGGTGGGCGCAATCCCGAACGGCTCGGGATGAACTACCGGATCAGCGAGCTCCAATCGGCCGTTGGGCTGGCGCAACTCGAACGATTGCCTTGGATCTGCCAGCGCCGTACGCAGATTGGCCTCGCCCTCACTGCCGGGATCCGCGGTCTGCCCGGGATCTACCCCCATGAGGTCACGGAGGGCGGAGAGTGTTCTTTCTGGTTTTACCTCTTCCGCGTCGAGGAGGACGAAGCCGGCGTGGATGCTTCTACCTTTGCTGACGCCTTGAAGGCGGAGGGAATTCCCGCCAACTACGGGTACATCAAGAAGCCCATTTATCTCTGGCCCTTCCTCCGAGAGAGACGCATCTATCCGAACTTCAACTGGCCGGAGGACTTCAAACAGTACGGGAAGCCGCTCCGCTTCACGGAGGGGCTGTGTCCGGTAGCGGAGGAGGTGCTGAGGACGTGCATCCAGATTCCCCTGAGCGAGTTCTACACCGATCAGGATGTGTCGGACATAGTGGCGGCGATTCGCAAGGTGTCGCGGGCCTTCGCTCCCGGCTGAGCTCGGGATCGCAGGAGCGAGGCCTCCGTTCCGTTGTCTTGCGATGAGGGAAACATGCGGAGCACGTTCGTTCGGTCGAGAAGCTTGGAGCAGGACTGACATGATGCGTGGCGCGCCGTACTGCTGTTTGCTTCTGGGGTTGCTTGTCCTGGTGGGGTGTGCCGCCTTCAGGCCGCCGATCGTGCTCAGCCCCGAGCAAATCGAGGCCGGACAGAGGATCGGTATCTCTCAACAGGAGCTGCGTAAGCTTCTCCGGAAACCGTTGTACAAGTTCAGTCCCCAGGAACTGGACCGCTACCTCGGGTACCTCCAGGTCGTGGAGCCGAGTCTTAGGCTTCGGGTGCAGCACCTGGCGCGCAAAGCCGTCGGCCAGCGGTACCAAATCTACCTGCTCGGGGAATTCCCCTTCGAGCTTTACGACCCGGATCCGCTGTTCCGCCTGGACCGGAGCGATTGCGTTGTGTTTTCCGAGCACATCTATGCGATGTCGTTGGCTCACGATTGGTCTTCGTTTTTCGCCTTGCTGCAAAGGATCCGCTACCGCAACGGCGAAATCAGCATGCTCACCCGGAATCATTACACGGAAGCCGATTGGGATGTCAATAACAGCTGGCTGGTGGAGGACGTGACGGAGATCCTGGCTGGTCCTCACGTCCGCCGGGACACCGTGGTCATCGATCGGGCGAGCTTCTTTTCCCGCTGGAAGATCGGGCAGGAGATCCCGCCGGAGACGTTCGTCTTGTCGTGGATCCCGTACGAGTTCGTCCCCCAGATCTTGGACAGCCTCCAGCCCGGCGATTTCGTGAACGTGGTGAGGGGGTACGAAGGAAATCGTTGGGTTGGGCACGTGGGGCTGATCACGGTTGCCGAGGATGGCACGCGGAACGTGCTCCATTCTACTTCTCCGAAGGTGACGGAGGAGCCACTTCTTGGCTATGTGGAGAAGTGGCGAAGGATCAACGAGCAGCGTCAAGCGGAGAACGAACGCATCGAGCGAGAGAACGCGCGCCGGAGGGCGGAAAACGAGAGGCGGCTGGCCGAGGCAAGAGCCCAAGGCAAGGAAGCAAAGCTCAAACCTTTGCTGCCAACGAAGCCCTTGTTCTGGGGTTTCAAGTTCTTGCGGCTTCGCGAGGACGCGCTGGACAGGCTCCGGGAGCTGGACGGCAAGGATTTCCCGCGAGTCACCGGACCCCGCTGGCAGTGGGAAAGATGGCAGGGGTCGGGAACACCGAAAACTAGGGAAGAGCGATGACCCAAGCCCTGTGCGGGCGGGTGAGTTTTCGCTTTGAGAGAGCCTTCGCCTGCCTCTTGCGCGAATCCCGGAGATTAGCGATCTTCGGCATGTCGCAGAAGGGGTGAGGTGAGGAGCGGTGAGGATCCTGGAGCGTCGTTTTACGTTCATTCACACGCACTTTCTCACCGATTGCGAGAAGTTGCCGGCCGAGGTAGGTCGGCAGCTACAGAAAGACATGGAGCGCTTTCTCCGCGCTCAAGGCATCGTGTACGGGATCCACTTCGAGGAGCGGCGATCCGAGAAGGGCCTGCGCATCGTCCTGGAATGTATCCCGCTTCCTCGTAAGCTGGATGCGATTGAGAAACATCTGGCGGAGCTGGTCCGACCGATTCCGAGGCGGCCACGGCCAGTCACCCCTATCCTGGTAGAGGCGCCAGGTCCTTCCCGGAGCCGCGCGGCGGATCCTGCAGCGGGCGAGTCGCCTTCGGCCCAAAGCTCGGCGTCAGGCGCGGAGGCTGCCCTTTTCCACACGGCACAGTAGCAAATCGGTCGCGCCGAACGGATAGGTGCCGCCGGGGCTGCGAATGATCTCGTGGCCACGTGGCAGGGTTGGTGAGCCGCCCGGGAGAACGCATGCATGCGTGCTGGGTCCAACAGGAAGGCGAAGCATTTGCGGGTGAAGAGGTGGACGGCGCTTGGCGCGGTGGCGCTGGCGCTGGTCTTCGGGGGGTGCGCCGTGCGGAAAGAGGCGGTGAAGGGCCACCAGACCGAGCCCGCTCAGGATGAGAGCTTCGACCTGCTTTCGCTGGGGATCGAGGAGCTCCCCTTGAGCGAAGTGGAGACGCAGCAGACCCTCGCGGACACGAGCAAAGCAGCCCCGCTGGCTCTCCAGCCCGTTTCCAGCGGAACGGAGGAGGACATGGTGCCCGGCTACCGGGTTCAGCTCTGTGCGACCCCGGACGAGGCCGCGGCTCGTGCCTACTACCATGACGCGCTGATGAAGTTCATGGACCTCGGGGTCTATCTGCAGTTCGACAGTCCGTATTACAAGGTCAGGGTTGGCGACTGCAAGTCTCGGTTCGAGGCGGAGGAGCTGCAAAAAAGGGTTCAGCAGAGCGGATTCCCCGATGCCTGGGTGGTACGGACAAAGGTCTACGTCAGTCCCCCTGCCCGCGGAGGGGAATCGGAGACTCCGCTCCCAAAGCAAGAGTGATCGTAAGGCCCGCAGGATGGCTTTGCAGGAATAGCAAGGGGAGGTAGTCCATGGCTCGATCCCACCGGCTGTCTCTTGTGGTTATCTCCGTCTTCGCTTTGTTGGCCCTGGGCGCTTCGCAGGCCGAGGTGAAATTTGTGCGGCAGGGCGAGACGGAGATCAAGGTTCTCGTGGACGGTAAGCACTTCACGAGTCTGCACTACAATCGGGCGGATCTCGTGAAGCCGGTGTTCTTCCCGATCTACTCCACAAAGGGCACGCTCCTCGTGCGTGGCTACCCCTTCCTGGAGGTGGAGGGAGAAAGTCGGGATCATCCCCACCACGCGGGAGTCTTCTTCACCTACGATGACGTCAACGGCATCGGGTTCTGGAACGCCCCTAAGCCTCCCCCGCAGATCGTAGTCAAGGAGATCAAGCGTCTGGAGGGTGGGAAGGACAAGGGAATCCTGCAGTTCGTAGCGGAGTGGAATGCGCCCAGCGGCAAACCCGTGCTGCGGGAGGACCGGACCGTGACCATCACTGCTGGACGAAACTGGAGGGCAATGGATTTTCAGATCGTCCTGACGGCTGTCGACACCACCGTCCGGTTTGCCGACACGAAGGAGGGGATGTTCGCGCTCCGAGTGGCCGACTGGCTCCGAGAGAGAGGAGGGACGGGGAAGTATTTCAGCTCCGAAGGGACCGAAACGGCCGATCAGATCTGGGGGCGGCGGGCCAAGTGGGTGGCCCTGAGCGGGGAAAAGGAGGGGGAGCGCGTGGTCATCGCCATGCTCGCGCATCCCTCCAGCGTGAATTTCCCTCCCTACTGGCACGCGCGGAACTACGGCCTTTTCTCGGTCAATCCGCTGGGCCAGTGGAGATTCCAGACGGATACCGGCGTGGAGAATCCTCAGTACCTCAATCTCACTCTTGAGCCTGGCAAGAGTTGCCTCTTCCGCTACAAGCTGATCTTTTACGAAGGCCAGCTCTCCAAGGAGCAGGTGGACAAGTTGTACCAGGAGTGGATCAGTCAATAGCTTCGGATGTTCCTCGGCGTCCGAGGGACCAGCTGCTCTCCGGGGGTTGCGTCGGGGGAAGAAGTTTCGGAGGATGGGCGGTCTCCGCGGGGAGGCGATTGAGCTTCGAAGAAAGCCCAACGTGAGGGTTTCGTGCTTGCATTGGAGCGGGGGATTCCATACATTGACGCGCAGTGAAAAAGGGTATCCCAAGAAGTCGTAAATCACCGCGTGGGTGGATCTGTTGATTACGAGTGCTGACAACGGCGTAACCTCCCTCCCTAACTTCCTCCGTAGGCGCCTCAGGCGCGCCTGATCCCTTCGTCAACAACCTCCTAGCTTCTCCCAGCTTTTTGGAATCGATCGCGCGGCCATTTCCTTAGGGCCCATTTGGCGCAGACGGAATGTCCAAACTCACATTGCGAGGTGAAACCATGGATGGGAAGAAGGAAGTCAAGAAGGTGGTGCTGGCTTATTCCGGGGGACTGGACACGTCGATCATCATCCCCTGGCTTAAGGAGAACTACGGCTGCGAGGTGATCGCCTTTGCGGCCAATCTCGGCCAGGGGGAGGAGCTGGACGGTCTGGAGGAGAAGGCGTTGGCCACGGGCGCGTCCAAGTGCATCATCGAGGATCTGCGGGAGGAGTTCGTCACGCAGTTCATCTTTCCCACGCTGAAGGCGGGTGCGGTGTACGAAGGCAAATACCTCCTCGGCACTTCCTTTGCCCGCCCGATCATCGCCAAGCGTCAGGTGGAGATCGCCGAGCGCGAGGGAGCCGATGCGGTGGCGCACGGTTGCACCGGGAAGGGGAACGATCAAGTCCGCTTCGAGCTCACGTACAAGGCCTTCAATCCGAAGCTGAAGGTGATTGCTCCCTGGCGCGAGTGGAATATCCGCAGCCGCGAGGACGCCATTCGCTACGCACGCGAACACAACGTCCCGGTGAGGGCTACCCTGGAGAAGATCTACAGCAACGACCGCAATCTCTGGCACCTGAGCCACGAGGGCGGGCCGCTTGAGGATCCCTGGGTTGAGCCTCCGGAGGACATTTATCAGCTGACCGTGGACCCGACCCAAGCCCCCGACGAGCCGGAGTACGTCGAGATCGACTTCCGGCAGGGAGTTCCCGTGGGTATCAACGGGAAGAAATACGGTCCCGTCGAGCTGATAGAGAAGCTGAACCAGATTGCGGGACGGCACGGCATCGGGCGAGTCGACATCGTGGAGAACCGCTTGGTCGGCATGAAATCCCGGGGGGTGTATGAGACTCCGGGAGGCACGCTCCTCCACGTGGCCCACAAGGATCTGGAAAGCCTCGTGCTCGACCGAGACACCATGCGAATGAAAGAAATGCTTGCCCCGAAGTACGCCGAACTTGTATACTACGGCCAGTGGTTCACTCCGCTCCGGGAAGCGCTGGACGCCTTCGTCAACGCCACGCAAAGGAATGTGACTGGCACCGTCCGACTGAAGCTCTACAAAGGGAGCTGTTGGGTAGTGGGACGGCGTTCGCCCTACTCCTTGTACCGGGAAGACTTCGCCACCTTCGGCGAAGACGATGTGTACAACCAAAAAGACGCCGAGGGCTTCATCAACCTATTCGGTTTACCGCTCAAGGTGCGTTCCTTGGTGAAGCTGGAGTGGGACAAGGAGGTCGAATACCCCGAGCCCGACTACAGCAAGTTCAAGCGCGACTGAGGGCGGCGCATTCGCCGGGTCTGAGTAAGGTGGGCCGGCGGGGGAGGATCTGAACGGGAGACACGGCGGGGTTGGCCATGGCGCGACTGCGGATCGCTCTTTCCATTCTGGGACTACGCGGACGGCCCAAGTCCGTCTTGGACTGGATCGCGGAGATGGGTTTCCACGAAGTGGAGCTTCCGGTGGAGGGCGAGCCCTTCGGCCTGGCGGAACTGGACCAGTCGGGGCTTCGCGATTTGCGGCATCAGCTCGCCACTCGTTTGCTCGTGCCCATCAGCATCTACGCTCCCATCTCCGGCGCGTGGAATCGCAGCAGTGAAGCCGAAGCCGCCCTCGAGCGAGTTGACGAGTTGCTCCTGCGATACGCTCTGCCCCTCCGATTGCCCTTGGTCCTCGAGGTTCAGCCCCTTTCCGAGGGAGAAGACGCAAGCGAAGAGGTGTTGCAGGAGGCTCTGGCACGACTGCGGCAAACGGTCGAGCACGTCGAACTGTCGGTTTTCCTCACCGGGCCTCTGCTCACGCTGGAGCGCATGCGTCGTTTCGTGGCGGAGACCGACTCGCCATTTCTCGGCATCGCCCTCGATCCGAAATCTCTACTCGAGGTGGAGGCAGACTGGCGTTTTTGGCTCAGCGAATGGGCAGGCCAAATCGGGCACGCCTACGCCTCCGATGGCAAGTCGGTAGGAGGAAGCCTGGAGCCCTGCCGTCTTGGAGAGGGGGAGCTCCCCTGGCAGGATCTTGTGGAGCAGCTGCAGGAGCAGGAATACGCCGGCGCGGTGGTCATTCGTGCCGATCGCTTGCCGGACCCTTACGGCGATGCCTTGCACGCCAAGGCTTTCCTCGAGAGGTTCTGAGCAGAAGGGCCTAACGAGAACGAGGAGCCCATGTCACGCTCCAAGACGGGCAAAGTCTGGGAAGGAAGGTTTCGGCAGCGCCCGGATCCCGAATTCGAGGCTTTCAGCCGATCGGTCGGCTTCGACTTCCGGTTGGCTCCTTACGAGCTGGAGGTGGACCGGGTATGGGCTTCCGCCCTCGGAAAAGTGGGGATCTACGCAGAGGAGGAGGTCCGGCTTGTTCATGCTGCGCTGGACGAGCTCCGGCAGCTCCTCCAGGCAGGGCGCATCGAGCCGCTGCCCAGCGACGAAGATGTTCACGTCCTGATCGAACGCCTCCTCACGGAGAAACTTGGACCCGTAGGAGAGCGCATCCACACCGGGCGGAGTAGAAATGACCTCGTGGTTACGGATCTGAAGCTGTACCTGCGGGACAACTTGGCTGAGACCCTTTCCGCCCTGATCGACCTGGGGAGACAGCTACTCGCCCGTAGCTACGAGAACCGGGACGTGCTCCTGCCCGCCTACACGCACCTCCAGCGCGCACAGCCGGTCAGCCTGAGCCATTACTTGTTGTCCCTCTTTTGGGCGCTTTCGCGCACAACGCGGCGCTTGCGGCAGTGGCTGGAGCTGCACAACACGTGCCCGTTGGGGAGCGGGGCGTGTGCCGGGAGCGGATTTGCCATCGACCGGGAGTTCGTAGCGAGATCGCTGGGATTCCGGGAACCGACCGGGAACAGCGTGGATGCAGTGGCCAGCCGGGACTTCGTCGTCGACGCGGTTCACATTTGCGCTTGCCTCATGTCGGATCTGAGCCGGTACGCGGAGGATTGGATCCTTTGGTCCACAGCCGAATTCGGTTTCTTGACTCTGGATGAGTCGCTCACCACAGGCAGCAGTCTGATGCCACAGAAGCGGAATCCAGATTCCCTGGAGTTGATCCGGGGGAAGTCCGCGCGGGTGCTGGCGGCCGAGACGCGCCTGCAGTTCCTGCTGAAGGCCCAACCCCTGACGTACAACCGCGACCTGCAGGAGGATAAGGAGCCGGTTTTCGACGCACTGGACCAAAGCCTTGCCTCGATTAGGATCTTCACGAAGGCCGTGGAGAAAGCCCAGTGGGTCGGTTCACGCATGCGGCAGGCGCTGGACCCAGCCCTCATGGCCACCGACCTTGCGGACTACCTTGTCCAAAAGGGACTGCCATTCCGGGAGGCGCATCGGATCGTGGGTCGGATGATCCTGTATGCGGAGGAAGCCTGCAAGCCGCTTCCCACCTGGGACCTCCGCGACTTCCGTCGGTTTTGCGATCGGGTGGACCACGACGTGTTCGAATGGCTGCGTCCCGAATTCAGCGTGCGCCGGCGGAACTTGGAGGGCGGTACTGGCCCGGAAGCTGTGGCCAGGCAGATCGAGCGCGCCCAGCAGGAGCTGGAGTGGCAGCTCGGGCTGAAGGCCGAGTTCGATTCGCTCCGGATCGCCGCACAGAGGCCCAGTTCTTGACCCTTGCGCGTGGGAGTTGGAGCAGCGGGTTGGGTTGTGTTCAGAGGTTTCGGAATCTTGACCTTGGTCAGGTGCGAGGCGACGAGCTGTTCTCCATCTGAGGCTGGTAAGTAAGTGCTTTCATGGCTTTGCCATGGCAACGGGAACAGGAAGGGGATTGGATCGCCCAGAGAGCTGGACCGTGGGACGTGCCGACGGCAGGGCTGAAAGAGCCTGTTCCTCGTCGAACCAGAGGAGCTCATCTCGGGCACCGCGGATCTCGTGGACGTGTGGAGGAAGTTGCTCTGCGCAGTCGGCTGCTGAGGGCTCGAGGATTTCGGGACGGCGAGGGAAGAGCATGGCAGTTGGGGAAAGGGTTTTCCAATGGAGTCCTGTCTGGGCGACTGAGGCTACCATCCCCGCTATCAGTTCGGACCCCCGTAGCGCGTGAGACACTTGGGGCTCCGGCAGGGTCCGAGAGATGATCTTCGGCGTGGGGGACATGAAGCGAACCCTTTAGCAGATCGGGGCTGAGGTCCTGGAGGAGACGGGTGAGGGTTCTTTGGCGTGAAGCAACCATGTCAGTTCCTCAGGGAGGGCCTGCCACATGCCCGGAAGTCGTCGCCCGGAAGAGACCGTCGTGCTCATCACAGGCGCATCCTCCGGCATCGGGAAGGCATGTGCGGAACACCTGGCACGGGACGGGTACCGAGTCTTCGGCACCAGCCGCTACGCGCCGTTCCCCCCTGACGCGGCACCGCCCAGACACCCCGTCATGCTTCAGATGGACGTCAACCAGGACGAGTCCGTGCGGCGGGCGGTGGATTTCATTGTCCGTGATGCGGGCCGACTGGACGTGGTCGTCAACAACGCCGGCATCGGGATCGCGGGCGCGGTGGAGGACACCTCCATCGAGGAGGCGAAGGCTCAACTGGAGACGAATTTCTTCGGCGTCCTGCGCGTCTGCCGGGCCGCGCTGCCGGTGATGCGGAGGCAGGGGGAAGGGCTCATCGTCAACATCAGCTCGCTGGGCTGGGTCATCGCGCTGCCTTTCCAGGCTCTGTACAGCGCGTCGAAGTTCGCCCTGGAGGGGCTCACAGAGGCCCTGCGGCTCGAAGTGCGCCGCTTTGGCATCCGAGTGACCAGCATTCAGCCTGGGCATACGCGCACTGGGTTCACCGATAGGCGCGTGCGGATGGCAGCCTGGACTCAGGAATCGGCCTACGGGCCCTACGCCGAGCGAACCCTTCAAATCATGGAGCACGACGTGCGAAACGGAGGCGGGCCCGAAAAGGTGGCTGTCCTTCTGGAGCAGATCATTCGCTCGCCCAATCCCGCGCCCCGCTACCGGGTTGGGCCGGCGTTCCAACGGCTGGCCGCCGCTCTGAAGGGCATTCTCCCCGCTCGGACGTTCGAGTGGGCGCTAGCGCAATACTACCGGATCCCTTGACCCGGGATTCGGGGCGTGGGGCCAATCATGCGACGTTCCCCGTGGGTGAAAGGGAGCGCGCAGGGGTGGGGTCGCCTTAGTCGCCTCCGCACGCGGCCGCTCGACGTAGTCTCGACATTGTCGCCGGTCGCTACCTGGCAGGGAAAGAGTCGCCGCGGGGACTGTGTGCTTGGGCGGTCCGGGAGCGCGCGGGAAAGGCGGCTGCCTATATCCCCTACGGAGGTTTTTCGCGCCCCAATGTGACAGTGTGCAGCGAGCGCCTGGACCTCTCGCTCACGGTCTTCGACCGAAGGGACACGCCCCAGGGCTTCACGTCAAGTGTGTGCGTGAGTCTGTGTGCTGGTTCTGCCAAGGGTAGGTAAGAGGGGAGGAGGCCATGGAAATGAAAACTCGGATAGGTAGGACTTCATTGGAGTTGCTCCAGGGGGACATCACTGAGATGGACACGGACGCCATTGTCAATGCAGCCAATGCAGCGCTGAAGATGGGGGGTGGGGTTGCGGGCGCGATTCTGCGCAAAGGTGGGCGGGTGATTCAGGAGGAGTGCGATCGCATCGGTGGCACCTACGTGGGCGGCGCCGTACTCACAACGGGGGGCAATCTCAGGGCGAAATATGTGATCCATGCCGTCGGCCCGAGGATGGGGGAAGGGGATGAGGACCGTAAGCTCCGCGACGCCACGCTGAACTCGCTCCGACTTGCGGATGAGCATGGCCTCAAGTCCATCGCCTTTCCTGCGATTAGCACAGGCATCTTTGGCTTCCCAATGGACCGTTGTGCCCAGATCATGCTGTCCGCCACCATCGAATACCTCAAAGGCCAAACGGGGCTCGAGCGCGTCGTGTTCGTATTGTGGGGTGACCAGGCCTACAAGACCTTCGAGGATGCTTTGAAACGACTCACCGAGCAACTGAACGGAGACGAGCGCTCCTCGTAAGGGCAAAGTCCCCCGTTTCGAGCAGTGGGACTGAGGAGCCCGGGCGACTTCCGGCGAAACGGGATGGCAAAAAGGAAAAGTCACTTCCCGGAGCGAGGGGGCCGGGTCCCGTCCCGTCGGGCGGCCGGGGGAACACCTCATTGCCACGCCGGGGATCTGAATCGACCTCAGTGGGAGGATGTTCCAGCCGACCCCAGGAGTCGCTTCGATGCGGGTCCTTGGGCGTTATCCTGGTTTCGAGGGTTGAATTGCCTCACTGGGAGCCAGTAGCGGCTGTCTCGGAAGTGTTCCCTCGTCAGAAACTTCGCACATCGCATGAAACCCGATAGGCTCCGTGGGAGGTCTTCGCGATGGCTGCCAGCTGGCGGCCTGCTGGCCAACCCGCCAGGCGGGGATCGCATCGAGAGGGGTCGCTGCATGTGTGGAGGGTCCGAGGTGCGGTACCCCAGCTGTATGCAGGGCAAACGACCAGCGGGGCTCGAACCTCGCACCCCAGGTGTGCCGATCGTCCCTTATTTGCCACCTCGCTGCGGCCGGTTTTCTTCGGGACGCAGTTGGAAGCGAATGGTCGTCCGCGCTTGGACAAGGGAGAATTGGAGACCCCGGGAACTCAGAGCCTTGCGTGGGGGCCAATACTGTGCTAATTTGGTGGCGGTGACGAGGGAAGAACGCGCGGCGGGCAAGGGTCAGGCGCCCCGGGCTCGGAGCCGTGCCTCTGCTCAGCTTTTCCGGCTGCCGCGCAGCGGAGAATTGAGGGTCAAAACGTTCGGGGAGCCGCTCTACCCTGGTCGCGCCGCGAGAAGATGATGGACCCGGTACTCGGTTCGGCGATTCTTTTCGCGCGGGACTAACGGCATCGAGGGAGTGGGCACGGTCGCGGGATGCGGCAAGAGTGCCTGTGGCGACAGTTTCCGCCTCGCTCGGAGTCAGTGTTTGGGGCTGGTGTTTCGGCACCTCCGAGGACTTTGCTCACCAGGTCAGGCCGGATTGAGGCCTGAGAGCTTTGTCGAGAGGCACAGGAGGAAGTCTTGTCCGCCGGACAGAGGCGCGCCGCGTGGTTCATCTCCGTTTCGGCGGAAGACCGTCCCACCAGCATTCGAACGGCAGCAAGCCGCAAAATGCGACTTGCCCGCGCCCGAGGGCCGCAGTCTCGGGAACGTTCGCCGGTGCGACTTCTTGTCTGCGGCGGTCCTTCGACGCACTCGCAAGAGGAAGTTCGGGCTTCGGAGCTTTGGCACCGGGTAGCCGGAGGCGTTGGGAGTCCCTCTGGTGGTGGAGATCGCCGGCGGAGGTGTCCGCGCATCCTTGCCACCGCGCACTCGGCTCTTGCCCATTGAGGTGTGAAACTTGGGTGACGCCATCACCGGGCTGATTTTCGATGTCAAGCGGTTTGCCCTTCATGACGGTCCCGGGATCCGCACGTCCGTCTTTCTAAAGGGCTGCCCGTTGCGGTGTGTGTGGTGCCACAACCCGGAGGGAAGGTCCCCTTACCCAGAGCTGGCCTTGCGCCCAACTCGCTGCCTCGGCTGTGCTGCCTGCGTGGAAGTCTGCCCGCGCGGGGCTGTGGTCGAGCATAATGGGCGTTTTCTGGTGCGCCGCGATCGTTGCGAAGCCTGCGGACGGTGCGCAGAAGTATGCTACTCGGGGGCGAGGGAGAGGGTGGGTCGGAGGGTGAGTCCGGAGGAACTGCTCGCGGAACTCGAGAAGGACCGCGACTTCTACGCCCAATCTGGAGGGGGCGTGACGTTCACCGGGGGCGAGCCTTTCTTTCAAGCCCGTTTCCTGAACGAGATGCTGCGCCTCGCCAAGGCTCGCAGCCTCCACACCGCCGTCGACACCTGTGGCTACGCCGACTGGGACGACATCGAGCGATGTCTGCCCTGGACGGACCTTTTCCTCTTTGACCTCAAGGTCATGGATGAAAAGAAGCATAGGCGGTTCACCGGTGTAGGCAACGGACAGATACTGCACAACCTCAGGCTTCTGGTCTCCCGTGGGGCCCGGGTGCAAGTTCGAATCCCCGTGGTGCCCGGCGCGAACGATGATCCGGAGAACTGGCGTGCCACGGCCGCGTTTTTGACCAGTTTGCCCGAGGTTCCTCCGGTGGAATTGCTGCCCTATCATCGGCTTGGGGAAAGCAAGTTCGAAAGGCTGGACCGGGAGCCGGAGTTCCACGCGGATGTGGAGCGATCCCGCGAGAGAGCCCGTTGGGCCGCGGAGCTTCTCCGGCGAGCAGGATTGGTTGTTGCAGTGGGAGGTTAGCGAGATGCCGATGCCCGATCGGGTGAAACGGTTGCGCGAGCAAAGTCTCGCGGCAGAACCGACGCTCACGACGGAGAGGGCAGAGCTGGTGACAAGCGTGTACGAATGCGAGCTCCCCGGCGGTTCGACGCGATTGCTACGCGCACGCGTCTTTTCCCACCTCCTCGCCCACAAGCAGATCTACATCGGCGAGGGGGAGCTGATCGTGGGGGAGAAGGGCCCCTTCCCTAAGGGAGCACCGACCTATCCTGAACTGTGCTGCCACAGTCTGCGAGACCTGGAGGTGCTGAACTCCCGCCCCAAGGTCTGGTATCGAGTTTCCGAAGGCGCGAAGCGGATCTACGCCGAGCGGATCATTCCTTTCTGGCAAGGCAGATCGATGCGCGACCGGATCTTTGCCGAGATGACCCCGGAATGGCGGGATGCCTACGAGGCCGGCGTCTTCACCGAATTCATGGAGCAGCGTGCTCCCGGACATACCGTGGCGGACGACAAGATCTATCGCAAAGGGATGCTGGACTTCAAGCGCGAGATCCAGGCCGCTTTGGCCCAGCTGGATTTCGAAAGAGATCCGCTGGCGCTGGACAAGAAGGAAGAACTCGAGGCCATGGCCCTTTGTGCCGATGCGCTAATTTTTTTCGCGCGTCGACACGCGCAAAAAGCGAGGGAACTGGCCCAAAGCCACCCCGATCCGAAGCGTCGGCGCGAGCTGCAAAGGATCGCCCAGGTCTGTGAGTGGGTCCCAGCTCACGCCCCTCGCGATCTCTGGGAAGCGATCCAGTATTACTGGTTCGTCCATCTGGGAGTGACGTGCGAGCTGAACACGTGGGACTCGTTCAGTCCGGGCCGCCTGGACCAACACCTATTCCCGTTCTACAAGCGAGGACTGGAGGATGGGTCGCTCACGATTGACGATGCCCGGGAGCTTCTGCAGTGTCTCTGGATCAAGTTTCACAATCAGCCGGCGCCCCCGAAGGTCGGTGTGACGGCGGAGGAGAGCGCCACGTACACCGATTTCGCGCAGATCAATCTCGGTGGACTCAAAGAAGACGGGTCGGATGGCGTCAATGATCTGACCTACTTGATCCTGGACGTCGTCGATGAGATGCGCTTGGTCCAGCCGAGCGCTTCCATCCATGTCAGCCAGAAGAGCCCGGACGAGTTCATCCGACGCGCATGCCGAATCATTCGCACTGGATTTGGGCAGCCCTCGGTATTCAACACCGATGTGGTGATCCAGGAAATGCTGCGTGTAGGGAAGCGGATCGAGGATGCCCGAAACGGCGGGACCAGCGGCTGTGTGGAGACCGGGGCCTTCGGGAAGGAAAGCTACATCCTCACAGGCTACCTGAACATCCCTAAGATCCTCGAAATCACGCTGAACGATGGCGTTGACCCGCGCACCGGCAAGCGCATCGGCCTGCCGACGGGCGATCCGCGTTCTTTCGCAAGCTTCGATGAGCTATTCACTGCTTTCGAGAGGCAACTGCGACATTTCGTCGACATCAAAATACGCGGCAACAACGTGATCGAGCGACTCTACGCGAAGTACATGCCGGCGCCCTTCCTGTCCATCCTCATCGACGATTGCATCGCGAAGGGAATGGACTACCATGAGGGAGGTGCGCGCTACAACTCCACCTACATTCAGGGGGTGGGCCTCGGTTCCATCACGGACTCGCTGACTGCCCTCCGCTACCACGTGTACGACAGAGGTTCGCTGACGATGGCGGAGATCCTGGAAGCGCTGCGAAGGGATTTCGAAGGTGCAGAACGGCTACGGCAGCTTCTCGTGAATCGTACGCCCAAATACGGCAACGACGACGAGTACGCGGACGAAACCATGCGGCGGGTCTTCGAGGCCTTTTTCGCGGCCGTCGACGGTCGTCCTAACACAAAGTGCGGTCACTACCGGATCAACTTGCTGCCGACCACCGTGCACGTTTACTTCGGCTCGGTCACCGGGGCTTTGCCGGACGGCCGCAAGGCCGGCATGCCGCTCTCCGAGGGGGTTTCCCCCGTGCAGGGTGCCGACCGCAAGGGTCCGACGGCGGTGCTGAAGTCCGTGGCGAAGATCGATCACGTGCGGACGGGAGGCACGCTCTTGAATCAAAAATTCACCCCCCGGCTATTCCAAAGCGACGAGGCGCTGGACAAGCTGGTCCAGCTCATCCGGACGTATTTTCGACTGGGCGGGCACCACATCCAGTTCAACGTAGTGGATGCGGAAACCCTGCGCAAGGCTCAGCAAAACCCGGAGGAGTACAGAAGCCTCGTGGTTCGTGTGGCTGGCTACAGCGATTACTTTTGTGATCTGTCGAAGGCCTTGCAGGACGAGATCATCTCCCGCACGGAGCACGAGACTTGCTGAGGGAACTCGCAAGAAGGCGGGGATCGTGAGCGGACACCGGACCGATTCCTGGGACAGCTTTTGTTGTCTCAACGAGCGGAGGAAGGATTGACACGAGCCGAGTTTTACCGGAAACTGGTGAATGGCGAGCGGCTCTTCGGGCTTTGCCTCTCCCATGCATCGCCCGTGTGGGTAGATCTTCCGAGCCGGCTTGGTCTCGATTTCGTGTTCATTGACATGGAACACTTCCCATTTTCCGAGGCGGAGGTGGCCTATCTCTGCCGGGCACACGCGGCCTGCGGCGTCGCCCCTTTCGTCCGGGTGCCGGGCGTGGACGGTCCCTACGCGCGTCGGGCCAAGTTCTGGGGCGCCTGGGGTGTGGTGGCACCTTACATCGAGCACGCAGACGAGGCCGAAGCCCTGGTTGCCGCCGTGAAATGGGACCCGCTGCGGGGGGAAAAGCTGCGCGCATGGCGCGAGCATCGGAACGCGCCGGCCGCCTCGCTCGACTACCTCCGTGGTCGGAATGCGGACGTTGCGGTCCTCGTCAATATCGAGAGCGTGCCCGGCGTGGAGAGACTGGGCCAGATCCTCGCCGTGCCGGGGGTGGATGCAGCCTTGATTGGGCCGCACGACCTTTCGATCAGCCTCGGCATCCCCGAGCAGTACGATGACCCGGAGTTTCTGCGCCAAGTGAGTTCGATCATCAGCACCTGCCGCCGCCTGGAAAAGCCCGTCGGCGTGCACGTCTGGTGGGACTTGCAGCGAGAGCAACGGTGGTTAGAGGAGGGGATCAGCTTCTTGATCCATTCCACGGATCTCATCGTCGTCGAGAAAACGCTGCGCCAGGAGCTCCAGACCCTGCGAGGCGGCCCCGCCGCTGGACCGCCAGCGGGAGGGTCTCGAGTGAAACGCGGATAAGGGGCTCGCTGGCAGAGGGTCATCGGCTATCGCTTGCGGAAGGTTTTGGGGCGATTCTTTTCGCACGGCAGTCCTGTGCAGATTGCCTGCGAGGGTCTCGGCCCGGATCCGCGGGCGGTGCTGCGAAATCGCAGCCCATCGGCTTGCAAAAGGAATGTGGCAAGTCAGACTACGGAAAGGCTAACTGAGCGAACGAGCATCCGGTCCGCTGGGACCGACTTGGCCGGGGAAGGGCGTTTTACGGAGCGTCCGTGTATTGCGAGGTTTGCGATGAAGGCGAACCAGTTTGGTTCGACGGTGTTGCTGGTGGCGATGTCCTTTTCGGCTCGAGGGCTTCTTGCTGATTCGGGCTGGTTGGATCTCTCGACGGCCGTCGTCGTCAAGCCCCGCGGGGCTTCCGCGAACGCGCCGGTGGCAGTCCGAGTGCTCACGGAGGAAATCGAGAGGCGCACGGGAATCCGGCTGCCCGTCGAGTCCGGCTGGCACGGAGACAGGCGTGCGAAGATTGTGGTGGCCCTTGCTTCGGGCCTCGGGGAGTTCCCCCTTTCCGTTCGCTCTTTGGCCGATGGTTTTCCCGGGGACACGCCTGAGGCCGTCCTGGTAGCAAGCCAGGCGGATGGTCCGGTAGTTGTCCTCGCAGGAAGCGACCGGCGCGGCACCTTGTACGCGGTCGGCCGCTTTCTCCGGAAACTGCGCTGGGAAAGGGGGCAGCTCCATTTTCCGGCCGGATACCGTCTGCAGACGGTCCCTTCGCAGCGCATCCGAGGGCATCAGCTAGGCTATCGACCGAAGACGAATACCTACGATGCCTGGACGCCCGAGCAGTTCGAGCGGTACATTCGGGAGCTAGCGCTCTTCGGTGCCAACGCAATCGAGATCCTGCCGCCCCGGACGGACGATGCGGCCACCAGTCCGCACATGAAACTTGAACCTCTCGAGATGATGATCCGCCTTTCCTCGATCATCAAGTCGTACGGCATGGAGGTATGGATCTGGTACCCGAACGTCGGCGAGGACTACGAGAGCGATTCCGCGATCCGGGAGGAATTGAGGGAGCGGGAGGAGGTCTTTCGGAGCCTACCCCACATCGATCATTTGTTTGTCCCCGGAGGGGATCCGGGGCGCTTGCACCCGGATGTCCTTTTCCCCTGGCTCGAGAAGGTCGCAGCCCTTCTGCGGAAATACCACCCCGGCGCCGACATTTGGGTTTCTCCCCAGGCCTTCCGTCCAACCGAGGATTGGGTGGAGGCTTTCTTTCGGCATGCCAATGCCGGATACGAGTGGTTTGGAGGCGTGGTCTTTGGGCCTTGGGTGAACACGCCTTTGCGCGAGCTGAGGAAGCGTTTGGTCCCTCAAGTGCCCATCCGTCGCTACCCCGACATCACGCATACCCTCAGTTGTCAGTACCCAGTGTGGCGTTGGGATCTCGCCTACGCAATCACCCTGGGCCGTGAACCGATCAACCCTCGTCCTGTGGCAGAGAAGCACATTGAGAACCTCTTCCACGATTTGGCCATCGGGACAATTGGCTACTCCGAAGGCATCAATGACGATGTGAACAAGTTTGTGTGGCTGGATCAGATGTGGGATCCGTCGACGCCGGTGATCGAGACCCTGCGCGACTACGCGCGCCTTTTCATCGAACCGCGCCTGGCCGATCCTATCGCCCAGGGCATCCTTGCGCTCGAGAGGAACTGGGAGGGACCCCTGATCGCCAATTCAGGAGTCGAGGTGGCCCTTGCGCAGTGGCGACAGTTGGAGGAAGAAGCCCCTCCTCACGTCGCGAGCAACTACCGCTTCCAGATGTGCCTGCTTCGGGCCTACTACGATGCCTACATCCGGAGAAGGCTCCTTTACGAAACAGAGTTGGAAAGGCGGGCGCACGAGGCGCTCGCGGGTGCGCAGGAAACTGGCAGCCTGCGAGCGCTCGACGAGGCGGAAGCCATTCTGCTGAAAGCCCGGAGGGAGCCCGTAGCCCAGAAGCTCAAAGAACGCTGCTGGCAATTGGGCGATTCTCTGTTCAAGAACATCGGTGCGCAGTTGTCGGTGGAGCGCTACGGCGCGATTTCCCGCTCGCGCGGGGCGTTTTTGGATGGGATCGACGAACCGCTGAACGATGCGCGATGGCTTCTGTCCCAGTTCGAGAGAATCCGGAAGCTACAGATGGAGGCGGAACGTACGAAGGCGCTGTGGGATCTCGTGAACCGGACGAACCCGGGCCCGGGCGGCTTTTACGACAATTTGGGCTCCTGGGAATCGTGGTCGCGGATCGTCCCGGGCGCCGGTTGGGAGTCCGATCCCGGGATGCTGCTCACGCCAAGCGTGAGTTTTGGGGTTGGCCTGCGTGCCGGGGAGTGGCTTCCCACGCTTCAGGTTGAGGGATTCGAGGGCGAGGCAGTTCCTTTGGCTTGGCTTGTCCAGGCAACAACGCTCTACAGCACGCCCCTCTCCGTGCGCTACACCGGCTTAGACCCCGAGGTCCGGTATCGCTTGCGGGTGGCGTACACGGGGCGTTTCCAGTCTCGTATCCGCCTTGTGGCCGACAGCCTTTTCGTGATCCACGAATTCATTCAAACGGGGGAGAAACCGCTGTGGGAATTTGAGATCCCGCCCGAGGCCACCTCCGACGGGGAGCTGGTTCTGACCTGGACGTGCCCGGACGGCGAGCGCGGATCGCAGGTTGCGGAATTGTGGCTCATGCGAGAAGACTCGCTACGCTGACTGGCGTGTCCTCCGCCGCTGCGGCTGGAGCCTGCCCCGCAAGTGGGGCCACCAGTTCCAGGATGGGCAAGCGGCTTTTCTCGGAGGCGTCGACTGGGGACGCGTTCGGGGGATGGCACCTTTGGGGGCAACGCGGGGTTGGGTTTGCCAGGGTTGGGGGGCGTCCGGGAGTGAGGGGCTTCCGGTGAGGCATTCGGATGGGACGCTGTTCTCCCACCCAGCATGCCCGAATCCCCTTGAAAAAGAACGGATGCTTGTCTATATTGGCCGGAAATTTGAGGCTGCCGATGCGCAACCCCTACAGACGGACGGACATATTCCGGTGTCGGCATGAAAGCCATGCTCGGTTCGGGTATCGGGTCTCCTCCTATCACGTGCTCCGGGCCAAACGATGCTACCCGAGCGGATGCGTGGCCTATCATTGGTTTTGTCATCGTTTTGCTAAGGGGATGAGTTGCGTGCGCGGGTTCCATCGGGTGGGGCGGCTGTGCTTTGGCTGTACGCATTACCGCGACACGCGCATGCACTACCAGCCGGAGGTAGTCATTCCGCACGAGGAGTTCCTGCGTTTCTTGGATGAGGTACAGGAATTTGAGGAGTGGCTGTCGGAGTGTCGGTACAGTCGCCTCGAAATCCTTGCCACGGTGGCGCGGATCCAGCCGCGACTCATCAAGATTCGCGAGAAATCGGGTGCTCGGCTGGTCCTCGGCGGCTACATCGTGCGGCTCGAGGAGGCTTTCCTCGGCCGGACGCCGTTTGAGGATCCGGTCTACCTTGAGTTGGGGGCGCACCTGTTGCGCCGTTTCGGCTTGGGTCAAGGGATTAGGATTGAGTTCCAGGCAAATTTAAGACTATCGGACGGACGGCTGCATCTTTTCGCTCCCTCGCGGATGGAGGTGGTGGAACGGAGCGAACACGCGGTTGCCGCCGTGGAAGACGCCGAAGCCCTGTTGGGCCGGCTGGTGGCCACGCGCGTTCCCGAGGGGGTGGAACGTTGTCTTTCGTGCCCTCGGGCCACGCTCGTCGAAGTGGAGGTCCGCGGAGGACGGGCCAAGGGGCCGAGGCGCGAGCTTTATTGCCTCGAGGGGATCCAGGAACACGCCCTGTGCGTGCTCCCTATCCTGGACCGCTTGCGAGAGGAACTGGTCGATTTCGAACTTTGCGGCGATGGTGAGGTCCTGGGCTAACTGCCTGGAGTGGGACGGAAATGGCCAAGATCACGAAACGCTCTGAGGATTACTCGCGCTGGTACACCGATGTGATCATGCAAGCCGAGTTGGCCGACTATGCCCCCGTTAAGGGTTGCATGGTAATCCGGCCGAACGGGTACGCCATCTGGGAGAAGATCCAGAGCGTGCTGGATCGCATGTTCAAGGAGACCGGTCATCGCAATGCCTATTTCCCGCTATTCATTCCTGAGAGCTTCATGCGGAGGGAAGCGGAGCACGTGGAGGGCTTTGCCCCCGAATGTGCTGTGGTGACGCATGGGGGCGGGAAAAAGCTCGAGGAGCCCCTTTACGTCAGGCCCACCTCCGAGACGATCATTTGGGCCATGTACAAGGACTGGATCCAGTCCTACCGTGATCTGCCTCTGCTTATCAATCAATGGTGCAATGTGGTTCGTTGGGAGATGCGAACCCGCCTATTCCTGCGCACCACCGAGTTCCTCTGGCAAGAGGGGCACACGGCTCATGCCACGGAGGCGGAAGCGGAGGAGGAGGCTCGCAAGATCCTGCAGATTTACCGCACCTTCGCAGAAGAGTACATGGCTATGCCCGTGATTCCCGGCCAGAAGACGGAAAAGGAGAAGTTCGCCGGCGCCTTGCGTACCTACACCATCGAAGCGATGATGCAGGATCGGCGCGCTTTGCAGGCAGGGACTTCGCACAATCTCGGACAGAATTTCGCGAGGGCCTTCGACGTGAAGTACCAAGATGAGAACGGCGAGCTGCAATACGTCTGGGCCACGAGCTGGGGCGTCTCGACCCGCCTGATCGGAGCCCTTATCATGACCCACAGCGATGATCAGGGACTCGTGCTGCCGCCCCGGTTAGCGACGCTGGAGGTGGTGGTCGTGCCCATCTGGAAGGGGGATGATGAGATGAGCCAGATGAAAGAGGCGGCGCACCGGCTGGCGGACTCCTGGAAGGGGAAGCTCACTTATCACGTGGACGATCGCGAGGGTTACCGCCCTGGCTGGAAGTTCAATGAGTGGGAATCGAAGGGGGTACCGGTCCGGGTGGAGCTGGGCCCTCGTGACCTGCAGCGCAACGAAGCGACCCTGGTCCGGCGGGACACAGGCGAGAGAACTACTGTGCCGCAGGACCGAATCTTGGAGGCCATCAAGGATCTGCTTGAGGATATCCAGAGCTCACTCTTCCGCCGCGCGCTGGAATTCCGGGAAAAGTACACTTTTGTGGTGGACGGGTACGACGAGTTCAAGGAGAAGATTGATGAGCCGGGAGGCTTTTTCCTCGTCCACTGGTGCGGGGACAGGGCCTGCGAAGACCGGTTGCAGGAGGAAACGAAAGCCACTATTCGTTGCATCCCCTTTGACAGGCCGGCGGAGCGGGGTAGGTGTTTGCTCTGCGGCCGACCGTCCGACGGTAGGGTGGTAGCTGCCAAAGCGTACTGAAAAGGCCGAACAGCGGACCGCAGTTCTGGATTCATGGCGTTTGAGGCTTGCGTTTTCTTCGGGTTTCGCCGGAGAAGTGTGCCGGAAGAGCTTCGGGTATCCGGATGCTGGAAGAGAAGGTAGCGGCATTCCTTCGGTCGGTGAGCGACATCGTTTGGGGGCCACCCATGCTCGTCCTGCTGGTGGGGACGGGGATCTACCTCACCATCAGGCTTCGAGCCTTGCAGATCCGGGGGCTATGGTATTCCTTGTGGCTCGCCCTGGTGAAGCGGAAGGAGCAGGACCAGGCTGAAGGCGATATCACTCACTTTCAGGCCCTGATGACCGCACTTGCTGCCACGGTAGGCACGGGGAACATAGCGGGTGTGGCAACGGCGATCGCAGCAGGGGGACCGGGAGCGCTGTTCTGGATGTGGATTACGGGCCTCTTCGGCATGGCTACCAAGTATTCCGAGGCCGTGCTGGCCGTGAAGTACCGGCAGGTGGATCGGTTCGGCACGATGAGCGGCGGCCCCATGTATTATCTTTCGAAGGGGCTGGGTTGCCCTTGGCTGGGAGCCCTGTTCGCCTTCTTCGCATCGATCTCGGCCTTCGGAATCGGAAACATTGTGCAGTCGAACTCGGTGGCTGATTCCCTCTCTTTCGTGCTGCCGTCCGTGAAGCCTTGGATGACGGGCGCGGTGATGGCCTTTGCCACTGGCCTTGTGCTTCTGGGCGGGATCAAGAGCATCGCTCGCACGGCAAGCGTGCTTGTCCCCGTCATGATCGTGTTCTACGCAGCGGGAGCTATCGTGGTGCTCGCGGCCAAGATTTCCGAACTCCCAGCGGCGTTGGCCCTTGTTTGTCGAGGAGCGTTTACCGGAACGGCCGCTGTGGGAGGGTTCGCGGGCGCCGCCGTGCGGGAGGCGATCCGCTGGGGCGTGGCGCGCGGGGTCTTCTCCAACGAGAGTGGGCTCGGCAGCTCCCCCATTGCAGCCGCCGCAGCGCAGACGAAGAATCCCGTGAGCCAAGCCTTGGTGTCGATGACGCAGACGTTCATCGATACGATCGTCGTCTGCAGCTTCACGGGGTTGGTGATCGTCACGACCGGCCTCTGGAAGAGCGGATACAATGGCGCCGAGCTGACGAGCCGGGCTTTCAGCGCTGGGCTGCCCGGAAACTGGGGCGGCTGGATCGTTTCCTTGGGCTTGGTCCTGTTCGCCTATTCCACGATCTTGGGCTGGAGCTACTACGGCGAGAAATCGCTGGAGTACCTTCTCGGTGAACGCGCTGTGCGCCCCTACCGGGTGGCATTCACCCTGTTTGTCTTCGTGGGGGCCGTGATCCATAAGCTCGAGCTGGTCTGGGGATTCGCCGACGTCATGAACGGCCTAATGGCCGTGCCGAACCTCATCGGATTGATTGGGCTGGCAGGCATCGTGGTGAGTGAGACCGCCAAGTACTACCCTCATCGGGGCTGAGAACACTCGCCTCTGTCCTCCGGGAACGCGATGCGGGCCACATTCGTTAATCGCACTGCGTCGGGGAGATAAATGCCGCCAGGAGGGCCGACATGTCGAGCGGGAGGTGATCCGTCATGTCCGAGGAGCCTTCGAAAGAGCGAATTGAAATCGAGGTTCCATCCAAAGCTTTGTACGTTCAGCATGCTCATTGCCCCAAGGGCTGCGATCTGATGGAACCGGGTGTCAAGATCGGAGGGTATCCCTCGGTGCGCGTCAGACTCCGCCACCGCGGGAAGGAGGGCTTCATCTACCTGGATCCCAGGTACGGGAGTTTCGAGAACATCAGCGAGATCGATGTGCCGGATGGCGAGGTGGTGGAGTTCTTCTGCCCCCATTGCGGTGCCTCCCTCAAGGATGAGCATGCGCGGTGCAAGGTGTGCTCCGCGCCGATGTTCGCGCTCTCCTTGCCCCGGGGTGGGATCATCGAGGGATGTCTGCGCAAGGGCTGCTTCGAGCATGTCTTGAGGATCGTGAGCGGAGAAGAGCTGCTTTCCCGCCTCTTTGAGAGCGACACGCTGTCGTCTTACCTCTGAGCGAGGCCGGACGGTGGAGCAAACGGAAGGCAAAGCGGTTTTCCGGGTGGGCTACGTCGCGATTCTCGGCCGTCCGAACGTGGGGAAGTCCACCCTGATGAACGCCCTCCTCGGGCAGAAACTGTCCATCGTCTCGCCCAAGCCACAGACGACCCGACATCGAATCCTCGGCATCCTGAGCGGGGAAACCTTCCAGATCGTTTTCTTCGATACGCCCGGTCTGCTTGACCCGAGGTACAAGCTCCAGGAAGTGATGCTGAAGAGCGCGGAACGGGCAGCTCAGGATGCGGATGAGGTCTTGTTCATGATCGAGGCCTTGCCCGAATCCCACGAGCTGGACTTTCAATGGCTGGAACGCCTGAAGATCCTGGATAAGCCATCCATTCTGGCCATCAACAAGATCGACTTGGTCCCAAAGGATCAGCTGCTGCCGCTCATCGACGAATGCCACCGGCGATACCAGTTCCGCGAAATCGTGCCCATCTCCGCCCTCAAGCAGGACGGGATCGACATCCTGCGAGATGTGCTCGTCCGCTACTTGCCCGAAGGCTCGCCGCTGTACCCCGAGGACATGCTGACGGACCAGCCCGAGCGCTTCTTCGTGGCCGAGATCATTCGCGAGAAGATCTTCCAGAGGTACGGGGAAGAGATTCCCTACTCCGCGACCGTGGTGATCGACGAGTTCAAGGAGCGGCCCGGCGCGAAGGATTACATCCGAGCTTCGATCTACGTAGAAAAGCCGGGTCAGCGGAAGATCCTGATCGGCAAGGGAGGCGAGGCCCTGAAGCGGATCGGCCGGGAAGCCCGGGAAGAGATCGAAGCATTTCTCGGCCGCCCCGTCTTCCTGGAGCTCTGGATAGGCGTGAAAGAGAAGTGGCGCCAGAAGGAATCGCTGCTCCGCCAATTCGGGTACCAGCCGTGAGAGAGGTCCCCGTCGATCCTGCTGCCGGGAGGGACCGAGGCGTAACGGGGCAAGAGTCGACCAGTCCCGCAGGGCTCCCGCGTCCTCAAGCATGACGCAAATGCACTGACCAAGCTTGGATCCGGACATTGGCGACATGCCGCGTGGGAACTCCTCTCCGGGGAGGGGGGCCGTCCCGGGTCTATTTCCTGCCAGTGGCCGGGATTGCGTTGCTGGCTCTTGCTCAGTGTGCACCCGCTCCCCGTTCTGGCGAGCGAGAGCCGCTGATCTCCGTGGGACTGGTCACTGGAGCCCAGTCGAGTTCCTTCCGCCTGACTAAGCCGGCCACACTTCTCCTCGACGGTGAGGCAGCGGGTAGTTTGAGCGAGGGGACCTACCGGATCCGCCTGGAAAAGCCTCTGCACCGCGGGACGGCATCGCGGGAGGAGATATCATCCGGGCGGAACGCTTCGACAGCCTCCGGTCTGCGACTCGTGCTTCTCGACGAGCGGGGCCGGAAGGCCGGCGAGGCGCAGCAAGCCATTTCGCTGAGGAATGGCGATCTCGTATTCCTCGGCCGATCGGGCCGTCGGCGGCAGGATCGTGTCTACCCCGGACGAGTGGATTTCCTCTTGTGGCGTGGGCAGATGGCGATCGTCAATCGCTTGCCGCTCGAGGAGTACGTGCGCGGGGTCTTGCTGGCCGAGATCTCGCCCAAGTCGCCGCAGGAGGCCCTGCGAGCGCAAGCCATTGCTGTGCGGAGCATGGCCCTCTCTCAGCGCCGGCAGGCGCATGCGGGGGCTCCCTTCGAACTATGCGCGGATTGGCACTGCCAGGTCTACGCCGGCGTCCCCGTGGACAAGAGCCCCGTGGATGAGGCCGTGAAGACCACGCGGGGAATGGTGTTGTATTCCGGCGGGACGGTGATCCAGGCCCTGTACAGCGCCAATTGCGGAGGGCACACGGAATCCGCCGCGCGGGCGTGGCGTGGATCGCGCCTGGATTACCTGCGCGGGGTGCTGGACGGGCCGCAGGACGTGGATCCGGATCTCACCAAGGAGAGAATCCTTGAACAATGGGTCCTCGGCAAGCCAGACGTGTTCTGCAAGGATTCTCCCCGCGGGCACTTCCGCTGGACGAGGGTGATCAAAGCCTCGGTGCTGAAAACCAGGCTCGAACGGATGCTGGGCAGGACGGTGGGGGATGTGCTGGAGCTCGCAGTTCTGCGCCGAGGGGTCTCCGGCAGAGCCTTTCGCATTCAGATCACCACGACCGAGGGGAACTTCCAGGTCGACGGAGAGCTCCGGATCCGCCACCTCTTGGCGCAGCCAGCGCTGCCAAGTTCCTGCTTCGCCGTGGAGGTGCGAGAAGGGGGTGCCGGCCGGGAGTTTGTGCTGCATGGCGCGGGATTCGGGCACGGAGTCGGCCTGTGCCAGGATGGAGCGGCGGCGATGGCTAAGCGCGGCTACCGCTACTGGGAGATCCTTGCGCATTACTATCCCGGCACGCGTCTATTGCAAATCTATTGAGCGGCACCGGCGCTACGGTGGGGAGGCGAATTGGCCCGAAGGATCTGCATCGTCTTCGTGGACGGGTTGGGCATTGGGGATCCCTCTCCGGAGACGAATCCTCTGGTCGGCGCCAGTACGGGGGTATTGGCCCTTTACCGGGAGGAGCTACCTCGTAAGGCGCTTCCCCGAGGCGGGATGGCCGTGGGAATTGACGCCTGCCTCGGGGTGGAGGGGATTCCCCAAAGTGCGACGGGCCAGACCACGCTCCTGACCGGGGTCAATGGCGCCCGGCTGGTAGGGCGTCACCTACCCGGTTTCCCCAATCGGACGCTTCGACGCCTTCTTTTCGAGCGTTCGTTGCTTCGGATAGCTCGGCAGATGGGGCTCAGGGCGGCCTTTGTGAACGCGTACACTCGCCTGACGAATAGCGAGAGCTTCGAAGATCTGCTGCCGCGCGTCTCGGCCACCACGATGGCATGCCTCAGCGCAGGGCAGGCGTTCCGCACGCTGGAAGACTTGCGAGAAGGCCGAGCCGTCTACCAGGATTTTACCAATGAGGAGCTGCGGGAGAGGGGGTTCCACGTGCCGCTCTGGTCCCCGGACACGGCAGGGAGGATTCTCGCCGAGATTTCGGCAGAGCTTGAGCTGTGTCTGTATGAGTTCTTTCGGACGGACCGGGTGGGACACAAGGGCGATCTCGAGCGGGCGAAGCAGGTGATCGCGGAGTTGGAGGAGTTTGTGGATTCCCTGCTGAGCCATATTGATTTTCGGGAGCAGACGGTCTTGGTGGTGAGCGACCATGGGAACATCGAGGACCTGGCCACCCCCACCCATACGCGCAATCTGGCCTTCGCTGCGGCTTGGGGCTGGGGGGCGGAGGAACTAGTGTCGGCCTGCTCCTCGCTGGAGGATGTGCATCCGGCAATTCTACGCTCCCTTGCAGGGAACGATGGCTTCCGCGCGGGGCAGCTCGGGCGGGAAATTTCCCCTTGACACTTGGGGGCGAAATTGCTAAAATAAGCCGGCGTTGAAATCAGACGGTTCGGTCCTGTCGTCCCAGTCATTGCTGAACCAAAGGACCGAAGGCAGTGGCGAGGGCGCCAGGGAACGGCTACTGGCTTCAGCCAGAGCGGAGGTTCCCATGCTGGTGGCGGTGAAAGTGGAGCGAGTCACGCTGGACACTTCCACGAATCGCTTCGTCGTGATCCTCAAGGATGAGGTTCACGGGCGCTGGCTTCCGATCGTGGTTGGCTCGACGGAAGCGCAGGCGATCGCGCTCCAGCTCGAGAAGATCACTCCCCCGCGCCCACTCACGCACGATCTCATGAAGAACCTGCTCCTCTCGCTCGACGTCCAAGTGACCCGCGTGATCGTCAACGACCTTCGGGAAAACACCTACTACGCGCTCATTTCCCTCAAGGTGAATGGGGATCAGAAGGAGATCGACGCGCGACCCAGTGACGCGATTGCCCTCGCGCTCCGGATGCATGCTCCCATTTTCGTCGACGAAGAAGTGATGAGGAAGGCCGCCGTGGTGGAACAACGTGAGACTCCCGAGATGAACCTGACCCCGGAAGAGGAACGTGAGGAGAGGGTGGAAGAACTTTCCCTCGCCGACAGACTGGAGCAGCTCAACATCGAGCTGCGAAAGGCCATTCGCGACGAGCGCTACGAAGATGCGGCCAAGCTTCGCGACCAAATCAACGAACTCCGCAAGATGCGGGAAAAGCAAGAGTAAGCCAGAGATTCTGCGGGGTGATCAAGGAGCCCACGCTGACCGGCGTGGGCTTTTTTGTTGGGCAGACTGCTCCGTTTCGTGCGATCCCTTCCAGACGCAAAACCAGCCATTCGCATGAGGGGATGCCACATGGCCAAGGGCTCGGTGTTGGTTGTGGAAGACGACCGGGACATCGGTGAGCTCCTGGAGTACAATCTTGCCCGGAACGGTTACGAGGTCCGAGTGGCCACCACCGGCGAGGAGGCGCTCGAGGAAGTCAAGAAGCGATCGCCCGACCTGATCATTCTGGACCTGATGCTCCCGGGCGTCGACGGCATCGACGTTTGTCGCATGCTCCGGGCTGATCCCGATACGGCGGCAATTCCCATCCTGATGCTCACGGCAAGGGACCAGGAGGCAGACATTGTGACCGGTCTGGAAATCGGTGCCGACGACTACATGACCAAGCCCTTCAGCGTGCGGGTCCTCTTGGCCCGCGTCAAGGCCCTGCTTCGTCGGCGGCGCGTGGGGGAGGCTCCGGAGGGCCAGGCCGTCCGCATCGGCGAGCTTCAAATTGACCCCGCACGGCACGAGGTGCGAAGAGCCGGGCAGAGGATCCCGCTGACCCGGTCGGAGTTCCGCCTGCTTCTCACGTTGGCCAGACGCCCGGGCCGCGTGTACAGCCGCGACCAGCTCATTGAGGCGATTCACGGCGAGGGCTACTACGTGACGGACCGAACGATCGATGTGCTTGTGGCGAGCGTGCGGAAAAAGCTCGGGCCCACGGGTGAGTGGATCGAAACGGTGCGAGGCGTCGGGTACCGCTTTCGGGAGCCGGAAGAATGACCAGAGGGAGGCTGTTCGGGAGGCTTTATCGATCTTACCTCCTGGCCGCTGCGGCAGCCGTTGGGGCTACGATCGTCATCGCAGCGCAGGCCGTCAGCCGTTTCCAGGCCGATCGGACCGCGTTGCAGCTCGAGACGTTTGCCAAGCTTGTGGGCCCTCGGTTCGAGACGGCCCTCTTGTACGATCGTGAGCAGGGCAGGACCCTCTGCGACAGTCTCGGTAAGGTGCTCGGTACACGCCTCACTGTGATCCTTCCAGACGGCGCGGTCGTCGGCGATTCCGAACATGACCCGCTCACGATGGAGAGCCACGCCGATCGTCCGGAGGTGAAGGCCGCTCTGGCCGGGAAGGTGGGGCGTTGCCTCCGGTACAGCTTCACCCTGCAAAAAGAGCTACTGTACGTGGCCGTGCCGGTTTTGCGGCAAGGGAAGGTCATCGGGGTGGTACGGGTCGCCATGCCCGCAAGGACTCTGGGGGAAGCCCTGAGGCCCGTTCGCCGGGAGCTCGCCTTCGCTGGCTTGGTCCTGATGGTAATCCTCGCGGGCATTTCGTTCATCGTGGCCAGGAGGATCAGTCTGCCGATCGAAAGGATGAAGAGCGCGGCACAGGATTTTGCCGTCGGCCGGCTCGGGGCACGCCTCATCCCAGAAGGCCCCGAGGAGCTGCGTCTTCTGGCGGAATCGCTGAACGTGATGGCCTCGCAGCTGGATGCGCGGATCCGCGAGCTCTCGGAGGAGCGACGGCGGGTGGAGGCGATCCTGAGCAGCATGGAGGAGGGGATCATCGCCGTCGAGGGACAGGGCTCGGTCTTCCTGATGAACCCCGCGGCGTACCGCATGCTCGGTATGGAGCGGACGGAGACAGGGAAAACCCTGGGCGAGCTTTGCCGGGATCCGGACCTGTGTCGGATCGCGGAGGATGTGCTTTCCTCTGGTCAGCCAATTTCTCAGGAGATCCGGTCCAAGCCGGACGGCGGGCGGCTTCTTCGAATCCGGGCGGCACCGATCCACTCGGAAGTGGGACAAGTGGTGGGGGCCGTGCTGGTGCTCGAGGACGTGACCGAACTCCGCCGGCTGGAGCGCATCCGCCGCGATTTCGTGGCGAATGTCGCGCATGAGCTGCGTACACCCATCACCTCAATTCTCGGATTCGTGGAAACGCTGCTCGAAAGCGGCACAAGCGACGAGTCCACACGAAGACGCTTTCTCGAGGTGGTGCGAAAACAGTCCGAGCGCCTGCGGGCCATCGTGGACGATCTTCTGCTCTTGGCCCGGGTTGAAGCTCAGCAGGAGGCGAGGCAGATCCGATTGGAACCGACCATGTTGCGGCAAGTGCTGGAAGACGCGATGGAAATCTGCGCACCGGCAGCCGCGGACAAGAAGATCCAGGTGGAGCTCGAGTGCGAGCCTGGCCTCGTGGCGGAGGCGAATCCGCCTCTTCTGACCCAAGCGGTGGTGAACTTGCTCGACAACGCCATCAAGTACAGCGAACCTGGGGGAACGGTGCGTCTACTGGCCACAAGGGGCAGGACATCGGTCGCGATCCGAGTTGAAGATCAGGGGTGCGGGATCCCGGAAGAACACTTGGCCCGAATCTTCGAGCGCTTCTACCGCGTGGACAAGTCCCGGAGCCGGCAGCTGGGGGGCACGGGGTTGGGCCTGTCCATCGTGAAGCACATCGCCGAGGCCCACAGAGGCCGCGTGACCGTGGAAAGCCGGGTGGGTGCGGGAAGTGTTTTCACGATCCTCCTGCCGATTCCCTCGCCGGGGCCACCCGCAGGGCACACGGCTGCCGACGCGGCTTAGGATCAACGGTCTCGCCGGAGCACGCTTGGGATCACAAAGCAGCCCCCTTCTAGCTCGGTCATGGTGTGGGAAGGCCGCAGTCTTCGCGCGGGGGCACATCAGGTTTTCCGCGCGGGGGGTTCTAACACAATTCTAACAGCCCCAGCATCTTCGGACAACATCCCGCTGCTATAATGGATGCGACGCTGGGGCTCCGTGTAGCACGGAGGCTGAGACAGGGCAGCGGCTTGACTTGAACCGAGCAAGGAGGACTGGCGATGAAAAGACCGGCTCTTGGCTTCCTCGCATTGCTCTTGCTGGCCACGAGTGCTGTGGCGCAGGAGTTTCGGGGCGTCGTTCAAGGGGCGGGGGCGACCTTCCCCTACCCACTCTACGCCCGATGGGCTTACGAGCATGCCGCGCTCTCCGGCGTACGGGTGAATTACCAGGCGATTGGATCCGGCGGGGGGATTGCTCAAATCAAGGCCCAGACCGTGGACTTCGGAGCCTCGGATGCCCCGTTGACTCCGGAGGAGCTGAGGGAAGCAGGACTGGTCCAGTTTCCGATGGTCATCGGCGGGGTCGTGCCGGTGGTGAATCTCCCTGGGATCGGCCCCGGCGAGCTGAAATTGACCCCCGAACTCTTGGCCGACATCTTCCTGGGCAAAGTTCAGCAGTGGAATGATGCCCGGATTGCCGAGGTCAATCCGGGACTGAAGCTGCCGAAGCAGCGCATCACCGTCGTCCACCGCTCCGATGGATCCGGCACGACCTGGATCTTCACTCACTATCTCGATCAGGTTTCTGCCGCTTGGCATGAGAAGATCGGGGTCGGCAAGGCGGTGGAATGGCCGGTGGGGATCGGCGGAAAAGGAAATGAGGGCGTCTCCGCATACGTCCAGCGGGTCAAAGGGGCGATCGGGTACGTGGAGTACGCCTACGCCCTCCAGAACGACCTCGCCTACGCGCGCTTGAGAAACCAAGATGGGTATTTCGTCGCACCGACGATCGAAAGCTTCCAGGCCGCAGCCACTCATGCCCAGTGGGAGAAGGCCCCCGGTTTCTACATGGTCCTGACGAACCAGCCGGGCGAAGACAGCTGGCCTATCACGGGCGCTTCCTTCATCCTGGTCCACAAGGAGCAGAAGGACTGTCCCAAAGCCCGGGCCATGCTGGAGTTCTTCGACTGGTGCTACCGGCACGGAGAAAAGGTAGCTGTGGAGCTGCACTACGTCCCGATGCCCCTGGGCGTTGTGGATCTGGTCGAGGCCATGTGGGAACGGGAGATCCGCTGTGGTGGGAAGCCCGTGTGGGAGCGGAGACGGTGACGTTCGACACGGCCTCCACAAGCATGCGTAGTAAGGTGAGGACCCCTTCCCGCGCGATCCGCGCGGGAAGGGCCTTTGCCTGTTTCGATCGTCCCTTCCATTGGCTCGCCCTCTCGGCGGCGATGAGCCTCCTGGGCCTATTGATCGCCATCGGGATCGCATTGGTGTGGCGATCGGAGCTTTCCCTCCGAACTTTCGGGTTGCGGTTCCTCGTTCAGAGCGTGTGGGATCCGGTTCGTCACCAGTTCAGCGCCTTGACGAGTCTTTACGGGACGATCGTGTCTTCCGTGATTGGGTTGGCGCTTGCCGTCCCGCTTTCGCTTGCCATCGGGTTTTACCTGGCGGAGCTTGCCCCGCCACCCCTGGCGAGTTTCTTCGGGACCGCCGTGGAGCTGCTCGGAGCGATCCCCAGCATCATCTACGGGATGTGGGGACTGTTCGTGCTGGCCCCGATAATGGCGGATCAGATCCAGCCCGCCATCCAGAGTGTTTTGGGCTCGCTCCCGCTTTTCCAGGGACCGCCCATGGGGATCGGACTCTTCACCGCGGGAGTCATCCTTGCCCTGATGGTCATCCCCTTCGTCTCCTCCGTGGCGCGGGAGATATTCACGATGGTACCGGCGGTGATGAAGGAGTCCGGGTATGGGATTGGGGCTACGAAGTGGGAGGTGGTACGAGGCGTGACGCTCCGCTACGGCCTCAGTGGCATCGTGGGTGCGTGTCTCCTGGGACTTGCCAGAGCGCTGGGCGAAACCATGGCTGTGACATTTGTCATCGGCAATCGGCACGCCATTTCCCTTTCGCTCTTCGAGCCGGGGAACAGCATTAGTTCCACCCTCGCGAACGAGTTCACGGAGGCTTCCGAACCGCTCTATCTGAGTTCGCTGATCGAGCTGGGACTAGTCCTGTTCGTGCTCACGCTGGCCATTCAGACGATCTCGCAGCTGTGGCTGCGCAGGGTGGAACGGAGCATGGGGGGAGTTCGATGAAGTGCTCTTCGGCCAAGCGCCGGAGGCTAACCGATTTGGCCGTGAGGCTCTTTGCTCAGGTAGCCTCTCTCTTGGCACTGGGGGCCTTAGTTTGGATCCTCTTTGAGGTGCTCCGCCGAGGGGGTTCGGCACTGAGCCTTTCGCTGCTGACGAAGGGGCCGACTCCTCCCGGCGTCCCCGGAGGCGGGTTCGGGAATGCCGTCCTGGGTTCCTTACTGATGACGTTTTTGGCCACGGTGATTGGCGTTCCGCTCGGTCTTCTGGCGGGAATCTATCTCGCAGAGTACGGGGGTGGGTCGAAGCTGGCGGATCTCATCCGCCTCGGCGCGAACATCTTGATGGGCGTCCCCTCCATCATTGTGGGCGTTTTCGTCTATGCCGTCCTGGTGGTCCCGATGGGGCATTTCACAGGGTACGCCGGGGCGATCTCCCTGGCGATCATCATGTTTCCGGTGATCGCGCGTTCCTCTGGCGACATTTTGGCTCTGGTTCCGGCCTCTCTCCGGGAAGCAGCGTTGGCGCTCGGAGTCCCTCGCTGGCGAGTGACGCTCGGCATCGTGTTTCGTGCCGCGAAGTCGGGCCTCATCACGGCGTGTCTTCTCGCGGTGGCGAGGATTAGCGGCGAGACGGCTCCTCTGCTCTTCACCGCCTTGAACAGCCCCTACTGGCCGACCACGTTGAACGGGCCGACGGCGAATCTCACGGTGACCATCTTCAATTACGCCATGTCTCCGTACGAGGATTGGAAGAATCAGGCCTGGGCTGCATCCTTGCTGATCATGCTCGGGGTGCTCGTCTTAGCCAAGGGCACGCGGTTTCTCCTAGCAAGGCGAAGGGACTGAAGGATGGTGACGATGAACCTGACCACCGAAGATCGCACCGCACTTCCGTCGTTGAGGGACGTGATAAGCGCTCGGGAGACTCGACGGACCGCAGCTCCGACCGAGGTGAAGATCTCCGTCCGCGACCTGAACTTCTATTATGGGGACCATCAAGTCCTTTTCGGGAACAATCTGGACATCGCGGCCAATAGGGTCACGGCCATCATTGGGCCTTCCGGTTGCGGCAAATCGACCCATATTCGGGTCTACAATCGGATCTACGAGCTGTACCGAGGCCATCGTGCGACGGGACATGTCTATCTGGACGGCGTGGACATTCTGGCGCCCAATCAGGACGTGCTCGAGCTGCGGCGCCGCATCGGGATGATCTTCCAGCGGCCCACGCCTTTTCCCATGAGCATTTTCGACAACGTCGCCTACGGACTTCGGATTCACTTCCGCCTCAGCCGGAATGAGCTGGCCGAGCGAGTGGAGAGGGCTCTGCGCGCTGCCGCTCTCTGGGATGAGGTTAAGGACAAGTTGCACAAGCCGGCCTTGGCGCTTTCCGGAGGCCAGCAACAGCGCCTGTGCATCGCCCGAGCCATCGCGCTCCAACCCGAGGTCCTCCTGATGGATGAGCCCACCTCCGCGATCGACCCCGTCGCCACTGCCCGAATCGAGGATCTCGTGGAAGAGTTGAAGAAGGACTACACGGTTGTGATCGTCACGCACAACCTGCAGCAAGCCGCCCGGATCTCCGACTACACCGCGTTCTTCTACGAAGGCAGGATCGTGGAATTCGGGCCGACAAGGCAGATCTTTACCAACCCCCGAGATCCCAGGACTGAAGCCTACATCACCGGGAGGTTCGGCTAAGGGGAAGCGGCGGGAGGAAACGAGGCGTTTCCTCTTTTCCCGTGCCAATTGTACCTTGCTCCTGCGTATTGCGCGCGGTGGAGACGAGCTTGCTCTCCCGAGCCAGGAAAGCGGCGGCGAGCAAATACCTGATCCAAGACGAAGGAGGATGCCGATGAGCATCGGTGCAGGACGTGGGTGGGCGGTTGCGATCCTTGCCTTCTGCCTGGCACAGACGGCTGTGGGCCAGGTCTTCCCCGAGTGGCACGGAAAGCTGGAAAAGCGCGTCTACAGGTCGCGGACCGGCAAGACCCTCCCGTACCGGCTCTGGAAGCCTGCCCATTACGATTCCCTGAGGAGTTGCCCCCTCATTCTCTTCCTCCATGGGGCCGGCGAGCGCGGGGACGACAATGAGGCCCAGTTGAAGAACGATGAATTCCTCAACCTGGTACTGGATCCGCAGCACCCGGCGATCCTGGTCGCCCCTCAGTGCCCCAAGGACCAGTGGTGGTCGCAGATTGAATTCGACCGTTCCCGTCCGCAGGGGTTCTCGCCGGAGCCGACCGAGCCGATGAGGCTCACCATGGAGCTGCTGGATAGCCTGGAGAAAGAGCTGCGGATCGATCCTGCCCGAAGGTACGTCACTGGGCTTTCCATGGGTGGTTTCGGTACGATCGATTTGCTGATGCGCCGACCCGGCTACTTCGCGGCGGCGGTTCCCATCTGCGGAGGTGGCGACAGCTCTCGCGCAAGCCTGATCGCGGACGTGGCAATTTGGGTCTTCCACGGGGCCCAAGACCCGGTGGTCCCGGTCGAGAGATCGCGGTGCGTCGTAGAGGCGCTGAAGCGAATCGGGGCTCCCGTCCGGTACACGGAATACCCGGACGTCGGCCACGACGCGTGGAAGAAAGCGTACCTCGAGCCGGAACTTCGCCCGTGGCTTTTCCAACAGAGCCGGGAACGCCCTCGCAAGCAGTGATGACTGGCGGAAAACGCAGCGAGGTCGAGTCCTACCGACCGGCGCATGAGAGGTGACCATGACGCGACATTTCCAACGGGAGGTGGTTCGTCTGAAGGACCGCCTCCTTGCTGACGCAGGACGGGTGGAGAGACAGCTTCGGGACTCTGTCCGCGCCATTGAGGAGCTCGATGGGGAGTTGGCTCGCCAGGTGATCGAAAACGATGTCGAAGTCGACCTCGCCGAGGTTGAGCTCGAAGAGGAATGCCTCAAGATCCTGGCCCTGTACCAACCCGTCGCCACCGATCTGCGGTTCCTCGTGGCGGTCCTTAAGATCAACAATGACCTCGAGAGGATCGGTGACCTGGCTGTCAACATCGCCGAGCGAGCTGACTACCTCTCCGGTCAAGCTCCCGTGTTCGTGGATTTCGACTTCGATCACATGGCCAGTGTGGTGATCGGCATGGTGCGGGATAGCCTCGACTCCCTGGTGAATCTCGATCCCCATCTCGCGCGCCGGGTGTGCGCCACGGACATGCGGGTGGACGAGATGAACCGGGAGGTCTTCCGGCTGGTGGTCGACTCGATCCGATCACACCCGGATCAGGCCGAACGACTCATCCCGTACATGATGGTTGCGCGCCATCTCGAGCGCATTGCAGACCACGCCACCAACATCGCCGAAGACGTGATCTACATGATCGAAGGGGACATCGTGCGGCACAGGCTGCGAACCGAAGGGGCAGCGGCGCGCGGGTGCGCGGAGGCCCAGTGACGTTTCGACTTGTCTCGCGGGTCAGTCGACGTGCCGGGCCCGGGGAAAGGAGCGCCGGGGGAAGCTGCTGCGTGAGCGTCAAGGTGCTTGGACAGGGTGAGCCGGATCCGCCCCCAAGCCTCGAATGGGGAGCTGGAGTCAGTCTCTCATCTGGTTTTCTTCGGCGTAAAAAGAGTGCCACTGGGAGGGGGCTTCACCTGAAGGGGTAGAAGAAACCCTCGGTGGCCATTTTTCCGCTTGCTTTTCGATGCGATGTCGCTAACTTGCGTTTGCAACGAATGACTCCCACCGTGAGGCTTGGGGCAGCTCTTCCCGCCCGACGTTTTTCCGAAAGCCACGAAGTTCGAAGTCAGAGATGAGCGGAGCCGGTCTGGCAGGTCGGAGGTCGCGCTCCCCGGCTCCGGAATAGATCGCCTGAGAGGTCGTTCTCCAGGTCAACGGGGTGTCTGAGGTGCAAATGAACCGCCGATCGTTCCCTCCGCACTGGGCGGCGAGACGGAGAGTTCTCGGCCGACCCATCTGCCTGCCTTGGCTGACATCCGTGGCGCTCACACTGCGCAGGGCCGGTGTTTGCCTCCGGCTATGAGTCCTCCGCTCCAGATCCCAATGGGAATCGCCGAGAATCGGCCGAACGATGACTGGACTGTCGCTCGCTGAGGGCCTCGGATCGGTGGGGGCTTTTGGGATCCGATACCCGTGTTGCGGCGGTGGCGAAAGGGCTGCCCTTGGGGCTAAGACCTTGGGCCACGCGCCGCGGATTGAAACGTTCGTCATCGGTGGATGCGGAGCTGACGGAGGTCGCGGAGATGAATGGGAGGCAAGTCCATCGGACGAGGGCTCTGGGCCCTGTGGAGAACCTTGAGGATCACGTCCGGCCGGACTGGTGGCGGAGGATTTTCAACCAGATCTACCTGAAGACGGACGGGGATGTCGTCAATGACGAAGCGATCACGCGCCGGGAGGTCGATCTTTTCTCGGGAATCCTGAGGCTGAGTCCGGAGGAGCGGATCCTCGATCTCTGTTGCGGGCAGGGTCGGCACTCACTGGAGCTGGCCCGCAGGGGATTTCGAAACGTGGAGGGCCTGGATCGCTCGCATTATCTGATCCAGAAAGCGAAAAAGCAGGCGAGGATGGAGCATCTGGACGTGCGTTTCCGCGAGGGGGACGCTCGGAAGCTCCCCTACGAGCCGGACACCTTCGACGTGGTCATGGTGCTCGGCAACAGCTTCGGGTACTTCGAGACAATGGAGGATGACCTCCGCGTTCTCCGCGAGATCCTGCGAGTGCTCAAGCCGCAGGGGCGGGTCCTCATCGACGTGGCCGACGGTGAGTACCTGCGCGAAAACTTCCAGCCCCGATCCTGGGAATGGATCGACAAGAAGTACTTCGTGTGTCGGGAACGCTCCTTGTCTCTGGACCGACAGCGATTGATCTCCCGTGAGGTCGTCACTCATGTGGACCGCGGGGTCATTGTCGACCAGTTCTATGCCGAGCGGCTGTACACGCGCGAGAACCTGGCCGAACTCCTTCGCACCGCGGGATTCAGCGACGTGGAATTCCACGGGGCCATTTCTCCTGACTCGCAGCGCAATCAGGATCTGGGCATGATGGAGCGCCGTCTAGTGGTGACTGCGGTTGCCAGGAAGGACTGGACCCCGGTGCGCAGGAAACGGAAGCAGGCCGTGCGGAATGTGGTGGTCGTCCTCGGAGATCCGCGCAAGCCAGATCCGCTGAAGCCGTTCTACGTTTTCGACGATGACGACCTTTACACCATCGACAAGCTCAAAGGGGCTCTCCGGGAGCTGAAGGATTACGTATTCACCTACTTGGATGACCACGACAGCCTCATCCACGATCTCATGAAGCTCAAGGCGGGAACCTCACTGGTGTTCAATCTGTGCGATGAGGGCTTTGGGAATGATCCCCGCCGCGAGTTGCACGTGCCGGCTCTCCTGGAGATGTTGGGGCTGCCGTACACCGGCTCAGGACCCCAGTGTCTTGCCTACTGCTACGACAAGTCGCTGGTGCGAGGAATCGCCGAGGAAATGGGCATCCCGGTACCGAAGGCATTCTTTGTGTCTCCTGGGGCTACGTCCTTCGAGCTGCCAATCAGCTTCCCGGTGATCCTGAAGCCTAACTTCGGTGACGCGAGTTTCGGGATCACGCAGCGGAGCGTGGCGAACAGCATCGAGGAGGTGGTTTACGCCATCTCGGAGCTTCGGGAGCGTTTCGGTTACGACAAGCCCATCCTCGTCGAAGAGTTCCTCCCCGGGAGCGATCTGAGTGTGGGCATCATTGGCAATCCGCCGGAGGACTACACGGTCCTGCCGATCATCGAGGAAGACTACTCCTGCCTGCCCGAAGGGATGCCAAGGATCTGTGGCTACGAAGCGAAGTGGCTACAGGATTCGCCGTACTGGAAGATCAAGTCCGTGCCCGCCAACCTGCCCGGCGACACCGAGAAGTTTATCATCGAATGCTGCCTCCGGTTGTTCGAGCGGCTCGAAGTGAGGGACTACTGCCGCTTCGACTGGCGACTGGATGCGGCGGGAAACCCCAGGCTGCTGGAAGTCAACCCGAATCCCGGCTGGTGTTGGGACGGGCATCTGGCCAAGATGGCCAAGTACGCGGGGATGTCCTACGCCGAGATGCTGCGAAGCATCCTCGAGGCGGCCGAGCGGAGGATCAATGCGGCCAGCATGATGGAATCGCGCCGGCTGTTCCCAGCGGCGAATGGGGTAGAAGTGCCGGGCTGAGCGCGGCGGTACGGGGTGCGGGGAAGGCTGGGGGACCAACGAGCAGGTCCGGCAAGTGGGGCAGAAGCAAACTTCTGCGCGCGGAGGCCCGTATCGGCCGGCAGATTCGGTCGCGGGGCAGGGATCGCGTACCGCTGGGTGGAGCGGCGCGGACACCTCCGGGTCCGCGCTAACATCGAGACGGCCAAGCTGAGAACCTGCCCGTTATGGCGTTCCGCCGCAGGGTGATGACTCGTCGTTTGACTGGACGAGGGGCCGGGTGCGCGCTGCGGGATCTCACCCCTTCGTTGCCAATTGCTGCACGAGCTCGGTGAGAGCGAGGAGATAGCCCTCGATGCCTTTCCCGCAGATGCTCGCGATGCAGATGTCGCGGATGAGCGATGTACGCCGAAACTCCTCTCGCTGGCTGATGTCCGAGATGTGCACCTCCACCGTCGGGAGGCCGATCGCGGCGAGGGCGTCTCGGAGGGCCACGCTCGTGTGGGTCAGCCCCCCGGGGTTGATGATCACTCCGTCCGCCTCCAGTCGATGGTCGTGCAGGAAGTCGATGATCTCGCCTTCGCAATTGCTCTGGAAGAAAGTGAGCCGGCAGCCCAATTCCTGAGCCTTTTCTCGAAGCCTCCGATTGACTTCCCTTAGGCTCTCGTTCCCGTAGATCTCGGGCTCTCTTCGTCCCAACAGGTTCAGGTTAGGACCGTGGATGACCAGCACGTGCAGCACGTATCTACCTCAGCATTTTCTCCGCCGCCTGCACTACGAGTTCCGCAGGCGGATCTTGGATCACTGTCGCGCTTCCGATGCGGTCGAGCAGGACCCACTTCTGCCCCGCCGATGTGCCCTTCTTGTCGTGGGCCACGTGCGGCACGATTTCCCGAGCGACAAGATCGTCCAGCTCGGGGCGGGGGAACTGTTCCAGCACCTGCAGCGAAGCTTCTAGTTCCTCTTCCGGAAACGCCCGCAGCCAATGCGACAGCCAAAGGGCCGCAACCATGCCCCGTGCTACGGCCTCGCCGTGGCGGAGTCGGTTGTAGCCTGTGGCAGCCTCCAGCGCGTGGCCCAGCGTGTGCCCGAAGTTCAAGATGTGGCGCAGGCCGAGGTCCCGCTCGTCACTCTGGACAATGGTCGCCTTAATCTCGCAACAACGTGCCAGGATCTCCTCCCAAAGGGAAGAGCCCGGCTCGGCTGCCAGCGCCCTTATGTCGGTTGCCACCCTCTCGTACAGACTCCGGTCAGCGATGAAGCCGTACTTGATCACTTCCGCCAAACCGGACCACACCTCAGCGGAGGGTAGCGTGCGCAGGGTGTCCGGATCGATGACCACGAGGAGCGGCTGGTAAAAGCTTCCAATGAGATTCTTGCCGCTGGGATGGTTGATGCCGACCTTGCCCCCGACGCTGCTATCCACCTGGGAGAGCACGGTCGTCGGCACTTGGACGAAACGGACGCCGCGGAGCCAGGTGGCCGCCGCAAAGCCGGCGAGATCGCCAATCACTCCGCCTCCGAGGGCCAGAACCAGCTCGTCCCTGCGTACATGGAGGCGAGCGAACTCATCGTAGAGGTGGGCCAACGTTTCGAGCGATTTGCTCGATTCTCCGGGTGGGACGCTGATGACGAGGCTGTCTATCTGGGCCTGAGCCAGGCTGGAGGCCAAGCGAGCGGCGTAGAGGGCGCGGACGTTATCGTCCGTGATGATCACGGCGCGGCGGCATGGCGCGATTTCGACGAGCAGCTCCCCCACCCGGTCCAGCAGGCCGCAAGCGATATGCACGGGGTAGCTGCGTGCTCCCAGCTTCACTTCCACCGTTCGACCCACCCGTTCACCTCCAGCCAATGGAGAATCTCCGCCACCGTCTCCGAAGGACTTCGTTCTTGCTTCGGCTCGATCAGCAAATCCGCATGCAGGCGGTAGAAGGGTTCGCGTTCGAGGTAGAGTTTCTCCAGGCGAGCCTTTTGCTCTTCTTCGCTGGCGGCTACCAGGAGGGGGCGGTTGGTCTTGCCTCGTACCCGGCCCCAGATCACCTCCACAGAGGGCAAGAGGCACACGAGGGCCCCGCTGGACTTGATCCAGCGTACGTTCTCCTGCCGCAGTACGGCGCCCCCACCTAGGGCTACAATCCGGGGACGATGTTGCGCCAGTTCCCGCACGACTTGCGACTCAAGATCGCGGAAGTACGATTCGCCGTATTGCGCAAAGATCTCCGGGATTCCCATGCGTGCCGAGGCCTCGATTCGGCGATCCGAATCTTCCCATGGGATCCCCAGCAGACGGGAGAGCTCGGCCGCAGCGGTGGACTTCCCGCTGGCCATGAATCCTCCGAGGTAGAGATTCCGGTCACAAACCCATCTGTACACAGTACGCCTCGTAGTTGATGCGCATCTGCTCCAGGCTGTCGTTGCCGAACGCTTCGCAGAAGGCATCTGCGAGGACGAAGGCCAGCATCGCCTCGCCCACGATCGACGCCGCAGGGACAGCGCAGACGTCGCCCCGCTCGGTGAAGGCCACACGTTCCTCGCGGCGGAGAAGGTCTACCGTGCGCAGGGGGCGCATCAGCGTGGGCAGAGGCTTCATCGTCGCGCGCACCACGATGGGCAGTCCATTGGTCATACCGCCTTCGAGCCCCCCGGCGCGGTTAGTGGCACGCACGATGCGACCGGCTTCCAACAGGATCTCGTCGTGGGCTTGGCTCCCCGGGACGTGGGCCAGCTCCGTCCCGAGGCCAATTTCCACCGCCTTGACAGCGGGAATGCTCATGAAGGCGTGCGCGATACGCGCGTCCAGACGCCGTTCCCAGTGCACGTGGCTACCCAGGCCTGGGGGCATGCCCGCAGCGATCACTTCGAACTGGCCACCCAAGGTATCCTCTTCCTCCCGCGCGCGGTCGATCGCAGCCTTCATCCGCTCTTCCGCTTCGGGGTCCAGGCACCGAACGGGGGATTGGTCGGCCCGGAGATTGAGCTCGTTGAGTACGGGCGGCGTGCACCGGCGGGGGTCGCTGAGCTCGGCGGGCAAATGGCTTGCGCGCACGCCGCCGATTTCGATCACATGGCTTGCCACCCCAACCCCGAATTGTTGTAAAAGCTGCCGGCAAATGGCCCCCAGAGCCACGCGCGCCGCAGTTTCCCTTGCGCTGGCCCGTTCCAGCACGTTCCGAAGGTCTCGGTGGCGGTACTTGAACCAGCCGGGGTAGTCCGCATGTCCGGGTCTCGGGGCCGTCAGAGGCTCGATGTTGGGATGCTGCTCCCACGGGTCCATCTTCTCTTGCCAGTTTGGCCAGTCTCGATTCCAGATCACCAGCGCCAGCGGACTCCCGAGCGTCTTCCCGAAGCGGATGCCGGCGAGTACCTGGGCCTCGTCTTGCTCGATCTGCATCCGACCGCCCCGGCCATAGCCGCGCTGTCGGCGAGCGAGCTGGCGGTCGATCTCGTCTTTGCGGACGGGCACATTGGCGGGGAATCCCTCGAGGATCCCCACCAAGGCCTTCCCGTGCGACTCGCCGGCGGTGAACATGCGGAGCTTGGCCGTCATTTGTCCTTCCCCTTGCCGGTCACCGACCACGGGGGTCCCGACGACCACTCGAGCGCTCGTTCGAGACCAGGCCGAAGTTCTCGGGCGAGCCCGTGCCAATCGCCGAGCTGTCGGCTGAGCCAGAATTCCACGGAAGCGATTGCCTGGTAGATCAGCATATCAAGTCCATCCTGAATCGCGAGTCCGTTCTCCTCGGCCTGTTGCAAGAAGCGAGTGCGCAAGGGATTGTAGACAAGGTCGTAGGCCAGAGCGTCCCGCGGCAGAGAGACGGATTCCGGCAGCGGGCTGCGTTCGAGATGCGGCCACATCCCGGCCGAGGTGGCGTTCACGATGAGATCTGCGTTTTCAAGGGCATTGGAGACGCTGCCCCATTCGAGGAGGGGGTAGGCTTCGATCCGCACGCCCGGGAAAAGGCTCCGGAACCGCCGGACCAGCCTGACGGCTTTGTCGTGCGTCCGGTTGAGGAGGCGGATCTCGGCTACGCCCCTTTCCGCGCAGGCGAAGATCACCGCGCGCGCGGCTCCACCGGCCCCGAGCACGACCACGGTCTTGTCGGGGAGCTCGAATCCCCTTGCCTCGAGCGGCTTGAGGAAGCCAAGAGGATCCGTCGTGGTCCCGACTATCCGCCCATCCTTGAATAGCAGCGTATTGACGGCCCCAAGTGCCTCCGCCTCGTGGGTGATATCATCACAGAGGGGAACGACCTGCTCCTTGAAGGGCACCGTCACGTTCAGACCCAGGAAACCCAAGGCGGAGGCCCCGCGGACCGCCTTTTCGAGCTCATTTGGCTTCACCTCGAAGGCATGGTAGCAGCCGTTGACGCCGAGCCTGCTGAGCAGCGCATTCTGGAGCTGCGGCGAAAGGGAATGGCCCACCGGATTTCCAATGACGCCCAGCGTGAGGGTGTGTGCAGTGACGTGCCTTTCAGTCACGCAGAGCCTCCAGCTGCTCGAAGAACCTCGGGAAAGAGATGGCGACGCATTCCGGATTCCGGATTCGGCTTTCGCCGCGGGCGAGGAGGGCTGCCACCGTCATGGCCATGGCGATCCGGTGGTCGCCGAAGCTGTCGAGCTCCGCCCCGTGGAGCTCCGCCGGCCCCTCGATGGTCCAGCCGTCGCGCGCCTCCTCGATGCGCGCTCCCATGCGCTGCAGATTCGTGACGACGGTGGCGATCCGATCGGATTCCTTCACGCGGAGCTCTTCAGCGCCGGTCAGCCGGGACGTCCCGGCGCTCACTGCGCTCAGCACCGCCAGAAGCGGAAGCTCATCGATCAAGAGGGGAACCAGCGCTTCCCCCACCTCAAGCCCGACCAAATTGCCGGTTCCCCGCACGGTCACATCCGCTACGGGCTCTCCGCACCAGAGACGTACGTTCTCGACGCGGACGTCGGCCTTCATCCTGCGAAGCGCGTCGAGGATGACGGCCCGCGTCGGATTGATGCCCACGTCCCGCACGGTGACTTCCGATCCGGGCAAGGCAGCTGCGGCTGCCCACAGGTAAGCGGCGCTTGAGGGGTCGCCGGGCACGCGCAGGGTTCCCGGTGAGGTAGGTACGGTAGGCCCCTGCACGCTCACGGAGAGGCTCTCCTTCTGCACGGCTACCCCGAAGGCGGGCAGCATGCGTTCCGTATGATCGCGGGTCTGGCGAATCTCCCGGACGGTGGTAAGACCCTCCGCCTGTAAGCCCGCCAGAAGGACGCAACTTTTCACCTGCGCGCTTGCCACTTCCGGCGTGTGGACGATGGCTCGGAGCGGGCTCCTGCCTGTTATCACCAAGGGCGCATATCCCGCCTCGCGCGCTTCGATTTGCGCTCCCATCAGAGCGAGCGGCTGAATCACCCGGCGCATGGGACGACGCCGCAGGGAGTCGTCGCCATCCAGAACGCTTGTGAACGACTGGCCCGCGAGCAAGCCGCTCAATAACCGGATGGTCGTGCCTGAGTTGCCGCAGTCGAGAATCCCGGGCGGCTGTGCAAAGCGTCCAGCCCGTCCCCGAATGATCACCTCTGTGTCGCTCGGCCTTTCGACCGGCACGCCCAGCATCTGAAGGCAGCGGAGCGAGCTCGCCACATCTTCCGACGGGCTGAGATCGACGATCCGCGTGACCCCTTGGCTGAACCCGGCCAGCAGGACCGCCCGGTGGGAAATGGACTTGTCCCCGCCGACCCTCGCTTCTCCCCGAAGACGCCTTGCCGGTCTCACCTGGATGGTATTTTCCACCGTGGTTCCCTCACAATGAATATCCACGCCGACGGTCCAGCTTGCTCCAGAGTTGGCCAGCAAGCGGCAGGTAGATTTAGTCGCGTGCGCGGCAACGGACGCCCGCTGCCCGCAGGAGATCCAGCGCCAGCTGTCGGTCCCGTTCGCTCTCCAGGGCCAGCCGGATCGATCCGCCTTCGCCCTCGCGCACTTTCAGGACCTCGATGTCTTTGATGTTCAACCCGGCCTCTGCCAGGACTGTCGAGATTCGTGCGATCACGCCCGGCCGATCCTCCACCGCCACGAGGATGTCGTAGAGCGGGCGGAGAAAACCTTTGGTGTCTTTCGGGATCGAAAGCCGATGGCGCGCCGCGCTTTCGAAGGCCTCGCGCAGATCGCCGCTCAGCAGCCTTTCTTGGAGCTCGCGGAGGCAAGCGGTGAAGTCCAAGAGCACGCGACCGATCTCGTCGCGATTGGTGCGGAGGATGTCGTCCCAAACCTCGTAGGGGCTACTGGCGATCCGAGTCATGTCCCGAAAACCGCCGGCCGCGAGCCGGAGCGTACGGTCATCCTGCTGATGTTTCTGCGCGGCGAAATTGACGAGGGCAATGGCCAAGAGCTGCGGCAGGTGGCTGACCACCGCGGCCAGCCGGTCGTGCTCATCCGGGCGCATGGGCAGAACGCGCGCCCCGAGCGTGGCGGCGAACTCGGCCACGGTGGTGTAGGCTGGTTCGGCTGTAAGCTCTGTGGGTGTGAGGACGTACGTCACATTCTCGAAGAGGAAGGGATCCGATGCCCGGCCGCCGCGTCGCTCGGAGCCCGCCATCGGGTGGCCGCCCACGAAACGTTCGGGGTAGGGGAGAAGCTCCTGCGCCTTTTGCACGATCTCACGTTTGGTGCTGCCCACATCGGTGATCACTTGTCCCGGCCCCACAACCCGGCTGAGCGTGGCCAGCCAGTCCAGGATGCCGGTGATGGGTACCGCAAGTACGATGAGGTCAGTCTGCTTCCACTCGTCGACGAATCGATCGACGGCGATTGCCTCGTCGACGATGTTCAGTTCCAGGGCGACCTCCAGGGCCGGAGGGAAGTCGACCCCGATCCGTTTGACCTCCGGCCGCTTGCGCCCGAGGGCGAGCCCCATCGATCCGCCGATGAGGCCGAGGCCGATGATGGTGACGCTGGTAAACCCCAAAGCCTATCCCTCGCGCAGCATCATTCGCGTCCAGGTGCCTTCAGCGATGGCAGGCGGCATCAGAGTTTTCTGCCGATCGCCGCCGCGATGATGCGGAGCTCCTCCATCAAGCTTGCGAACTGGTTTGGGTACAGGGACTGGAAACCGTCGGACTTGGCTTCCTCCGGGCGGGGGTGAACCTCGATGAGGAGTCCGTCAGCGCCGGCGGCCACAGCGGCCCGAGCCATGGGAGCCACTTTGTCTCGCCTGCCCGTGCCATGGCTCGGATCGACGATGATGGGCAAGTGACTCAGGCTGTGTACGACGGGGATGGCGCTGATGTCCAGCGTGTTGCGTACCGAGTCCTCGAAGGTGCGAATGCCCCTTTCGCAAAGAATCACCTCGAAGTTGCCTCCCGCCATGATATATTCCGCAGCCATCAGCAGCTCCTTGACGGTGGCCGCAAAGCCTCGCTTCAGGAGCACGGGCTTCCGGATTCCCCCAAGCTCCCGGAGGAGAGCGTAGTTCTGCATGTTCCGGGCCCCCACCTGCAGGATATCCGCGTACTGCGAAACCAGGGGGACCTGCTCTCGATCCATGACCTCGGTCACGACCAGAAGGCCGTACCGATCGGCAGCCTCGCGGAGGTAGACCAGGCCTTCTTCGCCGAGCCCCTGGAAGGCGTAGGGCGAGGTTCTGGGCTTGAAAGCGCCGCCGCGGAGCACCTTCGCTCCCGCCTCGCTCACGGCGTGCGCCGTTTCCAGCACCTGGTCTCGGCTTTCTACAGCGCACGGCCCGGCCATCACCACGACCTCGTTGGCCCCGATCGTCACTTGCCCGACCGTGATGACCGTGTTTTCTGGGTGGAACGCCCGGCTGGCGAGCTTGAAGGGCTCACTGACCCGCACAACTTCGTAAACTCCGGGGAGAAGTTCAAGCTCCCTCGGATCCAGCTTGGCCGTATCGCCAATGATTCCCAGGATGGTTCGCTCCACGCCCCGGGAGCGGTGCACACGATACCCTTCGCTCACCAACTTGCGCTCCACCGCCTCCACCTCCTCTTCGGTGGCTCTCTTGTCCATCACGATCACCATGACGGTACCTCCATTCCCGAATCGGCGGCCTGCACCCTCCGACAACACGCAACGATGGCCTCAAATACCGTCCTGGCCTCGGCGGGGGACAGGGGATCTCGGCAGCTACGGGCCGCTTGCTCGATCACTTGTCGCTCGCGCGCCAAGTCCTCCACCGGCAGCCCCTGCCGCAGTTTTTCCCGCTTGGCGAGCAATGCCAGGGAGGCTCGACGCTCCAATAGACGCAGGATCTGCTCGTCGATGCGATCGATTTCCGCCCGGATCCTGTCCAGCGACCATTCCGCCTGTTCCAATTTGCTTCCTCCCGCCTGGGTTGGCGTGTTCCGATAAATGAAAAAGCCCACCCTTTTCGCGGGTGGGCTGGCTCGCTTGGGAGATTGTCGGGTTCTTTCAGGTTGTCATGGTTGCAAGCCTCCCACCCGCTCTCCTGCGGCCGATATAAAGGTAGAACCGGGTAAACCAGAACAGGTGGGAGGTACGCCTCATGCTCCTGCTCCGTGAAGCCTCTTCGGGTTAACCTTGGAACGGACGGCCAATGATACGAAACTCCTCCGAGGGATGCAAGCATTTTCTCGCGGCCCGGGCGGGACCAATTGGCCCTTGCATGCTGTTGTCCGATTTTGTTATTTGGGCAAAAATGAAACTGGACATTTTCGAGGACGGAGGGAGCGATGCGAAGAGGCGTCCCGGTAGTGTGGGTTATCCTGCTGAGCTTTGGTCTCAGCAGCTGTGAGGCGGGTAAGCGGGCCACAGTGCTGCGCGACGAATATGGGGTGCCGCACATTTTCAGCTCATCCGAGGAAGCCGCAGCCTACGCTTTGGGCTACGTCCAGGCCGAAGACAGGATCGCGCAACTCATGATGGGGTACCGGCTTGCGGAAGGTCGGCTGGCGGAAGTCTTCGGAAGGCGATTCGCAGAGATGGATTTCGAACAGCGTGTGTGGCGACACGCGGAGATTAGCCGGCTCCGATATCCCTCGCTGCCCAAACACCTTCGTCTCTTGCTGGAGGCCTTTGCGGCTGGGATCAATGACTACCAACGGCAGCATCGCGATCGCGTGCCGGAGTGGGCTATTGAGGCGCAGCCGTGGCACCCGCTCGCACTGGGCAGAGCCTTCATCTGGGGTTGGCCCCTCGACGATGCCAAAGGGGATCTCCGCCGCGGTCTGCGGCGAGAAGCGGAGCCCCGACCTCCGCGAGGCTCCAACCAGTGGACCGTGGCGCCGGCAAGATCAGCAACCGGGACAGCCATTGCCTTGATCGATCCCCACCTCGGGTGGGAGGACGAAGGCCATTGGTATGAGGCCCGGATCCACGCTGGCCGCTGGCAGGCCTGCGGCATGGTGGTAGTGGGCACTCCCTTCATCGGACTCGGCCACACCACCGCCGTCAGCTGGGCAGCCACGACCGGCGGCCCCGACTGTGGCGATTGCTACCTGGAGACTCTGGACGACGGGGAGCTCCCGAGCAAGTATCGGTACGACGGCGCGTGGAGACCTCTGCAGGTGGACACCGTCGTGGTGCTGGTGCGAGAAGCAGGGAAAATCGACACCCTTCGGAGGACGGTTCTCCGAACCCACCACGGCCCGATCTACGAGCGTCGAGGAACGCGTGGCTACTCCTTGGCCCTCCCATATGCCGAATCCGTCGGGCTTGTGGAGCAGCTGTACCGGATGAATCGCGCTACCTCGCTCGCGGAGTTCCAAGAGGCCATGGGTCTCTGCGAATTCATGCCGCAAAACGTCATGGTTGCGGACGTCGAAGGGAATATCTGGTACGTGCGCACCGGTCGTGTTCCCATCCGCCCGGCGGGATTTGACTGGAGTTTTCCCGTGCCCGGCGACACATCGGCCACGGAATGGAAGGGGATTCACGCCCAGAGCGACTTGGTGCAGATCCTCAATCCTGACTGCGGCTACATGCAGAATTGCAACATCTCTCCCGGGACAATGATGCATTCGGGAGCCCCAAAGCCGCAAGGCTATCCTGCCTACATCTACAATGATCGGGAGGACCGCTCCAATCCAAGAGGCAGGAGGGCGGTGGAGGTACTTAGCCGGCTGGGACAGATGAGCCGCGAGGACGCATTCGCCCTTGCCTTCGATACGAAAGTCTACGGGGCCGAGGCGTGGCAACGCTTGCTTGCGGAGGCATTCCAGGCGGAAAAGAAGAGCTTCGGCGAGCTCGAGGAAGCGGTGAATCGGATCACCGGGTGGAATGGCAGGCTGGACAAGGAGCAGAGCGGCGCCACTCTTTACTACTACTGGCGCCTGGAGCTTGGGGAATTGGGGACTGCTCTCGAGAAGGTGCTTGCCGACAGCTCCCGCCCTGATCCGCAGCAGAACCGGCAGATGCTGGCGGCTTTAAGGCGAGCATGCCAAAGGATGCGTCGAGATTTCGGTCGCGAGGTCGTTCCTTGGGGTGACTTCCTCCGGCTGGTTCGAGGGAATCAGGAGTGGCCTTTGAGTGGAGGGTCGTTCGGCTACGGCATCTCGGTTCTGCGCGCCATCTGGGGGAAGACGGACGGCCAGCGGGTGCGCGCGGCGGGCGGGCAATCGTGCCCGATGTTGGTATTCTTGAGCAAGCCCATCGAGTCGTACAGCATCTTGCCGTGGGGGGTGAGCGACGACCCCACCTCGCCCCATTTCGCGGATCAAGCGCCGCTTTTCGCAGATGGCAAGATGAAGCCCACGTGGTTTGTGCCGGATAGCGCTCAGAAACACGCGGAGTCGCAGGTGGTGCTGATCTTCCGCAAGAAGTAGGTCCGAGAGCGACCAAGTGGAATCCAAGGTGCGAACCCAAATGGAAGGGAGGGGACGCAATGTGGCAGGAATTCAAGAAGTTCGCCTTGCGTGGGAATGTGATCGACCTGGCCGTGGGGTTCATTGTTGGGGCTGCATTCAGCGGCATCGTCAAATCGCTGGTGAATGACATCCTGATGCCGCCCCTTGGCCTCATCCTCGGCAAGGTTGACTTCTCGAATCTGTACATCAATCTCTCGCGAGTCCATTACAGCTCGCTCGCGGAGGCGAAGGCCGCCGGAGCGCCGACGATCAACTACGGCGTTTTCCTCAACACGATCGTGGAGTTCGTGATCGTCGCGTTCGCGCTGTTCCTCCTGATCCGACAGGTGAATCGCTGGACGGCCAAGCCGGCAGCCCCGGCTGAGCCCACAACGAAGGAATGCCCGTACTGCTTCACCGTCATTCCGGTCCGGGCGGTGCGGTGTCCCAACTGTACCTCCGCGCTTGCCTGAGAGAAGTCCCCGGATCGGGTGAGGCGAAGGTACCGATCCAAGCCCAGAGGCTTCGAGCCTATCCGTCCCGCGGAGCGGGCAAGGGTTACTTACGCTCGGTCAGAGCCAAACCAGCGGGGCGCACGGCGAGCGAGGGCTTGGCCCCTGCGACCCCGCATGCGCCGGTGCGGAAATGCGGATCTGCCTCGTGGGGAAGCCTGGAGTGTCGTTCCTGGGCCAGCGGATTCTGTTCGCGGTGTAGGGGGTTCGAGGTGAGGCCCTGAGAGTCATCGGGGCGTTGGGAAAGAGTTATTCGTCCCACGGAAAAAGTTTCCTCCGGAAGCTGCGTCCAACCTTCCGTGATTCCCCATTCGGCGCTGATCGCTCCGTTTCCCCTCTCAGCTCAGGTCGAAGGATCGTCTCAAAGGCCGTGGATCGGGGGAGGCCTGGCATGGTCCTTGTCATTTCCGCTCCCGGCGATCCGTAGACAGGCAATTCGGAGGCGCGATGCTCGAGGGACTGTACACGTCGGCCGCGGGCATGCTACCGCGGGCTTCGGAGCTGGAGATCGTCGCGAATAACCTCGCGAACGTGAGCACCGCGGGCTACAAGAGGGATCGGGTGTCCTTCCGTCAGACGCTCGATGCCCAGCTCGCTGTGGCGGCGGAAAGGGGAGAAGTCCCCGCCCTTCAGGCCGTGGTGATCGATTTCTCCCAGGGCCCGCTGGAAAAGACGGACCGGCCTCTCGATCTCGCCATTGAGGGGGAGGGGTTTTTCGTGGTGCAAACCCCGAACGGCGAGCGCTACACGCGGGCTGGTAGCTTCCGGCTGGACGCAGACGGCACCTTGGTGACTCCTGACGGTCATCCCGTGCTCGGCGAGCGCGGGCCGATCACGTTGCAGCAAGCCGAGGTGGAGGTCCGTCCCGACGGCGAGATCTGGCAGAAGAGCGTGCCTGTGGCCCGATTGCGGCTGGTAAGCTTTCCGGACTTGGGGGTGCTGGTCAAGGAAGGGCATGGGCTTTTTCGGCCCTCGTCGACGGATGTGCGGCCCGTGCCGGCGGCCTCCGCCCGGGTGAAACAGGGATATCTTGAGGGGTCCAATGTCAATCCCCTCGAGGAGATGGTGGAAATGATGGTCCTGCTACGAAACTTCGAGGCGGAACAAAAGGCAGTCCAGGCGCAGGATGAAACCCTGTCGCGCGCGATCAACGACGTGCCCAAGCTGTGAGGCGGCCGTCGATTGAGCGACCGCGTCTTCCAAGGGGAGGAGCGAAGATGATCCGAGCTCTGCGTACTGCGGCAAGTGGGATGTATGCCCAGGAGCTTCACGTCGACACCATCGCCAACAATCTGGCCAACGTGAACACCACGGGCTTCAAGCGGAGTGAGGTGGAGTTCCAGGACCTCCTCTATCAGACCATCCAGATGGCCGGACAGATGAACCAGGAGGGAGTGAATGTCCCCGTGCAGATCCAGGTCGGCCACGGGACCCGGCCAGTGGCTACGGAGAAGATCTTCAGCCAGGGGGACACGGTGGCCACGAACAATCCCCTTGACCTAGCCATCAACGGGGATGGATTCTTCCAGATCCTCATGCCCGACGGCTCACTGGCATATACCCGAGACGGGAGCTTCAAGGTTTCGGCCGACGGCAGGATCGTGACCAGCGAGGGCTACCTCTTGCAGCCGGACCTTGCCCTGCCGACCGACACGACGGAAATCAGCATTAGCCGGGAGGGAGTGGTCACGGTGAAGACCGCCGACAATCCGGAGCCGCAAGAGATCGGCCAGATCGAGCTGGCGCGCTTCGTCAATCCCGCCGGATTGAACAGCATCGGAGGGAATCTCTACGTTCCGACGGCAGCTTCGGGCGAGCCCATTGTGGGCACACCGGGCTCCGAAAGCATGGGGACTCTTCTCCAAGGCCATCTTGAGCTGTCGAACGTGGAGGTCGTGAAAGAGATGATCGACCTCATTGTAGCTCAGCGTGCCTACGAGATCAACTCCAAGACGATCCGAAGCGCTGATGATATGTTGGGCATCGTGAACAGCTTGCGGCGGTGAGACCATGCGGTTGGGTAAAGCCGGCTGGCGCACGGGCCTCCGACAGCTTGCCGTAAGGGCGACACGGCTCGGGCTTCTCGCAGCGTGGATCGCGGGTCTCTCGGTTGCCGGCGCAAAAGAAGCCATTGGCGGGGCCCAGGGCGATTGGTCCGCGTTGGCGAGCCTGATCCGATCGAAGATCGCAGCCCAGCTCCCGGATTCGGAGAAGGTTGCGGTCGAGGTGATCCGCGTTACCGGCTCCTTGCCTGGGCAACTGGACCAGGCTTCCATCCAGGTACGCGTTATCGGCTGGCTGCGGCCGGGACTGGCGAACAGCTTCGAGCTCTCCGGCGTGGGCCCCGGAGGTAAATGGATGGCCACCGTCGTTGCCCGGGTTCAAGTTGCAAGCACTGTCCTCGTGGCGGCACGGGATCTCAGCCCCGGTCAGCTGCTCGGCGCCGAAGACGTGGCGCTGGAAGAGAGGGACCTAGCGGGGCTTCTCGGAGAGCCCCTCACGCGCCCAGAGGAGGCCGTCGGGAAAAGGGTCCGTGGCAGTGTGAGGTCCGGCAAGGTTCTCACCAAGGCAATGTTGGCGGAGCCTCAGGCGGTGCGCAGAGGGGAGGTGGTTCGCCTGGTAGCCTCCGTGGGTGGGGTGCAAGTGGAAACCCAAGGGCGCACCCTGCAATCGGGGGCCGTCGGGGAGGAGATCCTGGTTCGCAACGTGCGTTCGGGCAAGACGGTGAAAGGCGTTGTCGTCTCGGCCGATGAGGTTTGGGTTCGAGCGCAGTGAGCCCTCGACATGTGACGAGTGGACCGAAGGAGCTACGGCCGTGAGCGAAAGAAGGGGAATTTGGGTGGCGGCTCTTCTTTGCGGGACCTTGCTGACCGGAAGCCAGTCCTCCGCTCAGAAAATGGGAGCCGGATCCCTGTTCAGCGACTACAAGGCCTACCGCGTTGGAGACATTGTGACCATCTACATCGTCGAGTTCGCTTCCGGCACGAACGAGACCAAGACCGGGACTGGAAAGGAAACGGAGCTCTCGCTCGATTCCGGTGGAGGCACCGGTGCTCTGAAGTTTTTGCCCATGTTCGGAGCGAGTGGAAGTAGCCGCTCCAAGTTCGATGGCAAGGGCAGCACCTCGAGCACGGGTATCCTGCGCGCCAAGATGAGCGCAAGGATCGTCCAGGTCTTGGACAATGGCAACCTGGTGATCGAAGGAACTCGGGAAGTGCAGGTGAACAACGAGAAGCAAGTCACGGTGCTATCGGGCATTGTCCGGCCGGAGGACATCACTCCCGACAATGTGGTGTACTCCTACAACATTGCCGACGCCAAGATCACCTACCGGGGCAAGGGCGTGGCATCGAGCGGCTCAAATCCGAGCATCATCACCAGGATCCTAAACTGGGTGTTCTGATGAGAAGCAAGAAACTTCACGTTTGGTTGGTTCTCGCGCTCGTTTCCGCCCTCCCGGCCCGGGTGATAGGCGGGGTGCGGGTGAAACAGATCGCGGAGTTGGAGGGGCTCGGTCCTACGAAGCTCGTCGGCTACGGCCTGGTGGTTGGGCTGGACGGAACCGGAGATAGCCGGCGATCCATCGCCACCCTCCAGTCCGTTGCGAACATGCTCAAACGCTTTGGCATCACGGTGCCCCAAAATGAACTGCGCGCCGACAACGTGGCCGCGGTGATGGTCACAGCCGACCTGCCTCCGTTCACCCGCCCCGGCACGCGCATCGATGTGCAAGTGGCTTCGCTGGGGGATGCCGAGAGCCTCGAAGGCGGAGTCTTGCTTCTCACTCCTTTGGTGGATGCCTCCGGGGAGGTGTACGCGCTTGCGCAGGGCGCCGTGTCCATCGGCGGTTTCAACATCAACACGATCGGGGGTGAGAGGGTACGGAAGAACTACGCGCTTGTGGGTCGAGTTCCGAACGGAGCGGTCGTCAAAAAGGAAGCCCCCGTTTCCGTCCCGGACGGAGGTACCCTCCGCCTGATCCTTCGCAACCCGGATTTCACGACCGCAGCGCGCCTGGCGGAAGCGGTCAATGAACACTTCGGCCAGCCAATTGCCACGGCCGTCGATGCTGGAGCGGTGCAGCTAACGGTTCCCGAAGGGGACCGTGCGCCGGGAAAGCTCGTGGCTTTCCTCAGCCAGCTGGAAAGCGTGGAGACAGAACCGGACCAAGTGCCCAAGGTGGTGGTCAACGAGCGAACCGGCACGGTGGTGATCGGCGGCGACGTCCGTATCTCGGAGGCTGCGGTGGCCCACGGCAATCTGACTGTCCGAATCGCGACGACTCCTGTGATCTCGCAGCCCGCCCCGTTCTCGCAAGGCCAGACGGTCGTCGTCCCCGAAACCCAGACTACGGTGGAAACGGAACGCGGCAGTCTGATTGTGCTGCCCGAAGCCGCGACGGTGAACGACTTGGTCAAGGCCTTGAATGCGCTGGGAGTGACGCCCCGCGACCTGATCGCCATCTTCCAGGCGCTGAAAGAAGCCGGCGCTTTGAGAGCGGAGCTGGTGATCCTGTGAGACGAGCGCGTTCGGGGCTGCTCACCCAGTCGGTCGCGAGCGGCAACTGAGGGCGGGAGCGTTGGGATTGCGTCTCGGGCATCCGTGGAACGGGTAGGTGTGGGAGGCTGCCGTTGCAGATAATGGAAAGCGATCCCGCATTGCCTTCAGCGCAATCCTGGGCGCGGGACAGGTCCGTTCCCCAACCCGAGCGATCGGGCGGTTCGGCCTCCGCGGCTGAGCTGCGGAAGGCTTGCGAGCGCTTCGAGGGCTTGTTCCTCGCCTACCTGTTTCGAGTGATGCGGGAGTCGATCCCGGAATCCGGACTTTTGGGCATCGGCTCGTGGCAAGGGATGTTCGATTTGTTCTTCGATCAGGCCATCGGCGAGAAGGCCGCCGAGCGGGCCAGTCTGGGTATCGCCGAGATGCTCGAGAGGCAATTGAGCCGTTCCGTCCGTGCTGAAGCGAGTCTGGAACGGACCGGCATTCCGCATCCGGTCTTGCACGCGCAGACCAGTGGCTCGGAGCTCGGAAAGCAATCGGTCAAGAGTTGGGTAGCTCTGGACGATATTGTGAGCGAGGTGGCGCGTGCCCAGGAAGTTGACCCGGACCTCGTGCGAGCAGTGATTGATGTGGAGTCCGGCGGAGATCCTGAGGCTCTTTCCCCCAAAGGAGCGATGGGTCTGATGCAGCTTATGCCGCAGACCGCGAGGGAAATGGAGGTCCGTAATCCCTGGGATCCGGTTGAAAACCTCAAGGGCGGAGTCCGATACCTGAGGCGGATGCTGGACGAATTCGGCAATGACCTGCGATTAGCACTGGCTGCCTACAACGCGGGACCGGGAGCGGTTCGCCGGCACAAGGGCATTCCGCCTTTCCGGGAGACGCTGCAATACGTGGACGAAGTGCTCAAGCGGTACCAAGCGCTGAAACGCCTGGCATCGGCCGGGAAAAATCGCGTCTTGACCGTTGGATAAAGGGACAGGGTGAGGACCGGTGGCGGCTCTGGCTTTTCCACAAGCGACGGACCGAAATGTCGGACAGAGGCTGGAATGGATTCGCCTCACGGGCCTCTTTCGGCGCCAGGTGGATCTCCTACAGAAGCTGATGACCCTTCTTCTGAGGCAGAGGGAAGCGATTGTGCTCGTCGATCTGGCCTTGTTCCAGAAGGTGGCGTTAGACCAAATCCAGCTGCTGCACGAGCTGGAACATGTCCAACAGGCTACGGAGGAGCAGGCTCGTCTACTGGCGCTGGGTGCGGAAATCCCGGGCCAGGGCCCTCGCATCTCAGAGCTCGTTTCTCTGGCGCCGCCGGAAAGGCGCTCGGAGTTGGAGGGACTCCGGCAGGAGCTGGCGGAGCTGGCCCGCGAGGTGCTCGCGCTTGCCCAACGCAATGAGAAGCTGCTCACGGCACTGGGCGAGATTCGAGGCGCGGAGTACGAAGCGCTGCTCAAAGCCCTCACCTCCCTCGGACGGACCTACGGCGAGATGCGGGCGGCGGCTTCTCCAACTTCCCTTTGCGACGTCGTGGCCTGAACAAGGGGTGATCGCCTGTGTCGACATTGAACGGCATCCTCGAGCTGAGCAAGCGGGCGCTGATGGCCCACCAGGTGGTGGCCAACGTCATTGGCAATAACGTCGCCAATGTGAACACCCCCGGCTACTCCCGGCAGGTGGCGTCGCTGGTGCCTTCGCCTTCAGTTCAAACGCCCTGGGGACCGCTCGGCACCGGGGTTGATCTTGACGAAGTTCGCCGCTATCGGGATGCTTTCCTCGATGTCCAGTACCGCCAAAGCGCTAGCAAACAGGCCTATTGGGAGGCTGTGTCGCGCTCGCTCTCGGAAGTTGAGGCGATGTTCAACGACCCGGGCGAAAGCGGCTTGCAGGCCGCCCTCGACGGATTCTGGGATGCCTGGAGCGACCTCGCCAACGACCCGGAGAACAACACAGCGCGCGTGGTAGTCCGGGAGAAGGGGGAGGCCCTTGTGGCTGTCTTCCGGCGATTGGCCAATTACCTGCTCGATCACATTGAAGCCGTTGACAGCGAAGCGAAAAAGCTGGTGGCGGATGCGAATGCCGCCCTCCAGGAGGTGGCCGACCTGAATGGCAAGATCCAGTTCGTAAAAGCCCAGGGAGGCTCGGCCAACGAGCTCTTGGACCAGCGGGATCGCCTGCTGGATCAGCTGGCGGAATGGATCGGGGCTCGGAGCATCGCGTCGGCCGACGGCACGGTCCGAGTGCTGGTTGGGACGGAGGTGCTGGTCGAGGCGACCCAGTTCCGTCCGATCCAAGTCGTGAGCACGGGCGTGGATCAGATGGCTTTGGCGCAATTTCTCGGTCCCTCAGGCGCTCAGCTCGACCTGTCGGAGTGCAAGCTTTCTGGCCTCCTGCAGGTGCGAGACGAAGCGCTGCGCTCCTTCCTCCACGATTTGGACACGCTGGCGGCCAACTTGGTGCGCGAGGTCAACCTCCGCCACCGACAAGGCTACACACTGCGCGGAGAGCGCGGGATCGACTTCTTCGACGAGAAGGGCGTCACCGCGAGTCAGATCAAGCTGGATCAGAATATCCTGCGTGACCTGGCCAATATCGCCGCATCGGCCGAGGATACGTTAGGGGACAACAGCATCGCCCTGTCCATTGCTTCTCTCCGCTCCGCGAAGGTGATGAATGCCGGGGCCGATTCGCTGCTCGAGTACTATTCCGGTCTCATTGGCCGCATGGGCAGTCTCTCCGCCCAGGCGAAAGACGGGGTAGAGAACCAAGAGGTCATTACCGAAACATTGGACAATCAGCGGCTCCGGGTGCAGGGAGTTTCCATCGACGAGGAGATGGCGGAGATCATCAAGTTTCAACATGCCTACGCTGCCGCCGCCCAGGTCACGAAAGTGGTGGACGAGATGATGCGCACGGTCCTGGCGATGGTCAGTTAGGGTAGGGGAAAACCATGAGAGTCAGTCACCAGGAGGTCTTCCGGACCGTCGTGCGGAATATCAATGCTCCGTACGAGGAGATGTTGAAGGATCAGATCCAGATCGCCACGGGCAAACGTATCAATGTCCCGTCGGACGACCCGGCTGGAGCGGAGAGGGCCGTTGAGATCCGCTCGAAACTGGCGGGCATCGGTCAGTACCGCAAGGCGATCGGCGATGCTCGATCCTGGTTGTCGCAGGCGGAGTCCCAGCTCAATCGTGTTGAAGATCTTCTGACGCGCGCCAAGGAACTGGCCGTGCAAGGATCCAACGGCACGCTCTCCGATGCAGATCGGGATGCTTTGGCAAGGGAGGTGAACGAGTTGCTGGAGGATCTGGTCGGGGCTGGCAATGCGAAATACAACGATCGCTATGTATTCGCCGGCTCGGCCACGCGGATGGCTCCGGTGGTAGTTCGTCGCAATGAGACGGGGAAAATCGTCTCCGTGGCGTTTCAATCCACTTCGAGTCCTGTGCGCCGGGAAATTGGCGCAGACGAGTATCTCGACATCCGATTGCCGGCCCACGAGGTATTCGGTGGGGAGGACGGGGCCTACGCTGTGCTCATCAAGCTCCGCGACGCGCTGGAGGACAATCGTCCCGACCAGGTCCGGGCAACGCTCGGGCAGATCGACTCGGCTTTGGAGAAATCGCTGGAGAAACGTTCCGAGATCGGCGCGCGCATCGCGCGCCTCGACCAGGCTAGCCAAAGGCTGGACGAGGAGGAGTTGCAACTGACCACGCTGCTCTCGCAGACAGAAGATGCGGATGTGGCCCAGAAGATCATGGACCTGCAGGGCCATCAGATGGGCTATCGGGCGGCTCTCGCCGTGGGCTCTGTGCTGATCCAAGAAAGCCTCCTGGACTACTTGGGTTGAAGGCATGGCGGAAACGCGGGACGAAGAGCTGGAGCAGGATACGTGGCAGGAGCTGGAGACGCGCCGGTGGGGGCGTCTTCGGTACCGCGAGCAGGATCTGGTGTTCTTCCCGAGGGGCCTGCTCGGCTTTGAGAACTACAGGCAATGGGCCGTGTTCTACTCGGAGGAGCATGAACCCCTCCGCTGGCTCATCAGCATGGAAGATCCCGACATCGCCTTCGTGATCGTGGATCCGCTGCTCGTCGTGCCTGATTACCGTCCCGCCCTGTGTCAGCGCGATCTGGAGGATCTTCAGGCGGAGTCCGTGGAGGACCTGCGCGTCTTCAGCATCGTGACACTGGGCAAGAGCATCGAGACCACAACCATCAATCTGAGTGGACCGGTGTTCATCAACATCCGGAAGAGGCTGGGGAAGCAGGTCGTGCTCTTGAGTAACAAGTACAGCACAAAACATCCCCTCATCTCGAGAAGTACGTAAGCATCGAGAGAGAAGGGAAAGGAGTTCCCGGTGCTTGTCCTGACACGGAAGTTGGGAGAAAGCATCGTCATCGGCGACAGCATCCGCGTGACCGTGGTCGAGATCCACGGGAAACAGGTCCGGCTGGGAATCGAGGCGCCGAAGGAAGTCGCCGTCCACCGGGGTGAGGTCTACGAGCGAATCGTCGAAGAAAACCGCCAAGCAGCCGACTCGGCGGACCGGAGCAGGCTCGGGGATTTCTCCCAAGCGATGGCGGCCAAACTGAGGCGCAACGGAGCCTGACGATGTGCGACAGCACGCGCCTGGAACCGAGGACTGACGGCTCGCAACTCCGGGTGCTCGTGACCGGCGTTTCCGGATTCATCGGAGGGCGGGCGGCCATCCACTTCGCCGAACGGGGGTGGCCAGTGCACGGGATCGATCCCATTCCTCCCCGGGACTCAGTGGCTTCCGCTCTGACGCGAATGATGGTGGCCGACCTCCGGAGCGGCGGAGTTGCCGAGGAGGCGGTCGATGGGGTGGACCTTGTCTTGCACGCGGCGGCGCACACGGATCTGGTCCGGGCGCAACAGGAACCGGAGCTGGATTTCGCGCACAACGTGACGGCCACCCTGCGACTGTTCGAAGCAGCGCGCAAGCGGCCCAAACCGCCCACCATGGTTTTCCTCAGTTCTTTCCGCGTGTACGGGGACAATGTCGAGATGGCCCTCTCGACGCCCGGCAACGGAGGCTACGGGCTGGCAGGACCGTTCCAAGCCGGAATCTCAGAGCTTTTCTCGACGGACCAATGCGAAAGGACCTTGCACGGCACGCACAAGCTTCTCGGTGATCTCATTGCGCAAGAGTATGCGCATTCCTTCGGGATGAGAGTAGGGGTGTTTCGGGTAGGACCCGTAGCAGGTCCGGGTCAAAAAGCCTCGAGCGACGGATGCTGGCTCGCCGCCTTGCTGGATCCCGAACCCGACGTCTCTGCGGAGGAACCCGACCCCGATCAACTCCTGGATATTCTGCACGTTGATGATCTCTTGGACGCGGTGGAGCGCTTCGTGAGGTCCGACTGGCGCCATCTGGTGCTCAACCTCGGCGGTGGGCCAAGGAATGCCCTTCATCCCCGCAGGCTCGCGGATCGGATTGGGGCGAAGGGGCTCCATGCCTTGGCCAGGTATCCGAGGCTCTGGGTTACGGACAATGAGCGCGCCTACCGCGCCCTCGGCTGGCGCCCGCGAGCCGGGGTAGCCAAGATCCTCGAGGAGCTCGGCGTGGATCCGGCGCTTGTTGATCTGGCAAGTCACCCGGCGGAGAGGCTCGACCAGGCAAGCGCGATCCTGTAGATCTCCGGATCGTCCCGAACGCAGAGACGTCCGGGTAAGAATGCTGCCCACTCCGGGAGGGGAAGCGGAGGGCAGCGGGGCTGACGGGATTCGGGTTCGTGCCAAAGCAACTCGCCTTCCCTTCGGTCCCTCCCGAGAGAATTGCGGAGCGAGTCTTCTCGGCTGAGCTGCGAAAGGGGCTATTCACCAGGCCCGGGGGCTGAGAATCTGCACCTGGGGTATGGCGGCCTGTCGGGAAGGGCGCCTCGGTCGGGGAGCCGGCCACGACGAACCCGCGCAAGACGCAAGGTGGCCAGACGATGGCTCACTGGGGATGGAGGACAGCGAATGCTTGAGTGGGAGCAGGTTCCGACTCGACGCGCGGTGGTAGACCTCAATCGGCGCTGCAATGCCCGATGCCGGATGTGCTACTATGCCCATAGCAGTGAACGATGGACCAAGCCCCTCGAGGCGGTGCGGGAGGAGCTGATCGCGGCGCGGCAGCGGGGCAACTTCTACGTCGACTTCACGGGAGGAGAACCGACCGTCCATCCGCAGATCCTGGAAATCATCCAGTCGGCGCTTGAGCTCGGGCTTGAGACGTGTGTGATCACGAACGGCGTTGCGCCCCGGCGCATTGCCAAGATCGCGGATGCCGGCTGCCGAGAATGGCTCCTCTCGATCCACGGTCTCGAGGAGACTTTCGACTGGATCCTGGACGTGCCGGGAGCCTGGGCCCGGATGTCGGAGACCATCCGGTTGCTCAAGGAGCGGGGTTGCTATCTCAGGGTCAACTGTACCCTCACGCGCTACAATGCCCATCAGCTTCCGGATCTGGCTCGGTTCTACGCCGAGGTGGTGGACCCTCATATCGTCAACTTCATCAACTTCAATCCCTACTACGAATGGGGCGCGGCATCTCAACCAGAGGTGTATCAAAGGCTGAACGAGGTGCAGGTGCCCGTCTCGGAGGTGGCACCTTTCCTGCGCGAGGCCATCGACATCCTCGAAGAGGAGGGCATATGGACCAATGTCCGCTACTTCCCGATGTGCCTTCTGAAGGGCTACGAGAAACACGTGTGCAACATTCCCCAGGTCATGTTCGATCCGTTCGAATGGGATTACGGGGCACATCCGAAGACCGTGGAGGCGTACGCGCAGGTGGCAAAGGGGATGGCTTCGCGAATCCTGAGCAGGGAAGGCAAATGCGCCAGCTGCGGCGTGCGGGAGGTCTGCGGAGGGATCAATCGGAATTACTATCGCCTCCATGGCGATGGCGAGCTCCAACCCTACGATGCAATCGCTTCCGAGGTCTATGCGTTTCGCGACGACCTCTCCGCGGACATCATCATCCCTGCCTACCGGCCTTCCGCGAATCTCATGCGGTTGATGAATGAGATCGTGGAAAAGACACAGCCGCCATACAACGTGATCCTCATCCAAAAGGCCCAGAGCGCCGCGCGGAACCGGAACTGGGGCTTGGAACGAGCCCGAAGTCGTTACATCATCATGCTCGATGACGACATCGTCAATCTCCCTTACGGTTGGAACCGAGCCCTCATTGAGATCCTTCGCGAAAATCGACACGTTCTCGCTGTATCCGCGAGACTTTTTAGGATGGATGGCCTTCCCGGGAAGAACACGGCTAACAACTACGACCTGTCGGCCCCACTCGTGCCGGTGGAGATGATTCCCACAGCCTGCTGTGCCTTTCGTAACACGGACGTGAGGTTCGACGAGCGCTATATTCGCGCCGGCTGGGAGGATACGGACTTCTTCATGCAGCTCCGGCGCGCTCGGCCCGGGATCTTTGTCATCGCCAACACGGTACAGGTCGTTCATCTCAATGAGGAGAAGAATCAGGGGGGCGCATCCAATGAGTACAATCGCCGGCTCTTCTTGGCCAAGTGGTACGGGCACGTGTCGCGGGCGGAAGTTGCCGGGGAACGTCCGAGGTGCGAGGAGAAGCTAGAACCTCGCCAAGCCAGCACGATTGAGAACTGAGCGAGGGAGGGATGCGTGGCTGCAGGGTCGGTTCTTATCATCGGGCATTTGAAGCTCGGCGATGTGGTGCAGATTTTCCCGGCCGCGGCAGCCCTCAAAAGAAGCCGCCCGGTCGTGAGGATCTGGCTGCTCGGGCAGAAGTCTCCGGTACGACTGGCCGTGCGAAGTCCCCTCTTCGAGGGGGTCTTCGTCGCCGATTTTCCCGCATCATTTCCTTCGCTCGGCGCCGTCAACGCGTGGGCGGCTGCGATCGCCGAGCGCCTGCCGATCAGAGAATGGGAGGGGATTGTCAATCTCTCGCACAGCTTGCTTGGCGCGAGACTGACCGACCTCCTTCGCGCTCAGTGGAAGAGCGGGATGTTGCTCCGGGAGGATGGTACTCAGATCCTCGCCGGGAATGCCGAACGGCTTCTCTTCGGCTCGGTTGCCGCGCGACGCCTCAGCCGCCTTCACCTGTGCGATATCTACACACTCATGGTGCAGGCCGATCGGCAGGCGGAGTTGCCCCTAATCCGGGCGACGAGCGAGGAAATACGCCAAGTCCGGCAGATCCTCTCCTCCCACGGCTGGGATGCGCAGACCCCTCTCGCGGCTTTTCAGCTGGGGTCCGGGGGGCCGCAGAAGATCTGGCCGGTGGAGTATTTCGTCCAGGTGGGCCAACAGCTCAGCAGGATCCACGGGATAACTCCGGTGTTGATCGGCTCGGATGATGAGAAGCCGCTGGCCCGAGCTTACTTCGATCAGGGGTCGGGCGAGGCTTTCGATTTGGTCGGAGAGCTGCCGGCAGAGCTGCTGCCCGCGTTCTTCCGGGTCGTGCGCTTCCTCATCACCCCCGACACCGGCCCGGCTCACATTGCCGCTCTCTCAGGTTGCAGGGTAATTGGACTGTACTTCGCGACAGCCTGGGTGCACGAGACGGGACCCTACGGAGATGGGCACCTGGTCTGGCAGGTGGAGATGCCATGTGCCCCTTGTTTCGCCCGCACCGTGTGCGCGGAGCGGCCCTGCTCCAGAATGATCACACCGGATATGGTCCTTTGGGGACTGGCAAGAGCTGGCCTCCTCGGCCATGAGGGGGCAACAAGCGCAGCTCCTCCGCGTGAGGTGGAGAGCGTCCGGCTCTACCAGTCGTTCCGGAGCGAAGGGGGATACCAGCGCTATAGGCCTATCTACCCGGATGGCAAGACTGGGGAAGACATACTGGCAGAGTCGACGAGCGACGCGGCTCTCGAAATTGTGGCCCGAGGCCTACGCAGTAAGACCGAACTTCCATCCGGAACGGTGCTGCGCGGGGTGTCCCAAGACGATCCTGGCTTCGATGGCGCAACGGGCCTGTGGGAGCTCAGTCGAATCGCTCGTTCGGCAAGCAAGGAATGCGCCCAAATTCGTCGAGCCCTGCTGGTGGGAAGGCCGTACAGGGAGGTGCAACGATTGAATGGCAAGCTCCAGGCTTTGGACGCGCAAGTGTCCCGCATCGGCGATCGAGCGGGCTTGGTCGGAGCCTACTTGAGGGAAGCTCTTCGACTCCTGCCGGGAGATAGCCTTTCCCAGCTCGCCGCGGAGGCGGAGGAGGTGTACGCCGCGGCTTCGGCGATGGCGGCTTCCGCTGCCAAGCGCCTCGCGGCGGCAAGGGCTGGGGCGGAATCCACAAGGGTGGAAGACAACGATGACGACGTGGGCAAAGGCAGTCCAGAACGAGAACACGCTGCGGTTGAGCCTGTGTCTGATCCTGCAGGATGAAGGAAAGCCGCTGGAGCCCTCGGTCGAGAGCGTCCGAGGAATCGTCGATGAAATCCTTTTGGTAAGTGCGGGTTGCGATGGCTCGGCTCCCGAAGCCGCCCACCGTCTCGGTGCCAAGTGGGTCTCGGGGAAGGGGGGCACCCACCTCGAAGATGCCTGCGATCGAGCCCTCCGCGAGGCCTCTGGCGATTGGATCTTGGTATTGAAGGCCGGAGAGACGATCCCGGAGCGCTGCCGCAGGTCCATCCGGGAGGCCATCGAACGGCCAGTCGGAGATGCATACCGTCTCCGAGTCGCTGAGTCCGGACCCGGCGGGTCCGAGGCGAAGACTGAACCCCCGGATCTTGGCGGCCGCCAGTGTATCCGTCTCTTTCGGAAGGTGCCGGGGATCATCTTTCGAGATCCGGATGGCATCCTGCTGGAAGAATCCGGCGGGCATCTCGGCTTACGGGTTGCCGATCTGCCCGGCGTTGTGGTGGTCTCCTTCCGCGGATCGGGGGAGAGGCAAATAGCGGAACGTTCGTCCAGGCCGAAGGAGCAAGAGGTCGTGCCCCAATCTGACGACGTGTACTCCCTGCTGGAGATGGCGAGGCAGCGCTTCCGGCAGGGGCGGAATGAGGAAGCTGTCCAGGTGTGTGATCGGGCTCTCCAACGGCTCCGGCAGGGCGGGGAAAGGGCGGATAGGAAGCGGTTGCTTGCCAGTCTTTGGATGTTGAAGGGCGACGCGCTCAAGAGCCTGGGCCAATACGAGGATGCCATTGCGACCTACCGCCAGTGCATGCACGAGGTCGGCGTCTCGCCGGCGCTGTTGAACAACCTGGGTGCGGCGTACGAAAGCTTGGGGCGGTACGAGGAGGCTGCCCACTGCTACCGAGAAGCTGCAAGCCAAGACCCCATTGCCCCGAGGCCGAAACAGAACCTCGCGCGTGTGGAGCGGAAGCTCCGGAAGGAACGCACTCTCTCCGTGTGCATGATCGTCCGCGATGCGGCCAGGACCTTGCCGAGAGCTCTGGAGTCCGCCACCCACTTTGCCGACGAGATCGTGGTGGTCGACACGGGCTCACGCGATGAGACGGTAGAGATCGCCAAGCGATTCGGAGCCAAGCTGGGGCACTTCGCGTGGTGTGATGATTTCGCGGCGGCCCGTAATGCCTCCCTCGATCTGGCCACGAGCGATTGGGTGATGTGGCTGGATGCGGACGATTACGTGCCCCCGACCGAGTGGCCGAAGCTCCAGGAACTCAAGTACCAGCCCCTCGATCGTGCCTTCATGTTCCTTCTCAAGAATGAGGGAGCTGTCTTCGAGTCTTGTTGGCAAACGCGGATGTTTCCGAGGCACCCGAAGCTCAGATTCCGCTTTCCGGTACACGAGCAGATTTCCCCGGCTGTCTCCCAGCTCGGCCTGCAAGTCAAGACCGCGAACGTGACCATCGTACATGCCGGCTACGAAACGAAAGAAGTGGTGCTTGCCAAGAAGGAGAAGTACCTGCGGATGCTCGTTCGTCACCTGGAACAGCATCCGGAGGACACGCTGAGCCGCTATCACGCTGCCTTCTTGTACCACGCCTTAGGTAGGTTTCCGGAGGCAGTTGCGGAATACCAAAGGATAGTGGAGGACCATCGCTTCGAAAAGGAATATCCCCTGGCGTACGCAAGTGCATGGCTTTACCTTGGACGCACCTATTTGTCCATGGGCAACCTGGACCGCGCCGAAGAAGCCCTCCGTCGCGCACAGGAGCTTGACCCCCACAGTCAGCTGACTTTGGTTTCCCTTGCCCAGGTGTACAATGCCAAAGGAGATCATGGGAGGGCTCTCGAATCGCTCCGAGGACTGAGAGCCGAATCCGTCCATCCCACTTCCCATCCCATGGACGTGCAGGCACTGGCGTATGCGATCGAGAATGAGCGAGGAATAGCCTACGAAGGGCTAAACGACTTCAAGCGAGCTTTCAAGGCATATCTCAAAGCCCAGAGGGCTACGTGGCGATACGATTTTGCCGTCAAGCGGGCCTCCCGGATCCTGAACGAGCTGCAGGGAGAGGTCTGGGAGCGATGGTTCCTGCGTCTATTGGAGTCGGGGGACGCAAACTGCGAGACTCTATTCGAGGTCGGGAGCAACCTAGTTGGCGGCGGAAAACCGCGCTTGGCGCTTCGGGCATTTGAGATCGCGGTCGAGCGCGATCCGACGTACGTGAAGGCTTGGCGTGCATTGGCCAGGGTCAAGCGGCATCTCGAGGGAACGGAAGCTGCCTACCGCGTTCTTGCACAAGGGCTTCAGCGGAACCCAAGCTCGGAGACCCTTGCCACCGACGTTGCGGAGTTGCTCTTCGAGCTCGAGCGCTTCCAGGAGATCATCCATTTGGGCCACCCCGCGGTTGGACCGGCACGAATTGCAGCAAGCCTGCTGCTGGGGGATATGCATAGGCTAAGGCAGGAAGCGACCGCTTGGCGGGCACTGGCCGCTTCCTCGGAGCTCAGTACGCGATCCCTTTGGGAAGCAGGTAAGTTCCTTCCGGAGCCTTTCCGCTTCATGATGGCCGTAGCATGTGGAGCGGTCGACCCTCGCCTGCCAGAAGCCGTGGAAGCGGGTGTAAAGGGCTGGCTGGAGCGACGCCGACCCGATCGCGCGCTCACGTTGGCGGAACGATTTGCCCTCCATTGCCCGCAGGAGCCTTTGGCCTTTGAGCTGCTAGGAGCCTGCTACCAAGTGCTCGGAGTGCCTGCGGCGGTCCGAATGTGCGAGGAGCGGCTTCGGGAGCTCGTAGCGGGTTCGGAACCTGCCTCTCCCGCGGCAAGCTTGGTTTCGTCGACCGGGGCTACCCCGGAGCCGAGATGAGCGGCAAGGCGGCGTTCAGCGGAGTAGCAGCAGGCGGCGGGCAGACCTCCAGCCCCCTGCCTCGGCCACGCAGGTGTACACCCCCGAGGCGAGCCCGCTGCCGTCCAGCTGAAGCTCGTGGATGCCGGGTTGGAGCGTCCCGGCGTCCAATTGCCGTACCCGTCGCCCGTGGGCGTCGTAAAGGGTGACGCGAACGTGCGCGGGTTGTGGAACGGCGAGCCGAATCACCGTACGGTTATTGAACGGATTGGGGTAGTTGCCAAGCAGGCAGAACTCGACCGGCAGTTCAGAGGGTCGAGTTACGCCCAGCACGCGTTGGAATTCCGCCAGCACCACCTTGTTCCCGTCCATGACGAGGTAGGCGGGGTTGGCGGTGCCGGAAAGATCGCCAGCCCAGCCGACAAATCGCCATCCACTATCGGGGATGGCGGTTAACGCGACCGTGTCCCCGAGGGCGTAGGTCCCTCCCGGCGGGTCAAGTTGCACCCGTCCACCGCCATTCACCCAGAGGGCCAGCTGTACCTGCGGGAGCATTTCGAAGCGGGCGATGAGGAGGGTGTCCTGCGCCAGGGTCAGCGAGTCGATCGCATTTGCCCCAGACAGCGCCCCCTCCCAGCGGACGAAGCGCCAGCCGGGATCCGGCCTTGCCCACACGACGAGGCGGGTACCTCGGGGATAGATGCCTCCGGGTGGCTGGAGCTCGATTCGTCCTCGACCCACGATCTGAACCCTGAGGCCGACCTCGTCGAGGGAGGGATCCGGCAGGAACACGGCGACCACACGCTTGTTGTCGTTTACGACGAGACTATCGGGATTCGCCGACCCTGCCAGGTCGCCTTCCCAGTGATCGAATCTCCAGTTCGGCATCCTCAGAGCGAGGAGTCGAACGACCGAACCGATGGGATAACTGCCGCCCGGTGGCGACAGTTCGACGGAACCCTGACCCTCCACGAGGACCTCAACGCGCTTGTGGTGGAAGACAGGAACCGCGCTCCAGAAATCCACTCCGTTGCCGAAAACTTCGTTATTCTCGAGGACTATCCCGGTCCCGGCGAGGATTCGTATTCCGTAGGCATTGCCGTGGACGCGGTTTTCCACGAGCCGGATATCGACAGGATCGCCCACCCCTCGGCCTTCGGTGCCCGGGTCATGGGCGAGGAGAATTCCCGCGAAGCCGTAGCCGGGATTGTCGTGAATCCAATTCCCCTTGACAAGGGTTCGGGGGGCATTGAGCAGGTAGAGCCCCTTTCCGCTGGTCACGCGGCTCCCCGTGACCTCATTGCACTCGATTCGAGTGTCGGGAGAACCAAGGTAGACCTTGACGCCTTCCCTGCAGTTCACCATGAGGTTGTGGTGGATGTAATTGTAGGGGCCGGACGCGTCATGGGTCGAGCCCGTATTTCCTACTCCCACTCCGGCTGCCGTGGTCACGTCGTAGACCTCGTTTTCCGTGATCTCGTTGAGGTACTCGTCTTCGCCATGAAGGTCGATGGCGTCCAAAAGAACGGCGTCGAAGCGGTTCTTTCTGACCAGATTGTTGTGCGTGGCATATTGGAGAACCACCCCGTGACGCAAATATGGGCCCACGAACCGGCAGCCTTCCACCAGATTGAATCTGGAATTATTGTCGGGCAATCCATTGCCCAAAATGCAGACCCCGTAGCCAGCGCCTCCAGGTCCGACGTCTGTCGCCTTGTGAAAGAAGCAGTCACGTACCACGACATCGTAGCTGTTCTGGAGGCGGACCCCATGTGCCCGAAAGTTCTCGAATTTCACTCGCTCCACGAGGATGTTGGAGCATGGCATTCCCCCGGCGTCTTCAATGCAGATCAAGTACCTCGGACCAGCCGCTTGCGGGTTGTTCCTCTCCGTGTCCCGGGAGTACGAACCTTTGAAGTCCGACGTCAGGGTGAGGTCGGAGATCACGACCCGGCTGATGCCGCGAAGTCTGAGGAGTCTCTCGATCGTCGCATCGGAGAAGTTGGACTTCAGAATCGTGGAGTCTCTGTTCTCGCCGCGCAGATTGACGCCTGTCTTCAGGACCAGGTGGGTCCGGGAATCGCCAGGAGCCGTAGACCGAAGGTTGTAGATGCCAGATGGTAGGTACACTTCGTCACCGTCCCTGGCGAGTTCCAGCGCAGTCCGGATCGCCGGGAGATCATCGTGCTCACTGTCCGCCGGGTCGGCTCCAAAGTCGATCACGTTCAGACATCGACCTGTTACCCCGTTGGGCGTAGGGAGCAAGTGAGGCCTACCGTCCTGCTCATGCAGCCCCGGGTATTGGGCAGCGATGCGGGATGGCGCCGAGAAGAGCAGCGGGGGTAACAGGAACAAGAGGGCGGATGCGAATCGGACCCAGTCGCTTCGAACGCTACGCCCGTCGCCCTGAGCGCGGACGATGTTCGCACGCCGCTGCCCCGAGCGGGAGACGTTGCGACTTCCGGGTACGACGTGGGGGTGAGGTAGCGTTCTGCCGAGGCGCGGCACAAGCGCCTGGCTAAGCAGATTCCTGCTGCGCCCGAGCATCCTACCGCACAATGACCATGCTTCCCGTGGCATAGGACATCCCGCTTTTCACCCGGTATACGTAGGAACCCGATGGTAACTCCTCTGCTGCGACCTGCAAGACATGATCGCCGCTCGGTAGCCAGGACCACGATTTTTTAAACACCGCTCTGCCCCGGAGATCGAGGATGGCCAGCTCGACAGCACCCCCTAGAGGCAGGGAGACGGGGATGAATGCGCTGCCATTGCAAGGATTTGGGTAACTCGGACCGGCAGCGAAAACCGATGGAGCGAGCGGACCCGCCATTACAGCCGACACCGGTTCGAATTGCGCCATCACGGTCTTGTCCGAATCCATCAGCAAGAGCGCCGGGTTTTCATTGCCTTGGAGGTCACCGCCCCAACCGAGGAAGCGCCATCCGGGATTGGCAATCGCAGTGAGCACTACCACCGTGCTCTCGGGATAGCTTCCCCCTGGCGGATCTAACTGCACGTACCCTCCGGAAGAGAAGACGAAGACGCGCAAGGCATAGACTGTCGGCGAGTTCTTTTCGAACACCGCTCGTATCATTCCGTCGCGGTCGGCGAGAATCTGCGTCGCTGGGTCTGTGCCCGCGAGGTCCCCTTCCCAACGGGAGAAGTGCCAGCCGGCAGAGGGTATCGCACGAACTCGTACGAGCGTGCCTGGCTCGTACACCTGGCCCTCCGGATCTAGTTGCACGTAGCCTTGTCCCACCGCTTGTACCCCCAAGAAGATGGGGTGGGGAGAGTGCATCCAGTCCGGGCCCACGTCGTCGGGAGTCAGGGGGCGCCGAATTACAGGCTCGGTCGATACCTCGTCGGCACCAATGTCTTTGGGCTCGGAACGGGTCTGACCGTCCATGTCTTCGGACACGAGCGGATAATGGCCCACCGCAGTGTCGATGACCGGGCTATTCTCACAAGGCCGCCAGAGTCCGTCCGGCATGAGTTGAAGCTGCGGGTCCGCGAAGAGAATCCCCTCGGCGCCTTCGATCCCGAGCTTTGCACCGAAAAAGATATTGCCCTCCCAGCGGGTCCGCACTGGCTCATGATCCACCCGTATGACAGTGTAGGCGGTGTGAACGACGTTGTTGGCGAAGACACAGTCCTCGGGACTTAGCGTTTGTCTTGGATCGTCTGCAAATCCGAGAAGGATACTGGTGCGGCAATCCACGAAGGTATTAAAGGCGATCAACGCCCTCTTCACCTGGAAGTACTCCTCCGGTCTCGAATTCGGGATTCCGTTCATCAGGTTGAGCGCGGCCCGGTAATCCGTACCCCAAAGCCCGCAGAAATAGTTGTTGATGACCAGATGGTCTTCGCCGGTGATTCGTACGCCACCTGCACGAGGATTTCGGTTGCCGATGAAGAAGTTGCCTTCCACGAGGTTCCGGTTTCCGTGTCGTAGGGTGAGGGCGCCTTCGCACTCATAGAACGTATTGTATCTGTACGTATTGCCGCAGCTCTTGCTGGAAATAATCTCCGATTCCCCATTGCAGTGTTCGAAGTAGTTGTACTCAACGAGCGTGAATGAGTCGTACGTGGCCCAATCGCTGGTTCCCACTCGGATTGTTTCCCCTCCATTCGTACCCAGTTCAGGACGGCGAGCGAAGTAGTTGTGGTCAATGCGGTGATAATTGGGCTGTGATGATAGCCAAACTACCAGCGTGGTGCCGATATTCTCCTTGCCCTCAAAATAGCAATGGTCGACGCGGTTATAGGCACCATATAGGGACACCCATTTGTAGTCGAGTGTTTTCCTCACCGGATTGTAATCGACGAAGGAGCAATTGGTGAGCCGACAGTGCCGGGCTTGGCGACTCCCGTACCGAAACTCGACCACGGCCCCGGACTGAGCATAGCCGCCGACGAATCGCAGACCATCCACGACGAGGTATTCCCCAGCAATCCGAAGTGTGGAGGCCCCGGTCAAGAACACTTGCCCGGAGCTCTCGGCTCGAAGCGCGATGGAATCTCCCTCTGAGCCGGTTGCGGAGAAAACCAGGGCAACACCCTTCCAAATGCCGTTTGCGAGGGTAACGGTGTCGCCAGGCACCACCCGTCTCACGGCATCATTGAACTCCCCCACCGTTCTCACGAGGTAGTTCTTCGGCATCCCGGGCGTGGTCAGTAGTGCGCTCGATAACAGCAGGGGGACGACTGACTCTGGCTTCTTCAAGAGCTTGAGATGAGGCGAGAACTTGGCAGATATCCGTCCTCGGTAAGGTCCATCCAGTGGCATGCTACGCTTGCCAGCTCCGGCTTTGGGGCGTTCCGTTTCCAGCAAGAGGTGAATCAAACGCTCGAGTTTGGGAGGCCAGTTCGCGCTCCCACCTCCATTGCTTGTCCGCCGGCGGGTTTCCATGACTACTGCCTCGGTGAGGAGTGTTTTCCGTTCCGCCTTGATCTCTCGGGTCTCTCGAGACAAGGGGCCACCCCTCCCGCGCAGGGGTGGCCCCTGACTTTGCGATGCCGAGATATATGGGTCGAGAATTCCAGCGGTTTATTTCACGATCACCAGCTTCCGCGCGGCCTGGAAGCCCTCTGACCTCAGGACGTAGATGTAGACGCCAGAGGCGAGCTCACTTGCGTTGAGGGTCACGCAGTGATAACCGGCGTCCAGCTCGCGGTCTAGCAGGGTTGCCACCTCATGCCCTGAGATGTCATACAACCTCAGGCTGGTGTGGCCGGCTTTGGGAAGTGCAAACCGGATCGTTGTCGTCGGGTTGAAAGGATTGGGATAGTTTTGCCACAGGGCGTAGTCCGAGGGCAGAGTCTTCCGCGTTGTCTCTACTGCCGTCGGCGGCGGATTTGTAGCCCAGCGAAGATCACCCAAAGCGGTGCCATCGTGCGCGAGGCCGTAGAGGGGCGAGCCCGAAAGCAAGGTGAAGTCGTCGTGCTCCGGGTCAGCGAACATTGGGTCGAAGCCCCAGATGGTGGTCGTGTCCACATAGCCACCTTTTGGCGCTTCAATGGGAACTGGCTTCACGCGGAAGGTATCGATGTGGGAAACCACCGTCCCTGCGCCCTGGGCCTCGATGAGGTCGTCGTCTCTGCCATGGCCCGAAGTGCGGCTCTTGGCAATGATCAGATCGCGAACTATGGCCCCGCTGCTATTCTTGAGGTAGATCACCCTGGTGGCTGTGTTGTAGAAAGTCAGATGCTCCAGAATCACCGGCGGGTCAGGTGTAGCGGGATTGAGGTCCGAATAGTAGCGGATCGCTTCCGCATCGATGTTGACGAAGGTGCAGTTCCGGACGATCAGCGTGTCCAGCGCGCGGTCGGTGGCCCACTTTTCGGTGTCAGAAATGCGAATCGCCTCGTAGCCGATGTTCCGGAATGTGCAGTTCTCGAAACGTACGGTTCCGGCCCGCACCCCCACGTCGATCCTGAAGGCGTGGCCGTCCGCATTGGGGTCTTTCAGCTCGTACAGGTTCCGGAATTCGCAGTCCCGGACCGTGATGTTGACCCCGGGCTTGACCGAGTCCCCGCCCTCGTAGTGGCGCAAGCGGATTCCGTATTTCATCCCGTGGCTGAGTGGATGCCCACCGTCCACGATGACGCCGATCAGCGTGAAATCATCGAACACGCGGAAAATATCGAGATTCAGCCCCTCGGGGTCACTGTTCGTAACGATGGGCTTGGGTTCGAGCCCGGGCTTGGCCATGATGACCAATGGCGCCCGCACGTCCACGTTCTCCGTGCTCCGGGAAGTGTAGACCCCGCCCGGCACGGTAAGTACGAGCGTGTCCACTGTGCTATTGTTGTTTGCGAACTCCACTGCGTCGCGCAGGTCCCAGGTAGTGTCCACCTCCAAACGGCGCGTCCCAAGCAGGATCTCTGTGAAAATTGCGGTGACGCTCTTGTTCGAATCCATAACCAGCGTGTCCGGGTTTTGGGTGCCGGTCAGATCGCCGGTCCAGCCGGAGAATTGCCAGCCGAGGGCGGCATGCGCCTCGAGAACCACCACCTGGCTGCTGTCGTAAGCGCCGAGCAAGGGGGGAGGTGTCACGGTGACGGTCCCCATCCCGACCGTCTGGACGCTCAGGGTGAATTGCCTGACCACGCTGGAGAAAACGGCGATGACCGTCATATTGGAATCGAGCGCGAAGCTGATCGGGTTGGCTACGCCATGGATGTCACCCTGCCACTCCACAAATCGCCAGGTCGCCGTGTCAGGGACGGCCGTTAGGCTGACCACCGTCCCCTGGTCATACGTGCCGGTCTCGGAAGGCGGCGGCTGAACCTCCACGTGCCCGCGGCCGAGGGATTGGATCGTCAGGCGGACTTGAGGCGCCGCGCTCCGGAACACGGCGATCACCGTCTCGTCCTGATTCATGGTGATCGTGACGGGGTTGGCGTTGGGAGGAAAGCCCGGCTGGACGTTCCCGATCCAGCGATCCAGCACCCAGCCCGAGTCGGGTACGGCCGTCAAGGTCACGACCGTCCCTGGATCGTAGGTATAGCCGGGCGGGTCAACGTTGACCGCTCCGCGCCCGCGGACCTCCACATGCAGCCGTACCTTAGTTGGGGCAGCCGCCCAGCGGAGATCCCCCATGGCTAGGCCATCATCGGCCGCCCCTCGTACCGGCGACTCGGGTGCGAGCGTGTAGTCCTTGTGGGCCGGATCCAGGTACATGGGGTCGACGCCGAGCATGCCGGGTCCTTTGGTGGCGTTATCGACGAGGGCGATGGGGAAGACGTTGAAGGTGTCGCAGTAGCTGATGGTGGAGTTGCCGTACAGCTTCATGGACTGGCCGGCGGTGCCGAGCTGGTTGGTGAAAATGGAGTTTTTGATCTGGACATTGGTGACGTTGACGGGGTAGAGGATCCGCTTGTTTTCGCGGTAGCCGATGGAGTCGAAGGTGCAGTGGTTGATGCGGACCACGGGGTTGCTGAACTCGATGTAGAGGGCTTCGCGGCCGATCTTGGTGAAGGTGCAATTTTCAATGTCGACGTACTGGACGATGGGACCACCGGCGGTGGTGGATTCGCGCAGGACGATGGCCTCGTACGTGGCCTCGTCGAGGATGCAGTTGTGGACGATGAGGGTGTCGAGGAAGACTTTGGAGTAGCCTTTGATGAGGGCTTCTTTGGTGTAGTGGAGGATGCAGTCGTAGAGTTTGAGGTTGCAGTGGAAGGTGGAGTCCAGCTGGGTGAGGCCGTAGGGGGTGCGGATGATGTTCTTGGCGAAGGGACTTCCGCCGTCGGTGAGGCGGCCATCGAGGTCAAGGCCGATGAGGGTCAGGTTTCCGCCTTTGGCAAGTTCGAAGAGGCGGGCGCTGGAGGCGTCGCTCTTGGTGATCCGCAGGATCGGCTTTCGGGCGAGGGAGGGACGGGCGCGGATCACGAGCTTCTTGTCGATCGTCAGGTGATCGGTCGAGGATTCGGTGTACAGCCCGCCGTCAGTGATGAGCTCGAGCGTGTCGCCATCCGCGGCGGCCTCAATCGCCGTCCGCAAGGTGCCATCCCCTGCCTCCACCAGGTGGACGGTCTGGGCGGCTGCGAGAAACGGCCCGAACAGCCAAGCTACCACAAACGCGGCGAACCATGTCCTCGGCTTCATTTTGCCCTCCGATTCTTGGTCGTTCGACAATGTTCACATGGCCGAGACGTTTCGGCACTCCTGTGCTCGCCTTTTCTCCGGACGGAAGCGTGTCGTCCGGACGAGGCTTTCATTTCACCAGTACCATCTTCTTCCGATCGATGAAGTTGCCCGCCCTGAGTTCATAGACGTAGACTCCCGCCGGAAGCCGTGACGCGTCGAAGGTAACCCTATGTTCGCCCGCTTCGAGGCCCCATTGCATGAGCGTGGCTACCTCCTTCCCGCGAAGGTCGTACACACGGAGGTATACCTTTTCCGGCTTGGGGAGCGAAAACGAGATGGTGGTCGTGGGATTGAACGGATTCGGGTAGTTTTGCTCCAGACGGTACGCAGTGGGGACGCTCTTTGCCACGTGATCGACCTTGCTGACCTGCTCGAATGTGGCTACCACCGAGGTGGGTTCGGTGACGGTGATGACCATGACCGTATCCGTTCCCGAGATGCTCCCGCTCCAGCCGACGAAGCGCCAGCCCGAGTCGCTCAGGGCTTTGAGTGTCACCACGGTGCCGGGATCATAGCTCCGGCCATGGAGAGGTGGATCCAGCTGGACACGTCCTTTTCCCACGACCTGGTAGAAGAACGGCACCACGCTCGGGACACGAGTGGCCCACCGCAGGTCTCCCAGGGCCGTGGTGTCGTGGGCGGCGTAGTAGGCATGTGATTCAGGGAGCAAGGTGAAGTCGTTGTTAGCCGGGTCGGCATAGCGGGGGTCAAACCCCCAGATGGTCTCCGTGTCTACCGTGGCCCCTTTGCTGCCGTCGAGGGTTTGAGAGGAGGGGTTGTCAAAGACGATGTTCAGAGTGTCCACATGCCGCAGGACGGATCCCGGTTTCTGAATCTGGATGATGAAGTTGTTCCGGTCAGGGCGACGCCGGCTCAGGTAGCTGTTGGTAATGATAAGGTCTTGCATGATGGTGTTCCAATTGTTCTTGATATAGGCGACTCTGGTGGCCGAGTTGTTCACGGTTAGGTGCTCGATAAGGATATAGGCATCGGGAGTGTTATCATCCATGTCGGCGTAGAATCGGATGCATTCCGAACCGATGTTTACGAAAGTGCAGTTGCGAACGATTAGGGTATCAAGGCAGCGGGGAGTAGCATACTTCTCAGTCTCCGTCATTCGGATCGCTTCGTCGCTGATGTTCTCGAAGAAGCAGTTTTCGACCTGCACCTTCCCGACTGTATTGATGTTGGCCAGGAAGTAGATGGCGTGGCCCTCCGCGAGGGGATCCTTATTCTCCGCGAAGTTCCGGAAAACGCAGTTGCGCACCACGAGGCGTAGCCCCTTCTTTGCCAGGATGCGGCCATCCGGACTGTTCCCAACCCGGATGGCGTATTTGAGTCCGTGCGTCCAGGGGCCACCACCGTCAAGGATGACGCCTTCCAAGGTCAGGCTGTCGTAGATGCGGAACATTTCGAGGACGGCGGACCTGTCGTCGCTGTGGGTGATGATCGGCATTTGGGGCAAGCCCGGGAGAGCCTTGATCGTCAGGGGCCGCTTGACTTCATAGAACATTGTATCGTGGGTGGTGTAGACCCCGCCCGGCACCGTAAGGATGATGGTGTCGTATTGTGCCTGCATGTTACAAAAGTCAATGGCTTCCTTCATGAGCCTGGGATCATCCACGCGGATGCTCCCTCCCGCGTAGATGGTCCCCGCGCCGAGAGCAAACCCCGCAAGAGCCAGGATCAAAGCCTTCCTCCGCATCGCTCCCTCCTTGAAATGCATTCGTTGCCTCAAAGCCCGAGGGTCCACGTGACTACGACGTGCTTAAGCCTCTCCACGGCGTAATTGGTATTGCTGTAGTAGGAGTCATAGTAGCGAAGACGTCGCGTCTCCCAAGCGACATCGAAGATGCCGATCCGGAGACGGATCCTCAGACCGGCCGTGAAGGCTTCAGCCGCTGGGCCTTTGTCCGGAAACGCATTGCCATCTGGCACGAAGACCTGCCCCAGTCTTCTGTATCCCGCGAGCAAGGAGAGCCAGTCGAAAGGAGAATAGGCAGCTCCAAAGGCCAAGTCTTCTTGGTCTACCCACGAGGGATGAACGGTGTCTTGGAGCGCTGGGGAGAAGCGGCCCTTGCTATACGGGACCTTTCGATAATCAAATGTCAGTTCCAGAGGATCCAACGGCAGAAGTGCGAACCCGAAGGAGAAGGACGCTGGCACCCGGAGCTCCTGCTCCCCGGTCAGGTTGTGGCGCGCAGAGGCAAGGACGCTAATGGAGTCCAGAGCATAATTCCAGCTCCTCTTGGCTGTGTAGGGCAGGGTGAGCACAGTCCCCATGCGCAGGCGCGAGGTCCGGAGCAAAGCTCCGACCGCGAGCGTCGCGGCAGAGAAGCTGGACTTTCCGGACACACCGACCCGCAAGGTGTCGTAAGAGAATCGCATGCGGTTGTCCTTGGCGAGGTCGAACCACCCAACCTTGTTCAGGCTTTGCCGATCGTTCGTATCGCCCCATAGCCGCGTTGCGGATAGGCCGAGGTGGAGCCACGTAGTGAGCTCGGAAGCGATAGCCACGCGGGCTTCTTTCAGCTTCCCCTCGCGTTGGCGCGCATACTGGAACCAGTTCACGCGCAAGGTGTCGGTTGAAACACGCTTAGCAACGCCGTAGGCGTCGTAGCCGATGTGAGGGTCCAGGTAGGTGTCATTGCGGTCGTAATCCAGCAAGGTATTCCCGATCCCGTAGGAGGCTGCGGCAACAAACCGTTTGCCGCCAAGGGATAGCGGAATGGCGCTAGCCAATTGGTTTAGCGTTTGGCCGTCCGCGGTCCGCTTCCAGTCGGCTGCTTTTTCGCTGAAGGGGTCCAAGCCCAGCTCGGGCTCGCTCACCACGTAGGCAGAATCGCGTTGCTCGATCCAGATCTCATAGTCCCAGCGACCGTTGTTGGCCGGGTCGGGGATGTACAGCCCCTCCAGGTACAGGGGCAGCGTGATGAACATCCGATTTGGACGGTAAACCTGGTTTTCCCACCAGCTCTTGCTGTAAAACTCCGCGGTGGTGCTGACCTGGATTTGCTGGAGGGAAGCCAGTCCTGCCGCGTTGTAGAACAGGCAGCCGATGTCACCTTGGGCCGCCGTGAAGGCTCCTCCGACAGCGAGGCCCCGGGCGTAGAGCTCATTGTGCCCAGCAAATCCTTGGAACGAAAGCTGGTCGCCTCGATGCTGGGCCCACACTGCGCCGGAGAACGTCGCGATCAGCCCCACCAAAAAAGCCCTTCCCATGCGTCTCATTGTGCCGTCACCCTTTTGCGTCGCGTTGCACCATCAGCGGGCCTGGAAGCCGATGCTGAATCGATGGACCGAGTGAAAGTATTCACCGAATTGCGCGTACGAGTAGTCGAACCGAAGCCGTCCAGCTTTGAGGCCAAATCCGAGCGTCAGGCCTTCTTCATCGTAGTTGAACTTGTAGCCAGCCCGCAAGAAGATTACTTCCCGGAAGGAGTATTCAGCGCCTAAGTGATGCTGCTGATCGTAATCCCGGGGATGAGACAAGTCATACGATAATAGCAGGCGGTGGTCCTCCGAGGGGAAAAGCAAGAACTGGGACGGGGAAAGGAGGTTGCCCGAGATCCCCAACGTGAACGTTTGCGGCATGGGGTAGCTCTTGTCCACATACTTGATCTCTCTCCCGAAGTGACGGATCACGGCCGCGAGCTTAAGAGAACGGTAGCCGGTATCGAAGGTGAGTCCGCCGTCGAAGGCGAGGGCCGTTTTCGATTCGAGCTCGAGGTTTTCGTGAACCACCTTGGCCGTGAGACCGAAGGTGAACTTGTCCGTGAGCGCGCGCGCGTAGGATCCCCCCAGCACGAAGGCCGAGGGATGGATGGTTTCGCCCGTGAGCCCCGGATTGTAGGTGTCGCCGATGAAACCGAGAGCGTCGACCCTGGTGACCTCAATCTCTCCGATGTCCACCATGATAGCTTGGAACCCTAGGGCGCCCCAGTTTCCCAGGTCGTGCGCAAACCCGATGGATGCCTGACGAGTGTCCAGGAGCCAGTCCACGTAGGATATGCTCAAGTCGGTCCCGCCGAAGCGGGCCAGAGCCGCGGGGTTCCAGAAAACGCTCTCGGCCCCTCTGGCGACGGAGCAGTAGGCTTCCCCCATGGAGGTGGAGCGAGCATCGGTCATCACCTTGAGGAACTGGAAGGAGGTGGTGGCGACCTTCTCAAAGCCCTCGAGTTCCCGAGCGCAGGAAAGCATGAGGAACAGTGCGATCCATCGCACGCGATTCTTCATCGGTTCACCTCGGCCAAAAGCTCACTTGATCACGATGAACTTCCCCGTCGTTTCTTCCCCCTCGGGAGTCGTTACAACGTAGAAGTAGACGCCCGAAGCGATGTCCTGACCACTGCGCGTTACCTGAAACCACTCGGTGGAGTAGACGGGATCGTCGTGCTCAATGGTCTGTACCAGTTGCCCAGCGTACGAGTAAATGCGGATCGTGCACCGCTTGGGCAACCCGTAGAAGCCGATCTTCTTTTCCACATTTCCAGACCCTTGGAACCCGGAACGAACGTAGAACGGATTCGGGACCACATGGACACTACCTAACTTGTCAACCGATCCGATATTCTTGACATGGGCGGTGATGTTCGTGCGTCCGCTCCGGTTTCCCTTGTCATCTACGGAAAGAACGGAGTAGTAGCGTTTCTCGCCGATCTTGTATTCCGGGTCGCGGTCGAGAAACTCGTAATAGTTGCTGCTGTTCACCTCTCCGACGCGAAGTTCGCCCAGTAGTCTCCAGGGTCCCATCGGAGAGGAGCTCCGGTAGACTTCGAACTTGGCAACCGGGCCGGTGAGGCGCGGGTGGCGGAAATCCTCGACGGCTCGCTTCCAGGTAATCCGGACGGATCCATCCGCGGTGTTCTCCACCGTGATCACGGGGGCTGGGGGAGGCACAGGAATCGCATAAACCCCATCTTTCGGATTGTCCTCAGGCCACACGGGAACTTGGGGCTCTCGGCCGAGATAAGCCTCGAACGCCTTGTGCGCCACATCCTGGACGGTGATGACCTTCGAGTTCACGTAGTCAGGGTATCCGTAGTCGTCCAGATAGTGCTCCGTCATCACTTCGCCTCCCAGGACGATCTTCCGGTTCCAGCTCGGAATTCGGGCCCACTGGGTTTCCGTCTGTCCCCCTTCCGCCAACTTGCCGGGTTGGCCGCCATAACCCACGACCTCAGCCAAGGAGAACTCCAGCTTGTCTCCGAGGTGCAGGGTGTAAGGCCCGAAGACGATGTGCTTTTGGCCCGCGTCGTTGCTCTGACGGTAATTGTAGGCCGCCCGCCCAATCCATCTCTCTGAGGGCGGATTGGGCCACGTCGTGCTTTCCGGCTTGTAGGTGCCGCTCCACCGGTTGTCTGGGTTGATGGATTGGTCCGCCATCTTTTGCGAATTGGTGTTTCCAGTGCTGACCTTGTTGGACCAGGGTTGCTTGATGTGGAAGTGCTCATCCAGCTCGTAATACTGCCCCTGGTAGGTACCGAGGATGGCTACCGCTTCTGACTCATTGCGCGCGGGGTCGTACGGGTCGACGATGGCAAGATGGGTGGTATCGTAGAAGAGGATGCAGAACCCGGGCGCCTGGGGGCTGCACAGCCCGCCCCCATTTTCCCCGGTTTGGGCGAAACGCCGGAAGAGTTCCTTGTTGGGTTCAGGTTTCCCGGCCAGGTTGGGATCGAGGGCCGTCCTCATGTCGAGGTTGAAAGCCAGCCAATAGTCGGCGTCCCACCACCCATTTTGATCCCCTCGGTAGATGCCCCCCTCGTACTTCCAAGTACCGTAGTGACGCTGGTAGCCGTACATTGAAGGGGCGAAACCGTAGATGAAGAGCACCATGAAGTCCATGAGCGGCGTATCCCGCTCGATCGTCTCTGGATTCCCATCCGTATCCCCGGTGTACTCCAGCGTGTACTCGTAGATGATGAAGTCGTCGTAATCGGGATAGCTCCAGGCCCGGGAGACGCGGGTGACAGTCACGCCCAGGTTCGTCGCCCACTTGGCGATGATGATCTCCTCCGCTTCGTCGGGATTGTAGTCCGGATTCAGGTCTCCATTGGGCAACAGAGGAAAATTCTCGATTTCTCTCATTTCCAAAGGGAAGCTCCAGCGGCCGAACACCACCTCCGGTGTACTCGCTCCGACTCCACCGCAGAAGGAATAAATTCGATTCGATTTTCCCGGTTTCCCCAGGGGGTTGGCCGCCATGTACATGCCTGCCCCTAGGATATTGTGCTGACCGCTGTACTCGATCCCTTCCACCACAGTGCGCGAGCGGGAAGGCCACTCCATCAGTGGGACGTTGGTCTTGTTACCGGCCTCGCCCGTCATCCAGCCGCGGCCAATCTCCCCGGTGTTGTACACGGTCTCGTGGAGCATGCCGCGGTCGTGGATGCGATACTCCCGGATTTGGCCCATCAGGAGGGTCGGCAGGGCCAAGCCGAGTGATAGAGTGAATGTGAGGGAGAAGCTTGCTCGACCATGCACCATTGTCTTCACCCGATTCTCTTCGCCTGCTTTCTCATAGGTTGAAAATCACGCCTACGCGGTAGTGTCGCGGTTCATTCCGCAACAAGAAGAATTCTTGGTTGGTCACATAAGGGGAATTCTCGACCCCCCTGTAGTTGAACAGATTCTTGCGGTCTTTCTCCCACACCACCACATTGTATTCATCGCGAAAAGTGCGGTAGTAGTGGTACAGGCGCTTGTTGAAAAGGTTGAAAACCTCAAGGTATAAGGTGACGCCAGAGTTGCGTACCCGCAGCCGCTTTTCGATCCGGGCTCGGCTCTCGAGCTCTTCAGGAGTGCGCTTGTTGAAGCGGAGTCCAAGTCCTTTCTCGTCCCAAGTGTAGGGCCTTCCCGTCAGGTAGCGAAGGGTCAGGCTCGCCGCGAGATTGCTGAGCGGTTTGCGGCCAAGAAGGCTGGGCCCAAATCGGCTTGGGGTTAACAGCCGGATGTCGGCTACGGCCTTGTGGGTTCGGTCGTAGTCGAGGTAGATGTCCTCCGGGCTTGGGAGAACGACCCGCTCTTGCCCTTCGGGCGGTTTCTCGAAATAGGCTACGGGCGCGTCCAAAGCATTGCTGCTCTTGCCCTTGGCAGACTCGTAGTTGTAGCGGAGGGATCCGCGCAAGATCCCCGTCCGCTTCTCAAGGCTCACGTGGAAGCCTTTGATGTCGGCGTAGTCGCGGTTAATGTAGGTTTGGTAAACGGTCTGTTGCTCGTCGTAGTAGTAGGCCGTTTCCACCAGATCGGTCACGTCTTTGTAGTAGGCGCTTACGTCGAGGTAGAATCCGAATGGCATGCTGTGTACGAGGCCCACGTCGTATGCCTTCGTATTCTCCGGCCGTAACCGTGGGTTCCCGAGAAGTTCGATCTCATTGAATTGAGTGATGCGGTAGTAATAGATCTGATTGAAGTCGGGCCTCTGCGTGAACGTGCCGTAGTTGAGATGAAATACCGCGTTCTCAGACACTGGAAACGAAATCCCCACACGAGGCTGGAGGCGCAAGTACAGCTTCGTGCGCTCCTTTCGGGCGAGCTGGGGATCGTAATACTTGCCCCTCTCGCGATACGGTAGGGTAGGATCGTAGTTCGGGTTTCTCAAAGGAGAGTAGATGTCCGAGTAGTACTGGGTATTGAAATTGTAAAAGTCCAAGCGCAAACCCGCATTGGCAATGAGACCTTCGAATTCCATCTTGTCCTGGACGAAAAGTGCACCCTCGTACGGGTAGGCTTTGAACGCAAGGCGTCGGTCGCTCCCTTGCTGCGTGAAATTGAACTGTTCGCCCACCCGAAGATCGTAGTAGGAGAATTGGAGCCCAGCCTTCAGCAGGTGGGACTCCGTTAGCTGGCTCGTGAGACTTGTGTTGAGAGCGTAGGTATCGGAACGCTCATCCCCCCTCAATGAAGTGTGGACCCGCCCGACTCGATGGAAGGAAGGACCGGTGTAATCCACCCAGTTTCGGTTGTTTGAGTAATCGTAGAGCAATTGCCCAGGCTGCAGAAGCTCGACGTCTTGTGAGAAGCAATGCCCAAAGAAGTTCAGCTTCAGATCCAAGAAGGTTCGGGATCCGATGACGTACTGGTAGTCGATGCCATACTGTCGGGACGTAGTGAGCCTTTTAGGAATGCTCAGCGTGCGATCGAAGGTCCACCAGAGAAAGTTGTCGTCCAAGTAGTTTTCGAAGTAACGATCGTACGTGACGGAAAATCGGAACCGATGATCGGGGCTCGGGCGATATGTGAGGTTGGCCATAATTTGCCAGTCGAGATCCGGGTAGGGAGTAGGGACGAGGGGGTGCACCAGGTCATGACGGGCCGCGACGAACATTCTCACCTTTCTGGAAAGGGGACCACCCGTAGCGAGATCGAAGCGGTAGTCCCAGCGGTTTTTGTACTCAAGGCCAACCTCCCGAACGGACTGCAGCCAGCAGATGCGGGCAAGGTTCGCCATGCGCAGCGAGTCCTGATGATTGAGCGGATTCGGCGGCCACACAATCCGCGGGGGCAGGTATTTCGTCACCCCGTACCCCACGTCCCAGAGAGGTTTGCCAGGATTGGTTGGGTTCTCCTTCAGCCATTCTTCGGGGTTGTTCAAGGAGGCGAACCACTTGAGGTTGCGGGGCGAGTAGACACTTCCTCCCCACGTCTTGTAGTAGGGGAGGGTAGCGGAAAGCTCAAGACGCGTCTCCCAAGCTTCTTTCCCCTCCTTTGTGACCATGTTGACGACGCCGGACTGGACATTACCGTATTCCGCGCTGAAACCGGAGGTGTAGACTTCGACTTGCTCCAATCCCGTCACGATGGGCTGGAAGGCCCGTTCGTTGTTGAGAGGGTTGACGATGGTGGCACCGTTGATGAGGTAAAGCGACTCGCCCGTCCGGCCCCCCCGGAAGTGGTCATCGATCACATCGGCCTGAAGGTCGAGGATGTCGCGGATATCTGACATCCCCGCAATGGTCATCACCTCTTCCACCTGGTAGGTCTGCCTCGTAGCGGTGAGATCCGCCTCCACCTTGGTGGGCCGATACGCGGTGACGACTAGCTCTTTGCCGACTAAAGCTTGAGGCTGCAAGAAAAAGTCGACTCGAGTAGTCCGATCGACAATCACCTGGACCTTCTGTCGACGCTCCTTGGCATAGCCAATGAAAGAGGCTTCGAGGGTGTAGATTCCCGGCGGCACATTGAGAATTACGTACTCCCCATTCTCATTGCTTGCGGCGCCCAGTGTCCATTGAAGGGGTCGCTCCGTCTCGCCGGACCAGTACGCCGTCACCACGATGTTGGCGCCGGGCAACGGCTCTCCCTTCTCGCGGTCGAGCACTCGTCCCGCGATCTTACCTGTCTCCGCGCCGTAGAGGAGCAGGGGAGCCGATATCATCCAGCCCAAGGCGCAAAGGCCCATCGCCCTTGCCAACTGTCTCACCCGCCAAGTCATCTCAAGCTCCTACCCTCGTCGACAAGTCCACTTACACACCAGCCCGTTTCCGCTCGCGGCTTCACCGCCGCGAGCGCCCCACTAGCGTGCCGTTGAACTTCCTTTGAACCCGGGCCTCGCCGCCCTGGCTGTTGAGGAGAGGCGGGCCCGTGCCCGTCTTCCCCAAGCCTTCCTCTGCGAGTTGTCCACGGCGCAGGTCTTGCCCACGGAAAAAGTGAGCAACGCCGAGGCAACTCCGGTCCCAGGTGTGGGCGATGATCATCGGAACCGGAGTCTGGTCCTCCTGTCGAACAATCCACGGAGGTAGAGGATACAGTCGCCCTCGCGCGTGAGCCCGGAACGGAATACAGCGCCGGACTGCCTCGTCCCGTCGATCTCGACGTCCGTGCATGGCGAATTCCAGCCCCGGATCACAAGTACCGCACCCAGAAGGGGCCTTCCTTTTGACGCCTCGAGCACAACCGATGCACCCTGAGTTCCAGGTGCAGCCCCACCCGTGTAACGAAGGACGTATGCCCTCGCCGCGCGGTCGTAGCCGACGAACTGTAGATTGCCCTCTCGGCAACGTACCGGAGGCGGTTCGAGCCAGCTCTTCACTGCAAGCTTGGCCAGCCTCCCATCTCGAGTTGTATCCACCCCGATGAGAAACTGCCAGCTATTCGGCTGGAGGTTCGGGTCGATTTCGGCGATGACACGGCCGAGTGTCAGTTTCCTGGCGCCGCTCGCGTCACCTTGGCTGAGGATGTGGCTCTTTCCGGAGCCCCAGATTGGTCTTTGGGTTCGAGACTGGTCGGAAGGCAAGAGGCAGTTCCCCGAGACAGCCGTCCCCGGGAGGACATTGGCCAAGAAATGGGATCCGGCCGCCAGTGCGAGAAAGGGACGGGGACGGTCCCCGAGGCGCGCGCCCAAGACCAAGCCGGACGAGTAGGCGAATGATCCAGGCGCCTGGCCAAGCTTGGAGCCGTCGGGGCTTTGCCCCTGAAAGCCGACCGTCCACAGGTCCTCCGGGCGGGTGTCGTCGAGATGCATCCCTGGTGGAATCACGATCGCGAGATCGCCCAGCTCGCAGTATCCTGGCCGATCGGACCAAAGCCAGACGCTTCGTACGCCGATCCCGTCGGGGTAGAGTATGTACTCCTCGTCGGCCCACCCACGGGAGTCATGCCTGCAGCGGTCGGAAAGCGTGTGCCGCCAACGGATGACGGCCCGGACCTCGGTGGCCTCGATCACATCCAGGCGGGAATTGGCGAAGCCAGGCGCGTCGAGTTCCGTCGAGTCTTGCTGCTTCTCCCGGAATTCCCGGGCGTACCCATATGACCATCCAATCTGGTCAAGGTCCCACCAGGGAGGATAGCTGGGCTTGCGCCAAAACGCGAAACGACCGGGCAGGGCAGGGAACAAGACCTGGAGCCCGTCTTCCGTCTGGCCAGCGAAGCTATACGGCCCGGGCACGACTGCAAATTCGTCGGGGATCCCGGGATCGATTTTCGTGAACCGCTGGATGAAGCGCGCAGTGGTCGATCCCGTGCCGTCCACGAGTGAGCAGTCCAGTAGATACGTACCACCGGGTAGGTCTTGAAGCGAATCCAGAGGGAAAACAAATCCCATTTCCGGCGGGCGCTCGAGGTCATGGAAAGACTTCTCGCGGAGAGGGAGACTGAGGCCCTCCCGGAGGAACCGGACCCTGAGCATTGAGGATCGAGTGACATCCGGACTTGCTCGAAGCCAGAAGCGGAGCAGCCATGGGTCCGTCCGGCGGGAGTAGAATGGTTCCAGATCGAATTGGACGAATGGCTGAACCGAGACCATATACGTGCCGCGGTAAAGCTCCTGACCGGAAGAAGAGTCCAGAAGCGCGATGGTCAGCCTATTGGCTCCGCTCTCCCATACGGAGAAACGGGCCGAAATGGAGGTATCGGCGGCCGGCCTCACCGTCACTGTCTGCCAGTCGGTGCTGGTCTTCCCTGAGCTGGACGCCGACGAGACAGCGAGGCGGAGCGTCCGGGATGCGAGCCCTGAGTTTTTCACGCTGATGCGAAAGGAATTGGCGCCCACCTGGAGAGGGCGCTGAGTATCTCCAATAGCCATCTCGGTGACGAATACGTCGATGTCTCCGAAGATTAGATCTCCGAATGCTGCTGGCTCTGGAGACCGAAAGAGCGTTGCTGACACGGAGGCTGCGACATCCGGCCAAACGCTGGATTCAGCGAGCCAAGTCCAGCGGAGAGCTCGGCTCACTTCCTCCTCCGCGCTGCCTTGTTCAAGTGGCCCCGAACGGCGCAGGCCAATTCCCCAGGTCGTTCCCGGGACGGGTTCGTCCAGGCCGAAGGAGGAAAAGGCTATGGCCATTTCAGCGACCCAACTCGACTCTGCGACAGTTGTGCGCGCGAACCAGAATCCATCCCAGGTGGCGTCCCACGGGCAGGGAGAGGGCGGTGTAGACGGGGGCAAGTATCTCTGGTCGAACCGTTCCCCGTCCAGGCCGAGGGCAAAACGGAAGCAGGTGGCATGGTCATGCTGGACGTCGAGGAAGACCTCGACGTGCTCGCCCACCAGGATGCCATCGGGGTGGTCCGGTTGCCAGGTTGGGTGCCGTCCTTTGGTGGGTTCGTCGGGGAGTCCTTCGCAGAGGAATGCCAAGTAGAGAAACTGGTCGTCGTACGCCACGAATGCGCTCGTTTGATGGTCGGAGCGCTCCTGCGCGGGTCTTGCAACGAGGCTGAAGCTGGCGATCTTCGTCGCTTGCGTCCAGGCTATATCGTCCAGCCGGCCGTCAATCCTCGGGGGCTCCGAAATCCGCGGACAGCGGATGGCGCGGACAGGAAGGATGAGCGGGCTTTGGACGACGCCGCCCCAGGGAAGAAAGCTGCAGAGGGTGATTCCCCAGCTCATCCAGATCCGCCCTCGCCTAGGCTTGAACATGGTCCCTGCTTTTCACTTCTGAGCTTCAAGACCTGCCTTCGGCTTCCCTTTGGAGCATCGCCCTTCTTGCCAGGAAAAGGCGAGCGTGTTCTTCGGCTGTCTCCAGGTGTTCGCGCATGGCCTCGTAGGCGGCATCCCCGTCGCGCTGGTCGATCGCCTGCAAAATCCGCCGATGATAGCGGATGGCCAAGTCCGGAGCGCGTTCTTGCTTGTACGTGTCGGAAATGAACTGAGGGAGCAGACGGAAGAGTGGCTCCAGGACAATGGGGACCAATGGGTTCTGCGCAATCGCCGCCAGCCGGCGGTGAAATTCGATGTCGGCAAGGATCATCTCGTCCGGAGAACCTCCGTGGGTCGCCTCCATCTTGGCCAGTTGGCCTTGCAGATCTTCGAGGTCCTCCGGAGTACGGTGGTAGGCAGCCAACCGGGCCACGTCGGGCTCGATGAACTTCCGAACCTGTACGAGATAGAGATGGCTCTCCGGACCGCACTTCATCCGCAGAAGCTGGGCGAACGGGTCCACCACAGACGCAAGAGAGAGCTGACAGACGTAAGCTCCACTCCCTTTGCGGATCTCCACCAGTCCGCGTGCCGACAACATCCGCAGGGCTTCGCGCACGGCGGTTCGGCTCACTCCAAAGGCCTCGCAAAGCTCAAGCTCGCTGGGCAGACGCTCTCCCGGAAGAAAGACTTTTCGAAGAATCGCTTCGCGGATCTGTTTCTCAACCTTTTCACTTAGAGATTCTTCCCGACCCACGGGGACAAAGGGCATCGTTTTTTGGGTGTCTTCCGATCGCTGTCCTGGCTCCGCTCGGGGGCCAGGCTCAAACTCTTCGTCCATGGGTTCGCCGCACTCCACAGTCTTCCGACCGAATTCCTTCGAGCGATTCGAGCTACTACCCGGCGAGATGTCATACAACATACCGAAGGACATCTTAAACATCTCCTGGACTTCTGTCAAGCGGATTTTTTGGCCTGGGCATGCCCGTCGGTTAGTGGGCACCATGACCAAAGGACTCGAGGTTCCCGACCCTCGCGACACCCGGAGGCTAGCGTCGGTGCGCGGCAGGGGAGTCGATTTTCAGCGGACCACGGACATCTGCTTGAGTCGGGGGGCGGGTGGGGGGTATCGGATTCCCTTCGGATGGCTCGCGGCACTGTGGGCCGCCGTCAGCGTGCGTCGAGCTCGGACGGAGCGTTGTTTGCCTTAGCCTGGATCTGGGCGACAAGACGGTAGAGCTCTGGATGGCTTTTCCGCAGCTCGTCGTAGATCGGTTGGGCTTGTCGCCTGAACTCTTCCCGGTCGACCTCGATCCAGGTTACCCCCGCTTTGCGGATCTCTTCCATGTCCCGGGCTTCAGCTTCGGCCCAAAATTCTCGTTGGCGCGCAACGGACTCCTCCGCGGCTTGTTGCAGCCAGCGCCTTTCTTTGCGGCTCAGCCGGTCCCAGGTTTTCCGACTAACGACCAGCACGTCCGGGGGTGAGGTGTGCCTGTCGAAGACGTAGTACCTGCAAATTCGGTAGTGTCCCGCGTTGCGGAACGTGGGGATATTGTTCTCGGCGCCATCGACCACGCCTTGTTCCAGAGCTTCGCGCAGTTCCCGGAAGGCAATGGGCACGGGGAAGCCGCCCAGGGCTCGCACGGTTCGGATGCTCCAGTATCCTTCCATGACACGAATCTTGAGCCCTTGGAGGTCACTGGGTCTGTGGACGGGGCGGGAGACGAAATAGAAGCTTCGCGAGCCCGTCTCGTAGTAACAAAGTCCATGCAGGAGGTACTTGTCGCAGTCGGCCAGAATCTGCTTGCCGATGGTCCCCTCAAGGACGCTCCATTTGTGCTCCTGGTCCTCAAAAAGGTAGGGGAGGCTGAATACCGCCATGGAGGGGACGAGGTTTTCCAGGATGCTCGAGGAGACCTTGGTCATGTCGAGGAAGCCGATCTGGACCGATTCGAGGCATTCCCGCTCATTTCCGAGCTGGCCGTCGGGATAGACGTCGATCCGGAGCCTGCCCCCCGATAGCTCCGATGCTCGCCGGGAAAGATACTCGAGGGCGCGATGGACGGGATGCTGCGTGTCCAGCGCGTGTCCCAACCTTAGCACCCGAGGCTGTGTTGGACCGCAGCCGGCGACCGCCAGGGAAACGGCCGCGGACGCAGCGACGCCTCTCGCCCAGCTTGACAGGCTGCTCAGCATTGGTGGCCTCCCCTCGATCCTGTTCAACAATCCCTCGGTGGCGATCGGCATTCGGGGGCTACGGTAAGATTTATCGGCAAGCGAGAGATTCGCTTCACTGCTGCCTTACACCAGAGATGATTTTCGAGAACCGTCGTGGGGTCTAAAGTTCCGCGGGCTATGGTCGATAAAAGGATCGAGCCTCAGGAGGAGCGGGGCCGACAGGATGTCGCGTCAGCTCTTTCAGCCGGCTGAGAGTCAGAGTGGAGGCCCCGGGGGGAGTCGTCACAAAGACTGAGCAGGGAAGCTTGGTAGTTGGAAGTGCAAAACAGGGAGGTTGAGCCATGAGTCTCCGCATCATGCACAACATCTCCGCGATGAACGCCCACCGCCAGCTGCTCATCTCGGACTCGATGCTGAGCAAGTCCCTAGAGCGCTTGTCATCGGGCTACCGGGTGAACCGGGCTGCCGATGACACGGCGGGATTGGCGATCTCGCAGAGGATGCGAGCCCAGATCGTCGGCCTGCAGCAGGCCAGCCGCAACGCCAGCCAGGCGGTGAATCTCGTGCAGACGGCCGAAGGGGCCATGAACGAGATCCACAACATGCTGACGCGTATGCGCGAGCTGGCGGTGCAGGCGGCAAGCGACTCGGTGAGCGACGCCGACCGGGAATCCATCCACCAGGAGTTCGCCCAGCTCCGGGAGGAAATCGACCGCATCGCCAGTGTGACCGAGTACAACGGCTCCAAGCTGATCGACGGGTCCTATCAGGGCAACAGCGTCAGCTCAGAGTCCACCGCCTACAGCGAGCCCGGCGTCGTGAAAATCACCGTCACCGGCGCCAGTGCTGGTACCTACACCTTCGTGGACTCCTCCACTACCGACCATCTGGTGAGTCTCGGCAATGGCACGGTGACCGAGACGGTTGATTTTGGCTCGGCGCCGACCACTGGAACCACCAAGGTGTTGAACTTCAGCACGCTCGGGATCCAGGTGGAGGTCAACTGGAACTATGCCGATGGCGACCTGAACAACAAGACCGTCGTCGTGTCGGCAGGCACCGGTGGCGTTTTCCAGGTGGGTGCTGACAACACGGAAGACAACCGCATCTCCTTCAGCATCGGTGACCTGAGTGCCACGGGCTCGAACCTCAACCTGGACGGCGTTTCCTTGGCGACCCGTGCAGGCGCCCAGTCGGCCATTGACGCCATCGACAGCGCCATCGACTATGTCAACACGGCGCGCGGCAATCTGGGTGCGGTGCAGAACCGGCTCACCTACACGATTGCCAACGTCAACAATGCCGTGGAGAACCTGCAGGCGTCCGAGTCCACCATTCGCGATGCGGACTTCGCCGAGGAGATCACCCAGTTCACTCGGGCGCAGATCCTCGTGCAGGCGGGTACCGCCATGCTCGCCCAGGCTAACCTGGCGCCGCAGGCCGTCCTGCACCTGCTCGGCTAATTCCTCGGCATGACCCGTCCGGAGGAGCAGGGACCGATTAGGCCCCTGCTCCTCCTTTCTTTGCGAACCGGAGCTTCGAGGTGAGGTAAGGGAGATGCAGGCACAGGGCGTCGGAAAGGTTTCCAGCGACCATCTTGCTCTCCCTGAGCTGTCGTTCGGCACGGAGGAGATACTCATTCGGCCGAAGCCGGCCGCGCTTGCTTCCCTTGAAGAGCGGGAGACAATGCCGAAAGCTTCCCCGTTGGCTTCCAAGGTGGAGGATACCGAGGATCCGGAGCGGCAGGAGGCTTCCGAGGAGCTCACCAAGAGGATCGAAAACCTCGTTCGCACATTCCAACGCGACCTGCGCTTCGAGGTGCACAAGGAGACGGGGATCCTCTACGTCCGCGTCCTGGACGTGGAGAACGGAGAGGTCCTCCGAGAACTGCCCATGCACGAGCTACTCGATGCTTTGGCACGAGTCGACGAAATCGTGGGGCTGCTTCTGGATGGCAAGGCCTGAGGGGTCAAGCTCAGGGCCAAGTAGCGCCGGAAGTCTGGGGCGCTTCCGCAGGGACCGAGGGAAAATGAGGTAGGAGAGGATCGCGCGAGATGTTGACACAGGGTATTTCCTTCGGTGGGCTGATCAGTGGTCTCGATACTCAGCAGATCATTGATCAGCTCATGGCTATTGAACGGCGGCCCGTCGATTTGCTCACCCGTCGCCAGAACCAGTACGAGGATCTCCTTTCGGCTTGGCGCGAGGTGAATTCGAAGCTTCTCAGCCTCCGCAGCGCGGCGGAGAGTCTCGTCAAGGCCGCCGACTTCGGGCTGTTTAACGCTTCTTCGGAAGATGAGGACATCGTCACCGTTTCCGCCTCGTCACGAGCACGACCCGAGTCCCATACCCTTCGAGTGTTCTCGCTGGCGCAGGCCCAGAAGCTTTCTTCACGCGTCTTCGAAGCGGCCAACGAAGCTTTAGGCTACTCGGGTGAGATCCTGGTTAACGACCAGGTGGTAAACATCGCCTCGAGTTACAGCCTCCTCGACATCCGTGACGCCATTAACGCCGCCGACGCCGGGGTCACGGCCTCCGTCGTCAAGCTGAACGACAACGCCTACCGCCTGGTCATTTCGGCCGATGAGCCAGGCAAGACCGGGTTCAGTCTCCTGGATTCCAGCGATAGCGACCTTCTCCAACTCCTTGGCTTCTCCACCGGTGCCGAGCAGGTGAAGAATGAGCTCGACACGGGAGGTGCGGCTACGGACTACTTCACCAGTCGAACGGCAGCCATTCAAAGCTTGCTCGGATTGACCTACGCTCCCCGTGGCACGATCACCATCAATGGGGTGGGGGTCGAGATCGACCTGGCGACGGATACCTTGGAAACGCTGAAGTCGAAGATCGACTTGGCCGGCATTGAAGGCATCACCACGGCCATCACGTCCACCGTAGTGAACGGGGTGGTGAAGTACCGACTCGAGATTCAGGGCGCCACAAGCTTTGGGGACACCAACAACGTGCTCGAGACCCTGGGCGTGCTGCAGGCGGACTTCTCCCGGGGCGGGAGCCAGGTGCTGAAGGGCACCGTGGCCAACTATGGCCCCGACGGCAGCACTCCGATCACGAGTGGCTCCACCTGGGCGCAGATCTACGGCGCCAATGTAATGGCCGGAGATACCATCACCGTAACCGGCACGGATCACGCGGGCAATTCAATCTCTGGGACATACACGATCACCGATACCAACGGCACCGTCCAGGACTTCCTCACCTTTCTCGAGTCGCTCTTCGGGGGAGGTGTGACGGCCACCCTTGATGCGGAAGGGCGTTTGGAGGTCCGGGACAAGCAGGAAGGGGAGAGCCGGCTCACGCTGACTGTCCGCGCCAACAACGAAGGCGGGGGAAGGCTCAACTTCGGCACGTTGAGGATATCTAGCTACGGCTACTCCATCCGGCTTGCCGAAGGGCGCGATGCCGAGTTCGAGATCGACGGCATTCGCCTGAGCCGTTCCTCCAACGCGATATCGGATGCGGTGGACGGTCTGACCTTCACCCTCCACAAGGCGGATCCGGACTCGCTGGTGAACATCTCCGTCACGCGCGACCTTGAAGGCGTCAAGCAGAAGATTCGCCAGTTCACCAATCGGTATAATGAGATCGTCTCCTACATCAACGAACAATTTACCTACAATACCGAAACAAAAAAAGCTGGTACGCTGTTCGGCGACGCCACTTTGAGAACCATTCAAGGTTCGATCCGCACTGCGCTCGTCAGTTCGGTGATGGGCTTGCCGAGCTCCCTCAATGCCCTAGCCCAAATCGGAATCTCCACCGATCGGAATGGCCTTATTCAAATCGACGAGAGCAAGCTCACCAAAGCCCTGGAAGAGAACTTCGAGGGGGTGGTTCGCCTTTTCACAGGCCGAGGGGTCGCGAGCGATTCGGACATTCAGGTTCTTTCATTCAACAAGTACACGAAGGCCGGGACCTACAACGTGGTTGTGACGCAGGCGGCGACGCAGGCCTCTGCCACGGGTTCGACGAACTTGGCCGGGGGGATCGCTTCCGATACCGCGCTCACGATCACGGACTACAGCACCGGCTGGTCCGCCACAGTACAGCTCCACGCGGGCGATACCATCGATACCATCGTGAGCCGGATCAACGAGGAGCTCGCCAGGGAGTACAACCAGCAGCTCACGAGCTCCATCGCCGCCACTGCGGGAGGAAGCCCTGTCACCGGGAGTACGTTTCTGACGACCATTGATACCGGTGCCATGCCTGCCATCTCGTGCGGCGACGTGATCACCATCTCCGGTAGGGACCACGACAACGGGAGCGTTTTCGCTACCTACACGGTATCGGACTCGAGCACGGTTCAGGATCTCCTGCGCGCCGTTCAGAACGCCTTCGGGGGAAGAGTGGTGGCGAGCCTGGACGATGAGGGCCATATCCTGATCGAAGACACCTTGGCCGGCCGCAGCTACACCACGCTCACGCTCACAAGGAGCCACGATGGGGAGGAGTACCAGGACTTTGGGGACTTCGGGGTCTCCATCCCGGGACGCTACAGCCTCGGGATTACCGCGAGCAACGAAGGCGGGTACCTCAAGCTGACGCATAATTCGTACGGCTCGTCGAACGGCTTCACGGTGAGCGAAACGGGAAACGAACTGGGGATCGCGGCCGGGACCTACCTCGGCCAGGATGTGGCTGGCACGATCAATGGGGAACAGGCCACCGGCCGGGGGCGAGTGCTCACCGGCAACTCCGACCAGACGAACATCGCCGGCTTGGCAATCCTTGTGAAGCTCACGCCGGAACAACTGGCCGCCCAAGGAGGAGACCAGGGCACGGTGACGATCATCAAGGGGGTGGCGCAGCAGATGAAGGATCTCTTGGATGTCATCACCGATTCCTACACCGGCTACGCGGCGAAGAGGCAGCAGGTGCTCCAGGATACCATCGACGACATCCAGGAGCAGATCGACCTCTGGGAGGAGCGGCTCACGCTGCGGCGCAGGCAGTTAGAGAGCCGGTTTACCCAATTGGAGAGGATGCTCGCAACGCTGAATAGGCTGGGCTCCTACTTGGGGTCCCAGCTGAGTTCGTTCACGCAACTGCGCGGGTGACCTGAGGTCAGAGAGTGAACGGAGGAAACTGGATGGCGATTCCGTCGGGTCTGGATGAATACAAGAAGACCGAGGTGGCGACATCGGATCAGGGGAAGCTGGTAGTGATGCTCTACGAGTCCGCGGTCCGTCGGCTGGAGCTAGCGAAGGAATGCCTGCGCCGCGGAGACATGCTCGGTAAAGGGGAACATATTCTGCGGGTCCAGGATATCCTGCTTGAGCTTCTGTCCGCGCTGGATCCCTCGGCGGGGCCAATTGCGGCCAATCTGCGGTCGCTGTACGTTTTCATGTATCGCCATCTGAATGAAGCCAATCTGCTCAAGAGCGAGCGCCACTTGGACGACGTCCTCCGCATTCTCCGGTCCCTGTTGGAAGCCTGGCGAGAGGCAGCCGCCAAAGTCCCCCGGGAGGGCATACCGAACCCGGAGGTGACGGAAGCGCGGATCGTGGCCTGAGAGATATGATGATGGTGGCGTACCCCGACTCCGTGGCTGAGCTTCTCCGGCGACGACTGGCGGAGCAGGTCCGCAATCTGGATCGTCTGCGCATCCTGAGCGAGCGGCAGCGCGATTTCCTACAGAATCGCGACTTGGATCGAGCCGCAGAGCAGGAAGCGGAAAAGCAGAGATTGCTGAGCGTGATCCGCAGGCGGGATCAAGAGATCAATAGCCTCAGACAGCGGCGGGATCGGAACGTCTCGGACCCTTCGTCCGAAGTGGAGCGGGAAATCCGAAGTCTCTCGGCTCAGCTGGAGCAACGAGTCCGGCAGGTCATGGAGGTGGAAAGCGACAATGTGACCCTCGTCCGCCAGCTCCGCAACGAGGTGGAGCGACAACTTCAGAATGTGATAGGCGGGCGGAAGGGAGTCACCTATCCTACCCGGACGGAGCAGACGGGGCGGTTTTTGGACACCGAGATGTAGAAACCCAGTGTTGCCTCCGCATCCCGGAACCCGGCTCGCTAAAGTTTCGCCGCAAAGTGCCGATCATACATGTGCAGGCCGGAGCGGGCGTAGTGCATCGGACCATACATGAGGATGGGCCGTCATGGAGATCCGCGGTTTAGGGCCGAGTCAGGCTCCGCAAGAGTACCAGAAGCAAATCCAGCAAGCATCGCCGCAGCCGCAGGCGAAGACGCCGGCGCAGGATAGCGTTCAGATCTCGCAGGAAGCGCGCCAGCTGCTTCAGCAGGAGAGGCGGGATCGCCTCATGCCGGGCATGGAGGATCTCATTGCCCGGCTTGCGGATCGCCTCCTGAGCGCCGGTCTGGCCTCCTCCGCCGACGAGGCGGTTGGCCTGTCGCGCAAGGTGGCCGAAGCTCTGGCCGCGACCACCAAGCAGGATGCTGAGAAGGACCTCGAAGTGATCCGGGAGAAGGTCCGCTCGGGGTTCTACTCCGATCCGAAGGTCATTGAACGCGTTGCCGAACGACTGCTGGGGGAGCTGGGTCTGTAGAGGCCGTTTTCCGAGCGGCGAACGGAGGACTGCGGCTCCGCTCCTGGGGGGGGCGGAGCCGCAACGCTTTGCGCCGGAGATTGCATAGCCTCCGTTTCGCCGGCGTGGGGGCCCATCGATCCAAAACCTGAGCCTGTTTGCTCGCAAACTTGGCTTCCGATTTTCCGCCGTCCGGCGTATATTCCCTGTACTTCTGGAAAACCTCAGATCGTGTAAAGCATGGAAATCCGTTCGCCGCGAAACGAAAGCGAGCTAACGGCGGTTTTCGAGCTTTGTGCCGCCGCCTTTCCGGGCGTCCCGCGTGAGTATTTCGTCCGAAGTGTACGGAACGATCCCGATTGGCAGCCTTGGCAAACCCGCATCCTCTTAGAGGGCGGGGTGGTGGTCTCGACTGTGCAGGTGTTCCATCGGGAAGTCGCCTTCGCCGGGCGCTGGGTCCCCTGTGCAGGCATCGGCAACGTGGCGACGCATCCGGCTTTTCGGCATCGAGGGTACGCCTCCGCTCTGATGAGGGACTGCCTCCAGCTTTGCCGGCAGAAAGGCTATGCGCTCTCGTTGCTGTTCACTGGCATTCCGCGTTTCTACCGTCGCTTCGGCTACCGGACTCTTCCGACGGTCCGGAATTGGCTGGCTTCGGAGGGCTCCGCCAAGACGGAGCCCCGGGTCCGGGAGGTATGCGCGGGCGATTGGGCATCCGTAAGAGCCCTGCACGAAATGGACGGCGTAGGTCGACCCGTGGTGGTGCGGCGAGATCTTCGGCGCTGGGAGCTGCTGGATCGGAGCGCGATTTCTAACTGCCCCCGGTGGCTTGTCCACGGAGGTCCAGACGGGGTGGAGGGCTATCTTCGGCTGGACGTTTTGGATGGGCAGTGGACGATTACAGAGTACGTGGCGCCGGACGCGTACACCCTATCGGCCATGGTGCAGGAGGCGTTGCGGCAATCTGGTGAGCGGGAGCTCGTTGTGGATAGCCTGGATCCCGGCGGGATGCTCTCGGGGACCGGCCTTTTGAAACGGCGGATTCGCATCGAAGAGCTGATGATCGCCATCGTGGATGAGGAGGCACTGGTTGACGCAGCGGGCTTCAGCAGCGCCCATGACCTCGATGGGTACATCGAATTCCTTGCCAAAACGGGCGTGGACATGTGGCGTACGGATTTCTTCTGACCGGCGGACAATTCGGTGCAGGGGCGAGGTAGCAGCTTGGTCAGGGAAGACGGGTTCGCTTGTACTCTGGAGCCAATTGCCTTGACAGACCTGTTGAAGAAAATCCCCCGCCTGCTCGTGGCGGACGAATCCGGAAACATCCTGGAAGTCCCCGAGCTTCTGATGCTGGGGAAAAGCCTCCACAGCCTGCACCTACCGTCCCCCGACGAACTGATTCGGCTTCCCCACGGAAGCAATCTGTACATGCTCCCAGGTCGTACGGCGGTCGGGTATGATTTCCGGGAGGACCGGGTCGTGGAGGTAGGCGAGTATCGCGGGAAGAAAGTACAAGCGGTGGCCGCCTTCATGGCTCCGGCACACACCTGGGTCTATCGCGCCGCGTACCGGAGGGAACCAGGGGCTCCAATCCTTCCGCTCTACGCCTACGCAGCCGTTGGTTGGCTTGACGGCGACTACTGGGTCGCGGGTGTCCGGGTGGATCCGGACATCCGGCAAGACCCGGCGCAATTCAATCTTGAAGAGGTGGAACGGCGTGCGGAGGAGGCCCTACGACGCTACCCCCGGAATCGCCTGGTTCGGCATCTGGTGGAGAATTGCGTCCGAAGATATGGTTGCCCCGCCGCCCGGAACTTCGTCCTCGGGCGATGGGAGTGTCCTGTGCCTACTAGTCCCGGCTGCAACGCTGCGTGCGTGGGATGTCTTTCTCTGCAAGCGGAGGACGGCCCACCTGCCGCGCAGGAGCGGATCAACTTTGTGCCTACCTCCGAGGAAATTGTCGAGTTCACCGTCCGCCACCTGGAAAGCTCCCCGGAGGCGATCATCAGTTTCGGGCAGGGGTGCGAGGGAGAGCCTCTTTTGCTGGCCGACCTCTTGGAGGAAAGCATCCGCGAGATCCGGCGGAGGACTCCGTCGGGCACGATTAATTTGAACACCAATGCCTTCGATCCCCGGGCCGTGGAGCGGCTGTGTCGTGCGGGGCTCGACAGCATGCGCGTGAGCCTGAACAGCGCGCAGGAAGAGTACTACCTCCGCTACTTCCAGCCGAAGAACTACGGGTTCGAAGACGTCCTCGAATCCATTCGGGTTGCCAAGGACTACGGGATTTGGGTCAGCGTGAACTATTTCGTCTTCCCCGGATTCACGGATCATCCCAGCGAGATGGACTCCTTCGTCCGCTTGATCCGGGAGTTCCATGTGGACATGGTTCAAGCCAGGAACCTCAACCTGGATCCTGATTTGGCGATCGAGCGCCTCGGCCTCGAGACGTTGGACGACAGCGAATCCATTGGGATCCTCAACTGGCTCCGTCGCCTGCGACAGGAAGCACCCTGGCTGCGGATAGGTTACTTCAACCCGCCCGTCCGCATGAGGAACGTGGGGGCAACGGTGCGATGAGCCGGACTTCTGGCTTATCCCATCTCCACCGGGGGTTGATCAGTCGGGTGGACAAAGCCATCCGCGAGTACCGGCTGATCGAGCCAGGAGATCGCGTCCTTGTGGCCATCTCCGGAGGCGCCGACTCCATTGGTTTACTCACTTTGCTCTTGGACACGCGCTACTTGGCCGATTGGAGGCTCGAGCTTGTCCCGGTGCACCTGCACATGGGCTTCCGGGAACCGGATCACGAGGGACTGAGGGCTTTGCGGGAATACATCCAGCGACTGGGACTCCAATTGCGCGTGTACGAGAGCCAGATTGGCCCCCTGGCCCATTCGGATTTCAATCGCGCCAATCCTTGCTTCCTCTGCGCGAGGCTTCGCAGACAGCGCCTTTTCGAGATTGCCGACGAGCTCGGCTGTAACAAGCTCGCCTTCGGTCACCACCGGGATGACGTGATTCAGACCTTTTTCCTGAACCTACTGTACAGCCGAGAGATCAGCACGATGGTGCCGAAGCAAGACTTCTTCGGCGGCAGGTTTTACGTGATTCGCCCTCTGTACTACGTCGACAAGGGCTGGCTTCAACGCTTTGCCCTCGAACAGGGGTTGCCAGTCTTTGACAGCGGATGTCCTAGTACGGGTCACACGGAAAGGGATCGCATCGCCGCTCGGGTACGCGAGCTGACACGAGGCGACCCTCGCCTGTACGAGAACATCTTCAAGGCACTGCACCGTGTGAAGCTGGATTATCTCCCGCGGCAAATTCCAGGCGGGTTCCGGTGAACGGACGGTCGGGTACGACCCGGAGAACGCGTAAGGGAGAGGTGAGATGGAAAGAGAAGCTCAAAGGGTTCTGAATGCTTTCCAGCGTGAGTTCGGAACCAGGCCGGACGTGTTGGCCAGCGCCCCCGGCAGAGTGAACCTGATTGGCGAGCACACGGACTACAATGAGGGTTTCGTCTTCCCGATGGCAGTGGATCGCCGAATTTGGGTGGCTGGGAGGCGCTCGGTGGACGGAGCTTTTCGTCTCCGAAGCCTGAACGGCATGGAAGCCTACGAGTTCTTCGGCGTGGAGCTCACACGCACGGCATCGTGGGTGGATTACCCCCTCGGCGTCGTCTCCGTCCTGCGCAAAAGGGGCTACGAACTTGGCGGATTCGAGGCGGTCTTCTTCGGCACTGTGCCCATCGGCTCGGGGCTGAGCAGTTCGGCCGCGCTGGAGGTGGCGACCTTGTACCTACTGATGGGCCTTTGGGGTCTCGACCTGGCCCCGAGAGAGCGCCCCCTCATCTGCCACCAGGCTGAGACGGAATTCGTGGGCGTCCGGTGCGGAATCATGGATCAGTTCATCTCCGCTCTCGCCCAACGCGACCATGCTTTGCTCCTCGATTGCCGGACGACGGAGTACGAGCAAGTTCCTCTACGGCTGGATGGCTACTGCGTGGTGATCGCGGACTCGAAAAAGAAGAGGGGGCTGGTGGATTCCGAGTACAACCGGCGGCGGCAGGAGTGCGAGGAGGGCGTGCGCATCCTCCAGCGAGCGGGCGAAAACGTACGAGCCTTGCGGGATGTGACTCTGGAGATGCTCGAATCTCACACCCAGCGGCTCCCGGCAACGGTGCAGAAGCGGTGTCGCCACGTCGTCACGGAGAACCAACGGGTGCTGGAGAGTGTGGAGGCCCTGCGCCGCGGTGACCTCCGCCGCTTCGGAGAACTGGTGAATCAGTCGCACGACAGCCTGCGGTACGATTACGAAGTGAGCTGCGAGGAATTGGACCTGTTGGTGGAGACGGCCAGGGGCGTGCGCGGGGTTGTCGGCTCCCGACTGACGGGAGCCGGGTTTGGCGGATGCACGGTGACCATTGTCCGCGAGGACGCTGTGGAAGAGCTGACGCGGCGTACTCAAGAGGCCTTCCGCACACGGTTCGGTTATGAGCCGGAGCTGATGACCTCCCTGCCCTGCGAGGGCGCCCGGTTCGAGCGCCTGGACTGATCTCTCCGGCGTCAACCCAAGCTCGGACTGCTCCGTTACGGAGCAGGGGGGGATCCGTTTTCCACCGCACCGAAAGCGGCTACTCCTGGGGAGCGCGGAGCCGAAGGCCGAAATTCTCAAGTTCCGGAAGAACGTAGGGGGTACCCTTGCATTCGTGGGAAGGACGGGCGCCAAGCTATCCTGCACCTTTGATGCATCCGACGGAATTTCTTGCAATTGCTGACAGCGATGATGCGGTTTCGCGATGGCATGAGATCTGCCAGAAGTTCGGCAAACCGGCGGGGGAGTAGCCACTTCAGAGCGCGCGAGGAGGGACGCGGTGAGCAAAGTGCTGACTACCTGCGGCTTCTGCGGGTGCGGTTGTGGCGTCTTCCTGGAAGTGGATGGCGGTAGGATCGTCGGAGTTGCTCCGGAGAAGGCGCATCCGGTCAGTCGGGGGACGCTCTGTTTCAAGGGATGGAATGGCTTCCGAGCTCTCAACCATCCGGATCGCCTGACTCAGCCGCTCGCGCGAAAAAATGGCACCTTTAGCCCCGTCACTTGGGACGAGGCGCTTAGCCGCGTGGCGGAAGGGCTCAGCACCATCGCTCAGAAGTATGGCGCAAATGCTGTCGGCGTCGTCGGCTCCACCAAACTGACGAACGAAGAGGCTTACCTGCTCTCCCGTTTGGCCCGGGCTTGTCTGGGCACCAATCACCTGGACACGGCGGCCCGCCTGACGCATGGTCCAACGCTCTCGGTATTGCCAAAGGTCTGGGGACATTTGGGTCGTACTGCGCGCATCCTGGACATTCGGACCAGCGACTTGATTTTCCTCCTTGGGGAAGATCCGAAGGACCAGATGGCCCGAGTCGGAGCCTACGTGCTGCGGGCGGCCAAAGATGGTATCCCATTGGTGGTGGTGGATCCCAGGAGGAGTGACCTCGCGAGCTTCGCCACAGTGCACCTCCAGGTCCAGCCAGGCACCGACACTCTCTTGTTGCTGGCAGTTCTGCGGGAGATCATTGCGCGAGGGTTGCACAGTAGCGAGCCGGCCGGCTTCACCGAGCTCAAGACGCTGGCTGAGCCCTTCACGTTGGAACGCGCGACAGCCGAGTGCCGAGTGGCGGCGGAAGATGTTCGGCGAGTGGCCGACCTCCTTGCGGGGTCAAAGCGACCCATCATCCTTTTTGGGGCCGGACTCACAGGGCATGTGAATGGCTCGGCAGCCGTGGCTCTGCTGTATGATCTTCGGCTGCTGCTTGGCGAGGCGTCGGGCGCCTGGCCGGGGCTATTGCCGCTGCACCACTCCTGCAATGAGCGTGGCGTGTGCGATCTGGGCGTGCTCCCCGACTACCTCCCGGGATACCGTCCGGTGGGCGACGCGGCGGCTCAGTTGGCTTTCGCAAAGGAATGGAGCGCAGCGTTGCCATCCGTGCACGGGAAGACTCTGGGAGAGATGATCGAGGCGGCGGCGAAGGGCGAGTTGAAGGCCCTGTACGTCATCGGCGAAAATGTGCTCCGACTCTGGCCGAACAGTGCTGCGGTTCGGAATGCCCTTGAGCGGCTGGAGTTCCTGGCCGTCCAGGATCTTTTCCTCACCGAGACAGCCCAGCTCGCACACGTGGTCCTCCCGGCGGCGGGATACGCCGAGAAGGAAGGAACCTTCACAAATCTGGAAGGGCGTGTACAGGCCGTGCGCAAAGCGGTTGATCCTCCCGGCGAAGCCAGACCGGATCTCAAGATCTTCGTCGACCTCATGTCCAGACTTGGACACCCCTTAGTTGGCGCGGGCGCGGCGGAGGTTTTTCAAGAAATCACCAGGTTAGTTCCGGGATACGGCAAGCTCTCCTGGGATGGGGTTAGCCAGCCGGGTGGCGGATGGGTCGAGCCTGAGCAGGGCGAGCCGTGGAACGAGCTGCTGGTGCCCCAGCTTCGGGAAAGTCCGGAAAAGCCGGACGGCGAGTTTCCCTTCCTCGGCTTCGTGGGTTCGCCCCCGTTTCATTGGAGGACCGGCACAATGGTCGAGCGTTCGCACACTCTGGCGCGTGAGTACCCGGAGCCGGAGGTGTGGGCCAACGCTCAGGACGCTAGGGAGATGGGACTCCGACCCGGGACGCCGGTGAGGGTGGTCACCCGGCGAGGCTCAATCCAGCGGACCCTGCGGGTGACGAATGACGTCCCTCGCGGCACCCTGTTTGTCCCCATGCATTACCGCAATGGGCTCACGAATGAGATTCTTGCGGACGATCTGGAACCGGAATCCAAAGTTCCCGCAATGCGGTGCTTCGCCGGCAAGCTGGAGAAGGTGGGATGACGGTTGGCGATGTCCTGGTGGCTTCGAAGAGGGAGATGCTCGCGGCGCTGGACCGCCTGCGGAGCGGGTGGCACGTGATCGGCCCGACCAAAGGCCCCGACGGCGAGGTAGTCTTCGACGAGATCCACTCCACGGACCAGCTGTATTTCGACTACGTGAACGAGCTCGATCCCGTCAAGCGATTTCTCGCTCCGCATACTGAGGAGCTCTTCCGCTTCCGGCTGGACGGCGTTCCGCGACTGGAGGCTCCCGAACCGCCGCCCAAGCAAATCCTGTTTGGCATCCGCTCATGCGACGTGAAAGGGATTCAGCATTGGGACAAGTTCTACAGTGGCAAGTTCACGGACGATTTGTACTTCGCGCGGCGGGATCGGACGGTCTTGATCAGCTTGGCTTGCAACAAGCCGCTGGAAACTTGCTTCTGCATCTGCACCGATACGGGTCCCTTCCTCAAAGAGGGCTTCGATGTACAGCTCACCGATCTCGGCGAGAGCTATCTGGTGGAGATCGGGACGGAGAAGGGACAAGCCGTGCTCGAAGAGGGCCAATTGCGGGCGACCCGCGCCGGGGAGGCCGACCTGAAGAAGCGCGACGAACTAATGCGGCAGTGCGACGCGCAGTTTCAGACCACGGCGTACATGGCCAAAGGAATCATCCAGATGACCAACGGGCGGGTGAAGCCCGAGCTGTGGGAAGAGATGGGACGTGAGTGCTTCAGTTGCGGGGCGTGCACTCACCTCTGCCCAATGTGTACCTGCTTCGACGTCCAGGACTTCATGGTCGATGCAACGTGCGGGGTTCGCCAGCGGTGCTGGGATTCCTGCCAGTACGCAGGCTACAGCCGTGAGACGTCCGGGCACAATCCCCGCGCGGCCACAGCCAGACGGATTGAGCGGCGCTTCTACCACAAGCTGAGCTTCCAGTACATGAAACAGGATGGACACCACGGCTGCGTCGGATGCGGCCGTTGCATCATTGCCTGTGAGGCGATCGGGCTTCTGGACCTTCCGGCGGTCTTGAAGCGGCTCCGCCGCGAAGGCCAGCCGGCCGAGCCAATTCGGGTTCCGCCGGAGACATGACTCTGGGATGGAGGCCGAGGTGAGCGGACGGAATTTATACATGCCGCAGTTGGCGACCATCGTGCGGATCACCGAGGAAACCCACGATACCAAGACCTTCACGCTCCGTTTCGTGGACGACGAGTACCGGCGGCAATTCTCCTTCCGGTCGGGGCAGTTCGTGGAGGTAAGCGTCTTCGGGGCGGGAGAGGCTCCCTTCGGGTTCGCCTCGAACCCCAACCGGAAAGAGGATTTCGACATCACGGTGCGGGCGGTCGGTCGAGTGACGCGGGCCCTGCATCAGAAAAGGGAGGGGGATGTCGTCGGGGTACGAGGTCCCCTCGGAAACCATTTCCCGTTCGAGGAGGTGTTTGGTTACGACATCCTCATCGTCGGGGGAGGAATCGGTCTGCCGCCTCTCCGTTCGCTCATCGAACCGATGCTGGATGCTCGGGAGAGATTCGGCCGCATCCTCATCCTCTACGGTGCCCGAACCCCTGCGGATCGGGTCTACAAGTACCTGCTGGACCAATGGGGGAAGCGCCAGGACATCGAATTCCTTCAGACGGTGGACGTGGGGGATGAGACATGGACGGGCCACGTCGGTGTGGTGACCACATTGTTCGACAAGATCCAGGTGGATCCGGCGCGGACGGTGGCTTTCACCTGCGGTCCCCCGATCATGATCAAGTTTGTGATCCAGGGTTTGCTGGCCATGGGCTTCGACCCCGATCACATCATTTCGACCCTGGAGCGCTACATGAAGTGCGGAGTGGGAAAGTGCGGCCACTGCGCCATCAATCACAAGTACGTTTGCACAGACGGCCCCGTTTTCAGCTTCAAGCAGATGCAGGCTTTCACAGAGCCACTGTGACGTACTGATCCGGAGCGAAGGGAAGCTATGTCGAGGAGATTGAGCCTCGTTGTGTTCCTCATGGCAGGTCTGACGGGAGGATTCTGGTCGTTAGGCTATTCCCAGATGTGCGGGCGCTGTCACGGACTTCCCGGGCTCGCGAGTCCCGATGGGAAACCCGTGCACGTGGACACGCTCGTCTACGCGCAGTCCGCCCACGGACGCTTGGAGTGCACCGGTTGTCACCCCGGCAACTGGACTTACCCGCATGTGGAGAAGAATCCCCCCACGCCTTGCGGGCATTGTCACGAGGCCGAGGAACGGGACTACGCGCTTGGCCTCCACGGACGGGAAGCCGCTGCCGGGAATCCCGATGTTCCGACCTGCACGCGCTGCCACGGCGTGCACGACATTGCCTCCATGGCGCAACTGGTGGCGGCGCGGCCGGCCATGCAGAATCTCCTCCTCAACAAATGCGTGGAGTGCCACACGAATCCCGAGCTAATGCGTAAGTATGGGATTCCTTTGGACCGGTTCCTGACCTACGAGACGACCGCCCACGGTCGCGCCGATCGTTTCGGTTCTGTGGCTGTAGCTCGGTGCGCTACCTGCCATGGTTCGCACGCCGTCCTTCCGCCGACCGATCCCCGCTCGCCGGTGAACCCACAGAACCTCGCGGCGACCTGCGGCAAGTGTCATGACGACGCCGCTCAGTTCGTCGGTCGGAGGTACCATGTGGCCTCGGAGGCGCGCCCGAGCCTGCAAGCCTACACGCGAATGCTTTCTTCCTTCTACGCGCTGCTTCTCTTTTTCGGGGCGGTTGCGACGGTGCTCATGGTTGTGGTGGTCTTGCGCAAAGAGGAATGAGCTCGCTCGGGACAACGTTGCGCAGGTGGATGGCACGCGAGCCGGCGCTCGTGGTGGGAGTGGGGAACGAGCTGAGAGGGGATGACGCCGTGGGCGCGCAGGTGGCCAAGTCGCTCCGGAACCAAGGCTTGCCGGCGGTGCTTGTCGGAGATGTTCCGGAAGCGTACACAGACGTGATCCGGACCAGCGGCTGCACGCGAATTCTCTTCGTGGATGCGGTAGACATGGGGGCTGAGCCGGGAGAGACGGCGCTGCTGGAACCCGATCAGCTGGCGGACACACGACACGACACTCACAGACCCTCGCTTGCGCTCGTGATGCAATACCTGGAACAGACGGCCAACTGCGATTGCCTCTTGCTGGGCGTTCAGCCGGCACAGGTGGCTTTGGGCCAACCCATGTCGCGTGAGGTTCGCAGGTCGGCGGAGGTACTCACCGAATTGCTTTGCCGGTTGCTAAGCAAACGACAGAGGGCCAGGTGGTGATGGACGCATCCGTCTTGATCCTTCTGCTGCTTCCCGTGATTGGGGCGATTGGGGCGGGAGTGAGCCGCAATCGGAGAGTTGCCGATGGGGTGGCAGTGCTGTCCGTGGGCATACCTCTGGTGGTTGCCTCCTCTCTGGCCATGAGGGTTGCCTCGGAGCCGACCACGAGAGTGGCCATAACCCTCCCGTGGCTCCAGTCACTGAAGGTTCCTGGCCTATTTGGCTATTTGCTGGATCCGCTAGCGATTTTGCTCCTCACCGTGGTCGAGCTGCTCGGCTTCCTGGTGGTGGTCTACTCGACGCGTTACATGGGCCGCGGCAACCGAGAACACCCGACGGATGAGGGCAAGCCGCGCCATCATTTCTGGATGCTCCTGTTCATCGCCTCGATGACCGGGGTAGCCATCTCCCCGAATCTCCTGCAGCTCTACGTGTTCTGGGAAATGACGACGGTGTGTTCCTGGGCGCTGATTTCCCACTACCGCAATGAAGCCTCTCTGCAGGCAGGCTTCAAAGCGGTCTTGATGACCGTGTTCGGAGGACTCTTCTTCGCCGTGGCGTTGGTTATCCTTTTCGTGAACACCGGGTCTTTCGATTTCGCCGCGCTCGATCGACTTACACCCCAACTTCGGTCGCTGGTTTTCCTTTTCCTCCTCGTGGCCGCGTGGGCGAAGTCGGCGCAGGTGCCTTTCTACACGTGGCTCCCGGACGCCATGGAGGCCCCCACCACGGTGAGTATGTACCTGCATGCCGCGGCAATGGTGAAGGCGGGTGTGTTCCTGATTGCGCGCTTGGCCATCGCCAATTACCACCTGGCCTTCCGCTCGGGGCTCTTGGTAGCTATCATGGCGGTGGTGACGATGCTCGTCGGCGTGTACATGTTCTTCTTCCAAGATGATCTGAAGAGGCTGCTCGCTTATTCAACGATCACCCACCTCGCGTACGTCTTGTTCGGCCTCGGGCTCGGGATCTTGGGCTCGCAGACGGGCCTTCTTGGTGGGTTGCTGCATATCGTCAATCACGCGATGGGGAAAGCGGTGCTATTCCTCTGCGTGGGAGCGATCAGCTATACCACCGGGCTGCGTTCGATCACGGAGCTGCGGGGGCTCAGCTACCGTGCTCCACTGGTATCCATCGCCTTCTTCATCGGGATGCTGACCATTACGGGAGTGCCGCCCTTTGCAGGCTTCTGGAGCAAGTTCTTCCTCCTCAGCGGGGCCATTAATCTGGGCGGGACTGTGGGTTGGTTTCTCCTGGTCCCGTTCTTCCTGGAGGCGATTGTTGCGTTCGCATGGTTCCTGCGTGTCGGGCATCATGTCTTCTTCGGGGAGGTTTCGCCGGCGGCCTCGGCGGCGAAGGATCCCCCGTTGGCCATGAGCCTGGCTCTGATCGTGCTATCCATCATGTGCCTGATAGCGCCGGTGATGGGGCTGCCCATCATCAACCTGATTCGATTCTGACCATGAGGGACTGAGGAACGGGCTATGGGAGCTCTGACCTGCTACGGTTGGGCCTTGGCGTTTCTGCTCGTCGGCGCCTTAGTGACCTTCTTCGCGGGTCTACGGACGCGCAGGCTCGGAGGTCTGGCCCTCATGTTCGCTATTCCTGGCTGCGGTCTGGCGCTCCTGGCCGCGGTCAGCGTCTTCCTGCGCGGTACCGTCAGCACTGATCCGCTGTTCACGGTTCCGGGCATTGGCGCGGTTTTGCTCGTACGGCTGGATCCGCTCAGCGCCTTTTTCCTGGCGATCATTTCGGTCGTATGCTTTCTCGCGATTCTCTACTCCTACCGGTACATGGACATCCCATGGTTCGCCGATCTGTCGCTGGCTGGCTACTATGCCCCCTTCCTTCTGTTTACTTGCGCGACCATGACCGTGGTTGGCATGGTGGATATGTTCTTCTTCTTCATCGCGTGGGAGTTCATGACCCTTTCTTCCTACGCCTTGGTGATCTTCGATCGCAAACGGAAGGAACGACTGCGGGCAGGCTTCAAGTACTTCCTCATCATGCACATTGCAACCGGGCTAATGTTTCTCGGAGCGCTGGTAATTTACTCCTTTGGGAAGTCCTTCACCTTTGACGGACTGCGGGTTACTCTCCAGGCCATGATGGAGACACATCCCGCGACCGTCCATTTCGCGCTGATTTGCTTCTTCTTGGGCTTTGCCACGAAAGCCGGTGTGTTGCCGTTCGGCGACTGGCTCCCGGATGCGTATCCCGCAGCCCCCAGTCCAGCTGCCGCGGCTTTCTCCGGGACCATGTCCAAACTGGGGGTCTACGGCTTGGTCCGAGTATTCTACGAGATCCTGCCAGCAAGTAACTACTCGCGGACCTACGGGCTGGTCATCGCCCTCTTCGGCACGCTGAGCATCTTCGTGGGCACGATGACGGCGATGATGCAGGAGGACTCGAAGCGGCTGCTCAGCTTCCACGTCATCGGCCAGGTTGGGTACATGCTTCTCGGTGTGGGGTTGGGCGTGTACTTCCTCCCGAAGGAGCCGAACCTAGCGCTAGTCGCTCTTGCGGCTGGTCTTTTCCACCTCCTCAACAATGCGATCTACAAGTCGAGTCTCTTTTTGAATGCCGGCTCTATCTTCTACAAGGCGGGGACGCGGAATCTCAACGAGATCGGCGGGCTTTCCCGACTCATGCCTGTGACCGCAGCCACAGCGGTGGTTGCTTCCCTCAGCATCGCTGGGATCCCGCCCTTCAACGGGTTTTCCAGTAAATGGCTCCTTTACGAGTGCTCCGTGTTCGGTGGGGCGCGGATGCCCATTTTCATGGGGCTGGGGATCATCGCCATCTTCATATCCGCCGTGACCCTGGCCTCGTTCTTGAAGTTCTTCGGTGCGAGCTTCTTCGGCAAGTTCAGGATCCCACAAGCACAGGCCGCAAAGGGCGACGTCCCGGCTTCGATGCAGGTGCCGCAGTTGGTCCTTTCGGGATTGTGCGTGTTCCTGGGTTTGGCGCCTCTTTTGCCCTTGAGGCTGCTTTACACAAGTCTTCTGGACATCCGGCCGCAGCTTGGGGTGGCGGGCTTCGCGGAGCTTTTCTCCGGGTCGGTTTCTTCGATTCGATTGTCCTTCGGCGACGGGGTGGTCGCAACGTGGAATCCGGCGTGGATTGCGCTTGCCCTCCTGGGATTCTGCCTCCTGGCGTGGGGCATCATGCGGTCCGGCGGAGCATCGCGACGGACAGTTCCCTCCTGGTACTGCGGCGAGCCCCACTCGGATCACGAGACGCATTTCCCGGCTCATGGTTTCTACCAGCCCTTCAAGCAGTTTTTCCGTGTCCGCATTGGGAAGTACGAATGGGAGGGAGTGTACCTCTCGTTCAAGTATCCGTCCATCCGCCTGCGCGAAGATAATTGGCTGACGCGATTGGTCAGCGTGGACCGCTGGTTCTTCTATCCGGTGGTGAGGGGGTTCTATCGGCTTCTGGTGTGGTTCTCGGGTTCCCATGTGGGCATTCCGCATGTGTACCTGACTTGGGCCATCGTGGGTGTGCTGGCGGCCATTGCTCTGGTGTTCAGCTTGCACTGAAGAAGCGAGGAGCGGTCATGACCACGACGGAGGTCATCCAGAAACTGAGGGAGAAATTCCTATCGAAGATCGTCGCCGCCGCAACGCCGGTCCCGGACATGGTGATGATCACCGTGGCCCGGGAGGACGCGGTCGAGGTCGCGGACTTTGTCTTCAACGATTGGCGAGCTCGGTTCATCATTGCGGCGGGCACCGATTACCGCGAGATCACCGGCGAGTACCTCGTGGACTACAACTTCTCTCTGGCGGCGGATCACATCTTCCTGACGCTGCGCGTACGAGTGCCGGCCACGGATCCGTGGATCTACGCCATCACCCCACGCGTGCCGGCGGCGAACTGGGCTGAGCGCGAGATCCAGGATCTCCTCGGCATCCGCCTGGTTGGACATCCCGATCCGCGGCGGCTCGTCCTCTCGGACGACTGGCCCGAGGGGCTCCATCCGCTGCGCCGGGATGTGCCGTACGATTCCTGGCCGGACCACAACGAGGTGCGCAAGCCCCCCATGGCCGAGCCTCCGCAAGGGGCGAGCGTAGTCCCCATTGGACCCTTCTTCCCCGTCCTTGAGGAACCCGCGTACTTCCGCGTCTTCGTGGAAGGGGAGAAGGTGGTGGGCTGCGATTACCGCGGCTTCTACAACCACCGTGGCATCGAGAAGCTGGCCGATAGCCAGCTCAATTACAATCAGGTCCCATTCCTGGCCGAACGCATTTGCGGTATATGAGGGTTCGTGCACAGTACGGGGTACTGTCAAGCACTCGAAAAAGCAGCAGAAATCGAAGTTCCGGCGCGGGCGCGCTTCATTCGAACCATCATCCTGGAGCTGGAGCGGATCCACAGCCACCTTCTCTGGCTCGGGATCGCGGGGCACATCATTGGCTTCGACACGGTGCTGATGCAGACCTGGAGGATCCGCGAGCCGGTCATGTGGCTGGCGGAGCAGATCACCGGGAATCGCAAGCTTTACGGCATGAACATCGTCGGCGGCGTGCGCCGGGATATTCCGGAAGCGCTCCATCCGAAGATCCTCGAGGTCATGGATCAGGTCGAAAAGGAGACGAAGGCCGTTCTCGAGGCCGTGGTGAATGACTCGACGATCCGCATGCGTCTTGAGGGGGTGGGCAAAGTCCCCAACAGCGAAGCCATCGCCCATTCCATCCTGGGACCGTCCGCCCGAGGGTCAGGGGTGGCGATCGACATCCGGGCAGATCATCCTTACGCGGCGTACGCGGAGACAGGGGTCAACGTGATCGTCGAGACGGGCGAGGATATTTGGGCCCGGACCGTGGTGCGGATCAAAGAAACGCTGGAGTCGGTGCGGATCATTCGTGACGCACTGGCGATGATGCCGAAAGGGCCGATCCAAGCCGTGATCGATAAGCCAATCCCACCGGGCCGGGTGGGCTGCTCGTCGGTTGAGGCACCTCGAGGCGAGACCCACCACTTCGTGATCACCAGCGAGGAGCCGAGACCTTATCGATGGAAGGCACGTGCGCCGACATTCCAAAACCTGCAGGTCGTCCCGCTCGCGATTCTGAACGAGACGATCGCAGACGTGCCGATCACCGTCGGCAGTTTCGACCCGTGCTTCTCCTGCACGGAAAGGGTGGAGGCCGTAGACGTCCGCAGCGGGCAAGTGCGGGTGTACCGCAAGAAGGAACTGGAAGAGCTTTCGAGGGCCTTCACTCGCAGAGGAAGGTGACAGCAACTCCGAGGCCGAAGCGCAGTCACCGGAGGTACAATGAGCCAGAATGTCCTCCTCGGTGTGATCAATGTCCTGTTGGTGCTTCTGCTTTCTCCTTTGCTTGAGGGGACGATCCGAAAGCTGAAAGCCTTTGTTCACTCGCGGGTCGGGCCACCTTTGTATCAGCCGTATCTCGACCTCCTGAAGCTCCTGGGGAAGGAGGAGGTGGAGTGCGAGGGCAATGCGCTCTACCGCTGGTCCCCCGTAGTGGCATTTGCGGCCGTTCTCGGCGTGGCGCTCCTGACGCCGATGGGGCTTGCGCCGCCGCTGGATTCCGCCGGAGAGGTGATCGTGTTCGTGTATCTGATCACCTTGAGCGGTGTGGCGGTGATGGCCAGCGGGATCGGCTCGGGGAGCCCCTACGGCGTTGTGGGCTCCGGCCGCGAGATGATGCTCATCCTGACGGTGGAACCCATCCTGGCGATCGCGCTGATCGCCGTCGCGGTGAAGGCGGGCTCGATGAAGCTTTCAGATATCGTGGCCTATCAGCTGAGCCATCCGTATTCGCTATCGATGCTTTTGGTGACCTTCTCCCTTTTCCTTGCGGTATTGGCGCAGCTGGCGAAATTGCCTTTCGACATTGTGGAGGCGGAGACGGAAATCATGGAGGGGCCGTTTGTCGAACAAAGCGGCCCCCGGTTGGCCCTGTTCAAATGGAGTTTCTATGCCAAGGAGTTGATCTTCGCTTCGCTCCTGGTCACGATTTTCTTCCCTTGGCCGCGCATTGGGACGCCAGCTCTGGCTATTTTGGTGAACCTCGTAAAAGTCGCGATCATGCTGTTGCTGGTAGGAGTGATTGACTCGGTGAATCCGCGGCTCCGCATTGATCAAGCGATCCGGTTCTACGGGGCACTGATCTTTGTGGCCTTCGCCGGGCTAGCCTTTGCCATCGTAGGTTCATGAACGAGACGTTTGGCGACGGAGAGGCTCATGTTTAAGGGCAAGATCCAAGAAGCATTGATCTGTTTTGCACACCCGCGGGTGACTTTGAAGTACCCGTTCGAACCGTTGGAACCGCCGGAAGGGTTTCGCGGGCGGATTGCGGTCGAGGTGGAGCGGTGCATCGGGTGCGGCGGGTGCGCCAACGTATGTCCGTCGCGTTTGATCCGCTTTTACGACGAGGGCGATCGTACGCGGATGGAGTTCATCCTTGACCGGTGCACTTACTGTGGTCGTTGCGCGGATGTTTGCCCCGAGAATGCCGTGACCATGACCAAGGAGTTCGAAACGGCCACGGACGACCTGCGGGATCTGTACATTGTCCAGGAGCTGTACATGGGGACGTGCAATCGCTGCGGCCGTTGTTTCGAGACGGAGAACTGGATCGATAAGATTCCGACCCGTCGACATCGCGAAGGAGCTCGTTTCCTAGGCCCGGCGACGCCGCACACCGAGCCGATCCAGGAGGTGAGGCGATGACGGAGCAGACGCTCGTTGTGTTAACTCTCGCCTTCCTGATCGTGAGTATTTTCACGGTTGAGCTGCGGAACCTGCGCGTGACGGTGTTTTTCTACTGGATGCACTCCGTTTTCCTCTTCCTCACGATCGCTGCCTACGCACACGTGATGAAAAACCCGACCCTTTACATTTGGTGCGGCGCTGTGTTCCTCTTCAAGATGATCATCATCCCAGCTCTGATGTCGACTTTCTTGAAACGGGTTCCGATCTACGAGTTCCGTCCGGTGCTGGGTTTCGCCATCTCTTTGGTCATCATCTCATCGCTGGAAATCATCTTCTTCAATCTCTTTCGTCATTACGCCTACTTGCTTGCCCCGGCGGGGCACTACCAGCAGGAGCCTACGCGGTCGTTGCTGGCAGGTGCGTTCACGGTTTTCACGCTGGGCCTGTACGCCCTTCTCACCCGGCGCGACGCCCTGAAGACGGTGATCGGTCTGGCCCTGATGGAAAATGGCGTCCATCTGGTGCTTCTGGCCTTGGCTTCGGGACTTCCGGAAACCACGATGATTGGCATCCTGACGGACGTCGTGGTCGTCGTTGGTCTTTTACTCTACATCAGCACCACCATTTACGAGGTGTTCGGTTTCACGGACACTGCGCGGTTGTCGGAACTGAGACGCTGATCCGAAGGGGTCGAACATGGTAGAGTCCCTGCTTCCCGTATGGGTGATCTTGCTGCCGGTGATCGGCTCGCTTGCGGTGTTCGGCTTGGGGTTCACGGCGGCGCGGCGGTTCCGGGAGTGGATCGCCCTCGGGGTGGAAATCGTGGCGTTCCTCCTCTCGATCAGCGTGGCGAGGCAGGTGTGGGGCGGTGCTCGGCTCTCGAGCCTGAACATGGCTCTCTATGTGGGTGGCTTGAGCGCCCTGATGCTTGTCCTCGTGCACGCCATGGTGCTGGTGATCCTGATCCAGGCTGTGCCCTACATGCGCAAGGAGCTGGTCTCGGGACGCACGACGGATGGGCGACTAACCCTCTTCTACGCCCTCGTGCTCCTTTTCTCCGGAACGATGACCTGGACGGTGACCACCAACAACCTGGTGATGCTTTACGTCGCCATGGAAGGGAGTACGCTCGCCACGGCGCTCCTCGTCGCTTTCTATCGCGCTCGGGCCTCCCTGGAGGCAGGATACAAGTACGTGCTGCTTGTGATCACCGGCATGACGTTCTCCCTCTTCGGGATCATCCTGGTTTACGCTGCAGGTGTGCAACATCTCGGGTCGGGACGCAGTGCCCTGATGGTGACCGAGATGGGGAAGATAGCCAATGCGATCCCGAAAGACATCGCCCTCATGGCGACGGCATTCATGACCTGCGGCTTCGCCACCAAGGCGGGCCTGGTGCCGTTCCACGCCTGGCTGCCCGATGCGCATGCCGAAGCCCCCACGCCGATCAGCGCCTTGCTCTCGGGACTGGTGATCAAGATCGGTGCGTACGCCTTGGTGCGGACGGTGACGATCTTCGCCCCACACTACCGCGCCATCGTGCTCTTCATCGCGATCCTGACCTCGACGAGCATGGTGATTGGCATTGTCATGGCGCTGGTGCAAGACGATCTGAAGCGCCTGCTTGCCTACTCCAGCATCTCGCAGATCAGCTATGTGTTCGAGGGACTCGGGCTGGGTACTTACCTAGGGATCTACGGCGGGCTCTTCCATCTGGTGAATCACACCCTTGTCAAGGCGCTCCTCTTCCTGAGCGTGGGAGCCATCATGTACGCCACGGGCGGCAAACGCCGCATCTCCGAGCTTGGCGGGCTTGCCAGCAAGATGCCCATCACGGCGGTGGCTTTCTTCATCGGGGCGCTGTCGATCGGCGGCCTACCCCCCTTCAATGGGTTCATGAGTAAGTTCACGATCTTTCTTGCAGTGGGGGAGGCGAAGCTCCTGTGGGCTGCGGCCATCGGTATTTTCACCGGGATGCTGACCATAAGCTGCCTCGTCTGGGCTGCGTACCGCGTGTTTTGGCGGAAACCCGCTGTAGAGGTAGTGATGGCGAATCCGGGCGAGGTGAGGGAAGTGCCGTTCATGATGTGGTTGAGCCTGGTCATCCTGGCGGCGGCATGCGTGGTGATCGGCGTCTACCCGCAGATCCTGCACCGGCCTCTCGACGTCGCCACGCGCGCGGTACTGCAGATCTGGGCAGGGGGCTACTGAGTTCCACCGGGACCGTCGGCGAGTGACGGTCCTCGCCTAGGTTCGACGGATCATGGAGGTCGTAGATGCTTGCGAGGCTCAGCAGAAAGGCTTTCCCGAAGGCGCTGTGGGTGTACCACGCCAACGCGGGAGCCTGCAACGGCTGTGATATCGAAGTGATCAACGTGCTCACGCCGTACTACGACGCAGAGCGCTTCGGCATCAAGCTGGTGGGATCGCCACGGCATGCCGATGTCATTCTGGTGACCGGCGCAGTGACCCGCCAGGTGGCTCCAGCGTTGCGACGTCTGCTGGAAGCCACCCCAGATCCGAAGCTGGTGTTCGCGATTGGTTCGTGCGCCTGCGGCGGGGACATGTGGTTCGACACCTACAACATTTGGGGCGGTGCAAACAAGGTGATCCCGGTGAACTACTACGTCCCGGGGTGCCCACCGCGCCCCGAGGCGATCCTCTATGCTGTGGCCGTCGCGCTGGGACTCGCCCCGAAGAAGGTTGCCAAGAAGGAGCAAAGCGACTTTCCCAGGTTTGAGGAGCCGGTATCCAAGTTCGTGCGTAGCTCCTGAGCGCTTGGTCCGAGGCTGAGCGTTGGGGAAAGGGTGCAGGTAATTCCTGCGCCCTTTCTTGTTTTGCGCGGCGTCGAGGAATGTGCTACATTTCAATTGACCAAAGGAGGGAATGCACGACGGCCTGTTGCGGAGTCCGTGGGGTGGATTCGGTCCAGGGGCCGGCCCGTGTGGGTCGAACCGTGCGGAGCTTGCTTTCCGGGGAAATACCTGACGAGTCGGGAGCCATGCAGGGATAGCTTTGGACGGCAGCGCGACCAGCCCTGTGAAGCCGGTAGTGCAGACGATCCCCGATCGGTGCAAGCGGTGCTATTCCTGCGTCCGTACGTGTCCCGCCAAGGCCATTCGGATTGTCGGGGGACAGGCGCAGGTGATGCCGGAACGCTGCATCGGTTGTGGGAGCTGCATCCGCGCATGTGGTCAGAACGCAAAGCGCGTGGCCAGCGGCCTCGAGAGGACCGAGGAGTTACTGGATGGCGGCCGGCCCACCGCGGCGATCCTCGCACCTTCGTTCCCCGCGGCTTTTCCTGGGCTATCCTATCCCAAGATCGTCGGTGCCCTCAAGCAGGTGGGCTTTCGCTACGTGGTGGAAGTAGCTTTGGGGGCCGATCTCATCAGCCGGGAGTACACGCGCCTGGCCCAATCCCACTCGATGCCCCTCATCATCACCACGCCGTGTCCGGCCATCGTCAGCTACGTCGAGAAATACCGTCCTGGACTGCTGCTGTTCTTGGCCCCGATCGTCTCCCCCATGATCGCCACGGCCCGGGTGATAAAGTGGAAGCTGTGGTCGGAGGCGAATGTGGTCTTCATCGGCCCCTGTATCGGCAAGAAGCTGGAAAAAGATGACCCGAAGGTCGCCGGTGTCGTGGACGAGGTTCTGACGTATCGCGAGCTGAAGGAGCTGTTGGCAAGACGAGGTGTCTCCCTGGAGGCGGCCCCGGAGGCGGAGTTCGACGGGCCAAGTGCCTACCTCGGTCGGATTTTCCCCGTTTCGGGGGGTCTGCTCAAGACGGCGGCCTTGCGGGGGGATATCCTCGACAACGACATCATCGTCACGGAAGGGCGAGAGCGCGCGCTCGAGATCCTCAGGAGCGTCGAGGAAGGGAAAGTAGAAGCCAAGTTCTTGGACATCCTCTTTTGCGAGGGCTGTATCAATGGCCCCGTGATGGACAACGATCTTTCGGTTTTCATCCGCAAGGACATCGTAGCGAATTACGTGCGGAGCCGTATCGCAGAGAAATCGCGGGAGGAAGTGGAACGAGAATGGGAGGCGGTTGCGGACGTATCCCTCCGCCGGGAATTCACCAAGCAGGACTTGAGGCTGCCGGTTCCTTCCGAGGAGGACATCCGGAAGATTCTGGCGAGCATCGGAAAGTACGGGCCGGAGGACGAACTGAATTGCGGCGCCTGCGGCTACGCCACCTGCCGCGAGAAGGCGGTCGCCGTCTTCCAGGGCTTGGCCGAAGTGGAGATGTGCCTGCCCTATCTGATCGAACGGCTGGAGCGGATGAATCAGGAACTTCTGCAGGCGCAAGAGCGGATGATCCGGGCTGCCCGACTGGCCTCGATGGGCGAGCTAGCGGCCGGGGTGGCTCACGAAATCAATAACCCGCTCACCGGTGTCCTCACCTACATCAAGGTGATGGAGAGACGGCTGTCCTCCGACGAGGTGCCCCGGGGCGATCTGGCCAAACTGCGTCAGTATCTGGACACAATGGAGCACGAGATCGTCCGCTGCTCGGAGATCGTCAAGAACCTACTGGAGTTCGCCCGTCCCACCAAACCCGCGATCGAGCCCGTGGAGGTGCCCGAGCTATTTCGCAAGGCCCTGGCATTGCTGAAGCATCAGATCGAGCTTCAGAACATCGAGATCATCGAAGAATATTCTCCCAGTCTGCCGCGCATTGAAGTGGATTTCAAGCAGTTCCAGCAAGTTCTTCTGAACCTAATCCTCAATTCCGCGCAGGCCATGCCCGGCGGCGGGAAGCTGATTCTGAAGGCTCAGGAGGACCCGTCCGGCGAGTATGTGGACCTCATCGTGGAGGACACCGGATGTGGCATCCGAAAGGAGGATCTCCCCCGAATCTTCGATCCATTTTTCACGACGAAGTTGGACAAGAAGGGGACCGGTTTGGGGCTTTCCATGGTCTATAGCATTGTGCAACGCCATGGGGGCAGCATTGAGGTGCAAAGTGAGGTAGGCGTGGGGACGAAATTCACCATTCGGGTGCCGGTGAAGTCGCGGGTCTTGTCCGAGGAGGCGGCCTCCTGAGGCCGGAGGGACGTGCAGGGGATCAACAAGGTGGGTGGGTGCTGCCATGGTACAGGAAATGCGCGACGAAAAGGATCGTCCGGATATTCTCATTGTGGACGACGAGCTGGTCATGCGAGAGTCGCTCAAGGAGTGGCTCGAATTGGACGGCTTCTCCGTGCGCACAGCGGAAAGCGGGGTGCAGGCTCTGGAGTGCGTGGCGCAGAAGCGTCCCGACGTCGCCGTGGTGGACATCAAGATGCCGGGCATGGACGGCGTGACTCTGCTACGCAAGATCAAAGAGATCGATAGCTCGATCCCCGTGGTCATGATCACGGCCCATGCCACGATCGACAACGCAGTCCAGTCCATGAAAGAGGGCGCCTACGATTACATCATGAAGCCTTTTCCGCCCGAGAAGCTTTCCAATGTCCTGCGCAAGGTGGTTGAGCACGAACGACTCAAAGCGGAGAACATCCGCCTACAGAAAGAGAGACGGACGTTCTTGCGGATTGCCCTTGGCATCTTGGTGAATTTCCTCGTCCTAGCTGCTCTGCTTTACTTCGTGTTCCGGAAGTGAGCGCAAGCGGCCCTCATGGGGCCATCCCAGCTCGTCCACCGAGGCGTCCGAACAGAGAGGTGTTCGTCCAAGATGGCTGAAGAGAAGGCGACAATCCTGGTGGTGGATGATGACCCCTTCGTACGTGAGTTCTTGGAGCATACCTTCACCAAGCACGGTCACGTGGTGGCCACGTGCGATACGGGTGCGGACGGCCTCCGCTTGCTTTGGCAAAATGAGTTCGATGCGGTCTTCCTGGATGTCCGTCTTCCGGATAGCGATGGGATTGCCGTTCTCCAGCGGATGAAGAACCTGGGAAAGCGGGCGGAGATCGTCATGATCACCGGGTTTGCCTCGGTGGATACAGCGGTTCAGGCGATGCGCGAGGGAGCCTACGACTACCTGCAGAAGCCGCTCTCCGAGGAATCGGTCCTGCGGGTGCTCGACAAGATCCTGGAGCGGCATCGGTTGCTTGAATCCCCCGGGCTGGGCATGGGCTATCCGGTGGCACCCGGCAGGCCGGAGCGGATCATCACCCGCAGCCCCCGCATGCTTGAAATCCTGCAGCTGGTGGAGCGCGTGGCCCCGACGGACTGCACGGTGCTCATCATGGGGGAAAGCGGTACCGGGAAGGAACTGATCGCCAAAGCGATTCACTACCGGAGCCGACGGAAGGACAAGCCGTTTGTCGTCGTGGATTGCGGAGCGCTGGTGGAGACGTTGTTCGAGAGCGAGCTCTTTGGTCACGAACGGGGTGCCTTCACCGGAGCCACGCAGACGAGGCTCGGTTCCTTCGAGCTGGCCAATGGGGGTACCTTCTTCTTCGATGAGATCGGCAATATCTCCCTGACCACGCAGGCCAAGATCCTGCGCGCGATTCAGGAGAAAGAGATCCGGCGCGTCGGCGGAAGCAAGCCGATCCACGTGGATGTGCGCATCGTCGCGGCCACGAATCTTGACCTGCGCCGGGCCGTGGAGAGCGGTCGGTTCCGGGAGGACCTTTTCTACCGGCTAACGGTGTTCCCGGTCTACCTTCCGCCCTTGCGGGAGCGGAAGGAGGATATCATCCCGCTTGCTAACTACTTCATCGGACGCTTCGCGCGCGAGCTGGGCAAGCAGGTGTTCGGATTGAGCAAGGAGGCGGAGCAGGTGCTCCTGCATTACAGCTGGCCGGGTAACGTGCGCGAGCTGGAAAACGCCATCGAACGCGCCCTTGTCCTCGAGGATACGGACCGCATCCAGGTTTCGAGCCTGCCGGAGCACCTCGTCAGGGCAGCCGACAGGGATCGGATTGTGGATCTGGAACCCAGCATCCGGCCCTTACGGGAGATGGAGCGAGACTACATCGCCCTGGCTCTGAAGAAGGCCGGGGGGAATATCTCCAAGGCAGCCCGACTTCTGGAGATCGATCGCAAGACCCTCTACGCCAAGATCCGCCGGTACGGACTCGGGAGTTAGGCCGAGAGTCTCCGGAGCTGAGGCAGACGGCGTGAAAGCTCGGCTGAGGCACGGCTTTGCGGGGATCCATGCACGCTGATCCATCGGGGCTCTGGGCCTTGTGAGCAGATCGAAGGCGAATCTCGCGCGGACGTTCCGCGCAGGGAAGAGGGCCCGGGCGTCACAGTACTCCCGGAGTTGGCGCTTCGAATTGGTGTCCGCCGTGCGGGCCGACGTTGGCGGCTCGCTCCTGCGGATGGTAGGTCAAGGCGGCCGCAACAAACATCTTGAATCTGAACTGCCCTCTTGGTATGTTCTCCCCGCAGCGGGAGGCTCGGGAGACCGGATCGGCGCTTGGGACAGAGACGAAAGCACGACAACAGGCGGATGGCGAGAAAGGGTAGGTCAGAGACGGCGGTGAGGCGACGGGGGCTGTGGTTCGCACTGGGTCTGGTGGTTGGACTTGCGTTCGCAGTGGGCTGGGAGGTAGCACACACCGTCACTTCGACGGATACGTTCTGCGAATCTTGCCATGCCCATCCGCAGGCCACAAGTTCCTGGAAAGGGTCCACTCACTATCGCAATCCGAGCGGGGTGGTCACGCACTGCGTTGAGTGCCACCTGCCGCCGGGTGGCTTGTATCGGGTGCGGGAGAAGCTGCGGTTAGGAGCCAAAGACCTTTTCGCCAAGATCTTCAGGGACGAGGGCAAGATCGATTGGACGCTGAGGTCGCGGCTGACGCACGCGATTTCGTACACGTACGATGCTTCCTGCATTCGCTGCCACAGGGACCTCTTCCCCTCGGGAATGAGCAAGAAGGGCGAGCAGGGCCACATCCATTACCTTCAGCACGCGAGCCAGGTCCGCTGCATCAATTGCCACCTTGGAGTAGGGCACGGCGCCAAGGCCGAGACGACAGGCGTCGCGGCAGAACGAGCTCCCAGCCAGCCTTACCGTCCGGCCCCTGCCTCCGGCGATGGCGAGAGCTTCGCAGACTACGTCGAGGTGATCCCCGGCACGGGGGTCACTTTCGAGATGGTGGCGATCCCGGGGGACACCTTCCTGATGGGCAGTCCGGAGGATGAGGAGTACCGTCGGAGCGACGAAGGGCCGGTCCGCAAGGTGTATGTGGATAGCTTCTGGATCGGGCGAACGGAGGTGAGCTGGGCGGAGTACGACGCCTTCTGCAGGGCAACCGGGACGAAGGCCAGCCGTTACGCCTCCTCGGCGGATGTGGATGTGGAAACCGGCCCGACGCCTCCCTACGGTTCACCGGACCAGGGCTGGGGAAGAGGCGAGCGCCCGGCGATCACCATGACCTGGCACGCGGCTATGAAATACTGTGAGTGGTTGTCGAAGGTCACGGGCCGAGTGTATCGGCTGCCGACCGAAGCGGAATGGGAATACGCTTGCCGGGGTGGGACGCAGGGGCCGTACTATTTCCCCGGCCGTCCTTCGAAATACAGCCGGCGGAGCCTGCGGGGGCGTCTCCTCGGGCCGGACACGTCGCAGATCTCCGCGTACGTCTGGTACGCCGAGAATAGCGGCCAAAGGACCCATCTGCCATACACGAAGAAACCGAACCCCTTTGGCCTCTTCAACATGCTGGGCAACGTGAGGGAGTTCTGCCTTGATTGGTATTCACCGGATGCCTATGCACTGGAGCCCGCTCGGGAAGTCCTAGTGAATCCCAAAGGGCCCCCGACCGGCACAGAACACGTTGTGCGGGGAGGCTCGTTCCTGAGCGACGCGGCCGACCTCCGCTGCGCCGCCCGAGATCATACGCGCCACGATCAGTGGCTGCTCACCGATCCTCAGGTACCGAAAAGCATCTGGTGGTATTCGGACTGCATCGACGTGGGTTTCCGAGTGGTGCGCGAATGGCGTCCCCGCACGGGTACGCCGCAAGAACGCGCCGCGCCGAAGGACCGACTTGCTGTGAAATGAACCGTAGCGGAGAGGGATGCAATGCGGAAGACTGCACTCATTGGAGCCCTGATATTGGCGGCAGGAGGCACAATGGCAAACGACGCAGGCGCTGGCTTCTTCCCCTACAGGTACGAAGTCTACCGACTGGCCAACGGCTTCACGGCCATCTTGATTCCGATGGAAGGGAGTGGCCTAATTGCCTACTACTCCGTGGTCCGCACCGGCAGCCGAGATGAATGGGAACCTCATCGCTCCGGCTTCGCGCACTTCTTCGAGCACATGATGTTTCGCGGGACGAAGAACTACCCCGGGGACGTGTACGATCGCCTGGTCACGGAGATGGGGGCCTCGGCCAATGCCTATACCACCGACGACTACACCTGCTACTACATGATCGCAGCCAAGGAGAACCTGGAGCGGGTCATGGAACTGGAAAGCGACCGGTTCCAAAACCTGAGCTACGACGAAGCCGCCTTCAAGACGGAAGCCGGCGCCGTGTACGGCGAATACCGCAAGGGGAGAGTGAATCCCTGGTGGGTGTTGGAAGAGGAGTTGCTCAACACGGCGTTCGATGTTCACACCTACAAGCATACGACCATTGGCTTTGAGGAGGACATCAAGCTGATGCCCACGCTGTACGAGTACAGCCTGAGTTTCTTCCGTCGCTACTACCGGCCGGAAAATGTGGTACTGATCCTGGCCGGCGATTTCAGGCCCGAGGAGGCCAAACCGCTTCTCGAGCGCTATTACGGGCGATGGGAACCGGGCTACACACCGCCCAATATCAAACCCGAGCCGGAACAGAAGGCCGAGCGCTACAAAGAGGTGCAATACAATGGTCGCACTCTGCCGATCCTGGCGATCGGCTATAAGGGTGCGGCCTTCGACCCGGCGGACAAGATGGTCGCCGCCGCTCACGTGCTGGGGGAGATGGCCTTCGGGGAAAATAGCGAGTGCTACAAGAAGCTCGTCGTACGCGAGCAGAAGGTGCAGTTCGTCCAGGCCGATTTTGGCTTCAATCGGGATCCGAAGCTCTATGTGATCTACACCATGGTCAAGAACGAGCCCGACGTGCCCTATGTCCGCGAGGAAATAGATCGCGTGGTGGCGAAGTTCAGGCAGGAGTTGGTCGCGCCGGAGGAGCTCGAGAAGGTCAAGAGCCGACTTACCTACGGTTTCGTGATGGACCTTGATACTCCCGGGAACGTCGGCGGCAATCTTGCTCCCTTCGTAGCTTTGACCGGCGGGATCGAGGCCGTGGATACCTTTCTCAATACCGTGCGTTCCCTGCAGCCCGAGGACATACGGCAAGCGGCCGAGCATTTCCTTCGGAACGAGCATAGGACGGTGATCTTGCTAAAAGGAGTCAAGTGATGAGCAGGACTCAGACGATCTTGCTGATCTTTGTGGCGCTAGTCTCCGCAACGTGCGCACGACAGCGAGGTGGCCGGAACATGGTGCTGCTTCCCGTAAAGGATGATCCCACGGTGTCATTCCGCATCGTCTTTCGGGTTGGATCGCAGAACGATCCGCGCGGCAAAGAAGGGCTTGCCGCGCTCACGGCCGCCCTGATCACAGAGGGCTCGACTCAGAAACACTCCTACGAGGAAATCCTCGACCTGCTGTACCCGATGGCTGCGTCCATCTCGGAGCAGGTGGACAAAGAGGTCACCGTGTTCATGGGAAGGGTGCACAAGGACCACCTCGATCGCTATTATTCCCTTCTCAAAGAGGTGATCTCCGAGCCGGCCTTCCGAGAGGACGACTTCCAACGCATCAAGACCGATTTCCTGAACCACATCCAGAACACCTTACGCTACGCCGATGATGAAGAGCTTGGGAAGGAGGCCCTTTCCAGCTTCATCTTTCGGGGCACCCCATACGAGCATCTCGAAGAGGGCACGGTTACCGGGCTCAAGTCCATTACCTTGGATGATGTTCGCGACTTCTACCGGAAGCACTACATCCGGGAGAACGTCCTGATTGGGTTGGGGGGTGGGTTCGACCAGGCCTTCGCCAATCGGGTGAAGGCCGACTTCGCCTCGTTGCCCTCCGGCAGCCTCGAAACGGTTCCCGCTCCGAAACCGCAGCCCTTCGAGGGCCTTCATGTGCAAATCATCGAAAAAGACGTGAATGCCACGGCGATTAGCTTCGGTTTCCCCATCGAGGTCCTTCGTGGGAGCCGTGATTTCTACGCATTGGCGGTTGCCACCTCTTGGCTGGGTGAGCACCGGAATTCCTTCTCCCATCTCTACCAAGTGATCCGGGAGGCCCGGGGTCTGAACTACGGGGATTACGCCTACATTGAGCATTTCCCCGACGGCGGTCGCCGCCAGTTCCCTCCGCCGAACGTGCCCCGGCGCAAGCAGATCTTCCAGATTTGGATCCGCCCTGTGCCGAACGAAGCCAGGCTGTTTGCCTTCCGTGCCGCCCTGCGCGAGCTCCAGAAGCTTGTCGACAACGGCATGACGCCGGAGCAGTTCGAACTGACGCGCAAGTTCCTCAAAGGCTACATCCTGCACTACGCGCCCACCACCTCCCTTCGTCTCGGCTACGCGCTGGACGACCACTTCTACGGCATTGACCGGAGTCACCTGGAGCTCTTTCGAAAGCTGCTCGACGAATTGACCTTGGACGAGGTGAACGCGGCCATTCGCAAGCACCTCCAGTACAGGAACCTGAAGGTGGTATTCGTGACCCGGGACGCTGCGGCCCTGAAAGAGGCTCTAGTTTCCAATGCCCCGAGTCCCATTACCTACGCTACTCCCAAGCCAGCGGAGGTCCTCGAGGAGGACAAGGAGATCGCTACCTACCCCGTTGCCGTTCGCCCCGAGAATGTGGAGATTGTGCCCGTGGATTCCGTCTTCGAGAGGTAGCAGGCTCGCGGGGGTGAAGGCAATGCGGGCCGTTAGACATAAGGCGAAGGAGGCTTGACCATGGCGACGAATCCAATCAGCCGGCGCGAATTTGTGGGGACTTTGGCCGTGGGGACCTCTCTGCTTCTGGCGTGCGCCAAAGCCGCCAAACGCACATACGAATTCCCCCCGCTCCTGGATAAGGCTCCGGACGGTCCGAAGCTCCGGGCAGGACTCGTCGGGTGCGGAGGGCGAGGTACGGGGGCAGCGCTGGATTTCCTCCAGGCGGGGCCCAATCTGGAGATCGCGGCTCTGGCCGACGTCTTCCAGGATCGAATCGACGCCTGCCGAGCGAGGTTGAAAGAGAAGGCTGGCGTCGAAGTCCCCGACCGGAATTGCTTTGTGGGCTTCGATGCATATCAGAAGCTCATAGAGTCCGGAGTTGATGTGGTCATTCTGGCCACGCCCCCTCATTTCCGTCCAGAGCATTTTGCCGCTGCCGTGGAGGCCCGGAAACATGTTTTCATGGAAAAGCCGGTCGCGGTCGACGCCGTCGGCGCACGGTCGATCATCGACACGGCGACGAAGGCCCGAGCTCTCGGATTGACGGTGGTCACGGGCACTCAGCGGAGACATCAACGGGAGTACATTGCCACGTTCAAGCGCGTGCTGGACGGAGCCATTGGCGAGATCACAGCGGCGCGTTGCTACTGGAATGGGGGACAACTGTGGTATCGGCTTCGCCAACCCGGCTGGTCCGACATGGAATGGATGCTCCGGGATTGGGTCAATTGGCGCTGGTTATCCGGCGACCACATCGTGGAGCAGCATGTTCACAACATCGACGTGATCAACTGGTTCTGCGGTATGCATCCGGTGAAAGCTGTTGGCGTCGGCGCCCGGATGCGAAGGGTGACGGGTGACCAGTACGACTTTTTCAGTGTCGACTTTGAGATGCCGAACGGGATCCACGTGCACAGCATGTGCCGGCAGATCAACGGATGCGCCAACGACGTGTCCGAATGGATCGTCGGCACGAAGGGCTACACGAACTGCAAGGACACCATCTTCAATCGGAAAGGGGAAGTAGTTTGGAAGTACGAAGGCCCCAAGGTGAATCCTTACGTTCAGGAGCACATCGACTTGGTGACGTCCATTCGAACCGAAAAAGCTTTCGTGGAAGCGGAAAACACGGCTATCTCAACCTTGGTGGCCATTATGGGTCGAGAATCTGCCTACACCGGCAGACTAGTCACTTGGGAGGAGATCATGGCCTCCGAGACACGGCTCGGCCCGACGCAATACGCGATGGGGCCGGTAAACATGTCAGTGGAAATCCCGGTGCCGGGTACGCCAGGGCCTGAAGCCGGCGGGGCCTGAGGTGCATCCGTTTCCGCCGGTTGAAGCCCTCAGCGGGGGTGCTCGGTCGTGGAAACTGCCTAACGGAGGGAGCCATGAGCCTGAACCGAAGGGAGTTTTTGGCGACATCGGCAGTTACGGGTCTGGCTGCAGTTCTGCCCGGCGCAGCCTGGGCAGCTTCTGGTGCGGAACCAGCGCGGAAAGCAGTGCTCAAGCTCTCATGTCAGGAGGGCGTTGCCCCGGGCCGTGACCTGGGCGAGAAACTGGATCTCCTGGAAAAGTGGGGATTCGAAGGGATCGAGCCGCACGGGCGTGGTCTCGCTGATAGGATCGGCGAATTCCAGAACGCACTTCGCGGAAGGAGGATCCGCGTAAGCGCCGTCTGCGCCGGATTCGAAGGAGTTCCCATCTCTTCCGATCCAGAGGAGCGGGAGAAAGCCCGGAAATCCATCAAAGAGCTCCTGGAAGTGGCGGGTGCACTGGGGGCCACGGGGCTGATCGTTGTCCCGGCATTCAACCGGCAACCAGCGATGCCCCACCAGGAAGCACGACAGTTCCTCGTCGAGGATTTCCTACCCGATGTTGGAGAACACGCCCACAAGCACGGGACCCGCGTTCTTTTGGAGCCGCTGAACCGGCGCGAAGCCTACTTCCTTCGCCTTGTTGCGGATGCGGCGGCCATCTGCCGGGACAGCGGGAGCCCCGGCGTGGCGTGTATGGGAGATTTCTGGCACATGACGTGGGAAGAGACTAGCGACCTCGGCGCCTTCATTTCCGGAGGCGCCTACCTGCACCACGTCCACATCGCCAGCCGAAAGCGCCGCAAGATGCCCGGCGAGGACGAGGGGGACGACTACGTGCTCGGTTTCCGCGGTCTGAAATGGATCGGCTATCAGGATTTCGTGAGCTTCGAGTGTGGCTCCGAGGGGGATAAGATGCAGACCATACCCGCCGCGGTGAAGCTATTGCGGGAGCAGTGGCGGAGAGCGTGAATCACTTGGCAGCGGGGGAAAGCCACGCGAGCTCCGCCCGACGCTGGGCATGCGGCCGCGCACGCCGATGGGTGTCTGCGCGCCCGTGGGATTCGAGGTGTCCAAAGCCAGTGGGGCTCTCCCGGATTCACGGGAGGCCAGGGCGGGGTCTCAAGGAGTGCAAAGCCCGGGAGCCGATTTGCATAAGGCGACAGGCGCTGGACTCGCTAAGCAGGGGGCTTGCGGGAAAGCAGACTCGGACTGGATCGGAGGGAACATGAGGAGAAATCTACCCTGGATCTGTGCGTCGGCTCTGTTGGTAGTTGGCCTCGCTGCCGGAAGCGAGCCACTGGCGGCGTCTCCGAGCGACACACTGCTCGTTTTCCTGCGGGGGGCCAACCTCGCCCGCGTGAGAGACATCCCCTCCTTCGCTGCTCTTCACTTCAGCGACTCGCGAGTCTTTGGCAAAGTGGCGGCGGTGGACACCCATCTGTTGCGAACCGCGGCCGAGCACTTGGAAGTGGTCGAAGAAGTCCCCGCTGGAAAGCCGTTGTATTGGGCTCGAGCAGCAGGACCGGGTCAGCCTCTTCCGGAGGGAGTTCCGGTACGGGTGCTTGTGCGGTCCGATGGAGAGCTGCTCGTGCAGGCGGAACCGTCAGCCGCCGCCGAGCTTGCATCGGCCGGCTTCCAGCTGGAGCTAGTACAAAGGTACCCAAAGCCTCTGCCGCCAGAGACGGCTCCGCATTTCTGGATACCAGTGGCTTACGACACCCTCGTGCAGCGCATTGCGGACGAAGTGTCGGCCGTGAGCCTGCGGCAGATTGTGGCAAGACTTCAGGCCTTCCAGACGCGCTACACGTACTCGGACTCCATCATTTCTGCAGGGAAGTGGCTCTTCGATCAGTTCAGGAGTTTCGGCTACGAGGAAGTGTATTTCGACTCGTTCTACGTCGACGGCAGGCCCCATCGCAACGTCATTGCTATCAAGCGAGGCCTGTTCTACCCCGATAGCGTGATCATGCTGGGTGGTCATTACGACTCCATCGTGCTCGGGACTGGAGCCAATCCGTCTGTCTGGGCTCCGGGCGCGGACGACAACGCATCGGGAACCGCAGCGGCTCTGGAAGCCGCAAAGATCCTCGCGGAACACCGGTTCGAGGCCACAATCCAATTCGCCTGCTGGGACGCGGAAGAGATCGGGCTGGTGGGAAGCACGTCCTATGCGCAGAAGCTGGCTCAACGGAAGAGGCCGCTCAGTTTCTACATGAACTTCGACATGATCGGGAATCTGGACCGAAACGACCCGGAATGGGACGTCACGATTTTCACCGACGAGCGCGCGCGGCCTTACGCGGAATTCATCGCGGAGGTAGCTCGCCTGTACACGCCGCTCGTCCCGTACATTCCGGGAAACAGCGGGGGCAGTGATCACAGGCCCTTCCAGCTCCTGGGGTATCCGGCCCTTTACGTGCAGGAAGGTGACTTCAGCCCCCATTGGCACCGACCGACGGACACCTTGGAGAACATGAATTTCGAGTACATGCGCGACGTGGTAAGGACCGGAGTGGCTGCAGCGATTCATCTTGCGGGTTTAGCCGACGGCTTCGGCGACGTTCCGTACGTGAAGTATCTGTCCCACAAATTCGATGACGATCCGCTGGGCCTGAGCGCCGGAAATGGGAATGGTTACGCTGACGCGGGAGAGCGACTGGAGATCCAGGTGCAGGTCAAGAATTACGGGCCGCGTCCGGGCCGGCAGCTCTATGCGCGTCTCGAAACCCAAGACCCATTCGCGCGCATCCTCGTGGACTCGGTAAGCATCCCCGACGTGAATGGAGGCGAGGCGGCGCAAATTGCGTCTCCCTTCGTCGCGGAGATCCGCCCGGACGCACCGAATGGGCACGAGATCGATTTTCGGCTGGTCGTAGGCGATGCCTTTGGGCATCGGTGGACCTCCCACTTCGGAGCCACAGTACAGATGCCGGAGCTGGCATTCTCCCGTCAGGCAGTGCGCGAAAGACAGGGCAATGGGGACGAGGAGGTCGATGCCGGGGAAGAGTGGGCCATTCTTGTGGAAGTTCAGAACCACGGTCTTCGCCCCACAGGCTACCTGACGGGCATCCTCCGAAGCCTGGCGCCGACGATCCTCGTGCTGGACAGCACTGCCTCTTTTGATCCCGTGCCGGTGGGGGGAAGGGGCAGCAATTCCGCTGAGTACTTCATCGTCAGGGTTTCTCCGGCGGCCGCTCGGGGTGAGATTGTGCCCCTTGAACTTCGTCTTCGCGAGTCCGGTGGCTTCTACGAGGCGAAGGTGGAATTCTTCCTCGCCGTGGGCCAAGGTGCCGTGCTATTCGTGGAGGACGATGGGACGGCCGACTTCAGCGCCTTGTACGCCGCCGCGTTGAACCTGTCGGGCATCCCGTTCCGCCACTGGGACACGGCGCATGAGGGCCCCGTTCCGGCGGACACCCTTGCCAAGTACCGTCGCGTGGTCTGGTACGTGGGGACCGAGTACGGCAATAGCCTCTTCAGGGCAGGCACGGCCACCTTGGAGAATTACCTCGCCCACGGCGGAAGGTTGTTCCTCAGCGGCCCCGCCGCCATCTTTGTGCTTCGGACCAAGCCCCTCTTCTCGCAGTATCTCCGGATCAGCTACGTGAACTACAACACCGGCCTGCACCGCGTCACGACCGAAGGGTCCAATGAGGTGCTCGGGGAAATGGCCTTCTGGCTCGCCAAGGACGGACCCAACAAGCAGGGGATGCCGACGGAGATCGAGGTATCCGCTCCTGCTCTTCCGATCCTCTACTACGACCGGAGGACCTACGAGGGGGCGGGCGACATCCGTGCGCATGGCATCGCCGCAGCGGCTGTGGCTGACAGCGGCTACCGCGCGGTCTACTTCGCGTTCGGCTGGGAGGGAATCGAAGGGGATGAGGAAAGGCGAGCCGCGCTGGTGCGCATCTTGAACTGGCTACAGGGGGATTTGGCGGGCGTCTCGGAACAGGTGGCCGACGTCCCTATCGTGTTCCAGCTGGAGCCCAACTATCCGAATCCCTTCAACCCCCAGACGGCAATCCGCTTCACGCTGCCGGAGCGGAGTTGGGTGAAACTGGAGCTCTTCGACAGCCGGGGACGGGTCGTCCGCGTCCTATTGGAAGGCGAGCGATCGTCCGGCCGCCACGTCGTCACTTGGGACGGCCGAGATGAACTCGGGAACTCGCTTCCAAGCGGGGTCTACTTCTGCGCACTTCGGGCAGGGGGAAGGCAAGCGGTGAGGAAGCTGGTCCTGGTGCGGTGAGATTCCGTCGTTGGGGCTTCGCGGCGCAGTTTCAGGCACGAGGGAAGGCCGGGAGGGACGAAGCCACACGTTGATGGACAGGAGGGGCCGTGGAATTCGCAAGCCCAGGAAACGGCTTGACTATTTGACCTGCGTTTTGTAAACTCAACCGCATCCGAAGGTAGCGTGCGGGCGGAAGAAGGAGGGACGTCTACCGGAGGAAGGTGGGCGTCTCTTTCTGTATTGGCCTGAGGAACTGAACAAGGACTGGGGAGTGAGAAGATGCCACTGGTGACGTCGCATCAGCTCTTTCGGGACGCATACGAGAATCATTACGCGATTGGTGCCTTCAACATCAACAACATGGAAATCCTGCAGGGGATCGTGGAGGCTGCTCACGAAGAGCGAGCTCCTCTCATCCTGCAAGTATCGAAAGGTGCCAGGAAGTACGCTCGGCACGAATTCATCATGAAGCTGGTCGAAGCCGCCCTGGAGATCACGGACGTGCCGATTGTCCTTCACCTCGACCACGGCGATAGCTTCGAGCTCGTGAAGGCCTGTGTAGATGGCGGGTTCACCTCCGTCATGATCGACGGTTCTCACCTGCCCTTCGAGGAAAACGTGGCCCTCACCAAGAAGTGCGTAGAATATGCGCACGCCCACGGAATTCCGGTGGAGGCTGAGCTCGGCAGGCTTGCCGGTATCGAGGAGCATGTCGAGTCCAAAGAGGCGATCCTGACGGACCCAGACGAAGCCGCCGAGTTCGTCGAGCGGACTGGCTGCGATTCCTTGGCGGTTGCGATCGGTACGAGCCACGGCGCTTACAAATTCAAGGGCGAACCGAGGCTCGATTTCGATCGGCTGCAGGAGATCGAGAAGCGCCTGCCGGGTTTTCCGCTGGTTCTCCACGGTGCCTCGAGCGTGCTCCAGGAGTTCGTGGACGCATGCAACCAGTACGGTGGGAAGCTGCCAGGAGCTAAGGGCGTTCCCGAGGAGATGATTCAGAGAGCGGCCAAGGGAGGGGTCTGCAAGGTCAACATCGACACCGATCTACGCTTGGCCATGACCGCCACGATCCGGAAGAAGTTCTACGAGGATCCGGGTAACTTTGACCCGAGAAACTATCTTGGTCCGGCACGGGATGCCATCCGGGAGATGGTTCGTCACAAGCTGCACGTTCTGGGTTGCGCTGGCAGAGTTCCCTTGGCTTAGTTGGACCAGACATTGGGAGGTTACAGATGGCTCGCGTGGCAATAAACGGATTCGGCCGCATCGGGCGATTGGTTCTGCGGGTTGCGATGGAGCGCAATGCCTTCGATATCGTCCACATCAACGACATCACGGACGCTCCGACTTTGGCTCACCTCCTGAAGTACGACAGCGTTCACGGCCGCTTCAGGGGAGAGGTGAAGGCGGAAGCGGACTCGATCGTGGTCAATGGCAAGAAAATCCGGGTGTCCGCGGAGAAGGATCCGGCGAACCTGCCGTGGAAAGACCTGGGCGTGGATCTAGTGATCGAGTCCACCGGCGTGTTCCGGAAGAAGTCGGAGCTGGAAAAGCATCTCCAGGCAGGCGCGAAGAAGGTGATCCTCACTGCCCCTGCCAAGGACGATGTGGACGCGACCATCGTCATCGGCGTCAACGACCACATGCTGAAGCCGGAGCACAAGATCGTCTCCAACGCCTCCTGCACCACTAACTGCATTGCCCCGATGGTGAAAGTCCTGCACGAGAACTTCGGAGTCCGTCGCGGTTTGATGACGACCGTGCACGCTTACACCAATGACCAGCGGATTCTCGATCTACCCCACAAAGACCTGCGTCGCGCCCGGGCTGCGGCGATGTCCATCATTCCCACCACAACCGGCGCTGCGAAGGCAGTCGGAAAGGTGATCCCGGAGCTGAATGGGAAACTGCACGGTTTCGCCATGCGAGTCCCTGTGGCGGACGGCTCCGTAGTGGACTTCACCGCGGAACTGGAGAAGGAGACCACGGTGGAGGAGATCAACGCCGCATTCAAGCGAGCGGCCGAGGGACAACTCAAGGGCATCCTCGAGTACTGCGAAGATCCGATCGTCTCCATCGATGTGGTGGGCAATCGGCACTCCTGCATCTTCGACGCCGAGTCCACCATGATGATCGGCGGCAACTTCGTGAAGGTGATCGGTTGGTACGACAACGAGATCGGCTACTCCGCCCGCGTTGTCGACCTGGCCGTGAAGATGTTGGCCTGATTCCGGACGTCGAACCACGAATGGGGCGCGGCTTCCGCAGAGGGTAGCCGCGCCCAGCATCGAACGGAGAGGGAATGCGTCGCAAGATTGTCGCCGGAAACTGGAAGATGAACAAGACCGTCCCGGAGGCGGTGGAGCTCAGCCGGCGGTTCCGGGAACTGTTCGAGGCCGACCATCTCGAGGTGGATGTTGTCCTCTGTCCGCCGTTTGTACACCTCGTCCCAGTGAGAGAGGTCATCGAAGGGTCCAGGATTGCCCTCGGGGCGCAGAATCTCCACTGGGAGGAGAGGGGAGCGTTCACGGGGGAGATCTCAGCGGAGATGCTGCTGTCGTCCGGCTGTCGATTCGTGATCGTGGGGCATTCGGAGAGGCGCCAGTATTTCGGTGAAACCGATGAGGTTGTGAATCGGAAAGTGCGGCGGGCTCTGATGTCGGGGCTGACGCCCATCGTCTGTGTCGGCGAAACCTTGGATGAAAGGAAGGCCGGCCGGACGGAGTCGGTGGTAGAACGTCAGGTCCGCGGTGCTTTTGCGGGTATGGGGCGGGACGAGATTGCGCGCACGGTGATCGCCTATGAACCCGTTTGGGCGATTGGGACGGGGGTGAACGCTACCCCGGAGCAGGCGCAGGAGGTCCAGCGCTTCATCCGTCAACTGATCGAGGAGCTCGCCGGCCGCGACGTTGCCGCCGGGCTCCGCATCCAGTACGGAGGTAGCGTGACTCCCGCCAACGCGCGTGACCTGATGTCCCAGCCGGATGTGGACGGAGCTCTGGTCGGGGGCGCGAGCCTGAAGGCCGATAGCTTCTACGAGATCGTGCGAGCAGCTTCCCTTGCGTCGTGAGGTGCCTATGTACGGTTTTCTGCTCTTCGTCTACATTCTCGTTTGCCTTGCCCTGATGGGGGTCATCCTATTGCAATCGGGGCGAGGCAGCAGTTTGGCCGGAGTCTTTGGCGGATCGGCGATGGGCACGGTGTTCGGTGGCCGAGGCGCGGTGACTTTTCTGAGCAAAGTCACCACCGTCTTGGCTACTCTCTTCTTGCTTTTGTCTCTGGTGTTAGCTATGATTGTACAGGGCGGCCGGGGCAAGGAAAGCCTGGTGGCAAAGGAGAGACAAAAGCAGGTCGTAGTCCCCGCAGCCAATCTGCCAGCGGTCGGCGTGGAACCGCAGGCGGCCGGTGGAAGTCCAACAACTGGCGATTCCGCGAGATGAAGGTCTTGTCGGTAAATGTGGATCGCTAAGACGTGCGGAAGTGGTGGAACCTGGTAGACACGCTGTCTTGAGGGGGCAGTGCCCGAAAGGGCGTGCGGGTTCGAATCCCGCCTTCCGCACCACGGGGAGGAGAACCGAGGTCCCCAAAAGGCTTGAGGAGGGAGGAAGATGAAGTTTGGAAGCCGAAGCGAACGCTGGGTTAGGCTAGTGGCGGTGATGGCGCTCTCGCTGGGGTTTGTTGTGGCTGTTTGGGCCCAGCAGGAGCAGAAGCCCGAGAAGGGCAAGATGACGCAGGAGGAGTACGAGCGCGCCTTGGCCAAATGGCGCGCCGACAGCGCCCGATTGGCCCAACAGCAGCAAGAGGCTCAGCTCCTGGCGGAGGCGAAGAGAAGCTACAACGAGGGCAATGCCCTTCTGAAGAAAGGCGAGTACGAGGCGGCCATCGAGAAGTACAAGCGAGCGCTCGAGCTCGACTCGACGATGGCAAAGGCCTGGTATGGCATTGGGCTAGCGAACCGCAATCTCCGAAAGACCGACGACGCCATCGCGGCATACCGGCGCGCCATCCGGCTCGACCCAAAATACGGCGACGCGATCTTTGCGCTCGGTAAGCTTCTCTCGGACCTGGGTCGCCAGGAGGAGGCGCTGAAAGTCTATCAGGACGCTGTGCAGGCAGATCCTGGCCTGGCAAAGGCGTACTACGAGATGGGCAGGATTTACTTGGACAACAAGCGGTATCAGGAAGCGGTGAACGCCTTTACCCGGGCCACCCAGATCGATCCCCAGTACAGCCTGGCCTACACCAGCTTGGGAATCGCCCTCTACCAGCTCGGGAAGTATCAGGACGCGGTGAACGCCCTCGAAAACGCTGTGGCTTTTGATGCCGAGAACTATCAGGCTTACTATCGCCTGGCGGAAGTCTACAATGCGATAGGTCAGCATGAAAAGGCGCTGGAGAACGCCGCCAAGTGCCTGGAGCTGCGCCGGCAGAAGTTCGCACCCGCGGCATACGAGGCAGGACGTGCTGCCGCGGCGCTGGGCCGTACGCAAGAAGCTATCGACTATTACAAGCTGGCTGCCAGGGATACCCGCTGGAAGCAAGTTGCTGAATACGAGCTGAACCGATTGCAAGGCAATCGCTGAGCTCGGCGCCCCACGTAGAAAAAACCGAACCCCCTGGCTGCCGATCGGCCAGGGGTTTTTTGTGCCTCCATTGTGCAAGCGGTTTTTTCCGGCGGGCTGCCGATCATGGCTATGCAGAAGAGGGCGTTTGCCAGTATGTAATTCATGGAGTTCGAAAAGGCTGTCTGGTGTGAAGCTTGCCCATATCCATTACAAGAGCAGAGAAGGCCGATTGGACGGAGGTAGCCCATGGCCAAGGAATGGCCGGAGAACGGTCACAGTGGACGGAATCCGTCAGGGGTTGGAGAACCCGTGACCGATCGACTCACTCAGCTTCTGTTAGAGGCTGACCTCTACCTGGCCGAAGGGAAAGTCGATGAAGCGCGAGTTCGACTCTCCGCCGCTCTGGCTTCCCTCCCTTTGGGTGACAAGCGACGGGCGATTGTCCGCTTTCGGCTGGGATTGGTGGAGCTGGAGGCTGGGGACTACGACGCGGCCCTGGATCATCTCGCGGATGCTCGCCGAGCCTACGAGAAGGCGGGGCTACATGACCGAGTCCGGGCGTGCCTCTGGGGGAAAGCTACGGCGAAGATCGCGCTGGGGGACTGGGAAGCCGCCATCCAAGAGCTGCAAACCCTCCACAACGGCTACGAGGCGGAGGGTCAGACCGACACCGCAGAGTGGGTATCGGAGCTGATGACTGCGCTGCAGGCCGGTCTGCCGATGCAGAGAGTCCGGCGCATCGCCCGCGCCAAACCTTTGGATTCGGACGAGACCAGCATCCTCGACCGCCTGCTGTCCCGACTCGCGAAGATGGACCTCGACCGCAAAGGGTGAGCGATTCCGCTCACGGACTTCGAACCTCACTGCGTCCAGCAACGGGGGGCTACGCGGTTCGCTCGCCGTGCCAGTGAGCTCTTATCCCCCTTCCTTGGAAACGACCCGATTCTCGTACAAATTGCCCAAGACCGTCTTTTGCGCTCCTCGATTTCCAGCTCGGATTCAGAACGCGGAGGGCTCGCCGCACTTCGCTTAGGCCAGCCCGTCAGATGGTGGCGAGTAAGGATGAATTGCTTGCCACCAACCCAATTCTACATTTCCGGAAATCACCATGAAGTCTTGGATCAGGCTCTTGACTCTCGCGCCCGCATTCCGTACAATTAGAAGCGAACGGCCCTTATTGAACGAATAGCCACAGGTTTCGGTTGTGAACGAAGGAGCCGGAGGTGAATCGCTCGCCCGCTTTTCTCGCCCGGAGAGAGGAATGAGAGCCGTCCGGTTCGCGAGCGTCGAGAGAACGAAGGTGCAGGATCAACGGGACCGGCCGCCGGTCCCGTTACGCATTTTTCGCCGGATGTGCCGGTGTCGCGGTGGCGGGACAAGCAGGGGCAATGACCTGCAAAGAGGGGAAGCTGAAGCGGCCAGGGTAGGAAGGTGATCAAGCGAAGCCGTTCGTCACGGCAGGCGGCGGATTCCGCTCTAACAATCCTCATCGCGGAACGAGACCCGTTCATGCGGGACACGTTGGCCAGGTCTCTCGGCGACAGATACCAGGTGGAGTTTGTGACATCTGGTCAGGAGCTGGTAGAGACCGCGCGGAGACATCCGCCCGATCTGATCATCCTCGAGATTCTGCTGCCGGAAAAGGACGGTTTGCAAGTATGCCGAGAACTCCGCAAGGAGGCAAGATTGGCCGGCGTTCCGGTTCTCGTTTTTTCGATGCTGGAAATGCAAGACCGCGCGCTGCAGGCCGGCGCAACCGCCTTCCTCAAGAAACCCCTGCGCAAGTCCCAGATGCTTCTCACAATTGAGCAATTGCTTTCCGGAGAATCGGCGACAAATGGGAAGGTCCCATGATCGAGAAGATGCCAACGCAAGTTCCGGGTCTGGACGAAGTTCTGGAAGGGGGAATCCCGCTCAGCAGTACGATCCTCGTTGCTGGACCACCGGGAGCTGGCAAGACCGTATTGGCCAACCAGATCGCCTTTCGGAATGCGCGGCCGGATTGTCCGGTGCTCTACGTAACTACCGCCTCGGAGCCTTTAGCCCGTATGCTGCGTTTCATGCAGCAGTTCGAATTCTTCGCGCCGGAGAAAGTCGGGAAGCACGTAGTCTGGGAAGACGTCGGACCGATGCTGCTGTCCTCGGAGAGCGATTCGGACGCGATTGCGTGGCTTTCCGAGCAGGTGCTGGAAAGGCAGCCAGCCCTTTTGGTCGTCGACAGCTTCAAGGCCCTCATTGAGATCAACGGGAATCACCGCGCGTTGCGGCGAGCTCTGTACCAGTTTGCGGGCAGACTGGCGACCATCGATTGCGTCACGCTCTTGGTGGGAGAGTACGCGCCGGGGGAGACTGCCGCAGGTTCACCCGAGATTTCCATCGTGGACGGTATTATCCAGCTCTCTGTGCGTCCCATGGGACTCCGAGATAGGCGATCTCTAAGAGTGCAGAAGCTCCGAGGCAGCGGCTATCTCCCTGGGGAGCACAGCCTGCGCATCAGTAAGTCCGGGGTGGAGGTTTTTCCCCGGTTCCGGACGCCGGTTGAGCCGACCTTTTACGTTGCGAGCACGGAACGCGCGCCCACATGGATCCAAGGGCTCGATGAGATGTTCTGCGGAGGGCCACTTCGGGGCACGACGACCCTGGTCCTAGGGGACCCCGGCGTGGGCAAGACCGTGACAAGCCTTCATTTCCTCCTCAATGCCGCGATGAGGGGAGAGCCGGGAGTTTTTGTGTCTTTCCAGGAGGATCCCAATCAGCTTCGGCAGATCGCCAAGAATTTCGGCTTCGACCTGCAGGATTTGGAAAGTCGCGGTCTTGTGGCCATGTTTTACACTTCTCCCGTTGAGCTGGACATCGACGAACATTTCCCGAAGATCGCCCGCTTGATAGAGCGAGTTCGGGCCAGACGGGTCGTGATCGACAGCGTGACGGACTTCGAAGCCGGTGCCTTTTTCGATCAAGAGCGATACTTCAACTACGTGTACTCGCTCGTGCAATGGTTCAAGGACAGTGGCGTTTCCGCGATGCTCACCGCGCAGACCTCCGAAATGTTCGGCAATAGTCTCATCCTCACCGGAAAGGGTATCTCGCACATTGCCGATAACCTTGTGGTATTGCGCTACGTCCCAAAGGGGCCGGAGATCCGACGGGCGATCGCCGTGCTGAGTTCCCGCGGTAGCGACCACAGCAAGCAGGTTCGCGAGTACATCATTAGCGAGGAGCGTGGCCCCGTGGTCGGGGAGCCGATGGAGGCGTCCATGCCGTTGCTCGGGATCGCGCCGCGGGACGGCAATGAACCCGCGTGAACTCGGCTGCTGCGTGACGGCCGCAAGCTGGGAATCAAAGGGTGGGCATTCTACATGGTCTCCACTTCGAGCGCCGGGAGCATAGAGAAGCTCTACCGGCTCACGGTGGAACTAGGCAACACGCTCGATGAACAGCGGGAAGTCAGCACCTTTTTCACCTGGCTCGCAACGGAGGTCAACCCGCAGTTCGCCGCCCTGTACGTGGCGGACGAAATCAAGTGCACACTCAAACCTGTGGGAGCTCTGGGCTACGGAACTGGCCTCCTTCCTCTCATCCCGCTGGGCGAGGATGTTTGGCGTCACCTTGAGGGTGCAATCCCCGCAATCCGGACTTCCACGGGGCGGAGGTACGGCATCCCCTTGGTGCTGGAAGGCGAGGTTCTGGGTTTCCTCGCCGTGGTTAGCTCGGCGTCCGGTTCTGCTCTCCAGGCGGAGAAAAAGCTTCTGGCGGCCGCCACGGGATGCTTAGCCCCCACGCTACGCAACATCTGGCGATATCAATCGCTGGAAGATCAGGTCCGCCGGCGTACAGCTCAGCTGTTGGAGTCCGAAGCCCGGCATCGCAAGTTGGCTCAGCGGCTGAATCTCCTTCGAGAGGTCGACCGGGCCATCCTCGAGGCCAAACCGGCGGTGGAGGTGGCGCAAGTGGCTGTGCGTCGCATACCCGATCTCGTGCCAGGGACCGCAGCGGCCTTGCTGATGACCTGCAAGGGATCCCCCGAAGCGGAGGTGGTAGCGGCATCGCAGCTTCAGCATGGCCCATGGCTTCCGTTGGGAATGCGGCTATCCCTTGACGGTTTGGAACTGAGTCCGAGCTGTCAACCTCAGCTCTTCCTATTACACGAAGGCGGGGAAGATCGTGTTCTCTTGCCTCAAGCTCTCCGGGAGTTTCTCCCCAATCAGCTTGCTTGGGTGTTACTTAGCCCTGTGGGCGCCGAGGAAACCCTCTGGGGCGTACTCCTGCTCGCGGGGCTGAAAGCTTCCGAATGGCAGGAAGAATACCGTGAGCTCGCTCGAGACTTTTGCGAATCGCTCGGCTTGGCGTTCCGCCAACAGGAGCTTCGGGAAGAACTACGCAGCCATCAGGAGGAACTGGAGAGGAGGGTTCGGAAACGCACGGAGGAACTCCAGAAACTGGTGAATCTGATGGCGGGGCGCGAAATCCGCATGGCGGAATTGAAAGAGGTGATCAAGCTGCTCCGCAAGCAGCTGCTGGAGGCTGGCCTCACCCCCGTTGCCGATGATCCCCTTGCGCTCGGAGAAGAGTCCCCGCTCTGAAACCGGCCACAACTGCCTACCAGCCAAGAGCCAGCTTAACCGCATTTGCAGCCCGGGGGGCATGGGCCGCTGCAGCTTCTCGTGCCCGCACTGCCGGCGGTGGAGCTACCCTTTGAGATGATCATGACGCTGCTGAGCACTTGAAAGGTGTCCGCGCTTCCGCACGCAGGACACGTAAAGCTGCCGGACTTTTCTTTCCGGCTGATGCTGAGGAATAGCTCAAAGCGATGTCCGCAGCTCGAGCAACAGAACTCGTACGTTGGCATCTCATTCCCCGCGTTGTAGAACGAGGCACCGATTTCCGGGACGGACGGAGAGCAAGCCCAAGTACAAACCAAACTCACCGATACATCCACCTTGCAAAGATCGCGATTCTTCCTATCTTCCCCAAACGAATTCTGTCGCCGGGAAAACACAGGCGAGCCCCCGTGGAGTTTCTGGCGGACGCGGCTCTGCATTCGGGTCTCGACCGCTGAGAACTGGATATCCTCGAGACGCGTTCCAAGCTCAGTGGCCATTAAATCGGGTTGGCGAGCTTGAGCCCCAACAAGTCGCCCTGACTCAGGGAGGATAGATGGAGATCCGGTTCGAAGCCATACCTGTCGGTCTGCTCGAGACAAACTGCTACCTGATCTGGGAGGATTCGTCGGGATCGGCCTTGATCCTGGACCCGGGCGACGAGCTGTCCCGAATTGTGAAGAGGGCGCGGGAGCTGCAGTTGCGGGTTTCGGCTATTGCGTTGACGCACGCGCACGTCGATCACGCCGGAGTGGCGGGCTCGATCGCCGAAATGTTCGGCCTTCCGGTACTGCTTCACCCTGCCGATCTCACCCTACTGGAGACCATCCCCTTTCAGGCTACCCTTTACGGCTTGCCGGAGCCCGACCCCATTCACGAGACAGCTCCCCTACGAGATGGCGAGCACATTGTGTTGGGCAAACAGAGGCTGGAGGTCCGACACACCCCCGGCCACAGCCCGGGGAGCGTTTGCATCGTTTCCCAGTCGGCTCGGACGGCCTGGGTAGGCGACCTCGTATTTCGCGGCTCCGTGGGTCGGACGGACATTCCCGGCGGATCCCCACAGGATCTGAGCAAATCGCTGCGAGAGGTGATTCTTTCCCTGCCGGATGAGTTTCGGCTTTGTCCCGGACACGGTCCGGAGACCACGGTGGGGGAGGAACGCTGCGGGAATCCGTTTCTTCGCGGCTTGATCCAGCCCCATGCCCACGGGGAAGAACCTTGACGGAAACCGCACCTTTGCGAAGGAAGTGGGAGGGAGGTTGAACGAGTGAGCCGGGAGAGGGAACGCGTGCAGCGCTGGCTGGAGGCAATCCAGGAGCGCGTGATGGTCGCCGACGGTGCCATGGGGACGCTGCTTTACGCGAGGGGGGTGGCCTTTCACCACTGTTTCGATGCGCTCAATCTGTGGCAGCCGGAAATGGTGCGGCGCGTTCACAGGGACTATCTGGAGGCGGGCGCCGAGATCCTCGAATCAAACACGTTCGGAGCGAATCGATTCAAGCTCGGAAAATACGGACTGGAGGACCGCGTACGGGAAATCGCGCGGCAGGGAGTCCGAATCGCGCGCGAGGTGGCTGGCGACCGGGCATGGGTCGCTGGATCCGTCGGACCGCTCGGGAAACCACTCGCTCCAGTAGGGATCGTGACGCCGGAGGAAGCGAGGGAGGCATTCCGGGAACAGATCGAAGGTCTCGTGGAAGGCGGCGCCGACTTGATCATCCTGGAGACGTTCAATGATCTGCGCGAGCTGGAACTGGCTCTGACAGCGGCTCGCGAGGTCACCGACCTTCCCGTCATTGCCCAGATCACGGTGACCGAAGAGGGGAAAACCATCGTCGGCGACAAGCCCCGCGAGGTGGCGCGGCGGTTGGAAGAACTTGGCGCGGCCGTGATCGGCGTCAACTGCAGTGTAGGTCCGCAGGTCGTCTTCGACGCAGTGGAGCAAATGGTCGCGGCCGTAGACGTCTACGTCTCCGCCATGCCCAACGCCGGACTCCCAAGACTGGTGGATGGACGGTACATCTACCTGAGCTCTCCCGATTACTTCGGTCAGTACGCGCTGCGGTTTGTGGAGATCGGGGCTAACATCGTCGGCGGCTGCTGTGGCACGACGCCGGATCACATCGCTGCCATCGCCAAGGCCGTGTCGGGACTCAAAAGGAGACCCAGGAAGTCGAAGAGGGAGATTGCCGCAGTTGAGGTGGTTGAGGAGGGGGAGGCGAAGCAGGTTCCTCGCTTTGAGAGCGCAACCCGTTTTGCCCAACGCCTGGGGAAAGAGTTCCTCGTCTCTGTTGAGCTGGATCCACCCAAGGGGATCGACCCGTCCCGGACGCTGCAGGCGGCCTTCCGGCTGAAGGAAGCCGGGATCGATGCGATCAATATTGCCGACAGCCCACTTGCGCGCCCGCGGATGAGCCCAGTCGCCTTGGCCCATTTGATTCGCGAGCACGTTGGAATGGACGTCATCCTGCACCTGTCTTGCCGTGACCGGAACCTGATCGGCCTGCAGAGCGAACTGATCGGCGCTCATGCCCTCGGTATCCGGACCGTCCTGGCGGTGACGGGCGATCCGCCGGTAATGGGGGACTATCCCAATGCTACCGGCGTTTTCGACACTGACTCCATCGGCCTGGTCCACTTGATCTCTTTGCTCAATCGCGGGGTGGACCTCACCGGCCGACCCACCGAAGAACCCACGGCCTTCACCGTTGGAGTAGGAGCAAACCCGGCGGCCGTCGATTTCGAGCGGGAGATGGAAAGGTTGCAACAAAAGGTCGAAAGGGGAGCTCAGTTCATCTTCACGCAGCCCGTCTTCGATCTGGACCTGCTGGGGCCGTTCCTAGAACGGGCCCGCCCGTTGGGAGTCCCGATCTTCCTGGGGATCCTGCCCCTCCGGAACTACCGGCACGCTGAGTTCCTCCACAACGAGATCCCCGAGATCAAGATCCCGGACCACTTGCTGAAGCGCATGTACAAAGCGGGGGAACGGGGCTTCGAGGAAGGAATTGCCATTGGGCGCGAGATCCTCAGCGCTGCGCGTGGGGAAGTGGACGGCGTCTACTTGATGCCTCCTTTCAATCGGATCGAAGCGGCCATCGAAGTCCTGAAAGGGATCCGGTGAAAGGGGCGACTCAGCTACGCGGACGGGCCGGATGAATCTCCGTGGGCTTTGTAGAGCGGGGGAGGAGTCTTTACCCTTCGGGAAGCAAGATCCGGACTTGTGACTTCCGTGTGAGAGCCAGCGCCTCGGTTCGGCCAGGTAGCGGGGGACCTGCCGAGGCGCGCCGTAAACACCGCGACGGCCGGCAATGCGCTGCACGTCCGGCTGGTTTATCCACCATGCTCCTCATTCAGGTGTTCTCGCTGGAGGTGCTTTGCCGCGGGGGCGTTTCCGCTTGACTTTTAGGGCACCGTTTGAGATATTTTTGCCGCGTACACGGGCCGGGTCTTCGTAGAAGGCTGGCAGCTTCTGCCAGTCTTCTTTTTGCCAGCGCAAGGACCCCGTTCGGAATGGATGCGCGAAGACGACGAGACAGGGTTTCAGCCGGCCCCCCGGAGAACTGGCTTCACTTGGCCGGTCGGAACAGAGGCGGCGCCGGCAGGGACGGGATTCCGAGGCCTGACCGTGTGATTTCGCAGCGCAAGGCGCTCGTGTGCCCCGAGGCGGAGGGAAGAGACAGGGTGCTTCGACCGGTGCCGAAAGTCCTGCCTGTGGCGGCGGTCTCCTTTGCTGACGCGGAGAAAGCGGAGCAAGCTGTGGCTCGCTTCGCCGAGCGGGCCGGTCCCGTCCTCGTTCGGAGCATGACGTACGACTTCAGCCGCTTCACGGATTACTACGAAGAGGAGATGGGTCCGCGGCTCTCGAAGTTCTTCGTTGCATTCGGTCATCTCATCCTGCCAGATGAGTTGCCCGATCTGAAGCTCTATGCCATTTCGATTGAGGACGCCTACCGCCGAGAGGGGAAGCGGCAAGTCAATTTCGATCCGGGCTACGTGGAGTTCTCGAAAGTGGTTTTGGCGACGACCAAGAACTACGATCACAGGGTCTACCTGGGAAAGGGGATTTACGCCGACGTCCAGCTTCGCTTCCGGCAGGGTCGGTTTCAGCTCAATGACTGGACGTACCCGGACTACAAATCGGACCTTGCGCTTCAGTTTTTCCGTGAGGCGCGCCAGCGGTACGTTGAGCTGGAGAAGGCCTCCCGTGCGGTGTGGAGCGCGGAAGAAGCCTCGGAGTCATTGTGACCGGTGGAACGGATCACCTACAAGGACGCGGGCGTCGACATCTCTGCCGCCGAAGAAGCTGTGGAGCGAATCAAGCAAGTCGTCCGGTCGACCCACACTCCGCGCGTGCTGTCGGACATCGGCCTTTTCGCAGGCTTCTTCGATGGCAACTTCACGGGCTTGCGCCACCCGGTCCTCACGAGCAGCATCGATGGGGTGGGGACGAAGGTGAAAATCGCCATCGCGCTCGATCGCCACGACACGGTGGGCCAGGATCTGGTGAATCACTGCGTCAACGACGTCATGACCTCCGGTTCCAGCCCGCTCTTTTTCCTCGATTACATCGGCACAAGCCAACTGAAGCCCGCCATCGTGGAGCAGATCATCACCGGCATCGCCAAGGCTTGCCGTGAGAACCAATGTGCTTTGGTCGGCGGCGAGATGGCCGAGATGCCGGGACTGTACCCACCGGGCGAATATGATCTAGTGGGAGCTATCGTCGGCGTGGTCGACAAAGATCAGATCATCGACGGAACGAAAATCCGGGCCGGGGATGTATTGCTCGGTCTGCCATCGAGCGGGCTGCATACGAATGGCTATTCCCTCGCGCGAAAGGTGCTTCTCGAACATGCCGGCCTTACGCTGGATAGCCATGTGGAGGAGCTTGGCACCACACTCGGCGAAGAGCTCCTGCGGATCCACCGGTCTTACAAGCGGGCCATCGAGACGACGCTCGCAGCGGGTGGCGTGGAAGGCATTGCCCACATCACGGGCGGCGGGATCGAGGGAAACACGCGCAGGCTACTCGCACCGGGTCTGAAACTCAACCTACGCTGGGGAGAGTGGGAAGAACCGCCCATCTTCCAGCTGATCCGCCGACTGGGTAGGGTGCCCGAGGAAGACATGCGAAGGACCTTCAATCTCGGGATTGGCCTGGTTTTGATCTGTCGCGCGGAGAATGCCGACCAGCTCGTGGGGACACTGAGAGGAATCGGCGAAACGCCGGTGCTCATCGGAGAAGTGGTAGAAAACAGAGCTTGAGCTGTTAACGCCTCGGGACCTCCGGAGAGAAAGGACGCCGTGCTAGGGATTCTTCTTTCAGTAGTACTTTCCTACCTACTGGGAGGGGTTCCTACCGCCATCTTGGTCGGGAAAGTTTTCCGCGGCATTGACATACGCGAATACGGGAGTGGCAACGCGGGAGCCACCAATGCCTTTCGGGTCTTGGGATGGAAGCTGGCCTTGCCCGTGGTTGTGGTGGACGTGCTGAAGGGCACAGCCGCGGTACTTTTGGTGGCCCGCTTGGCCTCGCTCCCGGCTGGTCAGCCGGCGACGTGGGTTCGCCTGGCTTGCGGGGTGGCTGCGGTAGCGGGACACGTCTGGACTCCATATGCGGGCTTTCGCGGCGGCAAGGGAGTCGGAACGGCATTTGGGGCCATGGTGGCTTTGCTTCCCATCCCGCTCTTGATTGCGGCGGGAACCTGGCTGGTAATCGTGCTCGTGAGCGGCTACGTATCTTTGGGAAGCATGGTGAGCGCGGTTTCTGTGCCGGCCCTGGTTTACCTTACTCGATTTCGACATCCCGAGGGAAGGGACCCTGTTCTTCTGTGGACGACGGTTCTGCTTGCGCTTGGGGTACTGTTCACTCACCGCTCGAACATCCGCCGGCTCCTCGCAGGCAAGGAGAACCGTTTCTCCACGCCTTTTGTGAAATGGAGCAAGGCTCAGGTCCGGAGCTGATGCGCGGGCGTTTTGGGATCGTGGGCGGGGGCAGCTGGGGCACGGCGCTGGCGATCCATTTGCACGGGGCAGGATACTCCGTCTCGGTCTACGAGCCGCAGCCGGATCGCGCCGAAGAGCTCCGAGAATACCGGGAAAATCGGATCGGCCTTCCCGGGGTGCCGATCCCGGAAGAGATTGCGATTTCGGACCAGCCGGAAGCGGTGCTGGAGGCGTGCCAGTGGCTTGTTATTGCCCTGCCGTCGCATCTCGTGCGGGAGACCTTGCGCACCCTCCGAAGCCTGCGACTGGCTTGGGACCGAGTTACCGTGGTGAGCGGGACCAAGGGGCTGGAGATCCAGACGTTGGCCCGCATGTCCCAAGTGATCGAGGAGGAGCTTCCGGTCCCAAGGGACCAGATTGTGGTGCTTTCAGGCCCGAGTCATGCGGAGGAAGTATCGCGAGGGATCCCGACCGCGGTGGTGGCGGCTTCGGTCTCGGAAGACGCGGCTCGGAGAGCGCAGCGGGCGTTCATGACGCCGCGCTTCCGGGTTTACGCGAGCCGCGACGTGATCGGAGTGGAGCTCGGCGGGGCATTGAAAAACGTGATCGCCATTGCCGCGGGCATTTGTGACGGCCTTGGATTCGGTGACAACACCAAGGCCGCGCTTCAGCCCCGGGGGCTGGTGGAAATGGTCCGGCTGGGGCGAGCCCTCGGTGCTGATCCCATGACCTTCGCCGGGCTGAGCGGAATGGGCGACCTGATCGTGACCTGCATGAGCCGTCATAGCCGCAACCGGCAATTCGGGGAGTATATTGGGCGAGGGTTGAGCTTCACGGAGGCCATGGCCAAGATGACCATGGTGGCGGAAGGTGTCCGCACAACCCAAGCGGCCTACGAACTGAGCCGGCGGTTGAGCGTGGAAATGCCCATCACCGCGGAGGTCTATCGAATCCTGTACGAGGGGAAGAAACCCGAGGCTGCTCTGTTTGATCTCATGACCCGGCATCCGAAAATGGAGACTTGGGGATAGGAGGGCGCAGTGATCAAGTCTATTCTCTTGCCGGTCGATGGGTCCGCGTACACAGAGTCGGTGTTGCGGCATGGAATGGAGCTCGGGCAAGCCTTCCAGGCTTTGCTCCGGGTGCTGACAGTGGTGGACGTGCGCAACTACGAGTGGGTGGCAACTTTCGGGGCAGACAGCTTCGTGCCCGTCATGCCCCCGCCCAGCTACCGAGAAGAAACCGAACGACTGCTCCACGAGAAGGCTGATCAGACTCTGGAGCGCGCTCAAGAGCTGTTGCAGAAAGAAGCCCCGGACCTTCGCTTTGTCGTGGAGAAGATGGCCGACACACCCGTCGACGCCATCCTGAGTCGCGAGAATGTGGTGGACTTGGTGATCATGGGGCGCAGGGGCGAATACGCGCGGTGGGAGTCCAGGCTCTTGGGCGCGACGATCGAAGCGGTGAGCCGCCAGATCGAGAAGCCCCTCATTGTGGTGCATCAACGATTCCGCCCCACCCACTCGATTCTCGCGGCGTACGACGGGAGCAAAGCGGCCAATCGAGCCCTGCAGCTGGCAGCCCAACTGGCGTCGGTTCTGCACGTTCCTCTTCACCTTCTGACTGTTCAAAAGGACAAAGAATGGGCCGAGCGCATTCTCAACGAGGCCAATACCTACCTCGAAGCGTACAATCTAGAGGTCCAAAGCACTTGGTCGGACGGCGATCCGGAAGACTCTATCCTGAGGACCATCGCGAAGCATTCCCTGGATCTCGCTGTGCTCGGTGCGAGGGGCCATTCCCGCCTCCGGGAGGCGATCCTCGGGAGCACCGCCGTTCATGTCATGAGAAAGTCCCCAGTTCCTTTATGTCTGATAAAGTGATGGACTGAGACACGGGAGAGGATGGTTCTCGATGGCTCTCGCGACTGTCGAAGGCAGGATTTACGTCAACGAGGCGGGACGTCACGTCGCTGAGGACGTTTGGGTCTTCGGCTGGCTGTACCACCGGAGGGACAAGGGCAAGCTGCAGTTCCTCTTGGTGAGGGATGGCACAGGTATCATCCAGTGCGTGGTGTCAAAGGCCGACGTGGACGAAGCCACTTGGCAACAGGCGGCCGAGCTGACGCAGGAGTCCTCGGTGAAGGTGTACGGCACGGTGAGGCAAGATCCGAGGGCCCCGGGTGGATACGAGCTACTTCTGAAAAGGCTCGAGGTCGTGCAGATCGCCAAGGATTACCCAATTACGCCCAAAGAGCACGGTGTCGATTTCCTCATGGATCACCGGCACCTGTGGCTCAGGAGCTCGCGCCAGCACGCAATCCTCCGTGTCCGGCACGAGATCATCCGGGCCATCCGCGACTTTTTCGATGAGAGGGGCTTCGTCCTCCTGGACGCTCCCATTTTCACGCCTGCCGCCTGCGAAGGTACGACCACCTTGTTCGAGACGGATTATTTCGGCCAGAAAGTTTACCTCACCCAGAGCGGCCAGCTTTACATGGAAGCTGGTGCCATGGCGTTCGGCAAGGTGTATTGCTTCGGGCCCGCGTTTCGCGCCGAGCGCTCCAAGACGCGGCGCCATCTGATCGAGTTCTGGATGGTCGAGCCCGAAGTGGCCTATTTCGATCTGGACGATGACATGCGACTGGCAGAGGAGCTTATCGAGTATCTCGTACAGAGGGTATTGGAGAGGAAGCGCCAGGAACTGGAGGTCCTCGAAAGAGATCTGGCCCCTTTGGAAAAGATCCGGGCTCCCTTTCCACGGATCAGCTACGATGAGGCCGCCCGCATCTTGGAGGAGGCCGGGACGGGGTTCCGTTTCGGCGATGACTTCGGCGGCACGGATGAAACCGTCCTCTCGGAACGATTCGACCGCCCGGTGATCGTCCATCGCTACCCCGCCGCCGTGAAAGCCTTTTATATGAAGAACGATCCGGAGCAGCCCGATCGCGCGCTGTGCATGGACATCCTCGCCCCTGAGGGATACGGAGAGATCGTGGGAGGGGGTCAGCGAGAGGATGATTTGGAAATTCTCGAGCGGAAGATCGAGGCTCACAACCTCCCGCGGAAGGCCTTCGAATGGTACCTTGACCTTCGGCGGTACGGGACCGTCCCTCACGCGGGATTCGGCCTCGGCATCGAGCGCACCGTAGCCTGGATCTGTGGGCTCTCGCATGTTCGCGAGACGATCCCATTCCCGCGCATGCTCTACCGGCTCGAGCCATGACACCTTTGCGGCACAGAAACAAGATGATCGCCGTCCTTGGCGGGGCGGAAGTGAGTCCGCAAATCTACGATCTGGCGCTCCAGGTGGGGCGCTTGCTGGCGGAGAGTGGGGCCACAATTCTGTGCGGCGGCCGGAGCGGGGTGATGGAAGCGGTCTGCCGAGGGGCAAAGGAGAAAAACGGCGTCACCATCGGGGTCCTGCCGGGGCAAAGTCGGGAGGAGGCTAATCCGTACGTGGACTATGCCATCGTGACCGGGCTCGGCGAAGCGCGAAATGTGATCATCGTTCGCTCGGCAGACGCCGCGATCGCCATTGATGGCGGATACGGCACCCTTTCCGAGATCGCTTTTTGCCTCAAGCTCGGGGTGCCCGTCGTGAGCCTTGCGGGATGGTCTTTTGATCCGGGAATCCGGATCGCCGCCACACCGGAAGACGCTGTGCGATTGGCTCTCTCGCTTGCAGATTCGAGGCACGCATAGAGGAACTCGAGAACAAGTCTGCGACAGCCGACTCCAATGGACGCCCGGGCCAGAATCGTCGTGCACGGCATGGTTCAGGGGGTGGGGTTCCGCTACTTCGCCTATCGGCAGGCCACGATCCGCGGCTTGAAGGGATATGTGAGGAATCGACCCGATGGCACAGTCGAATCCGTGGTCGAAGGCGAGCGGGGGATGATCGAGGATTATGTTCGAGAGCTCAACATCGGCCCCCGGTACGCCAGGGTGACGCGGGTGGACGTTCAGTGGGAACCCTTCGTCGGTGAGTTCAAGAGCTTCGAGGTACGATTCTGACGGGACTGAGGGGAAAGAGGAGTCTCGGCTATGGACCTCAAGGCGAAGATCCGCCGCATCCCAGGCTTCCCGAAGCCGGGAATCGTGTTCCGCGACATCACAACGTTGCTCCAGGACCCGGAGGCTTTTCGGCAGGCGGTGGAGGAGATGGCGGCCGCTTTCGCCGACAAGAGACCCGAGGTCGTAGTGGGGGTCGAAGCACGGGGCTTCATTTTCGGGGCAGCCATTGCCTACAAGCTCGGAGCGGCCTTTGTCCCCGCCCGAAAACTCGGCAAATTGCCGTGGGAGACCGTCCGTGCGGAGTACGCGCTGGAATACGGAACCGATGCCATCGAAATCCACAAAGACGCCGTTCTGCCGGGCCAACGCGTCCTTCTGGTGGACGACCTCCTCGCCACCGGCGGGACGATGGCCGCCACTGCTTCCCTCGTCGAGCGGTTGGGCGGCGTCGTGGTCGGGATTGTATTTCTCATTGAACTGAGCTTCCTGCGTGGGCGGGAAAAGCTCTCCCGCTACCCCGTGGTCGCCTTCATCCAGTACGCAAGCGAAGACGAATAGGCGTCGGCGTGGCTCGGCAGGCACATCATCAGTTCGCAGACTAGCAACGTGAGGCTGAGCGATGGACTTGTTCATCGGCCTGGATCTGGGTGGCACATGGCTGAAGTACGGATTGGGAGATGGAGACGGGAGGCTCTTGACGCGGGGGAAAAGGCCTTCGGAAGGTCAACGTGGTAGGGAGGCCATCTTCGGAAGCATGATCAATGCTGTGAAGGAGCTTTTGGGTGTCGCGAAAGAATGGGGAGAGGTACGGGCCATTGGAGTTGGGAGTCCTGGCCTCGTGGACTATCAGCGTGGCATTCTAATGGGCGGGGCCCCGAACCTCCCGGGGTGGGAAGGGGCAGACATCCGGGGCGTGCTGGAAAGGGAATTCGGAATCCCGACTTTCGCTGACAACGACGCCAATGTCATGGCTTTGGCCGAGGCTCGCCTTGGCGCGGCCCGGGAAGCAAAGCAAGCCATCTTTCTCACCTTGGGAACAGGCATTGGGGGCGGAATTCTGATTGATGGTCAGCTCTACCGCGGTGCCTGGTTCGCTGGAGCCGAGCTAGGACACACGGTGATCAAGTTCGACGGCCGGCCATGCAATTGCGGGAATGTGGGCTGCGTGGAGCAGTACGCCTCCGCTCCGGGGATGATCCGAACCTACTGGGAAATCCTCGCTGCGAAAGGCATGTCCCCCCCGGCTGGGCTCACGACGGAGCAAATCTTCGCCCGCGCCGAGCAGGGAGAGGTGGAGGCTCGGAAGGCGATCGAAGACACCGCCTATTATCTGGGCGTGGCCCTCGCGTCTTTTGTGAACATCTTCAATCCCGAGGTCATTGTCATCGGGGGCGGAGTTGCAGAGGCCGGGGACGAGTTCATCCGGATGGCAGAACAGGTAGCTGTGAGGTTGGCGCAGGATGTGGCGACGCGCGGCCTGCGTGTGGTTCGAGCGAGCATGGGGAACGAGGCGGGTACCGTGGGCGCCATCCTGCTGGCAGTGGAAAGCTACGCCACCCTCGTGAGCGGCTGACTTCCGGGGTTCTGGGCATAGGAGCGGAAATCACCGCATTCGGCCTTCCAGCCTAGGGTGAGGGCATCGCAACCGCGCCCGCACGGAAGGACTGACGCAAGGTGTCGCAAGTCGCGCAGAGGAGACTTGGAGAACGTGAAGCGGGCGGGAAGGGTCTGGATCGGAACGAGCGGTTGGAATTACCCGCATTGGACGGGAATCCTGTATCCCGAGACTCTCCCCGCGAGGAAGTGGTTCGAAGAGTACACCCGGCACTTTGCCACGGTCGAGCTGAACAATACGTTCTACCGTTTACCTCCGGCAACCGTGTTCCGCGGCTGGTGCCGGCGCTCTCCGGACGGTTTCATCTTCGCAGTCAAGGCCAATCGGTTCATCACGCACATTAAGAAGCTGAGCGATCCGGGGCAGGCGCTGGAGCCCTTCGCTCAGAACGTCCGCGAGTTGGGGGATAAGCTGGGGCCGATCTTGTTCCAACTTCCTCCCTCCTGGAAATGGAATCCGGAGAGGGTGGCAGCTTTTCTCGAGCATCTCCATTCCCACCCGGTCGCCAAGAACTGGCGCGTGGCTTTCGAGATTCGCAACCCGAGCTGGGACTGCGACGAAGTGTACGATCTGTTCCGGCGATACGACGCGGCCCTGTGCTTCGCAGATTGGCCCGAATTGAACATCCTTGGGCCGACAACATCCCGGACTTTCGTCTACGTCCGAAGACACGGGCCTACCGCGTTGTACTCGTCCGGCTATTCGGATCGGCAACTATGCGCTGACGCGCAAAGGATCCTCGCCTGGAGCGCGCAGGGTCTAGATGTCTACGTGTACTATAACAATGACTTCGCCGGATGGGCTGTGCTAAATGCCCGCCAGCTGATGCATCTGTTGGAGGAACTGGGTTGTACCTCGGTTCTCAAACCCAATTGAGCAAAGGAGTCCACAGTGCGTGAGCATGTTCCCCCAAGGCTGAGTCTCGCCCAGACTCCGACCCCTATTCACAAGCTTTCACATCTTACCGAGCTCCTCGGGGGACCGGAGATCTGGATCAAGCGGGACGATCTCACCGGCTGCGCCGCCTCCGGCAACAAGGTACGCAAACTGGAGTTCCTCCTGGCTGACGCCCTCCGGCAGGGAGCGGATGTCGTTGTCACCTGCGGTGGACTTCAGTCCAATCACGCCCGCGCGACCGCGGTGATGGCGCGCCGGCTTGGCCTCCTGCCCCACCTCATCCTTCGTGGGAATCCGCCGGCTGGTACCCCGGACGGGAACCTCTTCCTGGACGGCCTGCTCGGAGCTGAGCTGACCTTCGTGACGGAGAAGGAATACCGCGAGCACCTGGATGAGATCTTCGCCGAAGTTCGACGCAAGTACGAGGCATCCGGCCGCCGGGCCTACCTAATCCCGGAAGGCGGCTCCAATGAGCTGGGCGCATTCGGCTACGTACGGACCACACGGGAGATCGTAGAGCAGCTTCGCCTCGAGAGAATCCGCGTCGACTTCATCGTGACCGCAGTCGGCTCCGGCGGCACCCTCGCGGGGCTGCTCCTCGGCAAGAGGCTCTACTCTTTGGATGCGGAGATCCTAGGGATCAATGTTTGCGAGACGGCGGAATACTTCCAGGACCGGATCATGGGGATCGTTCGTGCAATGGCTGAGCGATACCACCTGGGCCTTGGGATTACCCGAGAGGACGTGAAGATCATCGACGGCTACGTGGGCCTCGGCTACGCCGAAAGCAGGCCAGAAGAATTGGACCTCATTCGCGATGTTTCCCGACTCGAGGGAATCATCCTGGATCCCGTCTACACGGGAAAGGCGGTGTTTGGTCTGCTCGACCAGATCCGCCGGGGAAGGTTCTCAAAGAAGGATCGGGTGCTCTTTCTGCACACGGGCGGGCTGTTCGGGCTTTTCGCCAAGCGGGACCAGATTCGGCTGGACGTGGAGGGGACGCCAAGCCTCGAGTCGTGGCGGCACCAGCAACGACCAGAAGCATAACCTGCAGATTCGGACTTGAACGGAAAGGGGATACGCGTGCGAAACCCAAGAGAAGTTGCTGGTCTTGCACTGCTTGCAGCGCTGGCGGTTGGTTTCGGCTGCTCGCATCAGAAGCAGTGGGAAGGCCCGAAGAACCTCGTGTTCCGCATGCCGGATGGTTTTCGGCTCTCGGCCACGCTCTGGAAACCCCGGCACGGGCGCTGTCCCGCCGTCCTGCTCGTGGCCAATCCGGAGCAGGATCGCGGGGCATTCAAACCGCTGGCGGAGAAGCTCGCCGCCAAAGGGATTGCGGCTCTGGCCGTGGACCTGCGGATCCAGGGCGAGTCCCTGCTGGCCAACGAGTCGCGGGATCCACTGAGCGGGCAATCCCTCCACTTTCTGGCGGACGACGTCCGCCACACGTTCGAGAAACTACAAAACGCCGATTACGTGGATCCGTCTCGGACCGGGGTGGTGGCGTGCGCGGAGAACGCCGACGTAGTGCTGAGGGCCCTCCTGGCTACGTCGAACCTTCGGGCTATTGCGCTCCTGTCGCCCGTTGTCTCGGATTCCGCGCTGAACCAGCTGCTAAGGACGCGGATCCCGGTGTTCGCGGCAGCAAGCTACAGCGACCCCGCGGCGGCACCGCTAACGAAGCAGATCGGCGAGAATTCGCGTAGTCCGGACACCCGCTTCCGGATCTACTTCGCGGCCGGACGGGGCAGCGACATGCTCTGGGGTCCGGAAGCCGGTGACCTCGTGGAACGCTTGACGGGTTGGTTCAGTCAGGTCCTCGAGGTGGATGCCCCATGACTCACTGGTTCCGCGTTTCCGCCCCGGGCCGGATCTGCCTTTTCGGCGAACATCAGGATTACCTCGGACTGCCCGTGATCGCGGCCGCCATTAACCTCCGTATTTGGGTTGAGGGGAGGTTCGACTCGACGGGAATGTACGCGGTCGACCTGCCCGACATGCGCGAGCGGCTCGAGTTCCCTGCCACCTTCCCTCAGCCGTACCAGCGTGAAAGGGATTACCTCCGAAGCGTCCCCAACGTTCTGCACCGCGCCGGGATCACCCTGCCGAGAGGACTGAAGGCGCGCATCTGGGGAAACATCCCGATCAATTCCGGGACGGCAAGTTCCTCGGCGCTGTGCGTCGCGTGGACGCGCTTCCTCCTGTGCCATTCGGCCGGCGCCAGGCCCGTTGACCCCTTCCAATTGGCGAAGTGGGCTCATCAGGCCGAGGTACTTGAGTTCGGCGAGCCGGGCGGAATGATGGATCACGTGCTCGCGGCCGTCGGCGGGCTTTGCTACGTGGAATTCCAACCGGAGCTCGCGGTCCAAAAGCTCCGAGTTGATCCCGGTCTCTTTGTGCTCGCCGAAAGCGGGGAACCCAAGGACACGAAGGCCATTCTGGCCCGCGTGCGAGGTGGGGTGGAGGCAGCTCTCCGCAAGGTCGGACAGGCCGACCCCAGTTTTGACCTGAGAACCGCCACATCGAGGCAACTGCGCCGGTACGGCGAGTTGCTTTCCGAAGAGGAACTGCAGCTTCTGGAGGGCGCTATTGCCAACCGCGACATCACTCGTAAGGCCATCGCCGTTTTGAGCCGCACTTCCGTCGACCGACGGCGATTGGGAGCTCTTCTTTTTGAGCACCAGCAGGTGCTTCGGGATTCCTTGCGGGTATCGACCGAGCGCATTGATCTCCTCGTGCGGGAAGCCATGCAGGCGGGCGCGTATGGCGCCAAGTTGAATGGCTCCGGCGGAGGCGGGGCTCTTTTCGCCTATGCTCCAGAGGAACCCGAACGCGTGCGCGATGCCTTGCTCAGTAGGAACGCTCCGGCGGCGATCGTGCGCATCGACGCAGGGGCGACAGTGGAAGCGGAATGGGAGGCCTAAGGTAGTGGATCGGGCCGGCCGGTACTGCTCACGTTATTGCGGGCATATTTCCCCCGCACGTCGAGCGATATAGGCAGGGGAAGCCGGAAGTCGTGTTCGGTGCGGTGATGTCGAGCGACGCCACTGTCCTCTCCCTGCGAGGGATCTCCAAGCGGTTCCCGGGAGTGCAAGCGCTGGACCGGGTGGACTTCGACCTGGCAAGGGGCGAAGTTCACGCGCTCGTCGGTGAGAACGGGGCCGGCAAATCCACCTTGATGAAGATCCTCGCGGGAGCCATTCAGAAGGACGAAGGCGAGATCTTTTTGGAAGGGCAGCGTGTGGAGATTCCGGACCCCATCACCGCACGCCGGCTAGGGATCAGCCTGATCTACCAAGAATTCAACCTTGTGCCCTACCTAAGCGTGGCCGAGAACATCTTCCTCGGGAGAGAGCCGAAGAGGAAATCCGGGCTGATCGACTGGAAAAGGCTATATTCTGAATCGGAACGCCTGCTTTCGCGGCTCGGATTGACTGTGGATCCCCGCGAGAGAGTCCAGAGGCTCAGCGTGGCCGAGCAACAGATGGTGGAAATAGCCAAGGCGGTTTCCGTGCAGTGTAAGGTCTTGGGAATGGACGAGCCTTCGGCTACGCTGACGGAGCACGAGTTGCGCCGGCTTTTCGATCTGATCAAAGGCCTCATCGCGGATGGTGTGAGTGTGATCTACATTTCGCATCGGCTGGAGGAGATCTACGAGATCGCCGATAGGGTCACGATCCTCCGCGACGGCCATCACATCGCTACGGACCAGATCGACAGGCTGAGCAAAGAGGAGATCGTCCGACTGATGGTGGGCAGGGAGATCAGCGACGAGTTCCCACCTCGCCGGGCGAAGCCCGGGAAGGAGGTCCTTCGCGTCGAGGGGCTGACACGGAGGCGCAAGTTCTCCGACGTGACCTTCAGCGTGAGAGAGGGGGAAATCCTCGGCATCGCGGGGCTGGTAGGTTCGGGCAGAACGGAGGTGGCGCGAGCCATCTTCGGAGCGGACCCGATCGATAGCGGGAGGATTCTTTTGGACGGTCGTCCGCTTTCCCTTCGCGGACCCAGGGATGCCATCAACGCCGGCATCGGTCTTGTCACCGAGGACCGGAAAGCTCAGGGATTAGTGCTGGGCATGTCGGTGCTGGAGAACGTCAGCCTTGCCAGCCTCGACCAGTTCAGCCGAGCCGGCTTCGTGGACAAGAAACGAGAAATGGCCGCGGTGGCGGTTCACGTGGATGAGCTTCGCATCCGGACGCCCTCCCTGAGGCAGACGGTCCGCAATCTGAGCGGAGGGAACCAGCAGAAGGTTGTGCTTGCGAAATGGCTCCTGACGCGCAGCCGCGTCATGATCTTCGATGAACCCACGCGGGGAATCGATGTAGGTGCGAAATGGGAGATCTACAATCTGCTGAACTCCCTGGCTGAGCGAGGCGTGGCCATCATCATGATCTCGTCAGAATTGCCGGAAGTGCTTGGCATGAGCGACCGAATCTTGGTGATGCACGAAGGCAGGGTAGCCGGGGAGCTTGCCAAGCATGAGGCCACCCAAGAGCGGGTGATGCGGCTCGCGATGGGCCAGGGTTGATCTTCGCAGATCCTTGTGCCAGACCTCCGCCCTGAGATGCGCACAGGGAACCATGCGAGCTCCGGCTGAGCCGACAGAGGCGATCCGAAGCACGTCCCGCGGAGTGATCGTGATGAGGACGTACCTCTTGGTCCTCGCGCACGTGGGGGTGCGCTGCGTAGTGTACATCGCAGCTGCGTGTCTGGCCTATGGAATCTTCGGCAAACTCTGCCGCATCGATTTGCGGGCGGAGATGGTCGAACGTAGGAACTGGGGAGTGGCCATTCTGTTGGGCTCTCTTTTCCTGGGACTGGCTTACATTGTGGGACAGATGTGATCTGGAGACAAACAGGGCTCCTACTCCGGGTGTGCGAACGGGGCGGAAGCTCAGCGCCCGAGGCATGACGCGCGGAGGGTTCCGAGAAGAGTCGGCCACCATCGCTAGCGCGAGCGGGCTTGGCCGCGGGGATGTACAGGAACAAAGAGCGTTTAGGCCAGTGCAGGGTGAACTTGGTCCATCAACATGGAGGTGAGCAATGGTGAAGCGAACGGGATGGTTTCTGGTGGGAGTGATGAGCGCGTTCGCAGTACTGGGTTGCGCCGGCAAGGTCAAACTCGTCAGCGCCAAGGCGGAGCCGGCGACACTTTCTCCCGGGCAGAGGGGCAAGGTGGAAGTGGTCTTGACGGGAGCGAAGAAGAAGGTGGGAAGCGTCCAAGCGGTGGTCCGGGAATATCCCGAATACACGATTCGCCTGAACGATGAGGGTAGGATGGGAGACGCTGTGGCCGGTGATGGTGTCTGGACCTACGAGTTCCCCGTGCCCTACGATGCCCCTTCGCAGAAATATCACGTGGACATCATTGTCAAGGACCGGGCGGGGAAAGTGATCAAGATGGGGGAGGCTGAAGGACCTGCGGCCACCATCGTCGTAGAGGTGAAATAGCCGATCGACGGACAGTTTCGCGGCAAGAAGCCGGTTCTGCCTCGGGAAAGGCTTGTTTTCCGGTTGCGCGGGGGAGAGGGGGGAGTGTCTTTGAGATGCCCAGGAAGGAACACGGAACCTCCGCGGGGAGCGGTGGGTACCGGCCCGGAGATCCAACGAGGATACGGAATGGCCCAGCACGAACGGTTCAGATTTCCGACTCTCCAGGATTTGCTTCGCAAGGCGCGCGAGGTAGGAGTCGAACTTCCGGTCTCGGAAAGGATAGAACTTCTTTTCCAACCCGTGGAGATCGGCGGACGAAAGCTCGCCAATCGGATGGCCGTTCATCCAATGGAAGGCTTCGACGCGGATGAAACCGGGGGGCCGAGCGAGCTGACCTTTCGCCGCTATCGTCGCTACGCGGAAGGAGGAAGCGCGCTCATTTGGTTCGAAGCTACGGCCGTAGTTCCGGAAGCAAGGTCGAACCCGAGGCAGTTGCACCTCCATCGGGGCAATGTCGATCGGTTCAAGCGACTTGTCGAGGAGACGCGCAGCAGGGCCTACAACGCGCAGGACCTTTTTCTCGTCCTGCAACTCACCCACTCAGGTCGATACAGCAAACCGGAAGGGAAACCCAAGCCGATCATTGCTCACCACAGCCCTATTCTTGATGCACAGCACGGGCTTCCCCCTGATTATCCGCTCATCACGGACGATGAGCTGGACAGGCTGCAAGAGCGTTTCGTGGAGGCAGCACAGCTGGCGCAAGAAGCCGGTTTCGACGCCGTGGATATCAAGGCCTGCCACCGGTATCTCGTGTCCGAGCTCCTCGCATCATTCACTCGAGAAAAGAGCCGCTACGGGGGTTCGTTTGAGAACCGAACCCGCTTCCTCCGCGAAACGGCAGCTCGAATCCGCGAGGAAGTTCCTGATATCCTGGTAACCAGCCGGCTGAGCCTCTACGATGCGCATCCTTACCCGTATGGATGGGGCGTGAGCCAAGGACCGGAACCCACGCCGGACCTCTCGGAACCGAAACAGCTTATCCGGGAATTGAGGCAGATCGGCTACACGGTGCTCAACGCGACGGCCGGGAATCCCTACTACAATCCCCATGTGAACCGGCCCTACGATTTTCCCACGGTAGGGCTTGCCACCCCGCCGGAACATCCCCTGGAAGGGGTGGCGCGGTTGATCAACCTCGCGGGGGAGATTCAGCGGGAGTTTCCGGACCTGCTCGTGGTCGGGAGCGGCTATTCCTGGCTGCGACATTTCATGCCGTACATAGCGGCTGGGGTCCTGGAAAGGAGGATGGCTTCCCTGATCGGTCAGGGGCGAGGAGCGTTTGCCTATCCCGATTCCGTGCGGGATCTCCTCGCGAAGGGGAAAATGGATCCCCACAAGGTCTGCGTCACGTGCTCAGCCTGCTCGCAGATCATGCGGGACGGCGGGCGGACCGGGTGTGTTGTCCGTGACAACGCAGTGTACGGCCCCGAGTATCGGGAAGCCCGTCGGCGCGCCAAGGATGTCCTGCTCCGAGAAGCGGAAAAATGCCGGGAATGCGATTCGCCCATGTGCGAGCTGGCTTGCCCTGCCGGGATCGACATCCCTGGTTTCATCAAGGCGTACGCGCGCGGAGAGATCGCCTCCGCCTACCGAATCCTGACCGAGCGCAACCTTCTGCCAGAAATCTGCGCGCGGGTATGCCCTGTTGAGGTTCTGTGTGAGGGTGCCTGCATCGAAAACAAGCTTCACGGTCAGCCTGTGAGCATCGGGCTGATCCAGTGGGATGTGGCCAGGCAAGCCCGCGAGCTGGGAGTCCCCGCCATCGAGATTCCCGAGCGCACTTCCGGCCGGCGAGTCGCGGTGATCGGGGCGGGGCCAGCAGGGCTGGCTTGTGCCGGCAAGTTGGTTGAGCTCGGACACGCGGTCGATGTCTACGAGCGAGAGACGATAGCCGGAGGGCTGGCGTCTCTGGTCATCCCGGGGCATAGGCTCCGCCGTGCCGAGGCCGAGAGGGAGGTGAATCACCTCCTGGGCGATGCCTTGAGAAAAGGGAGGCTCCACATCCACTGGGGTGAGGGACTGGGCGACACTAGGCCCCTCCAATGGTTCCGAGACCACTACGACGCGGTATTCGTCGGCTGCGGACTATGGCGCTCGGTCCAGCTGGCCGGCACCACAGCGCGGCCGGAAGGCGTGACGGACGCCTTGGAATTCCTCCGCGAATCGAAAAGCAGCCGAAGTTTAGCCGTACCGGCTCGGGTGGCCGTGATCGGCGGGGGAAACACAGCCGTGGATGCGGCGGTCGTGGCGGCCGAGCGAGGCGCCAGGGAAGTCTACCTCATCTACCGCCGGTCCTTCCAGGAGCTTCCTGCTTGGCCTTCGGAAAGGGATAGGGCAATCGCCGCTGGCGTGCATTTCCTTATCCTGAGCCAACCTGTGGACTACCTCGAGCGGAACGGCCGGCTCGTGGGGATCAAAGTCGCCCGGACGGAACTCGGGGAACCGGATGCGTCGGGACGCCGGCGCCCGGTGGTCATCCGGGGAAGCGAATACGTTCTGAATGTCGATATGGTGATCGAGGCTTTGGGCCAGAGTCTCGATCCCTCCCTCGGTAGTGCGCTCGGGGGGATTGAACTGACGGAGCGCGGACTCCTGCGTGTGGATGAAGAATTTCAGACGGCTCTGGTTGGTGTGTTCGCGGGCGGAGATGCAGTAAACGGGGGTTCCACGGTCGTACGGGCAGTTAGCGAAGGCATGCGAGCCGCCGAGGCCATCCATGCCTATCTGACGAGGGGAAGCCAATAAGATGTCCGAACGTCCCGAGCATCACGAGGGGAGGAGAACTGTGGAAAAGACCTGGATCGAGCTGGAAGGCAAGAGGTTCCCGCTGTATTCCGTCAACACTCTGGTGATCGGAAGCGGCGCCGCGGCCTTCAGTGCGGCTATCCACCTCGTACGGTTCGGGCAGACCGACGTCGCCATCGTCACGGAAAAATGGGGAGGAGGCACGTCAAATAACGCGGGCTCCGACAAGCAAACCTATTACAAGCTCTCGCTGGCTGGGGACATACCCGACTCGCCCTACCAGATGGCGGAGGATCTTTTCGCGGGCGGATGCATGCACGGGGATATCGCGCTGTGCGAAGCGCAGGGCTCCGCCCAGGCTTTTTTCAATCTGGTGAGCCTTGGCGTCCCCTTTCCCCACGATCGCTACGGTGCCTACGTTGGATACAAGACGGATCACGACCCGCGCCAACGCGCAACCTCCGCCGGCCCGCGCACCTCGCGGTTCATGTTCGAATGCTTGGCCCGGGAAGTGACAAGACTCGGCATACCTATCTTCGACCACCACGACGTGGTATCACTCTTCACGAAGCGGGTGGGAGGCGAAAAACACGCGATCGGGGCTTTGGCGCTGAACAAGCAGGACCTCAGCTCCGAGACGAGGGGGTTCGTCTTCTTCAATGCCACGAATGTGGTACTCGGCACCGGCGGTCCCGGAGGGATGTACAAGAGTTCCGTGTACCCGGAGTGTCAGCTGGGATCTACCGGCATGGCCTTCGAGATCGGGGCGATCGGCAACAACCTCACGGAGTCGCAGTTTGGCCTGGCCTCCATCAAGTTTCGCTGGAACGTCTCCGGTACCTACCAGCAAGTGATCCCCCGTTACATCTCGACCGAGCAGGACGGCTCCGACGAGCGCGAGTTCCTCAACGACTACTTCCCGACGATGGGACGGCTAGCTACCGCCATCTTCCTCAAGGGATATCAATGGCCCTTCGACCCCAGGAAAGTGAAAAACTTCGGCTCTTCCCTGATCGACATTCTGGTTTACCAGGAGACGGTGGTCCGCAAAAGGCGCGTGTTTCTGGACTTTCGTCGCAACCCGAGCGGAGCCGGAAAGCTGCAGGACTTCGCCTTCGAGCTATTGGAGCCCGAGGCCTACGAGTACCTGCGTAAGTCCGGCGCGCTCTTCGGCACTCCGATCGAGCGGCTCCAGAAGATGAACCAGCCGGCGATCGCGCTGTATTTGGAGAATGGCATCGACCTCACTCAGGAGCCATTGGAAATCGCGGTCTGCGCCCAGCACAACAACGGCGGCTTACGTGGGAACATCTGGTGGGAATCGAACATCCGCCACCTGTTCCCAGTAGGCGAGGTCAATGGGACACATGGCGTCTACCGCCCGGGGGGATCTGCACTCAACTCTGGGCAGGTTGGAGGGATGCGCGCGGCGATGTTCATTGCCAAGCGATACAACGCAATGCCGTTGGATCCGGATGATTTCCTCAAGGAATGCCACGAGAAAGCGCACAAGCTTTTCGGCTGGGCCAGGAGGGTCGTCGAACCCAAAGCCGAAAAGGAGGCTGTACGACGTGAGCTTCAGGAGATCCAGGAGCGAATGACGGAATACGGCGGCATCATTCGGGACCCCGCGCGTATTGAAAAGGCCGTCGAAGAGGCCTGGCGGCAATATCATAGGCTGAAGGACGAGCTGCGGATCCCCTCGGTCACTGAGCTGCCGCTAGCTTTCCGCGTAGTGGATCTCTGCTTGACGCACGCGATGTATCTCGAGGCGATCCGAGAATACATCGCCAAAGGGGGAAAGAGCCGTGGCTCCTACATCATCCTTGATGCACAAGGCGAGGTGCCCTGCGATGCGCTCGGAGATGCGTGGCGCTTCCGACTTGCTGAGCCCTCCGACTTTGTGAGCCAGAAGATCCTGGAAATCTGGTTGGACGAGGAGGGGAGGGTCCAGAAGCAATGGGTGGATATCCGACCTATTCCTCGAGAAGACGCTTGGTTCGAAAACGTTTGGAATGACTACATGCGAGACCGGATTGTCCTGTAGGAGGATCCGATGGGCACGAACCGTGTGGCAATCATCACCGGCGCAGGGCAGGGGATCGGCCGCGGCATCGCGATCGAGCTCGCCCGCCACGGGCTGGATATCGCGGGCGTGGACATAGTTTTCGATCCCGGCAATCGGCAGAAGGGGCTCTTCGAGGTGAAAGGGCGGGTCGAAGAGCTGGGCCGCAAGTTCCTTCCCATTCAAGCCGATATTGCCGACTTGGACAGCCACCAGCGAATCGTGGATGAGGTGATGGCCCGATTCGGACGAATTGACGTTCTGGTGAACAACGCCGGCGTAGCGCCGAAAGTGCGCCTCGACGTCCTCGAGACGACCCCCGAGAGCTACGACCGCGTGATGTCCATCAATGCCCGAGGCACGTTTTTCCTCACGCAGAGGGTGGCGAAGCACATGATCGAGCAGGCAGAACGTTCACCTGCGAGGGAACCCTCGTACATCGTCTTCATCAGTTCCGTCTCCGCTTACGTTTCCTCCCCCTCGAGAGCGGAGTACTGCATCTCGAAGGCGGCCGTGAGCATGGCGGCGAGGGTCTTTGCCGACCGTTTGGCCAAGCACGGCATCAACGTGTACGAGGTGAGACCGGGCATTATCCAGACAGACATGACCGCAGTTGTCAAAGAGAAGTACGATAAGCTAATCGCAGAGGGTCTCGTGCCGCAGGGACGTTGGGGGTTCCCAGAAGATGTCGGGAAAGCGGTTGCCGCCTTGGTCACGGGTTTCTTCGACTACTCCACGGGGATGATATTCGAAGTCAGCGGCGGGATGAATATCCAACGATTGTAGAAGCGGCCGCTTGCTGGCCAAGGCGGTCGGGGAGGGGGCTCACCGGGGAAGACCACTTGAGATAGATGACCAACAAGCGGGATTGCCATTTACCCTTGTTTTTCAGGGGGGTGTCTTGTAACTTTTAGTTAAGCCGGTGGCCACCCAATAGGCACAGTTCGGCGGTTCAAATGCGAAGCCTCCCAGAGAGAATCGCGGACAAACTGGAGAATCTACCCGAACGGCCGGGGGTTTACCTATTCAAGGATCGTTTGGGGCGGCCCATCTACGTCGGCAAGGCCAAGATCCTTCGCCACCGGGTCCGTTCGTACTTTCAAGAGTCCCGGAAAGGGGACGCGAAGCTGGATCGCCTCGTAGCTCGCATCGCAGATATCGACTTCATTGTGACGGATTCCGAGGTGGAAGCCCTTGTCCTTGAGGCGAACCTCATCAAGGAATACAAACCCCGGTACAACATCAACCTCAAGGACGACAAGTCTTATCCCTACGTGCGCGTCACCAATGAACCCTATCCGCGGATCTTCGCGACGCGGCGGGTGGTGAAAGACGGATCACGCTATTTCGGACCCTTCACCGATGTGGGCGCCCTGCGCGACCTGCTCCGCATGGTGCACAGGATTTTCCCCATCCGTTCCTGCAAGCTTGCCCTTACGGATGAGGCGATTGCCCAGGGCAAGTTCAAGGTCTGTTTGGACTACCACATCGGGAGATGCCTTGGGCCCTGCGAGGGCCACGTGGGAGCGGAAGCGTACCGCGAGATGGTCGAATACGCTGTCGACTTCATTGAGGGCCGAGATCAAAAGGTGATCCGGCACCTGCAGGAGAAAATGAAGACCCTCGCCCGCGAGCTGCGGTTCGAGGAAGCAGCGCGGCTCCGCGATGTGTTGAAGGCGGTGCAAGCCTTTCTTGAACGGCAGAAGGTGCTTTCCACGGAGGAGATTGACCGAGATATCGTGGTCGGCGCCGCGGATCTCACCGACGCCTGCGCTGTGGTCTTCAAGATCCGGGAAGGGAGAGTCGTGGGCCGCCAGGACTTCCAGCTCCAGCGCCGACTGGATGAAGAACTCCCCCTGATTCTGGAGGCCTTCGTAAAGCAATACTACCTGCGGAGCGACTTCGTACCACCGGAGATTCTCCTTCCGTGCGTCCTCCCGGAAGCCGATCAGCTGGAGAGCTGGCTGAGAACGAAGACCGGGACGGAGGTGAAGCTGAGACTGCCGGAGACCGAGGAGGAGACAAAGCTCCTGGCGATGTGCACGCGCAACGCGGAGCTTCTGCTGGAAGAAATCAAACTCCAGCGAATGCGGAGCGAGGAGTACATCAACAAGAGCGTGGAAGCTTTACAGCGGGATTTGGCTCTTGCCAAGCCCCCGCGCCGCATCGAAGCTTTCGACGTGTCGAATATCCAGGGAAGATTCGCTACGGCTTCGGCGGTCTGTTTCATCAACGGACGTCCTGCAAAGAGCCAGTACAAGCGCTTCAGGATTCGCGTCAAAGACACGCCCGACGACTTCGCAATGATGCGGGAGGTTGTGCTCAGGCACTTTCGCCGCTCTCTAAATGAGGGCAGGGATCTGCCCGACTTGATCCTCATAGACGGCGGCAAGGGCCAGATCTCTGCCGCGCTGGAATCATTGAGGGAGCTCGGGCTCTCGGAGATCCCCGTGATCGGCCTAGCGAAGAGGCTGGACGAGATCTACCGGCCAGGATTTCCGGACCCCCAGAATCTGCCGAAAGACTCCCCCAGTTTGCGGTTGCTGCAGCGGATTCGGGACGAGTCGCACCGATTTGCTGTAACCTATCATCGCAAGCTACGGTCGCGAGCGGCTCTGCTTTCGGAACTCGAAGGGATTCCGGGAGTGGGGAAGCAGAGAGCCCGTGCGCTGCTGGAGGCATTCCGCTCGGTGCAGCGCATCGCCGCTGCCACCGTGGATGAGCTCGTGGGCATGGCGCGTATCCCCCGGCCTGTGGCTCAGCAGGTGTGGCAACATTTCCACGCCACCGGCGGTGACGCGTCCACGCCTGCCGGCGAAGCAAGCGCTCAGCTCGCCTCACCAGGCGTGCATGTTCCCGGAGGAGACTCTGGGCGAACGGCTCAGGGCTCAATCCCCGCCTGACGCAGCCATTCGCCGCACGGCGGAATCGCCGGCCAGCCCGAGGCCCGAAGGCGATGGTAGGTTCTTCGGATTCGCCAACGGAGCAGAAAGAGCCGTAGACGCGTTAGCCACGCAGACATGATCACACCTCTCAGATCCGGTTCAGGTTCAATCCTACAAGCTTCGTGCCGGGGTACGGATGATGCGCAAACGGGAAAGAGCTTGTTCCGCGCCGTGTCTCAGCGACATGGAGCGGCCAGAACACCCTCAGAGAAAGGATCGTCCGAAAGTGGAAAGAAATTACCCAGTCTGTGGGCGGAAGCTAACCACGTGGCGTGGCGGGGTTCTCCTCTTGGCCTTGGCGCTGATCTTGGGATGTGCGTCGGCCAAGAGGGCTCCCGTGGGGATGGAAACAACCGGACAGCAGGATCTCCGAGCGCTGGAGGAAAGAGCGGCGATGAATCCCGAAGACGTCGCTCTCCAGCTCCTGCTGTTGAAGGCGTGGGTTTCGGTTGACTCGGTCCAAAGAGCGGCAAGCGTAGCCGACCGGCTCCAGACGCTCGTCATGCGGCCGCCGGAAGCTGATGTCTGGTGCGCTCTGGCGCATTTCCTGGCGAACCGAAGCGGCGGGCGAGAGGAACTCCTAGCCCAACTCGCGCGACCGGAGGTGCCGGAAAGTACGGTCTCCATGATCGGCTTCGCACTCGGGCATCCCTTCGTGACGGAGCGCGTGACCGAGCTCAACGGAGACGCAGCGTTCCCCAATCCATCCCCCGACGGCAGGAAACTGGCATTCCAATGGGATAAGAGGGGAAACTGGGACATCTTCGTGCTGGATCTCTCCAGCCGCGAGCTCACCCAGCTGACGGACCACCCAGCCCGCGATGAATCCCCGTGCTTTGCGCCCAATGGCCGCGCGTTGGCTTTCACCTCCACGCGGAACGACACGGCCCGCAGCAAAACCATCGGACAGGGGGACTCACGAGACATTTTCTTGATTGGGCTTGATGGCGGATCGCCCATTTGCATCGTGGGTTCTGATGCGGACGATTGGTACCCGCGCTTTGCCCCGGATGGACGCTCGCTGTTCTTCGCTTCCGAACGGGACGTGGCGGGGGAACGGAAAACCGGGGTTGAAGGGCGCGGCGAACTGTACCGTCTCTGGTTCGCGACCGGGCAAGTTCAAAGGCTGACGGTCAATGAAACGAACGATACGGCCCCCTGGGCTTCGCACGACGGAGCCCGCCTATACTTCGCACGTGCCATTGACGGTCTGTTTCACATCTTCGTGATGAACCTCGGGTCGTCCGAGGTCAAGCAAGTGTTCGCACCCAAGGAATTTGGGATCGATGAAGCTGGGGCTCCCAGCCTGTCGCGGAAGGAGCTCTTGGCCTTCGTCGGACGCGCAGGGCAGAACTTTGACATATACGCCCTCGACCTCCGCGCGGGCAAGAAGATCAGACTGACGCGACACCCGGCTCTGGACCAGGCCCCGGTGTTTGATCAAGCCGGAGATATCCTGTACTTTCATTCCAACCGCACAGGACGATTCCAGCTCTACCGGATCTATCTCGGGAAACCGGTGTCTCGCTCCGAGCTGATCGAGGAGCTACAGAGCGAGGCAGAATTTGGTTCCGGCAACGATTCATGGAACAGGGAAGGGGGGAAGGCCGTATATGCCCTTGACAAGTGAAGGGTGGTGGCTCTGCATGTCAGCATCGACGGCCGGCAGAAAGGAGAGGGACCGCTTAGGTTCCATTTTTTGTACCCTCACCTGATCGGGAGGATGGCCGAGCAATTCAGGCCGCGAGTGGTCCGAACGTCTGAGTGAGTGGAAAGATGCGCCCTGATCCAAGCAAGAGAAAGCCCGCTATACTCGTGCTGGAAGATGGCCGGTTCTTTCGCGGATGGAGCTTTGGTGCGGAGGGGGAAGCGACCGGCGAGGTGATCTTCAACACGAGCATGACCGGCTACCAGGAGATCTTCACGGATCCCTCGTACCGCGGTCAGCTGGTCACCCTCACCTACCCGCACATCGGGAATGTCGGGGTGAATGAGCTGGACTTCGAAAGCTCCAGGCCGTGGCTGGCGGGCATCATTGTGAGGGAGTACAGTCGCATCCCGAGCTCGTGGCGCGCCCAGAAGACGCTCGGGGAGTTCCTCTCCGATTTCGGCATTCCCGCCATCGAAGGGGTGGATACCCGTGCGTTGACGCGCCACATTCGCGACAAGGGTGCGATGACTGGGATTATCTCCACTGTGGACTTTTCTATCGAGTCCCTCATACGGAAAGCGCAATCCGCGCCCAAGATGCAGGGACTGAATCTTGTCCGCGAGGTGACCTCGCCACGTGAATGGGTCTGGACCGATGGGATCCCCGAGCGATGGCTTCCCCTAGCTGTGAAGCCTCGCCAGGAACCTGCAGATCGCTTCCACGTCGTGGTGTACGACTTCGGGGTGAAGTGGAACATACTCCGATCCTTGGCGCATCGTGGGTGCCGCCTGACCATCGTCCCTGCGAATACCCCCGCCGAGAAGGTCCTGAGCTACAGGCCCGATGGGGTATTCCTTTCCAATGGTCCGGGCGATCCGGAGCCAGTTCGGGAAGGGATCGAGAACGCCAGGGCGCTGCTCGGCAAGCTTCCCCTCTTTGGCATTTGCTTGGGCCACCAGCTTCTTGCTCTATCCCTTGGAGCGAGAACCTACAAGCTGAAATTCGGCCATCACGGCGCAAACCATCCTGTCCTCAATCTGAAGTCCGGGTTTATCGAGATTACGGCGCAGAACCACGGCTTCGCAGTGGACCCGGATTCGTTCGATCCGTCCGAGGTGGAGATCACCCACGTGAACCTCAATGACCACACCCTGGAAGGTTTCCGCCACCGGCACTTGCCTGTCTTCGCCGTACAGTATCATCCCGAGGCAAGTCCTGGTCCCCATGACTCACAATACCTCTTTGACGAGTTCATTCGGCTGATGGAAAGGGCACGTAAAGTGGAAGCTGTATCCCGCGCGGAGAGCTGAGAACAGATGCCGAAGCGGAACGACATTCGGAAGATCCTGATCATTGGCTCTGGTCCCATCGTCATTGGGCAGGCGTGCGAGTTCGACTATTCGGGCACCCAGGCCTGCCGGGCCTTGCGTCAGCTGGGGTACGAGGTGGTCCTCGTGAACAGCAACCCGGCGACCATCATGACCGACCCGGAGATGGCCGACAGGACCTACATCGAGCCGCTGACCGCCGACTACGTGGCGAAGATTATCGAGCGGGAAAAGCCCGACGCGCTTCTGCCGACCATGGGTGGCCAGATTGGTTTGAATCTCGCTGTCGAGCTCGCCGAAAAGGGGATTTTGGAGCTTTTCGGCGTCGAGCTGATCGGTGCTAACCTCGAGGCCATACGGAAAGCCGAGGATCGGGAGCTGTTCAAAGCTGCCATGGAGAAGATTGGCCTCGCGCTTCCGAGGGGCGGGTTTGCGAGATCGTACGAAGAAGCGCTCCAAATCGTCAAGAACATCCCCTACCCGGTGATCATCCGGCCGTCGTTCACTCTTGGAGGTACGGGCGGTAGCATCGCCTACAACATCGAGGAGTTCAAAGAGCAGGTCGTTTGGGGCTTGCAAGCAAGTCCCATTTCCGAGGTGTTGATCGAGGAGTCCGTCATCGGCTGGCACGAATTCGAGCTCGAGGTGATGCGCGATCTCAAGGACAACGTCGTCATCGTGTGCCCCATCGAGAACGTCGACCCCATGGGGATCCACACCGGAGATAGCATCACCGTGGCGCCGGCCCAGACCCTCACGGACAAAGAGTACCAGTATCTCCGCGACGCCGCCATCGCCGTGATGCGGGAGATTGGCGTGGAAACTGGGGGCTCCAACATCCAATTCGCCGTCAATCCTGAGGACGGGCGGGTCGTCGTCATCGAGATGAACCCGCGTGTCTCTCGGAGCTCCGCGCTGGCATCGAAAGCGACAGGCTTTCCCATCGCTAAGATAGCAGCCAAGCTTGCCGTGGGACTGACGCTGGACGAGATTCCGAACGATATTACGAAAAAAACGCCTGCCTCTTCCGAACCCACCATCGACTACGTTGTCGTCAAGGTCCCGCGCTGGGACTTCGACAAATTTCCGGGCGCGGACCGCCGGCTCGGCACCCAAATGAAATCCGTCGGCGAAGTGATGGCCATCGGGCGGACCTTCAAGGAGGCGCTGGGCAAGGCGATCCGCTCCCTCGAAATGGACCGTTGGGGATTGGAAGACCTCCGCGAGTTGCTGGAGGGAAGGGCAATCAACGGCTACGATGACATCGGCCACTTGCTCGACGATCTTCGCGAGAGGCTGCGCCGGCCTTCGTCGGACCGGATCTTTTGGATTGCCTCCGCTTTGCGTGCGGGAATCCAGATCGAGGAGGTAGCTCGTCTTTCCGGAATTGACCCTTGGTTCATTGATCAGATCGCCCAGGTGCTTGAAGTCGAGGAAGAGATCGTCGCGTGCAGCAGACGAGGCAGGCCGATCCCTCGGGACTTGCTCCTGCGGGCCAAGAGGTCGGGCATAGCCGATCGCAGAATCGCCCAGCTTTCCGGCACCGAGGAAAAGCAGATCCGCGACCGCCGCCTCCGGCTTGGAATCCGCCCAGTCTTTAAGACGGTCGATACATGCGCCGCGGAGTTCGAGAGCTATACGCCGTATTGCTACTCCACCTACGAGGAAGAGAACGAAATCCGGCGTTCTTCGAGACCGAAAATCGTCATTCTGGGCAGCGGTCCGAACCGCATTGGGCAGGGGATCGAATTCGATTACTGCTGCGTTCACGCCACACTGGCCCTGAAGGAAGAAGGCTACGAAGCTATCATGATCAATTGCAATCCAGAGACGGTTAGCACGGACTACGACGTAGCCGATAAGCTCTACTTTGAGCCGTTGACCCTGGAAGACGTGCTCGAGGTCATCCACAATGAGCGCCCAGATGGGGTCATCGTGCAGTTCGGCGGCCAGACGCCGCTGAAGCTGGCAGTGCCACTCGAACGCCACGGCGTGCCGATCCTCGGGACGAGTCCGGATTCGATCGACGTAGCGGAGGACCGGAAACGCTTCGGTTACCTCCTGCAGCAACTCGGACTTCGGATGCCCGCCTGGGGCACAGCCATGTCGGTGGAGGAAGCGGAGGAGATCGCGGATCGGATCGGGTACCCTGTGTTGGTCCGGCCTTCGTACGTCTTGGGAGGCCGAGCCATGGAGATCGTGTACGACCGGGCGGGGTTGATACAGTACGTGCAAAGGGCTGTGCTTGTGTCGCCGGACCATCCGATCCTCATCGATCGCTTCCTCGAAGACGCCTTTGAGGTGGACGTGGACGCTTTATCCGACGGAACGAATGTCGTGATCGGCGGCATCATGCAGCATATCGAGGAGGCGGGCATTCATTCCGGCGATAGCTCCTGCGTCTTGCCTTCGTACATGATCTCCGAGGAGCATCTGGAGGAAATCCGGGACTGGACTCGCAAGCTCGCCCGGGCGCTCAAGGTGGTGGGGCTCATCAACGTGCAATACGCCATCAAGGATGGTCTGCTCTACGTGTTGGAGGTGAACCCGCGGGCGTCGAGGACGGTGCCTTTCGTTAGCAAGGCGACTGGTGTGCCGCTGGCCAAAATCGCCACGAAGCTGATGCTGGGAAAGAAACTGCCGGAACTGGGGTTGACGAAAGACATCGAGACCCGTCAGTACGCCGTGAAAACGCCTGTCTTTCCGTTCGCCAAGTTCCCGGGCGTCCGGAACTATCTCGGACCGGAGATGAAGTCCACCGGTGAGGTCATGGGACTGGCCCCAACTTTCGGTCTGGCCTTTGGCAAGGCGCAACTGGCTGCCGGGAACAAGCTCCCGCTTTCGGGCAACGTTTTCATTTCCGTGAATGATTTCGACAAGAAAAAGGTGATCCCGATTGCACGTCAGCTTGCGGAATTGGGCTTCGGGATTCTAGCCACCAAGGGGACCTGGCAAGCGCTCCAGCGGGCGGGGATTGAGGCACGACGAGTCTACAAGGTGAACGAAGACCGGCCGAACGTGGTCGATCACATCATCAATGGCGAAATCCAGATGATCATCAATACACCCCTCGGGAAGGCCTCTCGCTACGACGAGTACGCGATGGGGCGAGCTGCCATCCTGTACGGGGTGCCGATGCTCACCACGCTTTCGGCATCAGCCGCAGCCGTTGAGGCAATACGAACACTGCGTCGGGAAAAGGGCAGTGTGATGAGCCTACAGGAGTACTACGACACTTTCCGACAGGAGAAGATGCGCGGTCTTGCGATAGCGTAGGAGGAGGGACCCTTTTCCGACCGTGGAAAAGCTCAGCGGCTGGTGGTTGCCCTCGGGTTCCTGGCGGGCGAGCGCGGAAGGGGGTTGTCTGGAGGCAATGAAAGAGTATCCAACGTGGCCGCGACGGAGGCGAGGAAAGAATACGTACCCTCCACGCTCCGGAGGCACTGTCTGATCTGGCGTGAGAAATGTCCCCGGTTCGATCCCAAGGTGCGCAGGAGCGAGTCAGCTGCCGATCCTTTCACGGAGTCGGGAAAGGCTAATTCCGCGACGAGCAGGCGGGCATACAAGTTGCCAACCTGTGCGGGGGTAGATTGGCCGCGGGAGCGAGGTGAAAGAAAGCGTGCCGCTGTGAGGATTGCCACAACGGCGAGAACGAAAGCGAAAGCCGCTCGCACTCTGCCGGACATGGACCTCCACCAAATCGAGCCGTTGGATCGGAAAGCCATGCCAAGCTTTCGAACGCGCCGCGAACGCATGCGTTCCCTTCCAAGACCACAGCTCCAGGTGGAGAGACAATGAAACCCAGCTACCATCTCCGCACAACCCTGACCGCCATTTTGGGCCCTGAACGAGCCCGCCAGACGGCAGGGGCGGATCACGAGAGCCTTCTGCATCAGGTGACCGATGCGCTCCGCTCCCGCTACGGAACGTGGGAGGGGAGAGTCAACGTTCGTCCACTCGCAGGGGGCGAGGTCGAGGTTCAGTTTTATCCACACAGGATGGATGAGGAAGCCGAGCAGCTACACGCTCAGGCCATTGGGGCGACGCGCGAGAGACGAATCGCCATCGCGGCGGCGAAATGGATCGAAGCTGCGAATCGAAATCCGGTCGATCCGAAGTATTGGTTTCACGCGGGCGTCGCCAACTTCGAACTGCACCGCTACCCAGAAGCCCACCAACAGCTTGAGCGGACACTCCGCCTGTGTCCGTTTCATCACAGAGCGCACTTGGTCCTTGGAACCCTATTCTTGAAGCTCCGGAAACTCGAAGATGCCGAACGTCATCTCCGGGCCGCTGTGAGCCTTTGTCCGAATGATCCTCTGGCGAGATTGAATCTCGGTGCGGTCTACAGCGTTCTGCGCAAGTACGAAGACGGGATTCGGGAGTTTCAGGAAGCCATTCGCCTCGCTCCCACCGACCCGCGTCCCTGCCTCGGTCTGGCCAAGGTTTACAGCTTGCTCGGGAAAAGCGAAAGGGCAGAGTACTACTACCGCCAAGTTATCCGCCTCGACAAGTCTGGCGCCCTCCGTAGACAGGCCCAGATGAACCTCACCGTGAGCGGGGCACCGGCACAGGCGCGCGGAGCCGAGACCACACTGGACTCCCAGCTGGAGACCACGCAGGTCCTGGCTCCCGAGCAGGCGGGTCCGGATCTGCGAGAATTCGCCGCCCGCGCCGGGAAATATGCATCTCTGGATCCTGACAGCCTGTTCGCGCTCGCTTATCGCTCCTACCTGTCCCTCGATTACGAGAAGTCATTGGACCAGTATGCTGCGTATTGCTTGAAGCGGCCTACCGACGCGAGCGGATGGTTTGGCCTCGGCGAAACGGCGATCCGCGCCGGCCACCTCAGGCTCGCCCTGCACAGCCTCCAACGCGCTTGCGAACTTGCCGCCAAGCCGACTTTTTTCAAACAGCTCGGGCTGGTCTACTACCTGCTATGGGACTTTGCTCAGGCGGAAGAGGCCTTGAAAAAGGCGCGCGATCTTGGCAAGAAAGACTCCGTGCTCCTTTCATTGCTCGGTGAGACCCTGGCTCGGCGCGGTGAGTTCGGGCGCGCCGCGGCCATTTTTGAAGAGGCGCTCCAAGAGAACCGTAATAACGTAAAAGCGCGCTACGAGCTTGCCAAGTTGCTGCAAGGCGCGGGGAACACCACGGGGGCCTTGCAACAACTGGACGAGATTCTGTTGTCCCCGGTTGACTCCCCCGTCCGTGAGCAAGCGGAGAAGCTACTCGAGGCGATTCGCAAACCGGGAGCTGACAAGCGGGGCATTCAGGCAGCGATCTGAGCCTCCGTTCCTCGTACGAACCGCCCATCCAAACCAATCGAACCAGGACGGAAACCCAGGAGGGTAAAGTTGCAGGCCGTCATCCTCTGCGCCGGGAAAAGCACACGGACCTACCCCCTGACCCTGTCCCGGCCGAAACCATTGCTGCCCCTCGTGAACAAGTCGATCCTCGAATGGAACCTAGCGGAATTGGAAGGGGTGGTGGAAGAGGCTGTTCTGATCGTTGGCTACAAAGCCGAGATGGTGAAGGAGGCGATAGGCGACCGGTTTGGCTCGATCCGGATCGTCTACACGGAGCAGCAGCAACAGCTCGGGACCGGCCACGCAGTCCTACAGGCGGCAGACCGGCTCCGAGGGCCGTTTCTCGTCCTCAATGGGGACGACGTGTACTCGCGAGACGATTTCCTTCGTCTCTCCGGGGCGCAAGCGGCCGCCTTGGTGTGCGAAGTCGCCAACCCAAGCCTATACGGAGTGTATCAGGTAGACGCAGATGGCCGAGTACTCGACCTGGAGGAAAAACCGGCCAAGCCGAAGGGGAATTTGGCCAATCTCGGCTGCTACAAATTCCCGCTGGAGGTTTTACAGTATCTCAGAAATACCCCAAGGAGCGAACGAGGCGAGATCGAGATCACGAGCGCGATCCGTGCCCTCGCGATGGACAGACCGTTTTACGCAGTTCGCCGGAGCGGGAGATGGCTGCCAACGGGCTTCGCCTGGGACTTGCTGAAGAATGCAAGGTCACTCTGGATAGAAGGGGCAGTTCCTGCCCGTTCTGTGCACTCAAGCTCCCGGATCCATCCCGCAGCCACAGTCCTTGAGCCCGTGCACATCGGCCCACGCTGCGAAGTCGCCGCCGAAGCCGTGATTGGCCCATACACTGTGCTTGTGGCAGACTGCAAGGTCGACCCGGCGGCGGTCGTGTCCGGTTCCGTGGTGATGCAAGGCTCCGTGATTGGCACGGCTGCCGTAATCACGGACTCCATTGTCGGCCGGGGTTGCCAACTGGGTTCGTGCACCCGCACGCTTGCCAAGCCTGGCGACGCGGACGTGGTTACTTCGGAAGTCAAGGGCAAGCGTCTCTCGACAGGTCTCGAACAGCTCGGTGCTGTCCTCGGCGACGACGTGGAAGTTGGCTCGGGAGTCACCTTTCTGCCGGGCGTCAAGGTATGGCCGGGGATTCGGATCCCTGCTGGCCAGACCGTGCAAGCCGATCTCCGACCGGCAGACTTCGTCTGGGAGTAAACCAGCCTTGAGAGAAACGCCCTGGCCGCAAGGCCTCGACCATGGAGTCATGCAATTCCGGCCCCCGGCGTTGGGTCCGTTGGCCCTAACGGGAACTGCGACAGCCGAACCCTCGCGTACATCGGCGCGAGTCGCGGCCGTGATAGGGAGAGGGAGCGGGGAGGAAGCGCTGGGCTAGGGGTAGGAGGGGGAGATCTAGGCACTGAGCGAAGTAACATAACATATCTTATACGGCAGGAAGGGAAACCCAACTCAATGGCACGGCGGAACAACTAACCCACCACTTTCCGCAGCTCGTACGCGAAACGTTCCACCTCGTCGCGTTGCGTGTAGATGTGGCACGAGACACGGATGGCGTCCAGACGGTGCTCACCGACGGGCCGAACGCGGAAGCCGAGCCTGGCCAGCTGTTCCAGAACTTCGCGCGTTGGCTTCCGAAGCGGCCGAAAGGCCACGATCCCGCAACGACTCCGTTCTTCCCGCGGAGTGAGGACTTCCACTTCGGGAACCTCCTCGAGGAGCTCCAAAAGGCGCCCCGCCAAGAACCGGTCCCGCGCTTCGACGCGCTCCATGCCGATCATTGAGAGAAAATCAATCGCGGCACCAAGCCCCATAACGAGAGCCACGTTCCGCGTGCCGTACTCCACGCAGCGGGCCTCGCGAAGATACTCGAGATGCAATCCATCGAGATCGTACGCCGCATCCGAATGCGCGCCGACGAAAGGTGGCTTCCAAATATCGTGCATTGCCCTGCGGATGTACAAGATCCCCGTGCCCTTCGGGCCGAGTAGCCACTTATGCCCGCTCGTAGCGTAGAAATCGCACTCGAGGTCATGCAGATCTACCGGCATCTGCCCGGGCGGATGAGCGCCATCGATCACACACCAAATGCCCCGTTCCCGGCACAGCCGTGCCACTTCTTTGACCGGAAATACCGTGCCGACGGTACACGTCATGTGGCATATCGAGACAACGCGCGTCTTGGCCGTGAGATGACGTTCGATGGTCTCCAGGTTTTCCTCGGCCCGGAGCGCGGGTTCGAAAAGGCGAATTCGAATCCCCTTCTCCTTCATCAAGGCAAGCCAGGGCATAGCGCCCCCCACGTGCTCATGCGTCGACATGAGCACCTCGTCTCCAGCTCTTAAAGGAAGTCCGCGCGCGATGAGGTTCATGCCCTCAGTTGTATTCCTCGTGAATCCGATCTCCTCCGGCAAACAGCCCAGAAAAGCGGCTGCTCGCTGACGAACCGCCTCCAGCTCTTCGTGTCCCGTCTCCGAAAGAACCTCAAGGCGCCTCGTCGCCTCCTCCACCGCCTGGACCACCGGATAAGGCGACGGACCTAGCCCACCATTGTTAAAGTACACTCGATCCCGTGTGAGCGGAAATTGAGCGCGCACCATCCGCCAGAAACCCTCGTCCGCAGCGACGGCCCCACTGTCTGACTCGGGACGGGGAAAGGGCAAGTCTGTTCCTCCTGCCCTTCTCGTCCAAGCCAGCGCACTCGGGATGGCTGCGCCCCACAAGGCGGCCGCAAGACCCTTCCCTGCCGTCTTGAAGAACCCGCGTCGGCTTTCTTCACGAACGAGACTGATCATCGCGCGACCCCTCCGGTGTATGGGTCTCCTTCGTCCGTCCGCAATCCTGCTACATAGCACCAGCCTGACCGCCGTGCGCCGCCAGATGTTGCCCCGCCAGTTTCAAGGCCTGCCGACTCCTGAGGGCTCGACATGCTCCGCTGGCGAGCGTCAGGCAGCGTCGGAAAAGTCCCACCCCTCAGCTGATGCGAAACGGCGCCGGCGTGAACGAAAGAATGAAAATCAGGAAGACGAGGGCTCCTAGGGTACGCCGTTTCCAGTCCAGGGGTGTAAAGTCGTCCAGGGGCGGCGGATGTCGGTAGCCAAGCCAAATCAGAAGCAGAATGAGCAGCAACCAGCCCCAGTAAACAAAAGCACAAACAATGGCGAAGGCCCCAAGGAGAAGCTTGTACAGGACGTTGCTACGGCGGCCAAACATGGCATAGAGGACATGTCCTCCGTCGAGCTGGCCTATGGGGAGCAGATTCAAAGCGGTTACGAACAGGCCCGCCCAGCCAGCGAAAGCCACCGGGTGGAGCACAAGATCATATCCATGGGGGATCGTGCCGACCGCTAATCGGCTGAGCAACTTGAACAAGAGCGACTCGCCGAGGAAGATGGTCCCCGGGGGGATGTTCTCCAGCATCTGAAGACGCGACCACTGGAGACCGAAGTACAGGGTCGGGATTGCCAGAGCAAGCCCCGCCAACGGTCCCGCCACCCCGATGTCGAAGAGCGCCTTCCGGCTCGGCATGCGGTCCTCCATGCGGATGACCGCTCCCAACGTTCCGAAAGGATTCAGCCATGGGACGGGAAATGGCAGGAAAAAGGGCAATGTCGCCTGCACCCTGTACCGCCTGCACATGAGATAGTGTCCCATCTCATGGACGGTGAGGATGGACATGATGGCAATGGAGTAAGACAATCCCCGAGCGAGACTACCCTCCCCTACGGCACCCACGAACCAGGTCGACAGAAACGTTAGGATGAACAGAGCCGCATTCAGTAGAGGCCTGTCGCGCCGCAACCAGCCCAGGGCGCCCATCCCGCGACGCCTGCTCCAAATGGGTGGCGCTTCCCGTCCCCACGGCGCAAATTCGCCACCTTCCTTCGGCAGATCCGCCCTATCTTCCCTTTCCACCCAATTACCCATCAGAACCCATCCCGCTTGCGCCTCAACGATCGGCGTACAACCGCTAGGCCGACCGCGACCTCCTGCGTCAGTAAGGATCCTGATTGAAGGTGCCCTTGCTGATCCGCGTTATTACGCGCAATTTCCTAATTGATCGCTACCCGTACTTCTGTGCCGCCGGTGGCTCCGGAGATCTCCTGCGCGTTTCCCCCGTTCACAGCGATCTCCGCTGTCCCGTTGCTCCCAGGCAACACGACAACCTCGCGCACGCCGCCTTCTGCGTAGCAGCTTACCTTTCTCAGCTGCCTATTCTGGAGATAGACCGGCCCCAGCTCTAGTAGCCGGTTCGGAAGATTCGTGATGAGATTGCCGAATCTATCCACGTGCCGGACCTGGCCAGCGACGACGCCGGGCTCCGGCACGAGCTGCGGATGGGGAATGTCAAAAGTCATCACGCTCGAGACGGCTTCACCCAGTTCGTGAATCCGGCATCCTTTGCTGAGACGAGCGGCTGCGGGTGCGAAAACATCACGCGCGTGAAATGTCGCGCTCGCTGACAGCGGAATTGACAGACGTACGAACCGCGCATACGTAGCCGTGGAGAGACACTCCGATAGCAAGCCGTTGTCCGGTCCGACAAAATATCGTCCGTCGATCTCCGCGGCGATGGCAAGCCTTTCCGAACCAACCCCGGGGTCCACGACAGCCAGATGCACCGTGCGCGGGGGGAACGCGCGGAAAACCGAGGCGAGGACGTAGGCGCCATAGCGAACGTCATGCCGCGGAATCGAATGCGTGACGTCGGCAATGACGCAGGACGGGTTCACCCTCAGGATCGCACTCTTGACTGCCCCTACGAACCAATCGCTGTCGCCGAAATCGGTGATCATCGTCACGATGCCCATGTCACCGCGCTCTCCTCCCTGCCTGCCAGCGTCTCGTTTCCGCCCCATCTGCCGATACGCGTGCGGAACTGACCGCTTCCAAGATGTCTCGGACCGCCGCGCTCGGGTCCTCGCTGCCGAAGACGGACGAACCCGCCACCAGCACGTCCGCACCCGCCTCAGCCACCCGCGCCGCGTTTTGCGGACCTACTCCCCCATCCACTTCCAAGAGCGCATGGCAGTCGTGCGCGTCCAACAAGCGCCGAGCCTCCGCAATCTTGGCCAGTCCGAACGGCACGAACCGCTGCCCGCCGAAGCCTGGCTCTACCGTCATTACGAGAAAAAGATCGAGTAGCTGCGCAAGGTACTTCATAGGCGGCATCGCTGTGGCCGGGTTCAAGCTGAGGCCGCATTTTGCGCCTAATTGCGTGATTCGTTCGAGGGAGCGGTACGGATGAGTGGCTGCTTCCCAGTGAATGGTGATGATGTCGGCCCCAGCTTCTCGGAAGTCCGCAAGGTAGCGATCGGGGTCGTCAATCATGAGGTGCACGTCGACGACGATCGCGGGGGAAACGCAGCGACGTACGGCCTCTACGATGTTCGGGCCGAAAGTAATGTTCGGGACAAAGTGACCGTCCATGATGTCGACGTGGATCCAGGAGGCTCCGGCCGAGACGACGGCTTCAATTTGCTCGCGGAGTCGAAGCAGATCCGCGGAGAGGATCGAGGGAGCGAGGATCACCGAGCGCATCGATGCGTCCCTACGGTTGGGTTGGGTACTGGCTGACGACAAGGTCCAGTGTGTCCCCGGCGCTGACCTCTTGGCCCGGGGGTATGGACTGGTCCAGGACGGTCTCCGGCAGCAGCTCAGACGTCGGCTGGTAGCGGATGGTGCCGGGCGTGAGACCGGCCTTTCGGATTTGCCGAATGGCATCGTCGAGGGACTTGCCCACGACGTCCGGCACGATGAACCGGGACGGGGCGGGGCCAAGGCTCACGGTGATGCGGATGCCGGTGCCAAGCTCAACTTCCGTCTGGGGCGGAATCGATTGGTCGACAACAACCCCTTCGGGGTAATAGGAGGAGTACGTGTAGTCCACATTCTGGAGGTTCAGGCCGATACTTCCCAGGCGGAAACGGGCGTCCCGCTCGGATCCACCGACGAGGTTCGGCACGGGGATCTTCTTCTCGCCCTTGCTGATCGTCAGGTAGATCCGTCTGCCCTTCTTGACCTGACTACCCGCCCTTGGCTCCTGAAACACCACGTGACCCGGAGGCACATGCGCATCGTATCTGTCGGAAGCCCTTACCACCCGAAGGCCGCGGCTCTCCAACACTTCCTTTGCCGACTGGAAATCCAGGTTCGTCACGTCCGGGACCGCAATGGCTTGGCCGTGGCGGGTGTAGACCGGCATGACGATCCTGTCCAAGGCGAGGTACAGGAGCGCGAGGAAGACGAGCCATCTCACGAGCCTCTTGTATCGTTTTCGCGTGGACGGTCCCTGCTTTTCAGCGGCCACCATCGAGCGGATCTCCTTCACGTGCGAATCAGACGAGCGGCGAAGACGCCGTCCAGCCCGTGTCGATGAGGAAAAGTACGAACGAACCCATTGCTGGTACAGTATTCGGAAGGGACGTACTTGTCCGCCGGATCGAGCACGTACTGAGGGGTCTCAGACAAGAAGCGCGCAACGACGTCTTCGTTCTCTTCCATTTCGAGTGTGCAAGTGGCGTACACCAGTACGTCACCGGGCATCTGGAGCCGAGCCACGGATTGGAGCATGCGGAGCTGAAGATCAGCCAGTTCCCGGATCTGCTCGGGCTTCCTTTGCCACCGAAGATCCACCCGTCTGCGAAGAACTCCCGTCCCGGAACATGGAGCGTCGATCAGGACCTTTGTCATGCGAGCAAATGGGAGTGCGGTGGCGTCCGCAACCAAAAGCAGCATGTTCCCGAGTCGGAGCCTTCGCTGTTGTTCTCGAACCAGCCTTAGCCGTGCGGGATGGATATCCGATGCAAACACGCAGCCGTCGATCCCGATTTCTTCGGCAATGGCGGTGGCCTTGCCACCCGGAGCCGCGCAGACGTCCCAGACGCGTTCCCCCGACCGCGGGGCCAAAAGCCTCACCACAAGTTGAGCGCTGGCATCCTGGGGCGTGATCAGACCCGAAACGAACTCGTCAAGCATCGGCAGCGGTTCCGGGAGCTCCGAAAGCACCAGGTACCCTGGAAAGCCTGGCAGCTCCTCAGCATGGATCCCACGTGCCTTCAAGGATTGGACCAGTTCCGCCGGCTTGAGCCCTGCTGGCTTCACCCTCACCGTCAGAGGAGCCGGTTCGTTATTCGCCTTGAGGAGTGCCAGCGTATCTGATTCGCCAAAGCGCGTAAGCCATCGGGCAACCATCCAGGTCGGATGACTCCAGCGGATAGCCAGCCTCTGCGCGAGATCCGGCGAAGCTGGCTCCAGTGCCTCCCGTGGCGTCCTCTGAATCGCGCGCAAGACCGCATTGGCGCGATTCGCCCACGTTTGTCCCCGGCGACGCTTGACAATCTCAACGGCCTCATCCACCGCAGCGAAGCTGGGCACGTGAGTTAGGAAAAGGAGTTGGTAGATGCCCATTTCGATCGCAGCCCGTACGTCCGCCGGGACGCGCAAATAGTCGCCCCGGTAGTGCTTCCTTGCTATCCAGCTCAGGTAGCCCTTCCAACGCACCGTTCCGCGGACCAGCTCCGTCAGAAGCTTCCTCTCCCTCGCATCCTCCACTCGTCGCAAATGAGCGGAGAGGAGCAAGTCCACGTACACGCGTCCTTCGTATGCTCTGGCAAGAAGCTGAGCCGCAAGCTCCCGTGCCGTGGAGGCGCCGGGGTTCGGACTCACGCCGTCCTCATGCAAGGTCACTGGGCGGCTCCGAGCCGAAGCGGTCACCTGGTGCAACTCGATACCCTCTGAGGAACTCAGGAGCTGTCATGATCCGTTTGCCACTGGGCTGGAGCTGCAACAGCCGCACGCAGCCCTCGCCCGCCTTCACGAGGAGCTCCCCGGTTTTCGCATCCGCGCGCAGGACCGTGCCCGGTTCAGATGTTCGGACCTCCCGGTCGCATTGCCCCGGGTCCGCCGCCTCAGCCCTGTGGAGATTCAGAAGCTTCCCCTTCCAGAATGTGTATGCCCCCGGATGGGGCGAAAGTGCCCGGATGAGCCGAGACAGATAGTCGCTTGGCTGGCTCCAGTCAATCCTCCCCTGCTCGGGACGGATCTTGGGGGCATGGGAAGCTTCTCCCTCCTGAGGCCGCGGGTGGAGCTCACCTGAGGCAAGACCATCGATAGTTTCGAGGAGGGTTTCGGCGCCCACCTCCGCGAGACGCGCTTCGAGTTCTCCCGCCGTTTCCAGCGGAAGGATGGCGACGCGGCGCTGGAGAAGAACATCGCCCGTGTCCACTTTCTCATTGATCAAGAACGTGGTGACGCCCGTCTCGCGCTCACCGTTGAGGATCGCCCAGGGCACGGGCGCCGGCCCACGGTACTTCGGCAAAAGCGAAGCGTGGAGATTCACTGTGCCGTACGGCGGGATTTGGAACACCTCCCGCGGTAGGATACGAAAGGCCACGACCACAAAAAGATCCGCTCCCAGGCCGCCCAACGCCTCCAAGAAGCCCGGGTCTCGCAAGTCCTCCGGGGTCAGGACAGGGATTCCGAGCCCCTCAGCCAACTTCTTCACTTCGGTCGGCTGCACCTTCTGTCCACGCCCGCGCGGACGGTCTGGAGCCGTAACCACAGCCGCCACCGTATGCGAGGACTGGCAGAGTTTCCTCAGGGCCGGCACCGAAAAGGGGTCGCTTCCGAAGAATATGATCCTCATCTCCGCGCTTCCGACTCAGTTGTGTAGCCTTTGCGCGCGCCTTCACTCGGACAGCTTTCGCGCAACGGACCCACGCGCCAACTCTATCTTCACGTTCTCCGCGATCTTCACGATCAGGATATTCTCCTTCTCCTTGATCCCCACCACCGTGCCGTAGATCCCCCCCACCGTGATGATCCGGTCGCCTTTTTGGATCGAGGCCAGCATCTTCTGGTGCTCCTTTTGGCGCTTGGCCTGGGGGCGGAAGATGAGGAAGTACATGATGAGGATGATCAGGATGATGGGCAGCCACATGGCCAGCGGGTTCGGACCCTGGCCTGTCGGACGTGTGTTCTGCGCAAGGAATAGCAAAATTGCGTTCACCACGGTCGCCTCCTGTGGTTATTGATGCGCTTCTCCTTCCTACGGACGCACAGCGTAGTCGCTCGCTGGAGCGAAACGTACTGAGCGCCAGCCTCCTCCGGATAACTTTCGCCCTCTGTCATGCGCGGCATCCCTCTTGGCTGAGCTCGTCCGCCGCCTCGACCGCATAGCGCGAATAGAAGCTGCGTTTCCAGCGCGCGAATTCCCCGGCGAGGATCGCCTCCCGCATCTCGGCCATCAGGGTGGCGTAGAAGGTCAAGTTGTGAATCGTGGCCAGTCGCAGGGCAAGGATTTCGCCGGCATTGAACAGGTGTCGAATGAACGCGCGTGTGAAATTTCTGCAGGCGTAACAGGAACACGTCTCATCAATCGGGCGGAGATCCTCCTTGAAGCGGGCATTCTTGATCACCAGAGGGCCGTCGCGAGTGAAGACCGTCCCATTCCGACCGTTCCGGGTGGGAATGACGCAATCGAATAGATCGATTCCGAGGGAAACAGCCTCAACAAGGTCTTCGGGCTTGCCAACCCCCATGAGGTACCGTGGACGGTCGTCGGGAAGAAGAGGGGCCACGAGGTCCACGATTTCGAACATGAGTTCTTTCGGCTCCCCTACCGAAAGGCCGCCGATCGCGTAGCCAGGGAAGTCCATCGCCACAAGCGTTTCGGCCGAACTCCTGCGCAAATCCCCGTAGACACTACCCTGTACGATCCCGAACATGGATTGAGGGAAGCCGTACAGGGGCTCGGTCTCAATGAAGCGCTTCAGACTACGCGCCGCCCAGCGGTGCGTCAGTTCCAGGGCCCGAACTGCGCATTCCCTCTCGCACGGGTACGGCGGGCATTCATCCAGAACCATCATGATGTCGCTTCCGATGGCGCGCTGGTAATCCACTACGGCTTCGGGCGTGAAAAGGAAATAGGATCCATCCAGATGCGACCGGAAGTACACGCCTTCCTCGGTGATCTTTCGAAACTCGCTGAGGCTGTAGACCTGGAATCCGCCGCTATCGGTCAAGATCGGATGTGACCAACCGGAGAAACGGTGCAAGCCTCCCATTTTGCGCAGGATCTCCAGTCCCGGGCGTAGGAACAGATGGTACGTGTTCGAAAGCATTATCTGGATGCCGCAGTCCCGAAGCTCGTCGGGGGATACCGCCTTCACACATCCCTGCGTGCCGACAGGCATGAACGCGGGAGTATCGACGGTCCCATGTGCCGTGATCAATTGCCCGACACGCGCCCGCGACTGAGCGTCCCGGGCTATGATCTTGAAGCTCGGGCTCACGTCAGCAACAGCTCCAAGGCTTCGGCAAGAGACCCAACCTGGAAGACCCGACTCGCTTCCTCAGGCTCGAGCCGTTCCGTCAGGAGTCGTGGGGCGACGACGCGCCCGAAACCCAGTCTCAACGCCTCCTGGATCCTTCGCTGCGCATATTGAACTCGTCTCACTTCGCCGGCCAGTCCCACCTCACCGAAGGCCACCACATCCTGTCCCACCGGCCGATTCTTGGCGCTTGAGGCCACGGCCGCGGCCACCGCCAGGTCGGCTCCAGGCTCCGCGATGCGGATACCTCCGGCCACGTTGAGGAATACGTCGTGCGAACCCGTTTTCACACCGGCTCTCCTCTCGAGCACAGCCAGCAACATGGCCAATCGACGGGGATCGAACCCGGTGCATGTCCGCTGGGGCACGCTGTAGTGGGTCACGGTTGTGAGAGCTTGGACTTCAATCAGGAGCGGACGGCTTCCCTGGATCAGGCAAGTGATCAGCGATCCCGGAACTGCCGTAGATCTCTCGGCCAGAAAGAATTCGCTCGGGTTGGGGACCTGCTGGAGACCAGCCCCCGTCATCTCGAAGACGCCGATCTCATCGGTCGATCCAAAGCGGTTCTTCGTAGCACGCAGGATACGGTAGGGATGCTGGGTGTCACCCTCGAACAGCAGCAGCGCATCGACCGCGTGCTCGAGCACCTTCGGACCGGCAAGGAAGCCCTCCTTCGTCACGTGACCCACCAGCACCGTGGGGATCCGACGTCGCTTGGCCATCTCCGCGATGGCGTGCGCGCACTCTCGAACCTGGGTCACGCTCCCCGGAGCACTATCGAACTCCGCCCGGGTAACCGTCTGAATCGAGTCGACGACCACCAACTCGGGGTTGACTAGTTCCACGGCCGCCAAGATCGCCTCGAGCGCCTGAGCCGACAGAAGCTGGATGTTCGGTCCGGTAATGCCCAGACGATCCGCTCGCAGTTTGATCTGTTCTTCCGATTCCTCGCCGGACGCGTAGAGGACCCGCTTGCCTGAGGCACTCACCGCTGCTGAACATTGAAGTAGGAGTGTCGACTTGCCGATTCCAGGCTGGCCCCCCAACAGAACGACGCTGCCCGGGACAAATCCCCCGCCGAGAACCCGATCGAGCTCACCCATTCCCGTGGACACGCGCAGCCGCGGACCGGTCTGGACCTGATCCAACGGTAGCGGCGCAACGATCCATTCCCGCTCGCTCGCTGCTCGGCGATGCGCCTTCTCGACGCGTTCCTCCACAAAGGAGTTCCAAGCGCCGCACTCGGGACATCGCCCCATCCACTTCGGACTGGCCATCCCGCAGTTCTGACACACGAACTGGGTTCGCACGGCTTCTTTCCGCGAGCCGCCCAAAACGCCCTCTTGCGCTTGCTTGAAAACCACTCCAATGAGATCCAACCCGGGCGAAAAGTAGTCAACCGGGCCTAGAAAAGCAAGCCGCCGTACCCGACGCGGGAGGATACAAAAAGACCAAGCCAGGGGGCTTGGTCTAAACTCTGTGGGCCAGGCGGGACTCGAACCCACAGCCTTCGGCTCCGGAGGCCGACGCTCTGTCCAATTGAGCTACTGGCCCGAGACGTCACATCTGCCTTCGCGCGGCGAGCACCGTGTTTCGCATCAGCATGGCGATGGTCATGGGTCCCACGCCACCCGGCACCGGGGTAATGGCCTTCGCAATCTGGCTCACGCCATCAAAGTCCACGTCCCCAACCAACCGGTACCCGCGCTCGACCGTCGGATCCTCGACGCGATTCACCCCCACGTCAATCACAACACATCCCGGACGAATCATGTCCGCGGTCACAAATCTCGGCACTCCCACGGCTGCCACGAGAATATCGGCCAGCCGCGTGATGGCCGCAAGATCCGACGTCCGACTGTGACAGACCGTCACGGTGGCGTTGGCACCTCGGCGCTTTTGCATCAGCAGGGCCGCCAGCGGCTTGCCCACGATATTGCTGCGGCCCATCACCACTACGTGCTTGCCCTCCGGGGAGTTCCCGGACCGAACGAGAAGCTCCTGAATCCCCGCAGGCGTACAGGGCACAAAAGTCGGCGCTCCCTCCAGCAGCTTGCCCACGTTGAAGGGGTGAAGTCCATCCACGTCCTTCTCAGGCGGGATCGCCTCCAACACCCTTTCCTGGGACAGACCATCCGGCAGGGGAAGTTGAACCAGGATCCCATGCACCTCCGGAGTCTGCGCCAGCTTTCGAATCAGACCCAGGAGCTCTTCTTCGGGCGTATCCGCAGGAAGATCGTAGCGGAAGGAGACGATGCCCAGCTCCTTGCACGCCTTCTCCTTCATCCGGACGTAGCTGACCGATGCTGGGTTATTCCCCACCAGGATCACCGCCAGCCCCGGGGTCACGCCGGCTTTCTCGAGCTCTTTCACTTCCCGGTTCACTTCTTCCTGAATCTGACCAGCGATGGCCTTGCCGTCGATGATTTCGGCCACAATCCGTCTCCTACGGCAGATCAATCGGTTCGGAAATCCTATGGATCGATTCGCATTGGCCGTTTGTTTCGTTCACGCTCAGGAGAACTGCGTGAAAGATCTCGGCCCCCTTCGCCAGCTGCATTGGTAGCGGAAGCTGATGCAGGAACCGCTCGATGGATACCGACCTCTCGGCGCCGATCACCCCGAGATGAGAGCCTGTCATGCCCACGTCCGTGATGTAGCCCGTGCCACCGTCCAGGAGCCGTTCGTCTGCGGTTTGCACGTGAGTATGCGTGCCGATTACCGCCGTGACGCGACCTGCAAGGTACCAGCCCAGCGCCTGCTTCTCCGCCGTGGCCTCCGCGTGTACGTCCACAATCCGAATCGGGCAATCCTGGACCTCTGGTTCGTCCAATACGCGGTCTAAAGTGCGAAAGGGGCAGTCGATCGGAAAGAGGAACGTCCTTCCCTGCACGTTGATCAGAGTAACGGGCGGAAGGCCGCTCTTGTTGTACACGGCAAAGCCTTTGCCGCGGACTCCGTCAGGGTAGTTCGCTGGCCGAAGAACCCGTGGATCGTCGAGCAACTCGCTATCGGACTGCCGATCCCAGACGTGGTTGCCCGTCGTCAACGCGTCGACGCCATTTTCAAAGAGCCGTCTGGCGGGATTGCGGTCCAACCCGCGGCCGCCCTTCAGATTCTCCCCGTTGGCGAAGCAGTAGTCGAAGTGGATCCCTTTCTCGCGCAACCGCTTAAGCGCCAGAAGCGCCGTTTGGACCCCCCTACTGCCCACAATGTCTGCCACGAAGAGAATCGAGACCACTTAGCCCCTCTTCTCGCAAGTACGCTGCAAATTTAGCCGACCCGGGCCAGGAAAGCAAACGGAAACTATTTCGCGTAGTCCACCGCCCGGAACTCGCGGATGACCGTAACCTTGATCTGGCCCGGATACTCGACCTCGCTTTGGATTTTCTCGGCGATGTCGGTGGCGAGCAGCTCCGCGGCCGCGTCGTCCACCTTCTCGGGTTGGACGATCACCCGCACTTCCCTACCAGCCTGAATGGCGTACGCCTGACCGACTCCCTCGAAACTCTTCGCCAGCTCCTCCAGCTTCTCCAGGCGTTTGATGTAGCTCTCGAGGGTCTCCCGGCGGGCACCAGGTCGCGAACCCGAGATGGCATCGGCGGCCTTGACCAGCACCGTGATCGGCGAGATGGCTTCGACGTCCTCGTGATGCCCCACAATCGCATTTTGGACGATGTCGTTCTCCCCGTATTTCTTGGCCACCTCCGCGCCGATCTGCGTGTGCGTCCCTTCCGTGTACCGGTCGATCGCCTTCCCAATGTCGTGAAGCAGACCGGCCCGTTTCGCCAGATTGGCATCCAGACCGAGCTCCGCGGCCATGAGTCCAGCCAAGTTGGCGACCTCTACGGAATGCTGGAGCACGTTCTGGCCGTAGCTGGTGCGATACTTGAGTTTGCCCAGGAGCTTGATCAATTCTGGATGCAGGCCATGCACGCCCGCATCGAGACAGGCCTGTTCGCCGATCTCGTACAGCTTCTCTTCCATCTCCTTGCGCGTCTTTTCCACAACCTCCTCAATCCGCGTCGGATGGATGCGGCCGTCCGAGATGAGACGCTCGAGTGCGACGCGCGCGACCTCCCTCCGGAAGGGATCGAACGCGCTGAGGATCACGGCCTCCGGGGTGTCGTCCACGATCACGTCCACCCCGGTGGCCTGTTCGAAGGCCCGAATGTTCCTCCCTTCCCTCCCGATGATTCTCCCTTTCATTTCCTCGTTGGGCAAGTTGACCACGCTTACGGTGGTCTCGACGGAGTGATCAGCTGCCGAGCGTTGGATCGCCTGGATGATGATCTCCTTCGCCTCCTTGTTGGCCGTGAGCCTGGCTTGATCCTTGATCTCCTTGACGATCTGCGCTGCTTCCCTCCGGGCCTTATCCTTCAAACTCTCGAGCAACAGCTGCTTGGCCTCCTCCTGGGTCAGTCCCGCGATCCGTTCCAGGGCCGATCTCTGCTGGGCGATCAATTCCTCAAGTTGCCGTTCCTTGGAGACCAGCTGTTCTTCCTTGGCTCTCAGCAGCTCTTGCTGTCGATCCAGCGCCCGCATCTTCTCTTCGAGCATTTCGGCTCGCCGGTCCAGGGTGCTTTCTCTTTGCTGAAGCTGCCGCTCGAGCCTTTGGAGTTCGGCGCGCTGGTTTCGGAACTCGTTCTCCACGGACTGCTTAAGGCGAAGGTATTCCTCCTTTGCCTCCAGGAGCTTCTCGCGTTTGATGGCCTCGGCTTCCTTCTGCGCCTCGGAAACAATTCGCTCCGCAATGATCTCCGCGCTGGCCACCCTCTTTTGGCCAGCCCGCTTGCGGAGCGTCCAGCCTGCAAAGAAACACAGGGCTCCGAGCCCAATCGAAGCAACGATCCAGAGCAGCGTCATCGCTTCTTCACCTCGCTTTCCGTAGGGTGCAAGACAAAAGCCCCACTTCCCGACCCTCCTGCTCTCGGCTACCAGCGGAGCAGGTACCACCTCGCCACGGGTCAGGAAGTGGGGCCTCGACTACCGAGAGGTGTGGCTTAGAGCCCTCCCTACTCGGTTGCCTCCTTGTGGAGATACTCGTCGAGCTTGCTGGCCAAGATCCGCAGCTTCCGATTGTAGGAGGAAAGGATCTCCTCCTTTTCAGCCCGCTCGCGGAACAATTCGTCCGCGATGTTCAAAGCCGCCAAAATGGCCACCTTGAGCGACGAGTTCACGGAGGTCGACTCGTCCACCTCGCGCATCTTGCTGTCGACGTACTCCGCGACGTGTCGGATGTACTCCGGGTCACTATCTCCCCGAATGGCGTACTCCGCACCGAAGATGGTGACCTTGACGACGTTGGAATCGGCAAACATCGACGCGTTTCGCTCGCGAAATCGCCACCACCGCCTTCTTCGCGGGGGGCTTTTCAACTTCCCTTCCTCAGCCCTAAGCCGCGACCGCGTCGCCGGCATTGGGCAGAACCTCGTACTGACCCGTGGCTCGTGCTTTTCAGCCCCCGATGGGTATCTGCTCAAGCTTCTTCAGCAGGTCTTGGATCCTCCGCTTGACTTCCTCCTCCCGTGCCTTCAGCCGTTGGATCTCCTCATGATGCTGGGCAATACCCTGCTGTTGCTGGCGCAGTGCTTCAATAGTTCGCTCGTTTTCCTCCAGCTTCGCCAGCAGCTCGGCGTTCTGCATCCGCAGGTCGCGGTTCTCCAGCTTCAACTTGTTCAGAAGTTCGATGAGACGTGAGATCTTCTCATCCAGCTCGTCGATTGGTTCCAATTCCATAGCAGCCTTCCTACCGCGGCCTCAGAGTCACGCCCAACTCCTGCGCCAAAGCGCGCAAGATCTCCTCTATCCGGTCCCGCACTTCCTGCTCCGTAAGCGTCCTTTCCTCGGCCTGGAACGTAAGCGCAAAGGCAAGGCTCTTCTTCCCCGCCGGAATCTGGGGGCCTCGGTAAAGGTCGAACAGACGCACCGACTGAAGGTATGGCCCTCCGCGCTTCCAGATGACGGCTTCCACCGCTCCTGCCGGGAGCGTTTCGTCCGCGAGGAGCGCGAGGTCCTGTTGGACTGGAGGAAACTTCGGAATCGGCACGTAGATGCGCTCCGTGATGGCTACGGCCTTCACCCTTTCCCAGTCCACCTCGAAGCCGTAGACAGCCTGCTCGCAGTCATAGCTCTTAAGCACATCCCGTGCCAGTTGTCCTGCGTACCCCACCTTTGTCTCGTCCACGCAGAGGGCAAAGCCTCCCTCTTCGAGCCAGGGACGATCCGAAGCCTCAAGGCGGATATCCTTCCGTCCTGTGAGATCGCGAAGCACTTCTTCCACGACACCTTTGAGGTCGTAGAAATCGGCTGCCCTCTCCTGCGTGCGCCAGGTCCTGTACGCGAAAATCCCGCAGATGGTGCCGGCCAGGTGCATCTTCTCGCAGTACGCCCCGTCCGCGCTTCGGGCGAATACCTTGCCCCATTCGAACAAGAAGACCCTGGGCTGCCTCCGATTGAGGTTACGGACTGTGGAGGCCAGGAGTCCGGGAAGCAAGCTAGGACGCAGCCAGGCCAGTTCTTCTCCCAGCGGGTTAAGAACCTTGACCAGGGTTTCGGGACCATCCGAGAACGCTTCCGCTTGGGCTCGGGAGATCAAGCTCAGGTTCACCGTTTCAAAAAAACCCAGCCCGACCAGGAGGGAACGAGCCTTCTCGAGAAGCTGATCCCTCCCTTCCCCAGTTCGCGACTCGTCGATTGGGGCGACCGGGTCCGGATGGATGCGCTCGTAGCCGTAGTGGCGGGCCACTTCCTCGATCAGATCGATCTCCCGGGTGAGGTCAGGACGGAAGGTCGGCACCGTGACCGCGTAGCCCGTCTCCTGTTCCTGCACCTCGAGACCGAGCCGTCTCAGGATTCCCTCCATTTCCCTTGACGGGATAGCGGTTCCCAACACCTGATTGGCTCGGCTCGGACGGAAAAACACCGTCCGGGGCCGAATGGGATCGGGGTACACATCCACAATGCCGCGCGCCAGCTTGCCCCCCGCCGTTCTTAGAATAAGCTCGCACGCCCGGTTGGACGCCGCCACAACCCCCTCGGGATCGACCCCGCGCTCGAAGCGGTAGGAGGAATCGGTCGAAATTGTGAGCTTGCGCTTGGTCCTGCGGATGCTGTCGGGGGAGAAATAGGCGCTCTCGAGAAGCACCCTGCGTGTGCGCTCGGACACCTCGCTGTTCTCTCCCCCCATCACCCCGGCGATGGCTACCGGCTTGCTCCGGTCGCAGATGAGTAGGGTATCGGAGAAAAGCGTGCGCAGCTTGCCATCCAGCGTGATGAACTCCTCGCCTTCTCGAGCGAACTTGACCACGATCGTGCCCTCGTCGAGACGATCGTAGTCGAAGGCGTGGAGAGGCTGGCCGAACTCGAGCATCACGTAGTTCGTCACATCGACGACGTTGTTGATGGAACGCATGCCCACCAGCTCGAGTCGGCGAGCCAACCACAGGGGGGAAGGCGCCACCTGCACGTCCCACAAGAACCTCGCCGTGTAGCGAGGGCAAGCCTCCGGAGCCTGGACATCGACGCGCACCCACTCCTCGACCCGTTCGGGCTCCTCCGATAGGCGAGGCCGAGGCAGGCGAAGCTCTTTCCCCCACGCTGCGCTCAGTTCTCGTGCGATGCCGATCGTCCCGAGGCAATCCGGCCGGTTGGGGGTGACGTTCACCTCAAAGACCCAATCTTCCCCCACCACATCGCGCAAGTCTTGCCCGGTCCAGAGGCTACCCCCATTGTCCAAGAGGAGGATTCCCTCTGCGCGGCTCGTCAGCCCGAGCTCGGCCTCCGAACACAACATTCCCTGCGACGTGACCGAGCCGAAGCTCCGGGGTTCAACCCGCTGACCGTCCGCGAGGATTGCCCCGGGAAGCGCCAATGCTGCCCATAGCTTGGCACGGACGTTCCGGGCTCCGCAGACCACGGTCATCTTGCCGTAGCGGCTTCCCGCGTCCACAACGGCGAGCCACAAATGGTCCGAGCCTGGGACCGGCTCCACCGAGAGAATTTGCGCGACCACGACCCCCTGAAACTGGGCCTGGACCCTCTCGAGAGATTCCACCTCGAGGCCGAGCATCGTCAGGCGGTCAGCCACCTCCTCCGGGGTGGCCTCGAGTTCGACGTACTCGCGAATCCAGTTGTAGGTCGTTTTCATGATCTGTCAGAACTGGCTCAGGAAGCGTAGGTCATTGTCGTAGAAGAGGCGAATGTCGCCGATCTGGTATTTGAGCATGGCGATCCGCTCGACCCCCATCCCGAAGGCATACCCAGTGTATTCCTCCGGGTCGTAGTCCACGAAGCCGAAGACCGCAGGATCTACCATCCCGGCGCCCGAAATCTCCAGCCAGCCGGTGTTCTTGCAAATCCGGCATCCCGCGCCCTTGCACATGATGCAGGAGAAGTCGTACTCGGCGCTGGGTTCCGTGAAGGGAAAGAAGCTGGGGCGGAAGCGAATGCGAACATCCTTGCCGAAAAGCTTCTGCGCAAAAGCCAGGATCACGCCCTTGAGATGGGCAAAGGTGACCCCCTTGTCCACCCAAAGACCCTCCACCTGGTGGAACATCGGTGAGTGGGTGGCATCCGGTGTATCCTTCCGAAAACAGCGCCCGGGGGCGATCATCCGCACGGGAGGTCGCTGCTTCTCCATGCTCCGGATCTGCACCGGAGACGTGTGGGTGCGCAGCAAGTGCGGTCCTTCGAGGTAGAAGGTATCCTGCAGATCTCTGGACGGATGGTTGGGTGGGATGTTCAGCGCTTCGAAGTTGTAGTAATCCGTCTCGATCTCCGGCCCCGTCTCCACGCTGAATCCCATGGAGGTGAAGATGTCGACGATCTCGTCCAGGACCTGAAGGAGAGGGTGAAATCGCCCGCGTTCCCACCGTGTTCCGGGCAAAGTGGGGTCGAAAACCACCTCCGCCCGTGCCTGAGAAGCCGCCGTAGCTCGGAGTCGGTCGATCTCTGCGGAAACGTACGCGCGGAGGTCATTGATGGCCTTGCCGACGACGGGCCGATCTTGGGGTGGTAGCTGCGCCAGCCTGCTGAAGAAGTCGGCAATCAGCCCTTTGCGACCAAGATAGCGGATGCGCAGCGCATCGATCTCGGCCACCAATGAGACGCTTCCGGCCTCGCGTTCGAATCGCTCCCGCGCGGACGAAACTTCCGCCAGAAGTCTTTCCTTTTCCCCTCCCATGGCGAACCGTCAGGCCGTAGCGGCGGGCGAAGCTACCGACTCCACCAGCTTGCGGAAGCCTTCGGCGTCGTTCACAGCCAGCTCGGCCAGTTGCTTCCGATTCAGCTGGATGTTCCGTTCCTTCAACAGGTGAATCAGCGTAGCGTAGGTCAATCCGTATTGACGCGCAGCCGCATTGATGCGCAGGATCCACAGCCTGCGGAAGTCGCGCTTTCGTTGCCGACGATCGCGATAGCTGTAGCGCAGGGCCCGTTCTACGGCCTCCTTCGCCGTCTTGTAAAGACGGCTTTTCCCGCCCCAGTATCCCTTCGCCTGTCGCACGATCTTGCGTCGACGGCGATGGCCAGGTACCTTACCCGTTGCTCTCGGCATATCCTACTCCCTTCCTGAAATGGTCAGATCATGGCCGCGAACAGCCAGGGCTGTCAGGCCAGAATCAGCTTGCGAATCCGCCTCTCTTCGGTCGGATGGACCAACGCCGGCTTGCGAAGATTCCGCTTGCGCTTGCGGGTCTTCTTGGTCAGCAGGTGGCTTCCGCACGCCTTGTAGCGGCGGATTCTTCCTCCTCCGGTGATTTTGAAACGCTTCATCGCAGAACGATTGGACTTCATCTTCGGCATGCGAACGCTCCTCTTGCTCCCTTGTATGCCGTAATTCACTTCGGGGCCAGGAAAGCCACCAGGTCTTGCCCTTCCATGCTTGGCCCCTTTTCGACCTTGGCGACGTCGGACAGAAGCTCGACCACCTTCCCCATCACCTGATGGCCGAAATCCATTCTTGTGACCTCTCGCCCACGGAAACGCACCGTCACTTTGACGCGATTTCCGTCCTCGAGGAATTCCCGAGCCTGCCTGCACTTGGTCTGGATGTCGTGAAGCTCCGTCCTCGGGCTCAGACGAATCTCCTTGACGACGATCGTATGCTGTTTCTTGCGGCTTGACCTTTCCTTCTTGCTCAGTTCGTAACGGTACTTCCCGTAGTCCATGATGCGACACACGGGAGGCGTGGCGTTCGGCGCCACCTCCACGAGGTCGAGGCCCAACTCTTCCGCAATTCGCAGCGCTTTCGCGCGTTCAACAATCCCCAGCTGCTTCCCCTCGGGGTCGATCAGTCGGACAACCGGAGCACGGATCTGCTCATTTACTCGAAGATCTTTCTCCTTATCGATGGCTTCCACCCTCCATCGTTTCTTCCGATCGGACGCTACCCACCACCCGCTGATTCATTGCTCCGCTCTTCGATTTCCCTTCGGATCCGGGCCAAGAACTCGTCCAACGGCATAGGACCGAGGTCACCGACTTTCCTCTGCCGAACCGAAACCAGTCCTTGCTCGACTTCCTTCTTGCCAATGATCAACATGTACGGGATTTTCTGAACCTCGGCGTCCCGGATCTTGTAGTTGATCCGCTCCGGCCGGTCGTCAACGCTCACCCTTAGCCCGTGCTCCTGGCAAATCGAAGCGACTTTCCGCGCCCCTTCCAGCTGCGCATCCGTGATCGGGATCACCACGACCTGCACTGGAGCAAGCCAGACCGGGAAGGCTCCAGCGTAATGCTCAATCAAAACTCCGAGGAATCGCTCCAGAGAACCGAGCAAGGCTCGATGAATCATGATAGGCCGATGCAACTGGCCGTCCTGACCCATGTAGGTGATGTCGAACCTCTCCGGTTCGTTGAAGTCAACCTGGATCGTCGAGCACTGCCATGGCCGGTCTAGCACGTCTTTGATCTTGATATCGATCTTTGGGCCGTAAAAAACCCCTTCCCCCGGATCGATGCTGTACTGCAGTCCTTTCTTCTCGAGAGCGCTCCGAAGGGCCGCTGTCGCTCGCTCCCAGTTTTCCACCGAGCCCACAAACTTCTCGGGGCGAGTCGAAAGGTAGACCTCGTAGTTCGAGAAGCCGAAAGTGGAAAGCATATCGATTGTGAAGTTGAGGACCCGCAGGATTTCATCTTCGAGCTGATCAAGCCGGCAGAAGATGTGGGCGTCATCCTGCGTGAATCCCCGGACACGGAGCAATCCATGCAACACTCCTGACCGCTCATACCGGTACACCGTCCCCAACTCGGCCCAGCGAATCGGCAGCTCCCGGTAGCTCCGCGTCTTGCTCTTGTAGATGCGGAGATGGAACGGGCAGTTCATGGGCTTGATTTGGTAAGGTACCTCCTCGACCTCTGAGGGGGGGAACATGTTTTCCCGGAAGAAGTCCAGGTGCCCGCTCCGCTCCCAGAGCTCCAATCTCGCTATGTGAGGGGTGTAGACGAACTCGTAACCGCCCTTCAGGTGCTGCTCCTTCCAGAATGACTCGATGATGTGGCGGATGATGGCGCCCTTCGGGTGCCATAGCACCAAACCGGGACCTACTTCCTCATCGATGCTATACAGGTCCAGATCCCGGCCCAGCCTTCGATGATCCCGACGCTTGGCCTCCTCGAGCCTGTGCAAGTAGTCCTCGAGCCGCTCCTTGTCGGCGAAAGAAATCCCGTAGATCCGTTGGAGCATCGGCCGGTTCTCGTCCCCGCGCCAGTAAGCTCCGGAGGTCGACAAGAGTTTGAAGTGCCGAATGTAGCCCGTCGAAGGAACGTGCGGGCCTGTGCACAGATCAATGAACCCGTCCTCGCGGTAAATGCTCGGCTCGCCTTCCAGGCCTTCCAGTAGCTCCAGCTTGTAGACCTCCCCCCTCTCTCGGAAGATTCGGACCGCTTCGTCGTGGGAGACCACTTCGCGCACGAAGGGATGGTCAGCCGCGATGATCTCCTGCATCCGCCGCTCGATGGCTTCCAGGTCCGCCGGCGTGAAGGGCCGAGGCACATCGATGTCGTAGTAGAAGCCTTGGTCGATTGGGGGACCGATCCCGAACTTCGCCTCCGGGAAGAGATCCTTCACAGCGTGCGCCATAATGTGAGCCGTGCTGTGCCAGTAGACGTGGAGCCCGTCGGGATCATCGACCGTCACAAACTCCAATTCGCCGTCCTCTTCCAGGGGACGCGTCAGATCCACCAGGGCACCGCGGAAGCGGGCCGCCACCACACGCTTGTCCCGAGCTCCACCCTGTTCGCGAAGCACATCGAGCGGACGGACTCCCAGGTCGTATTCCTTCTCTTCCCCGTCCGAGACTTTGATGCGGATTCTTCTCGTCGACGAGTGTGCCACCTTCGCTCTGTCCCTCCCCTAATACCGCAAAACGACCTTGGGCCCGCAGCCGACAAGGTCGTTTTGCTCCTCGGTGGGCGGTACTGGACTCGAACCAGTGACCTCTTGCATGTCAAGCAAGCACTCTAACCACCTGAGCTAACCGCCCATCGCCAAACCCCATCGAATGTAATACCACATCGTCCAAAAATCAAGGGATTTTTCCCCCCGCGGGGCTGGCTTCCAACACTACTGCACCGATGCGCCCCATCCGGCTCGCGCCCCGAGGCCTCGCCTGAGTCGGTTGTATCAAGGTGGTGCAGTCGGGGCCAGCTGGGGTGGGGTCCAATCGACGATCCGCGCACGATGCTGGCCTTTCCTGCGGGCACGCCCTTTGCCCCGAGGCCTTCAGACTCATCGACGGGAGGACGTGACACATGGGCCAGTTGGAATTCACGGAACTCATCATCACCTGCGAGGCTTGCGGAAACGTCTATCGTTTCCCCATCCACTCGCAAGAGGAGGCTCGTCGCATCTTCAACGATTTCCGCTGCGACAACAACTGCGGCCGGAATCTGTATAGCTTCATAACCTTGGGAAAGCTCCAGGTCACCGACCCCGCCATTCTACACGAACCTCGGTGATCCCCACTTGGAGGCATAAATAACGAAGCCCGTCTTGCAGACGGGCTTCATAGGTGGAGCTGAGCGGATTCGAACCGCCGACCTCTTGCATGCCATGCAAGCGCTCTCCCAGCTGAGCTACAGCCCCGTTGATCGCCTAATTATAGCACAGCCCGGTCACAAAAGCAATCCCTTTTTGAGCCTAAAGCTTGCCCACCAACCCAAGGATCTTCAGCTTCCACACCATCCAGATGGCCTCCCTCACGATACGCTTTGACATCTTCGAGCTACCCGCCTCCCTGTCAATGAAGACGATCGGGACCTCGCGCAGTCGAAACCCCTTCTTCCAGGCTCGGTACTTCATTTCGATCTGGAATGCGTAGCCGTCAGACTGGATGCGATCGAGGTCAAGGGCCGCCAGGACCTCGCGCTTGTACACCTTGAAGCCGCTCGTGCAATCCCGAACCGGAAGACGGGTCACGGCTCGCACGTACCAGTTCCCTCCTAGGCTGAGCAATAACCTCCGGAGAGGCCAATTGATCACGTTCACGCCCGTCACATAGCGAGAACCGATGACCAGGTCATGATTGTCTAGCTCCGCTAGCAATCGCGGCAGGTCATCGGGATTGTGGGACAGGTCGGCATCCATTTCCACCACGATGCCGTAGCCGTGGGATAAGGCGAAACGGAATCCCTCTACGTACGCCGATCCCAGCCCCTTCTTGCCCTCGCGAACGAGGAGGTGCAACCTACCGGGATAGGTCGACTGCAACCGACGCACCAGTTCCGCTGTGCCATCGGGTGAAGAGTCGTCCACCACGAGCACGTGCAGGTCCGGGATCGGCTGCGAGAAGACCCGGGGCAACAATCGTTCGATGTTCTCCGCCTCGTTGTACGTCGGGACGATCACGAGCGTCTTTCGGTCGCCGCCACTATTGCGCGGGGTCGTGCTCACTCTCGGCCTCTCCACCTTGCCGACTCAATTCACTTTGCCTCCCTTCGCGCCTCTTGCCGGCCGGATTGCATCGATTCCTCGAGCATCTGGGCTCTCATGAGCTGCAGTCCTTCCCGAACGCCGCGCATACGAATGCCGAACCGCTGGCGAGCTTTCTCCCACAGCAGGCCACTGCGAAGCGGGCGCGGAGCGGCCTGCCGCAACTCAGCCGTAGAAATCTCGCCAATCAGGTCCTGCGGAAAGCCGAATACCTCCGCAACGGCCAGCGCGAACGTCCTCCGATCCAGCAGATCCGAACCACCGAGGTGGTACGTGCCGCGGGCTTCCGAAGCAACGAGAGTCCAGATAGCCTGCGCGAGGTCATCGGCCAGGGTCGGATTTCCCACTTGATCGCTGACCACCCGGAAAGGGACTCCCCGCTCCAGTTGCTGCAACACCCAGTGAACGAAGTTGGGGCGAACGCCCGGTGCGTGGCCGTACAGCACGTTCGTCCGGACGATCACGTATTCCGCCCCCGTTTCTCGCAGAACCACCTCACTGGCCAGCTTCGAACGTCCGTAAAAGCCGAGGGGAGCCGGCTCGTCGTCCTCCGCGTAGGGGCCGGCTGTTCCGTCGAAAACGTAGTCACTGGAAACTTGCAGCACGCGAGTCCCGGTGGTGCGGGCGACCTCCGCAAGAGCCTTCACAGCCAGGACGTTGATCTGCCAGCAATCCTCGCGCCTTGTCTCACAAGCGTCCACGTTCGTGAAGGCGGCGGTATTCACGACCCAGTCTACACTCCTTTTCTCGAGCGCCTCGCGTATCGCGTCTGCATGCGTGACGTCGAGATGCTGGTACTCACAGGCTGAAGCAAGGAGCGGCGCGTCTGGCTCTTGGACATCCACGCCCACCGCATATACCCAGCTGGGTCGATATTGCAAGAGCTTGCGGCCAAGAAGGCCGCAACAACCGGTCACCATCGCGATCATCCTACACCTCTGGAAGGTGTTAAATTGGAAAGGAGGTCCTCCTGCCCTGAACCGGATTGCAGCAGCCGAGAACTGGAGGCGTTGGCAGCCGCAGCGGCATGGCCCAGCTCAGCCAACCCTTCCGACCCCGCAAGGGTACACTTGTGTCCCGCAATCGTATTGGCGAAGTAGGCCGCTTCGAGCGGATCGCCCGTCGCGATGTAGCGAACCAAGAACGCTATCGCGTACGTGTCTCCGCACCCCGTCGGATCGACTACAGACACCCGAAGCCCGGGGACGTGCTCGCACGTGATGGATCCGTCCCGACCTCGACACGCCATTAGCGATCCCCTCTCGCCGAGGGTCAGATTCACCAGCCGAAGACGCCCAGACAGATTCGAGAGCAGGAGCACCGCGAACGAGCGGAGAGCCTCGAGCGTCCTTTCGTCCGGTCGGAGCTGAGCCAGACAGGCTGCCTCATACTCGTTCAACTGGAGACAGTCGGCCGCGCGCGCATACTCCCGCCAGCGGCGCGGATAGCGATAGTAGCGCTGACCGTCGGGCGCTATCCCGAGGGTCAAAGAGTGAATGTCCAGGTACAGCATTCCCCGGTAGCTTTCGCGCAGGAACCGCAGGGCCGCAAGCTTCACATCCCTTCCGGTGATGAAATTGATGACGCAGACGTCGGCCGATAAGGCAGGATACAGCTCCTCGGTTCCCAGGGGAGCCATTGGGAGCGTCGTGTATTCCTCACGTTCGGTGGGCTTCCGGTAGAGCAGGGTTACACGGGTATTGGGCCTAGCAGCTGGGCGAATTCCGTCCCGCCGCACGTTGGGGAACTCGCCCCAAGCATCGAGAACCGCGGGCAACGCATCACGCCCGATACGACAGATCGGAAGGATTTCCCAATCAGGTGGACAGAGATGAGCCGCCACTGCGACGGTGTAATGGATTCCCCCGAGGGAGTGGATCTCTCTGCCGTCCGTGTAGACGATCCGGTCACAGACGACCGTTCCCACCACTGCGATTCTCATGAACCCACCGTTCCGGGCCGGCCTTTTCGCATAGGGGCATCCTGGGCATCAATGATACGGGTAGAAGATGAAGAACAGCAGGGACAAGGCGCCGAGTACCCACATCCCCGGCTTCACCTCCGAGGCGCGGCCAGAAACCGCCTTCAGGAGCGGGTAGAGAACAAACCCGCTCGTCATACCCACGCCGATGTTGTAGGTGAAGCTCATGAGGACCACTACCGCAAAGGAGGGTACGTATTCTGTGAAATCATCCGTGCGGAGCTGAGACACGGATTGGAGCATGAGCAAGCCGACGACGATCAGCGCCGGACCGTAGGCGAACGCGGGGATCGACGTGAAGAAGGGAGCGAAGAAAAGCGAAAGCAGGAAGAAAATCGCGACAACCACGGCGGTGAGACCGCTCCGTCCCCCCGCTTCGATGCCCGCTGCGCTCTCCACATAGGTGCCGGTGGTTGTCGTGCCGAACAAGGCCCCCACTACCGTGGCCAGGGCATCGGCCAGCATCGGCTTCTCGATCTCGGGGAGATCGCCATTCTCGTCCAGAAATCCCGCCCTTGCGGAAACGCCGATCAGCGTGCCCAGCGTATCGACGAAGTCCATCACGAAGACCGTCAGGATGACGCTGAAGAATCCCCATTGGAGGGCGCCCAAGATATCCAGCTTCAGGAACACGGGGGCCACGCTGGGAGGCAAACTCAGGAACTGGGAAGGCGGCTTTGCGACTCCGGTCAGGTACGAGACTGCCGTCACCAACAGGATCCCCAGAAGGATGGCGCCCCGAACGCGAAAGATCATCAGGGCGGAAATCAGCACAAAGCCGAGGATCGCAAGCAATGCCGTCGGCGAGTTCAGATCGCCGAGTTGCACAGGGGCCCCGGGGCTTCCCAGCGTGACCAGGCCCGTCTCATTCAAGCCGATAAAGGTCAGGAAAAGACCGATCCCCACCGAAAAGCTCTGCTTCATGCTCTGAGGGATCGCCTCCGCCAGCCACGACCGAACGCGGAGCAAGGTTAGCAAGGTGAACAACACGCCCCCAAGGAACACGGCGCCCAGCGCTGTCTGCCAGCTGTAACCCAGAACCTTGACGACCGTGTAGGCCACGAAGGCGTTCTCTCCCATGTACGGTGCGATGGCGAAGGGCCGCCGGGCGTAGAAGCCCATCATGAGCGTACCGAAGGCCGCCGAAAGGATCGTTGCCACCATTGCCGGGCCTTTCGGAATCCCCGCCGCGTCCAGAATGGCAGGATTCACGACGATGATGTACGCCATGGTGACGAAGGTAGTCAGGCCCGCTACGACTTCCCTCTTCCAGTTCGTGCCGAGCTCCTCAAGGCGGAAAAAACGCGCAATCATTTCCTCATCCTCCTGCCAGGGCGTGCGACGTCAGGAGCGTCTTTCCCAGAAGCAGAGTGAGCCAGCTCTACAGTAGCTGCAACAGCTTTTCGTACGCTCTGCGACCTCCGCACCGTCGACGGCCATCGCGAACTTTGGCAGCTTGTCGCCCGCGCGTTGTGGCCTATCCTCACCGGCTCCCGCAAGCCATCGCCCCGAGGTCATCCCGGCCTCTCGAACGGGAGCGGTTCCTTCGGGATCTTGCAGCCCATTTGTTTGAACTCGTAGAGCTTTTCCCGCAGGGTCGGTTCTTCCAAGGCCAGGATCTGGGCTGCCAGGACGCCTGCATTGGCGCTGCCCGCTTTGCCGATCGCCATCGTGGCTACAGGCACTCCGGAAGGCATTTGCGCAATGGACAGCAGGGAATCCAGACCGTGGAGATCAGAACTGGGCACGGGCACCCCGATCACCGGTAAGATCGTGTGCGCCGCCAGTACGCCCGGCAGCGCAGCGGCCATTCCTGCTGCCGCGATGAGCACTCCGTAGCCTGCTTGCTCAGCGCTCCTTGCGAAATCCGCCGTCTCTTCCGGATTGCGATGCGCGGAAAGGACGAATTCATCGTACGGGATTCCGAAGAACTCGAGGTGCTTTCGGCACTCCGCCAGCAGGGGAACGTCGCTTTGGCTACCTGCAACCAGCGCTACTCGCTTCATGCCTTCCTCCGGAACTTTTCCCTGCCACCTTGGAGAGAGAACGTACAGGAGGAAACCTCGCGGCTCAGTCTTGAGCCCTCTCGTACTGCGTGCGGAACGTATGGGCCATCACGTCCAATTGTCGCAGGAAGGGCATCTTTCTCTCTCTCATCGGCGCAAACACAGCGAGGTCGATGAGGTACAAGCGGCCGGTCGGTTGGTCGTAGAATGCGTAGGCACGCCACGGACCTCCAGCTATCTTCTCGGCGTTTTCCCAAATGCCGTCAAACTGGAGCGCGTAACGCCCATTGAAGTTGACCTCCCGTACTTGCAAATCGAGGTCAAGGATGGTGTCTCCCCCATAGTAGGTCCGGCCCACCCAGGCCCGTTTTTCCAGGACCCAATCCTTGGTCAGTCTGGAAGGATCATTCGTCTCTTCCCAGGCGACGAAGAGCCATCGCTCCGGATCGACTCTGCGAAGGAAGACGAAACCAGGCTCCTCCAGGGCAACGAAGTAATCGTGCTGAACCCGCAATGTCCAGCCGTAGCGCTCGAGCAAATGCTGATGGAGCTTCTTCTGCTCCAGCGTAGCATACATACGGCGCCGGACCTGCCCATTGTCAAAATCATCGAAAAGGCGGAACAAGACCTCGCCGTTCTCGGAGAGGTGGCGACGAAGCGCCTCCATGTCCTTAGCGGTGAAGACGACCAGAAGCTGGTCCTTGACCCAGGCGTCCGGCTTGCTGAAGACAAAAGCCGAATCCGCCTCCACCCTCGGCCGAGCCCTCCCCACAAGCTTGGAGATGTACTCGCCTGCCTTCCCACTTGCGTCCAGAGTCCCTACGAAAAGAAGGTGGCGATAATGGAGGTAGGTGGCCAGGCTCTCGGCAGGAAGAAGGCGCACCTTGTAGATCAGCTCCTCATGCGGCGTGAAGATGCTCTTCTCGAGAGCTCCACGCAAGAGCGGCTCGACGGTTCGCAACTCCGTCGTATCCCCGAGAGCGATTACGAGATGCTCGGGTCCCACTACTTCGGGACCTCGCATGCATGCCGCATCAAGAATCGCTAGCAGTCCGAGCACCAGCCATGCCGAGCACATCCTCAGCGATTTCGAGCCTGCCACGCCACCCTCCCTCGTCAAGTTCCGTCGTCGCCCCGTTGTCCAATTCGGGCTCCCTCCGGTCCGCGCCACGTGCTTCGCTGCCCCAGCTTATGAAAGCCATCGCACTTTGTCAAGCACGGGGTGATACGTTCCCGACAGGCCCTCCTCACGCAGCCACCTTCGGCTGAATGTCTCGAGTGGACACCGTCGCAGGCATCGCCACCGCCCATACATCCCGGAAACGGCGGCTCATTTCTCGCTCGTCCGCCTCCCCCCCGGGCACGCCCGTGGTCGAAGGTGTCGAACCGCCCCCACCCTGTACCAAGCCGCTTCACCCGGCAGGGTTTGCCTCCTTCCTGGCGTAGGAGCGCTTGATCAGCTCCTCCAGGGTCTCCTTAGGACGCTTAGCGGTCTCGACGTCCACGGTGAAATGCTGTAAGCCGAGGAGCTTGAGCCCGTATTCATAATCCTTGAAAAGCTCCTCACAGACTTCGCGCAAGCCCTTGCCGCACTCCTTGGCGAGTCTCCTCAAGTACTGAACAGCCTCCTGGGTGAAGGCAATGGCAATCCCTGAGGAAGCAAGGAACCTTCTCTGGAACTCGCGGATTGCCTCCTCGGTTAACAGGCGCTCCAGCTGTGCTTCGGGGTCGTCCACCATTTCCGGGGTGACCACTAACTTCCGGATATGTGTGGACGGAAGCTTCTTCTCGTACTTGAGCAACGTTTTCTCGCATACCGTGACGAGGGCCCGGGCCCCGGTGTGTTCCTGGTAGGCCTTCTCGGCTATGCGCCGAAGAGCCTCGTCCGTAAACTCCAGTTCGATCCCGTACGCGGCGAAGTCCCGTTTCTTCGCTTGGATGACGGTGCTGTTCGGATTCTTCAGGATCCGGTATAAGCCGTCGGCGTCGAGATCGTTCAAGACCACGACCACCGGCAGCCTGCCCACGAACTCGGATTCAAAACCAAACTCGATCAGATCCTCGCTGCGGACTCTCCTCAGAATAGCCTGGGAGTCCTCCGTCTCTCGATCCTTCTCGCGCCGGTCACTCACAAACCCAACGGACTGGCGGTTCAGCCTCCGACGGATAATGGATTCAAGGCCCGTGAAGGCCCCGCTCATCACCCAAAGAATGTTCTTCGTATTGATCCGCTTCGGCTCGTAGCGACCGGTCCTCTGAATCTCCATCGCGGCTTCCAGTTGCGATGCGAGGTCGTGAGGCTTACGCAGTTCGACCTCCGACTCTTCCATCAGCTTCAGCAAGTTGCGCTGCACACCGGTCCTGGACACATCTGGACCATACTGGTAGCCAGACGAGGCGATCTTGTCGATCTCGTCCAAGTAGATGATCCCGTACTCGGCCAGTTTGATGTCGCCCCCCGCCTCCCTCACGAGCTCCCTGACCAGGTCTTCCACGTCCCCGCCAACGTAGCCCGTCTCGCTGAATTTCGTCGCATCTGCTTTCACAAAAGGCACGCCGATCTTCTTTGCGATGAGTCGGATCATGTAGGTCTTGCCGACCCCGGTCGGCCCGATCATCAGGATGTTGGGCTTGATGTTCCCCACAAGCTCCTCGAGGCGGCTTTCCATTTCCAGACGCATCCGGTTGAAGTGCGTGCAGATCTTCGTGGCGAGGACCTCGATGGCCTCGTCCTGGCCAACCACGAATTGCTTCAAGTACGACTCGAGCTCCTCGGGCTTCATGTCGAAGCGGATTTGGTTCACGCCTCTCTTCTCGGCACGAGGCGCCTCCTCTTCGCCCGCGAGGTCCGGCTGAGGCGGGATGAAGATCCGGTCGCCATACTTGGACTTCAGGAACTCGGCGACTTCCCGTTGAATCTCTGCCGGGTTGGGAATTCGCTTGTCGTCCGACATCGCTCCGTCTCTCGCTATCACTCACGTCCGTTTGCTTTCCTTGGCGATTGAACGACCTCCTTCCCAGAAAGTTCGTGCCCCGTGGGGCAGCGCCCGAAACCAGCCTTCATCCATCTCAGCGGGAGAAGCGCTCCCAGTGCACGAGCTCTTCCAGCCGCCTCTTTTCCCGTCTTTTCGGTTCGGTGGCCGGTTTGCCGAGCGCGACCAGAGAAACCAGCTTGTACCCGGCAGGAACACCCAAGAGAGCAAGAATCTGTCCGCAATACGGTTTCTTGTCGCCGGCTACCCAGCAGGAGCCCAATCCCAGCGCTGTCGCCGCGAGCAGAATGTTCTGCGTTGCGGCGCTGCCGTCCTCCAGGTAGTACTTGGTATCGCGGCAGACGACAGCGATGCACACCGGGGCCTGCGCGATGAACTTTCCGTATTCCGCCAGCTCTGCGATTTGCTTGCGCAGTTCGGAATCGGTGATCACGATGAACTCCCAGGGCTGAACGTTGTTGCCGGACGGGGCATGTCGCGCGGCGTCGAGAGCCTGCAGGACGGTTTCTCTCGGCACCGGGTCTGGCAAATAGGATCTGCAGCTCCAGCGAGACCGGAGAGCTGTCAGAGCATCCATCTTGGTCCTCCTTGGCTCAATTCAGGCTCAGGATGGCAGATCCCCGCGAATTACTCATTGACTTCACCAGGTGGCCTTCACGAGAAGGCTGAAGTCGAACGCCGGGGCGGAATGGGTCAAGGCCCCGATGGAGACGTAGTCGACGCCAGTCTCGGCAACCTCGCGGACGTTGGCCAGCGTCACGTTCCCCGAGGCCTCAAACTCCACCTCCCCTGCCCCGAGGCGGACAGCTTCGCGCAGAAGCTCAGACGACATGTTGTCCAGAAGGATTCGGTCGACACCCTCCTCCAGGGCCTCGCGCAGTTGTCGCATGTCGCTCACTTCGACCTCGATGAAGAGCGGCAGGTTCTTCTCCCGCAGGTAGCTCTTGGCACGGCGGATAGCCTCCGCGACCGAACCCGCCGCGGCGATGTGGTTCTCCTTGATCAAGACCTGGTCGTAAAGGCCCATCCTGTGATTCTTTCCCCCTCCACACTGGACGGCATACTTTTCCAACCGACGCCATCCCGGGGTGGTTTTTCGTGTATCCAGGATCTTCGCTCGGGTGCCCGCCACGGCCTCGACGAAGCGGCTCGTGAGAGTGGCAATGCCGGAAAGCCGCATGAGGAAATTGAGCGCGGTCCTCTCCGCGATGAGGATCGACCGCAGCCGGCCAGAAACCTCCGCCACGACTTCCCCAGGCTGAACCCGGTCCCCATCCCTGCGCCGCGGCGTGAAAACCAGCTCCGGGTCCAGCTCAGCGAATGTCCAGCCTGCCACGGGGAGCCCCGCTAGGATCCCGTCCTGTTTGGCGATGATTTCCGCCCTCCCGCGCACCTCGGGCGGCACCGTCGCCTCCGTGGTCACGTCTCCCCGGTTTCCCAGGTCCTCGACCAGCGCCGCACGAACGAGGGAAAGAACGTCTTCTTTCGAAATCATGGCTGACCGTCCTTCGTGCTTTTCCACGCATGTCCGTTCCGCTTCAGGCGCAAAGGTAAGGCACGGGGGCGAACGGAGCAACTGGAAAACCTCACGAGAATCCCCGTCGGGAACAGGACACAAGCCAGTCGCATCGCGCCCAGAGATAGGCGCACGCTCAATTCCGACACCAGATATTGAGAGATTTCCCTTGATTTTTGGCCGACCGGGGGCTATATTAGGTTCGCTCATTTGGAGTAAGGAGAAGCACGACCAGGCGAGAGGTGACAAGATGCCGGAGCGCAGGAGCAAGAGATCCACGCACAAGGGCATTAGTGAACCTGTCCGGCCCGCCGCAACGACGGCCGCGGAGGGCCGAGGCGGGCTTGTCTTCGAACCTTTCTTTTCCACGCCGGGCGTGCATCCCTTCGATCAGATCGAATGGGAACTGCGCGACGCTGCCATTGTCGGCGAAGACGGCAAGATCGTCTTCGAACAGAAGAATGTCGAGGTGCCGAAGGAGTGGTCTCAGCTCGCCACTAACGTCGTGGCGTCCAAGTATTTCTACCTCGATCGCAAGACCGGGCAGCGGGAATCAAGCGTGAAGCAACTTGTGGATCGAGTCGCTCGCACGATCACCAACTGGGGGCTCAGGGACGGCTATTTTGCCAGCAAGGAAGACGCGGAGACCTTCTATCGGGAGCTCGTATCTCTTTTAGTGCATCAGCAAGGAAGTTTCAATAGCCCGGTCTGGTTCAATGTGGGGGTGGAGGAGAAACCCCAATGCTCCGCCTGTTTCATCAATTCCGTCCAGGACACGATGGAAAGCATCCTGGACCTTGCGAAGATCGAAGGGATGCTGTTCAAGTATGGTTCGGGGGCCGGCGTCAACCTCTCTCCCTTGCGGAGCTCGAAAGAGCCTCTTTCGTCGGGCGGAAAAGCTTCTGGGCCCGTTTCCTTCATGCGCGGATTCGATGCCTTTGCCGGGGTGATCAAGTCGGGGGGCAAGACGCGGCGTGCGGCCAAGATGGTGATCCTGAATGTGGATCACCCGGACATCCTCGAGTTCATCTGGTCAAAAGCGAACGAAGAGAAGAAGGCTTGGGCTTTGATTGACGCCGGTTACGATGGCAGCTTCGATGGCGAGGCCTACCGCTCCGTCTTCTTCCAAAACGCAAATCACTCGGTCCGGGTCACAGACGAGTTCATGAAGGCCGTGGAGGAAGACGGCATTTGGCAAACGCGCTACGTCCTGACTGGCGAGGTGGCCGATACGTACCGGGCGCGGGACATCATGCGCGCCATCGCCGAGGCTGCCCACATTTGCGGGGATCCCGGCCTCCAGTTCGATACCACCATCAACGCCTGGCACACATGCCCCAACTCCGGTCGGATCAATGCGAGCAATCCCTGCAGCGAATTCATGTTCCTGGACGACACTGCCTGCAACCTGGCTTCGCTCAACCTGATGCGATTCCGCAGACCGGATGGCGAGCTCGACATCGAGGCCTTCAAACGGGCCGTGGACGTGTTCATCACCGCCCAGGAAATCATCGTCGACAATGCCTCCTACCCCACTCCGAAGATCCAGCAGAACAGTCATGACTTCCGGCCCCTTGGCTTGGGCTACACCAACCTTGGGGCTCTATTGATGGCGAGAGGACTCCCGTACGACAGCGAGGAAGGCCGGGCCTATGCTGCGGCCGTCACAGCCCTCATGACGGGCGAAGCTTATCGCTGGAGCGCGGTGATGGCCAGCAAGATCGGGCCTTTCCCGAGGTTCGAGGTGAATCGGGAACCGATGCTCGCCGTGATCGAGAAGCATCGGAGAGCGTTGGATGGAATCCCGGAACACCTCGTGCCCGCGGATCTCCTCGAGGCGGCCCGTAATGCCTGGGATCAGGCTCTGGTCATCGGCCGGGAATACGGATTCCGCAACGCGCAGACAACCCTCCTTGCCCCCACTGGGACCATCAGCTTCATGATGGACGCGGATACCACGGGGATTGAGCCCGACATCGCCCTCGTGAAATACAAGAAGCTTGTGGGGGGCGGTGTGCTCAAGATGGTCAACCGCACCGTGCCGGAAGCGCTCAGGAAACTCGGCTATTCGGAAAAGCAAATCCGAGCCATCACGAACTACATCGACCGCAACGATACCATCGAAGGGGCTCCGGAATTGAAGCCGGAGCACCTGCCTGTCTTCGACTGTGCCTTCAAACCGCCGTCCGGCGTGCGATCGATCCACTACATGGGCCACATCCGGATGATGGCAGCGGTACAACCTTTCCTGTCAGGCGCCATCTCGAAGACCGTGAACTTGCCCAACGAGGTTACACCGGAAGACATCGAGCGGGTCTACATGGAAGCCTGGAGGATGGGTCTGAAGGCCATCGCCATCTACCGGGACGGTTCCAAGCGCACACAGCCGCTGGTGACGAAGAGCGCCGAGAAGAAAGCGGAGCCGGCGGAGGAGAAAGAGCAATTCCGGCCCGTGCGCAAGCGCTTGCCGCCCGAGCGGAAGGCCATCACCCACAAGTTCAGTGTGGCAGGCCATGAGGGCTACATCACGGTAGGGATGTACGAGGATGGAAGCCCGGGAGAGATCTTCATCGTGATGGCCAAAGAGGGATCCACGATCTCCGGACTGATGGACTGTTTCGCCACGGCCATCTCGCTTGCGCTGCAGTACGGGGTTCCCCTCCGAGTGCTGGTGGACAAATTCGCCCACACGCGCTTCGAGCCCTCCGGCTTCACGTCCAACCCGCAGATCCCGTTCGCCAAGTCCATCATGGATTACATCTTTCGCTGGCTGGCGCTGAAGTTTCTGACGCCCGAGGAATCCCCCTCCGAGACCAAGGACGAAGAATCCAAGCTTTTTGGCGAGGAGCGGGTGTTGAGTGCTGAGGAATCCTTGGGCAGCTCCCTTCGGAAGGGTAACGCTGCGACGGCCAACCCTATGGAAAACCACGACCAGGAGTCGATCATCTTCAGCACGCAGGCCGATGCTCCCTCTTGCCCGGAATGCGGAGCGATCATGGTCCGCAGCGGTTCCTGCTACAAGTGCATCAACTGCGGGGAGACCAGCGGTTGCTCCTGAGGCGGTAGCCAGGCACTCGGAGGACCGCACCAAGCGTCTGGAAAAGAGGTGTTTGCCTTTCGACAAGACGGCGCCGGATCCTGTCACGGTTGGCCCCGCTTGCACGGCTTTGGCCCTTGGACGCCGTCGGTGGCGGGGTTCCGGATACGCGGGCGGGAGAACAAGCTGCGAGGCAAGGAGGCTTTCGCGCTATTTCTTCCCCGTCCTTTCCTTCTCCGCGCCATGCCAGGGGGAGCAAAGAAGATTATCCCCCCTTGGAGCTTTTCGGGGCACTCGGGGGGAGAAAGCACTCGCGTGCCCCGGTACGCACCCCGCTCCTCAACCCCGGAGTAGCTTCTGCTGGATTCCCATAGCCTGCCGGCAGTCCCATCCTCACGCCGGTGGGCCAAGCCGAGCGCTCCGGGCCCTTTTTCCTCCAGCTTCCCGGCTCAGATTCCTTCCTCCTCGATACCAGTCCGGCTGCCGTGGAAAGCCGGGTAGTTTCGCGCACCCCAAACTCCGGCTCTTACTGCCCTTCGACCGCTTGCCCTGGGCCACCAGTCAAGCCGCGCGCGGAGCATGGGAGCGACCGTCCTTGACCTCAACGCATCAGGACCAGCTTTTCGCAAAGCCGCACGTTGGAAGTCGTGAAGCGCGCCAGGTAGATGCCGGAAGGAACGGCCTTGCCACACGCATCCCTCCCGTCCCATGAGATCCAGTGCTCGCCCGCTTCTGCGGAGCCGTCGCAAAGGCAGGTTACCAATCGTCCACGCGAGTCCAGAATCTCCAACTTGAGCACAGCCGCGGACGGGAGGTAGAAACGAAGCCTCGTACTTGCATTGAATGGGTTTGGATAGGCGGGACTCAGCCAGGGCGATCGCGGCGGTACGCTCGCCTGTTCCGCAGCCGCCGTAGACGGGATTTCGTCCCTGCTGTGGATGGCGACCACAGCATCCAGATCAAAGTCGCCGTTGAAGGGCCCTTCTCGCCAGACATCGCCCAGGTCGGTGATCCGCACGTATCGGATCCACGACAGCCCAACCACTGCCAGGTCAAACTGATCCCCTCCGGACAGCTGTGGATCCGTCGGATGCAAGGGGTCCCGAACTGGGTGCGCGCCGGCGAGCCCCTCGTAGGTGAGTGTGTCGTAGGGGAAAGTCAACCATGTCACCCCATCCTGGCTGACCGAAACCGTGGCCGCTTCCACAAACGGTCCGCCAATCCAGGGGCTGATGAAGCAGTTCTCGAAGATGGTGAAATCGGGTCCTTCCTCGTCCACCACAACGTTGTCCGTGAAGGCCAGCGTGATTTGTCCCCCATGCCCCAACGAAAGGATTTCGTCCGCCCGATTGGACGGCGAGTATGCATTCACAGCACTTGATGGCGTCGGCGGGCCCAACACATTGTCCGGGAAGAACGCGTATCCGAATCCGGACCACGGACTCCCTGGCGTAAACTCCACCACCTCGTCGGCCCAGGGATCGTGAAGTTCGACGGCCTCCGTGATCGCCAATGCGTGCGCCCCGTCCCCAACCCGAATGGTCGCCAACACAGTTCCCGAAGCAGGGTCGAGCCTTTGCACCGTGTCATCGGCAAAATTGGAGACGTACAGCACGTTCTCGGCAGTGTCGTAGAGGAGTTTCCCAGCCCCTTTCCCTACCCGGATCGGATTGGTCGCTGAGTGAATCACTTCCCCCCGCGACGCATCGTACACGTACAAGAACCCGTTCCTTTCGTCTCCCCAGTCAGACACGAACACGAGACCTTCGGGCGTGACGGCCACGTCCCCCGGAAATCCACCGAGCAGGATTGTGTCCACAATGGCAGGCTCGTACTTGGGAGGAGCCCACGGATCCAGGATACAAAGCTTCCCGGCATTGGCACCCCACTTCCCGGAACACACTACGTAGATCCTGTAGTCCGGTCCTTTCGACAGGGCCTGGGCGTTCTCGGGCACTGGCAAGCTGTATAGAACGGAGTCGTTTCGAATATCGATGATGGAAATGCTGGACGGGCGGAAATCCGGGTAGCCACCGGTGTTGGCCACGTAGGCCCGGTTTTCCGCCAGGTCGACGAGGATAGCCTGCGGTGCCCGGCCGACAGGAATCCGCTTCTCGATCCTCCCATCCGCCAGGTTCAGAACGGCAATCTCATTCGCAACCAAAAGGCTCACGTAGGCTCGCCGCGATCCCACCAAAGCCATTTGGTACGGATTCGAGCCCTCGGGAAGTGCGATTCTCTTCGTGACTTGCCTGGAGGGAACGTCGACCACCCAAACTTCAGGAGGCTGGGAGTTCACCACGAATAGGCGATCTCGGTAGGCCAGGAGATCGTTGGGTATCTGTCCAAGGGTCAGGACATTCTGCTGGATGCGGCCGCTTTCGAGGTCGATCGCAGACAATGTGCGTCCGAGGTTGTTCTCAACGTAAAGACTGCGCGGCACCCTTTGGGCTTCGACACGGAAAGTCACGAACAATAGCGCCGCCACGAGGAAAACCGCCTTTCGCATCTTCGGACCTCCACCACTTTGCGTTCTGGTTCAATCGGGAATCGGGCTCGAAGAATTGCCCCCCGCTCCTAGGCCGAACCCCAATCTCCATTCTCGCCCCGGAAGAGGAGCGGACTCCAGGACCTCGTATCTCCTGTCCGCCACGTTCAAGACCTGCGCCTGCAAGGTCAGCTGCTGACGGAAGAGACGAAAACGGCACGCCCAACTCAAGTCCAGCACCTGAAAGCCCCGCAGCCTCACCGTGTTTGCCTCCGTAACCCACCTCGGACCCACCAAGCGATGCATTGCCGTCAGCCTTGCATAATCGGGCCCCAGGTGGATCGAGAGGCAAGCCTGATACTCCGGCCGGTACGGCAAGGCCTTGCCCCGCACCGTCGGATCGCGGCTCAGATTGGTCGCTGTCAGCCATTGACCGGTAGCTTCCACTTCGAGCGCATGGTTCCGTCGACCTACCAGGAGAGCCACTTCGTGGCCGCTCATCCGGGCATCCACGTTCAGCGGCGAGAAGGTCGCGAAGGAACCGAGGCGCCAGGTGATGAAGTCGCGGATCCTCCGCGAGAACCATTCCCACTGCAAGGTCCAATCGGCGATGCCTCCAGTGCCGTGGAGACGAGCGCCGACGGCGTAATCGGCGGACCGCTCCGGTCTCAAATTCGGATTCCCTCGCACCTGGTAATCTTGATAGAAGAGATCGCCGTAGGTCGGGAGACGAAAGCCATGATCGAGGCTCAAGAAGACGGAAACCAAAGGAACGGACGTGCGACTCAGCTCCAGACGCAGGGACGGTCCGAGCGCCCAGTACGTGCGCGTAAGTGCAGGCGCCCGGACGCGGGCGCAGTTCTCGCGGATCCCGAGCATCGTCTTGCCCATTAAGCCGCCGGAGCCAAACCTGATTGCCCCGCGCCACAAGACGGCGGCGGACATGTGTTCCGACCCTGCCTGCTGAGGAGATGCCGCAAGGGTGAGAAGATCCTTCATCGCGAACCGCGAGACGCGCGCTTCGGAAAGGAATTCCAATCTACCCACTTGCATCTGCTTTGCCCAACCTGCCCCCAGCTGGAAGCTCGTATGCGACATCTCCAGGTCGTAGGGAGGGACGGACCGGTCGCAAAGCGGGGCATTCGCCGGGACACGGTTCGCGTAGCGGGTCCCATACCGGCTGACCGCGCTCGTGAGGCGTAGCTCCCCTCCGCCTACGAGTGACATGACGGTCGCTGAAACAAGGCTGCGCTCAATTCGGCCGCGGGCGTAGGGCGACAAAGCATACACGCTCCCCGGCAAGCCGCGCTCGGAACTCGTCCACAGGGCGTGAACGGAGTAGTTCCGGAACCACCGGAGTCGGCCATTCAGCTGCAACAGCGCCCCATTGCGCTGAACGTCGGAGTTCCGTCGCCAAGCTGTACGAACCTCATCTGCCACGCGATAGGCGTAGGGATAGCGCCCATGCCAGCGGTAGAAATCCCCGCTGACCGAAAGCACATGCGGCCGGCTGCGCAAGATCACGGCAGGACATACCTGGAACATACCGTACGAGCCGCCCCGTACCGAAACATCAGCCGACGTATCGAAGGTGACTCTCGGTCGAATGATCACGGCGCCGCCAATCGCTCCCTGACCGTACTGCGCCGTCGCACTGGAACGGACCACCTCGATCGATTCCACCAAGCTGGCCGGCAGGCTCTCCAGGTCCACCGCTCCGGTCGTGGGATCGTTCAGCGGTACATCGTCGAACAGGACCAGAACCTGCCCGGAGGAGCTACCGCGGATCGACACCGTGCTTCCGGTGGCACTTCGCTGGACACTGACGAAGGGTATGGCCGCCAGGACCTCCGCGAGATTCGAGGCACCGAGCTCGTCGATCTGTTTCCGATCGATCACCAGCCGGTCTGTTTCACCCGATCGATCCCGCTGGGCCACCGCCTCCACTTGCGGCAGGAGGATAATCCGGGGTTCCAACCGGACCACGATGCTGGGCTCCACCCCGGGCTGGACGCGTCCCACCTCAACGGTAGTTGCGCGGTAGGCAATGTGGCTCACCCGCAGCTGGTATTCCCCACGGAGCAGCCCGCTGATGCTGAATCTTCCCTCCTCATCCGTGGCGGATCCAAGCGCAAAGCCTACCACCTGCACGTTGGCCGCGGGGACGGGCTGGCCGCTCACGGCATCGAGTACCCGTCCCTCGATCCGCATCTCCTCCTGAGCTAAGCAGAACGAAGGGAGGATCACCAAAAGCGAGAGCGCGATCCCTCTTGGAAGCTTCTGCCCGGTCATCACGAAGGCTCTTCATGCTGTCGCGGGGAGAAACTCCGGGGCGGGATGAAACTGGCGAGAAACAAAAAGCCCCAACCTTGCGGGTTGGGGCTTGAGGGTCTTCGCCTGGTATACATCGCCCGCGTCGGACCTCACCCGCGAAGGTCACTCCGCATTCGGAGTCCGGCAGGTCTCCTGGCTTCGGGCTTCCGACCTACTTGCCGCGCCTTCCCAGCACAGAGGCCAGTGGCTGTGAGGCGAAAACCACCCCTGCGGCGTTCGTAGCCCGTCACAGTAGCGGGGCTGCGGCGGAATCTCACCGCCTTCCCTTTTGATCCCTTGCGGGAACCGGACCCCAAACTGATCCCGTCAAAGAACCGGACAAATATATCCACCTGCCAAGAGACGCGCAAGCCCTTTCTCCAAAACCGGCCGTCCTGCTTGCTTCGCGGTCGGGAGCTGCGTACATTCAGGGTGGTGCATTGTGGGCCTGCGGCGGAAGGAAGAGCCGCTTCACCGGGAAGGAACGCGGCGGATGCTCATAAACGGCGGTTCCAAGACCATGCAGCCTCCGGTTCCCGAGGATATCCGGAACATCCTGAACCAACTCCGCGATCAGTTGCAAGAGATCCGGGAAGAGCTACAGCGCCTCTGGTTCCACCTCCCCACACCCGAGAACCTCCTGTACCAGAGGGGGTTCTCGGTGATAGCCTCGAACCCCCACGAATTCCTGCTTCTCCCACCTGGAGGGACTCGGCTGGAAATCGACCGCTACTACCGGCTCTTGCGCCGGTACTCTTTCCGACTTTTCCTTCGAGACGTGATCCGATTCAAGGACAAACTCGAACTCCAGAGGCTCTTACACTACTGTTCGCCGGCCAAGGCTAACCGGTACCTGCAGGCCCTCGTCGAGCTGTCCATCGTCAGGCCACTTGGGGACGGAACCTTTGCGTACCTAGCCAATCCTGCGGTAAGTAGCTTCGGCGACACTCTGGAATGGTTCGTGGCGGAAACGCTGAGCAGGGAGTTCCGCATCCCCAGTTGTTGGGGGCTTTCGGTCACAGGTCTAGGGCAAGGGGGCGATTTCGATGTGATCGGCGCCCTCGCTGGAAAATTGGTCTACATCGAGACGAAGGCAAGTCCTCCGAAGAATCTCCACATGGACGTGGTCCAAGGCTTCATTCGCCGCGTCCGGCAGCTCCGTCCGGAGCTCGCCATCCTGCTTGTGGATACGCATCTGCGTATGGAGGACAAGATCAACAAGATGGTGAGGGTCGCCTTCCGCGAGGTTCGGCCATCTGCGACTGACTTCGAGAGCGCGACGGTCGCAAGGGGTGTGTTCCGAATGGGTCCTGGCTTGTACACGTGCAATTCGAAGCCAGCAATCCACAAGAATCTACGCCTGTGCATTCGCGATTTCCTAAGCCTCGAGACCGGATGCGACGGGAAAGACATCGCCCATTGACTTCGTAAGACACGGAGCTTTTCTCCAAGCTGAAGCCCGCAGGTGGGCACTGGCACGGGAAACGCAGGTATGGAGCGAGGTTCGACTCCCGCCGCCAGAAGCTCGGAGTCATTCTTCCCGGGATGACTTGCGGCAGGTGTCTTGCGTGGAGAGCCACGTCGGGGACACTGAATGGACGCGCAGGATCGTCCCAGCTTCGGCTCCGTCAGGGTACCACAGTCTGCGGCCGCTCGGGGAACAAGTGCGGTGATCGTCGTGTTGACAAGCTTGGAGCGATGACGAGGATCCTCCGAGCTCCGGGCCGAGTCGGGTCCCCCCTCCACGAGCCGGTAACCCCCCTAACTCCGGTGGTGGAGAGCCCGCTCGGCCCTCATTTTGTCAGGTGAGGCGATTGCTCCCGTCGCATGCCATGCCCGAACGCGCAAGCCACAGCTCCTTTTACGCTGAACCGCCGGTCCTGCAATGCTTGTTGGAAGAACTCCGTCGAGAGTTCGCAGGCTCGGAGGTCCACGAGGTGTTTGCCTATGGATCCGACGGAGTAGTGCTGGAGTGCTTCATCCCCCCGGGCCATTGGAGCTACCTTGCGGTGACGTGGACCGTTCCGGCGGTTTTCCGCCTCCGCTCCAGCCTGCCGAAACGCCCGCGACTTGCCCCTGGCCCGATTCGAAATGCTCTGCGGGGTCGGCAGGTCGCGGGCTTGTCCTTGTCTCCGCCCGATCTGCTCATCTTGGCGCTCGAGCCTTGCGCGGAGGTTATCCTGAGGCTGGATGCACGGAATGGCTGGGCAATCGTCAGGGAGTGGACGGCTACGGATTGGGCGATCGTCGCTTCGCAGGGACGACCGCCGGAAGAGATCTTGCTGCGTGCTTCCCCGCAGTTCGAGCCTGGACTGCCTGCGGAGAGAGCGCCCGCAGCCCCCCGTTTCTGGATCCGCTACGATCGCAGCCAACCCATCCTCCGCCCGGTACGGATTTGCGGCGGCGATTCCCTCTCCCCGTCCGCGCTGCCGGAAGCGGAGATCTTCGACACACCCTCCGCGGCTCTGGAAACATTCCTCCACCAGCTGCTCCGGTACAGGGCCTTCGCCGAAGGGAAAAGCGAGGTCGAAAAGGTGCTGCGCCGCCGGCTGAAGAAGCTGCAGCGACTCCAGGAAAACCTCCGACGAGATCTCGTCGAAGCCGGCGAGGCCGAACGCTACCAGCTTTTCGGGAACTTGCTATTGGCCAATGTGGGCCAAAACCCGCGGGGTGAAGGGATGGTCCGGCTCCCCGATTTCGACGGAAACGGATTGGTGGACATCCCGCTGGATCCTTCGAAAAACCGCGTGGAGAACGCAGAAGCGTACTTCCATTTGGCGCGAAAACTACGGCGAAAGGCGGAGGTCGCCTCCGCGCGCTTGCGCCTGACCCAAGCCGAGATCGAAGCTTGCGAACAACAGCTCGCACGGCTTCCGTCCGTAACGAACTTCCAAGAGTTGCGGGAGATCCAAGAGATCGTCTGCCGTCCAGAGAAGGGCGAACAGCATCCGATCGGGAAAGAAGCTCGAAAACCCTCGGCCTCCCGCTCGAACTCGCGCATCCTGCGCTTTCGGTCAGCGGACGGACTCGAAATCCTTGCTGGCCGGTCCGCCGAAGGAAATGATTACTTGACCTTTCAGATCGCCAGGGAGCACGACTTTTGGTTTCACGTGGCCGGTGGTTCCGGGGCGCACGTGGTCGTCCGGAATCCCCAGAGGCTGGCGAAGTGTCCCCCACGCACGGCGGAGCAGGCGGCTGCCCTCGCAGCTTACCTCAGCAAATTCCGCCAAAGCAACTCCGCAACCGTTCTCATGACGCAGAGACGGCACCTTAAACGCCCTCGCGGTCGGGCCCCCGGTGAAGTCGTCCTCAAGGCGTTCGAATCCCTCACCGTGAAACCCGCGCTTCCCTCCCCGGGGACGGAAGATGCCGTCGAATGACAGGTTCGGGAAACGCGGTTCAGGGACGACTGTTATTCAAAAGCGGTGGGTTTTCCTCGTCGCACGAAGATCCGCGGTGGGGACTGGTCAATCACCTCGCCGATCACCCGAGCAAGAGAGATCCCCCGGCGTCGGAGCTCCTCCGCGAGTTCTTCAGCCCGATCCGCAGGACAGGCGATCAGAAGGCCGCCGGATGTCTGAGCGTCGAAGAGAAGCGTTTCCTCTTCCCAGGAGAGTTTCTCCTCAAAGATCACCCGCTCCTGGAGGTAGAGGCGGTTATTGGCCGTGCCTCCGGGAACGTAGCCATCGGCGGCCAATTCGAGGACGCCGGGGAAGCGGGGCACTTCCTCGAAGTAGAAACGGAGACTAACCCCGGAGGCCGACGCCATCTCGTAGGAATGGCCCAGAAGGCCGAAGCCGGTGATGTCGGTGGCGGCGTGTACATCGAAGGCCAGCATCAATTCGGACGCAGTTCGGTTCAGCGCGCTCATCGATGCGATGACCTCGCCGAGCAGGTCGCCAAGGTCGCGACCAGCCTTCAGCGCTGTGGTCGCAATGCCCGTACCAATGGGCTTCGTCAGGACGAGATGGTCCCCCGGGCGTGCACCGGCCTTCGCCACAACGCGGTCGGGATGCACCACGCCTGTGACTGCAAGCCCATACTTCAGCTCCTCATCCTGAATGGTGTGTCCACCAAGAATAGGCACACCTGCTTCAGCGGCCTTCTCTGCCCCGCCCCGGAGGATTTCCACTAGCACATCGAGATCAAAGTGCTTCCGGTGGAAACCAACGATGTTGAGGGCACAGACCGGGGTAGCGCCCATGGCGTAGACGTCCGAGAGCGCATTGGCTGCCGCAATCTGGCCGTAGGCGTACGGGTCATCCACGATCGGGGTAAAGAAGTCGACCGTCTGCACCAGGGCCAGATCCGGCTGCAAGAGATAGACACCTGCGTCATCGGCCGGGTGGGTCCCCAGCAGGACGTTCGGATGACGAAACTCAGGTAGCCTTTCCAAGAGTTGGCCCAGCTCCGCCGGGCTCATCTTCGATGCTCAGCCTGCACAGCGGACGGTTTCCGTCAACCGTTTCCGTTTGTCCGGCGTCGAATCCATACTTCCCTCCGAACTACGGCCAACCTATCTCGCGACCAAGACGGCACATGGAGCCTTACGAACGAGTCTCTCAGCCGTGCTCCCAAGCAGGCCCGAGTCAAGTCCACTCATGCCTCTGGCCCCGACGCAGAGCAGATCCGCACCAATCTCACCGCAATAGCGGGCGATTTCGGAGCTCGGCTTCCCCTCGAGAACGACCTTTGCTATTTCCGATCGGGAAAAGCCTGCCTCTTCCGCTAATCGGCCCATTGCTTGTTCGGACTTTTCCACCACGTCCGGGATCAATTCCCTGATGGAAGTCCTTCCTGTGGCGAAATAGGCCGGGTGAATTGAATCCTCCACCACGTGCACAAAATGGACCTCAGATCCAAACCGGCGGCTAAGGGCACGTACCCAGGACGCCGCGCCCCGGCAATCCTCGGAAAAGTCTACGGAAAGGACGATCCTCCTGTACCCCATGTCCGGTTGGAGTGGTTTCGCCTCGGAGCGAACCGTCAGGACACTGCAGCACGCCCCCCGGATGACCCGCTCCGTGACACTGCCGAGGAATAGCTGCGCCAGCTCTCCTCGACCGTGCGTTCCCATGACGATAAGATCCACCGGCGTCTGCTTGGCGAACCCCAGGATCTCCTCCGCCGCGCTCACTCCTCGAGCAACTACTTTATCCACCTCCACATCCCCGGCGTCGGGCAGATTCGCTCGGGCACGTGCTTCCAGAGAAGCGTACAGTTCTCCCAGCCTCTCGGAAGCTCCGGGGAAATGGACTCCTTCCTGATACAAAACCACGGCGTGGAATAGGATCAACCGGGAACCGAAAGCTTTGGCCAGAAGGATGGCGTGACCGAAAGCTTTCTCCGCGCAGGGTGAGAAATCCGTCGGATACAGAATTGTCCTGATCTCCCTCATGGCCCACCTGCCTCACGGAGTGAAGTTGCTACGACAGGACCGTTGCCTCAGCTGGCTTCGGCTTCACCTGTTCTTTCCGCGCAAGAAAGTAAATCCCTCCTGGGATGCTGCAGGCGATTCCCACGAGATACGCCAGAAACTCCATCGCCGTAACGGGTCCGGGAGCCACTCCGGCCTGACCAAAAAGGCTGACAGCGCTCTGCTCCCTCACGCCGATCCCACCGAAGGTGATCGGCAAGCTGGAGACAAGCGCAATGATCGGCACGAATATCACGAAGTAGGCCAGGTGCGTGTTCAAGCCCACAGCGCGGGCCGTGAAATAGTGTACCAGCACGCGCAGGGTTTGGACTACCAGAGAAAGTCCAAAGGCACGTGCCAGAAGTCCCCGCTCGTGACGGAAGGCATGGAGCTGCCAGTAAAGATTGGATAGCCGGAGCCGCAGCCCCCGAGGCAGTAGCACATCGCCCGCTGAGGCGAGCTTTCCGGCAAGGCGTGAATGGAACAGCGTCGCCAATGCCACAGCCCAGAGGGTCATCAGGAGAATCGGCATAGCCAATAGTGCCGGACCCACGTCATAGGCATGCAACAGGAAAAAGCTGGCCCCCAATGCCATGGTAGTTAGGGCTACAAAACCCACGAGGCGATCGAAGAAAACGGCCGATGCCGCTTCAGCCGTTCTTCCGGATGCGCGAGCGGCATCGTAGATGCGGAACACATCCCCGCCCACGTAGCCAATCAGGAAATTGTTGAAGAAGAGCCCAACATGGTAGAAGGCGACGACGGTCGCGAACGGCAACTCCACGCCGCGTGACAAGAGGAACCATCGCCACTGAACTGCACCCAGCAGGTTGCTGAGCGCGAACACCGCAAGCGCCAAGCCGACCCATCCCCCCTGTGTCTTGGCAAGCTCAGTGACGACGCTCTCCACGCCGATGCGCCTCAAGAGTAGCAGGACGACTGTCCCGCTGACGACCAGCTTGGCCAGTGTGGAGAGCACACGCCGTCCAGAAAATCTCAAGCTCGATCTCCGGTCGATCAGTGCCGCGCCGTGTCCGGAAGAGCCCTGGCTGTATCTTCTTGCTCCGAGCCCCGCGAGACGGATTCCCGTAGTTCTTGCAGTAGGCGCTGCGCTTGAGCATCCGTCGGATAGCGCTTCAGCCACTGCTCCATCAGGGCGATGGCTTCGGGATAGCGCTGCTGCATCCGGTAGAGACCTACAAGCCAGCTGATGGCCGTCGGATTGTCCGGATTGTTCCGCAGGATCCTCTTCAATCTCCGTTCGAACTCGTCGTACCGTTCAGCGCGGTAGTACCAATGAGCTATCTGAAGGCCGATCTCGTCGCTCCGGAGCGGGATCACGTCTTCGGGCATGACCCTTTCCATCTTGTCCAGCACTTCCACCATTGGGTCCAGTTGGTTGCGCTGGGCGTAGTAGTAGGCCAGCCTCAGGAAAGCTGCCCGGTAGTTCTGAAGCAGGCCAATCATGTTCTCGTCGTAGTAGACCTTCGGGTTATCCAGGTTCCGATACAAGAACTTGTCGAACAGATTCTCGCGCAGCTGCTGCACCGCAATGGAGTCCGCCGGATAGGAGACAAGCTTGAAATCCAACCCATCCATCCGCAGGTAGCGGTCTAGGCCGATTTTGTTCTCGGGCGAGACGGTCACAGCGAAATAGATCGGCTTCTTCCACTGATTGGCGTAGATGATGTTCAGCACCATGTAGTCTTGAACGCGAATTCCCTCCACTCCTGCGTAGCTTAGGGTTGGACGAAAATCGAACTCGATGAATCGAGACTTCTCCAGCTCCTCGGGGGTGGGCGGGGATGTAACCCCTGCCTCCCGACGGTGTTGGAGATAGACATCCTCGGGCACCGGGATCCGGATTCTCTTCGTCTTCCAGGGCATCGCCCGCAGTTCCTCGATCTGCTCATCCGTCAGCGAAATGGGAACCTTGGGCTCCATGTACTTGAGCTGCTTGATATACCAGTCAGTGTTGAGCAAGCTCAGATTCACGATCCGGATGTCGGGTCGGATCTTATACACGTACTGGAGGAACCACACAGGGAAGGTGTCATTGTCACCGTTCGTGAAGATGATGGCGTTCGGCTCGCAGCTCTGGAGGAGGTTGTACGAGTAGTCGTAGGGTACGTACTGCCCCGTCCTATCGTGGCTGTGAAAGTTGAAAGAAAGCAGCTTGGCCGGGGAAATCAGCAGGAAAGCCGTGGTCACGACTCCAAGCCATGCGAGGCGCTTGTTCCCCGAGGCCTTTTCGATTTGGGACTGGGCGGCGATCGTGGCTAGCATGATCAGCCCAAAGATGCCGCCGGCCAATCCCAAGCCGCGGAGGTAGGTTGAGGCAAGGCTTTCTCCCCCAAGGGCGTTTGGCAGGATCAGAGCGAGGGCCAGGCAGCCCACGGCCGGTCCGAGAATGTACAGGGGCCGCTGCAACGCTTTCCCAGAACGGAGCCACTCGCGCGCCGTCTCCATAAACCCAAGAAGTCCCATCCCGATCCAGAGCGCGAAGGCGTAGAAAGACCCCACGTACACGTAGTCCCGCTCACGCGGTTGCGGATCCTCCTGGTTCAAATACAGGACGATAGCTACGCCCATCATGATGAATAGCAAGCCCACTACAGCGGCGCCTTTCCAGTCGCGCCGGATGTGGTGTACCATGCCCATCACCCCGATGAGGAAGGGGATGGCCCAAAGTCCCTGCATCGTGAAGGTGGAGGCGCGACAGGCGTCATTGGGCTCGGCCGGCGCGACGCTCGGTCCCTTGCCGATGTACTGCCAGCCAAAATACCGGATGTACATGGCCCGGATCTGATAGTCCCAAAGGAAATCCAGCGAGCCGGAGTATTCGTTTCGGCACGCGCTTTCCGGCTTCCAACGCCGCCGGTCCCAAATACTCCATGTCCCGTACTGCTCCCGATTGAGGTACTTAACCAGGTTCACAACGTTCTCGGGATCGTTCTCATCGATCGGGGGATCCAACTTGCTGCGAAGGTAAATGGCGCCGTAAGTGGAATAGCCGAGGAGCACCAGGAAGGCCGCCGTCAAGGCGGTGGCAGCCCATTGTTTTCCCCGCCGCCAGGCCTCATAGGCCCCGGCGACAATCGCGAACACAGCAAGGACCAGGACCCACGAGGAGAGCTTCTCCATCACGTAGGGAACGCCCTTCACAATCCCGGGGTAGATCGCCCAGAAAGCGAGAAGACCGACGATTCCGAACCGGATGAGGGAGCTCCACGAAAGCTTCCCTTTCCGGAAATAGACCATGAGGAAGATGGCCGGAAAGGCAAGGATGTTCAAGAGATGAACGCCAATCGCCAGACCGAAGAGATAAGCGATGAGCAGAAGGTAGCGGTCCGCAATCGGCTGGTCGGCTTTCTCCCACCAGAGGAGCGCCAGGTAAACCACAGCCACGGTGAACAGCATGCTGATGGCGTAGACCTCAGCCTCAACGGCGTTGAACCAAAAGGTGTCCGTGAAGGCGAAGCTGAGCGCCCCCACCACGGCGCTCCCGTATACGAGCCAGCGATCCTCTGCCGAAGTGGGCCTCCCTCGCCAGATCTGAATGAAGCGCACGATGGTGAGGAACGTCAGCGCGATCGTGAGCCCACTCGCCAGCGCGCTGAATAGGTTCACCCGGTAGCCGATGTCCGAAGCGAAAGGGATCATGGAGAACAGGCGCCCGATGAGCAGGTACAGCGGAGCGCCGGGCGGGTGCGGAACTCCCAACAAGTAGGAACACGTGATGAACTCACCGCAGTCCCAGAATGAGGTGGTCGGAGCCAAGGTTCGGAGATAAACCAGAAAGGACACCAAGAAGACGCCGAAAGCCAGGGAATGCCGAATCCGTTTGTCGCCCATCGATCCCTCCGCTATTCCCTCTCCTGAAGTGCAGATAAGAGAAGCTCCTCAGCGCAATCGGCTGCCCGTTCCCAACTGTGCTGCCTTGCCCATTCCACCGCTGCCTGACCCATGGCCCGCCGCAGATCCCCGTCCCGCAGGATCCGGACCACATTTCGTGCCAACGCTTCCAGATCACCATAGGGGTAAAGCAGCCCGGTAACCCCCGCAACGACCGAGTCGCGAAGGCCTGGCGAGTCGGCCGCAACGACAGGCGTCCCGCATGCGTTCGCCTCCGTCACGGTCAGCCCCCACCCTTCCTTCGGCGACGGATTCACGCACACCCACATTCGCCGAAGAAGACGGATTTTTCCCTCTTCGGTCACCTTCCCAGTGAAGGCCACATGTTGTCTTACGCCAGTCTGCGCAGACAGCCGTTCCAGGCGAGACCGGTCATCCCCCTCCCCGACGATCAGCAGCTCCGCGTCCGGCACCTCCTGCAGGATCAACCGGAAAGCGCGGATCAAATGATCGACGCTCTTATAACGCTTCAACCGTCCGAAGTATCCAACGGTCGGACGCTCCGCCCGTCCTGCCTCATCCGGAGTGTAGCGCTCGCAGTCGACACCATTTGGCACGAGCCGAATCCGAGCTTCCGGAATACCCCGCCTGACCAGGTCTTGTTTCGTACTGGCCGAGACAGCCCCAAACCAGCTCCTCCGGTAGACTGGCGCCACAAAGCGCTCCGCCAGATATACGTACAGAGCCGGCAACAACCAGGTCTCCCGAAAGATGGAGCGCTCGAAGAAGTGATGCACAAGGGCCGCGACCGGCTTCCCAGCGAAAACAGGGGTGTAGAACGGAATCTTGTTCAGGTCGTCCACCACAATGTCAAAATGGCACTCGGCGGACAATCGTCGGTACGCCAGGGGTACAGCGAAATTGAACCAGTCTCTGGAACCCACCCGGACGACCCGCATTCCCTCCATCGTCTCTCGCTTGGCAGCCCCGCCGAACGCCGACACGAGCAAGGTCACTTCCCACCCTCGACGCGCCAACCGGGAGAACACCTCCCTGAGATGCACCTCCGCTCCCCCCGCCAGCGGGTGCGTCCAGTCCTGCCAGTTGATCACAAGCACTCTTGGCACTGACTCCTTCGTCCTCCGCGCCCGACGTTGGCCCGTTCGAGGGAGCAACTCATGCCCTTTCGAGATCTGCAGCAGCCGGAAGGCAAGCTACCACCCCGACGTCGAGAAACGTGTAGTAGGCCCACCGTTTCCGTCTGAGTCGCCTTCGCACGGCAGCCCGAATGTCCCGAAGGATCGGAATCCCTTTCGGATGCATCGGCAGACGAACGCCCACACGAAGCAATGCGAGACGAAGCGATCGATAGAATAGGCTCGGGCGCATCCAATCGCCGTAGCATTTCACGGGCGTCAGCCCGACACTTCGTACCAACGATTCCAGCCCGCCGATTGTGTACTCGGTCTCCCAGCCCGCGAACCACCGCCCGATCCACATGAGAAGATGCTTGATGGCCGTGTAGGGGTGGTATTTCTGCGGTACATCCACGAGGACGTACCCACCCGGTCTGAGCACAGCCATATTCGCCCTGAGCAAGGGTAGCGGATCCCGGAAGTGCTCGAGCAAACCTTGATGGAACACGAGGTCAAAGGCTCCGGGTCGGAAGGGCATCTGCAGCGCATCCCCAAGCACTACAAACACGGCCACGCCTTGCTGTTTGGCCAGTTCACGCACGGTTCGAACGGCCGCCGGCGAGTAATCCAACGCCACCACACGCGCGCCCATCTCGGCGAGGCGAAGGCTGTCTCGACCGCTCCCTGCTCCTACCTCCAGCACCCATTTGCCCTGCGGGTCCAAGACGCCGGCCAATGCCTCCACGATTCGGTCCCCCGTCGAATAGATCTCTCCGATCGGCCTCTGGCCCGACCAAAACCTGTCCCACACCTCTCGGGAGCCCGATGGCCTATCCGTTGCGATCAACATGCACGTCCCTTCTGAACCGCCGGCCATCCACCCCGCTCGCACATGGGCTGTCGCCGTTCCCCTTGGCTGGCCGGGATTCATCGCTGCGACTCCTTCGCCCTCTTCGCTGCGCCCCAAACGTGCTTTCCTGCCCACCGTGTCACACCCAAGGGCCTCAAGTGGCCGATGCGCCGGATTGCGAAGCCCCGGAAGCGCTCTCTCCACTGGTCGCACCTTGCGCGTCGGGCGGTTGTGCCTGGGAAGATCCGGCCTGTGACTTCTGCTCGGCTTCTTTGGCCTTTCGATCCTTTTCCACTTCATCCACATAATTCAGCTTCAGTTCCCGGATGACCCGCTCGAGGTGCCTTTGCTCTTCGTCATCGAGGTTGCCGCGGGTCTTGGCCAGAAGCATGTCGAGCATGTCGATCGAGAATCTTGCCTGGTCCAGGTCCCGTTCGATCTTGTCGGTGATGGGGTTTTTCAACTTCCCCATCTGCTGGTACGCTGCGGTCTGGAACATGGTGACAAGGTAGAAGAAGAGCGCTTTGTTCTTGTCCTCCGGAGAAAACGAGGATTCCATCGCCTTCCCTCTCCTCGCGACCTCAGTGCCTCACAAGCCTGATCTGCTCTTCGGGCAATCCTGCATCCATAGCCTAGGCTGCCACTCATCCAACCTTAACGAAGTCGAGCGCCTCTCGATAATGCCGGATGAAGTAATCGCGCAGGGCTTCGTGAGCCGGATCGGTGAGGTGAGGATCCTTTTCCGCCAGCCGGAATGCCTCCTCCCGTGCCGCAGCCAATAGGGCGGCGTCTTTGATCAGATCCGCAATGCGGAGTTCTGGAAATCCATGCTGTCTCGTCCCGAAGAACTCGCCCGGACCTCGCATCTGGAGGTCGATTTCAGCGATTTCAAAGCCGTTGTCCGTGTTCACCATGGTCTGGAGGCGTCGCTCGGCCTCCGGAGTTAACTGGCCATAGGAGATCAGGATGCAATAGGATTGTTCCGCTCCTCGCCCAACCCGACCCCGCAACTGATGGAGCTGCGTCAGTCCGAACCGCTCCGCATGCTCGATGATCATGATCGTGGCGTTGGGAACGTCGACTCCCACCTCCACCACGGTGGTGGAGACGAGAAGCCGGAGCCGGCCGTCTTTGAATTCCCGCATCACGCGTTCCTTCTCCTCTTTGGGAAGACGGCCGTGAAGCAAGCCGGTCGGGATATGGCGGAACATCGTCGCCCGCATCTTTTCGTAGCAGTCCGTGGCGGCCTTCAGGTCCGATTTCTCCGACTCCTCAACCAATGGGAACACCACGTAGGCCTGACGCCCCTTTTCGAGCTCCGACTTCAGGAAGTGGTAGATGCGGGGACGATAGGACGAGTCCCGCCACACAGTCTTCACCCGCTTTCGACCAGCCGGAGGCTCATCGATGACGGAGACGTCGAGGTCCCCGTACACCGTCATCGAAAGGGTCCGCGGGATGGGCGTAGCCGTCATCATGAGGACATCGGGATTGGGACTCTTTTCCTGCAGCAGACGCCGCTGCATGACACCGAAACGGTGCTGTTCATCGATCACCACAAGACCAAGCGCCGGGAAGGTGACCTCTTCTTGGATCAGGGCGTGGGTCCCAACGATGATTTCGGCTTTCCCGGAGGCGATCTCCTGCCGTGCCGCTTCCTTTTCCGCCTGGCTCATCCCTCCGATCAGCAGGCATACCGTGATCCCGAGGTCCGACAACAGAGACCGCAACGTCAGGTAATGCTGCTCTGCGAGGATCTCCGTGGGGGCCATCAAAGCCGCCTGGTAGCCGTTTTCCACAGCCATGACCATGGCAATTGCAGCCACGATGGTCTTGCCCGAGCCGACGTCCCCCTGGAGGAGCCGGTGCATCGGTTTCTCGCTCCGCATGTCGGCGTAAATCTCACGCAGCACGCGCCTCTGGGCTGCAGTGAGCTGAAACGGCAGAGCCTGGATCAGTTTGCGCGTGGCTTCGCCGATCCGCCTTACTCGGGACCGCTTCTCCTGCCTTTCCAATACCTTGTGGCGCAACGCAAGCAGAAGCTCGAGATAGAAAAGCTCGTCGAACTTGAGACGACGCCGCGCCTGATGCAACGCCTCCAAAGACGCCGGGAAATGGACATTTTCCAGTGCGAAGCGAAGGGTGACCAGACGCCGCCTCTCGCGGATGTCCTCCGGAAGGGTCTCCCGAATGGCACTGCGGTAGGAAGCCAAACATGCCGCGATGATTCGGCGGAAGCCCCGGCTATCCAGCTGAACCGCCTCCAGTTCCTGCGATGAAGGATAGAGGGGGATGATCTTGCCCGTGTGGATCCCGGAGCTCTCGCCCGTCATCCCCAGACGGTCGAATTCCGGATGAGCTATCTCCCAAACGGAGCCGAAACGGGCCACCCGACCGCTGACCGCCAGCTGTTCGCCCTTCCGAAAAGCGTTCTGCAGATAACGATAGCCCTGGAACCAGACGCATTGGACAAAGCCAGTGCCATCCGTCAGGATAACCACGAATCTGGGCCGTTTGCCACGGACGATCCCTGCCGAATGGACCGTCCCGACGATCGTGACGTCCGTTCCATCCATCAGATCGCAAATGCGCCGGACGTCGCTTCGATCTACGTGACGCCGGGGAAAGTAGTAGAGCAGATCTTCCGCTGTGTGAATCCCAGCCTTTCTCAACGCGCGCGCCCGCTGGTCCCCTACCGACCGAATCTCGGTGATCGGTATCCCGTGGAGGGGCCTGAGCGGGGCGGCTTGTCCACCTGCAGATCGCAGTTTCAACACACCGGGCACGATCCCCAATCTCTACTGACGGATCAACGCCCTGTACTCGACGCTCTTGCTGCTCCGGGGAGCAACGTCCACCACAAACTGGATCTCCGTGGCCGACTTCTTGACAAATGGCTCTGTGGAGTGGCGAATCTCCCAGTCTCCCCACAGATGCTCATGGATTTCCACCTGCACTGCCTGATCTTTTCGGTTGGACAGTTCGATCCGGTAGCTCTCCTCCCGTGCACCGGGAGCCATCTGTCGGCTCTCGACGAGCGTCCGCTTCCCCTCGATATCGAAGGCATAGCCCGCGGTCAGCTGGACGTCGGCCCCGACGGGCGTATGCCCGAGGCGATCCTCGCCCACAAGCCGAAGCCGGTCCCGGTCCTGCTTGTAAATGCGCACGGTTCCCGCGGGTAACGGCTGGCCAGGACCTGACGGCTTGTCGTTGCGGAAGCGGATCTGCACCCGCACTTGCGAACCGTCACGCTGTCCGTCGTACACGTAATGCTTCTTGCACCCAGCACGCGAAGCGGATACGAGAGGGACGTCCTTGATTTGCCCGTCTTCCAACGTCACCGGTCGGGAGAACTCGTAGACATGATACTCGAAAACAGAGCGCTCTTCCGGCGCTTCCGGCGCTGCAGCCATGGCCGTTTCCGCCACGCGGAAAAGTGGACGGGGGGTCTCCTTCCCCGCAACGTGGATCTGGCCAGCCACAAGGGAGAGGCACGCATTCTCGTACTTGCGCCCGGAATGATTCTCCAGCTTCGCACACCCCTCCAAGTCCAGTTGAGTTTCGGCTTCGTTGAGCACGAGGGTGTAGTAGGCCTCCCAGGAGAGGCCAGACGTCAGGTATTGGAGCTCGCAAGCCTGTCTCCCCTGGGATTCGCTTTCGATTTCCAGCACAAGCCCGGGTTCGGAAACCAGCTCCACGTCAGACGGCAAAATCACGCGGCGAATCGTCGACGCGGAGACGATCGTGATCCCTTGATCCTGGTTTAGGATGACCGGTTCCGCCCCAAGCATCGCGCGCAGCGTACCGGAAATCACCCCCTCTTCCGTCACAATCTGCACGGGCCTACCCACAAGCTGGGCCAGGAGCTCTTCCCTCCCGCCGATTGGCGGCCGATATGCGTACTCCAGAACCTTCACTGGCGCGGCCTCCGAAAGAAATCGGACGCGAAACGAACTGGGGTCAACCCGCACCGGGAGCTGACCGAAAACCACGCGACTGATCCCGCGCGCCAGCAGGACTTCCCTTCGTTCGCGCACAACGGCGAGATCATTGCCGTAGACGGTCAGGTACAGGGAGCCTTCTCTTCCCAATGACGTTCTCGCCAGGCATCCCAGCGCAAACACGCCGAGGAGCCGCAGAATCCATGCTCGTGAGCTCATTGGCTCACCTCATCTTGGCTGGCATCGTATGATGCATTTCCTCCCCCGTCATCCAGATCCCAGCCTCGGGACTTGCATCCGTCTTGCTTCGATCCCTGCATCCAGCCCGGATACACCCTGCAATGCAGAACGCGGGATCAACCTCTTGATCCCGCGATTCTTGGCCGCATGAATCCTGAGCCCCCGTCCCGCTCGGGATTGTGCCGCTTAATCCAAGCTCGCCAGATTGGCCCTCAGCTTTTCGAGGTCCATCTCAAACTTCTGCTTCTTCTGCCGTTCGCGCTCCACTACCTCCTGCGGCGCTCGCTGGATGAACTCGTGGCTGGCGAGCTTCTGGTTCAGCTCGGCCAAGAGCTTTTCGAGCCGCGCGATTTCCTTCCGGAGCCGGTTCCGCTCGACTTCCAGATCGATCAGGTCGGCCAAGGGCACGTAGATTTCAGCTCCGGCTACGACCGCGGAGGCAGATGACTTGGGCTTCGAGACATTGGGTCCGACCTCGATGCGCTCGGCGCCGGCGAGAAAATGGATGTACTCGGCGTTCTCCCGAATCAGCTCGGCGAATGTGCCATCCTCGTCGACACGAACGAAGACTTCCGCCTTCTTGGCTGGAGGGACGCGCATTTCAGCCCGAATCGTCCGCACGGAAGTGATCAGGCTTTGCAATTGGGTCATTGCGGTTTCCGCCTGGGGGTCCGAGTAGGAAGCGGGAATCTCTGGCCAGGAGGTCACCACCAGATCCGGTTCTTCCGAAAGCTTCAAGTGGTGCCAGATCTCCTCGGTGATGAAGGGGACCACTGGATGAAGCAATTTCACCAACTCCCGCATCACGTAGATCGCCACGGCCAGCGACCGATCCTTCGCGTGCCGATCTTGTCCGAAGAGCCGCGGCTTGATCCATTCCAAGTACCAGTCACAGTACTCGTGCCAGAAGAACGAGTAGAGGGAGGAGATCATGTCGTCGAGGTGGAAGCCTTCGATCCCCTCGGTCGCGCGAGTCGCCGCGTGCCGGAGCCGACTCAGGATCCAGCGGTCAGCCACGTCCAATTCCTGCGGCGAGGCCTCGAACTGGCGGCTGGCCGCCATTTCGATGTGGCGAGGCTCGTAGTTCATGTGAAGGAATCGGAAGGCATTCCAGAGTTTGTTGCTGAAATTGCGCCCGATCTCGAAATCCGACTCAGCCAGATTGATATCCTGGCCCTCGCTGGTGAGCATCATGAGCGAGAAACGGACGGCGTCGGCGCTGTACTTTTGCACCATCTCTAGCGGGTCTATCCCGTTACCAAGGCTCTTGCTCATCTTGCGGCCCTGGGCATCGCGGATGATCCCGTGGATATACACGTGCCGGAAGGGAATCTCGCCCATGAACTCCAGGCCCGCCATGATCATGCGCGCGACCCAGAAGAAGATGATGTCCTGGGCGGTCACGAGGACATCGGTGGGGTAAAAATACTTCAAATCCTCCGTGATTTGCGGCCAGCCAAGGGTTGCAAACGGCCACAGCCAGGAGGAGAACCAAGTATCCAACACATCCTCATCCTGCTGGATGCGCCGCGAGCCGCACTTCTCGCACTTCTCCGGCGCGTCCACCTCGACCATCTGATGGCGGCAGTCCTCGCAGGTGTACACCGGGATGCGATGGCCCCACCAAAGCTGCCGACTGATGCACCAGTCGCGGATGTTCTCCATCCAGTTCGTGTACACCTTGACCCAGCGTTCCGGATGAAACTGAATCTTTCCTTCCTGAACGACCCGCAGAGCAGGTTCGGCGAGGGGCTTGATCCTCACGAACCACTGTTCCGACAGGTACGGCTCCAAAACCGTATCGCAGCGTTGGCAGTGAGCAACCGCGTGACTGTGGGTCTCGATCTTCTCAAGGAGTCCCTTCTCCTCCAGCTCTTGCACCACGGCCTTGCGGCACTCGAAGCGCGGATACCCGGCGTAGCGTCCGGCATTTGCGTTCATCGTGCCGTCGCCGTTCATCACATTGATGGGCTCGAGCCCGTGGCGCCGACCGATCTCGAAGTCATTTGGATCATGCGCAGGGGTCACCTTGACGGCGCCCGTCCCGAACTCCGGATCCACCTGCTCATCCGCAATCACCGGGATTTCCCGCTCCATGATCGGCAGGATCAGCGTTTTGCCGACCAGACCTTGGTATCTCCGATCCGACGGATGCACCGCCACAGCCACATCACCGAGCATGGTCTCCGGCCGCGTTGTCGCCACCACCACGTAACCCGGTTCCCCCTTGATCGGGTAGCGGATGTACCAAAGGTTGCCGTGATGCTCCTTGTGGATGGCCTCCTCGTCCGACAGGGCCGTTTCACATCGGGGACACCAGTTGACGATGTAGTTCCCGCGGTAGATCAGTCCCTTGCGGTACAACCGTACGAAGACTTCCATTACGGCTCGGTAGTAGGACGGATCCAATGTGAAGCGCGTTCGCGACCAGTCGCAGGAGCATCCCAGTTTCTTCAGCTGCTCGATGATGGTATTTCCGTATTTCTCTCGCCATTGCCAGACGAGCTCGAGGAATTTCTCCCGACCCAAATCATGCCGGGTCAGCTTTTGTTCCCGGTAGAGCTTGCGCTCGACTACGTTCTGCGTCGCGATCCCTGCATGATCGGTCCCAGGCAGCCAAAGAGTCTCGTACCCCCGCATCCGCCGGTAACGAACGAAGATGTCCTGAATCGTATTGTTGTAGGCATGCCCCATGTGCAGAACATCCGTCACGTTCGGCGGCGGGATCACGATGGTGAACGGCTCCCTGTCCGGCCGTACCTCAGCCCGGAAGTACCCGCGATCCAGCCAGTACTGGTACCACTTGTCCTCAACCTTCTTGGGGTCGTACACCTTATCGAGGGGCTGCTTCTCCAACATCGGCAGCGGCTACCTCCCTTAATGAATTGGATTTGCCTATACTACTCCGTCTCTCACCTTTCGCTGACCAATATACCCAAACGGACCTACACAGTCAATTGAATTGTCGGAGCGTGCCGTCTCGGTCTACCCCGCTCGGGCCAATCCGCACCTGAGGAAGTCCGCATGTCAACCCGACGAATCTGCCTCGGAGGAGCGACCGAAAACCGAACTTTCCGGACCTGCGACAGGGTTGCGTGAGCCTAGCGCCTTCGCGAATTGATCCATCGATTTGACGGGGAATGAGTCCGGCGCTTAAACGCGATAGCTCTACCACTTCATCCGGTGCGAACGGGAGCACACCCGGGCGTTTCCTCGGGAATTCGGCAGTGCGCAAGTTGGGGTACCCCGCGAAGACAGACCACCGCGGCAGTCCCCGCTACGCCACAGAAGACTCACGCCGACGGCCTTCAACCCATCGCGCAGGGCTTTGCCCCAGTCCGACCGGCTTCCCACGGAAAAGCCGACCCGCGCTCGTAGCGAACCGGCGGGAGCCCCCACCCGGCCCGGCCTACTGAGTCACAACCTCAAACGTCAGGCTTTTTTCCGCCCTGTTGCCGCATCGGTCGCGGACCCAAACCCGGAGGTGATGCCGACCTACAGAGAGCGGCCGTTCCGGCTCGTAGCGGAGGACTTCCTCTTCCGGATCCCATTCGGCCACCACCCGCTCGCCGTCGATTTCCAACGCGAAATCGTCCTCATCGGCGATGCCACTGAGCCGATCGGCGATCCGGACAACGATGGTGTCCCGACGGCTCAGCCTTGGCCGTATCTGGCTGGGCCGCAAGAAAGCGATCTCGGGAGGTATCGTATCGGGAAGAATGGCAAAGGTTCCGAGCCTCGAGGTCTCGGCGGACAGACGGCTGCCGTCGCGTTCGTTCCCCAGGAAGACCCAAGTACTGCCCAACAGACTGTACCACGCGAGTTTGTCCGGAGGAACCCCCATTTCCCGGCCAAGGTACCAGGCGATGCGCATAGGCTTCCTCAAGGGTACGTCCTCGGGGAAGACTCGCACACGGGGAAAGGAGCCGTTTGCCGCATTCCGCTGTGTACCATTCCCCGCCACCACCCCCAGGTAGAACGGGCGGTAGGACGCTCTAGCCGGAATCGTCACCTCCAAGCTCGGGTCGGTGAGCTTGATCTCCTGCGATCGGTCCCCGACCCGATACATCTCGAACGGATGCCGATGGAGCACTTGGTCACCCACAGAGAGCAGGAACTCTCCGGACAATCGTTCCTTGCGGGGGTACATCCAGACGGCGAAACACTCTCCGGTCCTGGAACGCTCGACCTCGAGCGGGTATTCGACATCCTCCATCGCGACGCGAACCCGACAGGCGCAATCCCCGAGCCCAAGCCTGGCGAAATCCTCCTGCCAATCCACGTCCAGTGACCCGGACGACAAGACCCCTGGTCTCCGGGCAGAATTGGCCTCCATGAGGCTGCCCTTGTCGGGTGGCCGGGCCTCGAGCTGGGCTTCGACCACGCTCTCGTTGCCGTTGAAGTCATACGCCACGATCTCCAGGTCGTACACACCGGGACCCGCCAGCCAGGCCTCGGTAATCCGATCGAGCCAGGAATCCGCACCGATCTTTCCCGGGAGGAGCCTTTGCCCGACCCAAATCACCCCCGCCCCGCGACCCTGGCCGTAGAAAGGCAGGTTGTTCTCTGGGTCGATGAACAGACGATAGTAGACCTGATCCGTGCGGACCCTCAGGCGGTAGTCCCGATCAAGAACGATTACAGACGTGTTTTCGTAGCTGAACCGGTCATATCGAGAGGAAAAAAGGAGCTTCCCGTTCGCGTAGAGGCGGAATCCGTACAGTCCCACGGCATTGGTCGCCTCATCTGTTCCGTCGCTCGCGCAGACCGCCAAGTAGAACGGACCCCAAACCGCGGGGACCTCGGCGATTCGGTAGCGATTCGGGCCCACCGATATCGGTCGGTAGATCCGGGCTTTCACATCGCCGTCGACTCGGGACCAAGGGGCTACGGGAACGAACGCAACGGAGCTCACCCGGGGCGCGACGTGATCGGCCACTACCAGGCCGCGCAGCATGGGGTTCAGCGGACGATTGGCGGCATCCCGCAGTTCGAAGTGCAGGTGCGGATAACCCACACCGGTGTCTCCCGTATAGGCAATCAGCTCACCAGCTTGTACGGCAATCTCGCCCGCTCGAAACTCCAAGGTCACAGAATACCTCAGCAGGCGCTGCTGCTCAGCCCGAACCCGTCTTTCAATCTCGGGCGCGAAGCGAGAAAGGTGGGCGTAGACGGCCATTCCCCCATCGTTCAAGACTTGATAGATTACTTTGCCATAACCGAACGGGCTGACCCGTACCTTCCAGATGTACCCGGGAGCCACGGCAAAGACCCGGTAGCCGGTTTGGCCCCAGGTCTTGATATCAATTCCGGCGTGAAAGTGATTGGACCTGTACTCAGCAAAGCTCGACGAAATGGCCCGACTCGCATCCGTGGGCCAAAGGAGATCTCCGCCCCGCGTTAGTGCGGAACTGCAGAGCACAAAGGCCGAAGCTACTGCCAACAAGCCCGCCGCAGTTGATCGCTTCCCGTGAGATGCACCTTCTCCCATGAGTCAGCCCAGCAATCCCGTCCGGGATTGATCCCGTGATTCGTCGCGAATCGAACGCGAGACTTACCGATACGACGAGCCAGCCGCTTTCCCCGCAGTTGAATTCGTCTGCGCCCCTCGACGGTGAATCGGGCCCGCTTGAAGGCGAGTCTTCATCGATTTCGACGGGCCCGCTGTGCGACCTCCTCCAGTACCGCCGCCATTGCGCGCGCCTGCTCAGTGCGGCTGAAGGCGACAAATCGGCGCTCCTCCCGTACCGGGAGAGCCCCGATTTCCCAAAGATGGACAAGGCCTCTCAGATTCGCAAGCAGCGCCCGACGATCCCCGGGGGAAGAAATCCAGACGCATCCCGCCCTCTCAAGGATCGCGCGCGCTTCCCCATCCGGCACCGACGCCAGGATCGGTCGAGTTGAAGCCAAGTACTCGAAGAGTTTGCCCGGCACGTACGCCATCGAAACCTTCTCTGAGACAGGGAGGAAGAGCGCGTCAGCTGTGGCCATGGCTTTCACGGCTTCAGGATGGGGCAGGTAATCCCGGCTTTCAACCACCCCTTCCAGCTCAGGCGCGGCGATGGCGCGCTGCCATTTGCCCGTCAGATCCGCCCCGATGAAAAGAAGGCGAATCCGGCTACGCTCCCCCGGTTCCAATTGCCGAACAGCCTCCAGCAACTCGCCCGGCCAAGCTACCTGCGTGATCGCCCCCACGAAGGCGATGCACATCCGATCCCCACCCGCGGGGCGTACTAGCTTGCGCTTCTGAGCCTGCGCGAAATCAGCCGGATCATACCCATTGTATATGCAGGTCACGAGTCCCCTCGCTCCCAACTGCTCGAAATGGCGTCGCAAGCCGTCGGTTACGCACACGATTCCGTCGGCCGTTCGAGCAACGATCCTCTCCCCCAAGCGATCCAGAGCCCGGTGGAGGAGCGTAGGCTCCGGTTGGAACTCGCCCCGGTACCATCGGTCCCGGAAATCGGCAACCCAGGGGATCGACGTCCTTCTCCGGAGCCAGAGTCCGAGGAACTGAGCCGAATGGGGCGGGGAGCTGACCAGAAGAGCATCCGCGCGGCGTCTACGGAGCAGCCGCAGGACTTCCTTTGCAGCGAAAGGGATCCACCCGACTTTCGAGTCCGGGAGAAGCAAATATCCGAGCTTGGCAAGCCTCGAGACTCCCGCGAGCCCGTGGTCCCCGGAGGCCCGTCGCCGGAAGTAGCCCGCCACTGTCAAGGGATCGAGCGATCCCGTGCGCAGCACCGTCACCGACGACACATCGCCGAGGAGGGTTTCGTCCGTTCGGTAGTAGGCCTCGCCCGCGCGGACGGTCACCACGATCGGGCGCCAACCAAAACCGGGAAGGTACTTGCAGAGCTTCGCCACCCTCTGGGTACCTCCCATGCCCAGAGGCGGGAAGTAGTAGGTGATCAGCAGCACCGTTCGGCTTTCTGCTTGATCTCGCATGTGTTCTCACGATTGCCGCCGTCGGATAGGGAACCCGTGCCCCCAAGCCCACAGGACGGGACCTCGGACCTTGCAGAATGCCCCCGCCGGCGAAACCCTTGTCCTGCGCGCATGCGCGACGGGTTTCACGCGATCTCCACCCGGCTTTGGTCACCGATCATGAACCGATGCGTGCGCGGCATCCCTTCCGCGTGCACCACCTGCACATCAAAGCCGAGGATGCTACTCTCGATCCGGATTCCTACGTCGAGGATCTGGCACTTGTTCATGACGATGGAAAACTCAACCTCGCTGTTTCGTACCACGCAATCGTCGCCAATAGACGTGAATGGGCCAATGTAGCTGTTCTCGACAACCGTCCGGCGCCCAATGATCGCCGGCCCCCGGATATGACTGTTGACGATCTTCGCGCCCTTTTCGATCACCACATTGCCCGCGAGGTGACTCCGGTGGTCCACAAACCCATCCACGCGCCCCTTTTGGTTCTCCAGCACCAGCCGATTTGCCTCCAGCAGATCGATGGGCTTTCCGGTGTCCTTCCACCAACCCGTGATTTCGGAATACGTCACCTTGTAACCGTGCTCAATGAGATACTGGTGCGCGTCCGATATTTCCAGCTCCCCCCGGTCGCTCGGGCGGATGTTCTCCACGGCCTCGAAGATCGAGGAATCGTAGATATAAATGCCTGCCACCGCGAACTCACTCTTCGGCACCGCTGGCTTCTCTTCGATCCTCACAATCTGCTTGCCGCGGATTTCCGGGACTCCGAAGCGCTCGGGATCCTTCACCCGTGCGAGAGTCAAATGGCAGTTCGACTTTTCCTGGAAGAACGCCTTGATGAATCGGCGGATGCCACCCACAACCATGTTGTCGCCGAGATAGAAGACGAAGGGCTCATCCCCTACGAAATCCCGCGAAATCTTGACCACGTGCGCAAGCCCGAGCGGAGCTTCCTGCGGGATGTACGTGACCCGCAAACCCCACGCGCTCCCGTCCCCCACGGCTTCTCTCACCTCCCTCCCCTCCTGGTTCGTGACGATCCCCACTTCCTTGATTCCGGCCTCCGCCACCGTCTCCAGCGCGTAGAAAAGGATAGGCTTGTTCGCGATGGGGATCAAGTGCTTATTCTGCGTGTGGGTCAGGGGTCTCAGCCGCGTGCCACGCCCGCCGCTTGTGATCAGAGCCTTCATCTCATCCTCTCGGAATTGTCCTGATCCTACCGCAATAACGTACCCTCCGCAAGCCCGGCTCAGTTCCTCTCTGGCTCAGACGTCCTCGTAGCCCTCGCGCGACAACCGACGGCTGCTCGGGATCCAGCATCTCTCCCCGCCAAGGGCCAGTCGGAAAGGCAGGCCCAGCGTCAACCCGCGGACCGTCCGAGGGAGACGCAACTCAGGAAAGAATGCGGGCACCGAGCACACGCTCCATGTGTTTCAGAGCGAAGCGGTGTGCCTCGGGGTCGAAGTCGGCCACACCTCGGCTGTGGACGAAAGTGGCGTAGTCGCGATTGCGCAAATCGGCCACGGTAAAGAGCACGCAGATCGATGTGCAAACGCCAACTACGTGCACCTCTTGCGGTCGAAGCTCCGCGAGCAGGGCTTCAAGATTCGTGCCGAAAAACCCGCTGTACCGCGTCTTGGGAACAAGGAGATCCCCGGGAAGGGGTCGGAGCTCATCGATCACCTCCGCTCCGCGGGTCCCTCGGACACAGTGCTTCGGCCAGAGCGCGAACTCCGGATCGTCCGGCTCGTGGGCATCCATGATATAGATGATCTTGTCCCCGCCATCTCGAAAGGATCGCACCAGTTCCTGGATGTATCCGACGATTTGTTGCGCGGGCTTGCCGCACGTCAAAGCCCCATCGTCGTACACGAAGTCTTTGAGCATGTCGACAATGAACAACGTCCTTGCCATCGGGCCTCAACCTCCTTCCGCTGATTCCCCGCGAATCGCAGCGTCGATCGCGAGATTCGAGAGCTGGTCCGCGCGGCGATTGGCCTCGCGCGGGATATGCACAACGGCCACGTGCCGAAAGCTCGCGAACAGATCCCTGGCCTCCCGCCAGAGTGGGACCAGCGCGGCAGCCTTGACCCGATACTGCCCCTTCAGCTGTTTCACGAGGAGCTCACTGTCCGAACGCACCTCCACCACCGCGTAGCCGAGCTCCTTCGCCTTTTTCAACCCCGCTACGAGGGCGGTGTATTCCGCGACATTGTTGGTGACGTTGCCAATGTACTCCGACAGCTCATACTCGCGCCCGCTGTCCTCGTCCCGCAGCACGACCCCGATTCCGCTCGGCCCGGGATTCCCCCGAGAAGCCCCATCGAGGAACAGGACGCACCGGGTGCCTGGACCCCATTCCCTGCGCACAAGCCGGTCCAGCGCATCGATCAATCGCGAAAGCTCGGCAACGGGGATGGAGAGCTGTGACGCAATAGCATCAACGGGCAGGGCGGCCCTCAAGCGCTCCCAAAGGCGCAAGAGTTCCGCCGGAGAAGGCTGGTGGCAGTCGCCCACTCTATTCCCCGAGGTACCTCTCGTACAAATGGACAGCCTCTGACCAGTCGCCGACACCCTTGACGGACATCCGCCCATCTCGAAACACGGCCATCTCCACGTCACCGATTTGAGCCCAGACCAGATACTCGTTGGCCTTCACATGCTGGACCCGCTGCAAACGCGCCCGGATCACATTCAGGTCGACCTCCGCCTTGCGCTCCGGCAGGATGTTCACCACGTCATCATCCACGATCACTTGGGGACCCGTGGGTTTCTCCGCGCTGAGCCATTCGAATTCACCTCGGACGCAGACGGGACAAGGATCGCTGCCTACCCGCCGGGCCACCGAGATGGCCTCCATTTCCACGGACCACACGTCCAGCACGTGCAGGCGGCCAGCCCACGCCTTCTCGGGTTTCCGCCGCACCAGCGCTTGCACAGCGAGGCTGCATTGAAGCGCCGAGGTCACGCGCACAGTGGGCGGGTAGAGGCCCGTGTCGCGCACCGGCTGCGGAACCGTGTTCTGCGACAAGAGGCAGCGCAAGCAGGCGGTGACGCCCGGAAGCACCGCCATGGCATATCCTTGAGACCCCGCCACCGCACCGAACACGAGCGGTTTTCCCGCCCGCACACAGGCTTCATTCAGGAGGAAGCGGAGGGACAGGTTGTCCGAACCGTCGATTACGACGTCGACTCCCTTCAACAGGCGCGTGACGTTGGAGGCATCCACATGCCACACTTTCCCATCAACTGCGACGCGCGAGTTAATCGACTTCAGCCGCTCCCGAAGGGCGAGAGCTTTCGGCCTCACCTGGTCGGCGTCTTCCTCGGTGTACAACGCCTGCCGATGAAGGTTGGTCACGTCGACGTAGTCCCGGTCCACGAGTCTGAGACCGCCGATCCCCATTCGACAGAGCATCTCCGCCACGTGGGATCCCAGCCCTCCCAGCCCCACCACCAATGCTTTGGAACGGGAGAGCACCTCCTGGCCCTTCGAGCCCAGAGGCTCAAACGCGATCTGTTTCTGGAAACGTTCCACCGGACCTCAACCCCGATACCCTTCTCGGCAAGTCTTCAAGCCATTCCGGGACGTTTCGCCGCGCCTCCTCCGCGCGACTCCTGGCCCCCAAAGTAAGAGTATCCTCCGTCTAACTCCAGGCTACCACCGAAAAGGCAAGCGAAAGCACAAACCAGGTCGCAACGGTCAGAGCTACTGCTGCCATGGCAAAAGGGCGACTCACCTCGTCCCGTACGCGGAAAACGGGGGGCGAGTAGGTGTAGATCAAGTAAAGAGAATACAGCCCTGCGAGCGAGAAGGGACGGAGCACGGGCAACAAGTAAAAAGCACCCGCTCCGAAGGCTGGCGCGAGAGCGTAGGCCACGAAAGCAAAGGAGCGATTGAAATCGGGTTCGAGCTCGAAATATGGGCTCACATAGGCGAGCAGTTCGGCTACCAAGAACACGTGGCCGATCATGAGGCCGTAGAAAAGGGCTGATCTCAGTAAGGCCGGGACCGCCGGTGCCAACACTCCCTTGTCCCCCACAATGGCGTTCCCCACGAAGGCAGCGATGGCCGGGACGGCGGCGGCGTAGACCAAGTAACTTCGAAATACCTCCCCCGCTATCTGCTCCTCTTCCGCCAACTCCTCAAAAAACCGTCGGTGGTCTCGGACGATGCGTAGGCCAAGCTCCCACAGTTCCTTCAATTTCACCATCGGAGGTCGCGATCCCTCAGCCTTCCAACTGAACGTTATCCTGTCCAAGTAGCGCGCGTAGTGAGCGGAAAAGCGAAGACGACGGTTCCACTTTGAATCGCACACTGCGGAGCACGTAGTCACCATTCCCTGTATTCCGCAGCTCAATTATGACGGGACATCCCCCGGGATTCTCCGACAGCAAGCGGCGCACGTTTTCCACCAAGTTTTCGTCCGTCGCCTGAAGGTCAAAGGCCAGACGGATCCGCTTCGTGAGGCGCTGGTGGGCTTCCTCGAGCGGCAGGATTTCCTCGGCGATGATCTTAGCATCCTGCTCCTCACGGTGGCTGACCTTGCCTTTCACCAATAGCATCGCCTCTTCCCGAAGAAGATCCCGGTAGCGCTCCAAAGGCTCGGAAAACACGAGGACCTCAGCAGATCCCGAAAAATCCTCGAGGCTCAAGAACGCGAACGGTCGCTGGCCATCGCTCGATCGCACGCTGACGCCGGTGACTACGCCAGCCACCCGCACTGCCGCCTGGTCAGGCAATTCCGCCAGGGAATCCAGGGTGACCGTCGAGAACGCCCGGACCTCTTGCTCGTATTTCTCCAGCGGATGGCCCGAGACATAGAAACCCAGCAGCTGTTTCTCCCGAGCCAGCGTTTCCCCGTGGCTCCACTCCGGCACGTCGGGGAGCCGCGGCTGAAGCGTAGCCGCGACCTCGTCACTGCCGGCGAAGAGATCGGCTTGCTCCAGCAGGCGGGAACCTTGCATTCTCTGGCCGAACTGGATAGCGAGATCCACCGCCGCCATCAGCTGCGCACGATGGCCTTCCAAGGAGTCCATGGCTCCCGCCTGGATGAGGCTTTCCAGCACTTTCTTGTTCACATGCCGCAGATCCACCCGCTGGCAGAGCTCGAAGATCGTGCGGAAACGGCCGTGCCTTTTCCTCGCCTGCACGATGGAATTGATCGCCTGAACGCCCACGTTCTTCACCGCGGCCAGGCCGAAGCGGATGCCCTGGTCCGTCACGGTGAAGGTGGCATGGCTTTCGTTGACGTCCGGAGGTAAAACGCGAAGCCCCATGCGGCGACACTCGTCGATGAGGGTGACGATGCGCTTGCTATCGGCCATTTCGCTGGTGAGCGTCGCGGCCATGAACTCCGCGGGGAAATGGGCCTTGAGGTAGGCCGTTTGGTACGCCACGATGGAGTAGGCTGCCGCATGGCTCTTATTGAAGCCGTACTGGGCGAAACGCTCCATCAAGTCGAAGATGGCCTCGGCCGTCTCGGGTGCGATCCCCCGTTCCCGAGCACCTTCCACAAACTCCTGCCGCTGGCTGACCATGAGCTCTGCCTTTTTCTTGCCCATGGCCCGCCGCAGTAGATCGGCTTTGCCCAACGAGAACCCCGCTAGCTCCGAAGCGATCCTCATCACCTGCTCTTGGTAGACGATCACCCCATAGGTCTCCTTCAGGATCGGCTCCAGCTTGGGGTGGAGGTACTCGATCTGGGTCTTCCCCTGCTTCCGCAGGATGAAGTCGTCGATCATCTCCATGGGGCCGGGGCGATAGAGGGCGTTCATCGCGATCAGGTCTTCGAGGCAACGAGGCTTGAGCTTCCTCAAGTACTCCCGCATGCCCGAGCTTTCGAATTGGAACACAGCCACCGTCTCGCCGCGGCCGAATAGCTCGAAGGTCTCCGGATCATCCAATGGGATCTTGTCGATGTCAACATGGGTGCCCTTCTCAGCCAGCATCCTCACAGTGTCGTGGATCACGGTGAGCGTGCGGAGACCGAGGAAGTCCATCTTGAGGAGGCCGATGGCCTCGAGCGATTTCATGTCATACTGAGTCGTGATTTCGCCTTCCTTCGACTTGTAGAGGGGGGTGTGATTCGTGAGAGCATCGGGAGTGATGACCACCCCTGCGGCGTGGGTCGATGCATGGCGGGCGAGCCCCTCCAGGACCAGCGAGATCTCGAAAAGCTTCTTGTACCGTTCGCTCGAATCGATTAGTTCGCGTAAACGCGGCTCTTGATCAATCGCCTCCCGAAGCTTGATCCCGAGGGTCTGAGGCACCAGCTTGGCGACCCGATCCACTTCTGCGTACGGGAAGCCGAGCACCCGGCCCACGTCGCGAACCACCGCTCGGGCCGCCATGGTCCCGAAGGTGATGATCTGGGCGACGTTCTCGCTCCCGTACTTGCGTTTGACGTAGTTGATCACCTCGTCGCGGCGCTCGTAGCAAAAGTCGATGTCGATGTCCGGCATCGTCACCCGCTCGGGATTCAGGAATCGCTCGAAGAGTAGGCCGTACTTCACTGGGTCCACGTTGGTGATGCCGAGACAATAGGAAACGAGGCTCCCCGCCGCCGAACCGCGACCCGGCCCCACCGGGATCCCATTGCTCCGCGCGAAGTCCACGAAGTCCTTCACGATGAGAAAGTAGCCGGCATACCCCGTCTTTCGGATGATCTCCAGCTCGTGCTCGAGCCGGTGCTCAAGCTCGCGTGTGACCACAGGATACCGCGCCCGCAACCCCTCGCGTGCCAGCGAGGCGAGATATTCGTCCAGCTTCAAAGACTGGGCTTCCGGCGGAAGTTGATATTGTGGCAGGAGCGGTCGGCCGAGCTCAAGGATGAGGTTACACTTGTTCGCAACCTCAAGGGTGTTTGCGAGGGCCTCAGGATACTCCCGGAAGGCCTCGCGCATCTCCTCGTAGGACTTGAAGTAGATCTGATCGGTCTCGTAGCGCAGCCGAGTGGGATCGTTTCTGTCTTTTTGGGTCTGGAGACACAACAGAACGTCGTGCGCTTCCGCATGCTCCCGCTTGAGGTAGTGGATATCGTTCGTGGCAACGACCTTGATACCCAGCTCACGGCCAAGCTCTACGATGGCTGGAAGGATGCGCTCTTCCTGGGGCAAGCCGTGATTCTGGATCTCCAAGTAAAAGTCGTCGCCAAAGATCTCCCGATATTCGAGAGCAACCCGCCGCGCCGCGTCCAGCTCGTTCTTGAGGAGCTTCTGCGCAATCTCTCCTTTGATGCACGCCGATAGCGCAATCAGCCCCTCCGAATGCTCGCGGAGCACCTCCTTATCGACGCGCGGCTTGTAGTAATAGCCGTCGAGGTAGCCGATCGTCGCCAGTTTCAGCAGGTTACGGTAGCCTTTCTCGTTCTTCGCGAGCAGAACCAGGTGATATGAGCTCTCCGCCCCGCCCTTGCCCGCCACGCGCTCGAAACGGCTACGAGGAGCGACGTACGTTTCGATCCCGAGAATGGGCTTGATACCCGCGCTAAGGGCCGCACGATAGAATTCAATGGCGCCGAACATGTTCCCGTGGTCCGTGAGTGCCAAAGCGGGCATCTCGTAGTTGGCACATTGGGCCACGAGATCCTCAATTCGACACGCCCCATCGAGAAGGCTGTAATGGGAATGATTGTGCAGGTGTACGAACTCGACCATCCTGGCCTCGCAGTTCACATTCGGGCCCCGTATTCCTGCTCCCGGAGGCCGGTCAAACCGTGGCCTACACGGCGAGCCGGCTCAGGTAGGCCCGAGCTGTGGTCACGTACTCACTCTGGGGATACAGCTTCAGAAAATTTTCCAGTTCTTGCTGGGCCATCCGCGCGTCCCCGAGGCGCATCTGACACAGCGCGATCTTCAGCTGCGCGTCATCATACTTGTCCGTGGCGTCGAAGGCGAACACCCGGCAAAAGGCCGAAAAGGCTTCCAAATAGCGTCTCTGCCCGTACAGACATTCGCCGATCCAGTACTGACAATTGTCGGCCAGGGGATGAACCGGGTTTTCGGCAAGCAGTGACTGGAATTGCTCCAGAGCTTGCGCATACTGCCGCTGGTGGAAAAGCCGCAAGGCCTCGTCGTACCTACGCTCGAACTCGGGCACCGGACGGCTTGCTTGCACCCCCTCCGCCACGCCGACTCGAATCACCGTCGAGGGAGCAGGGGACACATCCCTCGTGCTGGGCCCAAGGGCGACGCGCGGTTGAACCTCCCTCGCCTGGCCGCTTGCCCATCGAGTGGCAAGTTGAGGGAGCCGGGAATCGAGGCTTCCGAGATCCTTTCCTTCGACGGCTCCCAATTGAGTCGCGAGCCGAACAATTCCAGAGTCAAGACTGGCGGATTCCTTCTCCAGTCGGGCAATCTCGGTGCTCCGTGCATCCACCTCTCGACGGAGTCTTTCCAGTTGCTGGAGCAGCGCGTAGAGCTGCTCCGGCTCCGCCTGCGATTGAGGGGCCTTCTCCGGCTGCGTCGCCGGGACCTCCGCTACGGTCGCCGGACTCGCCGCCGTCGTTTCCGCCGGAGCAGGGGCCAATTCTTGATCAAGACCAAGAAGCTCGATCAGTTCGCGCTTGTAGGTCTCCTCATCCACGCTCTTTCCACGTCTGGCGTCTCTCTGGACAGCGCAGACGAGAAAGAGGCCGATGACGACCAGAATGAGGTTCCCCAACGAACTCATCAGCAGCTGGCGCGAGTTGTTCATCTCGACCACCTCCTCTGAAAACACGCCCCGGCGAGAACTCCCCCCTGTGACCCCTCCTGGCGACAGAGGCGCTCAGCTCTCATCGGGTGGCATAACACCTACCACAGCTTCTGGCCACGGCTCCTGCTCTCGCCAGATCTCCGCACCCAAACCCTTCAGTTTCTCCTCAATGCGCTCGTAGCCGCGGTCGATATGGTACACCCGGGATACGTCGGTCCGACCCTCCGCCACAAGGCCGGCAAGGATCAAAGAAGCGCTGGCCCGCAGGTCGGTGGACATCACAGGCGCGCCCTGCAGCTTCGGTACGCCTACCACGTGCGCGGAATTGCCATCCATGCGGATGTCGGCTCCGAGCCGGCGCAACTCGGCGACGTGCGTGAAGCGATCGGCAAAGATCGTGTCGACGATCACCGAGGTACCCTCCGCAATGCACATGAGCGCCATCCATTGTGCCTGCATGTCGGTCGGGAAGCCGGGATAAACCGCCGTCGTCACATCCACCGCTTTCACCCTGCGGTCGCACTTCACCCGGACCCAATCCGGGCCCTCGAAAACTTCCGCTCCGGCATCGGTGAGCTTGGCCAGCACGCTGCGGAGATGGTCGGGTACAACCTGCCTCACCGTCACATCGCCCTGGGTGATCGCCCCAGCTACGAGAAACGTCCCCGCCTCGATCCGGTCCGGTATGGTTTCGAAATCCGCAGGTTGCAGCTCCTGCACTCCCCGGATCACAAGCCTGTCCGTCCCAATGCCTTCGATCTGGGCACCCATTCCGTTCAGAAACTCGGCGAGGGAGGCGATTTCAGGCTCTCGCGCCGCGTTCTCGATCACCGTTGTACCTTCGGCCAGCGCGGCCGCCATCAGGATGTTGCCGGTGGCGCCGACGCTGGGGATGTCCAGCGTGATGGTCGTCCCTTTGAGTTTCTTGGCCCGAGCAACGATATAGCCCCGTTCCAGTCCGATCTCCGCACCGAGCTTTTGTAGCCCCTTGATATGGAGATCCACCGGGCGAGGCCCCCAGGCACATCCGCCGGGCAAGGAGACCCGAGCATACCCGTACCGGGCGACGAGCGGACCAAGGACGTAGATCGAGGCGCGCATGGTCTTGACCAGCTCGTACGGGGCTTCGAAGAAGGAACAATTCGTCGTATCAATCCTGAGCTCATGGCCCTCCTGGTCCACGCGGGCCCCGATGATGCGCAACAAGTGGCTCATCGTACGCACGTCCCGCAGCTCGGGCACCCGCTTGATCCGGAATCTCCCGTGGGCCAGCAAGCACGCCGCCATGATGGGCAGCACAGCGTTCTTAGCGCCGCTAATCGTTACCTGCCCCTCCAGGCGCCTCCCGCCGATCACTACGATCTTATCCAACTTACCCGCTCCTCTCTTCGGACGCAGAAAATCCTGCTGATGCCTCTCGCTTTATTCCTCCCGCGCTTCTTGTCCGGCCTCGCGGAGAAGGGCTCTTGCCGCTTCGAGGTGAGTCTCCAAAACCTTCTCGCCGCTCAACAGGCGGGCGATCGCCTCCTCCCGTTCTCGTCCCCGCAGCTTCCGGACCTGCGTCCGGGTGATGCCCGAGCTGTCGAACTTCTCCACCAGGAAATGACTGTCCCCGTGACTGGCGATCTGCGGCAGGTGCGTGATGCATACCACTTGGCGCTCCCTCGCAAGGGAACTCAGCTTGTTCCCGACCACCTGGGCGATCCGGCCGGAAATGCCCATATCGACTTCGTCGAAGATCATCGTCGGGACCGGATCGCAGTGGACCAGAACCGACTTCAGGGCGAGCATGACTCGGGACACCTCGCCTCCGGAAGCGACCTTGGCGAGGGGACGGAGCCCCTGCCCCGGGTTCGTGGAGAGGTAGAATTCGACCTGGTCGATGCCACGAGACGTGGTCCGATACCGAACCCCTTCCAACTCGACCACACCGGCTGGATCCTCCTCCCTGCCGAACACCACTTGGAATTGCGCGCGGGGCATTCCAAGCTCCGCCAATTGCTCCTGGACAGCCTTCTCCAACCCTCGAGCTGCTTCTCGACGGGCTTCGGAAAGCTGGACAGCTAGGGTGGTCAGGCGCGCGCCCACCTCCGCCAGTTGCTTCTGCTTCTCCTCAATCTGCTCGCGGAGGCTGGTGAATTCGCCGAGCTGCCGCCGAAGCTCGTCCCGGTGGCGCAGGACTTCCTCCGTGGTGAGCCCGTAGCGCTTCTTCAGCCGTGCGTACAGGGCCAGTCGCTGCCGAACTTCCTCGAGCCTCGCAGGATCGGAATCGACGCGCGTCCGGTAGTTCTGCAGGGTTTTGGCGATCTCACTCACGCTGAGGCGCGCCTGATCCAGCTCGTCGGCAAGCTGCCCGAGGCTCGGGTCCACGGAACTCAGGGCCGAAAGCTCGTTCGCCGCCCTGTCCAGTAGTTCGGCAACACTCCCCTCCCGCTCGTACAGCAGCTCGTACGCCAGCGAAGTGGACTCGTACAACCTCTGACTGTTACTCAGGATCTTTTCCGTCCGGATGAGCTCCGCTTCCTCTTCGACCGTGGGTTGGACGGACTCGATCTCCTTTAGCTGGAACTCGAACAGTTCGCGCTTCTCCTGGAGCACCCGTTCGCGCTCGTTCAACTCCGCCAGTTCCTTCGTCAGCCGCGAATGCTCCCGATAAAGCAGGCCGAACTCAGCCACGCGAGCGGCAAGGGAAGCGAATTCGTCCAGATAGAGTATGTGGGTCGCAGGCCGGAGGAGGCTCTGATGCTCGTGCTGGCCGTGGAGATCGACCAGGAGATCACCGATCTCCTGCAACAGGGGAAGGGCCACCGGGGAATCGTTGACGAACGCCCGGCTTCGACCGCTTGCGAAGATTTCCCGGCGCAGCACAAGGAAGTCCGGGTCTTCCGGATGAACCAGCCCATTCTCCTCCAACAACGCCCGGACTGGGCTCGCGGGCGGAAGGGTGAATTCCGCCTCCACCACAGCCTTTTCGGCTCCGCTTCGGAGCACCGTCGTGTCGGAGCGCGCGCCCAGCACGGTGCCGAGCGCATCGATCAGAAGGGATTTCCCAGCGCCGGTTTCGCCCGTGATGATATTTAACCCAGGCTCGAAGCCCACTTCTACCTGGTCGATCACGGCGAAATCTTGCACGCGCAGTTTGCTCAGCATCGCGTGGGAACCTCAGCCAGCTCATTGCTGGCGGACGAATTCCATCAACACCTTACCGATGAAGTCGTTCGCCATCATGCCAGGGAAGCGATCTGATCCGGGGCCGAAGGCGAAGAAAGGAGCCGGATTGGCCGTATGCTCGCCGCCAACGTAGCGGACTTCCACCTGCCGATTCCGACGATCTCCTCCTGTGACCGCGAGGCCTCCGGTGTCATGATCAGCCGTGACAATCACCAACGTGTTGCCGTCCGCAGTTGCGAAGTCCAATGCCACCTCGACAGCTGCCACGAAATCTTGCGTTTCCTCCAATTCGCGCGCTGCGTCATTGGAATGGGCCGCCCAGTCGATCTGGGAACCTTCTACCATGAGGAAGAATCCGCGCGGATTGGTGCGCAGTGTGGCAATGGCCTTGGCCACCATTTGCGCCAGCGTCGGCCGCCGCTCCGGCGGGGGAGCCAGGGCCACTGGCGCAAACAAGCCGATCACCGGGACCGGCAAGGGCACGCCGGCTCGTCGGAACTCCAAGGTGTCGGTGATCACGTGGTAGCCGCGCCGTCGCAATTCGTTCAGCAGGTTGCGGCCGTCTTCGCGCCTACCTTCACCCTCCCCTACCGGCAGGAAGAAGGAGGTTCCTCCGCCGAGGACCACGTCCAACCCACTGTCCAAGAGTTGAATGGCGATCTCCCCCTCCTGGGAGCGGCTCGCGTGGGCGTAGAATGCCGCCGGGGTCGCATGAGTGACCTGGCAGGTGACCACGATCCCGGTGGCTTTGCCGCGGGCCTCGGCCTCTTCCACTATCGTCCGGAGCGTGTCGAAACCGGAGGCCTTCGGCCGCAGCGAGAGCAAGCCGTTCAGGGTTTTTTCTCCCGTAGCCATGGCTGTGGCGGCCGCCGCGGAGTCGGTGACCCACCGGTCTTCGTTCAGCGGCTGCGTCAACACCAGCGCCCCGCGCGGGAAGCGAGTGAGGACCTTGTCGCCCTTGGCGGCAATGAACTGCATCAGCGCTCCGACACCCATCCCGTCGCCGATCAACAGGATCACATTCTTTGGCCGGGCAGGCTGGGGCGCAGCGGATCCCACTCCTATCCACAGCGCGAGACTGAAGGCCGCGAGGCGCGTTCTCATTGGCAAACCTCCTCCGCTCAGTACTTGGACGGCGCCACCCGAAGATAGCGATTCTGCACGGGAAATGCGAGCCCCACCCTCCTCTATCTGAGCACGGCGACTTTCCTCACCGCGCTCATTCCGGAAGATGTGGTGACCAGAATCACGTAGACACCCGATGCCACCAGTTCTCCTCGGTCATTGCGGCCATCCCAAATTGCTCTGCCGCCAGGTACTTCCCCGCGCAAGAAGTTGCGAACTAGCTGGCCGTCGCTGGTGAAGATCCGCACCTGGCTTTCGCGGGCCAGATTCCCGATGGTCAGCTTCGCCGATTGGTCGCTCAGGAAAAACGGGTTCGGGTAAACTTCCACCTCGCTCAAATTCGCCTTGGGCGCCGTGTACGGCGTCGTGACCTGAGAGAGCCCATTGGTCGTGCCGAGAAATGCGTCCCCAGTTTGCGGATTGAAGGCGATGGCCTGCACATGATCCCAGACTAGCCCACTGTTGTCCGTCGTGAAATAGCGGAAGGGGTAACCGTCGGGGTCGAGGACCGTGACGCCCCCCACAGCTCCGATCCACTTGTTATCTTGCGGATCCACCGCAACGCAGTAGATATCCTCCGAGATCAGTCCGTAACGGACTCCCACACGGCCTTCGAACCAAAAGTTGAGTCCCCGGTCGGTTCCTATCCACATGACCCCGTTCCGATCGGCAGCGATGGACCGGACCAAGTTGCTTTGCAGACCGTCCTCCGCTGCGGTGAGGCCTTGGCTGAGGTCATCGTCCGATCGGCTGAGGAGGTTCTGCCCGTAGTCGATCACCGACACGCCTTCCGTCTCCGTTCCCACCCAAACCCGGCCGTGGTGATCAAACGCGAGAGCGATCACCCGAGTGCTCTTCAGGCCATCGTATGTGGAGAAGTACACCCATTCGTTTGCGGGCGTCACGGCTACCACCGCCCTCCCGTTGTTCGCAAACTTATTGAGGATCCACACATTGCCAGCCGGATCGGTCCGCACTCCGCTGATGATGACGTAGGTTGGGGTATCCGACCCAGCCAGCTTGCCGCCTTCGTTGGTGTAGCGGGCCACGGATATCCCTGTGTCGGTCTCGCTGAACACAACGAGCCCATAACCTTGCGTTCCTATCCACTTGCGATTCAGATGGTCCACGGCGACGGACAAAGTCACGTCGACCGGAAGGTGCCCCGAGCGCACCGTGTAGTGCCGCCACCATCTGCCATCGAAAGAAAACACCCCAGACCGGGAGGTACACCACAGCACGCCATTCCGGTCGAAAGCCAGATCCGTGATGTTGTTGCCGCCGGGTTCATTGGGTTGGACACGGGCCCATTGGTTGCGGACCGGATCCAATCTTGCGATCCCCTCCCCCTGCGATGCTATCCAGAGATTTCCCTGCCGATCGACCGTGGCGCCAACACAGCGGTCAACGACGCCGCCAAGGCGGCGGGGCCTCTCGTTCCAAAGATCCACTGCCCATGTTCGGACAACCACGAGGCTATCGTGCCAAGCCGCGAGATCTACGATCTCCTCGCCGCGGTAGGCGATGTTCCTCCAGCCCTGGTCCTCCCGAAGCGCCAGCCCGGAGCGCGTCGCCGCGTAAATCCCGCCTCGGAATGGAAGAACGGCGTGGACCGTGTCCGAGGGTAGGCCCTCGGTGTGGGTAGCGTTCCGCCAATAGTCCGGCGCCTGTAAATTGGGAAAACGGAGATCGACGTAAGCAATCCCGAAGTCCGTGCATACCCAGAGAGTATCCCGGATGATGGCGAGAGACCTTGCGGCAATCTCGACCGGAAACTTCCTGCCAAGGTTCCGGTACGTCTCCTTGACTTCTCCGCGATCCATCAGGTAGAGGCTCACGCCCAAGCTCAATCCGACATACAGCGAATCGCCCTTCACCGCGAGGTCGTGGATCTCCCACCCACTGTAGTCCTTGATCACGCGGATCTGCCCTGTACGGGGATGGAGGACACTGAGGTAGCCATTTCCGTGACCGATCCAGACATTGCCACGGCGATCCAGAGCTACCGCGCGTAGGTCATTCCCGGGGAGCCCCTCGGCATTGGTGTACTTCGTGACGTCCAGATTCCAGGCGTCGATGTGAACAAGCCCTCCCGATGTGGCGGCCCAGATCCCCGCGGAGTCCACGGCCAAGGCCCGCACCTCCCTCGTAGACGTCCAGGACCGCCATTGCCAGAACTGGGCCTGGACCGGAGACACGGTCGCGAGCGCAACCACCAGCAACGTCCAACCCGTAACTTGCCGGATCCTCGGAAGGCATTGGGTCATTGTTCTCCCCGGAAGCACAATCGGAAAGGGACGTATTGGAAACAGGCAAGCGCGGTCCGCCAACGGCGGCTCAGGAAGACCGCCCTCCGATCTGGCCCAACAGATTGGCCATTTCAATGGCGCTCAGCGCAGCCTGCCAACCCTTGTTGCCCGCCTTTGTGCCGGCTCGCTCAAGGGCTTGCTCCAGAGTATCAGGAGTGATGACTCCGTACGACACAGGGATGCCCGTCTGCAGGCTGACCTGAGCGATCCCTTTGGTCACTTCGGTCGCGATGTAGTTATGGTGTGGGGTGTCGCCTCGGATCACAGCCCCGAGGCAGATCACAGCCTGGTACTGCCGCGACGCCGCCAAGGCTTGCGCCACCAAGGGGATTTCGAAGGACCCTGGCACCCAGGCGACGTGGATATCCTCTTCTCTGGCTCCATGACGCCGCAAGCAGTCCAGAGCCCCGTCCAGCAGCTGCTTGCTGATCAACTCATTGAAGCGGCTCACCACGATGGCGAACTTCTTACCCGACGCATCCAGTACGCCCTCGAAGACCCTCGGCATTCTCTCCTCCCGAATTGGCCGCGTTCACTTTGCCCGATGCAACTCCTCGACAATGCGATCGAGCGTGCTTTCGTCAGCGGTCGAGCCAGCTGTGTCGGTCATCTTGCGCAGCAAATCCTTCGAGATCCCATTTTCGAGAATGAGATGGCCCAGCTTGTCCCTCTTCGTCTCAAGGTAGCGCAGATTGATCTCGTTGGGCGGCACCTCGATGGGGACCCGCTCCACGACCTCGAGACCGTAGCCCTGCAGCCCGACGATCTTGCGTGGGTTGTTGGTCATTAAGCGGATCTTGCGCACCCCCAGATCGTACAGGATCTGCGCGCCGATGCCGTAGTCTCGCAAGTCCGCTGCGAAACCGAGCTCCTCATTGGCTTCGACCGTGTCCTTCCCCTTGTCCTGAAGCCGATAAGCGAGCAGCTTGTTCACGAGACCGATGCCCCTTCCCTCCTGACGCATGTAGAGGAGCACGCCCCGCCCTTCTTTCTCGATCATCCGCATCGCCTTGTGCAGCTGCTCTCCGCAGTCGCAGCGCAGGGAGCCGAAGACGTCCCCTGTCAGGCACTGGCTGTGGACGCGCGTCAACACGGGCTCCGGTGTGGTGACGTCGCCCTTGACGAGGGCAATGTGGTGATGCTCGTCCACAGCGCTCTCGTATAGGTGGAGGACGAAGTGGCCGTAGGCTGTGGGAAGATTGGTGGTCACGACGCGGCGGACGAGCTTTTCGGTTCTGCGGCGGTATTCGATCAAGTCGCGGACGGTGATGATCTTCATCCCGAACTGGCGCGCCAACTCCATTAGCTTGGGGACCCGAGCCATGGTCCCGTCTTCGTCCATAATCTCGCACAACACCCCAGCCGGATAAAGACCCGCCAGCCTGCAGAGGTCCACCACGGCCTCCGTGTGCCCAGCTCGGTTCAGGACACCGCCTTCGCGCGCCCGCAAGGGGAAAATGTGGCCCGGACGAGCAAGGTCTTCCGGCCGTGTGCGCGGATCGACCAAGGCGCGAATCGTGGTCGCCCGGTCGTAGGCCGAGATGCCGGTGGTGGTTCCGTACCGCGCGTCCACGCTGACCGTAAACTGCGTACCCATGTGGGCCGTGTTCTCTGTGACCATGGGATGAAGATCCAGTTCCCGAAGCCGTTCGGGTGTCATGGCCACGCATATGAGGCCTCGGCCGTACTTCGTCATGAAGTTGATGGCCTCCGGCGTGACCTTTTCCGCAGCCATGATAAAATCGCCTTCGTTCTCGCGGTCCTCGTCGTCGACCACGATCACGATCTTGCCCTGCCGAATGTCTTCGATGGCCTCTTCGATCGTATTGAAACCATTCTCTCGCATGGCGCTTCTCCCTGCGCCCGTCTTACAGTTCTGCGGGCGAACCCCGATAGTCCGAGCTGCTCCGGGCAGTGAACCCCAGTTCTTCGAGACGGCTGAGCGTGATGCCTTCTTCCCCAACCTTCCGCCCCAGGAGCCGCTCCACGTACCTTGCCAAGACATCCACTTCCAAATTCGCGCGGCTTCCAGGCACCAAGTCGCCCAGATTCGTCTCGCGCAAAGTGAACGGTACGAGAGCTACGGAGAAAGTTTCCCCCTCGATCGCAGCCACCGTCAGGCTCACACCATTGAGCGCTACCGAGCCCTTCTCGGCGATATACCGGGACAAAGACGAAGGAGGCCGAACCCAGATCGTCTTCCCGTCGCCCTCAGGCTGTACCTCCACAACATCCGCAACCCCATCCACGTGTCCGAGCACCAGGTGGCCGCCCAGCGGTTCGCCCACCCGCAGCGCCGGCTCCAGGTTGACCTTCGTGCCGCGCCTGTACCAGCGAATGATCGTGCGACTCCAAGTTTCCGCCACGACATCAGCGCAGAAGCCTTTCGCGGAGACAGCCGTCACCGTCAGGCAGGCGCCGTCGACCGCAATGCTATCTCCCCTGTGAAGCGACGGCATGAGCTTCTCACACCGCACCTGCAGCTCGGCGCCCCCCGACTTGGGGCGCACTTGCTCAATCACCCCAATCTCGCGGATCAGACCCGTGAACAATGGCTACTCCTTCGCCTCTGCCGGCACCAGCCTCAGGAAGAGATCGGGTCCGACGCGTCGCACCTCCTGCAGTACGAAACGCATGGCTTCATCCATCTCTTCGATCCCCAGATCGCCGGCCAAGCTCAGCCCTGTGCCGCAGATCTTCGGAGCCAGGAAGATCGCGAGCTCATTCACCAACCCGTCGCAAAGCAAGGAGGTGAACACCCTGCTTCCCCCCTCCACGAGGATGGAGGTGATCCCCCTGCGCCCCAGGAGGCCAAAGGCCTCCCGCATGTCCAACAGACCGTCTTCGCGCAGGGCAACGCGTTCGACGCGGATCCCGGCGCGCTCGAGCTCCTGCGCCGCCGCGTTCAATTTGGGATCCGCGGCCGTGAGGACCAAGGTCTTCCCATCTGCCCGACCCACTTGGGCGGCGCGACTGGCGCCCACCGCCCCCAGGTCCTCATCGAGCAGAATCCGGATGGGATTGGGACCGGAAACGTGCCGAACGGTGAGTTCCGGGTCGTCCTTCGCCAGGGTTCCCCTGCCCACGAGTATGGCATCGTGCTCGGCCCGAAGGCGGTGAGCCAAACGTCGGGCGGGCTCGGAGGTAATCCACTTGGAGCTTCCAGTAACCGTGGCAATCTTTCCATCCAAGGTGATGGCCGCTTTCAGCGTCACGAAGGGCAGGCCCGTCCGTATCCAGTGGAAGTAGCCGCGGTTCAGCCGCTGAGCCCGGGGCATGGTATCGACGACTTCCACCTCGATTCCCGCGCGCCTCAGTGCGGCCAGGCCTTTGCCATTCACCAAAGGATTCGGATCGATGCCGGCCACAACCACCTTGCGGACGCCAGCCCGAATGATCGCATCCGTGCAGGGCGGGGTCTTGCCGTAATGGCAACAAGGTTCAAGGGTTACGTAGAGGGTCGAATCTCTCGCCCGGTCCCCGGCTTGCCGCAGCGCGACGATCTCCGCATGAGCTCCACCGAATTCGGCATGGTACCCTTCCCCGACAATTTGCCCGTCCCGCACGATCACGGCCCCCACGAGCGGATTCGGCGAAACCCACCCTCTTCCTTTCTCGGCCAACTGCAGGGCTCTGCGCAGGTAGACTCTCGTGTCGCGCTGCATCGTCCCGGTATGCCACAGATGATAAAAGAAAAGCCCCTGAGCGCAGTCGGGGCCTCCATCTCGTTGGGAGAGGCGGGTCTTCTCCTGGTCTTCTCCCGTCCGGACTTTCACCGTCGGCGCCGGAATCTCACCGGCTCTGTCCGCGCCGCCCTCCGCGGACTCGTGGGCTTTCACCACCGGTCAGGACTTCCACCTGGCCCCGAAGACCGCTATCAATATACTGAATTGATACCAGGGAGTCAAGGTTCGATTCCCTCAGAGCCCCTCCGTCCCCGTGACCGGCGCTAGTCGTGAAGGCCCGTGGCCCGGGCCAAGCCGGGAAATTGCCCCCGGAGTGAAACCCACCTCCCGAGACTCCGTATTACTCGGCAAGGATTCGCTGGCTTTTTGCTCCCAGTTTCGTAGATTTGGAGGTCGACAGATGATGCGAAGATGCCCCAAAAGCCCCAGATCTCGAGGGCAGAGCATGTGGATGCGGGCGGCAAGAGGGCGGCGGTACGTCGCCTTGTGCCTCAGCCTCCTATTTGCCATTGCATTCCAGGCCAGCGCGCAGGCGCAGCAGGGGCCCTGGTCGGAGGGACTGGAGTGGATCTCGGGTGAGGAGCTTTACCATCACCTTGCGGTGCTTGCCCACGACAGCATGCGTGGCCGCGACACCCCGAGCCCCGAGCTCCAAAAGGCCGCCGCCTACATTGCCTCGGAGTTCCGGAGGAGCGGCCTGCTGCCGCCTCGCGACTCGAGCTACTTCCAGCACTTCTCGGTCTGCTGGACGCACTTAGGAGAACCGAACCGCCTCTCGTTCCAGTTCGACCACGGCCAGTGGGAATGCGCTCTCAAAGAGGACTTCGTGCCGCTCTCGATTTCCTCCTCGGGGGTGGTCGAGGGAGAGCTGGTTTTTGTGGGCTACGGCATCACCGCGCCGGAGTACGGTTATGACGACTACCAAGGCCTCGATGTGCGAGGCAAAGTCGTCCTGGCCTTCACACATGAGCCTCGGGAGCGCGACTCCACGGACGTGTTTCTGGGCCCTCAGCCCACCGACCACAGCAAACCCCTGGAGAAGATGCTGAACGCGATCGACCACGGAGCGATTGGGCTGATCTTGGCCAACGATCCTCTGCATCACGTGGCCCGTCGACCTCCGAACGTTTGGCCTTCGTTGATGCGCCGCTCTGTCGGCGAGACCGTCCCGCTTCAGCTTCAAGAATCGGAAGAACGACTGGTCGGCGTCCACGTCGGGCGCCCGGTCCTGGATAGCCTTTTCCACCTCCTCGGAAAGGACCCTGTCACGGTTCAGCGCACAATTGACTCGACGCTTCGTCCTTCGTCGTTCCCCCTTCCCGTGAAGGTCAGGATCCAGGTCAGCTTGCGGCAAGACGCCCAGCAGGTTTGCAACGTCGTGGGGCTTCTCCCCGGCTCGGACGCGGTTTTGAAAAACCAGCTCGTTGTGATTGGCGCGCACTATGACCACGTCGGGGTTCGGCACGACACAGTCATTTACAACGGCGCAGACGACAATGCTTCCGGGACAGCCGGCGTGATCACGCTGGCCAAAGCCTTCGGCAGGAACAAAGTTCACCCCAAGCGCTCACTCCTCTTCATCACCTTCGCGGGCGAAGAGAAGGGGCTCTTTGGATCCCGATACTACACGTCCAATCCCCTCTTCCCCCTCGACAGTACCGTCGCCATGATCAATCTCGACATGATCTCCCGTAACGACACCAATCAAGTGTCGGTCGCCGGGAGTTCCGTGAGTCCCGAGCTATTCGCCATGGTCCAGGAAGCTAACAACGCCGTGGGGATGGAAATCAATACCGTGGCCGATCAGTACTTCCGACAGTCGGACCACTACTCTTTCTACCGCAAGCGGATCCCGGTGCTCTTTTTCAACAGCCTGGACCACGAGGACCTTCACAAGCCGACAGATGATCCGGAGAAAGCAATCCCGGAAAAGATGGCGAGAATCACGCGGCTGGTCTATCTTACCGCATGGAAGGTGGCTGAAAGCCCTGTCCGCCCCTCCTACCATCCCTTTCAGCCGCCCGTGGCCGAGAAAGCGACCCAATCCGAGCCGTGAGCCGAAATCGGCTGAGATCTGCCCTTTCGCCGAGCCTCATTGTCGGTACGTGAGGGGGGCCAGGTGCCCCGGAAAGTCCAAGATGACGATCCGTTGCGGCGCGTTCCCGCGGAAAAGAAGAGCCGAGGATTCCCGTGCCGTCCCGTGCGAGAAATTTCGTCAGCGACACGGGAGGCCGAATCAAGCCTTGATGGAGCGTAGGGCCGGTGTCTTCCTGCAATCCCAGGGAGGGAATGGATGAGGGAGTGGAACCCGGTAGTCAAGCTTCTCATGCCGGAAATCCAGGAAGCAATTCGCAGGAAGGACTGGGAGACCCTGTCCGATGTCGTCTCCTCGTGGGAGCCCGTCGAAATCGCGGACCTCCTGACGGAGCTCGAGCCCGAGGATGCCCTCACCCTATTCCGCCTGCTGACGCCGGAGCTCCAATCCGAAACCCTGGCCAAGTTGGACGTCGGACTTCAACAGTCGCTCCTTGGAAGACTCCCCGACAGCGAAGTCAAGGCAGTTCTCACGGAGGTCAAGCCGGACGATCGTACCGAGCTCTTGGAGGAACTGCCCGAGGAGTTGTCGCACCGAATCCTGCAGATCCTCACTCCGGAGGACAGGCAGGAGGCGTTGGAGCTGCTCGCCTTCCCGGAGAACAGTGTTGGCAGGCTCCTGACGCCGGATTTCGTCGCCGTGAAGCCCGAGTGGACCATCGCGGAGGCGCTCGAGCACATCCGCAAGAACGGACACGACGCCGAGACGATCGACATGATCTACGTGGTCGACGACGACGGCCGTCTCCTGGACGACGTACCCATCCGGAGGTTCATCTTGGCATCGCCGTACGAGCGTGTCGAGTCCATCATGGACCGCAGCGTCGTGTCTGTCCCCGCCGAGGCCGACCAGGAGGAAGCAGCGCGCCTCATGCAGAAATATGACCTCGTCTCCTTGCCGGTGACCGACCGAGAGGGCCGGCTCCTTGGCATCGTCACCATAGACGACATGGTCGATGTCTTGCAGGAAGAGCAGACGGAAGACTTTACGAAGCTTTCCGCCATTCACGCTCCGGCGGTGGATCTGGACCTGATCACGCGAATCCGGGAAGTCCCGCTCAGCAAGCTGTATCGAAGCCGGGTGGTGTGGCTTGTCTTCTTGCTCCTCATGGATCTGATCACCGGGGGGATCATCCAGGGCTTCCAGGAAACCCTTGCGAAGTACGTCGTCCTGGTCTCCTTCCTCCCCGTACTCGTGGACACGGCTGGAAACGCTGGTTCCCAATCGGCGACCTTGGTGATCCGAGCCATGGCCCTTGGCACCATTCAAATGCGGGACTGGCTTTATCTGCTCGGGAGGGAACTCCTGGTCGCAACCGCTCTGGGGCTGACGATGGGGCTCGGCATCTCCTTCATGGGGATCTTCCGCGGAGGCAGCACCCACATCGCTTCGGTAGTCGTCTTGACCATGGTTGTCAATGTCATCGTCGGGAGCCTGATCGGCATCCTGCTGCCTTTCATTTTCACGAAGCTCAAGAGGGATCCGGCCACGGCCAGCACGCCGCTCATTACCACCTTGGCCGATATCATTGGCACGGGCATCTACCTGGGGATTGCCAGCTGGATGCTCCGCTGATGCCGGGGAGGAGAACTGTAGGCAGATCGAATCTCCAACGATGAAGGAGGAAGCCATGACAGTTCCACGGTTGCAACCCTGTACGACGAGCAGGTTGGCGGCGGGCGTGGTTATCGCCTTTCTTGTGGCAGCTGGATGCGCTGCACACCGCAAGGCTGCGGCGCCCACCACGCTCAGGTACCGCTGGCAGAAAGGGGTCGCCATGACCTACCTTGTCGATTCCCACAGCCAGCAAATGATGGAAGCCATGGGGCAGTCCATGCAGACTGAAACGGCGACGCGCATGCGCGTCACAGCCGTGCCTCACGAGGTTTACCCCGACGGGTCCGCGTTGATCGATTTCTCCGTCGACTCCCTTTCCATTCGCATCAAGTCGCCGATGGGCGAGATGACGCCGGACGTGAAAGAGCTGCTGGGGAAGCACGTGAGGATGCGCATCAGCGCCACCGGAAAACGCGTGGGCGCGGCCGACACCACCCAACGTATTCAACTGAGCCTGGGAAGGATGGGGAGCGTCGACCTCAGCGACAACCTGCGGAGCCTCTTCGTGCGCCTCTCCGGAGAACCCCCCGCCTTCGGAAGCACCTGGAGCGAAACCGACACCTCCACGGTGAATCGCAGCGGAATGGACGTGCAGATCATCAGCCAGGCGACCCACAAGCTCGTCGAGGCGCGGCCGCTCGCGGGGAAGAATTGCTATTTCGGCCAGAGCGAGGCGAAATTCACCATGGAGGGCTCGGGCCAGGAGCCGACGATGGGCTCCCCCTTGGCCTTCGAGGGCGAAGGGACGTCTTCCTCCGAATGGTACTTCGATCCCTTCGCCGGGAAACTGGTGCAATTGAACGGCACCGTGAAGATGGAAGGCACCATCTCCCTCAGCGGTCAAGCGGAAATGACCATACCCATCGAGACGGTGTCCACGACGTCGGTACGATTGCTGTCGGCTAAATAGATTCGAACACGCCATCTTGGTGGGCCGCGTCGAAAGGCATCTGCCGAAGCGTTCCCGCGGGCGAGGCGCTGCGAGTGTTCCTTGCCCGCGGGAACGGCGACGCGATCTTGCAGCCGGCACAGAAGCTCTTCCCGGGCCAATTGTCCAGTCGAAGGGAGCAAGCCCGGAAATGACCGTGGTTCATCATTAGCCCTTGCCCACCGCCGTTACGGGGACACTACCTCGAATCGGCCTTCCAGCGCCTCCACCGAATTGGGCCCAACCCACACGCGGAACTCCCCCGGCTCGACAACCCACTCCATTTGACCGTTGTAGAAACCCAGCTCATGCGGTCCCAATTCGAAGGTGACCGTGGTGCGCTCTCCCGGTCGCAGGTAAATCTTCCGGAAGCCCCGAAGCTCGCGGACCGGGCGGGTCCGGCTGGCCACGACGTCCCGGATATACAGCTGGACGACTTCCTCGCCTGCACGAGGACCGATGTTGACCACATCCGCACTCACCAACAATCTCCCGAAGGGCAGCAACTTGGTCTGGCTCAGCTGAAGGTTTTCGTAGCGAAAGTTTGTGTAGCTCAGGCCATAGCCGAAGGGGTAAAGAGGCTGCCAGTCTTCGTCAATGTATTTCGAAGTGTACTTCTCCGTCGCCAGTGGCGGTCGCCCGGTATTCTTGTGGTTGTAGTAGATCGGGACTTGACCCACGGTGCGGGGGAAAGTTACCGGCAGTTTGCCGCTCGGATTGTAATCGCCGAATAGGACATCCGCCACAGCCCTCCCGTGCTGGACGCCAAGCTGCCAGCTCTCCACAATGGCCCCCACGTGCTCCGCGATCCACGGGATAGCCAGGGGGCGGCCGTTGATCAGCACGACCACGGTGGGAACGCCAGCAGCCCAGACCCGTTTTACCAGATCAAGCTGCGCGCCCGGGAGATCCAAGTAAGCTCGACTCGCCGCTTCACCACTCATATCTGCGCTCTCCCCCACAACGAGGATGGCCACATTCGCCTGCCTTGCCAGCGCTACCGCCTCCTCGATCCCTGTAGTGGAGGAATCTTTGATGCCGCAACCGCGTGCATGGAGGACGCGCTGCGGACCAATCTTCTCTCGAATCCCGTCCAAGACGGAGATAACGTCCTCCGCCCTCCCTTCCATCGACCAGGAACCCAACAAGTCCGTCCGGTTGTCTGCGAGGGGTCCAATCACGGCCACGCGAGCCAGATCTTTCCGCAGCGGGAGAAGCCCGCCTTCGTTCTTCAGAAGGACGATGGCCTCCCGAGCCTCTTGCAGAGCTGTGTCGAGATGTTCCCTGGCCAGGATCGTCCGCTGTTGCCGCTTCGGATCCGTGAACGGCCTATCGAACAGCCCGAGCAGGTACTTGACCCGGAGAACGCGTCGCACCGATCGGTCGACCCACTCCTCGGGGACCCGCCCTCGGCGAACCATATCGACGAGGTGGCGATGGTAGGCCGAGCCCATCATGTCCATGTCCACTCCAGCCCGGAGTGCAAGAAAGGCGGCATCCTCCAGGGAAGACGCCACGCCATGATTGACGAGCTCGCCGATGGCATCCCAGTCGCTCACGACAAAGCCCTCGAATCCCCATTCCTCCCGAAGGATCCGGGTCAGCGTGAATCGATTGGCAGAGGCGGGCACGCCATTGAGGTCATTGAAGGCGCTCATGATGGTAGCCGCACCAGCCTCTACGGCAGCGCGAAACGGCGGCAGGTAGGTCTCACGAAGCTCCCATTCGGAAATGTCCACCGTGTTGTAGTCACGTCCTCCCAGGGCTGCCCCGTAGGCGACGTAATGCTTCGGACAAGCAGCGATGGTCTCGGGGTCGGCAAGGTCATCGCCCTGGAAGCCCTCCACCTTGGCTCGGGCCATCGCAGCCCCGAGAAAGGGATCCTCCCCGGCTCCCTCAGCGATCCGTCCCCAGCGGGGATCGCGAGCAATGTCGACCATCGGGGCGAAAGTCCAGTGGGTCCCCAGACTGGCTGCCTCTCGCGCTGCGATGCGTGCACATCTGCGCACCAGGTCCGGGTTCCAAGTGGCCGCCTCAGCCAGCGGAATGGGGAAGATCGTCCGGCACCCGTGGATCACATCGTTCCCGAAGATGAGCGGGATCCCCAAGCGGGTCTCCCGTACGGCAATCGCCTGCAGACGATTGGCCGTCTCCACATCCCGCACATTCAGGAATGAACCGACCATCCCCTGGCGGATCAGCTCCTCCGGATTCGGAACCCGCCCGTAGCTGTATTGCACCAGCTGCCCCACCTTCTCCTCCAGAGTCATCCGGGGAAGCAACTGATCGATCTTCCGCTCGATCTCCGGGCGCGTCAGATCGCCGGCAAAGCTGCGGATCGGGAGAAAAAGTGCCAGGAGCACCCACGCTGCATACCGTCGCTCTTTCATCTCGCCACCTCTCACCGGGTCTCGAAGGATCCGTTGGAGTCTCTCTTTCCAGGAAATCGCACCGCAGGACCGTCCATCTCGGAACCCAGGAACAAGGCCACTTTCGCTTGCGAAACGCGAGGGCTTTCTCCCTCTTCTCGTTTCCCGGTCGAACCCCGGATTGACCTAAGGCCCGGCGTCCAACGCGGAACGGCCACACACATGCTCCCTGAGGCGGAGGAAAACCGCCCTCACCGTCGATTCCGGGGCCTGGCCCGAGACGGCGAACAGCCAGCGTCCGCAGTTGCTGGCCATGAGGTACGCGGACTGCGGACTCCGCACGACCAGAACTCCCATCTCCTCCTGAACAGTGGCCTCGGGTTGCTGGGAGCGGAACTTGCGCAGTTGTCCCAGGAATTGTGCAGCGGAATCTGCGGTAGCGCAGCGGGCCACAGACACCCGAACCACCACACTGTCCCGGCGGCAAAGCGCCTCCATGCCCGGAGGCAGAAATGCCTGCCCCAGGATGCCACCGGGCCGATATTGGGCCGAATGAGGCACGCAGGTTTCCTGCGGAAGCCAACTCAGCTCTTCCGGACGTTGGCAATCGGGTAGCCTCGCAGCGATGGCCTCAGCGAACCGTAGGAATGTCTCCCTGTCGACGTCGCCGTTGAGCTCTACCTCGTACCGCCCCTTCCAGAGCCGAACTTGCAACTCCGAGATGGCCGCCTCACACCCGATCGGAGCAAATTCCTGCGAAGGATTCGTCATGTTGGCGTAGATCCCGAACGCGCCTAAAGGGCTGCCCATGTCGTAGATATCAACCACTAGGGTGTTCCCTTCTCCGGAGACCGTCTCGTACAGGGCGCTGACTACGGCTTTGAATCCGAAGGAGTAGTAGAGTTCGCAGTTGCCGTCGATGTAGTCAAACAAGTTCGAACGGTCATAGAACTCGGGCTCTTCGGCCAACCTCCAGCCGGGTATGTCTGGAAGGTAGGAAGCCAGCCTTTCGCGATCGACGGCCATTTGCGCTTTGCTTGCCACCGTCAAGCACAGGCAGAGCAAAAGCGCGAGCCAAGAGTCCGCCGCGGCCAGCCTCAAGTGAGAATGACGCTTTGCCACCTCCACCCCCCGGTTTCGGCTACCGGCAGGCAAAGTTCCCCCGCTGGGATTGACCCACCACATGCGATCTCACCTCCTTACGAAAAGCGACTCGGCCCCTTGCTCCCGATCCCAAAGCTCGACTTGCACACCCGTTTACAGGCACAGGAGCAGCAGCCGTCCAGCCCAATCCGCACGGGGCCCGCTTCCCCCGCCCACGGTGAGCCGCCGGTCTCCAGAGCATCTCCTCAGGAGAGCAAGAGCGACAGGATGCGCCGTGGGTCCCGGAAGTCCTTGACCACGTGCGTCGCTCCGGCGGCGAGGAGCGTTTCTTCGCCGTACTCACTCGCCGCGACGCCGAGCACCCTGGTGCCGTGGGCCAAACCGCACTCCACATCACGCGGGGTATCGCCGATGACCCAAGTGTCCTCCGGGCTCAAGGGGTGCCCAGCGAGTTCGCTGGCGCGCTGGATGGCAAATGGCACCAGGGCATTGCGGTCCTCGGAGTCGTCCGCAAAGGCGCCAAATCGGAAGTATCCATCGAGCCCAAAGTAGGCGAGCTTGATATACGCACTTTCGCGCCAGTTCCCGGTGAGGAGACCCACGAGGGCATCGGTCCGCCGATCGAGCTCCCGCAGCAATTCCGAGACACCGGGCACCAGCCGTTTCCCGGGAGTCGAGTCGTTCATGGTGACGCGCAGGTACTCGAAGTATCTCCGCCGAAACCGCTCCGCCAAGCCCGCATCGAGCTCCCGGCCCCATTTCGCCAGCGCTTCCCGCAGGATCTGCGTGTCCGTTTTGCCGGACATGGAAATGCCCGCAAAGCCATCATCCACACCGAACACCTCGCGGAAGGCCATGGTCATGGCCCGCTTTCCCGCTCCCCCAGAGAATAGCAAGGTCCCGTCGATGTCGAAAAGCAATACCCGCACCTGTTCCCTCGCCGGAATAGTTCCTAACGCTGAACCTGAGGATGAGAAATCGGCGTCGCGGGCAGAGCTCTGGAGACGCCCTGGACGCATGCTGAAAAATAGCGGCGGACCGGCCCACATCCAAGTGAGATTTGCCATGGCCACGCGGAGGGCAGGGCGCGCAGCAATGCTCTCTTCCAGAGAGCGCGGTGAGAATTCCGTCCCCGAATGCGCTTTCGCGCCGATGGCAATGCGTGCGGCCCCCGATCAGCCGTTCTCGCCGCAGAGTCGCGCAATCTGAAGGCTGTAGAAGCGGACGAGGGCCTGCTGGCGATCGGTTAGGGCCTGCTCCTCGATCTTGACGATCTGCTCCACATTGTGCAAGGCCCGCACCACTTCGATTGGGACGCCGGCCGTACGTCTCGGCAGCTGAGTGAGATACTGCACGGTCGCCACCAGGAATTGCCGCATGACGTCGTCCGCAGTCCCCCGCAGCAATCCCGCAATCTGTGCTCCCAGCTTCAACACCTCGCTTGGGCTGGCCGCAAACGGCGATTCTGTGGGGAGAAAACCAGCCGTAAGGCGCTGAACGGCCTGGGCGAGCTGGATGAAGCTCTCCACCTGCGAGCGAACCGGCGTTTCGATGATCTCCCAAATCCGGGCTCGCCACCTGCGCACCTTCTCCCGCTTCTCCAGCAGATTGCGGACCCGCTCCTTCCACTCCCCCGTCACAACGCCACCCACGAAGTCCAGCAGGACGTTGAGATCGGTGTTGAAAAGATCCGGCTGGAGCAGGACCGCCAGCTCCGGACGCAGCAAGGGCAGCAGATCCGGGCGAACCCCGTTCTCCGCGAGGAAGCCATCGCTCTCAAGCCCGCACCGCCGTAGCAACTCCCGCTGCAGAGCCGGTATGAACTCGCGAATGGCGTCGTTATCCTCGCGCAAAGCCAGAAGCGCTGAGTTACCCGGCGGGAAGGCGTTTTCCAATCGCCGCACGTACTCAAGGTCCAGGTCGTGGTAGATCCGGAGCGTGTGGAGGATGTCGTACACGTGGAGATGAGGCAGGATGCTATCCTCCACGGCTCGCCATCCTTCCGCCGGATTCTCAAATCCTTCGATGAAGGCCCTGAGAGAGCGAAACAGGCCCGTAGTCAGCTGATTCACGCCGAGCACGGCCGTTTGCGCCCGATTGTGCCCAATGGCCCGCAACAGGCTCCCGTGTTTCGCCAGAGGAAGAGTCCTCATGATGCGCCCCACGATCTCCTGCTCGCGGCCACCAAAAGCTTCCCTCCCCGGACGGACCACGGGTCGATCTCGCAGAGCCGGAAGCGTCCGGGAAACGAAGTAGGAGATCACGTGGAGGCCGACGACGTCGTCCTCCGTACCGTAGAGGATTTGCCGGAAATGCTGAGGTAGGAGCTCGAGGAAGCGTTCGAAATGCTCGTCTCTCCTCCCGAGGGTCAAAACCTCCAGCTCCTGAATACCCCGCTCCCGCTGCCGGAAGCGCGTCTCCAAGAGGGACGATGCCGCCCGCTGAAGCTCACCTTCATACCGCCTCTGGCTCTCGCGCATATGGAAAAGGAATTGGGCCCTTTCCTCGGCGCTCACCATTCGGAGCCTTTCGAAGAGGCTGCTCTGGAAGGTCCGGAACTCACCCCCTGCCACGGCTCCTCGCAGGGGTTCGGTGGCGCGCCGGAGCATCTCCCGTTCGACCTCGTTGAAGCGCCGCGACAGGAGGCCGTACACTTCGCTGTCCGTCTCGGCAGCTCTTTGGCCGGCAGCGGGATCGAAATATCCAGCTTGCCTCTGAGCCGGCTCTCCGCTGCCCAGCTTAATCCGAACGCGCCCGACAATCCCCTTTTGCGCAAACCACCGCGTGGCCCGGAACTTCGCCTCCCTGTACAGCGCAGAACCGGACGGCTGGCCGATCTGCTGGCTCAAATCGGAACCCGCAACGAAGAGCTCACAGGTGAGCTCCGCAAACCGATCGGCCGGACTACAGCCGATCCGTCGGCTCTGAACCGCGTACTCCCACAGCCGATCGAGGTAGCTCTCGAGATTGCGGACGGTGTCCAGATCCTCGAACAGGGGGACGATCCAGATGGAAGGAAGAGGCAGCTCGCCGTCGCGTCGGACCAGTTCCTGCGACTTCGCCCGGAGCTTTCGGTCCAGAACAATCACCGCCTCCGGATCGGTCGACATGCTGACCTGGAGAGCAAGCACCAAACCCGGAAAGCCAGACCTTCCCGCCAGGGAATTGATCTCCATGATGTTGTGGACGGTGGTGTCCACGGCAAACTGGTCCAGCGCCAGGACCATCCCCTGGTGGATGCGCGGCGTGAGGAAAAAGCGGCGCAAGAGCCCGCGATAATGGCCGATCTCCTCCGCCACCGCGCGTTGGCTGAGTTGCGCCCGGATGCGATCCAGCTGAGCTTGTAGCGAGCGGTGAAGCTCGTAATTGAGCGCGAAGTAATCGCTCAAGCTCTCCCGCCGCCGGGACCGAAGACGAAGCATCCGTCGCTCCAGGCGGTCATTGTGCAACCACAGCGCCGTCATGGGATCCTTGGCGAGCCCCAGTTTCATGCCGACACGGCGCAGAGGGGAAACCGGACTGCCGATGGGCAGGATGCTCCGGTAGCGCATCTCCAGCTGGGAGGTGAGCCGGGTGATTTCGTCCAGCAGTTTCCAAAACTCGCGATTCCGCCGCTCGAGGCCCTGGAGCTGCACCTCGACTTCCGCAGGCAGTTCGATCTCCACTCCGAGCGAGCGCAAGCGCCGCACCATCCGGCGCAGTCGACTCACGTTCTCCAGCAAAGCACCGGCCACGAGCCGATGACCCTGACCCGAAGGTCGCGTGCTCCCATCCCAGTCCCCCCAAAAGGACAGGACAAGCGGCAGTTCAACCCCGTGCCAGAAAAGCGCCGCGTCTTCGGCCTCCGTCAGAGCCTCGAGGTCGACGATGAGCTCCCACGCCTCCTCCCGGGAACGAATCGCCACGTTGAACCCAAGGTACTCCGCAGCGAGGTGGGAAGCGAGCTCATCCCGAACGCTTGGGCTAATCCGCCCCTTCCGCCGCAACTCGTCGGCCATCCGATTGACACTGCGCTCTACCTCGAGGGCGTACATTTGCGTCGGGTGCACCGTGCGGTCGAAGATCCGGCGCCGGAATTCCAATTGGCGGGCCCCCAGGTCCGGAAATTCGATCTCCCTCGCAAAGCGCTCCAGGAGCTGTGTCCGCTCCGCTTCTGCCAGCCATGCAATCTCATCGGCCAGGCGCGCGCGGTCCAGCAGCCGCTGCCGAACCCATTCGAGCCGTTCCGGAAGGTACTCTTCCACGAATGCGCGTTCGGCCTCCGCGCCGACGGATGGCAGCTGACGTACCAGGTGCCGGAAAGCCTGAACGGATCTGGCCTCGACTTCGGCTCGAATCCCATCCACCTCGGCAGTCCAAAGGCGCGCGTATTCGGACCGGGACGGCCTCACCACAGGCCCCGGCAACTGGTGCTTGCGAAATGCCTCCGCCTCCTGCGCGATGATGCGGTTGAGATCGATCAGCACACGACGGATCTTGCGTGCCAATGCGGGCGCTGGATCGTCTCCGCCCAAAGTCAGCCGAAAGGATCGACGAGCGAGTTCCCAGCCCTTGGCGGTCTTCGCAAAAGCCGACAGTGGAACCAACCCAATACCCCGACTGGCCAGGGCCGTGGCGATCCGCACCAGCGATACCCCCCGCGGCAGTCTCTGGATCTCCAGCCGGGGATACATGGCGCCCGCCGGCTTGACGAGCCTGGCACCAAAGGGATTTCGCTCGACCGGCACTTCGGCACAGCCCTGATCCAGAGCCTCGAGCCTTTCCCACAAAACGCGGTTGCGGAGCCCCCAGAACACCCGAACCCTTTCCCCGTTTCGGTAAAACAGGTATGCGAGAAGGCACGAAACGGTGTTCGGCAGGATACCCTCCGCCGCCTTTCGGAAGCGCTCTCGCAGCTCGGGATCCAATACCTCCACCACAGCCAAGCGCGCACCGGCCAGGCAATCCGTCTTGGAGAGGGAATGAACTGTGACAAGTTTCCGCAGATGGTCGCGCCGGAGCTCCCCGCGCTCCACAAGCTGGGTGGCGATTTCTCGAAGGGATGGCGTGTTCAACCAACCCGGATGCGGCGCGACTCCTTTGTACGAAAGATCGTCCACCACCCACACGCCTCGGGGCAGGAGCTCCCGGAGGATTTCTTCCAGGTCTTCCTGGCGGAAAATCTGGCCCGAGGCGTTGTGCGGCGAGTTGAGCACCACCGCGCCCCGTTCCGCCCAACCTTCGTCGGCAGATAGCCTCGCCTCCACAGCCGCGAGGATGCCAGGAACATCCAGCTGAAAATCGTCCGTCAGCGGCACGGCTGTGACGCGAGGGAAGCAGTGATGGTAGGTCCAGCTCAAATCCGGCACGACTGCTTCCTCGATGCCGCAGTGGCGGCCGAGGAGGCCCAGGGCTGTCCGTGCGGATCCCCCAACCACCTGGCAGGCCTCCGGCTGATAGCAGGGGTAAACTTGCAAGAAGGCGCTGAGAAAGGACTCCAGAACCTCGGCACGCCAGCCCGCCTCCGGATATCGGGCGAAGAGCTGATCGATGATTTCGATCGCACTTGCGCCGGCAAAGGCATCTACAAGCTCCCCCGTCGTGAGAGCCAGACGCAGCTCCCCCATCCCAGCGGGCAGGGTCAACTGCCACTGCCGGGTCGGAAGGACTGGGGCCACGGGGAACCTCAGGCGCCTGCTCGTCCCCGCCCCGGACTCGGCTACCCTTCGAGCGAGGTCGCGGACGCAGCGAGGAAGCTCTGGGAAACCGTCGTCCCAAGCAGCCCTGTTCCTAGACTCACTCGGCTCCCGTTCGACGAGAAGCCCGACGCCCGGGTTTCCCCCCTTCTCCAGCAGATAACCCAGGAATTCCAGCTCGGGCGCCGATGGCGTGCCCTTCAATTCGAAATGGGCCTTTTCGATGGCGTCAATGTAGTCCGTTCTGCCGAGGACTACTGCCACGCTGACGCCGCGCAGGTCGGGCCGCAAATCCTCTGCGTCGAGGATTCGCAGCACTCGATTGGCCAAGCCTGCCTCCCTTGCCAGGGACTGGGGATTGGCGGCGCCGTTGGCCTCGATGATGAACAGCGATTCCTCCAGACACGCGCGACGCAGCGTCCGGCGCAGCCCCTCCGTGGGAATCCTGCCGAGCAACAGGAAATGCGGCCTATCCGGCGCGGAATGAAGGCGTTCCAGAATCGCCGACGTGACTTCCGCCTCGGCCTCCGGAAGAGGGACGAACGGCCCGCGCAGCATCCGCCGCAAGGTATCCGAAAGCACAAAACCAAAGGCGAACGTGACGAAGGATATCCCCTCGAGCTGCCGAGAAAGGGCGTAGAACAGCAGGCGGAGCGCCTCCAGCTTTCCCCCACTGACGAACGTGATTTCTCTCTTGCCCGACTTGTCGCCGAGATCGTAGTCGAGAGGCTCTTCGGCCTCTGCCGTGAAGAACGAGTGGACCTTCGTCGCCACCGGGCCCGGTTGCTTCCGGCCAAAACCGCCCCGGGGCAGATACGCCACGCTCTTCTCGACGAGCCCCAGAAACCAGAGTACTCGAAGGGCCTGCTCCGGCGATTCAGCCTGGTCCCGAACCCATTCTTCAACCTCAATGCGGTCATCGACCGGGGATAATCCAAGGACCAACCTTTGGAACGCGGAAAGCAGGCGAGGGTCCTGTACGGGATTCCCGATGTGGAAGTTGACGCGATCCTCCCTCCTCACTTGAGCGGCCGCGGTGAGCTCGCTGATCTCCGAGACTTCCGCCGTCTCAATGGGTTTGAGCCGAAAGACGTCGCGCACTCCATATCCCTCGCACAATCAGCCTGTCAGTAGGGGGATCGATCAAAGGCTACCGAACGCTCAACCTTGTCCGTCCTGTGGGCTTGCAGAGGTCGCCCGGCTGAGCACCCTCTCCAGTAGCTTCACCAGATTCTTCGCCAGCGGTGAATCTTCGGGCAGACTATTGGGCGAAAGGGACACGATGGTCCTGGCGTTCCGGAGCCCCTGGCTGGCCTCAGCCAGCCGAGCGAATTGCGGTGTGAGGAGAAGCACTTCGGGATTGCGTACCAGGAGTTCGATCTCCTGACGCTCCAATTCGAGCTGTGCCCGCCGCTGCTCAAGATCTTGCTGTAAGCGGAACTGGGCCAGCTCGGCCTCTCGCAGCTCCTCTTCTTTCTTGAGAGCCAGCCGGATCAACTGCAACTCGTGCTCCGATCGGGCGATGCGCTCATCGGCGTCGAGCTTCGCCTTGGCGGCGGCCACACGTGCCTGCTGGTTCACGATTTCCGTCTGCTTTCGGATCCGGGCCGCTTCGCGCTGCTGAATCGCCTCAGCGATCTCGCGGTCCCGCGGCTCAATGGACTGGACGCTGGTTGAGATGAGCTCCAGTCCCAGCTTGGGAGCCTCCTCCGAGAGTCCAGCGCGCAGCCACTGGCCCAGTTCCTCGGACCGAATCTCTTCCAATTCTTTGCGCTCGGTGTAGGAACGGACAAGGGAGTGGAGTACCAGCTCCAGCTCCTTACAGGCGCGCACGGCTGCGTCGCGGCTCCAGCCACCCACTCGTATCAGCTGGGGCAGATTGGAGGGATCCGGGCCCACCGTCGCCGACACCTGGACCCGAAGCCCCAGACGGCCCATCGCCTCCGCTTCGACCTCGGTGACGATGGTCTGCACCGTGTACGGCAGGCACAAGCTGAAATGCCGCGGGTAGAAACGACCCGTCCTGGCGCGCACTTGGCCGCGGGCGTCGTAGAGGACCAGCTGGTCGGGGCGCCGGAAACGAAATTCGAAAAGGAATGCCGCGCACGCCAGAACTAGGATCACCGCCAGAATGTACCACCACATCGTCCTTCCTCCACCTTGAGAAACAACTGACGCCGCTCGGCGCTTTGGAAAACGGGAAGTTACCTGACGGCGGTATGCACAGGGGTGGATTGGTTCCCTCGGGAGAGGCTCGTAATGAGGGACATCCGCTGGCGAATTGGCTTCTTGGATTGTCGGACGACCGAAGTCAGCAATTCATCTCTCCCGCCAGGTTTCCAAAGACGGGCCGAATTTAGCCAACTGCCCACAAGAAAGCAAGGCGTTTTGCCGGATTTGGCATCGATCGCCCGAGCAATTCAGGGCCGCGGGTTCGGCGCCTCAGCGACGAAAAATGGAGCTAGGCCCATGACGACCAGCCGACTTCTCCGGCAGTGACCGCAGGTCTTGATCCCCCAAGCCACCCCGCGAACATTTTTTCCGATGTCCCCTCGCTGACCGCGGCCCTGGTGAGTGCCTCGCAAGATCACCGGCTCGCGATCGCCTCGCTTTGGTACGCCCGCCACTTGCCCTTCCGGGTACGACGCCGCGAACTGCCCGCTCGCCTGCGCCGGGCGTCGGGGATGCAATCAGCGGACCGCGGTGACAAGAAACATGACCCCGTCCCAGCTGCTGACCATTGGTAGCCACTAAACTACGCCCCCCAACGAAGGCAGGCCCGGGGGTCCAAGGTCCGTTTCGCCCGACGGACCTCCGACCCGGCACTCTCGGAACGCGGCGCCTCACCCGCGCACCTTCGCTCGTGTACTGGTTGGCTCATTTCTGGCGGGGTATCTCCCAGTGTGCAACCTGTGGCGGGCTCGGGTATTCCAGTGCCCGCTGTTTCGGTGGTTGGGTCCGAGCTTCACTTTCCGGCAGCTCCGGAGTCACGGCGAAGATCCGCTTGGACCGTTGGCGGCGCATTCGTTACCTTCCAACGCGATAATCACCGAGACCCAAACGAGCATTGTCCCTTCCCCATCCGCAGAAGAGGGAGGAATGACCATGCCAAGCGGAAGGAAGTTCGCATTCTTGTGCTCTTTCCTCTGGCTGCTGGTCACGGGTGCCCCACATGCCGGAGAGAAAATCGTGCTCGACGAGGACTTCTCGGCTTTTCGCAGCGGTCCTCTGCTCCCTGTTGTCGGGGCACACCTGGAATACCACTACCTTCCGGAGGCGGCGCCCGTGAATGGGTGGGCTGTCTCCGCCTTCACCCCAGACGTCGGTTCCCAGAGAGCCTGGAGGATCATCGGTCGCGAAGACGGAGGGAAAGTCTTGCTCCAGACCTACCGAAACCGCCGGGAGTACACACACCCCATTGTGGTCACAGGCGATTCTTTGTGGGAAGACTACACCCTGCGCGTCTCCTTCGCACCTCTATCGGATAGCGGCCGGAGCGGAGTCCTGTTTCGCTACCGGAATGACCGCTGCTACTACTTCTTTGGCGTTCAGGGCAAGGAAGCGGTGCTGAAGATGGTCCAGCATGAGGTATCCTTCCACAGGCCAAAGGAACAAATCCTCGCCACGTCTCGCTTCGACTACGAGCCTGGGGAACAGTTGCAGATCGAAGTCCGGGTCGAGGGAGCGCGCATAAAGGCGAGGATCAAGCGAGGTCCAGTGCTCGAGGCCACCAACGCGAGCTACGCCAGGGGGCGGATTGGATTGCTCGCGGATGTGCCGACTCGGTACGAGTATGTGCAAGTCACGATGACTGAGCAGGCCTGGCGCAAATACGCGCGCAGAAAGGCAGCGCTCCAGGCTGAGGAAAGGAAGCTGCAGGCGGCCAATCCGAAACCCGTGGTGTGGCGGAAAATCCAGCTGGAAGGTTTCGGTGTCGGAAGGAACCTGCGGTTCGGAGACCTCAATGGCGACGGCGAGGTGGACATCCTCGTGGGACAGGTCGTCCACCACGGGCCGAAGGATCAATACAGCGAGCTCAGCTGCCTCACGGCCCTCGACCTGCAGGGCCACATCCTCTGGAGGATCGGCCAACCCGACCCTTGGAAGGATCACCTGACGAACGACGTCGCCTTTCAAATCCACGACTTGGACGGCGACGGCCAGAACGAGGTCATCTATTGCATGAACTCGGAGATCATCGTTGCCGAAGGAAAAACCGGAAAGACGAAATACACCGCCCCCACTCCCGCATCCCCCGACGCCGACCCGCGATTCCCCCGGATCCTCGGCGACTGCCTCTACTTCTGCGACCTCCGAGGGACAGGGTATCCGAGAGATATCCTCATCAAAGACCGCTACAAGAATGTGTGGGCGTTGAACGATCGCCTGGAAATCCTGTGGCACCGGCAATGCAATACCGGCCACTATCCGTACGCAGCTGATGTCGACGGAGATGGCAGGGACGAGATTGCCATCGGCTACTCTCTACTGGACGACGACGGCGCCGTCTTGTGGAGCTTCGACGATTCCCTCCACGACCATGCCGACGGTGTGGCGATCGTTCGCCTGCGCCAGGACCTGGATCCCGTCGTCCTCAACGCCGCCAGCGACGAGGGCATGCTCCTCTTCAGTCTGGCCGGACAAATCCTGAGACATCATCGGCTCGGTCATGTCCAGAATCCAGCCGTCGCCAATTTCCGCCCGGACTTACCCGGGCTTGAGATCGTGAGCATCAACTTCTGGGGAAACCAGGGGATCCTGCACCTTTGCGACGCGGAAGGCAACGTGATCTGCGAGTTCGAACCCGTACAGCACGGAAGCATGTGCCTGCCCGTCAACTGGAAGGGGGACGGACAAGAGTACTTCCTCCTCTCCGCTGATCCCGGGGAAGGCGGGATGTTCGACGGGTGGGGACGCAAGGTGGTCTCCTTCCCTGACGATGGCCACCCGGAAATGTGCAACGCGGTATTGGACATCACCGGCGACGCCCGCGACGAGATCGTCGTTTGGGACCCGTACGAGCTGTGGATCTACACTCAGGATGACAATCCTCGCCCCGGGACGGTCTACCGCCCGGCGAGGAATCCCCTGTACAACTTCTCCAATTACCAGGCGACCGTGTCCCTACCGGGCTGGGCGGTACTGCGGTGACGAAGACCGCCGGGCCGCAAGCGTGTCCCGCAGCTGAGTCAGAAGAAAGGAACCCCCTGGTCCGTCGCGCTCTCGGCAGGGCCTGGCCCAACCGACTCGCCTCACCCTGTTAAAGAAGCGGGACGGAAGGGAGATCCTTCCCCTCTCGGTCCGTTGTAGTTCGGAGCAAAACGCTAAACGTCGCACGCGGCCCTTTGTCGTTTGCGAGTTCCTGCGTACATTTGCGCGGTTTGCGACTCCGCCCGCATGCGAGCGGGGCGCGGCAACTGTAAGCGCAGGTGACTGGACGGGATTGTGGCGAGGGTCGAAATGGCAGGGAAATCCAAAAGCAAGACGATCTCCAGGGTCGAGGAGCTATTCCTCGAGCGCAGTGGGTACAAGCTCCAATATCCGCCCACCGAGAAGATCGGCGTGATCGTGGTGGACAACTTCCCCCTGCTCGGGAAATTGGCGGCACTGCGATTCCTCGAGTGGGTCCAAGCGAATCCGGGCGGAGTCATTAGCCTGCCGACGGGCAAAACGCCGGAGTACTTCATCAAATATGTGTCGCACTATCTGAATACCTGGGATCGGCCCGAAACCAAAGCCGAGCTGGAGCAGTACGGATTGGATCCGTCGGTTCGTCCGGAGATGAAAAGCCTGCGTTTCGTCCAGATCGACGAATTCTACCCCATCGACCCAGCGCAGCACAACAGTTTCTACTACTACGTGAATCGCTTCTACATCTCCAAATTCCGGCTTGACCCGCAGAAAGCCCTGCTCATCGATTGCTCACGAATCGGACTCCCACCCGGTTACGAGCTGGAGGACGTGTGGCCCGACGCTGAGGTTGATCTGACGCTCCGCTTCCGTCACCCGAAAACGGCGCTCGAGCGCCTGCAGAAGCAGGTCCTGGAGGCGGTGGATCAGTGGTGCCAGGAATACGAGGAAAAAATCCGGGCCATGGGCGGCATCGGGTTTTTCCTCGGCGGGATCGGCCCGGATGGGCATATTGCCTTCAACGTCCGAGGTTCAGACCACAACTCCACGACCCGACTGACCCCCACAAACTACGAGACCCAGGCGGCAGCCGCCACGGACTTGGGCGGGATCGAAGTGGCCAGGAAACGGCTTGTGATCACCATCGGGCTGGCCACCATCACCATGAATCCGGATTGCACCGCCATCATCCTCGCAGCCGGGGAAGCGAAGGCGAAGGTTGTACGGGATGCGGTGGAGGAACCCGCGCACATCCATTACCCGGCCACGGCCCTGCACAAGTTACCCAATGCGCGCTTCTACGTCACTCGGGGAGCTGCCAAACTCCTCAAAGAGAGACAGCTCCGGGACCTGGAAATTGCTCAAGAGCTCCCTGACGAATGGGTGGACAAGATCGTCATCGACCTGGCGGTGAAAAGCCGGACACGGGTGCTCGACCTTCGCGAAGAGCAGTTCCGGCAGGATCCCTTCGGCTCTCTCCTTCTGGCCAAGCTCGGTAGCGGCGTGGAGGGTCTCAAACAGGCGGTAGACGAACGGTTACGCGCCAAGCTCTCGGAAGGCGCAAGAGTCCGCACCAACACCGTCTTCCTGCACACGGCGCCCCACCACGACGATATCCTGCTTGGCTACCTCCCGTTCGCGGTTCGGCACATCCGCGATGCTTCCAACCGGCACGTTTTCGCTTGCATGACCTCGGGCTTCACCGCAGTGACCAACCGCTACGCCTTGTCGCTGTTGCAGAAACTCCGCTACTTCCTACGGCGACGAACATTCGAACCCCTGCTGCAGGAAGGGTACTTCGATCCGAGGAACCAGCAGGGCAGGAACCGCGACGTCTGGCAGTACCTCGATGGCATCGCGTCGGATCGGCAAATCGTTCGGGACGAGGGCGAAGCCAGGCGCCTCCTCCGCAATCTGATGGAGGTCTTTGAAGAGGAAGATGTCGACAACCTCCGCCACCGCATCAACGAGCTCATCAGTTACTTCGAGACCCAGTATCCGGGCAAGAAAGACCTGCCCTACATCCAGCAACTCAAAGGGATGATTCGCGAGTGGGAAGAAGATTGCCTGTGGGGCTACTTCGGGTTCGACAGCAGTTCGGTCGTCCACCTACGCCTCGGATTCTACACCGGCGACATCTTCACGGAAGAACCTACGTTGGACCGCGATGTGCTTCCAATTCTGCGGCTCCTTCGCCGCGTGAAACCCGACGTGGTGACGGTGGCGCTCGACCCGGAAGCCAGCGGTCCCGACACCCATTACAAGGTACTCCAAGCCATCGCCGAGGCCCTGAAACAGTACGAGAAGGAGTCGGGCCGCTCCGACATCGAGGTGATCGGCTACCGGAATGTCTGGTACCGCTTCCACCCGTCCGAGGCAAACCTATTCGTGCCCGTTTCCCTGAACATGTTCGCCATCTTGCAGAACGCCTTCTCCAATGCCTATGCCTCTCAAAAAGAAGCAAGCTTCCCCAGCTACGAGTACGATGGACCTTTCTCCGGTTTGGCCCAGCAGATCCAGGCTGAGCAGTACCAGATCGTCAAGACATGCCTCGGGCGCAGCTTCTTCTATGAACACCCCAGTCCGCTGATCCGAGCGACCCGGGGGCTGGTTTTCTTGAAGCGAATGAACCTGCGCGAGTTCTATCAGCAAGCCAGGGAACTGCGCCGCGTCACCGAAGAGATCGCGGAAGAGTAACGGGCCGCTACCGCCCGCGAACTCGCCCCGCGCCCCGGAAAGTCTACCTGCGGATTGCACAATCTGCACCGAGCACGGGGCGGGGCAATTCTCGCTTCTGCACCTGGCCGGCGATTCCCAGCTGCCCGCGGCTGAGCGAGGGTGGATGGAGAACGCCGCTCTATCCACTTGCGGGCACAGCGGCAGGCCCTGAGGGGAAAACAGGGGGCGAAGTGCGCGTTCGCAATGCCGCTGAGTCGAGGACTCCCTCCGCGCGGCGCTGCGCACTGTGCCCCCGTTCTTCAGCCAATGCTCCTTTTGCGCTGAGATCGACAGCTGCCAAATGCACGCAGCGGCGGGGCCTCGAAGCCGGGACATGGACAAGCCGCGCTCAGCTCCGCTGGGTCCGCGGAGGGAAATTGACCGCGAGGGTCTTGAGGAGCTCCAGTAGCACGAATTGAAGAACGCCGGACGGCTCAATCTCCGTGGGCGTGAGGAACCGGAAGGATCTGACCTGGGGCTCGGCAGGGTTTCTGGCATCGAGGACGAACGTGGCAGGACCCAGCGGATGCCAGAACTCCGGGTCGGTCCGCAGGAAAACCGCAATCACCGGGATCCCCAATACGGCCGCGAGGTGGAGCACGCCGCTGTCGTTTCCGATCGCCACCGAGGCCCCTCGAAGCAGATCGGTCAGTTCCTCAAGGGAAGGGCTGTCCACCACCGGGATGCGCCAGTCGCACGGGGAGAAGTCGCCAGGCTCTTCGGCCTCTGCGGGCCCCACAAGCCAGATCACTTCCCACCCTTCTCGCCTGAGAGCGCCGGCAAGGCGTCGGTAGCAGACGATGGGGATTCGTTTGGCCGGACTTCCGGCACCGGGGTGAATCACGGCCCTGAAGCGAGCCCCTTCTGCCTGCGGATCGCGGCGGGGCAAGATCGTTTCGGGGAAGGGCTCCAGCTCCTTACGTGAGACGCCAGACAGATGTTCCAGCACATGGCCCCCGTCAACGCCCTCGCGCGGGATGCTGCGCCAGATCCTAACTTTGACGCCGGCCCGGCGCAATGTCTCATCTGCATGCTCGTCTTGAGGCAACCAAAGTAGAGCTTTGCGCACTCCGCTTAATTCGAGGGCGAGCCGTTCCGAGCAGCCGGCGCCTCCGGAGAACAGTTCCCACCACGGAGGGCCATCGAAGTCGGAAAGCAAGCTCCCCGGCACCAAAACCCTCGCCAGTCGGAGGTATGGGAAGGTTCCTACTAGCAAGAGGGTTTTGCTCAGCTCCCCTCTTTCCTGCAATACGCGGACAGCCACCAGCCGGAGGACCGTATCCCCCAATGACCCAGGGCAGATAACCAGATGTTTGCCACCTGATCGATGGTCACTCTCCACCGTCGCTCGCCTGCCAGGTCGTATACACCCCGAGAACCCGCAGGAACTCGGTCTGCGAGCTTAGCTCCTCCAGCACTTCCTGAACTGACTTGGGGTCCGGGGCAAGGTAGTCGAGGTAGAACAGGTATTTCCAGTGGCGCTGTCGATCTGGTCTTGACTCCACCTTGCTCAGGTTGAGCGACCTCTTGGCAAATACCCCGAGAGCGCGGTACAAAGCGCCCGGCACATCCGGTACCGAGAAGGCGAGAGACACTTTGGCGGGCCCGTTGCTCGCTGGCTGTGGCTCCTTTCCCACGAGGAAGAAACGAGTGGCATTCCCTGCGAGGTCTTGAATGTCGTAGGCGAGGATTTGGAGTTGGTAGAGGGAAGCGGCGCGTTTGGAAGCGATGGCTGCCGTGTCCCTCAGCTCCTGCTCTGCCACGAGACGCGCGCTTCCTGCCGTATCCAGCTGTGGGACAGGTTCCAGCCGGTGCGCGGTGAGAAATCGGCGGCATTGTTCCAGGGCCTGTGGATGCGAATAGACACGGCGCAAGTCGCTCAGCCGAACGCCCGGCAGCGCCAGCAGATTGTGCCGGATCGGGTGCACAAGATCGGCTCGGATCGAAAGGGAATACTCGATCAGAAGCTCGTACGTCCGGCCCACCGTCCCGGCCACGGAGTTTTCCGCCGGCATCAGCCCTGCGTCCACATTGTCGGCAATCACCGCCGCCACCACGTCATCGAGGGTGGGAAAACCTACGGGCTCCACCTCCGGGCCGAGGTACTTGAGCAGGGCCTCCTCGCTGTAGGCTCCCTTCTCTCCTTGGAATGCGACGCGCATCAACTCCTCCTCGGTCCTGTCCGTTGATGTTACGAATTCCGATCGACCTGGACAAGCTCTTAGGCCAACCCAGTCACGGTGCCGGCAGCGAACTTCCGAGCCTGCCCAAGGGCGTCGTGCGGCGGAAGCCGCTGGCATCCGGCCAGGCCGAGCATTTTCCGAATACGGTCTTGACTACCAGCCGGGACTTGGGTACCTTCCGCCAGAAGTACGCCCGGGGCGCGCCGTCCTCGGTCCCGGGGCGAAGACGGATCGCATACGGAGCCGACCTGGAACGGCCGCTGGCGGGCGGGGTAAGAAGCCGTCGCCTTTTGGACAGCCTCACGAACAGAGGAGGTGCGAAGATGCAATCCACTGCTCAGCGGGCGATCTGCCGGATAGCTTTGCTGCTGGCTATGTCGCTGCTCATTCCTCTCAAGGCTCTGCCGAAAGGCTCTCCGTGGAAGTTGGCCCTGCATTCCGTCAGCTATGCGGGCGTCTGGCGGGGACAGGCCTATCTGGATATCGACCGGTTCCTGGAAACCGCGAAGTCGCTCGGATTTGACGGCGTGATGATCATGGCCAAGGAACCACATGTTTCACCCCTGACCTACGACGACAAGGCCAGAGCTCGGCTCCGTGCCAAGTTGGACGAGCTCGGGCTTGAGCTCTGCATCTTGGCCGGCTACACCGATTTCACCGGCGGCATCGATCGTGGCGGGATTCCCGTGGCCGAGATTCAGGCGGCCTACGTGGGCCAGCTTGCCAAACTCGCCGCAGACCTCGGCACCGACAAGCTCCGCATCTTCACCGGCTATCTCCGGGAGGGGATCCCCTACGACCAGCAGTACGCGACTGTCGTTCGCGGGCTAAAACTGGCCGCGCGCGAGGCGGCTAAATACGGGGTCACCTTGGCCATACAGAATCATCACGACATTGCCAATCACCACGATGAGATGATCTGGCTTCTCCGAGAAGTGAACGAGCCCAATGTCAAGGTCGCCTTCGACGCCTGGACGCCCACCCTCCAGGGGTTATCTTCCCAGGAGCTCGCCCAGGCGGTGCAGAAGATGGCGCCATACATGGTCCACACCACGGTGGCCGACTACATCCGGCTGCCTCGATTTCGGTATGAAGCTCAGCTCACCAACTTCTTGCCCCTGGAGCCAGTGGTGCGAGCCGTGCCGATGGGGACGGGCATCGTGGACTACGCGACCTTTTTCAAGGCACTGAAGAAAGCCGGTTACAAGGGCTGGGTTGCCTACGAAATGTGCGAGGTCTTGGAGGGAGGCGGTAGCCTCGAGAATCTGGCCCGAACGGCCAAGCAATTCATCGAATACATGCGGAATTTGAACCTGGAATGACTTGCCTTTTCGTGAGGAGGGAGCCATGCGCAGGCGAGAATTCTTGCTCTCGGCTGGCGCGCTCGCCGTAGGCGCGTCGGGGCGGGTCTCTTTGTGGCCCAAAGCTGGCGAGGGGAAAGCGCAGACCCCCGCGCAGGGGAAACTGCGCCTCGGGATCGTTACCTACAACATCGCGAAGGACTGGGACATCGACACCATCATCCGGAACTGCTCCGAGGTCGGACTCGAGGGCGTAGAACTCCGCACCACCCACGCCCATGGGGTGGAAAGCACCCTGTCCAAAGCTCAGCGCGAAGAGGTTCGTAAGAAATTCCAGGACTCGCCAGTTCGGCTGGTAGGTTTGGGAACGACCTTCGAATTCCATTCTCCTGAGCCGGAGGTCGTCCGCCGGAACATCGAGGGCACGAAGGAATACGTAGTCCTTGCGCACGACGTGGGCGCAATGGAGGTCAAGGTGAGGCCCAACGCCTTGCCTGCCGGGATACCCGAGGAAAAAACCCTGGAGCAGATCGGTCGGAGCCTGCGAGAGTGCGGAGAGTTCGCGCGCAACTACGGCATCAAGATCTGTCTCGAGGTACACGGCCGAGACACCAACCGCTTGCCGAGGGTCCGCAAGATTCTCGACTACGCCCAGTGCGACAATGTGTGGATCACGTGGAACTCCAACCCCGAGGATTTGCTCGACGGAGGCCTGGAAACCAACTTCAAGCTGGTGAAGGACCGGATCGCCGTCGTTCATATGCGCGACTTGTACGACGAGCAATATCCCTACCGGCGGCTATTCGAACTCTTGAGGCAGAGCGGCTTCTCAGGCTTTTGCCTGGCGGAAATCGCCGATAGCCCCGATCCACTGCGAGTTCTGCGCTATTACCGGGGTATGTTCCTCAGCTTGCAGGGATTGCTCTGAGGAGGTCGCAACCGCCACCGATCCCCGTGAGCAAGCGCCGGGCCTAGCACGAGGACCCGGCGCTTTCCGTTTCAGGCGCGGGGACACACCTTCCCCGCAGGTGCATCTCCTGTTTCCCAACGGGAGCGAGCAAGTTGAAGACACCCCGAGTTGGAGGTAGCCGCTTTCCGCGGGCGCGCACGGCTGGTATCCCATTCCGATGGATCCCAACCGCCCCGGAAGGATCTTGTCCGACGAGCAAAAAAGAGTTGCAAAAGCTCGGGGCGGTCGGTAAATTGCGGCGCTGAATGAGATTCAGGTTCCTTCTAACGGAGGGAGGAAACCGTGGAAACGAAGACGAAGCGGTCCGTCACGAAGTTTCTGCCCAGTCGTTCCCCAGCCGTGCGGGAGGCTACGCAGAGCGTCGAAGTGCCGCCCTTCGACTTTGACCATTTGCTGACGCTTCCGGAGATCCTGAGACGCAGCGCCCGCCTGTATCCCGATAAGCCCGCCCTTTGCGTCCGGCAGAAGGACAGCGTCCACACCATCAGCTACCGGGAGCTGGACCGCCTAGTGGACATGATCGCGACGGCGCTGATCCAGTGGGGGCTCAATCCCGACGACCGCATCGCGTTCCTTTCGGAAAACCGACCGGAATGGATTGCGGTATACTTCGGCATCCAGCGGGCTGGCGGCATCTCCGTCCCTCTGGATCCCCAGTTGGGTGCATCGGATCTCAGGCACTTGTTGACTCAGTCGGGATCCAGGCTCATCTTCACGTCCTCCCGGCACATGGAGCTTGTGTCCGAGGCCGCGCAGGGGCTCGATTCCTTGGAAGGCATTGTCCTTTTCGATCCGAATGGTGGTGAACCGAAGGTGATGCGCTTCCAGGACTTCCTCGATCGGGGCCGCTACGCCAGCGTGCCCTTCCCCCGCCGCGATCTCGACGACCTAGCTGCGATCATCTTCACTTCCGGCACCACGGGCCTCGCCAAAGGCGTGATGCTCACACATCGCAACCTGAGCTCCGACTGCGCTGCCTGTTTGGAACTCTTCCCGGTTACGGAGCAGGATGTATTCTACGCCCTCCTTCCCCTGCATCACACCTTCCCGGCCATGGCTGCCATGATCGTGCCGATAGCTGTCGGATCGGCCATCACCCTGGGCTCAAGTCTGAAGTCCAAGGACATTCTCGACGACATCTCCAAGACCGGCGTGACCATCTTCCCCGGCGTGCCCCTCTTGTTCGAGAAGATGATCGAGGGCATCCTGAAGGAGGTGCAGAAGAAGCCGGCTCTCACTCGCGCCATGTTCAAGACCATCCTGGGCATCTCGCGGCTTTCCTTCAAGGCGCTGCGTCTGCGCGCAGGAGATGTTCTCTTCAAGAGCCTTCGGCAAAAGGCGGGGATGCAGTCGTTGCGTCTCATCGTTTCCGGAGGCGCCCCTATTAGCCCCGACGTCGTCGAAATGTACAACTACCTCGGCTTCCAGTTCGTCCAGGGCTACGGGCTCACGGAGACCTCCCCCGTCTTGTCCATGACCCCGCCCGACAAACTCCGGGCGCGCTCCGTCGGCCCACCGGTGCGCGGTGTGGAAGTGCGCATCGTGAATCCCGACGAAGACGGCGTCGGCGAGATCGTGGTCCGCGGCCCGATGGTGATGCGCGGATACTACAAGAACCCGGCCGAAACGGCTAAAGTGTTGAAGGACGGATGGTTCTACACTGGCGATCTCGGTTGGATCGACCAGGATGGCTTCATCTACATAGCGGGCCGCGCCAAGAATGTGATCGTCACCAAGGGTGGAAAGAATGTGTATCCGGAGGAGCTCGAAGAGAAGCTCCTGAAAAGCCCGTACATCCAGGAGGTGCTGGTCGTCGGGCGGCAGAACGAGCGCGGCGACGAGTACATCCACGCCATCGTCTACCCGAATCTCGAGGCCATGGATCAGCTCGCCAAGGAAAGGGGGCAGCAAAGCTTGACCGAGGAAGAGATCGAGGAGGTCATCCGAAAGGAAATCCGGACTATGTCGAGTGAATGGCCCGCCTACAAGGCCATTCAGAGCTTCGAACTGATCCAGGAAGAATTCCCCAAGACGTCGACTCGAAAGATCAAGCGGTACCTGTTCCAGCATCGGATCATCGGCGTCGGCGCCAAGCGGTAGTCAGTACGCCCGTTCCAGGAGCGCGTGTCGGCGCAGCTGGATGCGCCGCAACAGCTGTCGGGAGGGGGGAACTTGTGTCTCGCTCAAAGGGGACTTCCCGGCGGGGAGCCATGCACTGCGCGCTCTGCGGGCGCGAGGAGAAGCGCATCAGTGCGGGCATTGGGGTATGCCGCGATTGTATCCTCCAGCGCCCGAGCGAGGCTTTAGCCCTCATCCAGCAGAGGCACGCGGAATCACGACGGGGGTTCGGGCTGCCGCCTGCGGTCCCGAAAGGGGCAAGTCCGCACGCCCGCCGCTGTGGCGTTTGCGCCAATGAATGCGAGATTCCGCCGGGGGAGAAAGGCTTTTGTGGGTTGCGGACCAACGACGG
>JAPWUV010000018.1 GCA_028275345.1 bacterium
CTTGGATCCGTTCTGGGCCATGTATGAGGCGGGAAGGTGGATTCTCCAATGCCAAGGAGGCAAGAAGCAGAGCGCTGGGGAGATTCGCGTTCCAGACCCCATCCTGCGCGCGCCCGCTCGCCCGCCGGAGGAGCTGGGAATCCGTTGGGGCGCTGGGAAAATGCTTTGGGAGTGGGATGACAAAAGGTCCTGGGTGAATATACTCCCGTCTAAAGAGAACCGAGCGGTCATCACCCATCTTGCGTTCTGGCTGGGCCTTCCGCCCGAAGAGATCGTCAAGAGGATCATACGGCCCACCGAAGATGCCTTGTCAGACTGGTATGTGATTCTGGGATTGGACGCCCCGTATGCGCGAACAAACCCGCGCGACGCGCTCATCTTTGAGCGGGGGAGCATCTTCCACGCCTCCATCGTTGGCAAGACCGTTGACCGAGATCATGCCGAGGAGATCAGCAAGGAGAGGGCCATCGAGCTGATCACCGAACGGAAGCTACATCTGCGCCGCGCGGCGGTGTATGCGGCATGGGCGGAGGCCAGCGCGAAGCGGTATCGCGTCGACTTGGAGGACTGGGTTCGCTTGGACGCCCTGGCCACGTTTGGCTTTGCCAAGGAGAAGGATGCGCCCAGCGAGGCCTTGAGCGCCATCGAGGAAAAGAGGTCCGAGCTACTCAGGCTCTACGAAACCGGCCTCTTTGTGCTGGAGGCTTGTCGGAGGCAACCTGACCCCCGCCAAGGCTGAGCGGGGCGCACCCACCAACTTCTAACTGCAAACAGGAGGCAACCATGTTCTGGCTGGCAGAGCACCTTCACCAGTCTCCCAGCAAGATCGTCCAGGCTCTTCACGAGGCGGCCCAGCAACAGGCTGGGGCGCAAGACCCGATTGAGCTCTGCTTGGATGTCGGCGGCTGGCCCGGGCCGAAATCCCTCTACTTCATCTCGGACCGCATCCTCGAGAACGACCACGAGATCGATTTCCAAAGCGCGGTGGGCATTGCTCTCGACTTCTATCTGAATCTCCGGATGGCGGCGGCCTTTGCCCTCAGGGTTCGGCACTTCGCGGAGACGCACGGCATGGCTGTCGACAAGGCAATCGAAGACTGGGCCTTCTGGGAGGCCGGATACCTTGGCCTCTCGGATATGGACGACCACGAGTTGAGCATGATTCAGAATCGCATCCAAGAGCTCCGAATCCTCTACAACGTGGGGCGGCAGGTCCTCGAAGCCCAAGAAGGCAAGAGGCGGGGCGCTGGAAGGATCCGCGTTCCCGAATCTGTTCTGAGCATGAACCCACGCCCACCGGAGAGGATGGGAATCCGCTGGGGCACAGGAGAAACGCCCAGTGGCTGGGATGCTAAAAGGCTCCGAGTGGATGCGCCCCGACCCGGATCGTTCGTCACCCACCTTGCGGCCTGGCTTGCTCTTCTGCCCAATGAGATCGTTGAGAGGATCACGCGGGTTGCCAAAGGAGCCTCGCCGGCTGGGTGCGCGATTCTGGGACTGGACGCGCCAAACATGCCAAAAGACCCGCGTAGCGCGCTCATCTTTGAGAGGGGGAGCATCTTCCTGGCTTTCATCGTTGGCGAGACTATCGCCCACAATTCTGTTGTGGAGGTCGACAAGAAGAAGGCCGCCGAGCTGATCGCTGAGTGGAAACTGCGCCTGCGCCACGCGGCGGTGTACGCGGCGCTTGTGAGGGCCAAGGCGAAACGGCGGCGCAACCCGGAGTTCTGGATCCGTTTGGACGCCCTGGCCACGTTCGGCTTCGCCGAAGGGAGGGGCGTGCCCGATGAGGCGTGGGGTGCCATTGGGGAAAAGGAGTCCGAGCTCTTCGAGCTCTACGAAACTGGCCTCTTTGTCCTGGAGGCCTGCCGGAGGCAACTTGGTCCTCGCCAAGTCTGAGCGGGAGCGCATCCAGCCGCGCAACTCCTAACCACAAACGGGAGGCGGACATGCCCTGGCTGGTGGAATTCCTTCACCAATCTCCCGAAAAGCTCGTCCAGACTCTTCACGAGAAGGCCAAACAATCGAATAAGGGGCAAAACCCGATTAGGCTCCACTTGGACGTCTACGGCTGGCCCCTACCGAAATCCCTCCGCTTCGTCTCGGACCGCATCCTCGATCGCATTTGGGAGCAAAGCTTTGAAGAAGCGGTGCGACTTGTTCTCGATTTTTACCTGAATCTTCGAATGGCGGCGGCCTTCGCCTTCAGGGTGCAACGCTTGATGGAAACGCACAACATGTCTGTAGGCGGCGCGACCGAGGCCTGGGCCTGCTGGGAGTGTGGATACTCTGGACTCGAGGACATGCCAGGTCGCGAGCAGAACATGATTGGGGAGCGCATCAAGGAGTTGTGGATCCTCTATGTCGTGGGGAAACTGGTTCTCCACGCCCAAGAGGGCAAGGAATGGAGCGTCTGGGGGATCCGCGTCCCAGATCCCATCTTAGACGCGCCCCCGCGCCCATCAGAGGAGATTCGCTGGGGCGAAGGGAAGCCGCTTCAAGAACGGCGGACTGGAATCTTTCGGGTGGGCACACCTCGTTATCGGCAGGCCAACGTCTCCACAGACTATCAGCTCGTTACCATACAGCTGGAGTACATCCCCACTCATCTCGCGGCTTGGCTTGCCCTCCCGCCCGAGAAGATCGTTGAGAAGGTCGCCCAGGAGGCGGCGTCGCTCGGACCCGTGCTCATGGAGCTGGACGCGCTGGAGGATTCGGTCAACGCGCTCCTCTTTTGGGAAGGTGGGATCTTCCACTCTTCCGTCACCGGCGGGGACCTCGCTGGCACCAGTTTCTGGGAGATCAGTTGGGAAAAAGCCATCTCGATAGTCGCCGAGCGGAAACTGCGCCTGCGCCGTGCGGCGGTGTACGCGATGTGGGTGAAGTCTGTGGCGAGGCAACATGGCATCAGTGTGGACGACCTGATCCGTTTGGACGCAATAGCCACGTATGGTTTCGCAACGGGAGAGTTCATACCCGCGGAGGTGCTGTATTACATCCGGTACAAACGCTCCGAGCTCTCCAAGCTTTACCAGGCTGGCCTTTTCGTCTTGAGTGCTTCCCAAGGCCTGGCTGGAACGTCTCGCTAACGGAGGGAGCCATGCGGGCGCTGGGGATGGTCGGCAGGCTATTGCTCCCACTGCTCTCCGCCGCGGCGTATGCCATCTACGTGATGGCCCATCGGGGCTCGCCTGGTCCCGATCTGATCTCCTTTCTCATTCCTTTCCTTCCGTTGCTCGGCCTTGCCCTGTATCGGGAGGCGGATTCCTTCTTCTTCCTCGTTCGCCGGATTCGGTTGCGGCTTTATCTAGGCCGCGTGACCGCAACTGTAGGTGCCGATTTCCAAATTCCAGAGCGCCTCTCCGAAAGCGAGGTCCTGGGAAAGGCCCTTGAGGTCCTCTGGGAGCGGTTCCCAGGCCTCCGCATCCTGCACCGATCCCGCGGAGAGATCATCCTCGAGACCGAAACGGCACCGTTGCTGTTGCGTGTCGGCCAGCCGCTCGAAGGGCCCGACGCGGAGGCGCGCCATCTCTTCGTCGGGCAGTTGGGGAGGATCTCCTGGAGCCCCAGCGGACTGGAGCTGTTCATTCGCGATCTGTCAGCCGCCTTCCAGAAGATGCAGGAACAGGGCCTCCGACAGGCTTCCTTCTCCTTTGAACTTCGGCTTCTGGGGAATTCCTATCTGTTGCAATTCCTGCATCGGACCGGCCTCAAGAACATGCGGGCGCACATCTACGTGCCCGAGAAGGATGTGGCCGGGGACCGACCCCAGGTCGAAATCCACCCCGATTTGCTGGTGGTGCGGGCCAAGACTCCCGCCGCCTGGGAGCGGGCGGCCCTCAAATACCTGGGACTTGCCATCCCGGCGGGCCTTCCTTGGCCGTCCGCTTCTCTTTTTGGGCCGCTCCGGTTTGCCCGAAACGCCCAGAGCGCAAGAGGCGGTGGCGGCTGGCGATGATCGTAGGGGCTAGAATGTCTCGATGGATCTGGTTTTCACCAAGCAGACGGGAGGCAGACATGCCAAGGCTCAAGTGGACACGCCACGAGCTGGTTTGGCAAATCGAGAGCGCTGTCAGGCAGGGTTTCATGCAACGCATCTACACTGTTCTCAAAACCCGGGGTGATGATTTCTGGCTCAAGCATGCGACGTACTTGCTCCCCAAGTTCACGGTCGTCGTGAGCGGGTTCGAGCAGATCAACGACGAGAGCGGTGAGAGGTCGATCGAGATGGTGGGGGAAATCCAAGTTCTCCTCGGGGACAGCGATCGGGGGATCCACTTGAAAGACCCCGATCTCGAATTTCGCCCGTTTGTCATTAGCGTGAAGGACGGACGTCGCCTCGGTGTGGGGGACCAGCCGTCCCTTCCGAGTTTGGTCTTGATACTGGCTGAGTTGCCGACGGAAAAAGCCGTGATTCACAAGAAGATCGCCAAAATTCGTTTCTACAGGCCGCTCACCGGTTGGGAGGGCTTTCTCTTGGGCCAAGAGCTTAAGCCGTTCCGGCTGTTGGGGCCCAAGTCTCGAGATCTGATAGAAATCAGCATGAAGTGGTTATGAAGTGGCGATGTTCCCCCGCTCGGAGAAAGGCCACGACTAGAGTTTGCGGGGCGCATCGCAAGCTCTACCAGCATCAGGCAGACAGGAGGTGGACATGCGGGGGTACATGGAGATGACGCGCGACGAGCTGGCCGAGTACCTCAAGAAATCCGTCAAGGCGGGTTGTGTTGAGCGCATTCAAGCCGTTCTCGACGCTCTCAACGCTCAGGGCCAGGCTCCGTACCTTTCCCAAGCAGAGGACCTGATCCCCGAGATCAGCATCGTTCTGGATGGGTTCGAGCAGATCACTGGCAAGAACGGTGAAGCGCTGGTTGAGCTGAAGGGAACGATCGAGGTTCTATTTGGAAACGACGAGAAGGGGGCCTATCTGAAAGACCTCGGCCTCGAGTTTCGCCCGTTCACGATCCGCGTGGAGGACGGATATTACCTCGGGGTCAATGACCAGCCGATGTTGCCCGACATTGTCAGGACGCTGGCGCATTTGCCGACGGAAGAAGCCGAGATCGACCTGAACACCGCCACGATCCGCTTCTACAGGCCACTTAATGGCTGGGAGGGCTTCTACCTCTGCCTCTGGCTCGACCCAGCTGAGCCATACTGGTTTGTGGCTGGCGACCTGACTGAGATCCGCGTGGCGTGGGATTGACCTGCAACGGGGTTGACAACGGCACGTCTGCTTCTGGCCAGATCATCCAGCGGTGGCACGGCGACCGTGGACCTTGTTGGTCGCGCCCCCGATGATGCGGGTGGCCGCCCTATCGCCCATTCTGGCTTCCCTTGGGCTCAGACGAAGCTCGCACGGCCCTCCGTAGCCAGCGGACCAGGCGCGGAAGGTCCCGCCGTGATGCGAAGAGGACCAGACCCCCCGTCTGCCGGCTCCCCCGCTGGACCGCCTCCCGGTAGGCCGGAGAGGGGCAGAAGGCCGCCCGAAAGCGGAAGGCACCGTCCATCCGTTGCAACAACGCTTCCAATCGCTCCGCCACCCGAGAGATCCCCTCCCGGTCCGCTGGATGCAGGCGGAAGTCGTAGGAGATCACCGCCTCCTCCGTTGCTTCCTCCAAAGGAACCGGGCCATACAGGCCAGAGACGAACACCACCTGAATCTTCCGCGCCTCCTCCCCCAGGGCCTTCTCCACCGCCCGCCAAATCCTCCGGAAGGAGCGGGAGGCGGTGTAGGGCTTCTCCTGGCTACAAGGCAAAAGCAACAGGACTCGCTTTTCGGGGGAGGGTTGCCAGTCTCGCTGGCGCAAATCGTAGTCGTCTGGGGAATGGGGGCGGACGACAGGGAAAACGGAAGGGAGCGCTTTGGGTGAGGTCTTCGGCCAGCGCAGGGTGGGGAAGCGGCGCGGCAGATCAGCCAGAAAGGCGGGGAGCCTGCCGGCCCGCTGGGCCTCCACTGCCTCCTCAAACAGCCCCAGGTCCATTTCCAAGTTGTGCAACGCCAGGGCTGCATACACCGCGCTCTTCCTTCCTAGTCGTTTCCCCCGCAGGATTTCCAGATCCGCTCGGGGAGACCGTCCCTCGCAGACTGGGCAGGCGCAGGGATAGCGTTGCAACTTCTCCATCTCTGTCAGCGGGATCCCGCGGCGGGAGCGGGGATCAAGGAAGATCAAATGTCGGGCGTTCTGCACATACGAGGCCGCATCGAAGGAGTCCGCCCCCTCGGCCATCAGGAAGGGGATGATGGAGCCATTCATGCCAAACACGTGCAGGCGCATCCCCTCTGGCAACGCGCGGCGGGCCGCTCGGACGAAGGCCAGGATCTCTCCTACCCATCCCTTCCGCCGCCGTGGGACGAGGCTTCCAACAGCGACGCCGTCCACGAGATCCAGCAACCCCTCCGCCCGCAACCGGCCCAGGACCTCCCGAACAAAAGCGGCCAGGTCCTCTGGATCCGTCCCATGGACTGGGACCAGCCAGCGCGGACGGCGATGCGGCGGCATCTCCGCCAGCGCCCGCCCCGTCCGCAATGCGGCCTCCAAGGTTTCCCGTTGCCGCCTTCGGGCTTCCTCGGGATCCAGGCCTGGCGGGATCGGCCAGTCCAGGGAGGCGATGCGGTCCGCCCCCCAGTCGAGTTGCAGGCCCAGGATCCCTTCCGGAAGGCGGTCGGGCGGGATGCCGTAGCGCGTGAGATCCAGATGCGGATCCAGGATGAGGGCGAAGCCTCCGGAATCCACGAAGAGCTCGCCGCGCCAGTCGGCGTGGGGACGGTAGCGCTCGCGAAGCGGCTGGCTCCGCCAGCGGGCGAGGGCGGGAGGATGAACTCTGAAGTCAAGGAAGTGGAGCGCCGAGGTGAGGATCGGCAACGGCGGATCGCGGCGCAGAAGCCCCAGAGGGTGCGCCCACAGGATGTCCCGCCAGATGCCAGAGCCAGTGATGAAGCAGGCCACTGGATACAGGGTGGGGCTCACTTCGTTGCCTCCTGCTTGGTATGGAAGATTGAGGGTCGAACCCGAATCGAGCCATCACGTCAAAGGCCCAGGCGAGCAAGCGCCTTCCTGCTGGTGGGCGGTTGCCACCCCCATGTTCCCGCCCAGTAGCGCCTCCAGGCGCGCGACGATGCGCCGGGCTTCTTCCAGTGGCACCCCGCCCTCCCGAGCGCGCTGGTGGAGGTGGCGGTAGGCCTTCGCGAAGGACGCCTGCACGGAGAGCGGCGGGACGGGGACCAGGAGCGTCCGCAACAGACGTTGCGGTACCGTGACCGTCCCGGTCCCCCGCTGGATCCTCTGCAACGCCAGCCGGAAGAAACCCGTCTGCGTCAGCAGGGCGAAGAACTCTGGCAACATCCTGTCCCTCCGAAACCGGAGGATGTAGAGGTAATCGTCCGCGACCCCCTCCTCGTCCTCGTCCAGCACCACGGCGGCCCGTCCGATGCACCCCACGCCGACGCGGACGAACAGCACATCCCCTTTTCGGGCTTGGGCCCCCGAGCGACCTGTCGTCCCGCCAGATGGAATTCTCCGCCCATCCCGGCTGAGGTCAACTCCCCATGGCGCCACAGCCTTCGCCGAGAGAAGAGGGACGCCAGATCCCGAGAGGCCCTGTTTGGGCGCGCGCCCTCCCCGCATCTCAATCAGGAGATCGCCGAGGGGAAGCATCGGAAACGGCGCGGGAGGAGGGGGAGGAGCCAGGTGATGCGATGGGCTCCAAGAGCTCCCCAGCGCCTCGGGGGGCAGGAGGAGTCCGTCCCCGCGGCGGATCTCCTCGGCGATGCGATCCAAGTCTCCCTCGTCCTCCGCGTGGGCCAGCCGCACCCGCTCCGGAGGCCCTCCCTTGCGGGCGAAGAGGACGCAGGTCTTCGCTGGGAAGAACTTGCGGGAGAGGCCGACGATGGCCAGCGGTCGGACCTGCTGGAGCAACCACTCCCGCACCCGCTGATTGGGCAGGCTGGAGAAGAGGCCGTCGGGGAGCACAATGGCCAGGACTCCTCCCTCCCGAAGCGCCCGCACGCTGAGCTCCAGAAACAGCGCCTCGATCGCCTCGCCTCGCCGGCCCGCCGCCAAGGCGAACTGCCCCAAAAGCCGGGGATCCCGCACGCGGCCATATTTCGAGGAAAACGGCGGGTTGGCGGCCACCAGGTCAAAGCGGCCCTCCAAGTCACGGGCCAGGCGCAGAGCGTTTCCCTCGATCAGGGAGACCTGGGGCAGATCCCCGAGCCGCTCCCGCGCCGCCGCCAGGATTTGGGGGTCGATTTCGACGCCAACCACCTCCTGGATCCCGAGGCGGGCCGCTGGCTCCAGAAAGGCACCATCCCCGCACGCGGGATCCAGCATCGAGGCAGGGCGGGGGAGCCAGAGGAGGGCCGTTTCCACCATCCACGCCGCCAGGCGCGGCGGGGTGAAGAATTGCCCGAGGACTTTCTTGGGATGCCGGAAGTGGCGATCGCGTTGCGCGCCCATCGTCGCCGTTGGGACCCGCAGGATCTCCGCCCAACTCCCGAGCTTGCGGCGGACCTTGCGAAAGGCCGCGCGGGACTCGGGAGGGTTGCGTTCACGTCACATCCCTCCATCGAAGGGGGATAGCGTGGCCTTCCTCGTCGAACACGAAAGCGATGACCAAATCGTCCAGCGGCATCAAGCGGGGTCGATGCCAGCGGCCCACGATCTCCGCCGCCCGCTCAGGAGACACGGTTTGTTCCCACGTGACCTCGAACGGCCCAAGGCTGGTGCGGGTCGTGGACTGCTCCAGCATGTGCGTGAGGCGTCCGTTTGGAGACGCGTAGATGGACTTCCGCCCATCCACAACCGACACCACGAGGGCCCACTCTCTGCCTGTGGCCCGGGCGATGTCCAGCAACCGCCTCACCCGCGTTTCGCCGAGCGTCTTCTTTCCCATGCCTTGCCTCCAAGGATCAGGCTGACGGCTTCCAAGCTCACCAGCGCGCCCTGTCACATCCCTGGGGCGCTGGAGGTGGCGCGGCTTATCGTCCCCCATCCAGAAGCCACAGGATCACCCGTCCAATCGGGATGATCAAGAAGAGTTCGAAGATAACCCGTCTTCTCGTCGCGATCCATGGCACCCCCGCTTCTCGAAGCTCGCTGTCCAGATCTTACCAGCCCCATCCTCCCCCCAACCCGGCCCCCGCAGACATCCCCATCACACACTGGCGCTGGAGGGCAAGGCGAAGATGGGCTGGTAAGATTTTCCGCAGGAAAGCCGCCAGAGGGGAAGCGAGAGATGATCCGCGAGGTGGACGGCAAGTTTGAGATCAGCGTTTCGGATCTGGCGACGCTCCCCGTGGTGCGGGCCAGCGAGTGGACCCGTGGGTTCGACATCGTGGTCGACTCGGCCCTGAAGCAGGATTCTCCGATCGCCCTCTTCCAATGCGAGAGCCCATCTTGCCTGAAGAGGGGCGAGACGTATGCGCTGGTTGGGCATCCGCTGGAGGGCGGCGGGCGTCGCTATGGGTTCCGCCTCCCGCCGGAGCACATCCGGTGCGAGCGCCGCTTTATCCCGCCGGATTTGCTTGTCCTCACGATCGGCAAAGAAGACTTCGCTCCGTCCCTGGATCTGGCCGATCGCACGACCGACAGCGAGGGTCCCGCCTCGCGCGTCGTCTTCAGCGCTTGGGCGGGCTCCATCGGGGATGGTGGCGGCGCTTCTCCGCTGTGGCTGTCCATGCAACGCTGGGCGAAGTCCCTCTTGCTGAGGGTCGAGGTCGTCTACGACCCATCCGCGTCATCGAGGGAAAGGAGGACCTGGGCGAGGATGATCGTCCATATAGACAATGTCGGCCACAGGTTCCGCTTCTCCGTTGATCTGGAGTCCGTGGTGGAGCTACTGGAACACCTGATCGCCTTGGAGGAGGGCGGGAAAAAGGTGTTTGAGGAATCCCCAGAGCGATCCCCCGGGGCCGCCATCATCGAGGGCGAAAGCCAGATTTCGGTCGCCCGTGTCGCCCTGCCCCCCCGCCAGGCCCTCGAGATGCTGAAGAAGCTTGCGGGATGAAGGCCTGACTAAAATCTGCTCGGAAACTCCGACTGAGAGGAGGGCAAGATGGTCAATTTGGCGTTGTATGAGCGCCTGCTTCAGGTCGCCATCGAGTCTGTCAGCGGGAAGTCCGCGACTCCGCTTCTCCGCGCGGGAGATTGGTGGGTCGCCCACCTGCCTCACCATGATTCCCGAGCCGATCTGGTCAGAATCGGTGGCCCCTTTTTCCTCGGGAAGGAGAAAGAGGAGGCCATCCAGGATGTTCTGAACATCCTGGTTGGCGTGCTGGCCGCCAGCCGCCCCTTCTGCTCAATCGGGGAGTTCGACCTGGAGATCGAGGGCCCGGATCGCGTTCGGTGGGCTTTCGGGGAGGAGGGCGACAGGGAGAAGGATAAGGTCCGAGGGGGACCGGAGCCGCTCAACCAAGCCTTGGCCCACATGTCTTATCTGGGCATCGACGAGGAGCCGTTTGAAAACATGCTGGCCATTGCCCTTTCCTTAGAGGAAGCGTTGCCAGGTTGGGGAGTGAAGTTCCTTCGCTCGTGTTGCCTGACCCTAGCGCAACAGCGAGGAGATCTCACTATTGAGATCGGCGTGTTCTTGACGCCGAGGTACACTGTCTCGCTCTGCACGAAAAGCATCGAGCCCAACAGCGAGCCCAATTTGGGCGCATGCGTGGCGACCTACCGGGGCCACATCCTGCCCTTTGTTCGGGAGGCCACCGAAAGGGTCGATGAGTTGCTGGGGTTCCAGTTTCCACCCAACACCAAGGCGGTGGTGATGCGGTGGGGAGAGAAGCTAGTGTCGATCTCTCCGCATGACCATCAGCCATGGCAGTTCCTGCCGTCGATTTGATGGCGTCTCAGCTGGGCTGGCCGAAAAAGACGCTGAGGGGAGAGGGTCGACAGCCTGACACCGCATCTGACCAAGGCGGTGTCGACGGAGTGGGGACAGATACCAGTGGTGATCACACCCCCCAGATCTCTGGCCAGATTATTTCCTGCCAGAGAGGCATCGCCTGCTGGAGATCTGATGCGCCACACTCCGAGCGGCATCCAGCTTCTGGCAAGAGGAGGCGAGCAATGCGGGGAGCACCCGTGATCGGACCTGGTCTCACGTTCGTCCACAGCGCCTGTGGTGGGCTGGCCTCCGCCCGCCACGAGGTGGTGGGAAGGCACGGCCTCTTTGGCCTCCTCAAGGAACGGGCGCTGGTGGTGGAGTGCGCCAAGTGCGGGGCGCGGTGCGAGGTGCGCCGCGAGCGGGTCGGCGCGGACTGGATCACGGTGGTGAAGGGGGACGAGCGGCTTCTTCAAGAGGCCGGGGACGCCGCCGAGGAGCAGGGCAGGACAGCCCGTTTCCGCATCGAGGCGGCCAGGTTTGAGGACCGCATCCGCTGAAGCGGGCCGGAGGCGCGGATGCCGCGAATCGGGAGCGCTCAGGAGTGGATGCGGCGCGCCGTCAGCGTCTGGAGCGACATCCAGAAGGCCGCCGATGAGCTAGATCTGGAGCATCCCGCCCCCTATCCAGTCGCCCTGGCTACGCGGATCCTCGGGTGCTACCTCGACGCGGGCCCCGGCGTGGTGCTGGATCCCTTCCTGGGCTCTGACTCCACGCTTCTGGCCGCCAGGCGGCTGGGGCTCAGCGGGATTGGGTTCGAGATCTCACCGGAGTTCGCCCGGCTGGCTTACCGCCGAATCGCTGGCCTTCTGCCGCTGGAGCGGCCAGACATCCGAGTGGAAGCGGTGAACGGCGCGGAGCCTCCAGTCCCCATCCGCTTCCGCCCCGACGAGCAACGGCTGGTCATCGTTCATGCCGATGCGGCACGCATCTCCGAGTTCTTGCCAGAGGAATCCGTGGACATCGCGGTCACCTCGCCGCCTTACTGGAACATCCTGAGGAGGCGGCGTAGCATGCTGGGCGGCGCGCCGCGTCCATACTCGGACCTCTTGGAAGATCTGGGCAACACCGACGACTACGGGGAGTTTCTCTGGAGGCTCGCGGGGATCTTCCAAGCGGTCATTCGCGTTCTGAAACCCGGCGCGTTCTTCGTTGTCGTGGTGAGCGACGTGCGGGTCGGCGCGTGCCTTGTGCCGTTCCACGCGGATCTCATCAGGATGATGGCCGATATGGGCGTGCGGCTGGCGGACCTGATCATCTGGGACCGCCGCCACGAGTACAACAACCTGAGGCCGATCGGCTACCCGCGCCGGTTTATCGCGTGCAGGGCCCACGAGTATGTGCTGGCGTTCCAGAAGCCCGCCCCATCCAGTCCCAGCTCAGCGGGAGGATGGGAGCCCCGCGCCTGCGTCGCGAGGGGCGCTCCAGATGACGCCCCAGGAGCAACCTCCGATGCGGAAGGCGAGGTCCTCGCGGGAGATCTCCCCTAGCGGGATGGGGGCCGCCGGCACCCGGGCGTCTTGCAGGCGATTGATGACCACGCGGATTTGGGATACCCCTCCGCCGCCCGGGATTCGCTGGACGCGGACGATCAGACGGGCGAGCTCCAGCAGGCTGGGCGGGGCGGAGGGTTGCGGGATCCCCTCGGGGCCCTCACGCTCCCGGGCGATGGCCAGCAACACGGCGGCGGGATACTGGGCCAGCAGGGCGAGGAGGTGGATGAGCGCCTGGTACCTGCCGTATTGGGGCGTCCCATCCGTCAAGCGACTGACGGAGTCCAGCACGACGAGCGGCACCTCCAGCAAGGCTGGCGGCCTCTCTGGGGGGAAGGCGGGAGGGGGGAGCGGCAACAGGTCCCTGAGAGCAGTCATCGCCGCCTTCGCGTTGGAGGCCTCCCCGAACGCGAGACGGACCCAGCCGACGAGACGGCCTTGCGAGTCCATCCAGCTGTGCAGGCGTCCTTCGTCCAAGAGGACCGCCGCGGGACGGAAGACGAAACGGATGGTGGAGGTTCCATCGGGGACGGGGACCTTCCATTCCCGCTCGGCGGAGGCCTCAGCGATGGCGCGGGCCAGCGCTGTCTTGCCCGCCCCTGCGGGGCCGTGGAGAATCACGACTAAGTGACCTTCCGCCCAGCCCTCCCCGAAGCAGGAGGGCGGCAGGACTTTCGGAACAGGATAGAAGGCATGGAGTGCCATGCTGGCCTCCGCTAAAATCGGTTTAGAAAACCAGGCAGATGGAGGGATTCGCCATGGACACTGTATATCAAATCGTCCGCACAATGTTGCGCTTTGTCTATGGGGTTTTCGCCGCATTCTTCATGTACAACCCTGGCGAGCAGGCGGTCTCTCTTCCCACACTGATCACCCAGCTCTTGGAAAATCCCTGCAATATCCAGAACGGCCTGTTTGGCATGTTGCTTCTCCCGAGCAATGCCGTTCTGGTCGGTCTTACCTTGCTCGTCGTCGGGATCGTGATGCTGGGGTCTGCCTTCTACAAGACCCTGTCTTTCTGGCTGGGGAACGTCTTCGCCATGGTGACCTCTTCCTTGTCGTATCTCACCCAAGTCCTGCCTGTCGGAGGGAGGCGGAGGGGTGCTGGAGGCTACGGATATGGATATGGGAGCGGATATGACAGGGGAGGCTACCAAGAGGGGGAGGCTAACCTGTTCCAGAGGCTGGCGACCGCCTCCACCGTGATCTTGGTGGGGGCCATCTTGGTGGCCGCGTCCCGGGATCAGACTGGATCCGTCGCCACCTTGACGTCCGCGCTGGGATCGTTGATCTCTGGCATCATCATGACCATCGCAGCGGCCCTCTTCAACGCCACCAACTCCCTCGTCGCGATCAGCTTGGGCCAGCAGGTTGTTCCCCTCTGCCAGTTGTGAAGGAGCGGATTCTCCAAACCTCTCGATCTCTGAAGGGAGGGCGAGCATGTCGGAGATCGGAATCTATCGAGTCGATGCCGCGTGGGTGCCGGCGCAGGAGCCAGCCGAGCCGTATCCCGTGAGCTTTCTGATCTTCCAAGGAATCGGCGAGAAGGAAAGGGCCGCCGTCGTGTTGCGCGCGAAGGAGGGGAGGCACGATCCCCTCTTCCTCGGGGCGCTCCTCATCAAGTTGCCGATAAGCCGAATTCAGGCATACGCCTCCGCGAACGCCGCGAGGAGGGAAATCCAGTCGGCGCTCGACGGGTTCAAGCGGGACTTGGAGGCCCTGATGCGCGAGGTGAAAGCCTCCAAGGTCCGGATCTACCCCGACGAGACTGGTACCTGGGGCGGAGCCATCACGGGCTTCTTCATGCAACGCAAGGGTACGGTCCGCCACCAGACGGGTGGAACACGCGTGCATGTCATGACGTTCGGCGCGCGGGCCCCCATGGAGATGGGCGTTCCTTTCGATCTGGGCCAGCGCCTCCAAGAGGCGACGAGGGTTCTTCAGACAAAGAGGGAAAAGGGGAAGGACATCAACGAGCTGACGTTGACCTCCCCTCACCTTTACGACGGCCTGCTTTCCCTGCGTCGAGCGCAAATTGAGGCCGAGGAGCGTGCCAGGGCTGTATACCGCGAGATCGCGACTTGGATCGAGGCGATGAGCCAAGACATCCAAGAGACGCTGGGGCTCATCCGCAGTGGCCAGTTGGTTGACAGTCAGGGCCTCTCCCCCGAGATCGTCGAGGGCATCGCTTTCTCCTTGGAGAATCCTGGTGGGATTCCTTCTCCGGGGGCCCCCATCGCGGCGATCTTCATCTGGGACGTCGGGGAGAGGCTCGTCGCCGTCTCGGAGACGCGCGAGCATCTCGTTTTGCGCTGGCCGCGGGAAGGCAACGAGGAGGCGTGAGCCTGGCCTAAGCCAGAGCCGTCTCGCCTTCGCGCGCGAGGAAATCCTCGCGCGACCTCTTGCGGGAGAGGAGGCCTCATGAAGGCGATCCGCTTGGAGCCGATTCGGCAAGAGGACATGCTTCGGCTGGGCCTGTTCGGATGGCACGCGACCGCGTACGGCGACCTGATCGCCTTTGTGCGAACTGGCCCAAGTGGGCGGGTAGTGGCCATCCCAATCATCGAAAGGGACACGAAGGTCGAGGGCCTGGAAAACAAGGCGGGCCTTCTCCTGCGGTTCGCCGACGCCGTGGTGGCCCTCAGCCGGGCCGAGCTGATCCGCTTCCTGCTACAGCAGGCCGCCTGTGACGCACTGACCCGCCTCAATCCTCTGGCGGACTGCTCCCACATGAAATGGGTGCTGGATTCGGATGACGGCCTGATCCCCCTCGCCCCTCCAGCCGAGATCGTTTCGATTCGGCAGAAGTGGGAGGCCTATCTGGATCCTCTGGAGCCGTCCCAGCTTCCCAAGTCCCTGCTGGCCTCGCAAGCGGCGGATCTCCAAAACCCCAAGTGGATCCAGAGCCTTCTGAAGGGAGAGGACATTGAGGTGGTGTCAGTCTGCGAGTTCTCCACGGCAAGGATCCAGTGCCTCAGCGCAGAGCCCGTGCTGACCAAGCTGGCAGAGCTGGAACGGAAGGCCGCTGGATTTCTAGAGAAGCATTCCGAGGCCACGCGGGAGCTGATTGAGGAGATTCACACGCCGGCGAATCCGCCTTGGGACTCCATTTCCGCTCGGGGCGTCTTGGCCATCTGCTTCATCGAGGGTGGCTTCCGAGTCGCCTATGCCGTCGCCGAGAAGCTCCCGGCGCGGGATCCGCTGGAGGCCTGGGGAAAAACTGAGGAGAAGACCGAGGAAATGGAGGAAAGGGCCGCTCAAACGCCTGGCAGGGCCAGGTCGAAAAGGATGCCTGTGCCATGGGCATGAGCCGGCGTGAACCGCCAAGCCGCTGAAAAACGGATTCGGGAAAATCCCACTCACAGGAGGCGCGTATGCGTCGCTCGGTCATTCTGATTTTGACGATCTCCACCTTCCTGGTGGCCGCCTGCGCCTGCGCGGCGGGCATCTTCTTGCTGGGGAACGCGTTGCCGTTGCCCCTGCGCACGGAGACGGCTAAGGCGTCGGACGGATCGGAGATCGTCTTGCCGGCTGGTTACAGGATCTTGGACGCGAAGGATCAAGACGCCCTCTCCCAAGAGGCGGAGAAAATGCGGGAGCCCGCCCGATCCCTTCTGGCCTCCTCGGTGGACCGGGCCGTCTTCGCGGCGGCGCGGGGGGAGGACCGTCTCCTGCTGGTGACAGCCTCGGACGCCATCTTGGGCGAGATCCCCGAGTCGGAGCGGGAGGCCTGGCGGGCGGATCAGGAGAAGGCCTACCGCGAGGTCTTTGATCGCATCGCCGAGGGCATCCGCTCGGAAGAGCCAGGGTCCGAGGTCTCTTTGGAGAAGATGGAATGGTCCGATCGGGAGGGCACGCCCGGCGTGCTGAGGATGCGCGTCTCCTACGCTGAGAAGGGGCGACGCCAGGACGTTTGGATCGGCGTCGTCCACTTCCCGTGGCGCATCTACACCGTGATCGGCGTTGGGGACGAGGATGATTTCCGCACCGTCTTGGACCGCTCCCGCTTCGCCCCCGAGCGGGCCAAGGGCGCGGCGAAGGCGTCCCCCACGCCGACGCGGCGCGCCCGCACGCCCACGCCGGTCCGCCGCGCGACGCCCACTCCGTCCCCCGTTGCGGAGGAGCCCTCTGGCAAGGCCTCCTTCGCCTTTCCGCCCGGCTGGCGGGCGCTGAGCCGGGAGGAGATTCAGCGAATGGACCTGAGCGGGGCCCCTCCCGAGGCGCGCGCTTTTGTGGAGGCCGGGCGGGATTCCGCCGAGGCCGTCGCCTACGAGCGGGGTGGCAACGGCATCATCGTCGTGGTCCGCCAGAAGGGCGGCGCGACCCAGGAGGAGGCGGAGATGATCCGCCGTAGCTGGGACAGCCTCGCTCCCACGCTGGCCGATGGGATGCGCTCAATCATGGAGAAGGCCGGCTGGACAGACGTGCAGGTGGACGAGCCTGAGCTGTTCGATCACCAGCCCAAGCGCGGCGAGGCCGCCCTGCTGGCCGTCCGCATGCACGGGCGCGGGACGTTCTCGGGGATGCAGTATGACTTCTGGGCCGCCATCCTCTACTACGAGGACGCTGTCTGGATCGTCACTGCCAACAACGTGGACTGGGAAACCCTGCGATACGTTGTCGAGAATTCCAAGTGGCGGTCTGAATAGCGATGAGCGGCGAGAAGGAGGAGGATTCCGCCATGCGGATCCGGGATCTCTCGGACGCGAGCGGCGTTCTGGGGATCCCGGATCGCCTTCTCCCGCACGGCGTGCGGGTCGCTCGCGCGGAGGGCGGGGCCGTCCTCTTCTCCGAGGTCGCTTCGGGGGATTGGGCGGCCCGCTTCACGCATTTGATCGTGGAGCGCGAAGACCTGCGTCAGGCATGCGAGGCCATTGCCGACCTCCACGGCAAGTTGCGGGTGATCTGGCCGTGGCTCGATGCCGAGCTGGACAGGCTGGCCGGCGAGCGGCGCTCACTTTCCAAGATGGCGGTTGGGACGGATCCCAACGGCTGGATGGTCGTCTTGGATGCCATGCAGGACGACTGGGGCGTGTTGTTCTGCACGTTCTTGCCCATCCCGCCGCGCCACCCGGAGGTCCAGCCCCCCGCCTCCTTTTTGGAGAGCCTGGTGATAGCCAGCGATTGGCGCGCGAGCTTCGTCGAGGCCGGGTTCTTCGTGCACGAGGAGCTCCACCAGGCTGGCTCGTCGAACGCCAATCTGGACGGCTTCCTCCTCATCGCCGGCGAGACCCGCGTGCTGGTGGCGCTCTGGGACACTGGGGTGCGCGCCTTGGAGCAGATCATCGGCTACCGGCCCCGCTGGGGATACGTGCTGACCCCGATTCCGTTCTGGCCCAACTGACCACTCAGCCGCCTCTTGCCGCGCCACGGCGTGCGATCGCCAATCTGGCCTTCTCATGACTTCACGGAAGGGCCATGGCCAAAGCCAGGCTGGCGGCTCCCAGGCAGGAAGCCGCCCCCAGGACGGCCTCCCGCGGGAGGATGGTCAGCAGGAAGCCGCCTATCGCTGGCACCATGAACAGCATGCCGACGATCCCGTTGTATTGGGCGATTGCCTGGGGCCTTCCCGCGGAGGGGACGGCCTCCAGCAGGTAGGCGTAGAAGCCAGCATACCAGGATGTCCCCAGCGCGCCCTGCAAGGCGTACGCCAGCCAGGCCGATTCCCAGCTTCCCGTCCCGGCGGAGAGGGCGATCAGAAGCGGGGCCGCCGCGGCCAAAGCGCCTCCAGAGGCCACAGCAACCTTGGATCCGAAACGCCCCGCCAGCGCTCCCAACGCAAAACCGCCCGCGGCGGCCCCTGCGGATCGGAAGGCGAAGGCCGCGCCGATCGCCTGCGGAGGGAGCCCGGCGGCCAGCAGGATGGACGGGTAGTGCGCCAGCGCCAGCTCGGAAAACCCCGCCGCCATCCGGCATGCCGTCAGCAGGCGGACGGCTTTCTCCCTGGCGCTTGGATCCACGCTGGCGGGGAGTGGTTCCCTTTCGGCCTCCGCGCCGTCCATTGCGGACGACGCCTTCAGGCTGGCCAGCGCCAGCGTGGGCAGGATCAGCGCCAGGCAGGCCGAGGCCAAGGAGAAGGCCCCGCCCCAGACCGCTCCCCAACGGCCCATCAGTGTGGCGGCCCAGATCCCCATCAGGATCCCGCCCAGGCTTCCCACTGCTTGCGCCTTCCCCAGAAGGCTGGATCGTGCCTTCTTGGGTGCCACGCGGGCCAGCAGGTCCATCCACAGGGGAGAGGCCAGCCCATCCAGGGCGTTGAAGGCGGCCAGAGAGGCGGCGGCCAGCATGGCCGCCATGCCCGCGTCCGCGCCCAGCGCCAGCGCCAGAAGCGGGAACACCAAGAAACCTTCTCCAAGAAGAAGCAGGAGCGCCAGGATCCTGCCGCTTCCCGCCAGCCTCCCCAGCCCGCGGGAGGCCAGGGCCTGCGGCGCAACCCATGCCAGCGGGATCGCGGAGGAGAAGAGGCCGGAAAGCCAGTATGGCATCCCAGTGGCCCCCAGCATGGCCTGGAGGGCCGTCCCTGGGCTCAGCACGGCGGAGACGGCCTCCGACGCCGCCCGATGAATCGCCATCCTCGCTTTTGCCGCGCAAGCGATCATGGACGTCTCCTATCAGCCTGGGGTTTCGGGCCGCCTAGGAGGTCGCGGCCCGTGTGGATTTTTCCGCACGACATCCTGCGGCGGGCTGGGCGGATCACGCTCGCGGATCCCGAGCTTGCCCCGTGAGGACCCGACCACGCCGAGCAATTCGGTACGAGGAGCCTCCCATGGCGGGGGTCGAGGTTTGGGTAAGAATGATGGGAGAGGGGTTTGAATTCGGGCGGGCGCGTTGCCCGCTTGGACAGAGCCCTCAATCCCTTCGGCAAGGAGGTTGCCCATGGAGCGCGAGATCCAGGTCTTCAGGATCGACGCCGTAACGGGGGATCCTGTCGAGGTGTTCTTCCCTGGCAAAGACAGGATCATCGTGGTCTATCAGAAGGGTTACATCCCCATCTTCCCAGCCGACGGGCAGACTGGCGATTGGCTGGGGACGGCTCTCTTTGGCCCCGAGTTGCGCGGCATGATGCGGGTTCTCTATTGGGACAATGGCATCTGGGAGGAAAGGCTTCTCGTCGAGGCCCTGGGTAGCGTCGGGGATGTCCGAGAGGATGGCGTCGAGAGCCTGTCCCATGTCCAGCTCGGGCCAGTTCGCGTGGTTGGCATCTGCAAGGACCAGGACGTGGCGCGCTATTTGGTGCTCCGTCGTGAGGACGGCAAAGAGGAGCTCCAAACAGATGGGCGAATCGTCGCCTTCCACATGCAGAAGAACGACGCCGTGGTGGTTGATGCCATCGTCGTTCGCGAAAGTCACTACTATCGCAACAGAGGCGTGTGGGTTCGGTTTGATTGGCGATCAGTCAAAAAGTATAGGCTTGCCGAAGGAGGAGAAGTCGAAATAGGTCGGGACACCGCCGCCATCCTGAAACCCAATGGCGAGATTTTCTTAGCAGAGCCCACCAAGAGCGTTGCCCGCCTTTTGGCGGACGGCGGGCGGGGCGTCGGGCTCTCTCCCGATGGAAGCCGGCTGGTTGTGCTGTTGGAGAGGCCCATGGGATGGTTCTGGTGGGATTTCCGTCTGACTTCCGATCCGAAAAAGGTAATCCGCGAGCTCAAGGCCCCGTCGTTGGGGGATCTTAATATCCCGACTCAACCGAGCATCCTGCGGATCTCGCCCGACCTCCGCTGGGCGGTTTTTGCCGTCCCGTTGTTCGTCGCGGTGTTGCC